>NZ_BAAANE010000003.1:78578-226740 GCF_039529635.1 Kribbella alba | reverse complement strand
GAGAGATCTCTCGGCGGCCGACCCTTCTGCACCACGGAGGAGAAGGAATGGAACAGCTCGACCCCGTGGACGGCCTGGCCCTCTGGGAGTTCACGGAAGGCTCCGAACTGCCCGGTGAGAACCTCGCCATCGAGCGCCTCGGGGTCGGGGCGCGTTGCGAGACCTGGCTCGTCTGGAATCCCGGCCTCTGGAGTCCCGCCGTGCTGAAGCTGGCCCGCCCCCATCAGGTCCACCACCCCCGAGCGGTGCGGAGCCTGCGCCGGGAGACAGCCGCGCTCACGGGCAACTTCCACCCCTCGCTGCCGAGGCTCCTTGCCGATGGCACGGGCGACCCGGTGCCCCACATCCTGGTCGAGTACGTCGACGGCCCGGCCCTCGACGAGGAACTCGACGAGAACGGCGCGCTCACTGCGGCAGAGACCGCCGTGCTCGGCGCCCAACTACTCCCGGCCGTGGCCACGTTGCACGACCGAGGCCTGGCCCACCTCGACCTCAAGCCGGAGAACGTCGTCCTGCGGGATAGGCGTCCTATCCTGCTCGACTTCGGCACCGCACGGCCCATCGGCTCGCTGCAACCTGCCGGTCATCCGGTTGGCACCACGGGCTACACGTCGCCGGAGCAGAACGCCTGCGAACCGGTCTCCGCCGCGATGGACCTCTACGGCCTGGGGAAGATCCTCGCCGAGGCGGTGACCGGCGTACAGCATGCAAAGGTGACCGAGATCCCGCGCTCGCGGCTCGCACCTGTGATCCGGCGACTGCTGTCGGACCAACCTGCCGAGCGGGGCACTACAGCGGACGTACTCGTCGCCTTGGCGAACGCCGCCGGAAAGAGGCTTCGACCCTGGCCTGCGTGGCTGGACCGCTATGCAGCGTCCCCCAGCCGTCATCTGTCAGTAGCCGCGGCCGGCACCTCCGCCCTCGCTGCCGTCGAGGATGACCAGTACGACGATTCCGACAGTGACATCGGCCAGTAACGCGGCGATCAACTGGCGCGCCCTGGTTACTCCAGGCCGGTGTTACTCATCCTGGTCACGGCTGCGGTTCGGCTGGTGACGCCAAGCGCCTCGCCAGCCGCTGAAGCCG
Organism: Kribbella alba; assembly: GCF_039529635.1. NCBI lineage: Bacteria > Bacillati > Actinomycetota > Actinomycetes > Propionibacteriales > Kribbellaceae > Kribbella > Kribbella alba. The sequence continues at coordinate 225,654 of NZ_BAAANE010000003.1, read as the reverse complement.
ACTCCCGCGGATTGTCGATGTGGGAAACCGCGACCCTCCTGGCCAGGTGCTCGACCACCGGCTGCTGACGTCGCATACCGGATCAGCGGCGTCGATGCCTCGGGGCTGTGAGGATCATCTGCGTGACGAGGTAGCGGCTCAGGCCGAGCTTCTCCGCGATCTTGTCCGGGTTCAGACCCTGCTCGTTGTAGAGCACGGCCAGCCGCTGTTGCGATTCGGTCCAGCGACGACCAACTGGCGGTGACGCGGGCTTCCGCTTGTTCGGGGCAACTGGCTTCGAGGACCGATCAGGAGCAGGCCGACTCGCCGATCGTTCGGTAGGCGGCTCATAGCCCTGTCGTCCGTAAGAGCCGCGTCGCGGGTCGTGATGCTGACCGCGCGCCAACTCGTCACTCGTCTTCTCGTCAAGGACCATGAACTGGTCAGCGGACTTGTTCACCCCAATGGACACGATCGTGAGGTCCTTGAGGTTCTGTTCCTGACAGTCCGGCTTCGTGCAATAGCTGTACTTCGCAGCCCTCTCGGGGTGCAGCGCGTCCCCACACGTAATGCAATGCTTCATCACGATGCATAACGCCCGGGAGCCGTCCGGTCATTCCAATTCAGCAACGCCTTCAAACGCACTAGCGGTCGGGTGGGGCAAGTGGTTGGCCAGGCCGTCGACGAGGAGCTGTAGGCCGAAGTGGAATTCGTCGTCCAGGGAGGTGGGGAGGAACGCCGCCGAGGTGACCGTGGCGGGATAGCGCGCGGGATCCAGGGAGCTGTAGAAGTCGCGGTGGTCCTGGGTTTCCTCTCGGCCGGCGGCGCCGGCGGGGGGCAGTTGGATGGCGAAGCCGATGACGTAGTGGGCCACGGCGGTGTACGCCCTGGCAGCGACCTCGGGAGCAAATCCGCCGGCGAGCATGATGCCGATCGCGGCCTCCCGGCCGGCGAGAGCGCGCGGGCCGAGCGGGATGTGATTGTCGAAGAGTGACACCACCTTCGGGTGTTCCCTCAGCGTTCGAAACAGCGCCTCCGCGCTGGCGACGAGCCGTTCCTGCCACGACGATGTGTCGGCGATGTCAGGAAAGTGCCGAGGCACCTCACCAAGCACGTGGTCCACGACCTGAACGAGGATCTCGTCCTTGCCGGCGAAGTGCCGGTACAGGGTGGCCGTGCTCGACTGGAGCCGCTGTGCCAGCAGCCGCATGCTGAACTCCCCCGGTCCCACCTCGTCGACGAGCTCGACCGCCGCGTCGATGATGCGGTCGACCGGCATCGAGGGACGCCCAGGCCCCTGCGCCGTGTCGTTGTCCTGGCGAGGGCGGCTCTGCCACCAGCCCGGACTCCCTGGCCGCGGAGCTCTCTGACTCACGTCTACCCCCTTGCCCGAGTCGCGGAATGACCCCTGTTGCTGGGGCCCTTCAATCTGGCTACACTGTAGCCGAAATATAACGGCTACATCGTAGCCAATATCGGAGGGAGTCGACATGACCGAACACCACGACATCGACGTACTCGTCGTCGGAGCCGGCCCGGTCGGCTCCACGCTGGCGGCCGACCTGCTGCGGCGCGGCCTTCGCGTCCGGTTGGTCGACAAGGCACCGCACGCGTTCGAAGGGTCCCGCGCCAAAGGGGTACAGCCCCGCACCCAGGAGGTCCTCGAGGATCTCGGCGTGCTCGACGAGGCACGCGCCGAGGGCGGCACATACCCACTCATGGGCATCCACCTCGGACCGATCACCGTGCCCTGGCGGATGCAGCGCCAACACAAGCCGACAGCTGCCGTGCCACACCCGAACATCCTGCTGCTGCCGCAGTCTCGCACCGATGCCGTTCTGCACCGCCTGCTCGACCGGCTCGGTCTGCGGATCGAGTTCGGCGTCGCACTCGATCACTTCGAACAAGACGACGACGGCGTGACGGCGACCCTCGCCTCGGGCGAGCGGGTACGCAGCCAGTACCTCGTCGGCGCCGACGGCGGAGCGAGCACCGTCCGCAAGACCGCCGGTCTCCGGTTCGCCGGCGAAACCGACCAGTCCGACCGGATGCTCATCGTCGACGCCGCGATCGACGAGCTGTCTCGCGACCGGTGGCACGTATGGCCCCGCCCGGGCGGCAGATTCGTCGGAGCGTGCCCGCTCCCCCACTCCGACCAGTTCCAGCTGATGATCCGGCTGCAGCCGGAGGAGACACCGCAGGTCGACGAAGCCGCGTTGGCGGCCCGCTTCCACTCACTCACCGGTCTTCGGCTCCACGACGTCACCTGGACCTCGGTGTTCCGACCGAACATCCGGATCGTCGAGCACTACCGCGCCGGCCGGGTCTTCGTGGCCGGCGACGCCGCCCACGTGCACACCCCGGCCGGCGCGCAGGGGCTCAACACCGGAGTACAGGACGCCTACAACCTGGGCTGGAAACTCGGCCAGGTCATCGCCGGCGCCCCCGACTCCCTGCTCGACAGCTACGAGACCGAGCGGCAACCGGTCGCCGCACGGGTCCTCGGCCGGTCCACCGAACTGTATGCCGGCCTCGACCAACACCGTCTCGCCAGCCTCAGACGCGGAGACGAGGAACGACAGCTCAGACTCTCGTACTACGGCGGTCCGCTCGCCGCCGACGACGGTCCCGCCACCAAGACACTACGAGCAGGTGACCGGGCACCCGACGCGCCATGCACCGGGCCCGGCGCCCGACGACTCTTCGACGTCTACCAAGGGCCGCAGTTCACCCTGCTGGCCTTCGGCTCCAGCGCCGTCGAGGCGCTGCCCCACCTGACCTGGCCGACCGGCGGCGCCGAACTACGCCGCTACGCGATCCACACAGCAGCCGGAGAAGGCGACGGCCTCACCGACACCACTGGCCAATTGCCCAAGATCTACGGCATAACCGGCGACACTCTGATCCTGATCCGGCCGGACGGATACATCGGCAGCATCCTCACGACCGACTGGACAACCGCCTTCGCCACAGCAACGAACGCATTCGCCCGCGCCGACTAGCCCAGTTCGAGGGTTGTCACGGCGAAGAGGCCTGCTAGGTCCAGGTCGGGGGTTGGGCCGGTGTACATGCGGGCGGTCTCGAACGAGGGCGTCAGGCCCAGTTGTTCAACTAGTGCAGCTGAGGGCTTGTTGATGTCTGGGACGTCGATCGCGATGGAAAGGCCCGGAGTGGTTGCGGATAGGGCGGTGAGGAGCGACAGGGCGATGCTGTCGGAGGCCGCATAGAGGGGGCCGACTCGCGAGGGCCCGCTGGCAGGGCGGAGTACGCCGAGTCCTTGGATCTCGTTGTCGCGGAGGGCTACGAGGGCTGCGTGGCCGGGCAGGCTCAGCCAGGACGCCAAGAACGCGTCGCGCGCGGCCGGGAAGAACCTGCGGTCGTAGGCGGCCAGCTGGTCGAACGGGACGGTCCGGGCGTCGACCAGCGTGACGCCGTCGTCTTGTCCCCCAGCCGAGGGCACACCCTCGTACCGGATGTTGTTCCACGCCAGCCGGAAACCCGACTTCCGGTAGTTGTCCTGCTGCTCGACGACCCCGTCGAGCCCGACGTTGCGGCCTTCCAGGCGCGCCATCCCGGCCTGCCACACCTGAATCCCATATCCCTGGCCGCGGACCGCGGGTCGCGCGATGTAGAACCCGATGAAACCGAAGTCCGCCCCATAGCGCATCGCGGAAACCGACGCCACGGCCTCCCCGTTCAACCGTCCGACGAGAAACCCCTGCGGATCAGTCGGAAAGAACGCCTGTCCGTCGGAAACACCCGGATTCCAGCCCTCGTCGTCCGCCCAGTCGCGCAGCCGACGGAGCTCCTGCGCGGTCGCGACAGAAACCCTGAAATCACCCATGGAAGACCTTCCCCGGAAGCGGTCCCGCGAACGCCGCCGACCCTATCGCGGACCGCCCGGCCCTCGACGCTCATCTCGCCCAGCAACCAGCAACCAGCAACCACGCCAGGGCTACGGGCAGATGGCACTGGTGATGGCGCGCGCGGTCCACGCCGCATACCGATCGAGGGACCAGCCGCGCCCGAGCACGAGGAGTTCGTACAGCTCGACGGCAGTGCAGGTCCACAGCACATCACGCACTTCGTCTACGTCGACGCCGTCGCGCAGCTGGCCGGATTCGTGCAGATGGCGGGCAAGCATCGTCATGCCGGTCAGACGTTCGTCCAGGAGCTTCTGCCAGATGTCCTCGAGGGTCTCGTCGACGTGTCTGCCGTCCCGGATCAGGATCTGCACCTTCGCGGATCGCTGTTGGCGCCGCGCCAGGCCGTCGACGTACAGCGCGATCTTCCGCCGCACATCGGCCTCGGCCTGCACCGCCCGCGCCTCCGGCCGCTCCGCGATCGGAACCGGGTCGTCGTCGCCCGCAAGCACCAGGTCGAACACATCCTTGGCCAGCGCCGCCTTCGTGCCGAAGCCCTTGTAGACGCTCTCGGCGGACACGCCGGCAGCACGGGCGACGGCCGCGATCGTCGTCGCCCGGAATCCGTCGCGCTCAAAGAGCTCCTGCGCTGCCAGTACTACGGCCCGCCGGCGTGCGCGCGCCTGTTCCCGCCGGCCGGAAGCGTCGTAATTCCTCTTGACTTCTGCCATCACCCGATCCAACACTATTGGAGACAGTCCAACTGTATCTAATTTGGAGAAACCATGGACGTCATCCCCGGGATCGTGTCGAGCGACCCCAGCACCATCGCCGTACGCAGCATCCACCTCATGGCCGACGGCAGTCTCGCCGACTTCGACGAGGTGATCCACCCGGCCGCCGTGGATCACGAGAAATCAGTGCAACCACTGTCGTCGCGCGGGACCGGGCCGGCGGCCTTCCACTCGACGTCCTTGTGGCTGCGGGCAGCATTCGCCGACCTTCACTACGACATTCACCACGTGGTCGCCGCGGACGGCCTGGTCGCGGTGAACTCGACGATGAACGGCCGCCAGGTCGCCCCGTTCGTCGTCTACAGCGAAGACGGCGAGGTCGACACCGCCTTCCCACCGACCGGGAGGACGTTCGCTGCGACCCAGTCCCACTGGTTCCGGGTCGAGGACGGCAAGGTGATCGAGCACTGGGCGAACCGGGACGACCTCGGCCAGGCGAAGCAGCTCGGCTGGGTTCCGCCGACACCGATCTACCTGCTCAAGATGGCCCGGGCGAAGTCCCGCGCGAAACGTGCCGGCTAGCTGAGGCCGGCCCGAACCACCTAGCGGTGGGAGCAGGCCCGCCTACTTTGGGTAGCGGCGACACGCCCGGAACACCCGATCTGGCCCAGAAGTCTTGCACGTGACGTGGCGTGATGCGACAGTCAGGCCTGGAGATCCGGGGGGCGGGTCTTTGGGGTGGGTTCTCGGTCACCAGGGGGGTGGACGAGCTTTGTCGGGTGACGCCGTCGTTGAGACAACCATGCGCGAATCCGGCAGGCCACGGGCGTGTCGCGATGGCGGCCGCTCGGACCTGTGCCGGACGTGTCGATCGACTGTCCGTCGCCGCGACAACCGACAGACCGACCAGTTGGCAGGTCGGTCAACTCGCTGCCAAGACGTTCGCCTTCAGGAACTCCGCACTGGACCGGCGGCTGCCGGTCCGCGTCCCGTTCTCTGAATCTGGTTGGTGAGTGACTGTGTCCCAGCTCTTCGATCGATCCGTCCGTGGCCGGAGGCGCCCGCTCGGCGTGCTGGCCGCCGTACTGGTCGCCCTGGTGCCCGCGCTGGGCCTGACGGCGGTCCTCGCGACGTCCGCATCCGCGGCCGCCGGCGAGATCTCGTTCGTCGGTGCCACCAGCAACTTCGGAGCCAGGACGAGCCATACGGTGCGGATCCCTGCGGCGGCGCAGGCCGGCGACGCGCTGGTGCTCTACATCACCGCCAACGCGACGACCGGGACCATCTCGGACACCCTGACAGGCTGGACCCTCCTCAAGTCCCGCGACGGCAACGGCGTACGCGGTCGCGTCTGGACCAAGACAGCCGTTGCCGCGGACATCAATGCCAACGTCACCGTGACCACCAGTGACACGCTCAAGTCGGTGATCGGCGTCGCGGCGTACCGCAGTACGGGCAACGCGACCGTGTCGGCTTCGGCGGTCGGCGGCAGCGATGCCTCCGCCAGCAGCCACACCACGCCCTCGGCGGCCGTTGCCGACACGAACTCCTGGCTGGTGAGCATCTGGTCCGAGAAGTCGTCGGTCGACCTCACCTGGACGCTGCCGGCCGGCGCCACCTCCCGTACGACGGCGGCGGGCACCGGTTCCGGCAAGGTGAGCTCGGTGCTCGGCGACTCGGCCGGCGGCGTGCCGACCGGGACAGCCGCGGGCCGGACGGCCACCACGAGCGTGGCCACCTCGCGCGATGCGATGTTCTCCGTCGTCCTCAACCCCGGCCAGGTCGCGGATCCGGTCAACCAGGCACCAGTGGCCGCGTTCGTGTCCAGCTGCAACGGGCATGTCTGCGGGTTCGACGCCTCGGGTTCGACCGATGCCGATGGCAACACACTCACCTACACCTGGAACTTCGGGGACGGCCAGACCGGCAGCGGCGTCAACCCCAACCACACGTACGCCAGCGACGGCGCCCGCACCGTGACCCTGACCGTCAGTGACGGGACTCTGACCAACACCAAGACCGGCCAGGTGAACCCGGTGGCAACGGTCAGCCAGGGCCAGGTCTCCTACGTAGGTGCGGCCAGCACGGCCGGGAACCGCTCATCGCACTCGGTCCGCATCCCTGCCAACGTGCAGACGCAGGACCGGCTGCTCCTCTTCCTTTCGACCAACGCGACAACCGGCACGATCACCGATGCAGTGCCCGGCTGGACGCTGATCCAGACGCGCGACGGCAACGCCGTACGCGGGCGGGCGTGGACCAAGGCGGCGACTGCTGCCGACGCCGGTAGCGATGTGACGGTGACCGGCAGCGAACTGTCCAAGTCCGTGCTCAGCGTCGCGGCGTACCGCAGTACCGGTGTCACCACCGTGTCCGCCTCGGCCGTCCGCGGCGTCGACACCTCTGCATCCAGCCACGCCACCCCGACCGTCGCGGTGGCGAAGGGCAACTCGTGGCTGGTGAACGTCTGGAGTGAGAAGTCCTCGGTCGACCAGACCTGGACCCTTCCCGCCGGCGTCAGCTCCCGGACCACCGGGGCGGCCACCGGCACCGGCAAGATGAGCTCGATCGTCGGCGACTCCAACACCGGCGTACCACTCGGCACCGCCGCTGCCCGGACCGCGACGACCAGCGCCGCAGTGTCCCGGTCGACCATGTTCTCGATCGTCCTGGACCCGGGACCGGACGCCACCGCGACCAACGAGGCGCCGATCCCCGACTTCACCTTCGGCTGCGCCAGCATGACCTGTGAGTTCGACGCGAACCGGTCCTTCGACCCCGACCATGACCCGCTGACCTACAGCTGGAACTTCGGCGACGGCCAGACCGGCACGGGCGACAACCCGTCCCACACGTACGCCACGGCCGGCGCCCGCACCGTCACGATGACCGTCAACGACGGCACCCACACCGCACAGAAGACGGGCAGCGTCACCGCAACCGCTCAGCCGCCGGGCCCGGGCCACAGCGCGCTCGTGCCGGATGTGCCGCGGACCAACTTCCCGCTGATCAGCACCGGCGAGATCTGGGACATCGAGGTCGTCGGCAACCGTGTCTACGTCGCGGGCGGTTTCAGCTCGCTGCGCAACCAGACGGCGACCAACACCACCACCGTCCAGCAGGCCTACCTCGCGGCGTACAGCATCACCACCGGCCTGATCGACACGACCTTCAGGCCGGTGATCGGCAATGGCGGCGTGGAAGCCGTCGAGGCCTCGCCGGACGGGACGAAGCTGTACATCGCCGGAAACTTCGGCACCGTCAACGGCCTCACCCGCAAGGGCATCGCCCGGATCGACCCGGTCACCGGCGCACCGGTCACCACCTTCGTCGCCGACGCGAGCGCGAAGGCGAACGAGCTCGCGGTGACCAACTCGACGGTGTACGTGGGCGGCAAGTTCGTCTCGATCAACGGCGTCCCGCGCAGCGCGCTCGCGGCGGTCGACGGCATCACCGGTGCCGTGCGCACCGACTTCGTCAACGACATCACCGGCGGCATCGGGGTCAACGGCGAGTTCGGCGTGCAGCGTCTGAAGCTGAGCCCGGACCTCGGCCGGCTGCTGGTGGTGCACACAGGCCGGCAGGTCAACGGCCAGGACCGCTACGGCATCGCCATCATCAACACCCGGACCAGCAAGCTGCTGCCGTGGCGCACCCGCCTGTGGGACGACAACCTGCAGTACGTCGGCGGCATCCAGCGTATCTACGGCGGCGACATCTCACCCGACGGCCAGTACTTCGTCGTGTCGAGTGGCTCCGGTGGCGACCGTCCGCCCATCAACGACACCGTCGTCGCCTACCCGCTCGAGGGTGGCGACAACGTGCAGCCGCTGTGGATCTCCCGGCTCTTCGACAGCGTCTACTCCGTGGCGATCTCCGAGAAGGCCGTCTATGTCGGCGGCCACTTCGCCTGGAACGAGTCGCCAACCGCACCACAGCCATGGCCGGGGCTGGATGACGTCGGCTACGGAACAGGACAAGGCCTTTCCGGCTACGGCCTCGGCGACGCCGTGGTCAAGCGTGACCACATCGGCGCGCTCAACCCGGTGGACGGCACGGCACTCGAATGGAACCCGGGCTCGAACTCCTTCGAGGGCAACAAGCACATCGAGCTCACTCCGCGGGGCCTGTTCACCGGTGGTGACGGGAACACCCAGGGTGGGTACAACGTCGGCCGGGTCGCCTTCTACGACTTCAATTCGGTTGCCGCAGGCAACGGTGTCGAGACCACGATCACCGATCCGATCGAGGGCCGGATCAAGCCGGTGGACCAGGAGTACCAGGTCAGCGGGACCGCCTCGGCACCCAGCGGCGTCCAGCGGGTCCAGCTCGAGATCATGGACCGACAGAGCAGGCGGTACCTCAACGACGACCTGACCACCTGGGGCACCACCACCAGCAACACGATCAACGCGAGCCTGGCGTCGCCGAACGGGACCTCGACCACCTGGTCGTTGCCGCTGACGATGACGCAGAACCGCGAGCTGCAGGTGATGGCCCGAACAGTTGCCGTCAACAACGCCCAGGACCCGACCAAGGCCACCAAGAAGTTCGAGACCTTCGGACTCGTGGACCAGACGCCGAACACCACCGTCACCGGCCCGGCCACCAGTGTGGTCAGCACCTTCACCTACACCATCACCGGCACGGCGACCGACGACCTGGGGGTCAACTCGATCAGCTTGACGCTCCGGGACCAGAACAACCGCTACCTGCAGGACGACGGATCGACGTCGACCACCGTCAACTCGTTCCGCATCACGCCGGATGTGGTCGGGGCTGTCAGTACGTCGTGGTCCTATGAGGTGACGGTTCCCTATGAGGGAACCTGGCAGGCCCAGGCCCGCGCCGGCGACACCTCCGGTCAGTCCGATCTCGACACCGCCGACCGGACCTGGATCGTGACTGAGAACGGCATCGCGCCATCGGTGTCGATCAGTTCGCCGGCACCGATGACTCCCCCGACCGCGACCCAGACACTGGTGGTCGCGCCCGGCGGGCAGCTGACGTTCGCCGGCTCGGCCAATGACGATCAGTCCCTGTACAGCGTGGAGATCCAGCTGCGCAACACCACCACCCGGGAGAACCTGGCCTCCGACGGCACCTGGGGCGTGGACGCGATCGCGGGCTGGTACCGGGTGTCACCGCTGAACCTCAACCAGACGAGCTACAACTGGTCCTACACGACGCCGTTCAACCTCAAGCCGGGCACATACACGTTTTCAGTCCGTGCAGCGGACCACCTGGGGTTGACCACCGCATCGGCGAACCAGGGCAGGCTCAACATCAGCGCCCAGGTGCCCGGTGACGCGCCACCGAACGGCCTGCTGAACGTCACAGGCACGGTGACAGGTGGGCAGGTCCTGCATCTCGACCTGGCCGGCACGGCAACCGACGACCTCGGTGTGGCCGAGGTGCGGGTCTCCTTGGAGGACCAGGACACCAACCGTTTCCTCCAGCCCAACGGCTCGATGGCTGCCGCCTTCGCGACGCTGCCGGCGACCCTGGCGTCGCCGAGCGGAACGAGCACGACGTGGACCTTGCCGGTCGACCTACCCTCGCAGGGCGACTGGGCGGTGACGGCGTTCGCTTACGACACAGCCGGGCAGCAGGACAGCTCGACCACAGGTGCGACTGCGCGCTACCGCATCTACCCCGGTGATCTGCCGCCCACTCTCAACGACAGCCTGCTCGCGCCGGTCGAGAACACGGAGTTCACGGACGGCAAGATCTTCGTCAGCGGCCGGGCCGAGGACGACCAGGCCATGCAACGGGTCGAGGTCGGCATCGTGAACTCGCTCGGCCAGTACCTGAGCTCGTCCGGCACCTTCACCAGTACTACGGCCAGCTGGCGGACGGCGTTCCTCAACAGCCCGGGAACGCCGGGGTCCAACTTCTCCTACACGACACCGGTCATCCCCGCGGGTGCGTACACCGTGCGGGTCCGGCCGGTCGACCAGCACGACCAGGTGATGGCCGTACCGTCCGAGCGGCACGTCACGGTGTCGATCCCGCCGGGCAACCTCCCGCCGGTGGCGAAGTTCACCAGCTCGTGTGCGCAGAACGTCTGCACCTACGACGCCCGGAGTTCCACCGACGAGAACCCGACAGCGCTGACCTACTCCTGGAACTTCGGCAACGGAACGGGCACCGGCCCGCTCCCGACCAGGACGTACACCAGCGCCAACACCTACACGGTGGTTCTGACGGCCAAGGACGAGTGGGGCGCCACGGCCACGGCGACGCAGACGGTGACGATCACCGAGCCGACCAACAACGTGGCCCCGACACCGGTGATCAACCCGCCGTCCTGCGCAGGACTGTCCTGCAACATCTCCGGCGTGGGCTCGGCCGACTCCAACGTCGGCGACACGTTCACCTACCTGTGGAACTTCGGTGACGGCACCCCGACCAGCACCTTGTCGGCACCGGCCCACACGTTCCCCGCGGCGGGCAGCTACACGGTCACGCTGACGACGACCGACGGTTGGGGCAAGGCCGCCACCGTCACCAGGCAGGTGACCGTCTGACCAACTGAGACGGGGCGCCGCGATCCGCGGCGCCCCCTCTTCAGGCCCCGAGGAAGAAGTCGGCCAGTGCCGGGGTCAGGATCTCCGGCGGAATCTCGTGGAACTGCCCCTCCAACCCGAGGGTCTTCGACTTGGGAAGGGCTGCGGCGGCGGCCCTCGAGGCGTTCTGCAACCACTCGGGGCTGGCAGTGCTGTAGAGCGCGAGAGTCTCCACCGTGATCCCCGCCAGCAGCTCGGTCGGGACGGAGCTGTCGCCGAGCTGGAGCGCGTCGTACACGAGGGTCGGCGCCATCGCCTTCAGCGCGGCCCACATCGGTGTCGGCTTCAGCTGCTCGACGACTTCCCGAGGCTGACCGACCGCCTCGACGATGAAGAGCTCGGCCGCGCCGCCCGGATCTCCGGCAGCGATGAATTCCCGCAGGCGTTCGAGGTAGCGGTCAGGCGCGGGCGGAGCGCCCTCGACGCGGAAGGGCGGCTCCATGATCGTCAGCTTCTCGAACGGCACGCCGGCGGCAGCCGCCCGCAGTAGCACCATCACACCTGAGGAGTCGGCACAGCCGTAGGCAGCACCCGTTGCCTCCTGCAACGCTGCTAGGTCCTCGACCTCCCGCTCGACCGCGTACGGCGCCGTGTCGCCGCTGTCGCCACGCCCTCGACGGTCGTAGGTGATGACCGAGAACGCCTCGGCCAGTGCCGTGGCACGCGGCACCAGGTAGGAGCGGTCGGTGAACGCGCCGGTGACCAGGATGACGCCCGGTCCGGTGCCGAACGTGTCGTAAGCAAGAGGGGTGCCGTCGTCGGAGATGACCTTGTCCATCAGTAGTGCCTTTCGCTGTCCGGTGGTCTTGCCAACGCGTCGGACGGACAGCCCCTGATTCGACACTCGAAGCTGTGACCTGCGTCACAAGTTCCGCTTCGACACCCGCGGCGCGCTCGAGCCCTTCCCGGCGAGGAGTCACCCGCGTATTGTTGGATTATGTATACAGATGAACGGTATGCCGCCCGCCCGGTCTTCGGTTGCCGTTCGCGGGGAAGAGGCTGATCCGCCATGTTGCTGCGTCAGCTCGAGTACCTCGTCTCGCTCGCCCGGGAGCGGCACTTCGCCCGGGCAGCCGACGCGTGCTACGTCTCCCAGCCGTCGTTGTCCGCAGCGATCCGCAAGCTCGAGCAAGAACTGGACGTTCCGATCGTACGGCGGGGTCGCCGGTTCGAGGGGCTCACCCCGGAGGGCGAACGGGTGCTCCTGTGGGCCCAGCGGATCCTCGCTGAGCGGGATGCGTTGCGCCACGAGTTGTCGGTGATGCGCGGTGGGTTGACCGGCACTCTCAGGCTCGGCGCGATCCCGACCGCGATGCCGGTGGTCTCACTGCTGACGACCCCCTTCTGCGAGCGGCACACCCAGGCCCGGGTGACCCTGGAATCCCTGTCCTCGCGCGACATCACGCAGAAGCTGGCCGAGTTCGAGCTCGACGTGGCCATGACTTATCTGGACGATGACACCCTCGGTCAGGTCCGCAAGACTCCCTTGTACGAGGAGCGCTACCTGCTACTGACCCCGGAGCAGGGCGAATTGGCGGAGTTGCCGGTGGCAACTTGGGCGCAGGTGTCCGAACTACCGCTCTGCCTGCTCTCGCCTGAGATGCGGAACCGGCGGATCATGAACGGCTACTTCACCGACGACGGCGTGACCGCCACGCCCGCTATCGAGAGTGACACGGTGTCCGGCCTGTACAGCCACCTCCGTGGCAACCACTGGTCCACCGTGATCTCCCATGCGTGGTTGCACATGTTCGGCGTACCGGCCGGAATGCGCGTGGTTCCGCTGAAAAGCCCCGCACACGGCCCGCGGGTCGGCCTCGTCATCGCTGCAAGAAGCCCCGAGCCGGTGCTGGCAAGGGCACTGCTCGACGTCGCGCGACAGGCCGGCGTACACAAGGCACTGGACGAGTTGCTGGACGTTCATCTGATGGGTTCGGGCTATTCCCCGCAGCTCAACTGATAGCGCCGGGCTATGCCGAGATAGCGAGCAAGTCTTTGACCGCGCACTCCCCGCGGCACGAGTGTTGAAGGGACGAGAAACCCTTCCACCGTTGAGGAGTTGCCCATCATGGCCAAGGTCCTGTGCGTGCTGTACGACGACCCGAAGGACGGTTATCCGACGTCTTACGCGCGCGACGATCTGCCGAAGATCGACCATTACCCGGGCGGCCAGACCACACCGTCCCCGAAGGCGATCGACTTCAGTCCGGGGCAGCTGCTCGGCAGCGTGTCGGGTGAGCTCGGGCTACGGAACTTCCTCGAGAGCCAGGGACACACGCTGGTGGTCACCTCCTCCAAGGAGGGCGCGGACTCCGTGCTGGACCGGGAACTGCCCGACACCGACGTGGTGATCTCGCAACCGTTCTGGCCCGCCTACCTGACCCCCGAGCGGATCGAGAAGGCGCCGAACCTCAAGCTGGCGATCACCGCGGGCATCGGCTCGGACCACGTCGACCTCGACGCCGCGATCGCGCACGGCGTAACCGTTGCCGAAGTCACCTATTGCAACAGCATCAGCGTCGCCGAGCACGTGGTGATGATGACGCTGAGCCTGGTCCGGAACTACCTCCCGTCGTACCGGGTGGTGCTAGACGGCGGTTGGGACATCGCCGACTGCGTGTCCCGGTCCTACGACCTCGAAGGCATGCACGTCGGTACGGTCGCCGCCGGCCGGATCGGCCTCGCCGTACTGCGCCGGCTGGCGCCGTTCGACGTCAAGCTGCACTACACCGACCGGCACCGCCTGCCCGAGTCGATCGAGCGCGAGCTCAACCTCACCTTCCACCCGGACGCGGCAAGCATGGTCCCGCACTGCGACGTGGTCACCATCAACGCGCCGCTGCACCCGGAGACCGAGGGCTTGTTCGGCGACAAGTTGATCGGCACGATGAAGCGCGGCGCCTACCTGATCAACACTGCCCGCGCCAAGATCGCCGACCGCGATGCGATCGACCGCGCGCTGCGCAGCGGCCAACTCGCGGGGTACGCGGGCGACGTGTGGTACCCGCAGCCGGCTCCGGCGGACCACCCGTGGCGGACCATGCCGCACCACGGGATGACCCCGCACATCTCCGGCTCGTCCCTGTCGGCGCAGGCGCGGTATGCCGCGGGAACCCGGGAGATCCTCGAGTCGTGGTTCGACGGTACGCCGATCCGCGACGAGTACCTGATCGTCGACGGCGGCCGCCTGGCCGGAACCGGCGCCCACTCGTATTCCACCAAGGCCTGACCCGTACGACGTGTCCGCGCGCCGGCGATCGGGTACCGGAGAGGTCCGGGCAACAGAATTCGCCCAGCTGGAACCGGGCTGTCACGGGTCCAACGCGGCTCTGTAACAGGGATCACGTAGGACCGGAGGCGGAAGTAACCGGGATCACGCCAGACGTGGGCATAAGCACCCACCCAGGCTGGTTGAATGTATGCAGTAGGCAGTATTACCACCTACACATCTCGGGAACACCTGATCCCGGGATCCATCCAGTAAGTCTCCGGGATGCTCCGGAGCGGAGAGGTAGCGATGATTTTCACCCGTAGGTTCGGCGCTCTGGCGGCTCGTCCGCAGTTCCCGGATGCACCGGAGCTGCAGCTGGAGCAGGAACTCGATACCGACGTCGAGCTGACCGACCACCGGCACGACGACGATGACCTGCAGAAGGTCGGCAGCTCGGCTGCCTGACCCCCCGATCGGTGCTCCGGACAAGGATCTCTCCGCGGCGGCGGACTCCCCGCGGACAGGCAATCCACGGATCCGGAGCACCGGGGGCGGACCGATTGAGACGACTTGGCTCTTGGCACTTGGTAGACTGTCTACCAAGTGCCATCATGTTTATCCAGGCTAGTGATTTACTCCAGCAACTGTTCCCGAAACACCGGGGAAGGACCTCATGACCACTATCAGCGCGGGACCCACCGATTCCCCCGGCGTACGGCACGTGAAGCGGCCGACACCCCTGCGTGAGTCGGTCTACGAGGCCCTGACCGAGATGATCATCGACGGCACCCTGGAGCGCGGCCGGCACCTCGTGGAGGTGGAACTGGCCGGCATGCTGGGCGTCTCCCGCCAGCCCGTCCGGGAGGCCCTGCAGCGGCTCAACAACGAGGGCTGGGTCGACCTCCGGCCCGGTTTCGGCGCGATGGTGCACGTGCCCGCCGAGGACGAGGTGGACCAGCTCCTCGCGGCCCGTGCCGCGCTGGAGTCGGAGTCGGCGCGGCTGGCCGCCCGGCACGCCACGAAGGAAGATGTGGCGAAGCTGAGGGACCTGTGCAAGGTCGGCGCCGCCTTCCATGACGCAGGCGACATCGACGGTGCTGTCCGGACGAACGGAGAGTTGCACGGACTGATCACCGAGATGTCCGGGAACCGGTTCCTGGTCGACTTCGCGGGCCAGGTCGACCGCCGGGTCCGCTGGTACTACACGCCGGTCGCCCCGGTCCGTGGCGCGGCCTCCTGGCGGGAGCACACCCGGCTGGTGAAGGCGATCAGCGACAGCGACGAGGACAAGGCCGCGCAGATCATGCGCGAGCACACCGAGCACACCCGTAAGGCGTACCACGAGCTCCAGGGCGGCGGGGAGGCCACTGAGCCTGTCGTCGCCGAGAAGAAGGCCGCGACCCGTCGCCGGCGTACGGACTGAGACACCCGCCGGCCCGGAGCCAAGGGGCCGGCACCACAGCAGGCCGCCCGCGACTGGAGTCCAGTCGCGGGCGGCCTGCTGTTGAGAGCCCGACGCCACTAGGCGACGCGCTTCTTGCGGCCGCGAACGACCGCGGCCTTGCGGGCCTGCATCGATGAGGCGAGCTCGATGTACTGCTCGACGCACCGGCGGGCGTAGATGTTGTGGTCCACGATCCTCGGCCACCAGTGCCGGCCGATCTGTTCGTGCATCCAGAGGAACCCGATCGCGAACCCCATGCTGAGCAGCGCCCGGAAGGCGAGGAACTTCCACGGCTCCGCGGGGAGCCCCGGCGTTCCCGTCACCGTCCACTGCGTCACCACTTCGTGAACGAGCAGGGCCAACGGGAATCCGATGACCCAGTAGACCGCGGCCGGGGCGAACACCCCGGCCGGGACCTTGCCGAGCGCCAGCAGTACGGCGTACCCGGCGCCCAGCAGGACGAGCGGAGCAGCCAGGCCGAGCCCGGTGATGATGGCCCAGCCGGCGGGCTGGCCGACGAACGCGGCCAACCCGCCGGCCACCAGGCCGGCTGCTACTCCTACTGCTGCGGCGGGGACGGAGAACTCCGCCAGCTGCCTGACCTTCGAGGTGGACATCTCAGCCCACGACCACACCGAAGCGAACCAGGCTGTAGAACAGCATGCCGAGGTAGAACACCGCGCCGAAGCCGATGATCACGTTCCGCAGCGGTCCTGGCCGGATCGGTTTGGGCAGCAACCTGTTGTTCACCAGGAGCAACACGATGCAGTAGGCGCCCATCGCGAAGGTGGACAGGAAGGCCAGGATGTCCAGGATTCCCGCTGGACCGTCGGCGGGCCCGAACAGCAGGATCAGGATCCCGAAGGTGATGACGCCCCAGAGGAACCCGGCGTACAGCTTCGACATCGAGAACCGCTTGGCCCCGGGGATGAAGTAGTACGTCATGTCCGCCTGGCCGCGGGAGAACGAGTCGAACAGCCCGAGCGTCGCGTTCAGTCCGATCAGCGCGATGAAGGCGAAGAACAACGTGCCCAGGATCGGACTGCCGGCCGCGGCGAAGGCATCCGACATCGCCTTCAGTGCGGCCTGCCGGTCACCGCCCTCGATCAGGCCCGCCACGTCCGGATTCTCCCGGGCCGCCGACATGGCCAGCACCGTGAAGGAGATCGTGACAAGCATCGTGATGCCCCAGAAGAGCAGCAGGGCGTCGAAGGTGACCCACCTGCGCCACCCCTTCCACTTCTTCATCTCCTCGGGGTTCTCGGTGTCGAACATGTAGCCCCGCGACGGCATCGACTCCGCCTCGTCCGCCGACCGCAGACCGCGGATCTTCGGGATGTGGGCCCCCATGCCGGCGCCGCTGTCGCGCAGTTGCAGCGTGTACCACATCTGCTGCATGCCGGACGGGCCGGCGAAAGCGATCGACCCGACCAGGATCGGGAACCAGGCCTCGGACAAGGCCTTGTCCGGCAGGAAGCCGAACGCGAACATGCCGCTCAGCGTCTGGGCCAGATCGTCCCAGCTGCCGACGATCGCGGCGATAATCGACGTACCGACCACCAGGAAGCCGATCAGCAGGCCGAGCAGCTTCTCCAGGAAGTTGTAGATCACCGAGAGCATGCTGAACAGCACACCGACGAAGATCAGCGCCACACAGGCCGTTGCCTGCCATGGTATTCCGGTGATCTCCTCGAACGCGGCGGCTCCGGCCGACAGATGGCCTGGCCAGATGTAGATCAGGATCGCCGCTACGTAGAAGAACCACATCAACGGTTTGAACACCCGCGCGGCGCCGAAGAAGATGCTTTCTCCGGTCGCCATCGCGTAACGGGCCATCTCCAGCAGCACGAACGCCTGCAGGGTGACACCGACCATGAACAGCCAGCGGATGTCCGGGCCGAAGACCAGGACCAGGCGCGGCCACATGTAGGACTCACCCATGCCCACACCCAGCGCGACCAGGAAGACGGTCGGGCCGAGGATATGCATGGACGGGGGTGCCGGCGGCAACGGCCGTATCGGCATCGGTTCGAGTCTGCCGGCGTGCCAGACCCGCTCGGTGACTGCCGCTGACGCGGGCTCTTCGGGTACTTCTGAGGTCTTGCTTGTGACGTCCAAGGCGGACTCCTTAGATCGACGCCAGCTGACGAGACTTATCGCTCCCCCGTGCACTCCCCCCTGACCAAACGCATCACCGGCTTTCGTACTGCGGTAGTTGTTGACTACGAACCGAGCGGACCCGCGTTCCGGGCCCAGCGGTACTTGGCACCGAGCACCTGGACCGGCGTCTCGGTGGTGTACGGATAGGCGACCACGCCGTGCTCGAACAGGTACTGGCTGGCTTCCTCGACCTCGACGTCGCCCGACAGTGATGCCACCACCGGCTTGTCGATGCCCTTCGCCCGGTACTCCTCGACCACCTCGGAGACGAGCTTCGCGAACACCATCGGCGGGGTCACGATCGTGTGCCAGTAACCCAGGATCAACGCGTGGATCCGTTCGTCCTCGAGACCAAGCGCGACCGTATTGCGGTAGGTCGACGGCGGCTCGCCACCGGTGATGTCCACCGGGTTACCAGACGCGCCGAACGGCGGGATGAACTTCTTGAACGCGGCGTCCAGGTCTGCAGGCATCGACATCAGCTGCAGGCCGTTGTCGACGCAGGCGTCCGAAAGCAGTACGCCCGAGCCACCCGCACCGGTGATGATGACGACGTTCTCGCCCTTCGGCGTCGGCAGCAGCGGGATTCCCCGGGCGTACTGGAGCATCTCGTTCAGCCCCGGGGCCCGGACCACGCCACTCTGCCGCAGGATGTCGTCGTACACCTTGTCGTTGCCGGCCAGAGCACCCGTGTGCGAGCTCGCCGCCCGGGCACCCATGTCGGTGCGGCCGGCCTTGAGCACCACGACAGGCTTCTTCTTCGACACCCGGGCGGCCGTCTCGGCGAAGGCCCGGCCGTCCTTGAGATCCTCTAGGTGCATGGCGATCAGGTTGGTGTTGTCGTCGGTCTCGAAGAAGGTCAGGAGGTCATCCTCGTCGATATCGGCCTTGTTGCCTACCCCAACGATCGCGGAGACGCCCATCCGGCTGGAGCGGCTGAAGCCCAGGATCGCCATCCCGATGCCTCCGCTCTGTGACGACAGCGCCACGCTGCCCTTGACGTCGTACGGCGTACAGAACGTCGCGCAGAGGTTCTCCGGCAGGTAGTAGTAACCGTAGATGTTCGGCCCGAGGATGCGGACGCCGTGCTTCTTCGCGATCGCGACGACCTCGTCCTGCAGTTCCTGCTCACCGGTCTCCGCGAAGCCGGACGGGATCAGGATCGCGCCCGCCACGCCCTTCTGGCCGCACTGCTCGAGTGCCCCGCCGACGAACTTGGCCGGGACCGCGAACACCGCGACGTCCACGTCGCCCGGCACGTCGTTGATGCTCGGGAAGGCCTTCAACCCGAGGACTTCGCCGCCCTTGGGATTGATCGGGTAGATGTCGCCCTGGTAGCCGCCGTTGACCAGGTTCTTCATCACCGAGTTGCCGATCTTGCCGTCCTCGTTCGAGGCGCCGATCACGGCGATCGCCCGGGGCTTCATGATCCGGTTCATCGAGGCGAGGATCTCCTCCTGGCTGTACCGGTCCACCGGCTTGCCGGCCTCGGCGTCGACGATGATCCGGAAGTCCACCGCGGTGGCACCGTCCGGCCCGGCCAGTACCGGGTTCAGGTCCACCTCGGCGAACTGCGGGAAGTCCTCGACCAGGTCCGACAGCTTGGTGATGATCGCGGCGATCGCATCCTTGTCGACCGGCTTGGTGCCACGGGGCCCGTTCAGCATCTCGTGCGCGCCGATGCCGTCCACCATCGACCGGGCCTGGTCGGGCGAGGTCGGGGCGAGCCGGAAGGTGACGTCCTTCAGCACCTCGACCAGCACACCGCCGAGGCCGAAGGCGACGATCTTGCCGAAGGTCTGGTCGGTGACCGCACCGACGATGACCTCCTGCACGTCACCGCCGGTGACCAGCATCTTCTGCACCTGGACGCCGATGATCTCCGCGTCGGCCTGGTAGGCCTTGGCGTTGGCGATGATCTGCTGGTACGCCGTGACCGCCGCCTCGGCGCTGTCCACGCCGACCACCACCCCACCCGCCTCCGTCTTGTGCAGGATGTCGGGAGAGACGATCTTCAGCACGACCGGGAAACCGATCTCCGCGGCGAGTCCGGCGGCTCCCTCGGCAGACGTGGCCAGTCCTTCGCCCGGGGTCGGGATACCGTACGCGTCCGCGACCTGCTTGGCCTCCGGCGCGCTCAGCGAAGTACGGCCGTCCGCCAGAGCCTGATCGAGGATGGACTGGACCACTGCCTTGTCATATGTCATGCCTAGCTCCTCAAAAGCGGGGTAAAGGTTGGTGCCCAACGCTTGCGTCCGAAGAACCGCGGGTCAGGCCCCTCGGTCTTTCGGACGTACTAGACGACGCCGGCTGCCTTGAGTTCCTCGAGCTCGGCGGTGTCGATGCCGAGTCCGCCGTAGATCGCGGAGTTGTGCTCTCCCAGCCCTGGTGAGGTCTCCACCTGGACGGGCGAGTCGGACAGCTTGATCGGGCAGCCGACGGTCTTGAAGCTGCCGCGCTGCGGGTGCTTCACCTCGACGACCGCGCCGAGCTCGGCCAGCGTCTCGTCCTCGATCAGTTCCTTGGTGGACAGGATCGGGCCGCACGGGACGTTCAGCGCGTTCAGCTTCTCCATCACCTCGAACTTGCTGTGCTGCTCGGTCCACTGCTCGATCAGCGCGAACATCTTGTCGAGCTTGTCGAGCCGGGCGGCCGGTGTGCTCCAGTCCGGGTCGTCGGCCAGCTCGGGCTTGCCGATCAGGGCCGCGATCGGGGCCCAGCCGGGCGGCTGGACGATCACGTAGATGTAGTCGTTCGGGCCGCCGGGCGCGGTTCTGACCGCCCAGCCGGGCTGGCCGCCGCCGGACGCGTTGCCGGAGCGGGGCACCTCGTCGCCGAAGTTGTCGTTCGGGTACTCCTTCAGCGGACCGTGCGCGAGCCGCTGCTGGTCGCGGAGCTTCACCCGGCTGAGGTTCAGCACGGCCTCCTGCATCGCGACGCTGACGCGCTGGCCCTTACCGGTCTCCACCCGCTGGTAGAGCGCGGCGAGGATGCCGGCCACGAGGTGGATTCCCGTGCCGGAATCACCGATCTGAGCTCCGGTGGCGATCGGCGGGCCGTCCTCGAACCCGGTCGTGCTCATCGCGCCGCCCATCGCCTGGGCGACCACCTCGTAGGCCTTGAAGTCCTCGTACTTGCCCGGACCGAAGCCCTTGATCGAGGCGAAGATCAGTTTCGGGTTGATCAGCTGCAGGCGGTCCCAGGTGAAGCCCATCCGGTCGATCGCGCCGGGCGCGAAGTTCTCCACCAGGATGTCGGCGTCCTTCACCAGGTCGGTGAAGATCTCCTTGCCCCGCTCGGACTTCATGTTCAAGGTGATGCTGCGCTTGTTGCAGTTGAGCATCGTGAAATAGAGGCTGTCGACGTCGGGGAGGTCGCGCAGCTGCTGCCGGGTGATGTCGCCGGTGGGCGCCTCGAGCTTGACTACATCGGCGCCCAGCCAGGCGAGGATCTGGGTGCAGGACGGTCCCGACTGCACGTGGGTCATGTCGAGTACGCGGACACCTTCAAGGGCCTTACCCATCTTGGTCCTCCAGTACTGGGCGGCGACGCGCCGGCCGTGAAAGACACGGCGCGCCGCCACCGGGTTCGCTACTTGTACATGGTTTGGTTCATGGTTCCGGGCGCGTAAGCGTCCGGGTCGACCCAGACGTTGATCAGCGACGGCAGCCCCGACTCGCGGGCCCGCTGCATGGCCGGCCCGATGTCCTTGGGGTCGCGGACCTCCTCGCCGTAGCCGCCGAGCATCTTGGCGAACTCGTCGTACTTGACGTCTCCGAGGGTGTTGCCGATCCGGCCGCGGGCGTGACCGTACTTCGCCTCCTGGCCGTAGCGGATCTGGTTCATCGACGAGTTGTTGCCGACGACACCGACGAACGGCAGGTTGAAGCGCACCAGGGTCTCGAAGTCCCACCCGGTCAGCGAGAAGGCACCGTCACCGAAGAGCGCGACGACCTCCTTGTCCGGCCGGGCGTACTTGGCCGCCATCACGAACGGGATGCCGACGCCGATGGTGCCCAACGGTCCCGGGTCCATCCAGTGGCCCGGCGACTTCGGCTGCACGACGCCACCAGAGAAGGTGACGATGTCGCCGCCGTCGCCGATGTAGATCGAGTCCTCGGTGAGGAACTCGTTGATCTCGTGCGCGAGCCGCAGCGGGTGGATCGGGTTGGCGTCCGACAGCTGCCGCGGCAGCCGCTTCTGGTACGCCGCGTCCTCCTCCGCGCGCAGCTCGGAGAACCAGGCCTTGCGGTCATTCGCCTTGTTCTGGATGCGTCCCGAGGCCGCCTGGGTGACCGCTGCCAGGATCGCGCCCGGGTCGCCGACCAGGCCGAGGTCGATGTCGCGGTTCTTGCCGACCGTGCGGTAGTCCATGTCGATCTGGACCACGGTGGCGCCCTTCGGCAGCCGGCGGCCGTAACCCATCCGGAAGTCGAACGGGGTGCCGACGATCAGGATCAGGTCGGCGTTGTTGAACCCGTAGCGCCGGGACAGGTGGAAGTGGTGCGGGTCGCCGGGCGGCAGGGTGCCGCGAGCCGAGCCGTTCATGTACGCCGGTACGTTCAGCTGGCGGACGAACTCGATCGCCGCGTCACTGCCACGGGACGTCCACACCTGGGTGCCGAGCAGCACGACCGGCTTCTCGGCACGGACCAGCAGGTCCGCGAGCGCCTCGACGTTCGCCGGGTCACCGATGCTCTTGGTGGACGCACGGTAGCGGCCGCCCTCCGGGATGGTGGCCTGCTCCACCGGGACGGAGTTGTCCAGGATGTCGCGCGGGATCTCCAGGAAGGACGGGCCGGGAGCGCCGTTGTAGCACTCACGGAAGGCCATCGACACCATGTCGGCCACCCGGGCGGTGTGCGGCACCGTGGCGGCGAACTTGGTGATCGGCGTCATCATGTCGACGTGCGGCAGGTCCTGCAGCGAACCCATCTTGTGCTGGTTCAGCGCGCCCTGGCCGCCGATCAGCAGCATCGGGCTCTCCGCCCGGAAGGCGTTCGCCACACCGGTCACCGCGTCGGTGGTGCCAGGGCCGGCCGTGACCACGGCACAACCGGGCTTGCCGGTCATCCGCGCGTAGCCGTCCGCGGCGTGCGCCGCGACCTGCTCGTGCCGCACGTCCACGACGGCGATGCCCTCGTCGACGCAGCCGTCGTAGATGTCGATGATGTGACCGCCACAGAGCGTGAAGATCACGTCGATACCTTCGGCCTTCAGGGCCTTGGCCACCAGATGCCCGCCCGAGATCGTGGCGTTACTCGGCTCCGGCTCGGTCACTTCCGCAACCGCGTTTGATTCGGACACTGTTTGGGCCATCTGTGCAGTCATCTCCTCGTGGAAGGTTCGCTCTGCCTGGGTGCTGCATCTATCTCGTGACCACACCTGCTGAGAAGCTACTCAGTAGATTGCATACCGTATGGTGTAGTCGTAGTCATATCGCACCGTCGAACCAGTTGTCCAGAGTTCGACACCCGGCAGAATTCTTAGCGACGACTGTATGCAGTATCCCGTATGCTTGTCACGTCTCCATGATCCAGGTCACCACGAGCACGGGAGCCAAGATGACGATCCACGACGAACTCGACCGCACCCGGCGAGCCGTGCAGGGCCTGGAGAAAGCCCTTACAGGGTTGAGGAACCAGCTCGGCCCGCACCTCGACGTACTGCGCCTGATGGACGACGTCGCGCGGTGCTCCGCGGACCTCCGGCGGCTGGAAGAGCAGGTGCGTGCTCCGCGTGCGCGGGAGCTCTTGGTGATTCCCGACGGTGACTACGACCACGCTCTGTGGGGCGCCGGCGATGTGGACCACGAGGGGCTCGGCGCACCGGGCCGCCGAGCCCCTTGAGGGTTTCAAACAGTTGCTAGGCACTGCTTGAGCAACTGCCTGAGCCGTATGTCGCTGTCGCCGTCCGAGGCTCGGGCGGTGACAGCGACGGCCTCTGCGGCGTGTTCCGTCGCCACGAAGTTCCGGTATACCGGCTCACTGATCCTTAGCCGGTCGAACACGGGGAGCCACCAGCGGGCGATCCCGCCCGGTTGCTGATCAGCCGGGCGTGAGGCCAGGAGGTACCCCGCTGTCTGCTGAGCGCGGCCGAGGCGGCTGCGCTCATCCCTGCTGATCTCGCCCGGACTGGTGAGTGCGGTGGAGACACAGAGGGCGACCAGCCGTGCCGAGACGTCGAAGCCGGGCTGCGCCGTCCCCAGGAAGGAAGGCGCCAGCGGGAGAAGGGCCCGACGGCCCGCTCGGCTGCTGTAGTCATGGACGGCGCGGGCAATCGAGCCGAGCGTGGGGTGTACGCAGCTCGGATGGTCCGTCCACGGTTCCCTGGCGAGCTTGGAGACGAGCTCCAGCACGCAAGGTTCGGGGCGTTCCGCTCGGGCGTAGTGCGCCTTCCCTGGGAGGTCCGCGAACTGGTTGCCGGGACCGCTGAGCGTGGCCCCGGCTTCCACCCGGCTCACTCGCCCGGCCGCACAGAGCCCGCTACCGGCGTCCCCAACTGAGGTCGAACCGGTAGAGCCGGGTAGCCCGGTTGCTTGAGGAAACGCACGATCAGCGCCGTCACCAGTCCGAGCAGACCTGCACCAAGGAAGAGCGGCCGGTAGCCGACCGTCCCGACCAGGCTGGCCGTCACACCAATGCCGAGCAGACCACCTGCGGCCTTCGCGCTGTAGAGGATCGCCTGGTTCTGCAGCAGGCTGTTCTCGCCGAAGAACTCCAGCACCAGGTTGGCCATGATCGCGTAGAAGGCGCCACCGCCCAGGCCGGCGAACATCGCGCAGGCGACGAACGCCCAGCCCACACCGGACTCGCCCGCCAGCACGAGTCCGACGTGGGTGAACCCCTCGATCATCAACACCGCCGCGAGCACCCTGCGCCGCCCGAACCGGTCGGACAGGTGCCCGGCGAACGACCTGCCGAGACCGTTCACAGCGGCAAGCAATCCGGCGGCGAACCCCGCCACCGCCGCACCGAGTTCCGCCTCGATCGCGTAGCTGACGACGAACGCGATCCCGAACAGCGACAGCGCAGTACTGAGGGCCAACGTCAGCCACATCAGCGGCAGGGCGCCGGTACGCATCGCTTCGGCCGGGCGGTAGTGGCGGACCGCGGGGAGGTTGTGACCGACACTCCGGTTCAGCTTGCGATCCACGGCCCAAGCCTGCGCGTCGATAGCCGCGGGCCACCAGTGCCGCGGCGGATCCTTGAGTACGCCGCCCGCGGTCATCACGATCAGCAGAGCGACCACCGCGGTCAGGTCGAACGCGAGCCGCTGGCCGGCGGCCGACTCGAAGATGCTGAGCAACGCGATGCTCGGCACAGCTCCGACCGCGAACCCGCCAGTGACGAAGCCGATCGTCGCGACCCTCTTGTCCGGGAACCACCTTGCCGCGGTGGTGATGCAGGCGGCGTACACGAGGCCTGCTCCGGTTCCCCCGACCAGTGCGTAGCCGAAGACGACCGCGGCATAACTGGTCGAGTGCGCCAGCGTCGTGAGACCGACCGCCGCGAGGACACCGCCCAGTACTACGAGTTGGGTCGGCGTGGCCCGCCGTACTCGTTGGGCCCAGGCGGCCGGGATCGCCACCAACGCCTGACAAGCCACGAACAGAGCGAGCAGCCACATCGTCTGTGCGGCCCCCCAGCCGCGGCTCGACTCCAGGCCGAGAGCGGCGGAACCGAAGGAGTACTGCAGCGGGCTGATCGCGACCATGCAAGCCCACGCGGCCCAGAGCTGCCAGCGCCTCGAGTGGCCGGTGAGCTCCTGGGGGTCCTCGCCGATCCGATACTGCCTGCCGTACACATCACGCACGTCTCTTGGAGGCGTGCTTGGGTTCGCGTCGTTCATCGTCGCCTCCTGACTACTGCATACCGTATGGAACGTTGGTACTCCTCTGTGCCATGGGTTGTCCAGAGGTGAGGCCTTGTGAACGATTGTGCATACAGCATACAGTCGTCACAATTGCTCAGCGCTGGCCCGAGGAGGACTGTCCGTGGATCTGATGGAGTACCAAGCCAAAGAGCTCTTCGCCCGGCACCAGGTGCCGGTCACCCTGGGACGGGTGGTCGAGGATGCGTCCGACGCGGCAGCGGCCGCCGAGGCGCTGGGCGGCCGGGTGGTGGTCAAGGCCCAGGTGAAGGCCGGCGGCCGTGGGAAGGCGGGCGGCGTGAAGCTGGCCGCGAACCCGGCCGAGGCCACCGACCGTGCCCGCGACATCCTCGGCATGGACATCAAGGGGCACACGGTCCGCCGCGTGCTGCTCGCACCCGCCGCCGACATCGCGGCGGAGTACTACTTCTCCTTCCTGGTCGACCGGGCCAACCGCAACTATCTGTGCATCGCGAGCACCGAGGGCGGGGTCGAGATCGAGGAGGTCGCGCACACCAACCCGGACGCGATCGCCAAGGTCTCGATCGACCCGGCCACCGGTGTCGACGAGGCGAAGGCGGCCGAGATCGTCGCAGCGGCGGGTTTTCCGGCCGAGGCGGCCTCCGTAGTACAGGCACTGTGGGACGTGTTCATCGCGGAGGACGCCTCGCTGGTGGAGGTGAACCCCCTGGTCAGGCTGGCGGACGGCTCACTGGAGGCGCTCGACGGCAAGGTCACCCTGGACGAGAACGCGGCGTACCGGCATCCCGACCACGCGGCGTTCGACGACAAGGCCGCCGCCGACCCGCTCGAGGCCGCGGCCCACGAGAAGGGCCTGAACTACGTCAAGCTCGACGGGTCCGTCGGCATCATCGGCAACGGCGCCGGCCTGGTCATGTCCACCCTCGACGTGGTCGCGTACGCCGGTGAGAAGCACGGCGGGGTCAAGCCGGCGAACTTCCTCGACATCGGCGGCGGCGCGTCCGCCGAGGTGATGGCGAACGGGCTGAGCATCATCCTGGGCGACGAGCAGGTTCGCAGCGTGTTCGTGAACGTGTTCGGCGGCATCACCGCCTGCGACGCGGTCTCGAACGGGATCGTGCAGGCACTCGAACTGCTCGGCGACAAGGCGAACAAGCCGCT
The DNA here is from genome assembly GCF_039529635.1 of Kribbella alba. Lineage (NCBI taxonomy): Bacteria > Bacillati > Actinomycetota > Actinomycetes > Propionibacteriales > Kribbellaceae > Kribbella > Kribbella alba. Next base: position 198,679 of record NZ_BAAANE010000003.1, on the reverse strand, counting down.
CGTCGTCCGGCTGGACGGCAACAACGTGGACGAGGGCCGCCGGATCCTCGCGAAGGCGAACCACCCGCTGGTGACGGTGGTCGACACCATGGACGGCGCCGCTGACCGCGCCGCCGAGCTGGCCGCGCAGGCCTGAGGAGGCAACGGATATGGCAATCTTCCTGACCGAGAACAGCAGGGTCGTCGTGCAGGGCATGACCGGGTCCGAGGGACAGAAGCACACCACCCGGATGCTTGCCGCAGGCACCAATATCGTCGGCGGCGTGACGCCGGGCAAGGGCGGCCAGTCGGTCGACTTCGCCAAGCGGTCGATCCCGGTCTACGGCTCGTGTGCCGACGCGGTGAAGTCCACCGGCGCCGATGTGTCGGTCGTCTTCGTGCCGCCGAAGTTCACCAAGGGCGCGGTGCTCGAGGCGATCGACGCCGGGATCCCCCTGGTCGTGGTGATCACCGAGGGCGTGCCGGTGCACGACACGGCCGCGTTCTTCGCGCACGCGCAGGCCGCGGGGACCCGGATCATCGGGCCTAACTCCCCCGGCCTGATCAGCCCCGGCCGCGCGAACGCGGGCATCATTCCTGCCGACATCGCCGGGGCAGGCCGGATCGGCCTGGTGTCGAAGTCGGGCACGCTGACCTACCAGATGATGTACGAACTGCGCGAGTACGGCTTCACCACCGCGATCGGCATCGGCGGCGACCCGATCATCGGGACGACGCACATCGATGCCCTGCAGGCGTTCCAGGACGACCCGGACACGGACGCGATCGTGATGATCGGCGAGATCGGCGGCGACGCCGAGGAGCGGGCCGCGGCCTTCATCAAGGACCACGTCACCAAGCCGGTCGTCGGTTACGTCGCCGGTTTCACCGCGCCCGAGGGCAAGACGATGGGCCACGCCGGCGCCATCGTCTCCGGCTCCTCCGGCACGGCCGCCGCCAAGCAGGACGCCCTCGAAGCCGTGGGCGTCAAGGTCGGTAAGACGCCCAGCGAGGCCGCGCAGCTGATGCGTGACGCCCTCGAACAACTCCTCGTCCACTGAGAAGGGGATGACCGTGAACACCTCACCACCGGGAGCTGTGAAGAAGATCGGTTTCATCGGGCTCGGCATCATGGGCTCGCACATGGCCGCCAACCTGATCCGGGCCGGCTACGACGTGACCGGGTACGACGTCGTGCCCGCGTCCGTCGACAGGCTCCTCCAGGCCGGCGGCAAACCCGCGCCGAGCATCGCCGAGGCGGTCGCCGGCGCCGAGGTCGTCATCACCATGTTGCCGGACTCGCCGCAGGTCTCGGAGGTCGTGCTCGGGCCGGGCGGAGTACTGGAGTCCGCAGCGCCGGGGGTACTGCTGGTCGACATGAGCTCGATCGCGCCCGAGACCTCCATCGCAGTGGCGACGGCAGGCACGGAGAAGGGCGTGCGCGTGCTCGACGCGCCCGTCAGCGGTGGCGAGCAAGGGGCCATCAAGGCATCGCTGTCCATCATGGTGGGCGGCTCGGCGGAGGACTTCGCGGCGGCTCAGCCCGTCTTCGAGCACCTCGGCCGGACGATCGTGCACGTCGGCGGCCATGGCGCGGGCCAGACGGTCAAGGCAGCCAACCAGCTGATGGTCGCGGGCATCATCGCCCTAGTCAGCGAGGCCATCGTGCTGCTCGAGGCCTCCGGCGTCGACGGTGAGCGCGCGCTCGAGGTGCTCGCGGGCGGCCTGGCCGGCAACCGCATCCTGGACCTCAAGTCCGAATCGATGCTCGCCCGCCGGTTCGAGCCGGGCTTCCGGATCGACCTGCACCACAAGGACATGGGCATCGCCCTGGCCTCAGCCCGCGCCGCGGGCGTCTCGCTCCCCGTCACCGGCGTCGTTGCCCAGCTGGTCGCGGCCGCCCGCGCCACCGGCCACGGCTCCGACGACCATTCCGCCCTGCTCACCGTCATCGAGCAACTCTCCGGCCGCTCAGCCTGAGCCAGCCCCTGGCCGATACCTGACACGCCGCCGGTGGCCCCGCCCCAGTACGCCGGTACGCGGGGGCTGAGGTCTCCCGCCGACTCGCGCCCGACGGCGGCTCCTACGGCTTCCGGCAGGACCCTTCTTGCGGAGGGGTTACCCACCGATCTGGTGGGTTGCCCCTCCGTATTCTGCTGGGGCAACCCACCATTTGCCGCGGCAACCCGCCATTTGAGGGCAACCCACCATTTGAGGGCGCAACCCACCAGTTGAGGGGTAACCCGTCAGTTGAGGGGCACCCCCCAGCTGACGGGGTAACCCACCACTTGAGGGCGCAACCCACCATCTGCGGGGGCAACCCAGCATTTGAGGGGGCAACCCACGCTTCGACGGGGTAAGCCCCGCAGCGCCGGCCGGAGCCACGGCATCGCGGCTACCCGGAGCGGGAGCCGGCCTTGTCTCGGGGATCGGCCGCGCCTGCAGCCGCAGTACGGAGGGCCGGTGGTCAGCCACGGAATGGCGGAAGCGGGCCGACTTGTTGGAACAGGTGGGCCCGGAGGCGCGCTGGGGCGAGGCGCGCAGCTCCGGGCTCACCTGGCTTTCAGGCGCCGGGCGTCACCACGGCGGTAGGCGCGTGGGCCAACGACGGCCCGGTCCCCACCTTCATCGACAGCAGGTCAGCGACAGCGTGCACGGCCCGCAAGGTGGGAGCCTTCGTCGCGGTCAGGTCCGCTAGCTCGACCACCGCCGCGAGGATCACGTCCAGCTCCAGCGGCTTGTCCTTCTCGAGATCCTGCAGCATCGACGTCTTGTGGTCGCCGACCCGCTCGGCCCCGTCGATCCGCTTGTCCACGGAGATCTCCGGCCGGCAGCCGACGGCCGCCGCGATCTCGAGGGTCTCCTCCATCATCAGCCGGATCATCGCCCGCGTGCCCGAGTGCGTGGCGATCTCCACCATCGTGGCCCGCGCCAGCGCGCTGATCGGGTTGAACGCCGCGTTCCCGAGCAGCTTGATCCAGATGTCCTCGCGGATGTCCTCCTCGACCGGGCACTTCAGGCCGCCGGCGATCATCGCCTCGCTGAATTCGAGGCACCGGTCGCTCTTGCCGCCGCCGGGCTCCCCGATCGAGAACCGGGTGCCTTCGAGGTGTCTGACCACCCCGGGGCCTTCCAGCTCGGTCGAGCAGTACACGACACAGCCGACGGCTCGCTCGAGTGACAGGACGCGGGTCACCTCACCACCCGGGTCCACCGACTCGATCCGACGGCCTTCGTACGGACCCGACAGCCCGTGGAAGTACCACCAGGGGATGCCGTTCTGCGCGGCGACCACGGCGGTCTTCTCGTGCAGCAGCGGTTCGATCAGCGGACCACAGGAGGCATAGGAGTTGGCCTTCAGCCCGAGGAAGACGTAGTCCACCGGACCGATCTCAGCCGGGTCGTCCGTCGCCGGAGTGCGCGCCAGCCAGTCGCCCCGCGGGCTGTAGACCTGGACGCCGTTCTTCCGGATCGCCTGCAGATGGGGGCCGCGGGCAACCAGATGGACCTCGGTCCCGCCGCGGTGCAGGGCCGCGCCGACGTAGGCACCGATCGCGCCGGCACCGAGAACAGCAACTCTCATCGCGAATCCCTCCTAATCCCGCAGGCCGGAAGCGGTCGGGATCGGGTGCCGGACCTCGTCCAGCTCCTCGAACTCGATCACGTTGTCGATCTCGGTCCCCATCGAGACGTTGGTGATGCGCTCGAGGATCACCTCGACCATGATCGGCACCCGGTGCTCGACCATCATCTTCTTCGCCTGTTCCAGCGCGGGCAGGATGCCGTCGGGCTCGAACACCCGCAACGCCTTGCAGCCAAGGCCTTCCGCCACCTTCGCATGGTCGACGCCGTACCCGTTCAGCTCCGGGGTGTTGATGTTGTCGAACGCGAGCTGGACGCAGTAGTCCATGTCGAAGTTGCGCTGCGCCTGCCGGATCAGACCGAGATAGGCGTTGTTCACCACGACGTGGATGTAGGGGATGTTGAACTGGGCGCCGACCGCGAGTTCCTCGATCAGGAACTGGAAGTCGTAGTCGCCCGACAGTGCCACGACGGTCGCCTCGGGATCAGCGACCGCGACGCCGAGCGCAGCCGGACCGGTCCAGCCGAGCGGACCGGCCTGGCCGGCGTTGATCCAGTGCCGCGGACGGTAGACGTGCAGCATCTGGGCGGCCTGGATCTGCGACAGCCCGATCGTGGAGACATAGCGGGTGTCCGGTCCGAAGGCATTGTTCATCTCCTGGTACACCCGTTGCGGCTTCACCGGGACGTTGTCGAAGTCCGTACGCCGTTGCAGCGTGCGCTTGCGTTCGCGACAAGCCGCCGACCATTCCGAGCGGTCAGGCAAAGGTCCTTGCTGGGCGTGCTCGCGGGTCACATGAACCAGGACTTCGAGCGCGGCCTTCGCGTCCGACACGACGCCGAGATCAGGCGCGAACACCCGGCCGATCTGGGTCGGCTCGATATCGACGTGGACGAACTTGCGGCCCGCCCGGTAGGTGTCGAGGCCACCGGTGTGCCGGTTCGCCCAGCGGTTGCCGATGCCGATCACCAGGTCCGACGCCAGCAGGGTTTCGTTGCCATAGCGGTGCGAGGTCTGCAGGCCGACCATGCCGGCCATCAGCCGGTGGTCGTCCGGAATCGTCCCCCAACCCATCAGGGTCGGTACGACGGGCACGCCGTTCAGCTCGGCGAACTCCACCAGCAGCTCGGCCGCATCGGCGTTCACGATGCCGCCGCCGGCCACGATCAACGGGCGTTCGGCCTCGCCCAGCAGCTGCAGCACCTTCTCGGCCTGGGCGACGCTCATCCGCGGAGTCGCCACCGGCAGCGGCGCGTACAGCTCGGGGTCGAAGTCGATCTCCGTCAGCTGGACGTCGATCGGCAGGTCGATCAGCACTGGTCCGGGACGACCGGTGCGCATCAGCTGGAACGCCTTCTGGAACGCCCCCGGCACTTGCGCTGCCTCGAGCACGGTGACAGCCCACTTGGTCACCGGTTCGGCGATCGAGGTGATGTCGACGGCCTGGAAGTCCTCCTTGTGCAACTTCGCCACCGGCGCCTGGCCGGTGATGCACAGGATCGGGATGGAGTCCGCCGAGGCGGAGTACAGGCCGGTGATCATGTCGGTGCCGGCCGGTCCCGACGTGCCGACGCAGACGCCGATGTTCCCGGCCTTCGCCCGGGTGTAGCCCTCCGCCATGTGGGAGGCGCCCTCGACGTGGCGGGCGAGCACGTGCTTGAGCTCACCCTGCGCGCGGACCGCGTTGTAGAACGGGTTGATGGCCGCACCGGGGAGGCCGAACAGGTTGGTGATGCCCTCGCGACGGAGGATCTCCACCGCCGCGCGGGCGGCAGTCATTCGTGGCATGCCTGGCTCCTTCTCAATCGGTGCGGTGGATCCAGTCGAAGCTCTCGGTCGTTGCGGCGCTGGGCTTGTACTCCAGCCCGATCCAGCCGTCGTAGCCGACCGCCCGCAACTCCTCGAAGTACTGGTCGATCGGGATCTTTCCGGTGCCGGGCTCGTTGCGGCCCGGTGCGTCGGCGATCTGCACGTGCGCGATGCGGTCCGCGTAGGTCGCGATCGCCCGGCTCACGTCGTCCCCGTTGACGGTCAGGTGGTAGAGATCCGCCAGCAGGCCGAGGCTGGTCACCCCGGACTCGCGGACCACCCGGTCGATCACGTTCACCGCGTCGGCCGCGGTGAGCAGCGGATACCTGTCCGCTCCGCTCACTGGTTCGACCAGCACGGTGCCGCCGATGGAACCGGCCGCGGTGGCGGCCAGTGCCAGGTTCTCGGCGCCCAGCTGATCCTGGGCTTCGGGCCAGACGCCCTCGACGCGGTTGCCGTACAACGCGTTGAAAGCAAGGCATCCCAGCCGTTCGCCGATCCCCAGCGTCACCGCGATGTTGTCGCGGAACTCCAGCGATCGTTGCGGCCAGGACACCAGGCCGCGGTCGCCGCCGGGCATGTCCCCGGCCGCGAAGTTCAGTCCGACCAGCTGGACGCCGGCGTCGCGGATCGCGCGTTCGAACGCGTCGACCTCGGCGTCGCCGGGCAGGGCGGAGTCGAACGGCCACCAGAACTCCACCGCCTCGAAACCGGCGGATCGGGCGGCACTCGGTCTTTGCAGTAAGGGCAGCTCGGTGAACAGGATCGAGCAGTTCACAGCCAGCTTGGGCGCACTCTCCATGGGTCCCGCCTTCCGGAGGGGCTCGGTATACCGCATACAGTAGGCTGACGCCTGAATCCGGTCAAGGCATGACATAGCTCACATTTCCGATCTCTTGATAGGCGGCTCCTTTCGTCGGTCGCGGTAAGCGCTCGCCGACTCAACGAGGCCCGGAAGGCATCCGTGGAAGGATGTTGCGATGACTCGAGCCGACGCGCCCCGGCTGCCGGTGATCTGGATCGGCGGGTCGCCCGGTGCGGGAAAGTCCACGCGGGCCAGGGAGTTGGCACATCCGGTCGGTCCGGCTGCCAGCAGACGTGGTCCGGGACTCCCGACCAGTACGACGTACGCCGGGGTGACGGCTGGCTGCTAGCTGAACATCCTTAGGCGGTGTGGTCCACCGCGATGCCGGGGTGCGTGGCGAGCGCGTTGCGACGGCGTACGTCGAGGGGCGACGGACGGCGGGTCAGTCGCTTGTCCAGCAAGGTGGCTGCGTCGTCTCCGCGGTCGCCGATCATCAGTTCGTGCGGAGCCGCGAGCCGGGAGGAGTGCGCCCGAACCGCTGGGCGAGAGAGGTACGCCGCTACCCCGGTGGCGACGTCCGCAGCTTGAGTCCGGATCTCCGGCATGGCGGTCGATTCCCAGAGGCTGCCGCGTCGGAGCGCGCCCAGCGTCCACAGCGGCGCCAGACGTCCCGTGGCTCCGAGAATCCGCCCATCGTCCGCGGTGTCCAGCCCTAGGCCTGCCGACCCAGCACGAGCCAGGCCGCACGCGAGCAAGGACGCCAGCAGTGGGTCGGCGCTCGCATCCCCGACAGGTCCGGTGCAGTTGACCACAGCACCCACTGTCATGGCTGTGCCGTCGCTGAGCAGGACCCGGATGGCATCGCCCGTGTCCTCGGCAGCTACCACCTCGCCGGTGTGCTGGCAGAGCCGCCCGGACTCGCGTACGGCGGCCAGTCGCTCCGCGGTCACGGGTGCCATGCGGTGGCGATGCGCGTCCCACGCCCGCGCGTCGTTGCGGAGGAACTCCTGCTTGTCGCTGTCGGACAACCGCTTCCACACCTGCGCAGTGATCGGTCGCAGCCCGTCGATCGCGGCCCGCCAGTCACCAGTACGCCGTACCGTCTGGGCAACGTGCCGCCGCAGCGTCGAGCGCAGGGAATCCAGACTGTCTGCCTCGGCCAGCTCCGCGGGCGCCGGCACCGGCGGCGTCTTCTCCGAGCGATGCACAGCCGGTACTACGCCGTGGCGCGACACCGCATGCAAGGGCCGGCTCGGCCTATCCGCGGCGAGCACCACGTCAACCATCGTGAGACCCGTGCCGACCAGCAGGACATCTGTGTCAGGCAGTCCGTCCAGCACGCCCGGCACCCATGGGTCGCGGACGAACCGGTCGGAGGTGAGCAGGCCGGGAGGTGCCCAGGCGACGCCAGGCGAAGTACCGGTGGCCAGAACCGCGGCGTCCGCCGCGAGCGTCTCACCCGAGTCGAATCGAAGAACGACCTGGCGGCCGGTGGTGTGGTCGACAGCCACGACGCGGTCATGCCGGCGGACCAAGCGGGCAGAGGAACGCCGGGCGCTGGCGGCGAGGTGGTCGGCAAGGTAGTCGCCGTAGCGAGCGCGGGCGACGAAGGTGGAGGACTTGATATTTGCGTCGACGTGCTCGTGCAGCCAGTTGACGAAGTCGTCCGCCTCGTCCGGGAGGGCGCTCATCCCCGCCGCGGGGACGTTGAGCAGGTGCCGACCGTCCGGTGTCGAGTAGGCGACCCCCCGTGCTGTCGCCCGGTCCGGATCGATCAGGACCACCCGCAGGGCCCGGTCGGTGGCATCCAGCAGTCTCGCGGCGGTCAGCGCGCCGGCGGCACCCGCGCCGATCACGGCGACCGTACAGTCGGCCTTGCCCTCGGTCATTCGATCCGCCCCCCGCAGGCATAAAACCCTAGTTAACCAATCGACTTACTAGTCTGAAGGTAGTCGATCGTGGGCGCGATCGCCAGCGTCATGCGCCGGTCGTGGAGGTCGAGCGGCGCAGCGCCAGGGCGAGTTCTTCGAGGGCCGGCAGCGCGTCGACGATCGAGCGGACCGACTCAGCCGGGAGTTCGTCCAGGCACTGGCCGATCGCCTCGCTGCGGAGCAGTTTCACCCGCTCGTGCAGCAGGCGGCCCGAATCCGTCGCCTCGACCCGGATCGCGCGGAGATCATCCGGATTCGGGTCGCGCTGGATCAGTCCGAGCTCGGTCAACCTGCCCACCACCCGGGACAGCATGGTCGGGTTGAGCCCCTCGAGCTGAGCCAGGTCGGTCAGGCCCAGCGGACCGCGGAACGCGATCAGGCCCAGCACCGAGGCCTGGGTCGGCGTCAGCCCCTCACCGGTCGCCGTGGCGTTGAGCTCGCGCGCGAGCTTGAGGACCACGCCGCGGAGCTTGCTCAACGTCTCGGTGTCTGTCATGTGAACATCCCCTTTATTGCCTGCTGGCAAGCAACGTACTCTGAGAATCAATGGAACGATCAGGTTCACCTCAGCGCAGCGACGCGACCGACGCTCTCGTCGACGTACCCACCGAAGACGTTTCCGCCGGCCTGACCACCGGAAACGTCGCCGTCGAAGCACCACCCGGGGATGAGCCGCAGGCCCACCGCCGGATCGTCTTCGGCATCGTCTCCATCGCGCTGCTGATGGCCTCGATCGATCAGACCATAGTGGCCACCGCGCTCAACGCCATCCGTGGCGACCTGCACGCGGAGCTGAACTGGAGCGGCTGGACGATCACCATCTACGCGCTCGGCCAGATCATCGTGATGCCGCTGGCCGGGCGCCTGGGCGACCAGTTCGGCCGGAAGCGGATCTTCCTCGGCGCGGCGGTCCTGTTCACCATCGCCTCGCTGGCCTGCAGCCTCGCCGACAGCATCTACCTGCTGGTGATCTTCCGCGCTTTCCAGGCGATCGGCGGCGGCGCGTTCATGCCGACGGCGACCGGGATCGTGGCCGAGCAGTTCGGCCGCGACCGGGACCGCGCGGTCGGGATGTTCACCAGCATCTTCCCGATCGGGGGCATCCTCGGCCCGATCGTCGGCGGTGTGATCGTCACCTACTGGTCCTGGCGGGAGATCTTCCTGGTCAACGTGCCGGCGGGAATCCTGCTGATCGCGCTCGCTGCCCGATTCATCCCGCACAGCGCACCCAAGGCCGCCTCGCGCGTCGACGCCCTCGGCGCGGGGTTACTCGCGCTGACCATGCTCTGCGGGATGTTCGGGATCAGTGCGCTCGGCGGTAGCGGCGCCGGGCCGGGCGATCCGCTGTTCATCGGGAGCGAGGTGCTCGCACTGACCTTCGGCTTCCTGTTCGTCCGGCACGCGAGCCGGGCGGCCAACCCGTTCATCCCGATCATGCTGCTGCGCGGCCGCGGCTTCGGCGTGATGAACGCGATCAACCTGATGTACGGCGCTGCCGTGCTCGGGTTCGGCGCACTCGTCCCGCTGTACGCCGAATCGCGGTACGGCATCCAGCCGCTGGAGGCAGGGACGTTGCTCACGGCAAGGGCCGTCGGGATGATCTGCGTAGCCAGCCTCGCCGTGTTCGCGCTCCGGCGTACCGGTATTCGCGCTCCCATGATCGGCGGGTTCCTGATGATCGCGGGCGGCATGACGATCATGTCCCTCGCCCCGCACGGGATGACGCCGTACGCCTGGCTGGCAGCCGCGGCCGGAGTCACGGGTGTCGGCATGGGGTTGTCCATCCCGGCCTCCAACAACGCGAGCCTGCAGTTGGCGCCGGACCAGATCTCCGCCATCGCCGGGTTGCGGGGGATGTTCCGGCAGTCCGGCGGCATCATCGCGGTGTCCGTCACCACCACGCTGCTGGCTCACAGCGCCAACGCCGGCTCCTCCCAGGCCCACACCTTCGTCGTCTTCGCCGCGGGGCTCCTGTTGATCGTGCCCTTCACCTTCCTCGTCCCCGACCACCGCGGCTCCTGGTAACCGCGAAGTTCTGCCTGATCAGGTGCCGCGGCGCCGTGGATCCGTTACCGACCGGATCTATGTGCTACCGTTTTCGTCGGTTGCAGTTTTGCAGTTCCACGTTCGTTTTGAGACGCCCGCGGAGTATGTGATCCGCAGGGCGTTTTCTCATTTCCGGGCCTTGGTCCGATGTGGGAGGGCTCGTTCGGCAGCCTGGGATCGGCACCCGCCGCGCCCATCAACTCGCCCCACAAAGGAGCAGATCATGGCCAACGGAACAGTGAAGTGGTTCAACAGCGAAAAGGGCTTCGGCTTCATCGCCCAGGACGGCGGCGGCGCCGACGTGTTCGTGCACTACTCGGCGATCACGACGGACGGCTACCGTTCGCTGGATGAGAACCAGAAGGTCGAGTTCGACCTGACCCAGGGCCCGAAGGGCCCGCAGGCGGAGAACGTCCGCCCGGTCTGATCGACCCCGCACCAAACTGATCCAAAGAACCACCAAGCAGGCCCGGCCGTTCTCGGCCGGGCCTGCTTGTCTGTAGCCCCTTGCTGTCTTCAGGGTCTTGCGTCCGAAGGGGTGGGGGTCCCGCCCCACGGTTCTTCGGACGCAAGGGTTCAGAGTTGCCAGAGGTGCTCGCCGTCGTCGAGGTGGTCGGTGCGGCTGAGGCCGGCGGCCGTGGCGACTGCGGCGGAGGCGGTGTGGTCGGGATGGACGTGCGCGATGATCCGCTCGACGCCTTGGGCGCGGAGCCAGTTCACCAGGCCGATCGCGGCTTCCTTGGCGTAGCCCCTGCCTTGCCACGTAGTACCGACGACCCAGGCGATCTCTGCTTCGGAGCCGGACACCGTCGCCTGGACATACCCGACGAGTGCGGCGTCCTGCAGCGAGCTGATCACCCAGTTGAGCCAGTACTCGTCCTGCCTGGCGGGCCCGGCCAACTGACGTTCATAGCGACCCGCGAGTTCTTCGGCGGTCGGTGGCGCATCCCCGGTGAAGGTGTAGAGCTCTGGAGTCGCGAGCACCTTCGCCATCTCCTCGGCGTACTCGACTCGCAACGGGAGCAGCGCGAGCCGCTCGGTGTCGAATCTGCTGGCGATCATCCGCAAACGGTAGCGCCGCACGGTCCGGCCGCTCCCTCCTCGGCCGATCCGTCCGATGCCACCTTGGTTGGACCCGCGCCCTTACGACGGCAGTCTGGCGTTGGGGTGCAGGTCGAACTGCGGGCTGCGGTGGTCGCCTGGCCGGTACGGATTCGTCCGCTCCTCGTAGTGCAGGTTCGGCCCGACCGCCAGGCCCAGGCGATCCCCCGTCTCCACCGTGTCCCCCCGTCGAACCGCGAACTCGGTCAGGTGGCCGTAGACGTGCCAGATCGCGTTGGACTCGACCACGACCTCGTCACCTTCCACCCGTACGACGACCCCGGCCAGGGTGGCCCTGACCGGCGTACCGTGGGCGGCTCTGTAGTCACGGCCGGGGTGTGGGCCGTGCCGGCCTGCGACCCCGAACTCGCAGGTCACCACTCCGTTGTGCACCGGTGCTGCCATGTCCCAGATCGTCCGCACCCTTCTTCAGAAACCCTTAAAGGCGACCGGCGAGGGCTGGATAGGGAGCGGGTTCGACTTCCAGCTCGGCCATGCGGTGCACGTAGGTGCGGTAAGCCCGTCTGGCTTCGCCATGCGCGCCGCTCGTCTGGAACGCGGACACCAGGCCGAGGTGCGCCCGCTCGTCGTACTGGTCGCGCTGCAGGATCCGCAGCAGGTATCCCGCGGCCGTGTCCGGGTCGCGCCTCCCCCGCTCGGCCAGGACGCGAGCCACCCGGACGTAGAGCGCCCGAGCCTCCTCCCGCATCCCCGCGGCCCAGTCGGCGTACACGTCTTCTTCCAGGAAGTCTCCGGAGTACGACGCTTCTGCACCGCGGAGCGTGGGCAGGCTGTTGCTCTCCAGCCCGGCACGGGCGTCGTGCAGGAAGCTCTCGACATCTACTGCGGTCTGCTGGCCGTCCAGCCAGATCGTGGCCCGGTCAGCTCCGACGAAGTGGTCCGCTGGGTACTGCTTGTCCGGGTCCAGTACGGAGCGCACGGTCGACAACGCCACCGACAGCCTCGGTGATGCCACGGACTCCGCTTGATCCGGCCAGAGCAGGTCCAGCAGTTGCACGCGAGCCACCGGCCGGCAGCGACGGGCTACCAAGATCTTCAACAGATCCCGGGCCTTCTTCGACGGCCACTCGCCGAGCTGGACGGCCTTGCCCTTCCGCAGTACTCGGAAGCCGCCGAGGCACTCGACGCGCACCGGCGCCGGGCCTGCCTCCTCGCTGGCGGCCAGAGCGGCTGCTGCGTAGCGGGTGGCTCCAGCAGCAAGGAACTGCTTGTGCGCCCGCAAGGCAAGCACGCGCCCTTCGTCCCCCGGCGACTGCCTGGCCAGCATCAGCTCAGCCCGCGCCTGCCCCAGTGGATCCGCTAGCTCAATGCGGATATTCAGTACTTCGTGAAGCACCTCGCCACCGCCGGCCGCGGCGTACAACTCCAGCGCATCCGCTAGGCCAGCTCGGTCACGCCGCTTGCGACACAGCGCGGCTGCCTCCTCCGCTGCGGCTGCCGCTTCGATCTTGTTTCCTGCATGGAAGGTGACCCAGCCCAGGCCGACCAGAGCACCTGACAGCCCTAGCACGGGCCCGTAAGCCACGGCCTGCTTGGCGAGCTCGGCAAGCTCCGCTGCTCTCTCGGGCTCCTCCACTGCAAGCACCCGCGCCAGCCCGGCTAGTGATGGCACCAGCGCCTGCATGTCCTTGGTGTCGTCCGCCATGGCGATGGCCTCCTCGAAGCAGGCCCTGGCCATCGCCCGGTCGCCGCGTTCGCGATAGACCTCTCCCAGCACTGCAAGGGGTTGTGCGACCCGCTTGGACTCCAGCTTCTGGAAGAGCGCTCGCGACGCTTCCAGCTCGCCGATGGCTTCATCGAGACGGCCGAGCCTCAGCAGGGCTTCGCCGCGGTTGTTGAGAGCGAGCGCACGGAACACGGCAAAGCCGGCACGGTCCGCCAACTCCAGTGCGCGGTCCAGTTCCTCGAGGCCGAGCATGTAGTCACCCTCGGCGATGTGGTGGGAGCTTTGGTTCACCCGGATGCGGATGGACTGCAGCATGTCGCCCGCACGCTCCGCATGGTCGAGTGCCCGCACGTAGTGAGACGCGTTGCTGCGCGGGTCGCTGTCGACCGCTGCCAGCATCGCAAGCACTGTGTGGACGATCGCCAGCGCCCGGTGATCTCCGGAGATCTTCGCCGCCACCTTTGCCGCGCCGACCAGTTCGCGGCATTCCTCGAACTCCCCGCGCATCCAGTGGGCGCTGGCCCACCAGGCCTGGAGCAGCGCCTCGTCCGTGGGCTGCGCGCCGTCGATCCTGCCGCGCCGATAGGTCGCGATGGCCACGTCGGTCCGGCCGCGCAGGTGATGGATCAGGCCCAGGCGCCACGCGATGCCGACCGGAATCTCGCCTTCCGGGCCGATGATCCGGTCGAAGCAGTCCACTGCCCCGTGCCAGTCGCCGAGCACCTGTCGTGCTTCGCCTTCCAGCTGGTCCATCGCGTCATCACGCAATGCCCCGGGCAAGGCGACGACCGCCGCGACGACTGCCTCCGCGAGCCCGCCGCTGACCATCGCGTGCCCGCGCTCCGCGAGCATCCGGGACACCTCGGCCGGGTCGACCAGTTGGAAGCAGGCCAGCGCGTCCCGATCGTCCCGCACCGACTCCAACCACCTTCCGGCTCGCAGAGTCAGCTCAGCGACATCTGCCTTGTCGGTGACCAGCCTGTCGTTGGCGAAGTCCCTTACCAGCGGGTTGAGCTCATACCCGTCGGCGTCTCCGGCCGAGACCAGCAGACCTCTCGTCCGAAGCCGCTGCAGCATCTCCGCGCTGTCAGTCAGCCCTATCGCCTGGCACAACTCGGACCCGAACCGAGGCAACACCGCGACGGCCGCGACCAACCGGCGTACGGCTGGAGGCTCTGCAGCGAAGACCTCCTCGGCCAGGTAGTCGTACAGCGGTCCGTCGGAACGCAGTGCACGCCGCAACCTGCTCGGCCGCTCGGCAGCCGGCACAGGACGCAGCGCCTCCACCGCCAGCCGCGCGGCAGCCGGCCACCCCTGTACTGCGGACTGCAGCGGCTCGGCCAGTTCCTCCACTCCTTCACCCAGTACTACGCGCAGCACGGCGCGGGTTTCCGGCACAGTGAAGGCCAGGGCGGTCGCGTCGATCTCCAGCACCTGGCCCCTGCCACGGAGCCGGTCGATCCCGAACGGCATGGCTGTCCGGGAGGCCACCACCAGGTGCAGCGACGGCGGCGCGATCCGGACCAGGCCCTCGATCAACCTGGTCGCGGGGTCTCCCGGCCGTAGTTCGTGGAGATCGTCCAGGACGAGCACCAGGTCGCCGTCAACGTTCTGCTCGAGTGCGTCAGCCAGCACACCGGCGTACGCGAGTGCTCTGGTGTCCTGTTCGGCGTCGGCATCGGGGCCGCGTGGCCCCTGTAGTTCAGCGGCGAGTACTGCCGACAATGCGGGGACCTGACGCCTGACTGCCTCCACCAGGCCGGACACCATCGCGGCGAGTGAGCGGTCCTCGGCGCGGACCGTGTACCAGGCGCAAGGACGCTCTGCCGCCCAGGAGCCGAGCAAGGTGGACTTGCCGAAGCCGGCGTCGGCAACGACCGTCAGTAGTCGCCGCTGCGCTCCTTCATCCAGCAGCGCGGTCAACCGCGGCCGATCAACCGTGCCTTGCGCAGGCGCCCCGTCCCCAGGCATTGCCTCACCTCCCGTCCCCAACCCTTGAACAGGACAGCACCGTCGGTAGTGGCTCCGCAACAGTGTTGACCCTGATCTCGCGGTGAGTTTTTCCTGGTACTGCGGGAGCGCTGTCCTGGGAAGCCGGGAGACCAGGCCGCAGGGGGCAGACTGGGCGGCATGATCGAGATCGACTGGGCCGAGCAGGCCCGACAGCTGAGGAACTCGGCCACCGCTGAAGCCGACTGGAACAAGATGGTTGCCTCGGGCCTGGTCCGGGCCACGGACCGGTTGGCGGTGGACGTCGGCTGTGGTGGAGGCGGGATGGCCAAGGCGCTCGCGGCTGCCTTGCCCGAGGGCGCGGTGGTGGCGATCGACGCCGACGCTGAAGTGTTGCAGGAGGCCCGTATCCATACCGGCGGCGCCGTCCGCTGCGAGCGCGCATCGCTGGACGACGGGCCGGAGCCGTTGCGGCAGGCAATCGGTGCGCCCGCGGATCTGATCTGGGCTTCCGCCTCGGTCCATCACGCAGCGGATCAGCAGGCGGCAGTCGATTCGCTTGCCTCGCTACTTGCGCCGGGCGGGCGGTTGGCGCTGGCCGAGGGCGGGCTGCCGGCCCGGAGCCTGCCGTGGGACCTGGGCATCGGAGAGCCCGGACTGGAGCTTCGGCTCGATCTGGCGCAGGACCGGTGGTTCGCCGCGATGCGTGCTGCGCTGCCTGGTTCAGTGGACCTGCCGTACGGCTGGACCGATGCGCTCCAGCGGGCCGGGCTGGCCGAGGTGACTACGCGGAGTGTGCTGACGGAGAAGCCTGTGCCGCTGTCGGACGAGGACCGCGAACAGGTGGTCAACCAGTTCCAGCACCGCGTCGACCGCTTGACCCCGGGAACGCCCGGCGGCGATGGCAGTGGACACGGACATGGACACGGACACGGGCACGATGACGGATTGCCGGTGGAGCTGGCGTTGCCGGCTGAGGATCTGGCTGTCTGGAGGGAGTTGCTCGACCCCGACAGCTCGCACTACTTGGGCCGGCGGACGGACCTCGCCGCGCTGTCCGTTCGCAGCATCCACATCGGCCAGGCGCCCGGCTGAATCACCCTCGCGACGGGGCACAGCGCAGTACGGGACTGACCGCCACGCCCGGTATTGACGCTGCCTGGCGCGACGGCAACGCCCGGCCGCCGTAAGGTGGGTGCCCATGAACGACCGGCTGGTGTGGATCGACTGTGAGATGACCGGACTCGATCTGGCGACGGATGCCCTGATCGAGGTCGCGGTTCTCGTCACCGACTACGAACTGAACGTCCTCGGCGAGGGAATCGACCTGGTGATCGCACCGCCGCCCGGCGCGCTGGAGCAGATGGGCGACTTCGTCCGCGACATGCACACCGCCTCCGGCCTGCTCGCGGAACTGCCGCACGGGATCCCGCTGGCCGAGGCCGAGCAGCAGGTCCTCGACTTCATCTCCGCCCACGTCCCGGACCCGCGCAAGGCCGCCCTCGCCGGGAACTCGGTCGGCACCGACCGCACCTTCCTGGTCCGCGACATGCCGAAGGTCGAGTCCCACCTGCACTACCGCAACGTGGACGTCAGCTCGATCAAGGAGCTCGTCCGGCGCTGGTACCCGCGGGTGTACTACGCGACGCCGGCCAAGAGCGGGAACCACCGTGCGCTCGCGGACATCACCGAAAGCATCGCGGAGCTGCGGTACTACCGGCAGACCGTGTTCGTCCCCCAGCCCGGCCCGGACACGGAGACCGCCAGAGCGGCCGCCGCCAGCCTCGTCTCGGACCCGATTTCGGGGAACTGACCTTCGTCGCTATGATTACCCAGCCGTTGCAGTCAGGACGGCAGCGGTAGGAAACATGGTGGGTGTAGCTCAGCTGGTAGAGCACCTGGTTGTGGTCCAGGTGGCCGCGGGTTCGAGTCCCGTCACTCACCCCAACCCCAGAACGGCCCGCTCGATCCGAGCAGGGCCGTTCTGCTTTTCTGTACTGCGCGGTTCCGCGTTTTCCTGCGGGGGTTGGGGCGGTTGTGCTGGAAGGATCGGACGGGTGAAGTCGTCCGGCAGCGTGTGGTTCGTGTATGGGGTCGCCGTGGTGGTGACGTTCCTGGTCGGAATGCTCGCGTTCACCGTTTTCGTGCTGGCGAAGGTGTTCGGGTCCTCCTCCCCTGACGAGCCGGCTCCCGCTGCTTCGACGGTCGCCCAGAGCCAGCCGGGGCCTCAGCCCCGGTCGAGCGTTCCGGTCGTCAGGACCACGATCGCGCAGGTGCTGGAGGTCCGCCCGGTGGTGTCGGATCCGCGCCAGCTTGTGCTGATCGTCGCGACCCCGGTCGGCTGCGCACGGGTTCTGCGCGCCACGACCTACGCCGAAGGACCGGGCGCGATCGCAGTACGGGTGACACAGCAGACCGACCGGACCGGCTGCCGGTGGCAACGCAAACCGGTCCTCGCGACCGCCAAGGCGCCGATCGACGCGCGGACGCTGATCATCAACGGCACGCCGTGGACCCCGACCGCCTCCGGCCGCTACGAACAGGCACTTCGTGCGAGCACTCCCTAGGAGATGCAGTTCGCCGGCAGGTCGAACCAGCGCAGGTGGTCGAACTCCGCGTTCACGCTGGCTTCGCTGACCGTGTCGGCGTGCTGACAGGCGGCCAGGAGGGCCCGCGCCTCGGCCAGATATCCCTCCAGCGCTGACTCCGGCGCGGTGGTGTCGTGGCGCGGGTAGCGGAGTTTGCCGTCCGCGTCGTAGCCGACCTGGGACAGCCGCATCGGCGGTTCGACCGGGCCGCGGTGGTGCCGCCAGAGCCCGTTCGCCGGGCTGAAGCGGTAGTCGCCGAGCAGCCGCCACCCTTCCTGGGCGACCAGCCGCACCGCCTCCACGACGTACGAGAAGACGGCCTCGGAGATGAAGTAGTTGAAGTTCACCCGGACCCACCCCGGCTTGATCCCCTCGCAGCCGTGCTCGATCTCCTCGGCGAACTCGTGCGAGCGCTCGAGGTCGATCCCGAGCAGCGTGTGGCCGTACGGGCCGGCGCAGGAACACCCGCCGCGGGACTGGATCCCGAACAGGTCGTTCAGCAGCGCGACGACGTAGTTGTGGTGCAGGTATCGCCCGGACGGCGCCTTGATCACGAACGACACGATCGACAGCCGCTCCGCGTCGAGGTTGCCGAGGATCTGGATGCCCGGCTCGTCCCGCCAGGCTTCGACCGCCCGACGCAGGTATGCGTCCTCGTGCGCGCGGATCACCTCGATCCCGACCGCCCGCTTGAGCTGGAACACCAGCCCCGCGCGGATCGACCCGATGATGGCCGGCGTCCCGCCTTCTTCGCGCTGGATCGGGTCGTCGAGATACCGGTGGTCGGTCGGGTTGACGTAGGCGACCGTGCCACCCCCTGGTACGTCGGGGACGCGGTTGCGCAGGAGTTCACGCCGGACGACCAGTACGCCGGGAGTGCCCGGGCCGCCGATGAACTTGTGCGGGCTGAGGAAGATCGCGTCCTTGTAGGCCAACGGGTCGCCCGAGCGGCCGCCGTACATGTCGATCTCGACGTAGGGCGCGGCGGCGGCGCAGTCCCAGAAGGAAAGCGCGCCGTGCCGATGCAGCAGCGCGGAGACCCGGTGCGTGTTGCTGACGATCCCGGTGACGTTGCTGGCCGCGGAGAACGAGCCGATCTTCAGCGGACGGTCGGCGTACCGGGTGAGCTGCTCCTCCAACTGCGGGATGTCGATGTGTCCGTCGCCGTCCTGGCCGATCACCACCACGTCGGCGATCGACTCGCGCCACGGGAGCTCGTTGCTGTGGTGTTCGTAGGGGCCGATGAAGACCACCGGGCGCTCGACCCGCGGGATCTGGTCGGTCAGGTGGTAGCGGTCATCCAGGTCTGCCGGGATCCGCAGGCCGAGGACCCCGATCAGCTTGTCGATCGCGCCGGTAGCGCCCGAACCGCAGAAGATCACCGCGGTCTCGTCGTCTCCGCCGACGCTGTCGTGGATGATCTTGCGGGCATCCTCGCGGAGCCGGGTGGTCTGCAGGCCGGTGCCGCTGGACTCGGTGTGCGTGTTCGCGTACCTCGGCAGCACCTCCTCGCGGATGAAGTCCTCGAGGAACGTCAGCGCCCGGCCGGACGCGGTGTAGTCGGCGTAGGTGACCCGGCGCGGCCCGTACGGCCCCGGCATCACCTGGTCGTCGCCGATCACCGAGGAGCGGATCCGGCCCAGCAGCGGCGTATCGGGCGGCATCAGCACGCTGTCGTCCACCGTGGTCCGCAGGTCCCCCTGGATCGTCATGGCGTCAGGGTAAGACTGCTCGGTGACTTTCGTCTCATGTTCTGCGGCGGCCGGGCGGTTAGGGTCGGTGCCAATCGACCGTGAGGAGCTCAGGATGACGTTTTCCACCGAGTTGTGGGACGCCGGCGCCACGAAGGTGTACGACGAGATCGTCCGGCACCCGTTCATCACCGGGCTGACCGAGGGGACCCTCGATCACGACGCCTTCCGGTACTTCATCGTGCAGGACAGCCACTACCTGCGGGCCTACTCGCGCGCCCTGGCCCTGGTCGCTGCCCGTGCCGTCGACCAGGACGCCGTCAGCATGTTCGCCCGGCACGCCGCCAACGCGATCGAGGTCGAACGCGAACTCCACAGCTCCCTGCTGGGCTCTCTCGGTCTCACCTCCGCGGACGTCGACGCGACCGGTTCAGGGCCGACGACCACGGCGTACATGTCCTATCTGACTGCCACCTGCGCGACCGGTACGTACGCCGAGGCGGTGGCCGCGGTGCTGCCCTGCTACTGGATCTACCGAGAGGTCGGCCGGGAGCTGCTGAAGCGCTCCTCGCCCGATCCGGTCTACGCGCAGTGGATCGCGGCCTATGGTTCCGAGGAGTTCGACGCGGTCGTAGAGTCGGTGCTGGCGGTGACGGATCGGCTCGGTGCCGAGGTCGGGCCGGGCGAGCGAGATCGTTGCCACCGGCACTTTTCCACCACGACCAGGTACGAGTGGATGTTCTGGGACGCCGCGTACCGCAAGCTGGATTGGCCGATCTGATGAAGGATTTCTACGACGTCGTGATCGCCGGCGGCGGCCACAACGGGCTCGTCGCGGCCGGGTACCTGGCCCAGGCCGGTCTGAGCACGCTGATCCTGGAGCAGCAACCGCACACAGGCGGCGCCGCGGTCAGCCAGCAGGTGTTCCCCGGGGTCGACGCCCGGCTGTCGCGGTACTCCTACCTGGTCAGCCTGCTGCCCGACAAGATCGTGGCCGACCTGGGCCTGGCCCTGGAGCTCCGCTCGCGCTCCGTCGCGTCGTACACGCCGGTACGCCGCGGTGGTCGCGACCTGGGCTTGATGGTCGAACGACCTGAGGGGGCTTTGACGCGGGAATCCTTCGCCGCGCTGACCGGAGGTGACGCCGAGTACGACGCCTGGACCGCGTTCTACGGGTCCGTCGGGGAGCTCGCCCAGGTGATCGCGCCCACGCTGCTCGATCCGCTCGCAACCTCGGAAGACCTGCGAAAGAAGGTGGATCCGGCGCTGTGGGAGGCCCTGGTCGAGCGGCCGCTCGGGGAGATCGTCGAGCAGCGGTTCGCGGACGACACCGTGCGGGGCGTGGTCGCGACGGACTCCGTCATCGGCACGTTCGCGGGCTTGCACGACCAGTCCCTGATCCAGAACCGGTGCTTCCTCTACCACCTGATCGGCAACGGCACCGGCGAGTGGCGGGTGCCGGTCGGGGGCATGGGCGCGGTCACGGATGCGCTGGCTTTCGCGGCCCGTACTGCGGGTGCCTCGCTGGTGACCAACGCGTCGGTGACGGCGATCGACGTGGACGGCAAGCGCGGTTCCGTCACGTGGCTCGGCGGGGACGGCGAACGATCCGTCGACTGCTCCTTCGTGCTCGCCAACGTCGCGCCGACGACGTTGGACGCGCTGCGCGGCCGTAGTACGAGTGAGAAGCCCGAGGGATCCCAGCTCAAGATCAACCTGCTGCTGTCACGCCTCCCCCGGCTGCGTTCCGGCGAGGATCCTTCCCGCGCCTTCGCGGGCACCTTCCACATCGACGAAGACTATTCGCAACTCGAGTCGGCCTACCGACAGGCGACGTCCGGTTCCCTGCCGGCGGTTCCGCCCTCCGAGGTCTACTGCCACTCCCTCACCGACTCGTCGATCCTCAGCCCTTCGTTGGTTGCCTCGGGCCACCAAACCCTGACCGTCTTCGGCGTCCATTTCCCCGCCCGTTTGTTTGCCGCCGACAACGATGCTGCCCGCGACGAATCGGTACGCCGGGTGCTGGCCGGCCTGGAGTCATACCTGGACGAGCCGCTGGAACCGTGCATCGCCCGCGACACCGACGGCAACCTCTGCATCGAGGCCAAAACCCCCAACGACATCGAGCAATCCGTCGGCATGCCGGGCGGCCACATCTTCCACGGCGACCTCCAATGGCCCTGGGTCGACGACCCAGCCGAGGCCGGCCGCTGGGGTGTCGAAACCGACGCGGCGAACCTCCTCATCTGCGGCTCAGGAGCCCGCCGAGGCGGCGCCGTCAGCGGCATCCCCGGCCACAACGCCGCCATGGCGCTGCTCGAACTCCGCCCCTGACCAACAAGGTCGGCAGGTACCGGATACCGATTTCGTATCTGCCGACCGACCCTGCTACGATCCTCTTCGTTCGATCGCAACGCCGAGTACCACAAGTAACACCAGCACCACGCAACAGAACATGCGCCGCTAGCTCAATTGGCAGAGCAGCTGACTCTTAATCAGCGGGTTCGGGGTTCGAGTCCCTGGCGGCGCACCAAAGCCCAGGTCACCGAGGTGCCCTGGGCTTCTTGATGCCCTCAATGCACCGTTTACGCACCACTTTGCGTCGCGTCCGATCCGATCTGATCCGCGGACTCACCTTCCAGTTCGGGAACTGGACTACCGGCCCGGCCTTCGACTGATCGTGACCGTGCGTCACATCACATCGGGCCCGCCACACCGCCCGCCAAATAGCCGACCAGCTAGGCCAGGCCAAAGTCTCTATCACCCAAGACATCTACCTGGGCCGTCAAGCCGCCAACCCCGCCGCCGCTGAGGCCCTCCAACAAGCCTTCGAAGACCCAGACCTCGCGTGAGAACCAATCATCTTGAGCTGTCCATCCAAGGCCCGGAGGAATTGCCTCCGGATGCGGTCTCGTACATGCCGGGTCAAAATGGGTGTCGATGCCGAGGCTTTCGCGTCGTACGACTGCTCGGGCCGGCCTGTTGAGCGGCATCGGCTCGGTGCCGGCTAGGTCGCCTGAGGGGCGAACGCATGCTCGCCGGCGGGCCAGATGGTCCAGCCGTGTGCGGTCAGCGCCGGCCATAGCCGGTTGCCGCAGTGTCGGCAGAGGTAAAGAGCTCGCTCGGCTCGCTCGGCGCGGACCGCCGCGAGCACCGATGGTCCACACCGGTCACAGGTCTCGTTCATGCAATCACTGTCGCGCCCAGCCGCGCCTGTCGGCCCCGGTACAGCCCCGGGTAGAGTCCCCGGGTTGCTCCCCGGCACGGGGGGCGGCGACGGATCAGCGGAGGTCCTTGCGTGAGCTGATGCCCATCTTGGCGAAGACGTTGCCCAGGTGACACTCGACGGTTCGGGGGCTGATGAACAGCTGGCCGCCGATCTCCTGGTTAGTGCATCCCCTCCGGGCCAGCTTGGCGATCTGCGCCCCCTGGGCGGTGAGATCGGCGAGGATGTCGACCGTGCGCTTGCGAATGGTCTGCCCGGTTGCCAGCAACTCTCGGCGGGCTCGGTCCACGAACCCTTCCATACCCACCGCAGTCAGCATCTCGTAGGCGACGCGAAGCTGGTCGCGCGCATCGGTACGGCGCTGCTCGCGCCCTAGCCATTCGCCGTAGACCAGATGCGCGCGGGCCAGATCCACACGCATGCGGGTGCGGCCGAGCCGCTCGATCGCCTCACGGTACAGACGATCAGCGGTCTCGCCGTCGCTCACCAATGCCCGGGAACGCGCCTCGACCCCGAGCGCCCAATCGGTGCCGGTTCGTCAGCCTGTTTTTCCGGCCAGGCCCAGGGTCCGTTCCACAGCGATGCACCAGCCGGCGACGCCGCGTGCCCGTTGGTCAGCGCTCATGTACGGTTCCCAGCCGTGCGTGATGGTGTAGTTCCCACGCAGATCGTCGAGCCCGGACCAGAACCCGGTCGCGAGCCCTGCGGCGTAGGCGGCGCCCGTGGCGGTGATCTCGGCCGCGGCCGGGGCGACCACGTGGGTGCCGAGCAGGTCTGCCTGAAACTGCATCAGCAGCTCGTTCTTGGTCATGCCTCCGTCGACCCGGAGTTCGCCGAGCTGCGTCAGGCCGGTGTCGGCGAGCATCGCTTCAACCAGGTCGTAGGTTTGGTACGCCGTAGCTTCCAGCGCCGCCCGTGCGATGTGTCCTTTGTTGGCGAACCGCGTCAGGCCTACCATCACCCCGCGCGCATCGTCGTGCCAGTACGGCGCGAACAGGCCGGAGAACGCGGGGACGAAGACCACGCCGCCCGAGTTCTCGACGGAGCGCGCGAGGGACTCGACCTCGGAAGCGTCGGTGATGATTCCGAGGTTCTCGCTGAGCCACTGGACGAGCGCGCCGGCCATCGAGACCGAGCCCTCGAGCGCGTAGACCGCGTCGGCGTCACCCAGCTTCCAGGCGACTGTCGTGATCAAGCCGTGCTTGGACATCGCCGGCTCCGTCCCGAGGTTGACGAGCAGGAAGGCCCCGGTGCCGTAGGTGCATTTCATGTCACCGTGGTCGAAACATGTGTGACCCAGCAACGAGGCCTGCTGGTCGCCGAGTACGCCGGCAACGGGGACGCCGGCCAGCTCGCCCTTCGCGGTGCCGTAGACCTCGCTCGAGGAGCGGATCTCGGGGAGCAGGGCACACGGGATGTCCATGATGGCCAGCAGTTCCTGATCCCACTCGATCGTGCGCAGGTTCATCAGCAGCGTTCGGCTGGCGTTGCTCGGCTCGGTCACATGTACGCCGCCGTCGGGACCGCCGGTGAGGTTCCACAGCAGCCAGGTGTCGGGTGTGCCGAACAACAGGTCGCCCCGGCCGGCCGCCTCCCGTCTGGCCGGGTCCTGGTCGAGCAGCCAGCGGAGTTTGAGAGCCGAGGAATAGGTCGAGATCGGCAGGCCGGTGCGCTGCTGGAACCGATGGATCCCTTCGTCGGCCGCCAGCGCGTCGGCGGCGGCCGCCGTCCGGGTGTCCTGCCAGGTGATCGAGTTCGCTACCAGGCGTCCCGTCCGGCGGTCCCACAGTACGACGGACTCGCGCTCGTTCGTGATCCCGATCCCGGCGATATCCGCCGGCTGGGCATCTGCCGCGGCGAGCGCCTCATGGATGCACTCCTGGGTTCGCTGCCAGACCTCGGCCATGTCGAGCTCGACCAGGCCCGGTCCGGGGTAGTGCATGGTCTGTGCCCTTTGCGCGGTCGCGACGGCAGTGCCATCCTCGCCGAACAGCAAGCACCGCGTGCTGGTGGTGCCGTGGTCGATGGCGGCGACGAACCTGCCCGCCATCGCTCACACCTCCCGCTCGGCGAGAGGCGGTTCGAACGGATCCGGGGCCGCCCCCTTCGGTGCTTGCGATTCGAGCTCGCGCTTCATCGCCTGGAGGCCTCGCAGCGCATCGCCGTCGAGCGTTGGGTACTGCGGATCGAGCTCGATCAGTGCGTTGGTAATCACCGCTGCGGCGGCAATGCGGGCGAACCACTTGCGGTCCGCGGGGATCACATGCCAGGGAGCCCACTCGGTGCTCGTGTGGCTCAGCATCTGCGAGAACGCCTCCTGGTAGTCGTCCCAGGATTTGCGTTCCTGCACGTCGTGCGTCGAGAACTTCCAGTTGTGCTCTGGCAGGTCGATGCGCCTCAGGAAGCGGACGCGTTGCTCCTCCTTCGAGAGGTTGAGGAACAGCTTCACGATCCGGAAGCCGTTCTCGACGAGGTACCGCTCCCAGTTGTTGATCGCTTCGTACCTGTGCTTCCAGACGTGGTCCTCGCATGTCTCGAGCGGCAGCTTCTGGCGGACGAGGTTCTCCGGGTGCACCCGGACGACGAGCACCTCCTCGTAGTGGGAGCGGTTGAAGATGCCGATCTCGCCCCTGGACGGCAGGCGCTCCTGGTACCGGCGCAGGAAGTCGTGGTTCAGGTCGCCCGCCGAAGGAACCTTGAAGCTCTCGACTCTCACGCCCTGGGGATTCACGCCGCTCATCACGTGGCGGATCGTCCCGTCCTTGCCGGCCGCATCCAACGCCTGCAGGACGACGACAACCCCGATGGTGTCCTGCGCCGCAAGCCGGGCCTGGTAGTCCGAAAGCAGCGCGATCCCCTCGTGCAGCAGCTCGGCGCCGTCTTTCTTCTTCTCGACCCCCGCCTTGAACGCGGGATCGAAGTCATCGGACAGTGTCACGTGCGAGCCCGGGGTCACCCGGAACGGCTCGATGAACCGGGCGATTCGCTTCGCCGATGGGGCATCGGTAGGCATGGCTGAACCTTCTCTCATAACGACTTCTTCGCCGCCCGCATCTCGCGCAGGCTCCCCACGATGCCGTGCAGCGGGACCGTGCTGGCTTCTGCCGACACCGCGATCGCATCGTTGTCGACGCCAAGATCCCAGCGCAGGTCGTTGAAGACCTTGTCGACCAGGTCAGTGTCCGAGCGCATCGGAGCTCCTTCGTCGGTGCAGTCTGTCCACTCGATCCTCCTGCTGCCGACTCGCGGCGGAATCCGCGTCACCGCTGATCCGTTGCGGAAAACACGAACGGTTCCTTGCCGTCTTCGGCCACACTGCTCAAGATTCGTAGCGGGACTCCCAGTCGAGATCTGGTTGGTCCACATCCGGAAGACAACGCAGCGATTGTTGGGTCGAGGCTCCTGGGCCTTCGTGCTTTCTGGTACTGCGAAGACAAACCGTCGACCCAATGCTCGTATTCGTCATCGAGCTGGCGCAGCGCTCCCGGGCGGTGCTCGCGTAACACAGCGTCGACTCGCTGGCGGCCGCCCGGCCGAAGAGCTTTCCGTTCGTCGATGCGAGCACTCGGCTACAGCGCCAAGGTCGCCTTTCCTGCACGCCGACAAGGCCGCCGCCCCATGGGCCCGCTACGCCGGTCGGCCGATTGCCGGCCATTGACCGGAGCAGCCGCGGCCACGGCCGATGAGAGGATGCTGACCATGTCGTCGATCAACCTCAATGTCCTGGACTGGGCCAACGCCGACGCGGCCGACCGCGAGCGGGTGCTGACTCGCAATGGCACTCAACAGGGTCTGACACGCGTGACTGACCTCAACCGCTCCATCGCCGAACTCGTTGAACACGTGCGCCATGACGGCGACGCTGCCCTCGTCGCTGCGCTTCGCAAGTTCGACGGTGTCGAGGCGGCTCCCGACACGCTTCGGGTCGGCGAGGATGAGTTCGCGCAGGCGCGTGCAAAGCTGAGCGACGAGCTGATCGAGGCCATTCGGGTGAGCATCGCGCGCTCGCGCGCATTCAACGAGGCGATCGTGGAGCGGGCGTCCTGGTCGATGCCGGGGCCCGATGGCACGAGCGTCGGCGAGGTCGCGCGACCGATCGAGTCGGCGGGGCTTTTCGTGCCCTCAGGAAAGGGCTCCTACCCCTCGGTCCTCATCCAGATCGGTACGCCTGCCGTCGTCGCCGGCGTGTCCCGGATCGTGGTCGTGGTCCCGCCCAACCCGACCCCTGGCGGCACCCAGGTCGACGCTGCCACCCTCGTTGTCGCCGAGGAACTCGGCCTCGACGAGGTCTACTGCCTCAACGGGCCGTCCGGAGTGGCCGCCCTCGCGATTGGCACCGAGACTGTCCCCGCGGTCGGCAAGATCGTGGGTCCCGGCAGCCCCGCGGTGACCATCGCCCAGCAGCTCGTGCAGTCCATGGGCGTCCAGGTCGCACCCGGCCTGGGCCCGACTGACTCCCTGATCGTCGCGGACAGCACCGCCGACCCCGTCACCCTGGCTGCGGACTTCCTCAACGAGGCCGAGCACGGCGCGGACTCCTCGGCCGTGTTGGTCTCGACCGACCGCGGTCTGCTTGAGCGAGTCGCCAAAGAACTCGAGTCGCAGTGGCGCGGCCTCCCTGAACCGCGCCGTGGCTACGCCAAAAGTTCGATCTGCGACAACGGCGGCCTGATACTGGCCGCGAGCGACGAACAGGCGCTGGAGATTGCGAACGCTTACGCCTCGGAGCACGTCCAACTCGCTGTTGCAGACCCGGAAAGCTGGCTGGCCGGCGTCCGGCACGCGGGGACCGTCCTGATGGGGCAATGGACGCCCTTCTCGGCGTCGAACTTCTCGATCGGCACACCAGCCACGCTGCCGACGACAGGCTTCGCGAAGAGCGTCAGCGGCGTCACTGCCCACACCTACCTCACGACGATCGCGACCGCAGCCCTCAGCGAGAGTGACTTCTGGACCATCGCGCCATCGATCGAGGCGCTCGCCACGCACGAGGGATTCCCGGCCCACCTTGCGTCAGTGACGACGCGGCGCAAACTCCACGATGGTCCGGCACCCACACCGTGAGCACCCGCGCTCAGGCGTCGGCCTACCCAGCACACTCACCGGCCGGTATCAGGCCCAGGGCGAGCAAATACGACTGATCTTGATACGCAGGATGTGTGGCATCGGTTGGAGCCTGGATCAGGCAGCGGACTTGCGGCCTCTCCCACAGCTCTCCGGCCGCCCTGCACAACGGTGCGGCCTGCGACGCCAACACCGAGATGCATCAGTCGATCAAACCCGGGGAATCAATTCTATTGGCTGGCCCGGTCAGGATCGCTGAACGAGACTTGCGCGATGGTGACAACCCCTCGCCCGATCATCGACTCAGTGGTGCGGTCAGTCTGCGGCCGCGGCGTCGAGCGCCTCGTTCCCCTCACCGGTGGCGGGATGAATGAGACCTACCGCGCCGAGTTTGCCGGCGATGTCGCTGTGGTCGTCCGGATCGCGCGTCAGCCTACGCCCTGGTTCATCGACGAGGCGCACCTTATGGAGCAGGCGCGTGCCGTAGGCGTGCCGACAGCGCAGGTGCTCGGCCTCGAGCACCTGGATCACAACGGCGAGCTGCTTTCCTTCTCGATCCAGCAGTTCCTGCCGGGCCGTTCGCTCCAGCAGGTCATCGGCGAACTGCCTGCCTCTGATCTCGAGCGGTTGGTCATGGACGCCGGTGAGATATTGGCACGGGTGCACAGCGTGGTCCCGGACGACGATCGAGGCATCCGGCACGAGCTGCGGTTGCCCGAAGAGCGCGAAGTCACCCGAGTCGCACGCGTCGTCAGGGAGACACTCGGCCCGGCGGCAGCCGCGGTCGTCGAGCGTGGTGCTGACTTCCTGCGCCAAGAGGTGGCGACCCGTCCGGCGCCCCCGTTCTCGCTCGCCCACGGCGATTTCTGCCCCAAGAACCTCCTGATTCACGAAGGGACGGTCGTCGGCGTCATCGACTGGGAGTTCGCTGGCCCTGCTTCGCCGGCATACGACCTAGCCCAATGGGAGGTGGATGCCGGCGACCCCTTGCATGACCGATTGGACCTGGTGCGCCGCGGGTACGCGCGGGTCGCTGATCCCGAGTCGGCCGATGCCGGGTTGACGCCAGCCTTCGCCATCGACTGGACACTCGAAAAGCTCGGTTGGAAGAACCCTGCTTCGCCGGCGCAGTTCCGGCGCTGCGTGGACGTGATTGCCCGCTATACGGCCTCTTGACCAACTCAAGCACCATTCGCCAACCTCCTGGTGAGCTGTTCACTGCCAACCGGTCCGTCGTGGTCTGCATCAAGGACGGAGGTCTGCGCGACGGCCCAGAAGCAAGGTCGCGCGTCGCAGAGCGGCAGCGAATACCCGCGAGCCCGTTCGATTCAGTAGCGAGTGGCAGCGCCTACTCGTTGGTGGAGCCTGCGGCGAGACCTGAGATGAGGAAACGCTGCGACGCGGCGAACACCAGCAGGGCCGGCAGGGCTGCTGCCACGGAGGCGGCCATCAGCTGATTCCAGTCGGTCCCGTAGACGCCCATGAACTTGTACAGACCGAGGCTGATCGGCTTCTTGCTCTCGTCGGTGAGCAACGTCAGCGAGAAGAGCAGATCGCCCCAACCGGACAGGAAGTTGAACGCGGCCACGGTCGCTATGCCGGGCAGTGACAGCGGCAGGATGACCCGCACCAACGTGCTGATCCGGCCACACCCGTCGACGGCTGCGGCATTCTCAAGATCCTTCGGCAGCGTCATGAAGTATGGGCGCAGCATCAGGATGGCGAAGGGCAACGTCTTGGTGGTGATCGCGACGACCACCGACATCCGCGAGTCGATCAGGTGCAGCCGCGAGAACATCACGAACAGCGGAATCGCCAGCATGATCGAGGGAAATGTCTGCAGCACGAGCAGCCCGAACAAGGTGATTGTCTTGCCCCGCAGTTCCAGCCGTGCCAGGGCGTAAGCCGCGGATGCACCCAGCGCCACGGTCAGCACCGTAGTACAGATGCCATAGAAGGCACTGTTGACGAGGTAGTGCAGCAGCTCCGGCTGGTGCAGCAGCGCAACGTACGCGCTGGCATCGATATGGACGGGCAGCAGCGAGGGGGTGTTCTGAAGATCGGCCGGCGCACGCAAGGACGTGACGATCAGCCAGTAGATCGGGAAGGCGATGATGCCGGTGACGAACAGGCCGAGGCCGGTGACGAAGAACCGGCGGCTCACCGGGTGAGCTGTCACGGGATTACCTCTCGCTCCTGCGGAGCAACCGCAGATAGAGGGCGGACACCAGGGCGAGCAGGCACAGCATCAAGACGGTGACGGCGCTGGCCTGGCCGACCTTGAAGAATTGGAAGACGCGCTGGTAGGCGTAGTACGGCACGACCGTGGTCGCGTCGCCCGGACCGCCGCCGGTCACGATCAGGATGATCTCGAAGACATTCATCGTGTAGATCACGCCCAGGGTGGCGACGATCAGGCTCGGGCCGCGCATCAGCGGGAGGGTGACGTAGCGCAGGCACTGCCAGCGTCCGGCACCGTCGATCCGGGCGGCCTCGTAGATCACCGGGGAGATCGCCTGCAGACCGGCGAGCAGCATTGCCATGTCAAACGGAATCCCGAGCCAGATGTTCGTGAGGATGATCGCCCCTAAAGCCGACCTCGGTTCCTCCAGCCAGGCGACGGCGAGGGAGGGATGGACAGCGGCGAGCACCGTGTTGACGACACCCTCGCCGCTCTGGAACATCCACTTGAAGATGGTGCCGACCACGACCAGCGGCAGCACCCAGCCGATCATGACGATCGCCCGCATCGCGCCCCGGCCGGGGAACCGCTCGTTGAACAGCAGCGCGAGGGCGAACCCGATGCCGAACTGAAACACGACGCTGGCGACAGTGAAGATGACCGACACAGTCACCGAGTGCACGAACTGCGGGTCGGCCAGCACCTCGCGATAGTTGCCCAGGCCAACGAACGGGAGCCGGCCACTGAGCAGGCCGGCCACCGTGACGTTGCGGAAGCTGTAGACCACGGTCACCGCGATCGGATAGATCGCGAACACGAGCAGAAAGACCACCGCCGGCGCCAGGAACAGATAGCCACCGGCCGACGGACTCCGGTGCCGGCGCCTGCCGGCCGGACCTCTGCCCGTCAGCCGCTGATGTGCGCTGGGCTCGGAGGACTGCCGCGGCGGGTCTGCCTCTACCACCAGGTGTGAGGAGGCGCTCATCTCAGCCCTTGCTCAGCAGCGGCTTGATCTTGGCCGCGGCCGCCGCCAACGCGGCCTGCGGTGTCGCCTGTCCGGAGATCGCGCCCTGGTAGGCCTGCATAAGGGCGTCGGCCATCTGCGGGTAGTTCGCACCGTAGACGCGGGCCTTCGCGACGGACTCCTGCTTGATGAACATGCTCAGCGGATGCTTGCCGAAGGCGGCGTCGGACGCGACGTCCTTGCGGGAGGGCAACTGGCCCTGGGCCACCAGGTCCGGCACGAGCTGGGACGGCTGGTTGACGAACTCGATCAGCTTCCATGCGGAGTCGGCGTTGGTGCTGGAGGCCGTCACCGACCAGTTCTCACCACCCAGGTTCGATGCGTTGGCCGCCGGTCCGGCCGGAAGCAGGGCGACGTCCCACTTGGCCTTCATGTTCTTCTTCAGCCAGGCGGCGTCCCAGGTGCCCTGGAAGCAGATCGCCGACCGGCCGTTGGCCAGCTGAGTCAAGCCGTCGCGAAGATCCCAGCTCAGGCATTCCTTCGACAGGTAGCCCTTCTGCACCAGTCCGACCAGGTACGTCAGTGCCCGCAGCCCCTCCGGGCTGTCGAGCGTGGCCAGGTCGGCGCCCGACTGCCAGAGCAGGGACTCGAAGACGAAGACGGCGTTCTCACTCTTCGACATCGCGGTGGAGAAACCTTTGACACCGCCCTTGGTCAGAGCACCCGCCGCCGCCTCCAGTTCCTCCCAGGTGGTCGGCGGCGCGACCCCCGCCGCCCGGAGCATGTCGACGTTGTAGTACATGATCAGGCAGTTGCTCTCGTTCGGAACACCGTAGATCTTGCCCTTCCAGGTCGCCGAGGCCCGCGGTCCCGGATAGAACTGATCCCATTTGCCCCACTTCTCGACGTTGTCGCTCAGATCGGCCAGCACACCCTGGTCGGCCATCGCGGAGTTCCACGGGTTGTCGATCAGGATCACGTCGGGCAGTTTCCCGGCCGCGGCGCCCTGAAGGATCTTGCCGAGGAAGTCGTCGTACTTGACGAAGGTCCGCTCGATCTTGACGCCGCTGCTCGCGGTGAAGTCGCTCAGCCGCTTCAGGTACGTCGGCTCCGGCTCCTGGTAGTAATCCCAGAGCGTTAGCGTGTTGTTGTCCGCGGCCTGGCCGGCACTGCCACCGCAGGCTGTCGCCAGCAGAGTCGTACCGAGGGCCAGGCCGCCCGCGAGGATGGTGCGCCGACTGGGTCGGGCGACCGTGGTGTCGAACATCTGCACTCCTGTCGTCTGATGCGGTTCGTGGGGGCTGTCAGCCCTCAAAGGTCGGGATGTCGACGGCCTCGCCGCCGCGTACTGCGGATTCGTGAGCGGCGAGGCCTGCCGCTGTCCACCGAGCGGCGGTGAGGTCGTCGATCACGGGCGTCCGGCCCTCGACGACGCTGCGGACGAACTCGTGGACGAGATGCGGGTGCGAGCCGCCGTGCCCGCCACCCTGCAGAACCGACAGGTGCTCGTCCTCGGCCAGCACGCCCTGGCGGGTGAACCGGGCGATCTCGGCCGGCAGCAGGTCCGCACGATCCGGCGGGTCGAGCCGGGTCACCTTGATCGGTCGTCCCCGCGAGGTCCCGTCAGCCGCCATCTCGAACAGCAGCGGCTGCTCCTCCTCCAACTGCGGCCACTCGAAGCCGAGCCGGTCGCCGTACAGGGCGAACGCCTCGGTGTAGGGCCGAGCCATCTCGAACATCGATCGTGTCACCTCGACGGCGACGTCCGAGCCCTCGAGTTGGAAGATCGCCGTCTCGACCGGATACGGGTTGCCGTACGTCTCCTCGAGGTGCTGTGGCAGCCGGCCGGAACCGAAGCAATGCACCTTGGTCGGCCACGTGCCGAGCAAGGCCAGGACCGGGGAGATCGCGTGCGTGATGTGCTGCAACGGCGGGAAGCCCGACCAGTACGACGGCCAGCCGTGCATGTCTTGTAGATGCGCCCCACGGGCGAAGGCGATCCGCCCGAAGTCCCCGCGGCGGAGGCGGTCCTGGACGTAAAGGAAGTCCCGCGTGTAGACGGCGGTCTCCATCATCATGTAGACGCGGTCGACGGCGCGCCGGGTCGCGATGATCTTGTGCAGGTCCTCGTAGGTCAGCGCCATCGGGATCGTGCACGCGCAGTGTTTCCCGGCCTCCAGAACCGCGAGGCTGTGAGCGGCGTGATCGGTCACCGGCGTGACCAGATGCACCGCGTCGATGCTCTCGTCGGCGAGCACCTCCTCCAGGCAGGAGTACCGGCGGGCGACCCCGAACCGGTCTCCTATCGTCCTCAGCAGGTCACCGTCCAGGTCCGAGATGACCACCTCCGCGACATCGGGGTGGGCCTGGTAGATCGGCACGAACTCGGCCCCGAACTCCAGCCCCACGAGTGCCACGGTCAGGTTTCCGGATCTGCTCGCCGCTGCATCCACGTACGTCGCACCTTTCTGAGGAATTGGGTTTCCGATTCGGAAACTTCCGGCAATCTAGACCGCTTCTGCGGAAACGGTCAAGGGTGGCGGCCCACAATCGCCAGCGGCTGCGAGCCGGCGTAGGAGAACAGGGGGCGAGGATGGGGTGATCACCTCGGCGGGAGAGGTATCCTCGGCTGACGTAGTGTTCAGCGGAACCGGGAGAACCCCTTGCCTGATCGGACCCACTCGGCGAACGAGGCGGAAACTGTTTCCGCAATGTCGGAACGGCGCGCCACGCTCGTCGACGTCGCGCAGCGCGCCGGTGTGTCCCGCGGCACCGCCTCCAAGGCCCTCAACGGAGCCGGTCAACTGCGGGCGTCCACGCGGCAGCGGGTGATAGCGGCGGCGGAGGAGCTCGGCTTCGAGGCAAGTCCGGCGGCCAGAAGCTTGCTGAGCGGCCGGAGTTATACGGTCGGGTTGCTCACCAGCGACAGCCTCGGCCGGTTCTCCATCCCGGTACTGCTCGGCGCCGAGGACCTGTTGGCGACCGGCGAAATGGCGATCCTGCTGTGCGACGCGCGGGCTGACCGGATCCGCGAGCAGCACTACATCCGCACGCTGCTGGCACGTCAGGTGGACGGGTTCATCGTCACGGGCCACCGCAGCGACGCGCGCCCGTCGCTGACCGCCTCACTACCGGTTCCGGTGGTGTACGCGTACACGCCGTCGGACAACCCCAACGACCTGTCGGTGGTCCCAGACGACCTGCAGGGCGGCGTGCTGGCCGGACACCATCTCACCTCCATCGGACGTCGGCGGATCGCGTACGTCGGCGGGCCACAGCGGTACCACGCCAGCCACCTTCGGCTGCAGGGAATGACCACGGCGCTCGAACAGGCCGGGATCCAGCCGCACGGGGAACCGTTGTTCGGCGAGTGGCGTGAGTCCTGGGGCCGGCAGGCCGCGCAGATCCTGCTCAAGAGCGTCCCCGACCTGGATGCCGTCTTCTGCGCCAGCGACCACCTAGCCCGCGGGGTCTGCGACGTACTGCGCGAAGCCGGTGTCTCGATCCCCGACGACGTGGCGGTCGTCGGGTTCGACAACTACAGCGAGATGGTGATGGCGGCCCGGCCACCGCTTACCACGATCGACATGAACCTGCGCAAGGTCGGCGAGATCGCGGCCGGCCACCTCCTCGACGCGATCGCCGGCCGACCCCGCAGCGGCCTCGAGACCGTCCCGTGCGAACTGGTCATCAGAGAATCCACCGTCAAGGACTGATCCTCCGAGCTGTCGCGTGGAAGCTGGTTTGCTCACCGCAGAAGGCGGATTCTCGACTTCGGGTCGGGCTCGCTCAACTCGCTGAGGTCAGCAGCCGCAGGTGCCGCCGATGCGGAGGTGTGGCTGCAGTACCTGGTGGCGAGCGGGGCTGCCGTTGTTCCTGATCCGTTCCAGCAGTTCTTGGACGGCCACCCGAGCGATGTCCGGCACGCCCTGCTCGACGCTGGACAAGGGCGGCCGGGTGAACGCACCGGCCCTGGTGCCGTCGAAGGCCACCAGGGCGACGTCGTCCGGTATCGCTCGGCCGAGTTCATCACACGCTCGCATCGCGCCGATCGCCTGCGCGTCGCTGGCGATGAACACCGAGTCGAAGGTATCCGGGCTCTGGAGAAGCTTCTTCATCGCCGCGTAGCCCGCCTCACGGGAGAACGTCGTGTGCACCAAGGGCGGCAGGTCCGTGATTCCGGAGCCTTCGAGCGCCTGGCGCCAGCCGACGACGCGCGCTTCGACCGCGTCGAGCTCACGGGGCCCGGCGATGCAGGCCGGCGCCCGGCGGCCGTGCGTCAGCAGGTGCTCCACCGCCTCCAGTGCGGCTCGCTGGTTGTCGATGGTGACCGTCGAGAACCCGGAGTTGTGCGGGGCGCGGTCCAGCAACACCACCGGAATCCGCGCCTCCGTAATGAGCTCGACATCGGGAGAGGACGCGGCGGAGATGAGCAGCAGACCGTCGACCTGCCGGTCCACGAACGAGCGCAGGTAGCTCCGCTCGCGGGCGATGTCGTTGTTGGCGGTGCCGATCAGAAGCATGTAGTCGCGGAGGAATGCCTCGTTCTCCACCGCCTGCGCAAGCTCGGCGAAATGCGGGTTCACGTGGTCCGGGATCAGCATCGCGATCGAGTGCGTGCGGTTCTCGCGCAGAGCGCGTGCGATCCGGTTGGGGCGATATCCCAGCTCCTCGACGGCCTGCAGCACGCGCTGACGGGCAGCCGCGGACACCGGCCGCGGACCGGAGTTCAGCACATAACTCACCAACGCCGGTGACACGCCGGCTCGCCTCGCGACGTCCGCCCTCGTGACAGCCATCTCAACCCCTCCCTGTGATGGGCCCCGTCGCCGGGTCGATCACGGCTGAGCGCCGCGGTGCTGGACAGCTCGGCTACCAGCGTCTACCCCGGCCCGGCAGGCCTGCACCAGATCGTCGGTCCGGTCGAGGAAGGCCGTCAATGCGCCGACGAACGCGTCGCCGGCTCCGGTGGTGTCGACGACCTCGGCGACGGGGGCAGGGACCGAGGTCGCTGTGGAGCCACGGGCACACCAAGCTCCGTCGGCTCCGACGGTGATAACGACCGACTGGCAGAGCTGAGCAAGCCCGAGGGCCAGTTCGCCGAGGTCGTCGGTGTCCAGTTCCAGTTCGGTCGCCAAGGCCGCGGCTTCGACCTCGTTGACGACCAGAGGATCACACTGCTTCAGGACGGACAGGTCAGTACCGCGGTACGGCGCGAGGTTGAGGACGAACCGGGCTCCCGAAGCGCGGGCGTGATCGGCGGCGGCAATGACGACTGCCGGACTCACCTCGCACTGCGTCAGCACGGTGGTGACATCGGGGATCGCCTGCAGGGACGTGCCTACCTGATCCGCTGTGAGCGCGAGATTCGCGCCCGAAGCCACCACGATGTTGTTCTCGCCGTGAGAATCGACGGTCACGACCGCGGTACCGGTGGGCGAACCGGTCAGCTGGTGCAGCTGAGTGGTGTCGACTCCGTGGGTTCGCAGTGTCTCGAGGACCGCCGCACCGGCCGAGTCGTCCCCGACAGCGGCCACCAGGTGGCAGATCCCCTGGGCTGCGATAACGGCGAGGGCCTGGTTGGCTCCCTTGCCGCCCGTGGTCACCGCCACTTCTTCTGCCAGGACGGTCTCACCCGGTCTTGGAAGACTGTCCACCCTCAGGTGCAGATCGCGGTTGACGGAGCCGACGATCGCGATGGCGGCCAACTACTTTTCTCCCGACGTTGCGATGGAACGAGCGAAGAACCGTTGCAGGAACAGCAGCAGCAAGGCCGGGACCACGCTGATCAGCAACGTGCCGCCGAACATCTGACCGAAGTTCACCTGCGTGTCCGTGTAGGTGCGGGCGATCGCGATCGGCGCGACCTGCCGCCGTTCGTCGGAGACCATCAGCAACGGCCACAGGTAGGACGACCACTGCGCCAGGAATATCAGCAGAGCCGAGTTGATCAACGTGGTGACGTTCAGCGGGACGTAGATCCGGGTCATGATGCGCAGATCCGAAGCGCCGTCGATGAACGCCGCTTCTCGGAGTGAGGACGGCACGCCGCGGAACGACTGCCGCAGGTTGAAGATCGCCAGGCCGTTGCCGATGCCCGGCAGGATCAGTCCCAGATAGCTGTTGTTGAGGTGCCAGTCCGTGAAGAACTGGGCCAACGGGATCGCGATCGCCTCGAAGGGGATCATGAAGCCGACCACGAGGATGGTGAACACGGCCTCCCTGCCGGGGAACTTCAGCACGCTGACGGCGTACGCGGCCGGGACGGAGATGACCAGTCCCAGCACGACCGAGGCGAACGCGACCAACAGCGAATTCGCCATGCTCCGCCCGAAGCGCAGCTCGCCGAACAGCGCGACGTAGTTATCGAGCGTCCAGGTGGTCGGGAAGAGCGTGTGCCAACCGAGCGGGCTGACGCTCTCGATCACCTGGTTGCCCGGGCGCAGAGAGCCGAGCAGCATCCAGAGGCCGGGCAGGATGAACAAGATCGCAACGATGGCCGCAAGCGCGGTGAGGAGCACTTTCAGCAGCCGCCTCTGCGGGTGCCGCACCCGACGGGCCGCGGCGGGGCTTGCACTGACGGAGCGGCTCTTGACTGTTGCCATGGTCATCGGTCAGTCCTCGTCCTTCAGCAGCCGGAACTGGATGGCGACGATCACCAGCATGATGAGCGTGAGGATGAGCGTGGACGTCGCCCCGAGGTTCGGTTGCGAGTAGCTGTAGGTCCGCCGGTACGCGTCGAACATCAGCAACGTCGTCGACTCCTGGGGACCGCCGTTGGTGAGCAGCTGGACGGGGATGAACAGGACGAAGTTGGCGACCGTGTCGGCCACCAGGACGAACAGCAGCGGCCGCTTCATCAGCGGCAGCGTGATGTGCCAGAACGTCCGCCAGTTGTTCGCCCCGTCGATGCCGGCCGCTTCGTACAGTTCGGTGTTGACGTCATTCAGGCCCCCGATCAGGAAGAGCATCCAGTAGCCGATGCCGACCCACGAGGCGACCAGCATGATGCTGGCAAGTGCCTGGTGCGGCGAGGTGAAGAACGGCTGCGGTCCGAACCCGAGGGCCTGCAGGAGGCCGTTGATCGGACCGTCACCGCGCAGCGCGATGCCCCACGCGATCGACGAACCGACCAACGGGATCGTGCACGGGATGAAGACCGCCGTCCGCCACAGTCCTCGCAACGGGATGACGCGTGTCATCAGCACCGCGACACACATCGCGAGGGCGATCTGGACCGGGTTGAGGATCAGGTTGAAGACGACGGTTCGGACGAGCGTCCCGCGGAAGAGAGGGTCGCTGAACAGCGTTACGTAGTTGTCCATGCCGGCGAACCTCTGCTCGGCCAGAAGCCCGACGCCGACCCTCTTGTAGAGGGTCGACCACGCCGCGCCGGCGAACGGCACGATCCGCAGCAGGCCGATGGCCAGCAGAGCCGGAGCGAGAAACAAGACTGCCGTGACCACCTGTTTGCGCCGAGGCGACAGGCGAGCAGTACCAGACTGCACAGCGACCACTCTCTTCCGATGCGTTTACTTGTACTGCTTCCAGGCAGTGCTGAGCTGGGACTGGGCCGAGTCGAGCGCGGTTTTCGGATCGGCGCCGTTCGCGATGTCGGAGAACGCCCGGCCGATGATGTCCTCGAACTCGATGTAGCCGACCGTCGGAACGCGTCCGACCGACGTGTTCTCGGTCTCCTGGCCGACGACGGTCGCCGCCTGCTTACCGCCTTCCGAACCGGTGAAGGCCTTGCTCGCCAGGTACGACTTGAGTCCGGCGGCGTTGGCCGGCAGTTCGGCGTACGCCCGGTACTTCGCATAGCCGCTCTCACCGTCGATGGCCAGCCACTTCATGAAGACCGCCGCGGCCTCCTTGTTCTTGGAGAACGGGTTCAGGCCGACCGACCAGGAACCGTTCGGCGTGGCCGGCTTGCCGCCCTCCCACACCGGGTTGAGGGCGGCACCCCAGTTGAGCTTGGAGTCGGCGAGCTTGCCCACCATCCAGTTGCCCTCCACCAGGTACGCCGTCTTGCCGGCCAGGAACGTGGAGTCGATCTGCTCGGCCGCGATTCCGCGCGGTGTGACCTTGTCGGCGAACAGCGAACCGTAGTACGTCATCGCCTTGACCCAGCCGTCGTTGTTGACCGCGGGCTCGAGGTTGCCATCACCAGTGGCACCCGTCCCGCCGCCCGCGGAGACCGGTAGCGGCTCGAGCTGGTAGTAGCGGTTCGGCTGGCCGAACAGGAGGCCGTTGCGGGCACCGCCCCGCTGCTGAACACTCTGCGCGTCGGTCTTCAGCTGCTGCCAAGTAGTCCGCTGGTTCGGGTCCACCGACGGCGGCTTGACGCCGGCCTTGGCCAGCAGATCCTTGTTGTAGAACAGGACCTGCGTGGAGTTCGCGATCGGCAGCGACCACAGCTTGCCGTCGTATGAGCTGTTCTTCACGGTGGCTTCCTGCAGACCGCTGGTGAGCCCGCTGAACGGCGTGGTCAAGTCCTCCAGGTAACCGCGCTTGGCCAGCGCCGGCACGCGGGGCTGGTCGACCCAGTAGACGTCCGGGTCGCCGGTCTTCGAGGTGATCCGCGAGTCCAGCACGCTGTTGAGGTTGTCGAACGGCACGTATTGGTAGTTGACCTTGATGGTCGGGTGTTCCTTCTCGAACGCGGCCACCACTGCGGCCATGCCGTCGGCCTTCGGGTCGAGGATGCCGACGACGTTGAGGGTCGCGGTCGGGTCCTGTTTTGGCACCGACCAGGTCCCCGAGGACGCGACGTTGTCCTGGCCGGAGCCTCCACCACAGGCGGTGACCACGAGCGCGGTCACGGCACAGGCCGCGGTCAGGCGGAGTGCTGTGAGTACCTTCATGACAGCTCCTTGATCTTGGTGAGGAAGAACTCGTGGAACGCGGCCGCGTCCACGGCTCTGGCGACCAGGGCGTTGGGGCTCAGCGACACCCTGCTCTCGTCGGGCGCCCAGTCACTGTCGAGGTAGTCGGTGACGAAGGCGCCGCGCATCCGATCTCCGGTCTCGACCTGCACGTACGCCGGAGCCCAGGTGAGGAATTCCGGATGGGTGACGGCGGCGACGGCGAGCGGGTCGTGCATCGCGCAGGAGTCGACCTGCTCGGTGTTCCGCAGGTTCAAGTGGTCGATCCACGCCGCTGTGTACCTCCCGGCGAATGATTCGAACGGCTTGTCACTCGCCTCCATCGCCTTCGCCTCGCCGCGGGAGACCCGAACCTGCAGAGTGACGTCGAGCCCGACCCAGCGAGCGGCGATACCGGAGGTCAGCACGATGTCCGCCGCTTCAGGGTCGTTCCAGATGTTGAACTCACCTGGCATCGAGGCCCGGTGCGTGTGCCCGTCGAAGACGCCGCCCATGATGACGAGCTGCTTCAGGTTGGCGGCGAAGCTCGGGTCGAGCCGGATAGCGAGCGCGACGTTGGTGAGCGGGCCAACCGCGACGACCGTGATCTCACCGGGGTTCGCCCGGACGTGGTCGACCATGGCGACCGCGGCCGCCGTTGGGTGCGGCTCACGCGCCGGGACCCCCTCGGGGACCATGCCGTGGCGAGTCTGGGGCCGGATCAGCGGCCGCAGTGCGCCACGGTGCACGGGGATATCGCTCCGGCCCAGTTGGTGCAGGAGCTCAAGGGTGAGCGTGGTGGCCGTGGCCACGTCCGTGTTGCCGTTGACCGTCGTGACCAGGTCGACCTGGATGCCGGGATCGGCGAGTGCCAGGGCGAGCGCGAAACCGTCGTCGATATCGCTGCCGGGGGCACCCATCGCGAGGTCGACGTCCAGGATGATCCGCTCCACCAGTTCCTCCTCAACACGAGTTGACTACATGTGGGCGTCATATTTACACGTGTTGAATTGGCCGGTCAATCACCGTAGCGTGACCTCGCGAGCACGGCTGGTGATGCTCAGCAGGCGGAGTATGCCGCATCCACGCACCCAGTTGGTCGCACGCCGGGCGTCCGGCGGCGACCTTAACCGGAGGGCGAACGGGACATTGCCGCCACGCGGTTCGGTGGGGTTGAACCGGGCCGCGGTTATGCGCCGGTCCCGTCGCGGGTGGCGATCGCCAGCCGGCGCTCGAGTGGGGTGGCGGTGCGGTGCCGATCTGTGATGATGACTCGGCGGGCATGACCCCTCTGCGGGGATCTGGCCGGCGTAGGAACCCCACGATCACGTCACGGGCCACGCCCGTCCGGCATCACCCGCCACCGGCGGTGTCGCAAACCTTCCTTCACCCCGCAGGACCACTTTGCCGACCCCCTAAGGGCTGGTGAACTCGAGGCGGGCCGGCAGGGGGTGCGGCAGGGGCTCCGAGGTCTGGCAACGGATGCCGTCGAAGACCAGGCTCAAGTAGCGGCGCCACAGCTGAGGCAGTCTGCCATCAGCGCGCATCAGACGGGCTTCTCAGATAGTTGCTAATAGCAACTACCGTCGGTCGGAGTGAGGCCCGGCTCGGGCGGGGAACCGAGCCGGGCCGTGACCGGGGTACCAGGCGCTGTGCTGGCGTGCGCGCGATCGCCGCAGATTGGAGACCGCCGGCTTCGACGCTCGAACTTACTGTCGGCTTCCCGCCGCTGAGGCCGCCTGCTTGATGAGATCCACCACAGCCTGCGGCTGTGACACGTAGATCGCGTGGCTGCCGGCGGCCTCGACCACTGTCGCGCCTACCCGCTCTGACATGGCCCGCTGCGCGGGCGGAGGGATCATGCGGTCCGCCGTAGCGACCAGGTACCAGCTCGGCTTCACGCGCCACGCCGGCTCGGTAATCGTCCCGGCCAGGGCGTCCACACCCCAGGGCACCTGAGCATCGGCCATGAACGAGGAAAGCGCCGGCGGCAGGTCGGCGGCGAAGGAGTCGGCGAACTTGGCGCGGTCGAGCAACAGGAAGCCGTCCTGGGGAGGCAGGATCGGCGGGACCGGTGCATCCGGCGGCGGGTCGGCGATCAGGGCGTTGACCGACTCGCCCTTGTCCGGAGCGAACGCGGCGACATAGGCGAGCACTGCGACTTTTTCGTGCGTACCTGCTTCGGTGATGACCGCCCCACCGTAGGAGTGCCCGACTAGGACGGTCGGGCCATCCTGAAGGTCGAGGACCCGGCTGGTGAAGGCTGCGTCCTCCTCCAGCGAGACGGTCGGGTTCTGCACGATGCTGACGTGGTACCCGTCCTCGACGAGCAGGTCGTACACACCCTGCCAGCCGGAGCCGTCGACGAAGCCTCCGTGCACGAGGACGACGTTTCGTACGGGCGTAGTGGTGGTCATGATTACTCCTCTTTCTGTGAACCGAAAACTCGGTGACTCGAAGGTAGGTTCGCGGCGCCGTCCACCGCTTACGTCATATGACTGGGTGACAGATATGGCCTTCGGGGCGACAGGCAGTAGGTGGACCGGCTAGTCGGTCGGGTGTTCCGCCAGGGCATCGCGAAGGGCGGCGCGGGACGTGATGCCAAGTTTGGGGAACAGTTGGTACAGGTGCGTTCCGACCGTCCGCGGAGAAAGGAAGAGCCGGTCCCCGATCTGCTTGTTGGTCAGTCCGGCCGCGGCGAGCTGTGCGATCTCGCGCTGCTGTGGAGTGAGGAGATCGAGCTTCCGCACGGCGTCGGCGTGTGCTGCCGGTAGGCCGGTGGCCCGCAGCTCGGAGCGAGCCCGCTCCGACCAAGGTGCGGCGCGGAGGCGCAGGAAGATATCGCGCGCGGCGGTGAGATGACTGCGTGCCTGGCCGGGGCTCTTGGCCCGGCGCAGGCGTTCGCCGTACGCAAGGTGTACACGCGCCAACTCGAAAGGCCAACGCTCGGCGCCTGGTACGGCCAAAGCTGCCTCGAACAACGTGCGGTCCTCTGGCTCGGCGGCAACCAGAGCTGCCGCGGCCGTCGTGACGAACGCATACCGTGGCGAGATCTCACTGATTCCGGCGGCGTCCACCGCGGCGACGTGTGCGGCGGCTTCGGCATATCGGCCGGATCGTACGGCGGCCTCGACGACGTCCAGGATGACCCAGAGCGCGTGCGCCGAGTGCGACGCCAGAGTGCCAGCCGGGCTGATCGCTGTCACATGCTGGTACGCCGCCTCGTAGTCAGCTCGGCCGAGCGCGGCGAGCGCCTTGGCGTGGAACGCGTAGTTGAGAACGAATCCGAACCGGCGCGGCCCGGCCCACTGGATCATCGCGTCGGTCAGGGCGCTCATCGTGGGCTCGTCCCCACGCGCAGCGGCGATCAGGGCGTGCTGGAACCGCAACAAATAGGCGAGCAATTGGTAGTTCTGCGCCTCGCATTGGGCGATGGCCTCGTCGGCCAGCCGAGAAACCTCATCCCAGCTTCCGGAGAGCAACCCATCGCACCCCAAGAGGAGCAGCGCCTCGATCGATGAGGTGATCGCACCACCGACCCGGCCGTGCTCGACTGCCCGCCACAGCGCGGCTCGGCAGGCCGGCAGCCGGTCGACGTACAGTGCGGCGACGCCGACGCGGATAGTGCGCGCTGGATCGAATGGCTCAGTCAGCCTGGCGACCTCGTTGTCGAGTCGAGCGAGCGCCGGCAATGCCAGCCGCGCCGGCTCCACGAAGGTGCTGCCCAGCAGATCGATCAGTCCAGGAGGTCCCGGCCTAAGTCGCGCGAGCACTTTGCGGAACGACTCGACCAGCTCCTGCCGTGCGCCGAAAGCGACCGCCGACTGCAGAACCCACAAGGCTTCGACGAGGATCTCGTCAGTTGCGTCGCTCGGATCGGGGCAGGTCTCGATCGCGCTGATGATCAGCCGGTGGACGGTGTCGACGGCACCATCGACGTTGAGCAGGTATGCGGCAGCGGCGACAGCGAGGGCAGCAGTCGGTTGGTCGCCGGGTGTTGCGGGTTCGAGAACGTCCAGCAGTTGCGGCGTGTTTTGGAGATCGCCGGTGATGTCGACGCCGATGAAGGCGGCCATACCGAATC
This sequence comes from Kribbella alba, assembly GCF_039529635.1. Taxonomy (NCBI): domain Bacteria; kingdom Bacillati; phylum Actinomycetota; class Actinomycetes; order Propionibacteriales; family Kribbellaceae; genus Kribbella; species Kribbella alba. The sequence goes on along the minus strand of NZ_BAAANE010000003.1, from coordinate 155,125 downwards.
GCCGCTTCCGATCAGGCTCCTGGGGGCTCAGGTCTGCGGCGCGGAGCCACAGGGTAATGGCGCCGACGGGATCCCCTCGCCGACGTACTTTGGTGGCAGCTCTTTCGAGCAGGACTGCGACCTCTTCGTCCGGGTCGACAGCAACTTCCGCCAGATGCCAGGCATGCCGCTCGGAGTCAGTCTCGAACTGCCCGGCCAAGGCTCGATGGGCTTCCCTGCGCTGTTCACTGGTCGACAGCTCGACGACTGCGGCCCGAGTCAGCGGATGCCGGAATGCCACCCGTCCGGCTCCACCGTCGACGTGGATCAGTCGCGCCCGTTCGGCCGCTTCCAGTGACTGCGTTCCCCACAGCCCCGCCGCGGCCTTGCGCACGATGCGTAAGTCTCCGGTGCTCTCCAGGGCAGCCAGGAGTAGCTGGCCACGCGTCGCGTCCGGCAGGTTGCTGATCCGCGACGCGAAGAGCGATTGCAGGCGCCGACTGAGTGGCGGGCGCACCGAAGACGTCGGAGCCCGGGCAGCCCGGTAGCCGCTCAGAGCGATCGGCATCTCGAGCAATGCCAGCGGATTGCCTTGCGCATCCTCGAGGAGACGCTGCCGGACCCGTGGCGCCAATGTAGGGAAACGATCATCCACCAGCGCGGTGGCAGCATCATCCGCGAGCGGCGGCACCTCGAGCTCCGGCAGGCCGCCGCGCTCGAAGAAGCTGACCTCGTCGGACCGGAACGCGGCCAGGAACCCGACCCGGCTGCCCGTCAGACGGCGAGCGACGAACCCGAGAACGACGGCGCTCATGCGGTCCAGCCACGGCATGTCGTCAACGATCACCAACAGAGGTCTGTCCGCCGCCGCTTCCGTGAACAGTACGAGCATCGCGTTGGAAACGGTCAACTGGTCCGGCGGGGTCCCGTCCTCGAGGCCGGCCGTGACCTCCAACGCCTGGCGGTGTCTGTCGCTGAGCCGATTGAGTTCTTCACGGAGCGGATGCACCAACTGGTGGAGTCCCGCGAAACTCATGTCCGCCTCGAACTCCACACCGGCGGCCCGCAACACCCGGGTTCCTTGTGCCGTCGCCCGGGCCGCAGTGGCATCCAGGAGCACCGACTTGCCGATGCCCGCGTCTCCGGTCAGGAGCAGACCACCGCCGCTGACAGCGGCGGTGGCGATGAAGCCGCCAAGCTGTTCGAGTTCAGTGTCGCGACCGAACAGTCCCGCGGTAGGTCTCCATCGCTGTGATCCGCCATCACCCCCCGCGAGCTCTCCTCCACGAGCCACGGCACCAAACTTTACTCCCGTTGCCCGCGCGTACCAGCGCTGATCTTCAGGTCGTCGACGTCGATGACCGGGCAGCGTACCCCGATGAACCTTCGGGCTTCGAGTCCCTTGCGGCGCACCAGCACAGCGGCCCAGGCAGACATCGCAATCTGCTCCTGGGCCTTGGCGCTTTCTGGGACTGCAAAGCCCCCCAACGCCACTCCGCCGGCGGGCTCATCCTGCCTCGTCGCCGCCAGCGGCCGTACCGGCCAGCTGCGAGGTGAAGACGATCTCGCGGGCGATATGGATGCCCGTCGCGATCGCCCCACGGACGACCGCGTCGGCGCCGAGGTCCCCGGCTGCCATCTGCGGTCGCATCGGCGTGAAGCGGGCCATCTCCTCCCGCATCGGGTGCTCGAGCTGAGCGAGATTCTGACCGACACCGCCACCGACCACCACCAACTCCGGGTCGAAGAAGGCACAGATACCCGTGACCAGGCGAGCCAGGACCCGGGCCTCTGTGACGACAGCCTGCCGCGCCGCGGGATCGCCGTTGCCAGCGGCAAGGAAGACGTCCTCCGCCGTGAGGTTGTCGGCCATCCCCGCCTCGGTGGCATACCGGACGACAGCATCGGCTGCGAGCGCCATCTCGAGCATTCCCCGCTGGGGCCACTGCGGTTCGCCCGAGGGCGGTTCGCCCAGGATCGGCAGGTAGCCGACCTCACCGGCCGATCCGTTGAAACCCCGGTAGAGCTCACCGTCGATGACCAAACCCAGCCCTACACCGGTACCGATGTGCAGGTAGGCGAACTGCCGCGCCTTCCGTGCGGCACCGAAGGTGTACTCGCCCAAGGCGGCGAGGTTGGCGTCGTTGTCGATGGTCAGACTCATGCCCAGCTTGTCGGCAAGTGCCTCGGCAAGGCCGGCGCGCTGCCAGCCCGGCAGGTTGCCCGCGTACCTGACCCTCCCCCGGTGCGGATCGAGTACGCCTGGCGACCCGACGACGGTGTGGGTGACAGCCTCAGCGGTCAGGCCGGCCCGTGCGGTGAGCTGCTGGACGGCCACGCTGACCTGGTCCACCAACGAGCGCGAAGTCCGAGCGGTGTTGCGGACATCGAGACGTGCGACTTCGTCGCCGGCCAGGTCCGCGAGGACGAGGTGCAGCCAGTTCCGGCCGATGTCGACGCCGACCACCGAGCCCGCCGAGGGGTCTGCCTCGTAGAGCACCGCGGGACGCCCGGAGCTGACCTCGGGCCGTCCGGCGGGGCGCACGAGCCCAGCCTTCTCGAGACCCGATAGAGCGGCGAATACGGTCGGTTGTGAGAGTCCGGCGTCGCGCGCGAGCTGTGGCCGGGTCGCCGGGCCGGAGCTGAACAGCAGGTCCAGGAGCAGGCGCTGGTTCATCTCTCGGAGCAGTGACGGCGCAACGGCCGCGGTCAGCCTTGACGGTGGCCGCTCGGTCGGGGACATCGGTCACCTCGGGGTCGTCGTTGTCGGCGGCTGGCGCTGCCGGTCCATGATCGAGCATCCCCCCGCCGGGAGGAAGGGAGTTGACACATTAGGACTCTTTATTAAAGACTCCTAATTATGACCCAGACGCCTCCGCTTGACCAGCCGCGGCACGTCGTCGCGATCGATGTCGGCGGTACGAAGATCGACGTGGCGCTGGCCGACGATGCCGGGCGGATCCTTGACCGGACCCGGCTCCAGACGCGCGCAGAGGCCGGTCCCGACCAAGCGATCGAGCGCGTGTTGTCGGCCGTAAAGCTGCTCACGGAACTTTCGGACCGTCGGTACGGCGTACCGGTGGCCGGGCACGCGGCCGTCTGCCCCGGTGTCATCCGACCGGATGGAATCCTATTGGCGCCGAACCTGCCGGGCTGGGAACGCCTGGCACTGGCCGGGCGCCTCGAGGACGGCCTCGGCGTACCGTTCGTGCCGGTCGCGAACGACGTCCGGGCGGGCGCCTTCGCCGAGCTGCGATTCGGTGCCTTGCAGGGGGTCGATCCCGGGCTGTATGTCAGTCTGGGCACCGGTGTCGCGGCCGCCGTGACGACCGCCGGCGGGGTCATCGCCGGGGCACACCAGGCTGCTGGAGAGATCGGGTACTTCGCGGTCGAGCCCAGCCTCCCTGCGGACATCGCAGCCGGGCGCGCTCCGCTGGAAGAGATCGTCGGCGGCAAGGCACTCGGAGAGCGAGCCTCTACTGCCCTCGGTGCGCCGGTGACCACCGCCGAACTCTTCGCCCGCACGGACGAGCCGGCCAGGCGACTGGTCGGCGAGGCCCTCGATGCCCTCGGTACCGCGATTGCCAACGTCGCGATCCTGCTGGATCCAGAACGGGTCGTGATCGGGGGTGGGCTGATGGCCTCCGCCGACACCATCCTGCCGGTGATCGGCGCCCGCCTCACCCGGGCCGTGCCCTTCCCTCCGGAGCTCGAGCCGGCGCGGTTCACCCAGGACGCCTCACTCCACGGCGCCGTCGCACTCGCACTCCACGAGTTAGGACTCCCGGCCGGCGTCGCGGAAGTCATCCCCGCTCACTGACCCATCGACCACGCAAATCTTCAGGAGCCAACATGACCATCAGCGACGATGTCGCCGCTCGCCTCGCCGCAGCAGCGGACGACGGAAGCGCGATCGACGTACTGCGCGGCGCGGTGTCGGTGCCGAGCGTCACTGGTGAGGAGGAGGCCGTCGCCCACTGGGCGGCGGAGCAGCTTCGCCGGGTCACGACCGAGGTGCACGTCGACAGCTTCGCGCCCGGACGGGCGAACACCTGGGCTCGCTGGTCGGTGGGCGACCCGACCAACCGCCGCGGTCTGGTGCTCGCCTCGCACCTGGACACGGTGCATGTCCGTGGTTGGGAGGAGCACTGGGCCGGCACCGAGCGGGAGAGCCCGTTCGCCGCGCCGGTGATCGACGGCGCCGTCTGGGGTCGCGGCACGGCCGACTGCAAGGCGGGGGTTGCGGTCGCCATCGCGGCACTCCAGCAGCTCCACCGGGCCGGACTCGCACCGGTCGCGCCGGTCACCGCGTTGTTCCTCGCCGACGAGGAGAGCGGCGAGGAGGGCAGCGGGACCAGCGATGGCGTCCGCCGCGCCATCGCCGTCGCACGGGACGGGGACCAGGAGATCTCGGCGGACCTGGTCATCTACGGCGAGCCGACCACCATGCAGGTCTTCACGTCGCACATGGGGTTCTTCATCACCGACGTGACCCTGACTGGCAAGGCCGCGTACTTCGGTACGCCGGAGCTCGGCGTCGACGCCCTCCGTCCCGCGGACGAGGTGCTCCGCGCCCTGTGGGCGTACGGCGACGACCTGTCGACCCGGCCGGCCGATCCCCTGATCGGAGCACCCTCGCTGCTTGTCACCGGGATGTCCGGCGGTGGCTACATCGCCGTACCAGGGGAATGCCGGATCAGCCTGATCCGCAAACTCACGCCCGACGAGGACCTGGACGCCGCGCGCGCGGAGCTCGAGGACGTGATCCGCGGCGCGGTCACCGACGAGCGCATCGAGGTCGGTACGTCGTATCCGGCCACTCGCGATCACGCGGTCGGCGGATCCGCCCTCGTCACTGACCCGAAGCTCGACGTCGTGGCCCACCTGCAGGCCACGGTGAAGGAGTTCCTGCCGGACCGCGGTGACATCGCGGCCGGGCCGTACTGGTCGGAAGGCCCCTTCTTCGAGCGAGACCTGGGGATTCCGACGGTCTACCTCGCGCCGGGCGACATCAGTCACTGCCACACCTTCGACGAGCACGTGCCGGTCGACGAGTACCTCGCGGCCGTGGCCGTCTATGTCCGGTTCATCGCGGAGCACTGCGGTGTCCGCGACCTCGACGACGGGACCGGACGATGACCCGGCACCGCCTCCGGACTGTCGCGAAGGGAACGAGTATGAAGGTCAACAAGCTGGTCGTCGCACCGGCGATCGTGCTCTGCCTGCTGCTCGCCGCCTGCAATGGCGGCGGGAAGCAGGCTCAAGGAGCGGTCGGTTCCCACACGGTGATCGACATGGCCGCGACCGACACGGTGGGCCCGCACGGCGAGAAACCGACGCGAGTCACCGACCTCGCCCTGAGTCCCGCCGACGCCGCGAAGGTCAAGGCCGGCAACTATCGGGCCGCGCTGCTGTGGCACGAGATGTCGGCCTGGTCGAGCGCCGTCCAGCGCGGCGCGCTGGACCAGTTCAAGAACCTGGGGATCCGGGTGGTCGCCACCGCCGACGCGAAGTTCGACCCCGCGACCCAGGCGAACCAGATCCAGAACGCGTTGGCCACCAACCCCGACGTCATCCTCGGGCAGGCCGTCGATCCGACCACAGGCGCCGCCGCCTACCGGCCGGCCGTCGTCAAGGGCGTGAAACTCGTCTTCGCCGACCAGGCGCCGATCGGGTTCACCTACCCGCAGCAGTACCAAGCAATCGTCACCGGCGACCTCTTCCAGCTGGGACGTCGCGCCGCCGAGGCACTGGGCGAGGCCATGGGCGGCGAGGGCAACGTCGGGATTCTGTTCTACGACGCACAGTTCCACGTCACCAACCTGCGCGACTCCGCGTTCAAGAAGACGTTGCAGCAGAAGTACCCGAACATCAAGATCGTTGCCCAGCAGGGCTTCTCCGACCCCAACAAGGCCGAGGACATCGCGAACGCGATGATCGCCCAGCATCCCGACCTCGGCGGCATCTACACGAGCTGGGCGCAGCCTGCTCAGGGGGTCCTGGCGGCGCTGAACAACGCCGGGAACACACGGACCAAACTGGTCACCCTCGACCTGGACGACACCATGGCCACGAACATGGCCAGTGGTGGCGTGACGGTCGCGCTCGCCTGTGACCGGGCGTACGACTTCGGCAGGGCGATGGCAGTGTCGGCAGCCCTGGCCATCCTCGGCAAGAAGGCGCCCGAGTTCGGCATCGTCGAAGCGGTGACGGTCACGAAGAGCACTCTCACCGAGGGGTACTCCGCGTGGGACCAGCAGTTGCCCAAGGCCGTGAAGGAGGCGCTCGGCTGACACCGTGGCGCCGGTCCCCCAGCCGGATGCCCACTCCCCTGATCGGATCGTCTGGCTCCCAGCCAGCACAACAAGGAGTCTCTGAATGACCAGAACGCGAATCACGGTGGTCGCCGCAATCACCGCGAGTTTGCTGCTAGGCGCCTGCTCGGTCAACGCGACCGACGACAGTGCCACGGCGGCCGGAGCCGGCGGCACTCCCATCGCCAACGTCGTCACCCCGGACCCGGGAGGTCTGTCCCGCTACGTCTCGCCGGTGGCGCTGCCGGCCAGCACGGACACTCGCGGTCCCGACGGGGAGAAGCCAGTTTGGTACACGCAGCTGAATCTGACCTCTGCCGAGGTCCAGCGGGTCAAGGCGGGCAACTACCGCGCCGCGATCGTGTGGCAGGAGGCCTCCCCGTTCATGAACGCCCTCGGCAAGGGGGTGGAGCAGACGTACAAGGCGCTGGGCATCAAGATCGTCTCGACGACCGCGGCCAACTTCGACCAGACCACGCTGGCCAACAACGTCCGCAGCGTCCTCGCGCTGAAGCCGGACGTCATCATCACGATCGCCATCGACCCGGTAGCCGACGTGGCCACCTTCAAGCCTGCGGTCGACCAGGGTGTCAAGCTGGTCTTCGCCAGCGTGAAGCCGCAGAACTACAAGGCAGGCAAGGAGTACGTCAGCCTGGTGACGTACGACCTGAGCGGCCTGGGCAACGCGACGGCCGATGCCGTCGGCAACGGTCTCGGCGGCAAGGGCAAGATCGGCCAGATCTACTATGACGCCAACTTCTACGTGACCAACCAGCGGGAGAAGGCGTTCGAGCAGACCCTGAAGTCGAAGTATCCCGGCATCGAGGTGGTGGATCGGGTCCCGATGGCCGATCCGGCCAAGGTCGAGGACGTGGCCGCGGCGATGATCGCCAGGCATCCGGACATCAAAGCGATCTTCGCTCCCTGGGACACCGCGGCCGAGGGGGTCGTGGCGGCGCTGCGGAACGCCGGGCGGACTGACGTCGGCGTCTACACGATCGACCTCGGCAACACCAATGCCCTCGAGATGGCCAAGGGGGGCATGATCAAGGAAATGACGTCCACACTGGCCGTCGAGTTCGGCAACTCGCTCGCGGTCGCCGGGGCGTACGGTCTGCTGGGCAAGAAGGCCCCGCCGATGGTGATCGTTCCCGCTTTCCCGGTCACCAAGGACAACCTGGCCAAGGGCTGGGAGTCGACCTTCGGAGTGTCCCTTCCGACTGACATCGCCGCAGCGGGCGGAGCCGGGCGATGACGACCTCGGCCGAACTGATGCAGGCGCCTTGGTGGCGCCGGCTGGGACTGCAGAACTATGTCGTGTACGTCGGCTTCGTGCTGGTGTTCCTGTACTTCGCGATCACCCAGACGCAGTACTTCCTGACCGGCACCAACCTCGCGAACATCGTGATCCAGGCGGCGCCGGTGACCGTGATGGCCGTCGGGATGGTGTTCGTCCTGAGCGCCGGTGAGATCGACCTGTCGATCGGATCGGTCGTTGCCCTCTCCGCACTGGTCACGGCCGTGACGTTGCGGAGCACCGACCAGTGGTTGCTCGCCGCGGCCGCCGGCCTCCTCGTCGGCGCCTTGGTCGGCCTCCTCAACGGCCTCTTCGTCACCATGGTCCGGCTGCCGTCCTTCCTCGTCACGCTGGCGACGATGGGGCTGGTGGCAGGTCTGGCCAGGCAGCTCACGGACCTGCAATCGGTTCCGGTGACCAACGCCACCTTCGTGTCGCTCTTCGGGGGTGGCAGCGTGCTGGGCATCCCGATCCTCATCTGGTGGACCGCCGTCGCGATCGCGGTCGGGTGGATGTTCCTGCGCCAGCGGCGGTACGGCGCGCATGTCCTTGCGGTGGGCAACAACTCGTCCGCCGCCCGGGTGAGCGGTATCAAGGTGAACCGGGTCCGGTTGATGGTGCTGGTCGGCAGTGCCATGACGGCCGCCCTGGCGGGTCTGCTCTACGCGGGCCGCCTTCAGGGCGCCCGGTACACGCTGGGCGAGGCCGACCTGATGACCGTGATCGCCGCCGCGATCGTCGGCGGGACCAGCCTGTTCGGCGGCAAGGGGTCGGTCGTCGGTGCCCTGATCGGCAGTCTGCTGATGAGCATGCTGAACAACGGCCTGGTCCTGGCCGGTCTAACCGTGTCCCAGCAGATGATCGCGCGCGCCATCATCATCCTCATCGCGGTGTCGTTCTCGCTCCGCGGCAAGAAGAGCCAGTAAAGGAAGACCTGACAATGTTCCTTGACCTGCTACGACGCCGTAATCCGGCCCTCCTCGAGGCTGCCGCGAGCCTGCACCGCAGTGGCCGGCTGCCGGCGAACTGCTATGCGATCGACCTGGACGCGGTCGGGCGGAACGCAACCACGATCCGGACCGAGGCGGACCGCCTGGGGTTGAAGACCTTCGCGATGGTGAAGCAACTCGGCCGAAATCCCGACGTGTCGCGCAGGCTGGTCGAGTCGGGGATCACCCATGCGGTGGGTGTGGACCTGGAGTGCGCGGTCGCCGCCGCATCCGGTGGTCTTCGCACCGGCCACCTAGGCCATCTGGTTCAGATTCCCCGATACCAAGCCGCCGCAGGCGCGGCGCTCGAACCGCAGTACTGGACTGTGTTCAACGACGAGAAGGCCTCTGAGGCGGCCGCGGCGAGCGCTGCCCTCGGACGGACCCAGGATCTGCTCGCGCGCCTGATCGGCCCGGACGACCGGTACTACCGCGGGCACGAGGGCGGCTTTCCCGCCGCCGACGTGGCGGCGTTGGCGGATCGCCTCGATGCGCTCGACGGCGCGCGGTTCGCGGGCATCACCACCTTCCCCGCCACGCTCTTCGACGCCGAGAACCGCACGGTCAAGACGACGCAGAACCTCGAGACGCTTCGCGCCGCCGCTGCCGTACTGCGAGCCGCGGGTCGCACCGACCTGGAGCTGAACGCCCCCGGTACGACGTCCACCGCGATGCTCGAGCGGCTCGCTGAGGCCGGCGCCACCCAGGTGGAGCCGGGGCACGGCCTGACCGGAACGACCCCGTGGCATGCCGTCGAGGACCTCGCCGAGGAACCCGCGATCGTCTATGTCAGCGAGGTCTCGCACCTCTGGAACGACGAGGCCTACACCTTCGGTGGCGGCCTGTACGTCGACCCCGTCCTCGGCCGCTCGAGCACCTCCGCGATCGTCGTCACCCGGGACGCGCTGGACAAGGGGATCGCGAGTGCGCCGGTGCTGCCGGTCGACATGCCTGCGCCCGAGGCCATCGACTACTACGCGCCGATCCCGCTGGGTGGCAGAAACGACGTGGCGGTGGGCGACACGGTGATGTTCGGCTTCCGGCCGCAGGTGTTCGTCACCCGTGGACTGACCGCCGCGATCTCGGGGATCTCCTCGGGATCGCCGCGGGTAGAAGGTGTCTGGGCCTCCGACGGCTCCGCCCCGCTGGTTTCGTACGACGTACGTGAAGAGGTGAGGTGACCATGGCAGAGAACCTTGAGCTGGTCGGGACGACCGCGGTGGCGGATCCGTCCGTGCCGCCGTTGCGGCTGATCGGACTGGCGAAGCACTTCGGTGGCGTGGTCGCGGTCCGGCGGTTCGACCTCGAGGTCGCCGCGGGCGAGATCGTCGCACTGGTCGGCGACAACGGAGCGGGCAAATCCACCCTGGTGAAGATGATCTCGGGCCTCTACAAACCGAGCGAGGGCGAGATCTGGCTCGGTGGCGAGCAGGTTTCCTTCACCGACGCTTCGGACGCCCGCCGCAAGGGCGTCGAGGTGGTCTACCAGGACCTCGCCCTGGTCGACGACCAGCCGGTCTACATGAACATGTTCCTCGGCCGCGAACTGGTGAAGGGACCGCTGCGGCTGCTCGACCGCAAGAGGATGGCCCGGGAGACCCAGACGCTGGTGGACACACTCGACGTCCGCATCCCGTCCGCCAGGGTGACCATCAGCGCACTGTCCGGTGGTCAGCGTCAGGGCATCGCGATCTGCCGCGCCACCCACTGGGCCAGCAGCCTGGTGCTGATGGACGAGCCGACCGCGGCACTGGGTGTGGCCGAGACCGCCAAGGTGGAGGAACTCATCCTGCGGCTGCGTGAGCGAGGTGCGGCTGTCTTGGTGGTGAGCCACAACCTGGACCAGGTGTTCCGGATCGCTGACCGGATCGCCGTACTGCGTCGTGGCAACCAGATCGGCACCCGGGTCACCGCGGAAACCCACAAGAACGAGATCGTCTCGATGATCACCGGCCTACAGGAAGCGGACGTCTGAGCCGCAGCCGCCTGCTGCTGAAGGGAAAACCATGTTCCTCAAGAACCTCGTCGCGCAGAACCCGGCGTTCGCCCGCGCGGCGATCGAGCTCCACCAGTCCGGTGAGCTGCCCCCCGACACCTACGTCATCGACCTGGACATGCTCGGGACGAACGCGGAGACGCTCTGCTCGGAGGCGCACCGGCTGGGACTCGACGTCATCGCGATGACCAAGCAGTTCGGCCGGAACCCGGTCGCGCTGGACACCCTGAAGAAGAACGGCGTGGATTCCTTCGTCGCAGTCGACATGACCTGCGCCCGGGCGATCGACCGCGCGGGGCAACCGGTGGGGCACGTCGGCCACCTGGTCCAGATCCCCCGGCACGAGGCACCGGCCGCGGCCGCCATGCGACCGCAGAACTGGACGGTGTTCAGCGACACCAAGGCCGAGGAAGCCGCCGCGGCGGCCGGCGCCGCCGGCCTGGACCAGCGACTGCTGGCACGGGTGTATGACCTGGACGGGATGGTGATCGAGACCCACGCAGGCGGCTTCGATGCCGACGAGATCGAGGCTGTCGCCGATCGGTTCGACGCCCTGGACGGCGGTCACTTCGGCGGGATCACCACCTATCCTGCGTTGACCTTCGACCGGGTGGCCCGCAAGGTGGTGCCGACGCCGAATCTTGGCACGCTGGAACGCACGATTGAGCGCCTGCGCCGGGGCGGCCGGAGCGGGCTCAGCGTCAACGGTCCGGGTGAGACCTCGACAGAGACCCTTGCCACTTTGGCGAACGCCGGGGTCACGCAGGTAGAGCCAGGTCACGGCTTCACCGCCACCGGTGCCTACCACGCTTTCGCCGAACTTCCCGAGCGTCCGGCGATGCTGTATCTGAGTGAGGTGTCCCACCTCGACGGCGATGCGGCGTTCTGCTTCGGCGGTGGACTCTACCTGTGCATCGGTTCGGTGGATTATCAACCGCAGGCGCTGGTGGGCCCCGACTTCGAGAGAGCCGTCAAGCAGTCCGTGGACGCAGCCCTGAGCCAGAACCACCAGGTGATCGACTTCTACGGCCGGCTCGCGCAAACGGAGGGTCGAACCTTGCGTCCGGGCGATTCTGTCCTGTTCTGTTTCCGCGCCCAAGCCTTCTACACCCGCAGCCTGGTGGCCCCGGTTTCCGGTATCCAGTCCGGTTCACCACGCGTCGAAGGCCTCTACACCGTCGACGGCCGCCCAGCGCGCTGAACCAGGTCAGCGGCGGGCGACCGGCTCAACGGTGCGGTCACGGCTCAGCGGAGGACAAGGGCCAGGCCGGGGCATGCAAGTCAGGCCATCACAGACCGCGGTTCGAGAAAGCCCTCAAGACCGAAGGTGCCGTATTCCCGCCCAATGCCCGACTGCTTGAACCCCCCGAACGGGGACAGCGGCTCAAAGCCACCGTTGATCGCCACCCGGCCCGCCTCAAGCCGCGACGCGATGCGATGCGCTCGCGCGATGTCCGACGAAAACACATAGGCATGCAGGCCGTAGTCGGTGTCGTTGGCGATCTCAACCGCGTGATCCTCGTCGCGATAGGTGAGGATCGACAGCACCGGTCCGAAGATTTCCTCGCGGGCGATCGTCATGTCGTTGGTGACGTCCGCGAACAGTGTCGGCCGCACGAAATATCCGTCCGCTAGTCCCTCGGGGCGGCCGGGTCCGCCAACGACGATCCGGGCGCCTTCCTCGACACCGCGCCGGATGTAGCTCTGGACACGCTCCCACTGCCGTTCGCTCACCATCGGCCCCCGGACACAACCGACACCTCACCGACCTCGTCCCCTGACTCCCGCCGCAGCCACTACCAGTCCGATCACGATGATGATCGGTCCGGCCACCGCCCAGAAGGTGTTTCCACTCATCGCGCTGCCGCCGATGACGCCGGTGCCCTGCAGGGTGAAGAGCAGCCCCAGGACTGCCACCACACCACCGACGACGACCCACAGACTTTTCCTCATGTTGTTGGCTCCCTTGTAGACCATCCGTCGCTGGTCACGAACGGATGAGTTCCGCTGCTCGCTCGGCAATCGCGTAGACGGTTGCGTTGGTGTTGGCGGAGATCGGAGAGGGCATCACCGACGCGTCGGCGACCCTCAGGTTGCTGATGCCGTGTACGTGCAGGCTGGTGTCGACCACGGACCGATCATCGGTACCGACGGCGCAGGTTCCGGCGTAGTGCGAGTAGCTGCGGAGGTTCGACCTGATGTAGCTCCGCAGTTCTTCGCCACGCACATCCGGTCCGGGTAGCGCCTCCCTACCGCACCACGGGGACAAGGCCGGCGCGGCGCCGATCTCGCGGGCGATGCGCAGTCCTGCAACCACGATGTCGACGTCACGCTGGTCGGTGTAGTACGCGGGATCGATCAACGGATGTGCACCAGGGCTGATCCCGGCCAAGCGAAGGGAACCGCGACTGAAGGGCGCCATCAGCGAGACCATGATGGCGTAGCCGTGACCGATAGCGGGACCCGGCAACGACTCCGCACGCAGCGGAACGTCCACGAACATGATCTGCACATCCGGGCCGTGCCCCCCGATCCCGGTGCTGAGCAGGCCCTGGACCTCGCCGTGGTTGTTGATCCCATGCGGCACCGGCTGTGCGGACTCGTAGACCAGTCCGCACATTGGATGGTCGTGCAGGTTCGCGCCGACGCCGGGCAGGTCCGCAACCACCTCGATACCGAGGTCCTCCAGATGATCCGCCGGCCCGATCCCGGACAGCATCAGCAGTTGCGGCGTGCCGATGGTGCCCGCCGCGAGCACGACCTCACCCGTACATTCAGCGACGGAGGTGCCGGCGCCTACGTGATACTCCAGTCCCCTGCATCGGTCGCCGTCCATCAGCAGCCGATCTACCAGCGCGTCGGTGACCACATCCAGGTTCGGCCGGCTCAGGATCGGGGTGAGATAGGCATCCGCCGCGCTTTGGCGGCGACCGTCAACGATGCTCAGGTCGCAGAATGCGAAGCCCTCCTCCAGGCCGCCGCTGATGTCCCGCGCAATCGGGAAACCGGCTTGCTCGGCTGCCTCCAGGCCGGCCTCCGCGATGGGATGCCGCTGGACGGCAGGCCCAGGTCTCAGCGGGCCACCGACACCGCGGACCATGGGATCGCGCCCTTCGGTGTGTTCGCTGCGTTTGAAGGCCGGCAACAAGTCGTCGAAGCCCCAACCCTTCGCATCTGCGGTGACCCAGGCGTCGTAGCTCGCTCGATGCCCACGCACGAAGTTCATCGCGTTGATGGACGAGGACCCGCCCAGCCCGCGGCCGCGCGGCCAGGCCACGCGAGTGCCAGTGGCTTGCTGAGGCACGGTCTGGTCAGCCCAGTCGGCTGTGGATCCCATCAGGCTAGGCCATGCCGGCGGGACCGCCATCGACTCCAGCGGCCGCGCGTTACCCGCCTCGAGAAGCAACACCCGTACGCCGTCCTCCGACAGCCGTGCCGCCAGCACGCATCCCGCAGTGCCACCGCCCACCACCACGTACTCATAACTCCGCATTGCATCTCCTATGGTCCCGTGTCGCTGGTCCCCGTGGCCGTCGTCCGGGGACCAGCGAGCTTGTCAGCGGGCGGTCAGGATGCCCAGCAGACCGTGCTGCTCGTCGTTGGGTCCGGCGCTGAACCAGACCGAGTTCGGCCCACCGGCGACAGCGTCACCGGTCAGCAGGCTCCACAGCCGCTCGATCTTGATCACGTGGCCCTTGGTGTCGGTGAGGGTGCCCAGGAACCGGCCGCTGTGCGGGTTGTAGGCGTGGATCGTCCCGTCTCCGAAGTTGCCGACGAGCAGGTCGTTGGAGAATTTGCCGAACTTCTGTGGTGCGATCTCCAGCCCCCACGGTGAGTTCAGGGCGCCGGCAGACGCGACCCGCTGCTCGTTGGTGCCGATGGTCGTGAACCGGTCGACGAAGCCGTGACCAGCGCCGTCCGCGGTGTCCTGCTTGTCGGCGTCCTGCTTGGCGAAGGCCACGTAGACAGCGTTGCCGAGGACCTGGACGTTGAAGGGTGCGTAGCCGCGTGGCAGCGACCGGTCACGGAACATGCTTGCCGCATTGATCTTGTGGAACGAGGAATTGAAGACATCGACGCTGTTGTTGTGGAAGTTGGCCGCCAGCAGTAGCGGACCGAACCGGCTTGATACCTCGGTGAGGCCGGTGTAAATGGCGCCGCGAGTGGTGGCGACAGTTACCGCCTGAGTGCCGGCCGCGCCGTTCCACGCGGCGATGGTTCCGCCGATGGTGGCGAAGATGAAGTTGGCCGACGCGTGGGTGCCCGGCACGACAAAACCGGACGACGCGCTGTTGAAGGTCTGGCCGGTGACCGGGCCGCCGGGCACCTTGACAACCAACTGCTTGCCCGCGGGTGCGGCCACGACCGGGCTGCCCTTGACCGCACCGGAGTACAACGTCGAGACGCCCGTGTTGGTGTCGGACACCCAAACGGGCGTGTCAGCGCCACGGGACATGCCCCATGCGTTCACCAGGTTGGGGTCGGTGAGCTGGGCTTTTCCCGGCTGGTCGGACACCAGGTTCGTCTGGGTCACACCGTGCACCACACCAT
Organism: Kribbella alba; assembly: GCF_039529635.1. Lineage (NCBI taxonomy): Bacteria > Bacillati > Actinomycetota > Actinomycetes > Propionibacteriales > Kribbellaceae > Kribbella > Kribbella alba. The sequence continues at coordinate 139,999 of NZ_BAAANE010000003.1, read as the reverse complement.
GCACCGGCGCCGGACGGTGTGGTTGCTGGTACGGCGCTGCGACAGCGGGTCCGGTGGCGACGAGCGCGGCCGAGGTCACGGCAGCGGCTGCGAGCACCATTCCGGGTAGACGCTTTCCGATCATGTTTCCTGTTCTCCTTCGGGTTGTGCCGGGCGAGGCCGGCGCGAAACCTGTTAGTTGAATCGTTGATCGTCAAGCGGGCTTGGTTAATCCCCTACCTGGGGGAACTGTGCAGGTTGGTCGAGAGGTCCGGCTGGACATAGTCCGTGACCAAGGCCATCAGCTCGGCGCGGCCTTGGACTCCGAGCTTGGCGAAGATCGCTTTCACGTGATCGTGCAAGGTGTGCTGCGAGATGTGAAGCTGCGCCGCGATCTCGTCTGTCCGAGGGCCGCTCATCAGTAGCTCGGCCACCTCACGCTGACGTGCGCTGAGTGTGTGCAGGCGAAGCAGCAGCGAGGTGAGGTCTGCACGCGGGACCTGCACGAGCGTGAGCGTTACCCACAGGCGGTCGTTCGGGGCGCCGTGCATTCGCCCGCCCTGGGCCAGCAGCCACCGGCCGTCGGTCAGGCGCACCCGCGCCGACGCGCGGTCGCGAAGGCCGGCCGCGATCGCTACGGCATAAAGCGTCGAGGTGGCATCACCCGGCATGAGCGCTATCACCCGGCTCGCCTCGGCAGTTGCTGAAACGACCCGGCCCTGAGCATCGAAGGCCACTACACCCGGGACGACGACTGCGGCGCCGCCGGGCTCCGGTCGACGGGACAGACTCCGCCGCAAGCCCTCGGCGATGTCATCGGCGATCGCCGCCAGGAACGTCCGTTCGTCGGAGTCGAAGTCGCGAGCACCGAGCTCCCGGTAGATCGCGCCGTGCCCCCAGGTCGATCCGCCAGAACGCAACATGGCTCTCAACCCGTCGCCGATCCCGGCCGGGCGAAGGATCTGCTGAACGCGCGGACTGTTCGCCGCGGTCGCGGCATCGAGCTCGCTCAACGCAGCGACGGGCGACCGCCGCGTCGCGAGCTCAGCCAGCTTGTGCACCTCGCCGTCCTGCAGCAATTCGTTGCGCCACAAGGCGCGATCGAGTTCTGGCGACTTCTGGGTCACGAGCGTGCCACTGGAGAGCAGCGTGTCCGGATCCAGCGTCATCCACCCGGAGACGTCGTTGGGAACCGTGCGGCGGATGAGGGCCGACACCTCGTACAGGAACCCTTGCGGATCGAGGCTGCTGCGGCCCAACCTGCGCAGCGCTTCCCGAGCACCGCCGGCAGCTGTAGTGGAAAGCATCCGCTACCAGCCCACTGTGATCTGGTTGTCGCGGACCGGTCTGTCAGCCATCCTCGTGCCCTCGAATCTCGTCAGATGCACTGGCCGGGCCGAACCCGGGGGCCGATCGGTGACGACGTGCCGCGGCACCTGGCACGGACCGGCCCCGGCGTAGAGCGAGCAGATCAGCGCGCGACGGCTCGCTCCGGACGGCGGCCCGATGCCCCACCGAGGTCTTCTCCGTGGACCCTCGGGCGGCCGTAGCCGGTCGAGCTGGCTCATCGAATCAGTAGCCGGAGTATCCGGAGGAGCTACTCGGGGGGCTGCTCGGGGAGTTGCTCGGGGAGGCCGGGGTGGTGATCTTCTGGCCGTTCGCGCCGACGACCCACCAGATCCCGCCGACGGCCTGGCCGCTCGCGTCACCGGCCTTGGCGTCGTTGGCGAAGTAGTAGAGCGGCGACCCGGCGAGAGTGACCTGCTTGGTGCCGTCCGAACGAGTCACCGTGCCCACCAGTGAGGCGGATACCCCGCTCACCTGCGGCGTACCGGTGCCGGCCAGCAGCGGTGGCCAAGCCGTCGCGCACGAGCCGTTGCAGTTCGACTTCGAGGGCTTCGCGGTGTCCAGGTCGTACACGTACAGCGTGCGACCGGTGCCGTCGACAACTATCTTGCCAAAGTTCCCCACGGTGGCCGTGGACAGGTTGGCCGCGCCAGTGGTGGCCGGCGCTGACGGGCTGGCGGTTGCCGGCGCCGATGCACTGGGAGTGTTCTGCGAGACGGGAGAGGAGGCATTGGTGCTGCCGCCGCAGGCGGTCAGGGTGGACAGTCCGACCACCGCGGTGCCGACGACGAAGGCGATACGTTTCATCTCAGGTTTCTCCTTGATGTGTTGAACAGTTGACACACCCTCCACACGCGGGGATCCAACGGCCTGGTTCAAGAAGGAGACAGAGATTGCGGCTCGCACCCAGTAGGGGTTCCTGCTAGCGGGTAGAGGAGTGCGCTCCGCCACGGCCCACTCCCACATCCGGGAGGTGCCCGGCGGTTCGCAGCTGACGCCCGTCTCGCACCACTCGTTCCATCCCCACGCGACGGGCGGAAAAGCGCTCGCGCAGTGCGCGGAGCGCGTAGTGGGAGCGTGATTTCACCGTGCCGGGCGGGATCCCGAGCACTTCGGCCGCCTCGGTGACGCTGCGCCCCTGCAAATAGACCTGTTCCAGCACGACGCGATGCTCAGGCGAAAGCTGGTCCAGGGCCGCTAGAACCACCATCGTGTTCACCACCTGGTCGGCGTGGTCGAGTTCGACTGGCTCGGTCGCCGGCGACTCGGCCACTTCGGCCGGACGGGCGTTGCGCGCCCGGACCCGGTCCGTGACGATGTTCCGCACGACCGTGAGCAGCCACCCGCGCAGCGGGCCCTTGCCGTTGGTCAGGCTGTCGGGATGCCGCCAGGCCCGCACCAGTGCCTCCTGGATGACGTCCTCGGCACTCGCCCGATCGCCGGTCAACCGGGTGGCATAGGCGAGCATCGCGTTGCCGTGCTCGTTGCACAACGTACGGATGAGCTCCTCGTCCGCCACCGGGCGGCGCTGTCGGGTTCTCAACCGGGCCATTCGGTTCCACCTCTCAACGGTCCCGCGGCGCGGAATGTCCCCCAACGAATCGATGCTCTGGTCCACCGCGGCGGGTTGGTGCAGCGGCGCGAGCACGGTCCTCCTACGGCGACTCGGTCAAGGAGCGTGTCCGGCGCGGCTACGCTCGCGCCATCGGAGGTCCCGAGTCCTAAGCAGCCGTGCGACCACGCGGACGGCGGCCGCTTTGAGCTCCGTCGCCCAAGTGCGTCAGCGAACGGAGCGCAGCCCTGATAGCGCCGTACGCCGATGTGCCCGGCCTGCCGATATCTGGCAGGCCTACTGCATCAACGCTAAACATTGGCAGCGACGGCGAGTTGCCTCTCCCTGCAGACTTCTTGACAGTTCGTGCGCGGCGGTGAAGGAATCCGGGTGACGCATGGGGCGCAGAGCAGAGGTGTCAGCGATCCGTCGCCGCAACTGTTCCATCGGCTGCGTCGTCGCGGGGAGCCTCGCAGGTCGTAGGCGGCCTGTTCGTCATCGCAACCCTTGCCTTCATGGCGGCAGCGACCGTGTCATCGATGACCTTCGACTGGCCCGACACCTGCAGCCGGCAAATGTGGTACTGCGGTATTTCGCGGCCGGTTCGCGGTCCGCTCTGGTAGGAGCGGTAGAACGGCGAATGGTCCGCGGTCTCCTGGGCACTCAGCCGGTGTGAGTCGAATCCTCGAGCAGGGTGAGATCTTCTTCTTCTACCAACCTCGGGTCGGGGTCGAGGAGGTCAGGGGGCTCGGCGACGTGGCCCGGTTCTCCTTCATCCTGAAACCCGACCGGAAGCGAAGGTACCGGAGGGTGATTGTCGGCCGGAAACGCCTCCCCGAGCCGGACCACCACGAGCGCGAGTGGGCGTTCGTCTACGAAGTGGTCGACGATCCGGAAAAGCTCAAGGAAGACCTCGAGCGGCGGGAGTACGAGACCAACACCCGCGGGACCCGGGTGGAGCCCGAGGCGCGTCCGGTCGGTGAAGGCCGGTACGCAATCGTGGACCACGAAGGCCATACGCACCTCGCGTACGTACTCGAGCTGCCACGTGAGCCCGGTCCCGCCCAGGCGACGTTCGGTGTCCGTCCCGAGGCGAGCTTCGTGATGGCGATCCGAAATCCCGAAGCCGCGACACCACCCGGCAGGGGTCTGCCCCCGCACGCCCGCGCGCAGTACCCGCCCGAGCTGATGGAGCGGTTCAGAGGCCGACGGTTCGCTCCGGTCGACGACCCACGCTTCCTCGACCAGCCCGGGGCGGAGGTCGTACTCATCGGCGCCGCCGAGGACGTCGAGGACGAGCTCGGCATAGAGTTGGATCCCGAGCATCTGGAGCTAGACGCCGCCGCTGTCTTCCGCACGCTGCGGTTCCGACCCGACGAGATCCCCGTAGACCCATTGGAACGGGGCGAACTCCGGTGACAGCTCAGTCGGTCTGACGCTGAAGCAGCCAGGGTCGCTGGGCTCACCAGCGTTCCCGTGTCGGGGTGGCGACCGTGAGGTCAGTCCAGGCAGAACTCGTTGCCCTCGGGGTCGGTCATCACGATGAAGCCGGCGCCGAGAGGCGGATCGGGCTCGAAGCGGCGGACTCGGCTGGCGCCGAGGGCCACCAGCCGGTCGCACTCGGCCTCGAGGGCTGCCATCCGCTGTTCGCCCTCGAGGCCAGGCGCCGCCCGGACGTCTAGGTGCACCCGATTCTTGGTCTCCTTGCCTTCGGGCACCTGCTGGAAGAAGAGGCGAGGGCCGGCGCCATCGGGGTCCACAACCGCCGACGCGTCGTTACGGCGTTCCGGGGGCACGCCCATCGCCGCCAGCGCCTCGTCCCAGGAGTCGAAGTTCCCCGGCGGTTCCTGCACCCGGTAGCCGAGCGCCTCCGCCCAGAACGGTGCCAGCGCGCCCGGGTCGGCGCAGTCGAACGTCACCTGGATCTCGCGTGCCATCTCACTGCTCCTTTCCATGAGTGTGCAGATAGATGTACTCATCGTCGGGGACGCCGTCGAGCTGGGCCGGTCGTCGGGCGGTCCAGTGGTGGGCGAGTTGGTCGCGGAAAGGATTCCAGGTCTGGTCGGTCACGGCTTCAGCCTTGCGTAGATAGCGGACAGATCCCGTCCGTGATCGCCCTCGCCTTGGCTATGTCGAACCTGAGCCTGCTGACCGCCGCTACACCCGCTGACCACGCAGCCGCGATATCTACTCCCGCGTCGCGCGGCGAGACGCCTAGCGCCTCGGTTCGGTCGCACGCAGTCTGTCTGGCCAGGGGAACTCAAGGGGTTCGGAGCCGGCGCTCCATAGTTCGCCCAGTTCGCGCAGAGTCGTCGTGGCCCGGCGGATGTCTTCGTCGAGATAGGGATAGGGATCCTGGGCGGCGATACCCCACGCTTCGCGGGCTTGGGCGTAGGGCGTCGGCCGGCGAGTTTCAACAGCTTTATGGATGACTGCCGAGATCGCCTCCGTCCAGCCGAGGTTCTGCGCGGCTTTCAGAATGCGGGCACTGCGGACCTTGGCGTCGTGGCGCTTCTTGCCCTCGATCTGGCGCATGGTGTCGAACACCGCGCCTGCCGCGATGCAGCCGAAGATTCCGTCGGCCATGCCGAGCTCTCGTTCGGTCACGGCGTGGGAGAGGTCGTGAGGTACGCGCCACTTGCGCGAGTACGACGAGAGGGTGAAGACCGCGCCGTCCGCCCGCCGGATCAGCGTGAGGCTCTCGCCGCGCGGATCATGCTGGAAGGTGAGCTGCATGCCATCCAGAGTGACGTCGTCCGCACCCCTGCGCCACTGTATTTCGGCTGCCTGACTTGAGGCCTCAGGAACCAGCGGCCCAGCACTCCCCCTGAGCGGCACCACCGCCTTCGCCGGATCGTCAGGACGTGGTCTGGCGTCTCCACTCGGCCGTGGTGATGGAGAACTGCCGGTAGAAGCTTGCAGTCCCCAGGAACGACTCTGCCTGGCCTCTGCCGGTCTCGGTCATCCCGAGAGAAGTGAGGATGCGAACTGACGCGCGATTCGCGTCTATTGCTTCAGCCCAGATCTCACGGAACCCCAGTTGGTGGAAGCCGTGCTCGACGCCTAGTCGTGCAACGGTCCCTCCCAGACCTTGGCCCCAGCGCTCAGACGGTCCGATGGCGTAGCCCAGCTCGCGTCGATCCGGCTCGTCACCGGCGAAATCGACGTAGCCCACCAGCTGAACTCCGGCAACTGCCGCGAGGCGCGTATGGTCCAGTCTCGGCTGCGCGACCAACGTGTGCCAGTGCGCCTGGTGGGCGGCCAAAGGCAGGTCAACGGTCCACCCGGCGTGCTCGCAGAAGGCGCGGTCCAGACCCCAGGACGCATACGTCTCCACATCTGACAAGACGAGCGGGCGGAGGAACACCCGCTCCAAAAGCGTATCCATGGCAGGAGCCTAGGCACGACCATGCAGTGCTCCACGCCCCCGGGGCTCGCTCGCTATGTGCTGGCGGTTGCCGCCAGGGGCAGGGTGGTTCGTCGCGGCTAGACCATGACATGCGACGCCAGTGGCACCGACGTGTCCGCAAGCCGATCCGGATCGACCAGTTGCCGGCTGCGGATCAGTTCCTGGACGGGCGCGATGCCTTCGTCCCACAGCTCAGCTCCGCCTGTTCTGAGAGACCGATCTTGGGGATCGCGCCGATCCCACGACGACCGCGTCCGCCGCGAACTCGCTCCCGTCATCGGTCAGGCGATGTCCTTGCCCAGGGCAACAGAGGCTCAGGAGCCGGGTCGGGCGGGTGCGTAGGTGACGGCGAGACGAGACAGCGCCAGCGCGGCGACCAGGAGGCCGAAGTCGCGCAGCGCGACGTCGTAGAAGCCCGGGATCGTCAGCAGGTTGACGATGATGCCCGAAAGCCACGCCGCGACGAGCAGCCCGCCGAATCGTGGAATCAACGCGACAGCCACGCCGGCCACGATCTCGATGATCCCGACGGCATACATGGCGTCCTGCCCGGAGCCTGGAACGATTTCGTTGACCCACGAGGCCAGATAGCCCGGCCAGTCGGTGAGCAGGTTGGCGAACTTGTCCAGACCGAACACGATCGGCGCCACCGTGAAGACCGTTCGGAGGGCCAGGAAGGCCTGGTACGCCGGGTCCGACAGCGCGCCTGGGCCGGCTGTGCGGGTGCTTGGCACTTCAGTCGTCATTCCACTCACTCCTTCTAAAGTCGATGTGTTTTGACTTTAGAAGCCTTCCCGAGTTTTCGTCAATGGAAGTTGGCTTTAGAATCGATCTCGTGAACGACTCCCGGGAAGCCCGGATCTTGGCGGTCGCCGTGTTGGAGGAGCCGACGCGGCGCAGGCTGTACGACCATGTGGTGCGCCAGACGGGCCCAGTAACGCGGGACGAGGCGGCCACGGCTCTGGGTCTGAGACGCACGACCGCCGCATTCCACCTCGACCGGCTGGCCGACGAGGGCCTGCTCGAGGTGATGTACGAGCGCCGCACCGGCCGGTCCGGCCCCGGCGCCGGACGCCCGATGAAGCTGTACCGTCGCTCGGAGCGCCACGTCTCGGTGTCCTTGCCGGAACTCCGCTACGACCTGGCGGGACGCCTGCTCGCGACAGCGATCGAGGACGCCGAAGCGTCGGGCGAGTCCCCGCGAGCAGCCCTCGACCGGCGCGCCCGTGAACTCGGAAACGAGCTCGCCGCCGGTGACCGCGACGCGATCGGCCAGGCGAACGGCCCAGATGTCGTGCTGCGCATCCTCGAGGAACAAGGCTTCGAGCCGCGCATTGACAAGAACGCAATCGTCCTCGGCAACTGCCCTTTTCACACGCTGGCCAAACAGCACACCGACCTGGTCTGCGAGATGAACCTCTGCCTGCTCGACGGACTCCTCGCCGGCCTGGGCACCATCCGCCTGCAAGCACACCTCAAGCCGGAGCCCGGCCACTGCTGTGTCCGCCTCGAGCCGGCCTCGGCTCCAGGCTCGTGAGTCGGCCGGCTCACAGCCCTGCTGATCAACCCGCCGATTGAACTCCCGGCTCCCGGCTCTCGTCAGTCGGCCGCAGTCAGGGCATTGGGGGCGACCTCCTTGATCCGGGTGCGGAGCCAGGCCAGTTGCTGGGCGGTCTCCGTCTCGCAGGTCCGGACCACGGTCACAAGGTCGTGGTCATGCAGAGCTTCGGCGGCTCGGCCGACAACGGTCCAAGTGACGTCGACGAAAGACGCCAGCACGTGAAGGTCCTGGAGATCGCGGAGCAGCCCCATGCTCCCCTCGCGGGTTCCGCGGAACTCGGCTGCTTGGAGCCGACCAGGCTCGGGGTCGTCATGCTCGCCGTACCGTTCGACGACGGGCTCCAGGGCACTCATATGCCCGGCCGACTGGTCGCCGAGGACCTTGCAGAGGTGTGCGATCTCCGGTTCGTCGCCGTGGTGTGCGCCGACCAACTGTGCCGCGTTGGCCAACGACTCCTCCGAGTCCCAGAGGAGGCCGAGGTAGCTCGCGAGCTGCATCAGGCCTCCTTGGTCGCGCGCACCGGATAGCACGGTGACCAGCCCCGCCGGGGGGTTGCCCCAGCTCCGGGGGGACGACACTGGGGCAAGCGCGGCCGGTCACCTAAGGCTCACTATCCACCCTTTTGAGACACCCAGCGGTTTGAAACCAGGTAGTCCACTGCGGTGGGCCTGCGCTGCTCAGGATCACGAGCTCCGTGCCGACGCTGATCCTCCCTGCAGAGATTGTGCCGGCCCGCTGAGCTTGGGCCCGGCGGTTGGCATCCACTGGTGACACTCGTCGATGGACTCGACCAACAACTGTCGTAGCAGCTGGTCCGCGTTCGGAGTACGGAAATCAGTGACCGCTCGAACAGCACCGGCAAGCGCACGCGGTGCGTAACGGCTCGCATAGCGCGAGTAGCAGGATGGCGTGCGATCCGCGATGAAGGCTTCCGCCCAGCTCCGAGCCACCGGTACTTCGTTCAGTGCCTGCACGCTGGCTGCCCGGATATCGCCGCGCGGCCTGTGCTCGAGCTGGGCCAGGACGTGCTCGGCAGACAACAAGGCAACCGCCAGAACACACTGGAATTGCGGGGATACGACCGGCAGCACCAATCGGACACACCGGGCGACGAGGGCCGGCGGCAGTCGTGGATCATCGGTCGTCACCCCGATGACTGACGGGATCAGCGGCGCCAACTCGGTCCGGCCGCGGTCGGAGGTCTCGTCGTTGACCTCACGCGCGACCAAAGCCAGCAGCGGGTCGGTGCAGTCGGGGTGGTCCGACCACGGTTGGCCGGCCAAGTACGACGCGAACTCCATGAAGCAGCCGCCCTTGCGGGCATTGCGGTGACGTCCACGCGACAGGACAGGAACGCCGATGGTCCACTCGTCACTCATCTTCAGTCACCACCTGATCAGCACACTCGGCCGACGCCGCAGTACCCCCTGGGCGCCCATCCATGCGAGGTCAGCTCCAGTTCACGTCGAGCTGTCCGGAGAGGAAGCCTGCGAGGCGTTCGGCTTCCGCTTCAAGACCCTGTCGCGCCCGCGCTGCCAGCCGACCGAACGGCTCCAACTCCACGACAAGGCGCTGTCCCTTTCGTTCGTGCCGCCAGACGCCGGCGATTCGGCCGTCGACCAGCAGCGTCGGTGATACCCAGCCCTGCGGACGAAAGATCCGTCGTACGTCGCCGGAAGGCATCAGTGGTGAGTGTCGCGCCGCTCCGATGACCCACGGATCGAAGGCCGGCAGCAGCCTGGTGACCTCCAGCGGTTGGGCGGACCGCAGTTCGTCGAGGTCGTCGGTCAGAACCAGAGCCTTGGTGCCGTCCACGTCCACCTGGGTCGTCTCTTCGGCCAGGCTCGCAAGCATGCGCGCCGTGCGGCGCGGCGCCGGCGGTCCGAGCCACCAGCGGCCGAGATCCGCAGGAGTCGCGGGGCCGTACGCGGTGAGGAAGCGCCGGGTGATGTCGCGCACGGCCTGCTCCGGTTCGCGATGGTTGATGGCGGTCCGGACCCAGGTCGCGGGGCTGGTGAAGCGCACCTGGGCTCCATCGGATCCAGCGAAGCAGATCAGGCCCTGAAACGACGCCGCCTTGAGGTAGGAGCCCCAGCTCGACCGGACGAAGCCTGCCAGCTCCTGCGACCCGGTACGGCGTTCCACCTCGGCGGCAAGCTCCTCCCGCGTCAGTTCGCGGCCTCGCAAAGCCTGGTCAACGGCGCGGGCGAGCTCGTCGGGCTCGCTGGTGTTGCCGAATTTCGGCATCGCGCTGAGCGCGGAGAGCCAGAGGCTGAGCTCACGGGCCGGCAGCAGATACAGAGTCCCGCGCGCGGCCCATAGCTTCACCAAGGTCCGCCGTTTCCACAACGCCTGGCGTACGGCGTCGGCGTCGAGCCCGTCGATCCGAGCCCACAAGCTGAGCTCCGGCGACGACCGCACCTGCGCGTGCAATCCACAGATGCGGGCCGTGACGTCGACGAGCTCGGCGGGCGCTGCACGTCGTACGAGGAAATGCCGCGTCATCCGCCAGGCAAGAGCCTGCTCCCAAGTCACCTGCATGCCCTAAGCATGCAGAATTCAGCCGCCGCACCCACCTGTAGTTCGGGCCTGAGGTGGTCGGTGATGAAGTTGCGCCAAGCGGCGGTTGCCGCCGGGAGGGGTGGTTCGGTGGGTGCCTGGGAAGGCGATGCGTTGCTTGTCGGGGGATGCGAGGAGATCGAACAGGTCGAGCTGGCCGGCGCGGCGGCGACGACCATATTCCTCGCCTTAGACACGATGTCGGCGCTCTCACGTAGCATCCCGGGCAACTGGCATGACTGTGACTCGACGGCCGCCGGAGGTGTCGTGAACGCGGTGCGCTGGAAGACTGCGACGTTTGCCGGTCACCAGCTCCGATATGCGGTGACCGGGAGCGGCCCAGCGGTGGTGTTACCTAAGAAGGACCGCGGCTCCTATGTACCGTTCGAGCGACTCGCGGACCAGTACACGATGGTGCAGATTGAGCCGCTCGGGTTCGGCCGAAGCGACCGCCCAGACCCCTACCCACCAGTCGGTATCCACGAGCAGATCCTCGCGGTCTGCGACCAAGAAGACATTCCCGAGTTCGCGGTTTGGGGCTTCTCGCAAGGTGGCGCAATGGCATGCGCGACCGCTCAAGCAACCCCCCGGGCACGGCTGATGGTGTGCGGTGGGTTCAACGTGCTGCGTGGCTTGTCCGACGCGTGGCTTGCCCGGATGAACCGAGAGCGTCGCATCCCAGTCGGCAGCCGAACGTTCTGGAACTTGTTCCACAGCTACAACTGGCACGCCGAGCTCCGCCAGATGGCAATACCGAAGTTGATGTACTGGGGCACTCTGGATGCGCAGCGCGTCTCGCTCAAGGACCAGTACATCCTTCGCGGTGTCGGGATCGATGTCGCTGAGTTCGCCGGCCTTGACCACGGCCGGAGCGGTTTCGGCGATCCTGCAAGCCCCGCGACAGACGTGGTGGCCGACTGGCTGCAGCGCCATGGATGGTGACCTGGCAAGGCGACGCACGATCAAGCTGGCTGAGGGGCGGGTGTCGAGCTGTGTGCATTGTCTCCAGTACCGCCGGCTCATCCAACACAAAATTGATGTGTCGTGGCTAGAGGCAACAGACGACTTCAACAGCAGGAACTGAGTTCACGCCGGGCCGGGTGATCACGTCACTGATCCGCAGCGGTACCAGGAAGTGCTCGACCCACTCCCGAAGCGGTGACCTTGAACACCAAACAGGGACCGCGGACACGAAATAACGTGTTCAAGGCCCCGACTACCTGTCCCAGGTCCCCACTCTTGGTCGGGGCCGCTGGTCAGGGCCGCACCCACCCAGCCCTCCGCGGCCCCCTGCCGAAAGGCATCATCACGAACTACGGCTGTCGTACTAGACGACCCGACCGGTTCCAGCCGCATGGCCAAGACCCACCCACACTGGAAACGAGAAGGACGTCGCCGAATGTCCTTGAAGAAATCCGGGAGGCGGTGTCGGATCGGGGCAGAGTTGTTCGTTGCAGGGGTGAGCGGCCGCCCACGAGGGGCACCCCGAACCACAGGAGATGATCTTCAGATGCAGTACCTGGTTTCCGTGATAGATGACAAGGGCAATCCCGGCAGCACGGACAGGCAGCCTGCCATCAGCGCGTTCAACGAACGACTGATCGCCGAGGGCTACTGGGTCTTCGCGGGCGGGCTCGCGGACACCGAGGCGGCCACGGTCATAGACAACCGGGGCGAGCAGGCGGTGTTCAGCGACGGGCCTTTCGTGGAGTCGAAGGAGTACCTCGCCGGCGTCTGGGTGTGGGATGCCCCCGACCTCGACGTGGCGCTCAAGCTCGCCACCGAGGCGTCGAAGGTCTGCGACCGGAAGATCGAGGTGCGGCCGTTCCAGTGAGCGACGTCGAGGAGGCGATCACACGGGCCCACCACGACGAGTGGGCGCGGGTGCTCGCCGCCCTGACCAGGCGTTTCGGCGACCTCGACATCGCCGAGGAAGCGGCGGCCGAGGCGTTCGCGACCGCCGTCGCGCGGTGGCCGGCCGACGGCGTACCCCCCAACCCCGGCGCCTGGCTGACCACCACCGCCAACCACAAGGCCATCGACCGGATCCGGCGCGAGAACAAGCGCGACGACAAGCACAAGGAGGCTCAGGTGTTGTACGACGACCCGCCCGAGCCTCTCGGTGCCATCGACGACGAGCGGCTCCGGCTGATCTTCACCTGCTGTCACCCGGCGCTCGCGATGGAGGCCCGGATGGCGCTGACGCTGCGCATGGTCGGCGGTCTGACCGTGCCCGAGATCGCCCGCGCCTTCCTGGTGCAGGAGACCGCCATGGGCCAGCGGATCACCCGCGCCAAGGCCAAGATCAAGGCGGCTCGCATCCCCTATCGGATACCGTCCGCCGACGATCTGCCGGGACGTGTGTCCGGCGTACTCGCCGTCCTCTTTCTCGTCTTCAACGAGGGCTACCTGGCCACCGGCCCCGACACCGATCCCGTACGTCACGACCTGACCGCCGAGGCGATCCGGCTCACCCGCCTGATCCGGGACCTCCTGCCGGACGACGGCGAGGTGGCCGGGCTGCTCGCGCTGATGCTCCTCACCGAGGCCCGCCACACCGCCCGGGTCTCGGCGAGCGGCGAACTGGTCACCCTCGACGAGCAGGACCGTGGGGCCTGGGATGCGGCGCTGATCGCCGAGGGTCATCGGCTCGTGCGCGAACGCCTGGCCTCTCGCGTGACACCGGGTCGCTACCAGATCCTCGCGGCGATCAACGCCGTGCACACCTTCGCCCGCGACGTACGCGACACCGACTGGTCTCAGGTCGTCGCCCTCTACGAGCAGCTCGTCCGCCTCGACCCCTCGCCGATCGTCGCCCTCAACCGGGCCATCGCAGTCGCCGAGCTCGACGGCCCCGAGGTGGCACTGGCAGCCGTCGACCGCCTTGAGGACAAGTTGGCCGGCTATCACGCCTACCACGCGACCCGCGCCGACCTGCTGCGCCGGCTGGGCCGCAGTCAGAAGTCGCGCGCGGCGTACGACAAAGCCATCGAACTGGCCGGCAACACCGCCGAGACCGCCTACCTGACACGCCGCCGCGACCAGCTGGGATAGTCCTCCCTTGATAGGCAAGTCGCTACTTGCCTATAGTGAGGCTTATGGCGGAGGATGTCTTCAAGGCCCTGGCCGACCCCACCCGCCGGCACATTCTCGACGAACTGGTGGAGCGGGACGGCCAGACCCTGTTCGAGATTTGCACGCGGCTGATGACCAAGCACGGTGTGGGATTGTCCCGCCAGGCGATCAGTCAACATTTGGCTGTACTGGAAACCGCGGATCTGATCCGTACACGGCGTCAGGGCCGCTACAAGTTCCACGATCTGAACACCGAACCCCTTGAGCGCGTCGTCACCCGGTGGCTAAAGCGCGATACAACCGGAGGCAGCCCATGAGGATCCATCTGTCCAGCGTCTTCGTTGATGACCAGGACAAGGCCCTGCGCTTCTATACCGACGTGCTCGGCTTCGTGAAGAAGACCGAGGTCCCCCTGGGCCAGCACCGTTGGCTCACTGTCGTCTCACCGGAAGACCTCGACGGGACCGAACTGCTGCTGGAGCCCGACGGCCATCCCGCCGTGAAGCCGTACAAGGAGGCGCTGGTCGAGGACGGCATCCCGGCCACCTCCTTCGCTGTGGACGACGTGGCTGCGGAGTTCAACAGGCTCCGCGAGCTCGGGGTCTTGTTCACTCAGGAGCCGCTGGAGATGGGCGAGGTCACCACAGCGGTCCTGGACGACACCTGCGGCAACCTGATCCAAATCGTGCACAGCAAGTAAGGACCCTGCGCGGGCTGCTTGACAGCACCCGCCACCGGCACTGTCCCGGCGAGGGAGCAGGTCTTCAGGCCGCTGGAGCCGCCAAACTGGTGGACGTGGAAGCCAAGATCGCTGACCTCACAGTCCTAGCCGACACCCTGCGCGCCGCGCTGTCTGCCGGCTGCGACGACCTCGCCACCTGCGCGGGCACCTCTGACTGCGCGATCCCGTTCACCGGTCTCGCGCGGTCAGCCGGCAGCCAGGCGGGCCAGGTGTGAGCGTCGTTCGGTCGGTCGCGCTGTTCCTGCTTGCGGCGATCGCCGAGATCGGTGGGGCCTGGCTGGTCTGGCAGGGATGGCGCGAGCACCGCGGGCTGTGGTGGATCGCCAGCGGCGTCATCGCGCTCGGTGCCTACGGGTTCGTGGCAACCTTCCAGTCCGACCCGAACTTCGGCCGGATCCTGGCGGCGTACGGCGGGGTGTTCGTGGCCGGTTCGCTTGCCTGGGGCGTGCTGCTCGACGGGTTCCGCCCCGACAGGTGGGATCTGATCGGCGCCGCGATCTGCCTGGCCGGCGTCGCCGTGATCATGTTTGCCCCACGCAACACCTGACGCGGGCCGGTCGTTGCCAAAGGTCTGCTGAACGTCTGTTGAACCCCTGCACGAAAGGATGATGTCCAGCCTGGACTACTGCCGTATCGTCTAGGGCGACAAGCCGCTACTCACCCCCCAAGGGGGCAGTCCATGGGCATGCAGGTCGACCTAGGCTTCTCGGGGCTCTCCGTACCGCCGGGCACCCATTTCTGCGCCTTCTTCCGCGGAAAGGACGAGCGCAACGCCATCGTGGCCCCGTTCCTTCGCGAGGGGGTCCAGTCCGGTGCCAAGTGTGTCGGAATCCTCGACGGGCCAAGCGAGGCGGCCATCGCGGCGGAGCTCGGGGTCGAAGCCGATCCGGGCCAGCTCGACCTCAGGCTCTCGAGCGACTTCTACAACCCCGACGCCGGGTTCACCCGACCGGAGATGGTGACCTACTGGGAGGCGGAGGCAGCCGGCACACTCGTCTCCGGCGCGTGGCCGTTCGCCCGGTACACCGGCGAGATGACGACGGCGGTGAACCAGGCCATCGGCGCGGAGGAATGGGTCGGGTACGAGTCGGACGTCAACCGGTTCGCGCCGAAGTACCCCCAGATCCTCTTGTGCCTCTACGACCTGCTCGACTTCAGCACCAGCCAGCTGTTCGTGGACATCCTGAAGACGCATCCGATGGTCCTGATGGGCGACACCGTTCTGGAGAACATGTACTTCGTGGAGCCGGACGAGTTCGACCGCACACACGTATGACCTCATCCATCAACGGGGTTCGTGAGCAGCTGGCCACCTTCCGGCCGTTGCTCGCCTTGTCGATGGTGATGACGACCAGCGGCAACGAGGACGAGATTCTCCGGCTGGCGACCGCCGCGGTGCCGTCGCTCGGCCGCTGTCGTACGACCGGCGCCTACCTGGACGGCGCCTGGCGACAGGTCGGTCCGATCGGGGCGCCACCGGAGGCCGACCTCGTGGCCGCCCGCATCCAGTCCCTCGGCGACAGGAACGGTCCGGTCCTGGTCGAAGGCTACGACTGGTCGTGGGCCTTCCCACTGGTCGGCCTGCGCGGCAATGCCGGCCACATCCTCGTCAGTCGCGAGACCGAGCCCGAGGAGTATCACCAGTTCCTGCTCACCGTCCTGTTCCAGCAGGCGGGCGCGGCCATGGCCAACGCCAGGCTGCATGCCCTCGAACGCCGGATCATCGCCATTCACGACCGTTTGACCGCCGCGGCCGCCGCCGGCGAGGGCCCGACGGGGATTGCCACCGCAGTGCACGAGCTCAGTGGCTACCCCGTCGCGATCGAGGACCGTTACGGCAACCTGCTGGCCTGGGCCGGCCCCGGCTGTCCGGACCCGTACCCGAAGGTGTCGGCGACCCAGCGCGACAAGTTGCTCAAGCCTGCGGTCCGGAGCGCCGGAGCGGTCCGCTCGAACGGCCGCCTGACCGCGGTGTCACAGCCTGGCCACCAAGTCGAGGGCGTCATCGCCCTCATCGATCCCGACGGTACTGCGGGTGAGAGCGAGCAACTCGCGCTGGAGCATGGCAATACCGTCCTCGCGCTCGAACTCGCCCACCAGCGTGCCTTGGCAGAGACCGAGCTCCGGCTGCGCCGCGACCTCGTCGAGGAGCTCCTCGCGGGCACCGACGCGGAGAGCGCCGCGAGCCGCGCCCACGCGCTGGGCTACGACCTGTCCAGGCGGCACCGGGTCCTCGTGCTCACCCAGGGCAGACGGCACCGCGTCGAGCCGGACGCCTTCTTCCGTGCCGTCCAGAAGGCGACCCGGATCACGCAGGTCGGCAGTCTGATGGTCACGAGGGCCGGCAACGTGGCGGTGCTGGCGGACACGGACCACAACTGGGAACAGTTCCGCACGGCCGTCGTCGACCAGCTGGGCGGTCACGGCAGCTGTCGCGTCGGGGTGGGCGCGCCCTGCACGGACCCACCCGACTTCCCTCGTTCGCACGGTCAGGCCCAGCTCGCCCTCAAACTCCAGGTCACCACGCACGCTCCCGAGCAGGTCACCAAATTCGAGGATCTGGGCGTCTACCAGCTACTCTCCGAGATCGCCGACATCGGTTCGCTCGAGTCCTTTCTGCACCGGTGGCTGGGGTCCTTGCTCGACTACGACGCTTCCAAGGACGGCAGCCAACTGGTGGAGACGCTGGCCAGCTACCTCGACAACGGCGGCAACTATGAGGCGACCGCGAAGGCCCTCATCCTGCATCGCAACACCCTGCGCTACCGGCTGAAGCGGATCCGGGAGATCTCCGGGCACGACCTGTCGGATCCGGACACGCAGTTCAACCTCCATCTCGCCACCCGCTCGTGGACCGTCACGCTCGCGATGGCAGAGGCCCCACCGGCCTGAGTGCTCAAATTCGAAGCACCGGTTGGTGTCGCCAGCACGATGACCTCCGGCCGCTCCCGGGACGATGCTGGTGGCAACAACCTCTACCAGCATCGAAGTGGAGCACACCATGAGCACGGCGAACCTCGCCCATCTGATGAGCCCTGATTCAACCGGCTGGGCCGCCCTGTCCCCCGCCGAGCGACGAGTCGCTGACCTGGTGGTCGAGGGACTGACGAACCGCCAGATCGCGGAGCTGTCGAACCTATCCAGGCATACCGTCGATTTCCAACTGCGGCAGGTCTTTAGCAAACTCGATGTGCACAGCCGGGTCCAGCTGGCCCGTCGCGCCTTCCAGCAGGACAGCGAAGCGTCCTGATCCACCGGACGATCCGGCCGGCTGCAACCTCAAGTGCAGCCGGCGGGAGTCCTACCTGACGGAGCCTCCGGGCGCACCGTGTTGCGGGCCAGCCGGATGCCGACGTCGTCCAGGCTGAGGGTGGGATGGCTTCGGCGCCCGACCGAGGCGCGACAGCTCCACGGTTCATCGAACCAGCCGCCACCACGAAGGACCCGGTATGTGCCATAGACCTCGGCATCGTAGATGTCCCAGCACCATTCCCAGATATTGCCCAACGTGTCGTACAGACCCCAAGCGTTCGGCTGCTTCCCGCCGACCTCGTGGAGTCGCTCCCCGGAATTGCCGCGGTACCACGCGACCTTGCCGAGTTCTCCGTAGCGCGCGCCCGTAGTACCGGCTGGGCACGCGCGCTCGAACGCGGCGATGCCCGAGCTGGCGCCACCCTCCGACCTTCTCAGCGCCGACGGAATCTGAGTGGCGGCTTCGATCACGATGGGTGATATCGAGGGCTTGACGCGGGGAGAGAACGGCGGAGTATCAGCAGTAGATGCACCACAGTTCCGCGGTGTATGTCCTGGAGGTGGTTCCCCATGACTGGGCGACATGAGTTGCGTTGGGGTGGCTTCGCCGGACTGGCGTTCGTCGTACTGGTACTGCTGGGCAAGTTCCTGCCCGGCAACCCGCCAAGCGTCGACAAGTCCGCGAACGAGATCACTAGTTACTTCGCCGACGGCCGGACCTCGATCCTGGTCGGAGCGCTGATGCTGAGCGCCGCAGCCGGATTGATCATCTGGTTCTCCGCGGCCTTCGCGGAGGCGATGCGCGAGCGGGACGAACGCAGTGATCTCCACATGGCCCTGCTGGCGGGGTCTGTACTGGTGGGAGGCGCCATCTTCGTCAACGCCGCAGTCAACGCGGCGACCGCGTATGGCATCGATGGACGAGACGCGGCGATGACGCTGATGATGTACCAGTGGTCGGCTGTGCTGACCACGATGATCGGCTTCGCCGCCACGCTGCCACTGGCGGCTGCCGGGGTCGGAGTACTGCGGACCAGGTTGATGCCGGACTGGCTCGGCTATCTCGCCTTGCTGGCCGCGCTGGTGTCGTTCGCAGGCGCGTTCGGGATCTTCGTCTCCGATGGGGCATTCGTTGCCGGAGGCACCCTGATGACCACCGTCCCGCTGCTGGTGGCGGCGGTCTGGCTGGTCTGCGCGAGCGGCTACATGGTCCGCGAGCACCTGCCCGAGATCACCGCCGGAGAGTCGATCATCCCGCACACCTGATCGGCGGAAAGTCAGACACCGGGGTC
This sequence comes from Kribbella alba, assembly GCF_039529635.1. NCBI lineage: Bacteria > Bacillati > Actinomycetota > Actinomycetes > Propionibacteriales > Kribbellaceae > Kribbella > Kribbella alba. Next base: position 121,231 of record NZ_BAAANE010000003.1, on the reverse strand, counting down.
CGCGGTTTGGACCGCGGACCCCGGTTGCCTCAGGTCAGGAATTCCTTCGCGAAGTGGCGGATCGCTTCTGGGTTGGTGGCCTGATGGAAGCCGATGATCAGCTCCTCGACACCGGCCGCTTCGAAGGCCTCGATGCGGCGGCGGACCGTGTCGACGGACCCGTAGAGCAGGTAGGAACCGAAATCGCCCGGATAGAAGGCCCCCATTCCAGCTGACAGCGCCGCGGCCGCTTCCTCGTCGGAATCAGCGACCAGGCAATGCGTCGTGACCGTGCGGGTGATCTCGTCGTAGTCACGGCTGACCGTGGCACAGTGATCCCGCAGGATCGAGAACCTCCGCTCCGCGCCGGCCGGGGAGTCCATCACGTTGCAGAGATCCGCGTACTCCGCGACCAGCTTCAACGTCACCTTCTCGCCGCCGCCCGCGATCATCATCGGGATCCGGGGCTGCTGGAGTCCCTGCGGCTGGTTGACCGCTTCGACCAGCTTGTAGTACTTCCCGTCGAAGCTGGTCAGGTCATTCGTCCACAGGGATTGGATGATCTGCAGCGCTTCCCGAAGCTGCCGGAGCCGGTCCGGCCCGTCGGTGAAGGGATATCCGTAGGCCTCGTAGTCGCGCTCGTACCAGCCCGCGCCGATGCCGAACGTCAGCCGTCCCTTCGACAACACGTCGACCGTGGACGCGATCTTTGCCTGCAGAGCAGGATTTCTGTAGCCGTTCCCGCTCACGAGTTGGCCGATCCGGATCCGCTCGGTGCGAGCGGCCAGCCCCGCGAGTACCGACCACGACTCGAACATGTAGGCCCGCGAGGGCGGGATGGTCTGGAAGTGGTCCGGCAACCAGACCGCGTGGAACCCGACCTCCTCCGCCGTCCTTGCCTGCTCGATCACCCGGTCGAGTGCCTCGCCGGGGTCGGTGAACCCGGCTAGTTCGCCGGCGAATCCGGTCGGCAGAAACAGACTGAACTTCAATGCCATGGCAATCCCATCTGGTCGGTGTCGTGCCAGAACAGACCGCCCGACACCGCGAAAGGAATCGCCAGCCGGCTCTCCGGGTCGAACCCAGCCGGCCGCGCCGCGCTGAGGCGCTCTTTCAGACCCGACCAAGGAGTTGACGGTAGTAGGGCTTGAAGCCTTCGCGCAGGTAGAGGCGTACCGCATCCTCGTTCGCCTCGACGACGCCGACGGTCCAATGGTCGATGCCGCGTTCGCGCAGCAGCTTCCGGCATTCCCCCATCAGCCGATGCCCGACCCCCTGGCCGCGAGCCTCCGGCACCACGGCCAGCGACTCCAACTCGCCGATGGACGGCCCGAGATCCCAGCTCGCGCCCGACGGCTGGATCTGCAGCATCGCGTACCCGACCAGGCCGGCGTCAGTAGTTGCCAGCAGCAACGTCCCACTGCCGTCTGTTAGCCACCCGACATACTGCTCCCGCCGAATCGCCCAGGCAGCTTCCGCAGTACGGACCGGCCAGTCCTCGCCCGCGACTGCCCGATGGTGCTCCACCATCGAAGCCCACAACGGCCACACCGACCCAACGTCCGCAACCGACCCCTGCTTCACCGCTAGCACAACAACTCCTCTCCGCTTCACCTTGCCACGGCATGCCCTTCTAGTGTCGCGTGAACGATGATCTTTGACCGCCAGTGGCTTGGTGAGGATTTCGGGCAGCTGCCCGAACCCGCTAGGGCTGGAACAGTTTCCACTGTCCCTCGGAGACGACTTCGACGGTGCCGTCGGTCACCTTGATGGCGGTCTCGTCGTCGATCGCGTACGTCGGCGCAGGAATCCGTGCCGCCCACCTCTCTGCGTTGGCCAAGGACGCGTCGGGGTGGTCCGCGTGCTCCAGGTGCGGGATCACCGCGAAGTCAACGAGTCCCGCTCCCTGTCCCGTGACCAGGATTCTGTCGACGTCACCCTGGGACGTGGCGAAGACGATGTTCTCCGACTTCAGCGGTCCATCGTTCCCGCGGGGCGGTTCGGGGTAGGTCTCTACGAAGGTGGAGGTAGCAGCGATGCTGCCGGCGCTCACCCCCACGTAGACCGCCTCGGAGCGCAGCGTCGGCAGGAGATCGGTCAAACCGGAGCGCCGCATCCAGTTGGCGAGAAACAGGGGGTCGCCGCCCCATACCAGCAATGCGTCGGCGTCCCGGACCGTTGGCACCCAAGCAGCCTCTTCGATGCTCGGCAGCACCGACAGCTCCAGGATCCCCAGCGATTTCCAACCCAGTTGACACAGCTGCGATGGAGCCTTGCCGCTGATCGCCTGCCACGCCATGCCGGCCCCGCCGGGGAAGGGGTAGATCGCGGTCGGGACAAAGAGGGCGTTGGACTCGGCGATCGGCTTGCCCAGCAGGTCAACCAGCGCGTCGTGGATGCTGCTGTTCTTGATCCCGGCCGATGTGAGGAGAGCTCTCATGTTCCTACCTTCCTGAGTTGCAACGTGATGCCTGAATTGCCTACTGCGGGACACTCACTGCGCCCCGAGCCCTGCTGCACGATCTCGTTCGTCCCGACACCCTCAGCGTCCAATGAGTCGGCTCGGCACGATCCTTCGCCGGCAGCTGCACGACAACACGCAACGACATACGTCATGCTAGCGCGAGGTAAAGCTGCTTCATTCACGCGAGACCCGCGGTAGTAACTACGACCCGAACGGGTCGCGGCTGTGGAAAACCAAGCCGAATTGACCACGTTCCACATCCACAGGACGAAATTGCTGTGGACAACTTGACCGGATCCGTCCGAATCCAAACTCCCTTATTTATAACGGGTTCTACGCCTCGAAACTGTCGGCGGTGGTGTCTAGAGTCTTGGTATGGAACTCGTGGACGTGCGACCGGTGTGGTCGATGAGCGACAGCGAAAAGCTAGCCGCTCTCGACGCACTGCACGACGAGTCCGCCCGGCGTGAGACCTATCGGCTGCAACTCATGGCCTCCCTAGACCACAGCGGCTATGCCAATACGCTCGGCGCCGCCGATCTCCCAACGCTCCTCTCGGTGCGGCACCGACTGAGCCTCGCGCAGGTCCGCGCCGATCTCAAACTCGCCACCACGCTCCCCAAGTACGAAGTGGTCTCGGCCGCCCTACCCACCCCGTTCGACCCCGACGACCCCGACGACATCGACGACACCGACGGCATTGCGAAGCACGAGCCCTGCGCCGAGGCCGCAGACGTGGACACCCAGCAAGCGCCGGTATGGCTGCACCTGGGGCAGGCCAAGGCGATCGTCGCCGCCCTCGAGCCGGTGGCCGCGACGGGAAGGGTGCCGGTCGAGGACCTGCGCGTCGCCGAGGAACAAATGGTCGAGGCCGCGCGCGGGCTGGATCCACCCGGCCTGCACCGGCTAGGGAAGAAGGTCCGCGACATCGTCGACACCGACGGCCCTGAACCCGCCGAAGACAGGGCCTACGACCAAGAAACCCTTCAGTTGAGGAAGACCGACCACGGTGTCACCTTCACAGGCCGCCTCGCCAACGAGAACGCGGAACTCCTCAACACGCTGATCCTCGAGAACTCCAAGCCGCACAAGACCATCGATGGCCGGCGGGACCCACGCTCCAAGGGCAAGCGGCAGTCCGACGCCCTCGCCACCGTCCTCAACGCCGCCGCCGGAGCCGTCACCACTGGTCACGGCGCGATCAAGCCCCACATCACCGTCACGATCGACTACAACGAGCTCACCGCCGCCCTCAACAACGCCACCGGTCTCCTCGGCGGATCCGGCCAAGGCCCCTGCCCACCAGTCAGAGCGAGGACGCCACGAGCCGTGCTGAGAGGAGCGGGAGCGGAACCACCTGCCAACTCGACCTCTTCACCGCACTCAACGAGCGCGGCGCGCCACCAGGGTTCGGCGACCTCATTCACGGCGACAGACTCTCCGCGTCCGCAGTACGAAGACTCGCCTGCGACGCCGGCATCCTGCCCATCGTCCTCGGATCCAACTCGCGACCCCTGGACGTCGGGATCGAACAACGCTACGTCACCGAGGCTGTGCGCCTGGCCCTCAATGCCCGCGACAAAGGCTGCGTCATCTGCGGCGCACCACCCAGCATGTGCGACACCCACCACATCGTTCACTGGGCCGAAGGCGGACCCACCAGCCTCGAAAACCTCGTCTTGACGTGCAAACACGACCACCGTGACACCCACAACGGCTACTGGAACGTCGCCATCACCGACGGAGTCGTCCAGGTCACCCGCCCCCAATGGGCCGACCCCAAGCCCACCCGCCTCCGCTACCGCCCAGCACCGGCACCGGAACCGGCACCGGCACCGGAACCAGGCAAACCGCCACCCGGCACGCCTGGATCCGTTGACGCGACCGACCCAGGCCGGCCCGGGGACAACCCGTTGCCGCCGACAACAACCGCCGCTCGGCCACCCACCCCTGCCCGGGCCTGGCCCTACACCGGCGACATCCCCTGGATCTCCCCGGAGGAAGCCGCGCGCCTCAACCCCTGGGGCGACGAACCCAACCAGGCCCCACCCTCCGCGCCAACCCAGTCCGGTACAAGTACCGACCCGGCAGCCTGGACCTCCCCCTGGGGCGACGAACACGAGAACTAGCCGAGTTGACCATCGACGTGCCGGTCGGCGGTCAGCCACCACTGGCCCGCCGCTCAACCGACGGCGAGCGAACCCCACGAACCAGACGCCTGTTCCTGAACCTCATGGCCGGCTGCGGCGTAACCCAGACGGCCGTACCATGTCCCGATGATCTTCGCTCCTGGTCGATCGATCACCCGCCGCGACGTCCACCTCAACGGGATGATCGCCGCGGTGCAGACCACGCGGGTCGTGCGCGACGACGCGGAGGCGCTGCTCACCTGGACCGCGGCCGGATCGGACTGCATGCTGCGCGGCACTCGGGACGGCGCGTCGATCCGGAAGATGTCGCTGGCGGAGCGGGACCGTACGCCGTCCATGCTCTGGCCGCGGCGCTGGGAAGGCCGGCACGTGCTGATCCGCACCGAACCCGAGGCCGACCATTCGGTGTGGTGGTTCTTCGACCTGGAGATGCGCTTCGAAGGGTGGTACGTGAACCTGGAGTCCCCGGTCCGCCGCTGGTCGGCCGGGACCGACATCCTCGATCACGCGCTCGACATCCTGGTCGCGGCCGATCGCAGTTGGTCGCTGAAAGACGAGGACGAGCTGGCCGAGCGCGTCGACCATCCGGCGTACTGGACGGCAGCCGAGGCGGACGGCATCCGCGCCGTTGGCGAGCGCATCATCGGCGACATCGAGGCCGGCCGGTTCCCGTTCGACGGCCGGTACACGGATTTCCGTCCCGATCCGTCGTGGGAACCGGCCGACCTGCCCCCATACTGGGACGCCGAGGTGGCCTCCCGCTGATCGTCAGTGCCAGTCGCTGATCCGGACGTCGTCCGGCGCCGGCGCGCCGTGCCAGTCTCGACCAGATCCTCGAGGCTCATCAGGAAGATGGCGCACTTGGTGCTTCAGTGGACATGAACTCGACCGGCTCGGCCCAGCCGCGAGGCGCGAACAGCCGGACGGTGTAGTCGTCGCAGCCGCGGTTGGAACGCCAGAGGGTCTCGGCAGCGCGTGCGGGCTGGGAGTCGATGGCTGCGCGGTCGGGGTGGCCGTGTAACCCTCGCCGATACGGACTCGTTCCCGCAGCGCGTCGAGCAGGTCGATGGTCGCGCCGGCGGCTGCCCAGGTGGCGAAGAAGTTGTAGACCGTGGACCACGGCGGAAAAGTCGACCGGCATCGCCAGCCACTTGAATCCAGTCAGGAACAGGCACTAAGAGAGTTCAAGCTCATACCTTGACGCGGTAGAGCCGTCAGGGTCTCGGCTCGTCGACTGGAGTCGCCTTCAGATCTTCGGCGCAACGTATTCCTGCCACGATGGTGGCCCCTGACACGCTGAACAAGGCCACGATCATCCAGCCTGCCATCCGTAGATACGGTTCGCTGGTGACGAGGGCGGTCGTGGTCGCCCATACCATCGAGATGCCCAGAAAGGTGAACACGAACGCTGTGCGGGCCACCCCGAGCGGCTTCGCCTGCCGCCGCGCGAGTAGTAGCGGCAGTCCGCGGGCCGGCATCGCGTAGCCGACGGACACGAAAGCCATGGCTGCTGCGACAGCGAGAATCAGAGGGGCGTCGGTCACCACCGCTACCCCAGCAAGCCCCGCAGCAAGAACGACACCCAGCAGAAGCACCAGTACCTTTTCCGACACAGCGCAGACGGTACCGGCGAACCTCGCCCAACCGCCAGACCGCCGACCAAGGCCGCCTGCGCCAAGGGTCGGCAAAAATGGACGATCAGCCAGGTGTCGATGCGCAGTTGGGTGTGCTGGGCCATCTCGGCGTCCTGGTCCCAGGCCAGCGACTTGCGGAGTCGCTCGGGCAGCGTGGTGATCGAGGTGGTGCTGGCATCGCGGACGGCAGTCACCGCCGGCGGGCGGTCGGGCCGGTAGTGGCGGGATTCGCCAGCTGGCGATATCGGACAAGCGCCTCATCTAGACATCGCCCGCCCCACAAGCTTTAACTCTGATCGTCCACGCCAAGTATTCGTTGATCGGGCCGCTTTGACCGAGAACGCGTCCTGGTGTCCCTTTTGACCTGTGAACCTGTACTGGTGCCCTTCAGGCCGCCTTTGAGGTTTTGGTGTCTCTTTCCTTCATCAAATGGAGCCGCTTTGCCAACCCCATTTTCCCGCAGATCGAAGCTGATCGCTTTCGGGTCTGCACTGGCGATCCTGACGGCCATCCCGTCGTCATTCGCCGCCGCGTCGGCCACCACGCCCGGGGCGACGAACGCGTCGGATGCCGCCGGAGCCCATCCTGCCCTGCAACGCACCGTCACCCTGATCACCGGGGACACGGTCACCGTCACCACCGCCGCCGACGGCACCGAGAACCGGGAGGTCACGGGACCGCACGGTGAAGCCGTCGGGTTCAAGATCCACCAGGTCGGGAAGGACACCTACGTCTACCCCGACTCCGCCCTGCCGTACGTCTCTGCCGGGCGCCTGGACAAGGGACTGTTCGACGTCACCGAGCTCCTCGCCGACGGTTACGATGACGCGCACACCGACCATCTCCCTCTGCTCGTCAGCTATACCGGCAGCGCCGCCTTCGCCCGCGCCCAAGCGCTTCCCGCTGGAGTCGCGAAGACCCGCACCCTCAGCAGCATCCAGGGCGCCGCACTGACCGAGAGCCACGACCACGCCGCCGACTTCTGGTCCGGGCTCACCAGAGCGGCCGGCGGGCAAAGTACCGCACGCCTCACCAGCGGCGCCCAGCCCTCCTTCACCGATGGCATCGCCAAGGTGTGGCTGGACGGGAAGGTCAAGGCCACTCTGGCCGACACCACCGCGCAGATCGGCGCCCCGGAGGTATGGGCGGCGGGAAACACCGGTAAGGGTGTCGACGTCGCCGTGCTGGACACCGGCGTGGACAACAGCCACCCGGACCTGGCGGACCGCATCGCCGGCTCGGCCAGCTTCGTGCCCACCGAGGGCGTCTTCGACGACTACCTAGGCCATGGCACGCACGTCGCCTCCATCATCGCCGGCACCGGCGCCGTCTCTGGCGGAAGAGAGAAGGGCGTCGCCCCCGATGCCCGCCTGCATATCGGCAAGGTGCTCGCCGCGGAATGCGACGGCAATGATTGCGGTGGCCAAGGCCAAGTCTCGTGGATCCTGGCGGGCATGGAGTGGGCCGCGCGCGACCAGCACGCCAAGATCATCAACATGAGTCTCGGAGGCGGCCCGACCGACGGCACCGACCCGATGAGCGAGGCCGTCAACAAGCTCAGCGCGGAGACCGGCGCGCTCTTCGTCATCGCGGCGGGCAACAGCGGTCTCCCGAACACCGTCGGCTCGCCGGGCGCCGCGGACGCCGCACTGACCGTCGGCGCCGTGGACAGTTCCGACCAGCTCGCCGGCTTCTCCAGCCAGGGCCCGCGCGTGGGCGACTTCGGGCTCAAGCCGGAACTCACCGCACCGGGAGTCGACGTGCTGGCGGCCCTTTCCCACCGAGCCGCGCAGCCGGGCAACGACGGCCCCTACACGACGATGAGCGGCACCTCGATGGCCGCCCCGCACGTCGCGGGAGCCGCCGCGCTGCTGGCCGCAGCGCACCCGGACTGGACTGGCCAACAGCTCAAAGATGCCCTGATCAGCTCCACCAAGGCCACCCCGCAGTACACCCCCTATGAGGCCGGGGCCGGCCGCCTGGACGTCGCGGCCGCTGTGCGGGACACGGTGTTCGCGACCGGCAGCGCTTACGCCGGCTACCACCTGTGGCCACACGAGCCCGGTGAGAAGCACGACAAGGAGGTGACCTACACCAACACTGCCGACGCCCCGGTCACCCTCAATCTGGCGGTCAACGTGCCTGATGCGCCTGCGGGTCTGTTCACCCTGTCCGCCACGCAGGTCACCGTGCCCGCGCACGGCACCAGCAAGGTCACCTACACGGCCAACCTGGACAAGGCCCCTGTGGGCAGCGACTTCAGCGGCATGATCAACGCCTCCGACACCAACGGCAAGGTCCTCGCCCGCACTCTCATCGGGGTGGGCAAGGAATCGGAGCGCTACAGCATTTCGGTCACCGCCAAGGACCGCAGCGGCGAGCCGCTCTCCGGACTGCTCCTCGTGGCGGGCAAGAACTTCTCCAACTTCTACAGGATCGATGAGTCGGGCACGCTCGACGTCCGGCTGCCGGTCGGCACGTACGCTGCTTTCCTCCAGGCCGACGTGCAGGGCACACACGGCCCGCACTCCCTCGGCGTAGCGCTGCTGAGCGCTCCCGAGATCGTCCTGGACCGGGATCGCGCGGTCACGCTGGACGCCTCGGCCGCCCGGCAGGTCAGGGCCGTCGTTCCCAAGGAGACCACCGACTCAACTGACCACATGGAGTTCTACCGATACTTCGGTTCCGACCAATACATCATGGGCACCGCGGGCACCTTCATGCCCGGGTACGACAGCATGTGGGCGCTGCCCACGGGCAAGAAGGTCACCAACGGCGACTTCTTCTTCGGCGCGCGCTGGCGCAAGGAGGAGCCTGCACTGACTGTGGCCTCCGGCAAGCGGAGCTTCGACGACCTCAGGTTTCAGCGAGGTTCGACGCCGCTTCCCGATGGACGGATGACCCTCGATGCGGTCTTCGCCGGTCAGGGCGCCCCGGCCGACTACGCCGGACTACGGGCCGAGGGCAAGATCGTCGTGGTGCGCCGCAACGACAGCGTCGTACTGGAGCAGCAGGAGGCGGCGGCCGCACAGGCCGGCGCACGGCTGCTGCTGGTCGTCAACGATGGAGCGGGCCGGCTGGCGCCCTGGGCCAGGCAGCCCATCAGCTCCCTTCCGTCCCTTCCGCCTGTCTCAGCTGCCACCCTCACCCAGGACGAGGGCGAGGAGCTGATCACCCAGATCCAGCACGGCAAGACCCCGCTGACCCTGGTCTCCAGCCGCGTCACGGACTATCTCTACGACCTTGTCCGTCACTACGTCGGCGCGGTACCCGACGACCTGACCTACCGGCCGGCAGAGGCGGACTTGGCCCGCGTCGACGTCTCCTTCCGCAACTACCAGCAGGACAGGGCGATCGAATACCGCTCGGACATCTGGCAGGGAATCACGACAGGCCCCTCTTTCCTCAACGAGGCTCCCGCCCAGGGTGAGCGCACCGACTGGGTCTCTGCCGGCACGGACATCCAGTGGAGGGAGAGGGCCGAGCTCCTCGGTGAAGTCCAGGAGACGGCCGCGGGGGTGGGCTACAAGGCGGGCACCACCCGCGACCTTCACTGGTTCGGCCCGATCCAGCGTCCCCGCCTCGACAACCGGACAGGGGTGCAGAAGAGGACCGATGACGAGATCTACGCCGATGTCCCCGGCTGGGGGGACTCCGGTGCGGGCCACGTGGGCAGCACCTTCAGCAACCCCCTGGTCACGAACACGGTGAAGCTGTACCAGGGAGACACGCTCCTGCAGCTGGGCTCGGACTCGGTAGGGGTCCAGGGACTCAGCCCCCAGCGCCTTCCCTACCGGCTCGTCTCGGAGAACTCCCGGGGCGACTGGACGAACCCGTACTCCACCAGCACGCGGACCGAGTGGGGGTTCACCTCGGCGGCCGGCGAGACCGGCACGTCCGCGACCCTGCCGTTGATCCAGCTCGACTACAAGGTCGACACCAACACTGCGGGCAAGGCACGCCGGAACGCCGACCTCGTGGTCACTCCCTCCCACCTCCCAGGAGGACCGAGCTCCAAGGCGATCGGCGTCGTCACGCTTGACGTCTCCTACGACGACGGCGCCACCTGGCAGCGGGCAGCGCTAAACCACGTCGGTGACGGCTGGAAGACCGTACTGCGCGCCCCGGCCCACGCGCCGTACGTCACCCTGCGCGCCTCCGCGCACGACAACCAGGGCAACAGCATCATCCAGAGCATCACCCGCGCCTTCGGGCTGAAGTAACCACTCCTAGTACGTCGCTCGGGCGGGGCCGCTATCAGCGGTCCCGCCCGAGCGACGTCTGCGGCGGCAGCACTGGGCTGGGCAGGCATCGACGATCTGACTGCGGCGCAGCAGGGAGTTTGTGATGTTGCGGGGACGGGCCCGGACTGCCAGCACTCACCAACCTGCGGGTCCTGGTCGCGAGCAGGCCTACGCACGCTCGGCTGGAGGCTCAGCCGCGGTTGATCAGTGTTGGCGCTCCGGGGCTCACGATCCCGCCGAAACCACGCCGCCAGTGATCAGCACCCGACTCGGTGGTGCGCAGCGGTCACGAAGCGGTGACCTTGAACACCAAACAGGGACCGCGGACACGAAATAACGTGTACAAGGTCCCCACTACCTGTCCCAGGCCCCCACTCTTGGTCAGGGCCGCACCCCCACCCCCCAGCCCTCCGCGGCCCACTGCCGAAAGGCATCATCACGAACTACGGCTGCCGTACTTGTACAGGCAGGCGAACTGAGCCCGCAACCGGTTGATCGTTCCAGGCGGCTTGTCCGGCTCGCCTGCGTGCGGAATCGTCAGAGGCAGATAAGGCCGGCCTGACCGAAGTCGCCGTCGGCGATCGGGCCCGGTTGGCGCTTCGAACGGACACCCGCCGGCGGACAAAGATGAGCGAATTCGCCGTTGCACCTGGCATCGGTGCTTCACCGACGAAATCGGCACGCCGACATCCAATGGAACGAACTGGCCCCGCGGAAGAGGATCTCCCGCGGGGCCAGCTCGCTTATTTTCGGCTAGTACTTGAAGTGCTGGATCTGCCTGCCGTCACCGGAGATGGTCCACCCGGTGCGGGTGGCCGGATCGAGCTGCATCGGCTGGTTGTCTATGTCCACACCGGGGTTGATGAGCGAATAAGAAGGATCGGGGTTGAAGTGGCCGCCCCAGAAGCCGGTGAAGAAATTGAAGTTCGAGACCGCGGACACGGTATTTCCGGTGGCCAGGTCGACGACGTCGGCCTGGCTGGTCGCGTTGTTGTCCCCCGCCGCGGCCGATGACAGGAAAGGGAGCAGCGCGAGATGCTGCCTCGAGTCGATGACGAGGCCGATCGATGGCTGGCCTGGGCGCGCCACTATCGGGGTGAGGGCATTCATGGTGTCGCCGGCGAACCCTGAGAGCGTTGCGACGGGCGGGAGGAACCGGCTGAACGGCGTACGCAGGGTGTCCTCATACACCTGGTTGGCGCCCTCGTCGACGTCGAGGCCGCCGACACAGAGACCGGCGACGGCTGGGGTCTGCACGCCCGAGTCCAGGTTCAGGGAGATGAGTGCGCTCAGGCCCGAACTGCTGCACAGGCCGACCGTCCTGGAAAGGTAGACCTGGCCGGTCGTCCGATTCATGGCGATGCCGTGGTACTGCCCGGTTGACTGCACGGTCGGGTCGGTATCAACCTCGATAGGCGTGCCGACTGATCCGGTGGAGAGGGCCAGCGGCAGCAGGATGTCGGCATTGTCGCTGGTCCGGTGGGCCAGAACGGCGGCCCGGTGGCGGATCGTGTCGACCCGCCCGCCAAGAGCGGTGTACTGGCAGTCGCTGGAGACTTCGCTGACCAGTTTCGTGGTGAGCGTGTCGTAGGTCTGCAATGACGACGGGTTAGCCGCCGAGCACGGTATCCCGAACGGACCCCAGTTGATCCAGTGCAGTACCAGGAGTCGGTGGATACCGGCGTCGATGCCGATGATCTGGTAGCCGCTCTGGTAGAGCGTTGGCGGGTCCGTGGCGAACGTCCGGCCGTAGGTGCCGGTCGCGGCGTCGTACTCGCGCAGGGACTCTCCGCCGGTCGTCGGGTCGAAGACCGCGGCGGCGGAGGTGCCGCCGGGCTGTATGGCGAAGCTGGAGATCTGACCACCGTCAGGGGCCAGTCCGTCGTCGAGGGTCAGCATCGAGGTTGCCGACGCCTGCCCGACCACCTTTCCGTTGCGGTCGGTCGGGAACACCCGGATGCTGTAGTTCAGCGAACCGGCGAGCCCGAGCTTCACCGCGTCGAGGGCGACGGTGCCGCTGCTGGTGGGCAACTGTTGGTAGACGACGGACCCGGTGTCCACCCCGTCGTGGTCACGGACCGTGCCATTGGCGTTGGTGACCGTGTTGAGCGAGTTGTACACGGTGGGTGCCGCCGGGGCAGAAATCTCGAAGGCCGCGCCGGCCGCGCCGCGTACGTCGTAGCGCAGTTTGAACCCGGGCGCGGTCTTGGGGATCTCCACGACGTGCCCGAACTGGTTGCTCCCGGCAACCGCAAGGGTCGGTGCCGCCGGGCGCTGTGCCGGTGTCCCGCCGGCTACCCGGATCGCGGTGAACTCGCCGAACACGGGTCCGTTGTGGAGTCCTGCGGTTCCGGTGATGAGGCCGATTCCGTACATGCCGCCACCACCGTCGAACGCGGTTGCCGGGATGGTCACGTCACCGGACAAGCCGGTCAGCGGGGCCGTGTAGGCGGCGGTGAACAACGGCGCCGCCGCCGGGCTCCAGTGCCCGACCGTCGACACGACCACCCGGGGTGAGCTCACGTTCCGCACGCCGGTGAGGTCGTAATGCACCGTCACCGGGCTGCCGGCCTTCACCGTGGCGGGCGCGACCGGAGCGAGCGCCTCGAGGTAGGTACCGTCGGTGGGACCGAACACGAGCGGCTGGTGCGCGGAGGCGAGCAGCTGCCCTGCGGAGCGGACCTCGAAGGTGAGCTGGAGGGTCCGGTCAGTGGTCGACACGAGCGGCAACCCGGCCGCCTGCAGCATCTGCTTCGGCATCAGCCGAACCGCCGGAACCTGGGAGTGGAACTCGTGACCCCCGATGCGCAGCACGTAGTCCGGCTTCTTGCCTTTGGGTAGACCTGTCACATCCGCACCGATGGTGACCGGTCCGTTCAAGCCCGCACCGGTGTCCTGGCCTGGGAGGTTCGAATCGGCCAGGTCGATCCGATCCGGATCGGTGTACTCGGTGAATTGGCCGCCAAGGTTGCTGATCGTTTGCCGATGGGCAACCGACAGCCGCACGATGCTGGTGGATGACGCAGCCGATCCGCTGTCGCCTTGAGCATTCTGTGCCTGGTGCTGTCCGTGCGCGTCACCGAGGACCGCGCTGACGGCCGCGGTGATGTCGATCTGGCGGCCGACGTTGAGCGGCTGGTCGATCTGCGGTGGAGTGGCCACCTCACGGCCGGTGTTCTCCAGCAGCGAGCGCACGTCCTCGGGGCTCATCGACTTGCCGGTGAGCTTGGCTGTCTGCAGCACGACCGCGGCCGCGGCCGCGGTCATCGGCGCCGAGGCGGACGTTCCGCCGCTCAGCACCGGTACGACTTCCTGCGGCGTGACCGGGTGCTCCGGGGCCGCCCTCTTGTGTTCGTAGACCGCGATCCCATCACTGGGTGCGGACACGTTGATCCGGCTGCCGAACCCGGAGGAGAAGTTGCCGCCCCCGTTGGTGCGCGTGGTCGCGAACGTCGGATTCTGCGACAGCGGTCCACCGGTCTGCGGTGAGACCGACGCTATGTCGTCCAAGGTGGTGCCGCCGACCGCGATCGCGCCGCTGTCGAGGACCTGGCTCGGCGTTGTCGAGGTCTGGTCGTCGTTGATGTCGGTCGTCGCACCCGGCTGGCGGGTGGTGTTGGTGGCGGTGCTTCCCCCGTCGGGGCCGACCGCGGCAGGCGTGAACAGCCGGGTGCCGTCGTTGGAGGAGATGGTTACGACGATGTGGTACTGCTGCACGATCGAGGCGATCACCGTTTGGATGATCGGGTCGTCTTCGAGGTAGCGGCTGGGAAAGCCGAACGCGTCGGTGCCGAAGCCGAGGCTAGCGGTGATCACGTCGGGGCGCGGGTTCTGCTGGGCGGCGGCCAGCAACGCGGCCGCGATCTGGTCGAAGGTCGGTTGCTGCGGCACCACCAGGCGGTACTGCGCGCCCGGAGCGATGCCGAGCAGGTCGGTCACGCCGCTGCCCAGGTTGGACGGGCGCTGCAGGTTGTGCGGTAGCGGTGCCATCACGCCGAAGTCGAGCATCACCTCCCCCAGCAACGGATCCTCGTTCTCGGTCGACCCGAGCGGGTCCAGCCGGCCGCTGGGCCCTGCGGTGTACGTCGGGATCAGCGGCATGGAGGGCAGGTCCAGGTACCGCTGGCCGTTCTGGACAATCGTCGTCGGCCCGAACCCCTGCACGTAGCTGTCGCCGGCGTCGGCCATGCTCTGATCGGTCAGATCACCGACCGACACATTGGTGATCAGCTCACCCGTGCCGGGCAGCTGTCCGAACCGGTTCTGCAACAGGCTGTAGGCGCCCATCGCGTTGGTGCCACCGGCGTTCAGGAAGCTCTGCAGGGACGAGGTCAGGCCGAAGTTGGTCGGCAGCCCGGTCCCCGGCGCGGTCGGCGGCTTCGTGTTCGCCTGCAGGCCACGCAGTGTGTTCTGGGCGTCGTTGGCGACCGAGGACGGCAAGGGTGACGCGGGTGTGGACATGGTCGTGACCTGTAGGTCCGGCCGAGCCGAGGTCACACCGGAGGTGGCATCGAGGATTTTCGCTGCCGCGTCCGCGTCACCACCCTTGAGGTGTACCAGCACCATCTTCGACAAATCAGGTGCGCCGGCGCCGAGACGGCCACGGGCACTCGCGGTCAGCCGGGCGGCATCGACGGCCGGCAGATCCGGGAACATCGGCTGCACCGACGCCGCGCCGACCTTGGCCAACGCCGAGTTGACGCCGGCGTTCGAGGTGACCGGGGCGCGGGTACCGAAGGCCCGCTTGCCAACCACCGGGGCGCCGGTGACTGCCGTGGCGTCGGACAGGACGGCCACCACGTCGGTAGGCGCCTTCTGGTACGGCGACTGGGTGAACGCCGCCCGGACCTGGTCATCGCTCGGGCCCACCAAGGGGCCGAGCCCGGAACTACCCTGCGGGACAACCAACTTCTTGATACCCAGCACCCTGCCCTGTGCCGAAGTAAGGGTGGCCGTGCCGTCCGGGGCGACGCTGATGGTTCCCCCGTCGGGCATCGGCACCTTCTTGGTGCCGTCCGACTGCTGCTGCTCGGCGGGGGTGGGCGAGGGTGATGCGGGAGCGGGCGCAGCGGCTGCAGGGCCGACGAGGACGCTGCCGGCGACTGTGGTGATGGTGACGAGTGGAACGAGCAAGGCGCGAAATGGGATGGCCTTTGAGCGGAGCATGACGCCACTTTCTGACGGTGGGGGCCTGAGAGGCGGGTCAGCCGCAACGACGGCGGCCTACCGGTGGTCGGGACAACATCACAGGACAGCGCCGCGTGACGCAAGAATTTCACCGTGACCAATAGTCGCCACCTGGCCGATCATCGCCACGACAACCAGAAGCTCAACGCGATCGGCATCCCGAGACGGTGACGGCCAGATCTACACCGCACTGATCAGGCATCCGCGGACCACAGCCCCCGATCCTGGCCTGCTCCCCCAGCGTCCACCGAAGCGGGAACGGTTCATAGGCGGGTGGCTCGAGTCAGGAGGTACCGCTGTTCGGCGCTGTTGATGGTTAGTTTGGCGGCCTCGCGATAGGTAGTGACGGCGGCTTCGAGCTGGCCGTCGAGCTCGAGCAAGTGCGCGCGGACTGCGGAATAGCGATGGTTGCGCGCGAGCCGCTCGTCGGCCTTCAGCGTGTCGAGAAGCGCGAGGCCGGCGGCGGGGCCGTGCACCATGGCGGTCGCGACAGCGCGGTTGAGCGTGACGACCGGGCCCTCGAGCATCGGTTCGAGCAGGTGGTAGAGACCGAGAATCTGCCGCCAGTCAGTGTCGTCCGAATGCCTGGCCTCGTCGTGTACTGCGGCGATCGCGGCCTGCAGCTGATACGGCCCGAGCTCGGTCGACGACATCGCCCGCGTCACGAGCGCGACTCCCTCGGCGATCGCGGACTGATCCCACAACTCGCGATCCTGCTCGGCCAACGGAACCAGCGCACCCGCCGGCGTAGTACGAGCAGCACGCCGGGCATCGGTGAGCAGCATCAGCGCAAGCAGCCCGGACACCTCACCGTCATCGGGCAGGATCCCGTGCAGCATCCGCGCCAGCCGGATCGCCTCCGTCGCAAGCTCGACTCGCTGCAGCGACTCCCCCGCCGTACCGGTGTATCCCTCGTTGAAGATCAGATACAGCACCTGCAGTACTGCGGCCAGCCGCTCCCCGTACTCCGCGGGCGCACGGAAGGGTGTTCCCCGGACCTTCTGCTTGGCTCGGCTGATCCGCTGTCCCATCGTCGCCTCGGGTGTCAGCAGCGCATAGGCGATCTCGGCGGTGCTGAGGCCACCCACCGCCCGCAACGTGAGCGCGATCTGCGACGAAGTCGTCAGATCCGGGTGACAACAGAGGAACAGCAACGTCAGCGAGTCATCGGTATCAGGCACAGCGGGTGAACCGGCAGAGACGAAGACCGCCTCTTCCCGCTCCCGGCGGGACTGTTCACTCCGCAGGATGTCGATCAGCCGACGGGAAGCCACCCGGATCAGCCAGGTCCGCGGCTCTTCGGGAACGCCGTCCTCGGGCCATTGCCGGGAGGCCGCCACGAGTGCTTCCTGGACGGCGTCCTCACAGGACTCGAAATGCCCGTACCGCCGGACCAGCGCTCCGAGGACCTGCGGCGCCAACTCGCGCCACAGCTCCTCGGACCGTGGAACCTCGGACATCAGCTCGGCGGGCCCTGCATGATCGGACGGACCTCGACCGTGTCACCGACTGCCTCGACGATGCTCGCGGCGATCTCCATCGCGCGGTCGTGGCTGTCGCAGTCCACGATCGCGAGGCTGGCGAGCACCTCCTTCGACTCCGCGAACGGTCCCTCGCTGGCCACCGGACCATCGGCGGTCCTCCGGATCGTCCGGGACAACGCGGGATGTGCCAGGCCCTCGGTCGTCAGCAGTTCTCCCGAGGCGGTGAGCTCATTGCTCAGATCCTCGTAGAACTTGCACGCGGCAAGGAACTCCGGGCTGGTCACGTCCACGGTGTCCCAGTCAGCCTGGTTGCCATAAGCAAGTAGCAGGTACTTCACCGTAGCTCCCCTCAGCTCCTGACCATCGTCGCGTGGTAGCCGCCGCCAGGGTAGACCCAGTCGCCGGTCAGGCGATCTCCGTCGGCGCTGAACTCGCCGCGGAAGTACCCCGGCGAGCCCTTGTAACCACCCCAGATGGTCAGCACGTCACCCTCCAGCTCGTACACGTAGTCGAGCGTGTTCCCGTTGGTGTCGTAGACGCGGGACTTGATCTCGGTCCCCGGCTTCTCGCCGAACGGGTGCTCCCGGCCGATGATCTCCGTCATCCGCACCACGTGGCCGTCGTGCAGGAGGTCGCCGCGCTGGATCAGGAAGAACCCGCCTTCCATCCACTCGAAACTGGTCGTGCCGGTCGCCCCACCCGACACCTCCCACTTCCCCACCAGCCGCCCCAACCGCTGCAGCTCGTCGGTCTCGTCGGCGAGCAAAGTCTTCTCGTTCATTTCAGGGTCCTTTCTCGGCAGGCTTGCTGACACCGGTACCTCGGACCCGACCAGCGCCTTTCTACATCCGCCACGAGCTATTTTCTCCGGAACAGGCCGCGCACCAGCCCCGGCGTGATGTGCCCGTTCGCAAGGCCGATTTCGACCAGGTCGTCGAAGACGTGCTGATCCTCCGCCGATGCCTGGATTCCCAGGTCGAGGATTCGCCCGGACCGGCACAGCTGAGCCGTGAGCGCGGTGTGGCGCAGGTGCCGGCCAAGCAGCCGTCCGGCTTCCCGCCGGTACGTCGAGCCCGCGCTGGCGTCGCCCGCACCGATCGCGGCTGCGGCGGCTCGGCCGGCGAGCAACCCCGTGGCCACCGCGTAGTAGATGCCCTCACCAGTCATCGGATTGATCAACCCGGCTGCGTCTCCAACCAGCATCACCCTGCCCGAGGCCGGACGCCAGGACCACGTGGACAAGGGCAGATGATGCGCTCGCCAGTTCGAGCCACCGTCGGTCGCGCCCGGCAGCAACTCGTCGAGCCGGGTGAGGAGCTCCGCCCGGGTCGGATGCGCTCGCGCCGCGGACAACTGCTCGCCGTACCCGACGTTCGACAGTCCGTCCCCACGGTCGAAGGACCACGCGTACGACGGTTGGCGGCCCAACCCGAACACGATCACCTGACGGGCCGCACGTCCCGGCGGCGTGGGCGCATATCCCCGAATGGCCAAGGCGACCGGACCACCCGCGGCGCCGAGCGAACGCCGTACGACGGAATTCGCGCCATCCGCACCGACCACGAACTGGCCGACCAGGTCGTCCACCCGCACCGAAGCCCGCAGTACGTCGAGCTCTCGGGCGCGATGTCGGACGAGGTGAGCCCCCGCAGCCTGGGCGGCTTCGAGAAGCCGCTGGTCGAACACCTTCCTCGGCACCACCCAGGCCGGTCGCGCCATCTCACGGTCGACCGCGAGGCCGCCGCGGTGGAGCGAGAGGTGACGCACCGGCGTTCGGTCGTCGAGGAGGCCGGTGACGCCGACCTCGGCGAGCAGGTCGAGCACGTGCGGCGCGATCCCGTCACCACAGGCCTTGTCGCGAGGGAAGTCGTGCCGATCGAGCAGCAGCACCGACAAATTGGGATCGGCTGCCAACGCGCCCAGTGCCGTCGCCGCTCCGGCGGGGCCGGCACCCACCACGACCAAGTCCCAGACCAGCTTCACCGCCACCTCCTCGGCCAACGACCCCCAGTGTCACACCGGCTGCGATTGTCGGAGGCTAGTGGCAGAGTCTTCCCGCATCCTCCGCGAAGCCCTCACCGAGAAAGGGCTGTCTTTCGTGACCTGAACGACACCGCCCATTGGGCGCAAACTCAGAAAGTCGCTGCACCGACGAGTCCGCTCGAGCTGGCGCCAGCGAACGTGCGCGTTCGGCCGGGGTCAGCGTTCGGGCCGTCGGCCGTATTGGTGCGGCCGACGCGACGGCGGGACGGACGGCGTACGGCGTGGGCGGGGTGCGCGGCGGTCGGCGTGGCCGGTGCCTTCGGACCGCGGCGCGATCTCCCGCGGCTCGTCGAGGTCGACCACTCGCGGCGACGGCGGGACGAAGGTGGGCACCGGCTCCTCGAGCTCTGTCCCGTAGTACTCGTCCAGACCATCCAGGATCATCGTGTCCTCGTAGTCCGCCTGCACCACCTTTGTCGGCTTGGAACGCGTCGCGGCTTCGTCACGCAGCCGGGGTTTCGCCCCGTGCGCAACGGTTTCCTCGCTCAGCCGAGGTTTCGTCCCGCGCGCGGCCGCTTCCTTGCTCACCTTCGGCCGGACGACGGCCGGCGGCACGTAGACCTTCACCTTCTTGTTCGGCAGCTTCGTCTTGAGCTCGATCCCCAGCGTCGGGATCAGGTTGCCGATGACAACGATGGTGATCGCGACCGAGACCACGCTGCACCCGGCCAGCAGAACCGCCCGGCCACCGGCTGCCCAGTCCGAGGGCCCGGTCCGGCGCATCGTCGCGATCATCGCGACCACCACGAAGTTGGTGATGCCCACGGCAACCGTCGTGGCGACACTCCAGCCGAGCACCGGCCGTTCAAGCTCCACATCGTCGGCCGCCGCCATCAACCCGGCGATCAGCCCGGCCAGCACGGGAATCGCGTAGACGGCGGCCAGCTTGAGCCCGGGACTAGCGACCAGGTAGAACACGTCGAACACCAGCGCCGTACCGGCCAGGGCCGCCGCGAAGCAGCTCACCATCGGCGGGTAGGCCCGCACAATGGCGACCGCGTCGGCCGGCACTGTCCTGATCATCGGGTACTGCACGAGGTGGTTCTCCATCAATCGAAGCTGTGACCTCTCATTCTGCAGGTACCCCGCACCCACAGTCACAAGCGGCACACGCAGACGACATCCACCGTACGCCCGAGCGTTCGCTTTGCCCTGGGCAAATAGCCGCCCCCGGACCGAGTGCACGGCTGCCTGCGATCGAGAGCATGGCGACCGAGGTGGACGGCACCCGGCTCGCGGACGACCTGATCCACGTCATCTCTGTCAGCCGCAGCGCCGGTGGCGGCCCGCTCCGGCGAAGCTCGCTCTGGCGCCGCATCGACAGGCAAACGAAAGGCGCGCGACCGAGGTGGTCGCGCGCCATCCGGGTGGTGCTTGGATCAGGCCTTGAGGGCGATGCCTGCCATCAGGATCCGCTGGTACGGCTGCAGATCCTCGACCTCCGGCACCTCGGCGTCGGGGTTCTCGGGGAACCAGCGCGCCAGGAAGTCGAGACCGGGCGGCAGGAGCGGCAGACCGAGGAAGTGCTGCTCGATCCGCTCGGGGGTCCGGATCCAGCCGTTGCCCAGGCTCTCCAGACCGGCCTGCTCCATCGCCTTCTGCAGCGGCTCACCTGTGTCGACGAAGTCGGTGATGAACAGGTAGCTGCCAGGCGCCAATGCGTCCATCAACGTGCGGACCCACTCGTCCGGCTTCTCGTCGTCATGGAAGTGCATGTGGATGCCGACGATCATCAGCGCGACCGGACGGCTGAAGTCCAGGTGGTCCTGGATCTCCTTGTTCCCCAGGATGCCTTGCGGCTCCCGCAGGTCTGCCGTCACGACGATGGTGCTGTCGTTCGTCGCCAGCAGCGCCCGGCCGTGAGCCAGCACGATCGGGTCGACGTCGACGTAGACCACCTTCGCCTCAGGATTGATCTCCTGAGCCGCCTGGTGGGTGTTCTTCTGCGTCGGCAGACCGCTCCCGATGTCCAGGAACTGGTCGATCCCCGCTGATCGGACCAGATACTGCACGCCCTTGACCAGGGCTTCACGGTTCTCGATCGCACAACGACCGGCGTCCGGAACGTATTTCAGATAGGTCGCCGCACCCTCGCGGTCGGCGGCGAAATTGTCCTTACCACCGAGCAGGGCGTCATAGACGCGCGCGATGGTGGGTTGGGAAGTGTCGAACTCCGGAGGTGCTTCCGGGCCGTCGGGAGTCGCCATCGGCGCAGCCTTTGTTTGGTAGGGATTATTGTCGCGAGCCTAGTGCATTCGCAGACCAGTCAACGGCTGGATCACGCGCTGCGGGAGTGTCCAGCTGTGGATTCAACCAATCCCTGCCGGATCCCTGATCTCTCAACTACACAAGGCCTTTCGGTTGATCGTGAGCGGGTCATGTGACTGCCGATCCAGGTGCTACTTCCGGCCCAATGGGAACTGCGGCATTTTCAGATCCGGGCGCCGAATACTTCGCAGATACCGGATCCGCACATCGTGATCGGAGAAGGTCGATGCGCGCTGGTCGCGACACCGATTCCTGGTCGAGACCGGTGGGTTCCACGTTGCCGGGGCGAGGTGTTCCCGGCCGGGCGCCGGCGAGCAGCGACTGGATGCCGCCGACCTCCGTACTACGCACTGCCTGGCTGGACCTTCCCCGTGCGCGGCGCCCTCAATCTCATCACCGCCAGCGACCGCCACGCCGTACCCAACGGGCGTTTCAACACACTACGTAATGGACCGGACACAGGGCTCAGGAACGTGTACGATGCAAATGCAAGCCCAAATGCACGTGCATATGCCAAAGACGTACGGAAGGTGCAGCTGATGACTGCTATCTACAACGGCATGCCCGGCGACGCGATGAGCGAGCTGACCTGGCGGAAGAGTCAGCGGAGTGGCCCCAACGGCAACTGCGTAGAGGTAGCGAAGCTGCCGGGCGGCGGCGTGGCGATGCGGAACTCGCGTCACACCGACGGACCGGCGCTGGTCTTCACCAAGGCCGAGATCGAGGCATTCCTCGGAGGCGTTCACGACGGGGAGTTCGACGACCTCGCTTAGAGAATCACGAAAGCAAGAGGCCCCTTCACCAGGCGAGTGGTGAGGGGGCCTCTTAACGTCCGGACCGCCGGCACGACAAAGGCCGATCTCCGCACGGGAGACCGGCCTTCGGAGCGCAGTACTTCAAGACAAGTGATCAAGCAGGCAATGACAGCACTGCGAAGTCGGGGAGCGGTTCACTCCAGTTCGCCGACCGAGCCGGAGCTCACTGAACAGTGAGGGGCCAGAGCTGTTCGTTCGGGAGTTCTGAGAGTGAACCGGCGGTGGCCGCACTGTCCACAGTGATTCGCAATCCGGTGAACTTGGGCGTCATCACCCGCTGGTACCGCGAGGCCCTGTCCGGCTCGGCGACATACTCGGCGATCAGATGGTCGCCTAACCAGATCCGCACCATCTTCCGGCCTCCTGCTCTGTCGAGGTTCATCCCAGGCTCACGATCGGATCACCATCGAGGTGACGGACGCCGCGAAGCCAGCCTTCGAAGGCCCAGCGCTGCTGCTCGGGGCAGCGCGCCACCAGTTCCTGGATCTCCCGTTCGGTCAGCTCGTCAGGCGCACGACCGCCGGTTGTATCGGCGCTGTGGTCAACGGCCTCTGTGTCGTGGTTGCTCATCGACTCGGGTTCCCCAACCAGTCATGCCGACGTCACCGCCGGCGGTCTGTGGACCGGCCTGCCGAATCACGCGATGTCACTTTTTGCGAGATTCAGCTCACCTTCTGTGCATAGAGCAATCATGGCGGTCGCACAGAACGAATGCAAGCGCCCGATGCACGTGCATCCGCACGTTTTTGAGTTGTGACCCTCGAACGGCCCCTCGCAGGCTCAGACCGGCCACTGAGCGGGCTCTACGACGCCGGAATCGGGCCCGATTGCCGCTGAAAATGTCAGGACAAACTCGGCCGGATGGAGCTGGGCCGGGTCGGCTTCAAGGAGCGCGATGTCAGCGACCTGCTGAAGCTGTACGGCCTGGACGACGGCGACGAACGCGACCGACTGCTGGCGCTCGCCCGGGAGGCGAACAACCCCGGCTGGTGGCACCGCTTCGGCGACGTGCTGCCGAGCTGGTTCCACTCCTACCTGGGCCTCGAGGCCGCAGCGCAGCTGATCCGTACTTATGAGCTGCAGTTCATTCCCGGCCTACTGCAGACCCCGGAGTATGTGCGAGCCGTTGTGCAGCTCGGCCGCGGGCTGATCCCGCCGGAGGAGGTCGAGCGCCGGGTCGCGCTGCGCGTCGGTCGCCAGGAGGTGCTGCACCGCCCGGTGAACCCGGTCCGTCTCTGGGCCGTGGTCGACGAGTCCGTACTGCGCCGGCCGATCGGCGGGGTGAAGGCGATGCGCGTCCAGCTCGAGTCGCTGATCGAGGCGACGCACCTGCCAAATGTCACGCTCCAGGTGATGCCGTTCTCCTCCGGCGGCCACGCGGCCACCGGCGGCGCGTACAGCATTCTCCGGTTCCCCGAGCATGACCTGCCGGACATCGTCTACATCGAGCACCTGACCAGTGCGCTCTATCTGGACAAGCTCGAGGACCTCGATCAGTACACGGCGACGATGGAGGCGTTGTGCGTCGCCGCTCCCCCGCCGGCCCGGACCCGCGACCACATCGCCCGGGTGCTGAAGGAGCTCGACGACTGATCACCGCTCACGCGTTCGCGGTGATCCATTCCAGAAATGGGGTGGTGGCCCGCCAGTCGCGGCGGACCTCGCCGACCAGGTCGGCGGAGTGGATCACCGGTTCGAACCCGTAGGACTTCCCCAGTGTCATCGACTTGTGCCGAAGCAGCTCGATCCGGGGGTGCTCCGCGTCGTACCCGCGCGGGCTGGTCTTGAGCTTGTCGCCGCCGAGCGTCCAGCCGTCGGTCTGGAGATCCGCGAGCAGCTTCTCGAGTTCGCTGCCGCGCCGCTCCTCGTCGATCGCGGTCCGGATCCGGGCCAGGCGATCGGCCGGCGCCTCGTAGAAGCCCGCGCCGACGCGGACACCCGGCGCCGCGAGTTCGACGTACCAGCCGGTCGACGGACCGCAGGCGATGAACGCACCCTGATGCGTCTTGTACGGCGTCTTGTCCTTGGCGAAGCGGACGTCGCGGTACGGGCGGAAGACCTTGGCCGGGCCGAACTCCTCCTCGAGTGCGGCGAGCAGTGCGGCCATCGGCGCCCGGACGGACTCCTCGTACACGTGCTTGTGCTCGTTCCAGAAGGTCTTGCTGTTGTCCATCTCCAGGTCGTCGTAGAAGTCCAGGGCGGCCGTCGGGAAACCGGTGAAGCTCATGACGTCACGATAGTTGGCCGGGCAGCTTCCGGGTCTCGATGAGTTGTTCGGCGACGGCGCGCAGCTTGATGTTGTTGTCCTGGGAGTAGCGGCGCAGGATCGCGAAGGCCCGATCGCTGTCGACCGCGAACCGCTCCATCAGGATGCCCATCGCCTGCCCGATCAACTTCCGCGCGTCCACCGCCTCGACCAGCGACTCCTCCTGCCTGGCCGTGGCCATCGCCACGGCGGCATGCCGGGCGAGGATGTGGGCGACCGCCTCGTCGTCGTCGTCGAAGCCGTCGACCTTGGTGCTGTAGAGGCTCAGTACGCCGACGGTCCTGCCGGCGATCGTCAGCGGCACCTGCATCACGGTCTGCAGCCCCAGTGCGCTGATCATCGTGCTCCAGCGCGGCCAGCGGGTCTCCTTCGCCGTGTCCGGCACCCGGATCGTTCGCTGCTCGAGCCCGGCGGTGATCAGCGGACCCTCGCCGTCGTCGATCTGGCACCGGTAGATGTCCTCGATCACCGGATCGGTCACCGCGGCGACCTCCAGCCGGCCGCGGTTCAGGACTGCGACGCCGGCCTGGGTGCAGCCGACCGCATCGAGGGCGAACGACAGCACCGCCTCGACGGTCTCGCCGACTCCGTCCGACTCGTGCAGCTCGACTGCCAGCTCGGCGAACCGGTCGGCGCTGCTCACTGGGTCGAGCGCTTCACTGCTCACAGGATCGAGTACTTCGCTCACTGTTCCTCCCTCCACGGACCCATCATGATGCCCGGATCATCCCCGCCACCATCCGTATCCGAGGGATTCGGTGGCGAGGAGGTTCGCTCGGCCCGGAGTTCCCGGACGAGCTCACGGACCGCAGTACTGCGGGCAAGTTCGGGTGTCGCCAGATAGCCGATGGTCCTGCGGGGCGCGGCGGGGCCGAGGTCCTCCACCACGACGCCCGGCGCCCGGTCGGCCGCGATGGTCAGCGGCACCACGGCCATCCCCAGGCCGTGGGCGACCATCGCCAGCAGCACGGTGTCGTCGGCCACGGTGATCGTGGCCGGCGGCAACCACTCCTGGGACCGGAACCACGCCTTCGTCTCGGTCGAGCAGTTCTCCTGCCAGTCGATCACCGGCAGCGACCGCGGGTCGTCCTCGCCGGCCGGGTGGATCAGCACGTACGGCTCGTCCACCAGCGTTCCACCGACCAGGCCGGTCCCCGCAGGCAGCCGATGCGGCAGGTTGACGATCGCGAGATCGGCCCGCCCGGCGACCACCTCGGCAGCGGTGCCATCATCGATATCGCGGACGATCGCGACGTCGTACGACAACTGCCGGTGTCTGGTGGTCAGCCGCCTCAGCGCCGACGGCAGCAACTGGGCGGCAGCACTCCGGAACGCCGCGATTCGCAGCTTGGTCGAAAGCTCACCACCGGACGCCGCCTGCGCGTCCGCCCGCAGTACGCCGAGCAGACGCAGGACGCCGCGTCCATGCATGACGGCTCGGGCCCCGGCGGCCGTGGCCCGAGCACCGTGCCGGCCGCGCTCGAACAGGACCGCCCCGAGCTTGCGCTCGACGACGCGGACCGAGTGCGAGATCGCCGACTGGGTCAGGCCCAGCTTCGAGGCGGCCGCGGAGAAGCTGCCCTCGCGCTCGACGGCGTCCAGGATGCGCAGTTCCGCAGCGGTGAGATCCTCAGGCACGCCCAACAGACTACCCCTTCCATGAGCATTCATTCATGGAATCATCTCTTCCATCAGCGGCCGGCACTGTTGGGCATCCCGGGGCCTTCGTACCGTGAGCGAGCCCCAGCACCGGTCGAGAGGAATCAGTCATGCGCGCCATCCAGGTCAGCCGGTTCGGCGGACCGGAGGTCCTCGTTCCCGTCGAGGTCCCAGCCCCGGTCCCCGCACCCGGTGAACTCCTGGTCGAGGTCGCCGCGGCCGGTGTGAACTATGCGGATACGCACCGCACCGAAGGGTCGTACCGCGGCGGCACCGATCTTCCCTTCATCCCCGGCGTCGAGGTCGTGGGACGTACTCCGGACGGCCGGCGGATGCTCGCCCCGATCTTCGCAGGCGGCGGATACGCCGAGGCTGCGGTCGTGCCGGCTGCCCGCGCAGTCGACGTACCGGATGATGTCGAGGATGGCGAGGCGCTCGCACTGCTGGTGCAGGGGCTGACCGCCTGGCACGTACTGCGGAACTCGGCCCGCCTCGCGCCCGGGGAGTCCGTCGTCGTGAACGCGGCCGCAGGTGGGGTCGGCTCACTCGCGGTGCAACTGGCGAAGTACTTCGGGGCCGGTCGGGTGATCGCCGCGGCGTCGACACCTGAGAAGCAGGCGCTCGCGGTGAGGCTGGGCGCGGACGTCGCCGTGGACAGCGCACTGGACGGATATGCAGGCCGGGTGCGGGCCGCCAACGACGGCCGGCCCGTCGACGTGGTCCTGGATGCCATCGGCGGCGTGACTCTGCTGGCGGGTATGGACGTTCTCGGCGGGTTCGGCCGATTGGTCTCGTACGGCAACGCCGCCCGGGAAGGTCGCCCGCTTGTGGACCTCGAAGTACTTGCTGAGAGCAACAAAGTGGTGGCCGGGTTCTGGCTCCGGCCGGCGATGGAATATCCCCGCGGCTACCAGGAACCACTCACCGAGCTCCTGGAGTTGACCGCGACGGGCAAGATCCGCCCCCTTGTCGGCGGCAACTACCCGCTGGGCGACGCTCGCCGCGCCCACGAGGACCTGCTCGCCCGCAGTACGACAGGCAAGCTCGTGCTCCGACCTTGATCGCAGGCTCGTGCCCACACCCTCCCAGGCCGAACCCGGGCAGCCGAGGTGGTTCAGACGTGGGAGCGATCGCGGACGACCTTGACGACGAAGGCAGCGACCAGGCAGAGGGCGCCGGCGATCATCACGACGGCAACCAGCGTGGCGGAATTGTTCAGGCGGCCGTCGCAGGCCATCGGCGTGATGCCCCTGGCCGGCTGGAAGGCGGAACCGCAGTCGGTGCCGGCGGTCGAGACCGACCGGAAGCCGAGCGCCAACCCGCCGAGCAGCAATGCCACCCCGGCGATGGCGAGGATCTTGTTCATCGTCGACACGACCTTGCCGACGCCGCTCTCTGCAGGCATGCCGACGGCATGACCTGACAGCCCCGTTGCACTTCGTTCACTCCTGACCTCGACTGACACCTCTCCGAACTTACGGTCCGACGCCCGCTCAGCCACGCCTGCAGAGCCGTCAGCAGCGATTCTTCACACAGTCCTTACTCAGGACATACCTGTACGTGACGAGGATCTCAGAATGAGCTGGGCCCGGTGACACTGGCATGCCTGTGCCACGGACCCGAAGGGCCGGGAAAGCGCCCGGGCGGGAGCGCGACCTAGTCCACTCGCTCTTGACTTCCCTGCTCGGCGGGCTTAGTTTCCCACTAAATTTAGTGTCGAAGTAAGTCGGGAGAGACTGTGATTCCTCGCGGGGAGCTGGTGCCGGCCGGCATCGTCGGGCTGCTGGGCACCCAGGGCCCGACGTCGCGGACCGAGATCGCCCGGACGCTGAAGCTCAGCCCCGCCACCGTCACCCAGGCGACCAAGGACCTGATCGCCCGCGGCCTGATCGAGGAGCTAGAGTCGGTCCCCTCCAACGGCGGTCGGCCGGCGCGGTTGCTGGGGCTCCTCAACGACGCCGGTGTCGCGATGGGCGCGAAGGTCACCGCCGACCACGTCGCCGTCGTCACGGTCGAGCTCGACGGAACGGTGCGCTCGTCGACCTCGCACGACTACGACCCGGGCGCTCCGGACGCGATCAACCGGCTGGGCCAGATCCTCGCGAAAGAGGTCGGCGAACTCGACGACCGCCTGCTCGGTGTGGGCATCGGCGTACCGGGTTCTGTCGACTCCCAGGCGTCCGGCGTCGTCGACGCCCCCACGCTGTCCTGGCAGGGCGCCCAGGTCGGACCGGTCCTGCGGGCCGCGATCGGAACCCCCGTGCTCGTCGACAACGACGTGAACACCCTGGCCGCCGCCGAGCGCCTGTACGGAATCGGCCGCGACCACTCGTCGTACCTGGTCGTCACGATCGGGCGCGGCATCGGCTGCGGCATCGTCGTCGATGGCGGCATCTACCGCGGCGCGAACGGCGGCGCCGGCGAGATCGGGCATATCCCGGTCGGGCTGTCGGGGGCCGAGGAGCCGCCCTGCACGTGCGGCTCGACCGGCTGCCTCGAGGCCAACATCGGCTCTGCCGGGCTGCAGCGAACCGCTCGGGCCCGTGGCGTGATCGGCCGGCGCGGCACCTTGACCACCTTGTCGCGCGCGGCCGCCAACGGCGACGACGCGGCGCAGCAGATCTTCGAAGAGGCCGGCGGGATGCTCGGGCGGGCGCTGGCCGGCGTGATCCACACGGTCGACCCCGAGGTCGTCGTCCTGATGGGTGAGGGAGTGGACGGATGGGAATTCTGGCAGACCGGGTTCGAGCCGTCGTTCCGGCGATCGTTGCTACCGGCCCGCAAGGCGGTGCCCGTGGTGGTGGAGCCGTGGACGGAGGACCAGTGGGCCCGGGGAGCGGCTTCCCTGGTGCTGTCGAGCCCGTTCGACTCGGCCAACAACGGCGGCGAGCAAAGCCGCCTGGTGCGCGCTCGGCTCGGCGCCGGATGAGGACCGGACGGGCCAAGAACGTTGGCTGGGTTCTGTTCTTCCTGCTGCCTAGCGCGATCCCGCTCTTCATCTTCACGCTGGTGCCGATGGTCTCGTCGCTGTGGGTGAGCCTGCACAGGTGGAACCTGATCTCCCCGATGGAGTGGGTCGGCCTCGGCAACTACTCGAACCTGATCACCGACCCGATGACGCGACGGGTCCTCCTGCACACGCTGATCTACGTCGCCGGCTACCTGCCGATCGTGTACGCCGGTGGGCTGTGCCTGGCGCTGGCGCTCAACCAGAGGCTGAAGGGACGCGCCTTCCTGCGAGCGACGTACTTCCTTCCCGTGGTCACCAGCTGGGTGGTCGTCGCGCTCGTCTGGAAGTGGTTGCTGAACCCCACGAACGGTCTGGTCAACCAAGTGCTCGGCACGCTCGGCCTGCCCGAACCCGGCTGGTGGACGGACCCGCACTGGGCCCTGCCGGCGGTGATCCTTTCGTCGGCGTGGAAGGACCTCGGCTTCGTGATGGTGATCCTGCTCGCCGGACTGCAGTCCATCCCTGGTGAGTTCTACGAGGCCGCCAAGGTGGACGGGTCGAACGCGTGGCAACGGTTCTGGCGGATCACCCTGCCGCTGCTGTCGCCGTCGACGTTCTTCGTGGTCGTGATCTCCCTGATCAACGGCTTCCAGGTGTTCGACCAGGTCTACGTGATGACCGCGGGCGGCCCGGCCGGGTCCAGCCAGGTGGTGGTCGGGCAGATCTACGACCTCACCTTCCGCTACGGCCGCGCGGGTGAGGCGTCCGCGCTCTCGTGGATCCTGTTCGCGCTGATCCTCGTCATCACCGTGATCCAGATCCGCGGCCAGCGCCGGTGGGTGCACTATGCGTGACACCCGACGCAGGACCGCGCGCCGCGCGGCGCAGTACGAGGGTCCGGAGACCAGGTCGCTCGCGGCCAGGATCGCCCTGTACGTCGCTGTGCTGGTCGGCGCCGCGATCATGCTCTTCCCGTTCCTGTGGACAGTGATCACGTCGATCACGCCCGAGGGATCGCTGGCCGACGGCCCGACCCTGATCGTCGACAACCCCACACTCGGGGCCTACCGGACTCTCCTGGACGCGATGCCGATCTGGCGGATCATCGTCAACTCGCTGGGCGTGGCCGTCGCCTCGACGGCACTTCAACTCGTCACTGGCTCGATGGCGGCGTACGGGTTCGCCCGGCTGAGGTTCCCGCTGAAGAACGTGGTGTTCGGGTTCTACCTGGCCACGCTGATGGTCCCGCTGCAGGTGCTGGTCGTGCCGCTGTTCATCGAGATGAAGACGCTCAACCTGCAGGACACGTACTTCGCGCTGCTGGCGCCGACGATCGCCTCGGCGTTCGGGGTGTTCCTGCTGCGCCAGGCGGTCACCGCGGTACCGATGGAGCTCGACGAGGCGGCCACCATCGACGGCGCGGGTCATCTGCGCATCTTCACCACCATCGTGTTGCCGCTGATCCGGCCCGCGCTAGCGACCGTCGCGGTGTTCGCGTTCATGGGTAGCTGGAACAGCTTCCTCTGGCCACTCGTCGTGATCCGGTCGCCGGAGCTCATGACGCTACCGCTGGGCCTGTCCACCTTGCAGGGCCAGTTCACCACCCAGTGGGACGTCGTGATGGCGGGATCCGTCGTCTCGATCGTGCCCATCGCGATCGTCTACCTGCTCGCGCAGCGCCACATCATCGCCGGTGTGGCCCACACCGGCATCAAGTGAAAGTGAAGGGACCCACCATGCGCCTTTTGAAGACGGCGGGCATCGGCCTTGCCGCTGCGCTCGCGCTGACTGCCTGCGGGCAGGGATCGGCAACCAAGCAAGCCGCGGCACCGGAAGGCAAGTCCGTCGTGCGCTACCTGAACTTCTCCGCCAACGACGGGCACGAGAAGGACCTGGCGGCACTGGTCACCGCCTTCCAGACCGCCAATCCGAACATCACCGTCCAGGTCGAGACGGTCCCCTACGCCAACTACTTCACGAAGCTCCAGACCGCTGTTGCTGGTGGCACCGCGGCCGACACCTTCGAGCTGAACTACGAGAACTTCGTGACATATGCGAAGAACGGCTCGCTGGCGGAGCTGAAGGATGTGGACTCCTCGGCGTACAAGAAGTCGCTGTACGACGCGTTCACCGACGGCGGCAAGCAGTACGGCGTACCGGAGTCCTTCTCGAACGTCGTGCTCTTCTACAACAAGGCCCTGTTCAAGCGGGCCGGGGTAGCCGAGCCGACCGCCGACTGGACCTGGAAGGACGAGCAGGCCGCGGCACAGAAGCTCACTGACAAGGGCGCGAAGGTGTGGGGCGACTACCAGCCGGTGTCGTACAACGAGTTCTACAAGGTGCTCGCGCAGAACGGCGGCGAGTTCCTGAACGCCGACCGGACCGCGGCGACCTTCAACTCCCCGCAGGGCGTCGAGGCGGCCAAGTTCCTGATCGACAAGGTCGGCAAGACGATGCCGACCGAGGCCGACGGCGCCGGCACTCCTGACTTCGACTCGAAGCTGTTCAAGTCGGGCAAGCTCGCGATGTGGCACACCGGGATCTGGATGTTCAGCGGAATGGCCGACGCGCCGTTCGACTGGGACGTCGTGGTCGAGCCCGGCAACACCGAGAAGGCGTCCGCGATGTTCGTGAACGGCCTGGTCGTCTCGGCCGCCTCGAAGAACGCCGACGCCGCGCAGAAGTGGGTCACCTTCCTTGCGTCCTCGGACGACACCACCAAGACCCGGCTCGCGACCTCGTGGGAGCTGCCGCCGGTCGCGGACGAGACGAAGCTCGCGCCGTACCTGGACCAGAAGAAGCCGGCCAACCGCAAAGCGGTCTTCACCGCGCTCGAGGCGACCGTGCTGCCGCCGGTGATCGAGCGTCAGCAGGAGATGCAGGACCTGGTCACGCAGGAACTCACCTCCGCTGCCGCCGGCCGCAAGCCGGTGGAGAAGGCGCTCGCCGATGCCCAGACCAAGGTCAACGGCCTGCTGAAGAAGTGACGGACCCGATGATCTCCGCCCTTGCCGAAACCGAAGAACTCACCCGCCTGCGCGACCTGGCCCGGCACAGCCACGCCGTCATCACCGAGCACCAGGACGCTGGAGGGGCCTACCCCGCCGCACCGACGTTCTCGGCGTACAAGGGGTACGCGTGGCTGCGCGACGGATCCTTCACCGCGGAGGGCATCTCGCGGTACGGCGATGTCGCGTCGGCGGGGCGGTTCCACGACTGGGTGGACGGCGTACTGCGTCGTCGCCGCGCGCAGGTGGACGACCTGCGCGCGGCGGTCGCCCGGGGTGAGGTGCCAACGAACGAGGCGATGCTGCCGACCAGGTTCACGTTCGACGGCAAGGACGGGTCCGACCCGTGGTGGGACTTCCAGACCGACGGGTACGGCCTGTGGTTGTGGGCGGTGGTCACCCACGCTGCGCGGTACGGGTTGGAGCTGTCGCGGTGGCAGGCCGGGATCGAGGTGGCCGTCGACTATCTCGTCGCCTTCTGGGATCGACCCTGTTACGACTGGTGGGAGGAGCACGTCGAGCACCGGCATGTGTCGACGCTGGGCGCGATCTATGGCGGGCTCGTTGCCATCGCACCCTTTGTCTCGGCGGACGTGCTGACTGTTGCCGCGCGCATCCGTGCACTGGTGGTTGCCGAGGGCATCGCCGATGGGCATCTGTCGAAGTGGCTGGGCGGTTCGGCAGTCGACGGGTCGTTACCGTCCTGCATCGTGCCGTTCGGACTGGTTGCCCCTGGCGAGGACCTCGCCGGTACGACGCTGGCGACCGTGGCGCGGGATCTCGCTGTGGACGGCGGGGTTCATCGGTTCACCGCGGATGTGTTCTACGGCGGTGGCCAGTGGATCCTGCTGTCCGCACTGCTCGGGTGGAACCTCGCAGTCGCGGGAGATCGGGCCGGCGCACTTCGGCAGCTGAGGTGGATCGCCGACCAGGCTGACGAGCGTGGCGAGCTGCCCGAGCAGGTGCCGCACCACCTCTTGCATCCGGGTTCGCGCGACGAGTGGATCGCTCGGTGGGGAACGGTGGCGACGCCGTTGCTCTGGTCACATGGGATGTATTTGATTCTCGCCGACGAACTCGGCATCACCGCTACAGCCGACGCTGCTGACAAGGAAGACTGAATGATCACGCACCGCCCGTACGGCATCGAGCACCCGTACGCCACCTCCCCCGACCAGCGCGTGCCGGTCCTGCCGCTGACCGGCGAACCGGTTCGCCTCGGCGTGGTCGTCTCGCCGAACGTCGAGCGGGTTGTCTGCGAGTGGGGGTCGACCGAGCTCGACCTCACGCCGGCGCAGGTCGCGGCGTCGGATGCTGCCGCACTCGCAGGCGGCGAAGGCCACCTGAGCGAGGCCCAGGCGAACGCGCTCGGCGGCGACGGCGGGTGGTCCGGCGTGACGCCGCCGGTCGACGCTCCGGTGAAGTACCGATTCCACGCGCACGGCGCCTCTGCCGTCGAGACGACTGAGTGGTTCGAGGTGTCGCCTGCAGCGTGGACGCGGGACGCTGTTGGCGAGGTGCGGGGCGGTGATGAGCGGGTCCTGGACGTGGAGTGGTTGGTGTCCGCCGTCGGGGTTCACCGGGCTCGGTTTGCCTTCGAGTTGCGGCCGGACGACCACCTGGTCGGGTTCGGCGAGCGGTACGACGCGCTCGACCAGCGTGGGCGATCACTCGATGCCGTGGTGTTCGAGCAGTACAAGTCGCAGGGCGTGCACGGCCGGACCTATCTCCCGATGCCGTTCGCCCATGTGGTGGATGCCTCAGGCAACGGCTGGGGATTCCACCTGCGCACGTCCCGGCGTACCTGGTATTCGTCTGTGGGCGACAAGCTGGTGGTAGAGGTTGCCCTCGGCGACGAACCGACCGTCGACCTGGCGATCTACGAGGGCGGGCCGGCCGCAGTACTGAAGGCATTCCTGGATGAGGTCGGCCGGGCCGAGGAGTTGCCGTCCTGGGTGTTCCGATTGTGGGCCTCTGGCAACGAGTGGAACACCCAGGAGCTGGTGATGGCCAGGATGGACGCGCACCGGGACCTGGCGATCCCGGTGGGTGCCGTGGTGATCGAGGCCTGGAGCGACGAAGAGGGCATCACCATCTGGCGCGACGCGCGGTACGAGGTGACCGCCGACGGCAGCGCCCACAAGGCCGGCGACTTCAGCTATCGCCACGACGGCGTGTGGCCGGATCCGAAGGCGATGATCGACGAACTGCACGCCCGCGGGATCAAGGTGATCCTGTGGCAGATCCCCTTGCAGAAGACCGAGATCACCACGGGCCAGGTCGCAGCTGATGCCGCGGCGATGGTGCGGGAGGGACACGTCGTCCTCGAGGCGGACGGTACGGCGTACCACAATCGCGGTTGGTGGTTCCCTCACGCGCTGATGCCCGACCTGTCCGTGCAGCGGACCCGCGACTGGTGGACGGAGAAGCGGCGCTACCTGGTCGAGGACCTCGACGTCGACGGGTTCAAGACCGACGGCGGCGAGCACGCGTGGGGACACGATCTGGTCTATGCGGACGGCCGTCGTGGGGATGAGGGCAACAACTTGTTCCCGGTGCACTACGCGCGGACCTTCGGCGATCTGCTGCGCTCGGCGGGCAAGGCGCCGGTGACGTTCTCACGATCGGGATTCACCGGATCGCAGGCGCACGGCATCTTCTGGGCCGGCGACGAGGATTCCACCTGGGAGGCGTTCCGCTCCTCCGTGACCGCCGGGCTGACCGCCGCCTCCTGTGGAATCGTCTACTGGGGCTGGGATCTCGCCGGGTTCTCGGGTCCGGTCCCCGACGCCGAGCTGTATCTGCGAGCTGTGGCGGCTTCGGTGTTCATGCCGATCATGCAGTACCACTCGGAGTTCAACCACCATCAGCTTCCGCTCCGGGATCGCACGCCCTGGCATGTCGCGGAGATCACCGGCGACGAACGTGTCATCCCGCTGTTCCGTCAGTACGCCGAGCTCCGCGAGCGGCTGCTGCCCTACCTGGTCGAACAGGCGGCCCTCACGATCACCACCGACCGGCCGCTGATGCGCCCGCTGTTCTTCGACTTCGCCGACCCTTCGGTGTGGGACTTCCCGCACCAGTATCTGCTCGGCAACGACCTGTTGGTCAGCCCCGTCCTCGAGCCCGCCGCCACCACCTGGACGACGTATCTCCCGGCCGGCGACTGGGTCGACGTCTGGACCGGCGAGCGCGTGGATGGGGGCCTCGTTACCCGGGACGTACCGCTCGACGTGATCCCGGTCTACTGCCGAGCCTCCCGCTGGTCCGAGCTGTCGCCGTTGTTCTGACGAACCGCATCCAGGAGCAGATCGAGGTGACCGCGATGCTGCGCGGTCTCCTCGATCAGGTGCAGGAAGATCCACCGCAGACTGACGGGTTCATTGTCGAATGACGGTAGGGCAGCGGTCGCGTCGAGCGCCGCGAACTGCGCCGCGGCCGCCCGGCTGCGGTCGCAGGCGGCGAGGTAGATCGCCCGGATCGCCGCTACCGAGTCATGCCTGCTCGAGTTGAAGTCCCAGTCGGCGTCTGCCGCGAACAACTCCTCGTCCCAGGGCGCCGGTCGTGGCTCACCGAGCAGCTTGTGGGTGAACCAGAGATCCTCGACGACGGCCAGGTGCTTCACGATCCCGCCGATGGTCAGCTCCGACGCCGGCAACACCCGGGCGGCTGCCGCCTCGTCGTCGGCCTCATCCAGGGCCTCCACGACACCCCGCCGATGAAAGTCCAGGAACTGCTCCAACGATTCCCGCTCCCCGGCCCGCGGCTCGGGAAATTCGTCGCTCATTCCCCCACTCTGACACTCTTTCGCGGCAGGCGCCGGGGCGGTGATAGTGGCGTCCAGCAGAGTGGTGCACCGCGAGGCCCCGATGGGCGTGGCCTAGACACTAGTACTTCGACCGCCGACGGAATCAGCCGCGTTCACTGTGACGACACTCAGGACGCGATTGCCGGTGCCGCCACGATAACCAAGACTGGAACCGGCTCAACGGCAGTGCTGAGACGCGCCTGGGGAGGTCGACTTGGACGTCGAGGTGCTGCTGGAGACGATTGGAAAATCCTCCGGGACGTTCGTCTGCGTGCCCTCAGGGATTCTCCGGACGCGTTCCTGTCAAAGGCCGAAGCGTCTTGGGGTGAGACGGAATGGCGCGCTCTCGCTGTCGAAGATGCCTGGATCGTTGCTCGGAGCGGTGATCAGGTTGTCGGTGTGGCGTGCTTGGTCCGGGTCGACGACCGACCGACGGATGAACGACATCTCGAGTCGGTCTGGGTCGATCCACTGCACCGCAGAAGTGGTGTACTGCGCGCCATCCTTCGCTACCTGGCCGAGTTGGAGCCGGACGTTCGCACTTGGATGGTGTGGATTCTCGACGGCAACGATGAAGCTCGTGCGGCTTACGAACACTTGGGCTTCGAGACCACTGGGGAGCGTCAGCCTCTGACCGATGCTCCGCGCCGAGTTGAGGAGCGGCTTAGGTTGGATTGTAAGGCAGCCATCAGCGACACGAACGATTCCGGACCGGAGCCGTAACCGCAGGAAATCCAATCTTTCAGCTCGAGCCTGTTCATTGCCTCGCGTTCACTGAGTGCAGAGCCGATGCCAGGCATGACCTTGTGCCAGCGAGCTTCGTCTTCGCGCCAGCTCTTGATGAAGCTGACGCAGAGCTCTGGCGTGACGGTGTCGTCCAACTGCTTCGCGGCTCGGCGCAGCGACCTCTGCGCATCACGGATTTCATTCGAGTCCGTCGAATCGCTGGTGTATGGCACAGCTGAGAGGCGATCGTAGGTCTCGGAAATCATGGAGTGGCGATCCTGTATGAATAATCGCCAATGACTGATGCTGGTCGCAGCGTTCAGCTGATCCTTCAGATCCCAGCCAAGCGTACCGTTGAACAACGCGTACAGACCCTCGGCAAGGACATCGCCCAACTCCTCGCGGGCAGCCCGCTCCGGATCGGCGTATGGCTGATACTCGTCCTGCCGGACGTTGCCGATCTTTGGTAGTGAGCGTGCGGCCGCGTGCTGGGCGAAGAAGAACCAATCCTCGTTGTAGATATCGGGAAAGAACGACAGCGTTGGATACTGTGTGTTGACGCCAAGTACTGCGCCGCTGACGAACACGTCCTGTCCGAGTCCGGCGAGGCGTCGCGCGTGACACACGACAGAGTTGTCCGGGAACTCGCTGCTGGCCATCGACGCGACCGGATGACGGTCGAGTGAGCCGGCAAGCCGCGAAATGTGGCGCGGTTGGAGTTGGTAGATGTCGTCGTCGACGAAGAGGATCTTCTTCCAGCCACGCAGGCGGGCCAGGACCAGGCC
Organism: Kribbella alba; assembly: GCF_039529635.1. Lineage (NCBI taxonomy): Bacteria > Bacillati > Actinomycetota > Actinomycetes > Propionibacteriales > Kribbellaceae > Kribbella > Kribbella alba. Next base: position 83,761 of record NZ_BAAANE010000003.1, on the reverse strand, counting down.
GAGGTTGCGTTTGATGCTGAGATCGCTCGAACGTTCATTGCTGGCTGTTCGGAAGGCGTCATGGGAGGTGAGGGGCTGATGACCGAGCAACTGATACTTTTCGGGCACATCGATGATCAACGCCCGTGCACCGAACGTCTCCTCCACTCGTGCCGCGATCTTGTCTGCCTGCGCCTGCCGGCTGCACAGCACCACCAGCGGGACTGACAGCTGGGCGGACAGTGAGATGAGACGCTGCAACGATGGTCGCGCTGCCGGGACCACGATGGCATCCAGACGACTGCTTGCGGGCGACACGGACACGGCCGACACGTCTCGCAGAAGTGAAGCGTGTGACGGCACATGTTTGGTCTGATTGCTCACTCGACCGTCGCCTTCTTTTTCGGAGACCATTCGTAGAGTCGGTTCGAAGCGATCTCCAGGTCGGGTGAGAGTGTCTCGGCTCCCACGACTGGTACGCGCATGAGCAACGCGAACGATCCGCCCGGAAAGTGTTCGGAGAGGTAGGCCTCGTTGCGCTCACGGACATTGAGATCGGTGAGGGCTCGCACGGACCCCAGCACGCCGCGACTGTGGATGCCGTTGCAAATGGTGACGGTTCGACTGTGATTGAAGGGATTACGCAGGCGCGCCAGCAACGCGACGTCCTCGACCAGTGCCCGACCGTCCTCGGTTTCTTCAAACAGCGGACGGAACTCTCGGCCGCCGGCACCGCTGCTCCTGAAAATCTCGCCTGTGTTCAGGTCCGCGACTTCGACCTGCGACACAGGTAATTCGCGCAGGGTCCTCAGCAAACGTTTCGCCAACTGGTTCCAGGCGACGCCGCCGAGCACGACAACATGACCGGACAGCTCATCGGCAACCACTTCTGAAGGCAGCCGATGGACCACGCTCAGGTCGGGGTTGGCAGCGCGGACGTGCCCCCACAACTCGATCAAGGAGTCAAGATCGGCGTACCGATACATCCGCGTGTAGTTGGGATCCTTCTCATTCGCCAGTGGAGGCCAGTCCACGCTCGGTGCCTCTGGGCAGATGATCGTGACCGGCCCGTCCTCGAACGTCCACGTGGAGGAGCCGCTCAGCGAAGAACCGCGCACACCGCCATGGACTGCATCGCGTAGACCGATGAGCTCCTGATAAAGGTCTTGATAGCGCCTTTGCTCGTCCGTCGAGAGCTCGCTCTCCCGCACGAGATGCGGAGGATCGGTGATCGGTCGATCCGTGCAGAACAACAGCGCGTAGGAGTGCAGTCGCTCCGCCGGCGGCAGCTTGGGGGTAGTCAAGGACTCCCACGAACTGATCGTCGCGACTGCCACCGGCTTTTCAGCGCTCAGCGCGTCGGCCAACACCGCCTGAGTCAGCCTCGGCTCATGCGATTCGCGGAGGTCGCGTAGCTTGCTGGCAAGACGAACGGCCTCGGCTGAAGGGGCCAAGATCACTCCCGGATTGTTGACTGCCCGCGCACCTATATGGTCGATAGCCGTACACCTGTGTATACACCCGAAGACACCCGAAGTGCTGTAGGAGAATCCCATTCGAGACCTTGCGGCCCAAGTCAGGCTCCGCGTGGGGGGACTTCGTCAGCACTCCGTGAAGAGAGACCAGCGCACAGTAACCACAGGTCACGGTTCATACCAAATCGACTCGCCGCGTTGCAAGTCGACTACACCAGATCTACTCTCAATACATGGAATCTACTGACTTTAGGTGTAGTCGGTAGTAGCGGTAGAGGAGACGACAGGACCCCACCCAGCCATGCGAAGCGTTCATGGAGTCCTGTCCCGACTTTGTCGGTTCGTCGAACCGAAGCGGGCGCCCACGAGCGACGCAACCGACGTGGCGCGTTTGTCCAAGTCCAGGCCTACGCCGATCTCCGACGGCGTTGCTGGTCCTCCGTGCAAGTAGGAGGTGGTGACAATGTTGAACTCCACGCACAGTACCTCTCGCTCCGCCACCAGCATGTGGGTCCTGATGGCTGCCGATCTGATGGCAGTCGTCTGGATGCACACCTTCGGTCCGTGGCTGGACCACTCGTCACGACTTACATCTACAGCAACGCTCGGCGGGCATCACCTGATCGTGATGACCTCCGCGGGCATCGGCTTCAGCATGCTCGCCGCTCTCGCGATCCTGACCGAAGGCTTCACGAAGTCCGACGCCAAGTTGGCGATGGCCACGAACGTCGCCTGCGTCATTTCGGTGATCGCCTTGGCAGGGCTCATCGCGTCTGTTCTGGTTGCTCTGCTCAGTCGGGTGATCTTCGGGAAGCTGCGGCCCTGATGGTTCGCATCGTCGGGCCTGTCCGGATCGGACGGGCCCGACGAGTTGACTCGGTCAGCGCACGTGGATGGTTACGGTGACGGTCTTGAGAAGTGGTCGCTCGGCGGGTGGAGCGGCTAGGCTGGACGTATGAAGAGTTCTGCAGATGTGCAAGCTGCCGCGAGGATGGACGAGTGCAACGTGCGGCTCGTCGACCCCGAGCGGGTGGCTGCCGTCAACGCCAGGATGCCTTCTGAGCAGGACATCGTCGACACGTCCGACGTGTTCGGCCTGCTCGGCGACCCCCGGCGGCTGAAGCTGCTGGTCGCGCTCCTCGACGGCGAGCTCTGCGTCTGCGACCTCGCCGCGGTGACCGGGATGAGCGAGTCCGCGACCTCCCATGCCCTCCGCCTACTGCGCGCGCACCGCGTCGTCTCGGTCCGCCGGGACGGGCGGATGGCCTACTACCGGCTCGACGACGCCCACGTCCGCATGCTCGTCGACCTGGCCGTCACCCACACCGAGCACACTGACGCCATCCACCCGGAACGGAACGGCACCTCGTGAGCGCGGGACACGGGCACGGGCACGGCGTCAGTGCGAGCGCCGATCGGCGGTTGCTGAGTGGTGCGCTCGCGTTGATCCTGGCGTTCATGGCCGCCGAGGTGGTCGTCGGCCTCGCGGCCGGTTCGCTCGCGCTGATCAGCGATGCGGCACACATGCTCACGGACGCCGCCGCGATCGCGCTCGCCCTGATCGCCATCCGGTTGTCCGCCCGCCCGCCGGCCGGTGGATTCACTTACGGCCTGAAGCGGGTCGAGATCCTCTCCGCGCAGGCGAACGGGATCACCCTGCTCCTGCTGGCGGCGTACTTTGTCTACGAGTCGATCCGCCGGATGATCCATCCGCCCGACGTGCAGGGCGCGCTGGTCCTGATCACCGGTCTGGTCGGCATCGTGGTGAACCTGATCGCGACCTGGCTGATCAGCAAGGCGAACCGCACGAGCCTGAACATCGAAGGCGCCTTCCAGCACATCCTGAACGACCTGTTCGCCTTCGCCGCCACCGCGCTGGCCGGACTGATCGTGCTGTTGACCGGATTCGCCCGCGCCGACGCGATCGCCGCGCTGGTGGTCGCAGTACTGATGTTGAAGGCCGGGATCAGCCTGGTCCGCGACTCCGGCCGCATCTTCCTCGAGGCAGCACCTGCGGGGGTCGATCCGCAAGCCCTCGGCGCCCAGCTGTGCGCAGTACCGGGCGTAGTCGAGGTCCACGACCTGCACGTCTGGGAGATCACGTCGGGCGAGCCGGCCGCATCGGCGCACATACTTGTGCAGGAGGGGCTGGACTGTCACCAGATCCGCGGCGAGGTGGAGGCGCTGCTGGCCGAGCGGCATCAGCTGACCCATTCGACGCTGCAGGTCGATCACGCGTCGGCCAGCGACCAGACCGCGCACTGCAGCGATGCCCACGGCACCGTTCACCGCACGCTCGTCGGCCCGCTCCGAGATCAGCCGATCACAGACGCTGGTACAGAACCTGCCCCAGCCATTCCGAGTCATTGACCCGTACTGCGAACGGCTCGGCGCGGGTGAATCCCTGCTTCTCGTAGTACCGGACCAAGGCCCCGTCGCCCCCCGCGAAGCAGTCCACCCGCAGCAGGTCGACGCCATCCTTGCGCGCAAGCGACCGGGCGTGATCCAGGAGTTCGGCGCCGATGCCTTGGCCTTGCGATGCGCGATCCGTCACCAGCAGCTGGATGTACAACTCCGGCTCGGTGGCAGGCGGCACGTACGGCATCGCCTCGCCCACCGCGAGCGCGCCGACCGCACGACCAGCTGACTCGGCGATCCACAGCCCACCCGCGTCGACGAATCCGTTCACCTGCTCGACCCGCCGGATGCTCGTCGAGTGCGGCTCGGTCCCCCACTGTTGCGTCCGCCCTCGAGCCACCAACCACTCGGTCGCGCCGTCAAGCAGGTCGAGAACCGCCGGCACATCGGTCCGGACACCCGGTCGGACGGTCACGTTCAAGGGCACCCAGCCATCCTGCCACTCGCGGAAAGAAGTTCTAGGGTGATGTCGAAAGCGGCGGCACGGCCTCTACGTAGGTAGTGAAGGAACCGACAGTCGAGGAGGAACCACCATGAAGAACAGCAAGGCCGGGCCGCTGGACGAACAGTTCACCGCGCCGCTGCTGAAGAGTCCCGAGAAGGGCGGCTGGACCTACGTCCAGATGCCCGGTTCGGCCGAATACTTCGGCACGCGTGGGCTCGTCAAGGTTCGCGGCACGATGGACGGGCACCCGTTCGAGAGCTCGTTCATGGCGCTCGGCGACGGCACCCACAAACTCCCGGTCAAGGCCGACCTCCGCGCCCGGCTCGGCAAGAACCCCGGCGACCAGATCACCATCCACCTCCAGGAACGCCTGGGCTGAAGGCCATTCGTCACTGCCCGGACCGACCCGCCGGCCATACCTCACTACCCGGCCCGACCCGCCGGCCGTCCCTCACTACCCGGCCCGACCCGCCGGCCATCCCTCACTACCCGGCCCGACCCGCCGGCCATCCCTCACTACCCGGCCCGACCCGCCGGCCATCCCTCACTACCCGGCCCGACCCGCCGGCCATCCCTCACTACCCGGCCCGACCCGCTGAATCGCCGGCCTGATTTCGGCGGGTCGAGCCGGGTAGTGGCCCCACCCCGGCGGGTCGAGCCGGGAAGTCGACGTCGAACCGGCGGGTCGGTCCGGGAAGTCGACAGCGAACCGGCGGGTCGGTCCGGGAAGTCGCGCCGGCGCCGGCGGGTCGAGCCGTGTAGTGCCCCGATCCGGCGGGTCGAGCCGGGGTGTTGCGTGGCGCTGGCGGTCGTGCCGGGGTGTCGCGGTGGAGCCGGCCGGGTTGCGACTTCCCGGTTCGACCCGC
>NZ_BAAANE010000003.1:0-78549 GCF_039529635.1 Kribbella alba | reverse complement strand
CATACCTCACTACCCGGCCCGACCCGCCGAATCGCCGGCATGATTTCGGCGGGTCGAGCCGGGTAGTGCCCCGACCGCGGCGGGTCGAGCCGGGAAGTCGACGTCGAACCGGCGGGTCGGTCCGGGAAGTCGCGCCGGCGCCGGCGGGTCGAGCCGTGTAGTGCCCCGATCCGGCGGGTCGGTCCGGGAAGTCGACAGCGAACCGGCTGGTCGGGCTGACGGGTGATTTTCAACCTCGGATCAACGGTTTCGGGCTGCGGTGGGGCGCCTGGTCAACCGCTTCGGGCAGCGGTAGGCGGTCAACGGTTGCGGCGGCGGCGGCGGCGGCCAAGACAACTGGCGACCGGGGCCGTTGAATCCCGCGGAAGGCAAATCGCCTGGGTCAGCGGTCAACTGGCGTCCCGCGGATTCGTCGTACCGACCGACACATCGGGGTTCTCCGCGCCGGATAGTCGATCGGCAGGCCGAAAGCCGGGAACAGGCCCGGATCGCCGAACACTGTGATCCGGACCAGCCCGTCCTCGGCCACGGTCAACACCGAGATGCCGTACGGCGTGTACCTGCCTTCGGCCGTACGCCGGTATGCGCCCGCCGCGGGTTGTCCGTTGGCCGAGGTCGGGACCATACGCCACTCGCCTGGTGAACCGAGTGCGTAGTGCTCCAGATACGGCAGGCAGGTCCGGAGCCCCGAGAACCAGGTGCGGGCCGGGGTGAACTCGAGCACCGTGTCGCTGCGCAGGAGCTTCTCGATGGCCGCGGCGTCGGAGTTCTCGAAGGCGGCGATGTACTGGTCCAGCAGCGCCTGCGCCCGAGCGTCGGACGGCTCGGTGATCTGTTCACTCACGGCATCCAGGTTGCTGAGGGTCGCTCGCGCTCGCTGCAGGCTGCTCTTCACCGCCGCGACACTGATCTCGAGCATCTGGGCAACAGCCGCAGCGGGGAAAGCAAGCACCTCACGCAGCACGAGCACGGCGCGCTGCTGCGGCGGCAGATACTGCAGGCTGACGATCAGCGCCAACCTGAGATTGTTGCGCTCAGCCACAGTCTCCGCCGGATCGGCCGCCGCGGACGGGAACGGCTGCACCCATGAGGTCTCGGCCGCCGCCAGCTCGACCGGCGCGTGCGCATTGTTGCCGGGAGCACCCAGCCCGGACGGCACATACCGCCGCTCCTTGTGTTGCAGTGCCGTCAGACAGGCATTGGTCGCAATCCGGTAGAGCCAGGTCCGCACGGCCGCCCGCCCCTCGAACCTGTCCCACCCCCGCCAGGCGCGCAGATAGACCTCCTGCACCAGATCCTCGGCATCGTGCAAAGACCCGACCATCCGATAACAGTGCGCCAACAACTCCCGGCGATACCCCTCGGTCGCCCCGACGAAATCCTCCGACATCACGCGCACCAGTCTGCCTCCTCCACTCGACACGACCCTCTCCAACAAACTGACCACCCCGGCACCCGAAAGGAACCGGTCGAGGCCAGCTCTCTCACCTCCGAGGCGCTCCGATACGCCGATACGCCCGTCACGTCCGGGGCCCGCTGGCGGGATATTCGGCCGATAGCGTCGAAAATGGGCGCCAGTGGGCGAAGAACCCGCCAGTCGGGCGTCCCGCGCCTGCCCCGCCACGCCCGAACCCGCGAGACTGGCCGACCCCGCCGACCCGCTGCACCCTCGCCGGGGCGCCCAGCTGGTATTGCGGATCAGGGAGGTCGTGAGCGGCGGTGCTGGGCGCGCGAGGTCAGGCGAGGGAGACCAGGTCTAGGTAGTCGTCGGTCCAGAGATCCTCTGTGGCGTCTGGTAGGACGAGGACTCGCTCTGGGTGGAGGGACTCGATGGCGCCTTCGTCGTGGGTGACCATGACCAGGGCGCCTGGGTAGTTGGTGACGGCTGCCAGGACCTCGTCTCGGGAGGCGGGGTCGAGGTTGTTGGTGGGCTCGTCGAGGAGGAGGACGTTCGCGCCCGAGTGGACCAGGCCGGCTAGGGCGAGGCGGGTTTTCTCGCCGCCGGACAGGACGCCGGCTGGTTTGTCGACGTCGTCGCCGCTGAACAGGAAGGAGCCGAGAACGTTGCGGACCTCCCCGTCGGTGAGGCCCGGCGCCACGGATGCCAGGTTCTGGCGAACCGTGCCGGCCAGGTCGAGCGTGTCGTGTTCCTGTGCGAAGTAGCCGAGCCGCAAGCCGTGGCCGTGGACGACTTGGCCGGCGTCGGGTTGTTCTCGTCCGGCCAGGATGCGTAGCAACGTCGTCTTGCCCGCGCCATTGAGTCCGAGGATCACCAGTCGGCTGCCGCGGTCGACGGCCAGGTCGACACCGTTGAGCACCTGCAGTCCGCCGTAAGCCTTTGTCAGACCGACCGCGCTCAGCGGAGTACGCCCGGAAGGCGCCGGTTCAGGCAGTCTGATCCGGGCCACCCGCGCTGCTCGGCGTACCGGCTCGAGGTCGGAAAGGAGCTTGTCGGCGCGGCGGGCCATGTTGCGGGCGGCGACGGCTGTGGTGGCTCCGGCGCGCATCTTGTCCGCCTGGGTGTGCAGGACTGCCGCCTTGCGTTCAGCCGTACTGCGTTCGCGGGCGCGGCGGCGTTCGTCCGTTTCCAGCTGGCTGAGGTACTTCTTCCAGCCGGTGTTGTGGAGGTCGATCGTCAACCGCTGCGGGTCCAGGTGGAACACCCGGTTGACGGTGGCGGCGAGCAGCTCGCGGTCGTGGCTGATCACCACCAGTCCGCCCGGGTAGCCGACCAGGAACGACCGCAGCCAGCCGACGGAATCGGCGTCGAGGTGGTTTGTCGGCTCATCGAGGAGCAAGGTGTCGTGCTCGGCGAACAGGATCCGCGCCAGCTCGACGCGGCGGCGCTGCCCGCCCGAGAGCTCACCGACCGGCTGGTCCAGGGCACGCGCTGGCAGGCCGACTCCGGCAGCGAGCCGGGCAGCCTCGGCCTCAGCCGCATAGCCTCCGCCCGCCTGGAAGTCAGCTTCCGCACGCGCATAGGCGGCCATGGCACGCTCCTGCGCTTCGCCGCTCGCAGAGCTCATTGCCGTCTCGGCTTTGCGCAGTCGCTGTACTGCGGCGTCCAGGCCGCGGGCGGACAGGATTCGAGCCGTGACGGTGATTGCGGGGTCGGCCGCCCGGGGGTCCTGGGGCAGGTAGCCGACGGATCCGGTGGCGGCGATCGAGCCGGCGGCAGGGCGGATTTCGCCTGCCAGGGCTCGCATCAGGGTGGTCTTGCCTGCGCCGTTGCGCCCGACCAGGCCGATGCGGTCGCCGCGGCTGACGTGGAAGGACAGGTCAGAAAGGAGAAGTTGGGCGCCGACGCGCAGGTCGACACCGCGAACGGTGATCATGATAGTTACGCTCCGTGATAGCTGGTGGACGCACTTCAGGTGTGGAAGCGGGTCCCGCAGCTAGACACAGAGGCAAGTAGCCATGACGCAAGGGTAGAACCGCACGACGGCAACCGTCAGCTGGTTTTCGCTGGGAGCTCGACGATGAAGCGGGCGCCGCCCTCGGGGCGGTCCTTGACCCTGATGGTGCCGTGGTGCCACTCGACGTGGCGGGCGACGATCGCCAGGCCGAGGCCGATCCCCCGGCGTTGCCCGTCCCCCCGGCCGAACCGCTCGAAGATCCGCTCGCGGTCGGCCTCCCGGACTCCCGGACCCGCGTCGTCGACATACACGATGACGCCGAGGCCGCCGGCCTTCACGCTGACGCCCATGCAGCCGCCGGCGTGGTGTTCGGCGTTGTCGACCAGGTTGGCGATCACGCGCTCCAGCCGGCGCTTGTCCGCCTGCAGGGTCAGACCCTCCGCATCGGGCGAGACCGTGGTGAGCTCCCGGCCGGCGGTGGCGTCGGCGGCCGCGCGGACCAGATCGCCGATCCGCACGATCTCGCGGCTGCCCTGATCGCCACCGTCGTCGCGGGAGATCTCCAGCAGGTCGATGACCAGGCGGCGGAACCGGTCGAGGTCGTCGCCGAGCAGTTCGACGGGTTCCCGGACCACCGGCGGCAGTTCGAGGCTGTGGTTCTGGATCAGCTGCATCGAGTTGAGCATGGTCATCAGCGGCGTCCGGAGCTCGTGGCTGATGTCACCCGCGAACCGGGCGTCCGCGATGACCCGCTGTTCCAGCGTCGCGGCCGTCTGGTTGAACGAACGGGCCAGACCGCCGAGATCGGGATCGTCCTCAGCTTGCAGCCGGGCGTCGAGCCGTCCGCGCGCGACGGCCGCGGCCACCTGGGTCAGCTCCGCTAGAGGCCGCAGGGCCAGGGTGCTGGCCAGTCGGCCAACAGCCAGACCGAGCAGCGCCGTGACAATCGCGGCGAGAATCAACGTGACCTTCAGCATCCCCAGCGTGCTGTCCAGGCTCGTCAACGGATGCCACTCGAAGAACGCCTCGCCGGGCCGGCTCAGCGGGACACCCACCGCCAGCACCTGCTGGCCGCCGACCGTGATCCGGCGATGCAGCTCGGTGCCGTTCTGGGCGGCGGTCACCATGTCCGCCGGGAGATCGCTCGGCTTACCGGTCGCGGAGTACCACTGCCCCTCGAAGAACACCAAGGAGGCAGCGGAGTCGGCCGACGGCAGCGCGTTGAGCAGGGCCATCACATCCGGATTCGAAACCGCGACAGCGGCCGTGCATTCGGTCCCTTCGCGCGGGCGGCAGGGTGGGGTCGCGCCGTAAAGCCCGTAGTGCAGGGCCGCAGCGTTGTCCGAGGTCTCCACCACCGCCGACGATTCCCGCTGCGAGGTGAGGTAGTCGGAGACCACGTTGAAGGTGACGAGCGCAAGCAGCACCGACAACCCGAGGGCGAGCAGGCCGTACGCCATCATCACCCGGTCGCGCAGGCCGAACCGCCGCCGCAAGGTCAGCTCACCAGTCGATAGCCGAGGCCGCGAGCGGTGACAAGGTACTTCGGGCCGGCCGGGTCACGCTCGATCTTCAGCCGTAGCCGGCGGATGTGCACGTCCACGATCCGGCTGTCACCGAAGTATCCGTAGCCCCAGACCCTCGACAGCAGGTGTTCCCGGCTGCACACCTTGCCCTCGAGGCTGGCCAGTTCGACCAGCAGCTTGAACTCGGTCCGCGTCAGCGGCAGCACCTCGCCGTCCCGCAGTACTTCGGCTGCCGCCACGTCGATCTCGAGGTCGCCGACCAGGAACCGGTCGGACTGCGGGCCGGTGGCAGGCTCGACCCGCCGGAGCAACGCCCTGATCCGGGCCGACAACTCCTTGGCGACCAGTGGTTTCGTTACGTAGTCGTCCGCTCCCGCTTCGAGACCGGCGACCACGTCGTGGCTGTCGGTCCGCGCTGTCACCATGATCACCGGCACGTCACTGGTACGACGGATCTCCCGGCAGACGGCGAATCCGTCCCGGTCCGGCAGCATCAGGTCCAGCAGCACGACGTCGGGTGGTTCGCGGCGCAAGGCGGACAACGCCTCCAGGCCGTTGGCCGCCTCTGCGACCAGGTAGCCCTCGTCTTCCAGGGCAAGGCGCAGCACCCGCCGGATCCGCGGCTCGTCGTCCACCAACAGCAAGCTGTGTGCCACATCCCCCAGTGTCGCTCGCCGGAGGGTGACAACGAGGTGACTTCTGTCATGAATTCGACATCTACGCCGTGGGAGCCCCATGACAACGTCTTGACGATTCGGTGACTCCCCCGTGTTCGCGCTCCGGACCGCCCTAGCTTCGGCCCTATCGCGTCTCCCGAGGAGGATCCCCCAATGGCCACAAGACGGCTCGCTACCGCAACCATAGTTGCAGCGATGGCTCTCACGCTGGCAGCGTGCAATACCACCGGAACCACGTCTGGCGGCACCAGCAGTAGTGCCGGCGCGGCTGTCACGGGCGGCACCCTGAACATGCTCGGGGCGGGCGACGTCGACTACATGGATCCGAATATCAGCTACTACTCGGTCGGCTACCTGAATCTGAGGATGTGGAGCCGCCAGCTGTTCACCTACCCGGCCCAGCCGGGCGGCAAGAACACCACTCCGGTCGCGGACCTGGCCACCCAGATCCCGACCATGGACAACGGCGGCGTCAGCGCCGACGGCAAGACCTTCACGATCCAGATCCGCTCGGGCGCCAAGTGGAACACCACCCCGGCCCGGCAGGTCACCGCGGCCGACATGGTCCTCGGCGTCAAACGCACCGCGAACCCGGTCCAGCCGTTCGGCGGCATCCCCGACTTCGCGAACCTCATCGTCGGGTACCAGGCGTTCCAGGCCGGCTTCGCCAAGGTCGCCAAGACCCCGGCCGCGATCCAGGCCTACATCGACAAGACGCCGCTGCCGGGTGTGGTCGCCAAGGACGCGACGACGGTGGTCTTCCACTTGACCAAGCCGGCCACCTACTTCGTCGACATGCTCACGCTGCCGGCCTTCTCGCCGGCGCCGGTCGAGGCATTGAAGTACCTGCCGGCCAGCACCGAGCTCGGCAACAACTTCCCCTCTGACGGCCCGTACAAGGTTGACTCCTGGGTGCCGACCAAGTCGATCACCTACTCCCGCAACCCAGCCTGGGACGCGTCCACCGACCAGGTCCGCAAGGCGTACGTGGACAAGATCGTGGTGAACGAGACGGTCAGCCAGGACTCCGTCCAGCAACAGCTTCAGACCGGCACGGCGAGCGCGGACATGGAGTTCGACGTCGCCCCGCCGCCGTCGCAGCTGCCCGCACTGATCGCCAAGAAGGATCCGAACCTGAGCCTGGGCGACACGGCGTCGAGCAACCCGTACGTCGTGTACAACACCGTCTCGCCGAACAACAACAAGGCGCTGGCCAACCCCCTGGTCCGCCAGGCGATCAGCTACGCCATCAACCGTGCCAACGTCCTGCAGGTCCTCGGTGGGCCGACGATCAACCCGCCGCTCACCCACGTCCTGCCCGATGTCATCACCGGCTCCAAGCAGATCGACCCGTATCCCAACAACGCCGACAAGGCCAAGCAGATGCTGGCCGCGGCCGGCTACCCGCACCTGACACTCAAGTTCCTGTACCGCAACGCCTCCGAAGGCAGCAGCAAGGCCTTCCAGACGATCCAGCAGGACCTGTCCAAGGCCGGGATCACCGTGGTCGGCGTACCGTCGCCCAACGCGGACTTCTACGTGAAGTACCTGCAGGTGCCGACCGTCGCCAAGCAAGGCGTCTGGGACCTGTCGCTGGCCGGGTGGGGTGCGGACTGGTACGGCAACGCCGCCTTGTCCTTCTTCAACCCGCTGTTCTCCGGCGAACCGTCGTTCCCGCCGATCGGCAGCAACTACGGTCTCTACAACGACCCGACAACGAACAGCCTGATCCAGCAGGCGATTGCGGCACCGACCACGGACCAGGCGGCGACGCTGTGGGCCCAGGCCGACGCGAGGGTGATGGAGCAGGCCGCGATCTTCCCGCTCACCAACCCGAAGCAGGCGAACTACCGCGCGTCCCAGGTCAACAACGCGGTCTACGTGCCTTCGATGCAGAACTTCGATCCCACGAACGTCTGGCTGGCCCAGGGCAAGCAGGGCTGATCACATGGCGCTGTTAGAAGTTCGGGACCTTCGGGTCTCGTTCGACACCCCGGACGGCATCGTCCGCGCCGTCCGGGGGCTGTCCTTCAACATCGAGCGAGGTCAGACGCTGGCGGTGGTAGGCGAGTCCGGTTCGGGCAAGAGCGTCGCCACCCAGACCATCACCGGTCTGACCCGCGGCGCTCAGGTCTCCGGTTCGGCGTACTTCGACGGCACGGACCTGATCACCGCGGACGCCGCGACGTTGCGGCGGCTGCGCGGGGCGGAGATCGGGATGATCTTCCAGGACCCGTTGTCCAGCCTGCATCCGCACTACCGGATCGGCTGGCAGATCGTGGAGATGATCCAGGCGCACGACCGGCAGATCTCCAAGCAGGCGGCGCGCCGCCGGGCCGCCGACCTGCTCACGCTGGTCGGCATCCCGCGGGCGTCCGAGCGGATCGACGACTACCCGCACCAGTTCTCCGGCGGGATGCGGCAGCGGGTGATGATCGCGATGGCGATGGCGCTGGATCCCGCGTTGCTGATCGCGGACGAGCCGACCACCGCGCTGGATGTCACGGTGCAGGCCCAGGTGCTGACCGTGATGCGCAACCTGCAGGAGGAGTTCGGCACCGCGATCATCCTGATCACCCACGATCTCGGCGTGGTCGCGGAGATGTCCGACGAGGTGATCGTGATGTACGCCGGCGCGGTGATGGAGCACGCTCCGCGCCGGGACATCTTCTACCGAAACCACCATCCCTACACCCAGGGCCTGCTGGCCTCACTGCCGTCCCAGAACGGCAAGCGGCTGACGCCGATCGCCGGTAGCCCGCCCAGCCTGATCAACCTGCCGGCCGGGTGCCCGTTCGCCGCTAGGTGTCCGCATGTGTTCGACCGTTGCCGGACGGAGACCCCGCCGCTGACGGACGTCTTCGAAGACCCGCGGCACCAATCGGCCTGCTGGCTGGACCACGACACCACTGAGGCGGTGGCCTGATGACTGAACCGTTGTTGAGGGTTCAGGACGTCCGCAAGGAGTTCCCGACCCATCGCAAGGAGGTCGTGCACGCGGTCGACGGCGTCTCCCTGGAGGTGAAGCGGGGTGAGACGCTCGGCCTGGTCGGCGAGACCGGCTGCGGCAAGTCGACCCTGGCCCGCTGCATGGCCCACCTGTACGACGTGACCTCGGGGGAGGTGTGGTTCGACGGGCGGGAACTGACCGGGTTGTCCCGAAGGGCGATGCGGCCGCTCCGCCGGGAGGTCCAGGTGATCTTCCAGGATCCGTACGGGTCGCTGAACCCGCGCCGGCGGGTGGGCTCGATCATCGGGGACCCGTTCGCCATCCACGGGATCGCGTCCGGCACCGAGCGGAAGAAGAAGGTCCAGGAGCTGATGGAGCTCGTCGGGCTGAACCCCGAGCACTACAACAGGTTCCCGGCCGAGTTCTCGGGTGGACAGCGGCAGCGGATCGGGGTCGCCCGGGCGCTGGCGCTGCGGCCGAAGCTGGTGATCTGCGACGAGCCGGTGTCTGCCCTGGACGTGTCGATCCAGGCGCAGATCATCAACCTGCTGGCCGATCTGCAGCAGGAGTTCGACCTGACGTACGTGTTCATCTCGCACGACCTGTCGGTGGTCCGGCATGTGAGCGACCGGATCGCGGTGATGTACCTGGGCAAGATCGTGGAGCTCGCACCGACGGAAGAGTTGTTCGAGCGGACGCGTCACCCGTACACGCGGGCCTTGCTCTCCGCCCTGCCGGTGAGTGATCCGGACACCGCCGACAGCCGGGAGCGGATCATCCTCACGGGTGACATCCCGTCCGCGACGAACCCGCCGAACGGCTGCCGGTTCCACACCAGGTGCCCGAAGGCCAAGGCCGAGTGCGCCGCGACCGAGCCGCTGTTGGAACCGGTCGGCGACGACCACCCGGACCACCAGGCCGCCTGCTTCTTCCCGTTGCAGCGCGGCGAGGACCTGTCGAAGGCAGTACCGGAGTTGAGGGCGTCATGACCGCCGCACTCGAGGTCCTGGAGGCTCTACCGGCGCGCGAGATCGAAGGCCGGAGCCCGTTCCGGCTGGCGCTGCGCCGGTTGCGGAAGGACCGCGTGGCGATGATCTCGCTCGCGGTGATCCTACTGATCGTGCTGATGGCGATCTTCGCGCCGGTGTTCGCGGCGATCACCGGGCACCCGCCGAACGAGCAGTACCGCGCCGTCGGGCTGACCCCGGACGGGTTGCCCCGCGGCCCCAACAGCACCTTCTGGCTCGGCACGGACGACCTCGGTCGCGACGTGTTGGTCCGGATCGCCTATGGAGCGAGGGTCTCCCTGCTGGTCGGCGTACTCGCCACCGCGATCACTGTTGCCGTCGGCATCGTTCTCGGGCTCGCCGCGGGATTCCTCGGTGGCCTTGTCGACACGATCCTGGCGCGGCTGATCGACGTGGTGCTGTCGGTGCCGTTCCTGCTGGTGGCGATCGCGCTGGTGTCTGTGACCGGGCCGAGTCTCACGATCACGGTGCTGGTGATCGGCTTCTTCAGCTGGGCGTCGGTGGCCCGGATCGTGCGAGGCCAGGTGCTGTCGCTGCGGGAGCGGGAGTTCGTCGAGGCCGCGCGCTCGCTCGGGGCCGGCGACACCCGGATCATGTTCGTCGACATCCTGCCGAACGTGCTGGCGCCGGTGATCGTCTACACCACCTTGCTGATCCCGGTCGTGATCGTCACCCAGGCGACGCTGTCGTTCCTGGGACTCGGCCTGGCGCCACCGACGGCCGACTGGGGCGGAATGATCAGCGAGTCGCAGAACTACTACACGACCGCGTGGTGGTTCATCCTGTTCCCCGGTCTCGCGCTGCTGACCACGACGCTGGCGTTCAACCTGTTCGGCGACGGCGTCCGGGACGCCTTCGATCCCCGGGCCGACCGACTGCGCTGAGGAGGCGTCTGATGGTTCTGTTCCTGATCCGCCGGATCGGTCACGGCATCCTGGTGCTCTGGCTGATCACGATGGCTGTGTTCGCCCTGTTCTTCGTGGCCCCCAGCAATGTCGCCCAGACGCTCGCCGGACGCCAGGCGACCCCAGAGACGATCGCCATGATCAAGGAGCGGCTCGGGCTCAACCTGCCGGTGTGGAAGCAGTACCTGCACTTCATCGAGAACGCGTTGCAAGGCAACCTGGGTTACGACTACTACCACCAGGTCGCGGTGACGACGATCATCGGGCAGGCGTTGCCGATCACGCTGTCACTGGCGCTCGGGGCGTCCGTGATCTGGCTGCTGCTCGGAGTGTTCAACGGGGTGATCTCCGCGGTGCATCCGCGCTCGCTGGCCGATCGCGGACTCACCTTGTTCTCGTTGTTCTTCTACTCGTTCCCGTCGTTCCTGCTCGGCCTGCTGTTGCTGTACTTCCTGTACTTCCGGCTCACGCTTGCCGGGTTCACGTGGTTCCCAGCAGGCGGCTACGTCGGCATCACCCAGGGCCTGGGGGCTTGGGTGCAGCACCTGGTGTTGCCGTGGATCGCGCTCGCTTTGTTGCTGGCCGCGACGTACACGAGATTGACGCGCGGTTCGATGCTGGACGTGCTCGGTGAGGACTACATCCGTACTGCGCGGTCGAAGGGCATCCGGGAGAGCCGCGTGATCGTGCGCCACGGGCTGCGCAGCGCACTGACCCCGGTGGTCACGCAGTTCGGGATCGACCTCGGCCAGCTGATCGGTGGCGTGGTCGTCATCGAGACGGTGTTCAGCCTGCCAGGACTCGGTCAGACCGCGGTGGTCGCGATCAACCAGCAGGATCTCCCGGTGATCATCGGGATCGTCCTGTTCGCCTCCGCCGCAGTCGTCGTCTCGAACATCCTGGTCGACATCCTGTACGCCGTCCTGGACCCACGCGTGCGGCTGCACTGACCAGCAGGTCCACCGGCGGGAGGGGGATCGGTGGATCGGCTCCAGCGGCGGAGCGGCTAGCAATGGCACCGGCTGCTCCGCCGCGCTCCCCTCTTTGGCCCCTCCCAGCAGCAAGAATCATCGTTGGGGCCACCGTGGCTCCACCGAGGAGGGCCGCGTGGTGAGGATCGCTGTGTACGGAGCCGGCGGCATCGGCTGTTACGTCGGTGGAAGACTCGCAGCGACTGGCACGGACGTGGTGTTCATCGGCCGGCAGCGGTTGGCGGACGAGCTCGCCGAGCACGGTCTGCAGCTCACCGACTATCTCGGCGCGGATCTCCTGGTGCGGCCGGTCCGCTACGAAACAGCTCCGGCGGCAGCCGCTGACGCGGATCTGGTGCTGGTAACCGTGAAGTCGGCGGCCACCGAGGCCGCTGCCGACGAACTGGCCGACCTGCTGAAGCCGGGCGCGATCGTGGTCAGCTTCCAGAACGGCCTCCGCAACGGCGACATCCTCCGCGATCGTCTGAAGGACCGGATCGTGCTGTCCGGCATGGTCCCCTTCAACGTGCTGAACCGCGGTGGCGGCTCCTTCCACCAGGGCACAGCGGGCGGCCTTGATATTGAGGAGCACCCAGCGCTCGCTGACTACGTTGACGCCTTCGCACGGGCCGGACTGCCGCTGACCCGGCACGCGGACATCCTCCCGGTGCAATGGGCCAAGCTGTTGCTGAACCTGAACAACCCGGTCAACGCGCTGTCCGATCTTCCGCTGCGCGATGAGCTCTCCCAGCGGGACTACCGGCGCTGCCTGGCCGTCGCCCAGGCGGAGACCCTCGCGCTCCTCAAAGCCGGAGGCATCAAGCCCGCTCGGCTCATGGTGATCCCGCCGCAACACCTGCCAGCCATGTTGCGGCTGCCGGACTTCCTCTACAAACGGCTCGCGAACAAGACCCTGGCGATCGACCCGCTCGCCCGGACCTCGATGTGGGAAGACCTCCGGGCGGGCCGGAGTACGGAGGTGGACTTCATCAACGGCGAGGTGGTCCGGCTGGCGGAGTCCCTCGGCCGTACGGCGCCCGTCAACGCCAAGCTGATCGACCTCATCCGCGCAGCCGAGTCCGGCCCCAGGGAGGGCTGGACGGGATCGGCCTTGCTCAGCGAGCTGACGAAAACGGCGAGCGGACGCTGATGCTTGTCTAGTCGACGGCCATTCGGGCGGCGGGCGGCAGCAAGCCCGCCTCGGCAAGCGGCCACTCGGAGGGTACAGGCCCGAGGAGCTCGAGTTCGTTCAGTTGCAGCACGCACCACGGCGACAGCTCGGCCCGAGCGTCGGGGTCCCCCAGCTCAGCCCAGTCCACCCACCTGTACTCCGCGACCTCGGCCGGGTCCGGCGTGGGTTCACCGGTGCACCGGACCCGATACACCGGGCAGAGCTCGTTCTCGACGACTCCGTCCGGCATCTCCGCGCGATACCGGAACTCGGGCAGCACCAACCCGACCTCGGTCGCGGTGAGCCCGAGCTCGTCGGTCAGCCGGCGGCGGACGGCATCCTCGGGCGCCTCCCCCGGAAGCGGATGCCCACAGCAACTATTGGTCCAGACGCCGGGCCAGGTTCGCTTGGTCAAGGCCCGCCGGGTCAGCAGCAGCCGGTCGTGGAAGTCGAAGACATAGCTGGAGAAGGCGAGGTGCAGCGGGGTCGAGGCGTGGTGGACCGTCGCCTTGTCCTGGCTCCCGATCGCCCGGCCTGCCTCGTCCAGCAGGACCACCTTCTCCGTCATCACCCGACCGAGCGTAATCGCTTCGAGAACCGGCCGCCGAAACTGCTAGCCTGACCGGGTGATCAAGCGACTCGCGCAGTATCGACCGGCTCTGGGAGGAGCCGGCGTTCGGTAGTACCCACAGTCGCTCCACACCCAGAGCCTCCGAGGCAGGAACCAGTCCGGTTCCTGCCTCTTTCCGTTGCCGGAGGCGCTACTGCCGGGGTGCCTCCTGACCTTCTCGAGGAGATCCCCATGACAGACGTAACCGCCGTGGTCGAGCGACTACGGCGTACGACAGACGGCATCGTCGGCGAGGCCGACCTGATCGAGCGGCTGGGATCGGGCCGGCCGCTGCGGATCAAGTTCGGCGTGGACTGCACGGCGCCCGACCTGCATCTCGGCCACGCGGTGAATCTGTGGATGATGCGGCACCTGCAGGATCTCGGGCACAAGGTGGTCTTCCTGCTCGGCGACCTGACCACCCGAATCGGTGATCCCACCGGTCGGTCCGAGACCCGGCCGGTGCTGACGCCGGCCGAGATCGAAGCGAACGCGGCGGCCTTCCTGACCCAGCTTTCGCTCGTGCTGCGAACCGACCCAGAGGTCTTCGAGGTACGACGGAACTCCGAGTGGTACGGCTCGATGGACACGGCGACTCTGCTCGGGTTGTTCAGTCAAGTCACCCACGGGCAACTGATGGCTCGGGACATGTTCCGCACCCGGATCGCCGAAGGACGGGAGATCGCGCTGCACGAGCTGATCTACCCGGTGCTGCAGGGCTACGACAGCTTCGCGATGAGCAGCGATCTCACGATCGTGGGCACCGACCAGTTGTTCAACGAACAGCTGGGACGGCATTTCCAGCAACGGCTCGGGTCGTCGCCGCAGGTTGTCATCACCAGCACGATCACACCCGGGCTCGACGGTGGGCCGAAGCAGTCGAAGTCGCTGAACAACTACGTCGCGCTGACCGACACCCCGCGGGACAAGTTCGGCAAGCTGATGAGCCTGCCCGATTCGCTCGTGGAGACGTACGCCCGCGTTTACACCGAACTCCCGCTCGGCATCGTCGCCGCCCTTGGTGAGGCGGCGATCCAAGGCGGTCCGCCGGCCCGGGACGCCAAGCTCCGGCTGGCGTCGGCCGTGGTCACCCGGTACCACGGCGCCGGCGCAGCGCGGACGCAACTGGATGCCTTCACCGCCACCTTCAGCAAGCGCGAGGCCCCCACCGACATCCCTGAGGTCACCTTCGACGCTCCTTCGGCAACCGTCCTCGAACTCCTTCAGGCGGCCCGTCCGGACGAGAGCAATTCCGGGCTCCGCCGGCTGATCAGCCAGGGTGCGGTGCTTGTGGGCGGCGCGAAGAAGACGGACCCCGAGGAGAAGCTCGAACTCATCGACGGGACTATTCTCCGCTCCGGCCGACGCACCTGGCACCGGATCAGAACCACCGGCTGAGCCGAAATGGGGGCCCGCGGGCTGGCCGAGGCGTTCTGAGCGCCTCGTCGCGGGCCGGCGGGTCGAGTGGGTCGAGCAGCCAGCCGAGGGCGCCGAGGGCGAATCGCTCGGCCGTCTCGACGTCCGGCCCGAAGGACATGAGTTCCTCGATGCTCTCGAACTCGGGCTCGGCGAATCCGGCCTCGACCAGCATCCGGCGCACGGCTGAGTTCGGCCCGGCCGGCCCGCTCAACCGCGCGGCCACTACAGCCGAGGTGGCGGCCGGCATCGTCTTCCTCGCCCGCCTACGAGAGACTGCTGCCGACATCAGAAGGAGACCACATGGTCGGCATTCAAGCGCAGCTTTCAGTACGGCGGGGGCGGGCGGCGGTGGAGTTCTACCAGGCCGCGTTCGGGGCTGAGGAGATCTATCGCGTCGGCGGGACCGATGAAGAGCCGTCGGTGGTATCTCAGCTGGCTGTCGGGGAGGCGACCTTCTGGGTGGCCGACGAATCACCGCCGCACGGCAACTTCAGTCCCGAGTCGGTCGGCGGGAGCACGACCAGGCTGCTGCTGATCGTGGACGACCCGGACGCCGTCCTGCGGCAGGCGGTGAGGGTCGGAGCGACCGAGATACGTCCGGTAGCCGAGGAACACGGGTGGCTGCTGGGGCGGATCGAGGATCCCTTCGGCCATCACTGGGAGATCGGCAAGCCTCTCGGCGACTGGCCGCCGCACTGATCAGCCGTCGACGCAAACTAAGGGTCAGCTTCCTACCGAGGGCACCGGAGGACGGGGTAGCGTCGTCGAGGGGTACGTGAGGAGGTCGCACGGTGAACCAGTTGCTTCACCGGGTACGGATGTTCTGGCTGTCCCGGAGCCCCCGAACGAGGGCTCTGGCGGTGCTCGCGCCGTTCATCGCGGAGTACCAGGCGATGACCGGCGTAGATCTCACGGACCGCGTTGTCGGGGACAGCGTGCTCCGGTGCTCGCGCCGTTCATCGCGGAGTACCAGGCGATGACCGGCGTAGATCTCACGGACCGCGTTGTCGGGGACAGCGTGCTGCTCAGCCTGGCCGCGATGTACATCTCCCTGCCCCGGGCTGCCGAGCAGAGCGCCGAAGCGTGGATGCGCGACTGCCGGATCGCCGTGGACCGGGCGTCGAACCGGAGCTGGCAGCTCAACCAGCACGCCAACGACCTGCTCCCCGAGGTCTCCGCTGCGATCCGCCATCGGCTCCGCTACCTGGACACCCATACACCCTGAGACTGCGGCTGCCTACGCAGCGCCCTTAGGACTGCGGGCTCAGAGCGGCGACGTACTCCGTGCCGGTGCAGGTGGTGCCGAAGCGCGGGAAGACGTACGAGACGGCGAAGTCGTGCGCCCGTCCGTCCAGGCCGGTCATCGCGTCGGTGACGTAGATCGTCTTGTAACCGTGGTCATCGGCCGCCCGGCCGGTCGACTCGACGCCGAAGTTCGTGGCGATGCCGCCGAGGACGACGGTGTCGATGTCCCGGGCTCGCAGGACGTCGTCGAGGCCGGTCCGGTAGAACGCCCCGACCGTGCGCTTGACCAACTGCAGGTCACCGGGCTGCGGGTCGAGCTCCGGCGCGAACTCGCTGCCGTTGGGCTGGACCCCCACACCGGGGCGTTCGACCCGGACATTGACGACCAGTCCCCCGACCGACCGCGTCGCCTGGGCCAGCGCGATGCACCGGTCCAGCACGTCCCGGCCGGACAGCGGCGCGGTGTCCAGCGCGATGATCCGCGGCATCAGATCGATCAGCACCAGTGCTGTACGACGAGGTTCCAGTGCGAGTGTGCTCACACCTACGGAGCCTAATTGAGGTCGGCGGCAATCTGATCGGCAAGGGTGGTGTCTGCTGGGCTGGCCGAGAAGGCGAAACGCCACGTACCGCCGTCGTACGAGCCCGGCGGCAAGGCACGTCCGCCTGGTTGCCAGAGGGGTTGCCAGGCGACGGCTCCGTTCGGCGGGTCGTACCAATGGTTGTCCTCCGACCACGCCGAGCCGTGCCGATAGGCCGTGATGACGCTCAGCCCTGGACCGGTCGCCATCGACCAGTCGGGGAATCCGGCAACATCTCCGTTCCGGCCGAACCCGCCGGGATCGCCCTGGTCTCCGAGCGCCGAGTCGATGGTGAGCGCGACCTCCCAGACCGGCGCGGTGGTCGGCCCGACCACGGTCCAGCGCAGGCTGGTGTCGAACGTCTCGGCCCCGAAGTCGAAGGTCCAGTCCGCTGTTACGGGCTCATCGCCGAAGCTGATTCCGCCGAGCCGCAGACTCGTGCCTTGGGCAACTACCTGCCGCGCGGCTCCGGCCGTGTCCGTGGCACCGAAGGTGCCGACGGCAAGATACGGCGCGCTCGACCGCGATGACGAGTCCAGCGCGGGCTGGTAGTTTCCCCGGCCCGTCGGATCGACCTCGAGCGACGTCAACGCCGCCCTCGGCCTGGTCTGCACAGTGGCCCGGTAGTACTTCGTGCTGACTACCCGGCCCGTCGTGACTTGCAAGGCATCGAAGTCCAACGGTGCGAGGAAGAGCCCACCTTTGCCCCAGCCTGCGCCGGTCACGTACCACCGATTGCCATCCTGGACCACCTCGGCCGCATGAGCGGGGATAGTGCCGACCAGTTGATCGGCACTGAAGCGCAAAGGGTCCTTGCTCTTGTAGACCTTGGTCGACTCGTAGCCGCCGTCGCAGCAGCTGAAGAGGTACCAGTCGTTGCCCCGCTGGACCACGAACGGCGACTCGGTGGGCCCACCGAACGTGCCGCTCTGCGCATGCTGGAAGGCCGTCTTCCGCTCGCTCCAGTGCAGCAGGTCCGGACTGGTCCGATAGGCAACGATGTGGTTGCCGCCGCCCGGCGTCGAGTTGGCGGTGTAGAACATCACCCACTGGTTGCCGACCTTGTGCACCATCGGGTCCCGTCCGTCGAACCCGTCGGTGAACAGGGGATTCGCCGCGTCCCTGGTCCAGTGCACCAGATCCGTCGAGGTCGCGAGCTGCATCCTGTACGCCGCGTGGTCGGCCGTCCCACCTGCGTAGAACATGTAGTAAATCCCCGAGTCGTACAGCACATACGGCGCCCAGATGTGACTCTCCCCCGCGGCCGGATCCGCGACCAACGCAGGCGGCTGCTTGGTCCACGGCCCGCTCGGTGACGGCGCGGTCGCGTGGCCGAAGCTCGTCTCGTCGAGCGGGTTCGCGGGCTCCGCATGGGTGATCGCGAACACGTGCCAGGTGCCGGTCTTCCGGTCCTGCACCAGCGTGTGGTCGTTGTAGTACCAGCGACCGGTCTCGCCCGCACTCGGGTCGTAGACTTTCTGAAACTTGCCAGCGGCAACCACTTTGTCCACCTTGACGAAGGGCACGCTGCGGACCGGGTCGGCGGCAGCGGCTGACAACGGCGCCACAGCCAGTAGAGCGCCCGCGGCCAATGCGGCGATCATTCTCCTCGACATCATCAGCTCAGCTCCAGGTCGAGCAGATCGACGCCGACCAGGAAGCCGATCGCGGCCGCGTTCTTGCCGGTCAGCGCGATGCTCAGCTGGTGCTTGCCTGCGGCAAGTGTGGCGGTGCCGAGGCCGACCTTCTGAGTAGTGACACCGGCCGCCACATAGCCGTCGAAGGAGACTGGGTTGTTGCCGTCGACACTGATATCCGCAATCCCATAGTCCGCCGCCTTGGTCAGCACGGTGGAGAGCTTGTAGCTCCCTGTGGTCGGCACCGCGAACTCGAGCACCACCTTGTCACCCGCCTTGGTGCCGTGGATCCAGAGCTGACTGCCGTTCGACCAGTTCGCCCCACAACAGCTGCCCTGCGGGTCTACTGGGACGGTCGCTGACACCGCTGGCAACAACGACTCCGCCTCCACCCGGAGAGTGCTGCCAGAGGTTGCCTCGACCGCAGCCGATTTGCCGCCCTCGTGCCCAGCCAGGTCCACAGCGGATACCCGGTACGTCCAGGTCTCATGCAGGCCGATTCCCCTGTGGACGAAGCCCGGGAGGTAGCTGCTGCCGATCAGCTTCTCGGCCGAGCCGGCTTTGGCTGCGTAGATGTTGTAGCGGGCGATCCCGCTCTCGTCCGCCGTGTCGGACCAGCTCAGCGTGATCGCGTTGTCGGTGCGCCCTTGCGCCTTGACGTCGGCGACCTGCGCGGGAGCCCGCTGGTCGGAGTACGGGAGGACGAGGGACTGTACGGCGTACGCGGCCGCCGTCCAGCTTGGGCCGCTGGGTTGGAGCTCGATCGCGAGCTTGTTCCGGCCGGAGGTCAGCGCCGCAGGCAACTGGTGGTTGTCGTCCAGCCAGCGCTGCCGATCATTGCCGAGCGGTTGCAGCCACATGCCAGCGTCCTTGCCGTCGACAACCACCTTCGCCGACTGCCAGCCGACGTTCTGGTCGCTGGTACGCCGCAACGTCACGCCGCGGTTGGCCGGATCCACCGTGACCGTGAACCGAATCGGCGTGGTGCCGGAGCGGACCAGGTCGGTCAGCGCGGTGTCGTCGTGATCACCTTCGTAGACGCTCGTCAGATCCGCCTGCGTGGACGGGCCGTCGGAGTACCCATGCTGCTGACGGCTTCGGGCGGAGCCTGTGTCGATCCGGTCGGTCTCCCGCGCGCCGAACTGCCCAGCGGAGTACAGGAAGGCGGTCGAGCCGTAGACGGCCGGATGGTCATTCTGCTGGCCGTGCTCGATACCGAAGGTCAGCTGGTTCTGGAAGCCGATCGAGTCGGTGATGTGCAGCCGGAACGCGCTGTCGCATTCGTTCATGCAGTCGCCCGCCTGGACCTCGTGGCCGGAGTTCCCGTGGAATGGCGTGGAGTATGTGCCCTGGTTGAAGTACCAGCCGGACTCGTAGTAGTCCTCGGTGCCGGTGCCGTGGATCGCCGGCGTTCGCTCGCCGTCGACGTAGACGCGCTCGTCGCCCTCGAGGTAGCCGCGCGTGTTGCCGTCCGGCTGCAGTCCCTCCATGGTCTGCGAGACGCCGACGAACTTGCCGCGTCCAGTGGCGTCCGCGATGGTCCAGTCGCTGCCGAAGGTGGCTTCACCGCGATGCGAGCTAGCGGTGAAATAGCCGGTCTTCCCGGTGGCGAGCTCGATCCCGGAGTTGCGCGCCGCGGTGACCTCCGCCTGGCCGGAGAGCCTGTACTGCGTGGTGTTCACCAGAGCGACGGTGGCTCGGGCCAGGTAGGGCATCGGCCACCAGGAGGAGTACCAGCCGTTCGGGTCCATCGCGAAGAAGAGCGAGCGGACCTCGTTCTCGCCGAGGCCGGAGCCGAAGAACTCGCCGATCGGGGCGTCGACGCGCTTCTTCCCGTCCACCGTGACCTGCACGCGGACACCCGCCAGCAGCGCGTCGGACGACCTCACCCGGGCAGCGTCCTCGGCGGTCGCGGCGTACGGCATCGAGTGGGAACCGCTCCAGTTCTGCTTGGTGATGCTGTAGCCGTGCGCCTGCTCGTCGGCGAGGTGATCCGGACCGACGTCCACGGTGTCGGTGCGCCTGGCAGCACCACCGACGATCGAATCGGCCCAGTAGGTGAACTCGTTGAAGTCGAGGTCGGACGAGACGAATTCGTTGCGGATCTGGAGCTGCGACTTGCCCGCGGTCACGCTCGCCGGCAGGTCGACCACCTGGTCGGCCCACTGCGCGCCTTTGGCGGGAAGCGGAGCCCACTCGCCGGCCTGGACGCCGTCGACGACGATCCTCGCGCGCTGGTTGCCGATCCGCAGGTCCATCCGGCGGATCAGCTTCACACCGGTGTTGGCCGGGTCGACCTTCACCGTGAACTGGCTGCCGCCGACGAACGCCCTGCCGTCATCGGCGAACGACTTCAGGTCGAGGCCGACGAGCTGCGGGAGCTTCAGCCGGAGTGCGCTCAGCTCGCCCGGCCCGTAGTTGTCCGCGAGGGTGAGCTGCTTGCCGGGGGCAAGGTCCACACCCTTGGCGATGGTCTTCGCGCCGGCGGCCTTCGGCTTGGGGTCCGCGGTGCCGGACCTGTTGAGCAGGGCGACGACGTCCTCGGCCTTGTCAGTCGGGTCGAACGTGCTGACGCCGCTCGCGTCCGGGAACTCGCGGTAGTCGACGTGATAGAAGAGCGGGTTGTTCTGGACCGTCACCCGCATCGACTTCTGATACGGCATCGGCACGCGAAGATAGACGCCTCCGGAGGTCTGGAGGGCGTTCGCGACCAGCGGGAAGACGAAAGGTGCGCCGAGCTTGCCGTCGACGACGTCCTGCAGCGAGGCGTCAAGGACCGTCTTGCCGTCGGCCTCGACAGTGATCTTGCCGGTCTTGCGGACATCGCCCTCGTCGCGGGTGAACCAGATCGAGGCGATCTCGCCGGGGCCGGAGTCCTCGGCGATGACGCAGCCTGCCGTGGTCGTGCGCAAGCAGGAGTACTTGCCGTCGAACCCGTCGTTGTTCGTGCCGTCGCGACCGAAGCTGGAGAACTGCTTGGTCCGGACGCCGTTCTGCAACTCCGGCAACCGGTCCAGCCGGCGGTAGACGTCCCACCCGACCGGCCCGTTCCCGCCCGCGCTCGCGGCCGTAGTACGAGTCGGATCTGGTGCGGCGGAGGCGGCCGAGGCGCCGGGGAGAGCGGCGGGCAGCACGAGCAAGGCGCCTAGGGCGAGGGCGGCGGCTCGGCGCAGCAAGGGGGTCATGGGCGGGACCTTCCGGAGGCCGGGAAATCGATTTCTCAGATTCCTATCACTGGATCCGCCTGGTTGAGAAGAGCTCGAACGCTTTCAGTTGGTGCGCACGAACTGGTAATACGCGCGGGCGTGCGCAGCTCTGCCCCGCCGATGGAATCCGCGGCGCGGTCCACGGGTTGGCCCCATTGACCAGGCGGTTGCCACGGGCGACAGACTGGTACGGCAGCCAGAATTCCAGCACTCACCCCGCAGGAGAGATTCCATGAGCTCTGCAGCTTCTGACCCCACCGCGACACCCCGGTCAGGCGCTCCAGCCCAGATCGCCGTCACCGGCCTTGCGGTGATGGGCCGCAACCTGGCCCGGAACCTGGCGCGCAACGGGTTCCGCGTCGCCGTCCACAACCGGTCCCAGGCCCGTACGGACGCGCTGATCAAGGAGTTCGGTCACGAGGGCGAGTTCACCCCCGCGGCCGACCTGCCCGAGCTGGTCGCATCCTTGGAGCAGCCGCGCAAGATCATCATCATGGTCAAGGCCGGTGAGCCGACCGACGCTGTGATCGACGAACTCGTGCCGCTGCTGGACAAGGGCGACATCGTCGTCGACGCCGGCAACGCGCACTTCGCCGACACCCGGCGCCGCGAGGACGCGCTCCGCGAGAAGGGACTGCACTTCGTCGGTGCGGGCGTCTCCGGCGGTGAGGAGGGCGCGCTCAACGGGCCGAGCATCATGCCCGGCGGTTCACCCGAGTCCTACGCGGCGCTGGAGCCGATGCTGACCAAGATCGCCGCGCACGTGAACGGCGAGCCCTGCTGCGTGCACGTCGGCCCGGACGGCGCCGGCCATTTCGTGAAGATGCTGCACAACGGCATCGAGTACGCCGACATGCAACTGATCGCCGAGGCCTACGACCTGCTCCGGCACGTGCTCGGCCTCAGTGCGACCGAGATCGCCGGTGTGTTCCGCGAGTGGAACAGCGGCGACCTGGAGTCCTTCCTGATCGAGATCACCGCCGAGGTGCTGAGCCAGGTCGACGAGTCCACCGGCCAGCCGTTCGTCGACATGGTCCTGGACCAGGCCGAGCAGAAGGGCACCGGCCGCTGGACCGTGCAGGTCGCACTCGACCTGGGCATCCCGGTGAGCGGCATGGCGGAGGCGGTCTTCGCCCGCTCGCTGTCAGGAGATGTCGTACGGCGGAAGGCTGCGGCCGGCGTACTCCCCGGACCTTCCGAAGCGAAGGCGGATGTCGACCGGGACGCCTTCATCGACGACGTACGGCACGCGCTCTACTCCTCCAAGCTGGTCGCCTACGCGCAGGGCTTCGACGCGATCCGCGCGGCCAGCGACCAGTACGGCTGGAACATCGACCTCGGCGCGATGGCGAAGATCTGGCGCGGCGGCTGCATCATCCGGGCCCGCTTCCTCGACCGGATCAAGGAGGCGTACGACCGGGACGCGAACCTGCCGTCGCTGCTGGTCGACGACTACTTCAAGGACGCTGTGGCGAACGGCCAGGACGCCTGGCGCCGGGTGGTCGCGACGGCCGCCACGGTCGGCGTACCGGCTCCGGGCTTCTCGGCCGCCCTCTCGTACTACGACGGACTGCGGGCGGAGCGCCTGCCGGCCGCGCTGATCCAGGGTCTGCGTGATCTTTTCGGCGCACACACCTACCACCGGGTCGACCGCGAGGGCGCCTTCCACCTCGACTGGTCCGGCGACCGCAAGGAGCAGTCGGCCTGACCTGCTGAGGTTGGGGAGCGGCGATTGGCGCTGGGGATCGAACATGTGTTCTAATACACTCTCAGCGCCAGCCCGCTTCGGCGGGATCCATGTCACTCAGGGAGATCGCCGCAACGATGACTGTAGACACCTTGGCAGTAGAAGCTCAGAACGACGTCGCCGACACTCCCGACGACG
Organism: Kribbella alba; assembly: GCF_039529635.1. Classification (NCBI taxonomy): domain Bacteria; kingdom Bacillati; phylum Actinomycetota; class Actinomycetes; order Propionibacteriales; family Kribbellaceae; genus Kribbella; species Kribbella alba. Next base: position 55,382 of record NZ_BAAANE010000003.1, on the reverse strand, counting down.
CGATTGTCACCTCTCCCGCTGACTCGGCACCTGCGTCGGAGGTTGTCTCCGACGTCGCCGAAGCCGAAGCCGAGGTCGACGCCGGCCCGGTCGTCGCTGAGGAGAAGCCGAAGCGCGCACCGGCCAAGAAGGCCGCGCCGAAGAAGACCAAGACGCTCGAGCTGACGCTGACCGTCACCGGCACCGCCGACGGCGAGTGGAAGGCCGAGCTCAAGCAGGGCAACAGCTACATCGCCAAGAACCTGCTCGTCGCGGCCGCCGCCGTCTCGCGTGCGGCCAAGGAGCTGCACGAGGACCTGTCCGGCCCGATCGACGAGGTGATCGACGCCGCCCGCGAGCAGCAGGCCGCGAAGGTCGCCGCCCTCGAGGCCGAGCTGGAGGCCGCCCGCAAGGCCCTCGCCGAGCTCGACGAGTAACACCCACCAGGCTTCCCAGGTCTTCGAGCCCGAGGCGTCCGGCGCGGAGCACCCGGGGAAGGTGATGAGGAGGTGCCGGATCGGTGGCCTGCGGACGACCCTGTGGTTGCCGCAGTGTGACCGATCCGGCACGCCGCTTTGATGGGCGACGGCCTACCCGCCGTCGTACCGTGTTCCCCTGGGCCGGTCCTGTCGGGCCCTGACCGCTCCTCAGCAGAAGAGGTCAGATGAGCACCTTCGAAGACCTGGGATCGCTGTTGCTGGTTCGCGGCGCGGACGAGCTGGACCACGCGGGCGGCACGCTCTACGTGCACCTGCACCGGGTCGCCAAACGGCTCACCACCCTCGGCGCCTCCGACACCCTGGTGATCGCGGGGCTCGCGCACGCGGCGTACGGGACCGATGGTTTCCCGACCCACTTGTTCGACTGGCAGCAGGAACGCCCCGTGCTGGAAGCCGTGATCGGCCCCGAAGCGGAGCAGCTCGTCTACCGCTACGGCTCCTGCGATCGAGAGACCAGCTGGCGCGACCTCGCCGAGCACCACACCGTGGCGGACCGCTTCACCGGCACGTCGGAAGAGCTCGAGGCCGCGGAGCTCCGCGAATTCGTCGACCTCACCATCGTCAACGAGTTGGACGTCCTCGACCACGCCCCGAAGCTCGGGGCCAAGCTCCGCCCCTACCTCCAGGACCTGATCCCCCGCTGGCAGTCCCTTGCCTCCCCAGCCGTCCTCGCAGACGCCTACCGCGTCCTCCAGCTCTGACCCCAACCCTCGGCCTTCTGAGGGCGGAGCCGCGTTGGGGTTATGGGGTGAAGACCTCGAACGGGGCGGCGTAGGTGGTGCCCAGCCGGGTGCCGGAGGCTCGGGAGATGCCTTCCAGGAATTCGGCGGGGTCGAAGTGCGGCCAGTTGAGGCCGTCGATGTAGGCCTTGTGGGCCTGGAGGGACTTCACGCCGACGTCGAACGTGTCGGTGGTGTCGACGGCGTGGCGGCCCTGGGGTGATCCTCCGGCCCAGACCTGGCGGACGCCCTTCCACTGTTCGCCGTCGTCGGGGAAGATCCACCGGTTGGCCGCGTCGCGGACCGCGTCGAGGGTGGCTCGGCCGGTGTTGATGTGGTCCGCCATGTTAAGCATGACGTCGCCGTCCCAGGTGTCGCGGAAGTTGTTCGTGATCACGATCTCGGGTTGGTGCCGTCGCACGGCCGTGGCGATCAGTCGGCGCAGCGGTACGCCGTACTCGATCGTGCCGTCGGGCTGGCCGAGGAACTCGACCTCGGAGACGCCGACGATCCGGGCGGACTCGATCTGCTCCGCCTCGCGCAGCGGACCACACTCGGCCGGCGGGATGCCTTCGATGCCCGCCTCGCCGGAGGTGAGCAGGCAGTAGACGATCTCCTTGCCCTGGGCGGTCCAGCGGGCGATCGCCGCGGCGGCGCCGAACTCCAGGTCGTCGGGATGCGCGACGACGGCAAGGGCCTTGTTCCAGTCCTCGGTCAACGGTTCGAACGGCTCGGGTGCAGTCATGCTCCGAAGGCTAAGCCCGGCACAAGCCACCGGGAACGGTTCTGCCCCAAAGCGCGGCAAAAGAACAGCGTCCGAACAACCGCGGGGCAGGACCCTCAGTACTTCGGACGCAAGGCACTACGCGAGGCGCCACGCAAGGCATCACGCAGGGCGCCGCCTAGGCGCCGAGGATGTGGCGGGTGTAGGGGTTGGTGAAGGTTCGGCCGGGGTCCAGGCGGTCACGCACCGCCATGAAGTCGTCGAACCGGGGGTATCGCTCGCGCAGTTGCTCCGCGCCGAGCGTGTGCAGCTTGCCCCAGTGCGGCCGCCCCCCGAACGCGGACACGATCCGCTCGAAGGCGTCGAAGTACTTGTCGTGCGCGAGCCGGTGGTACTGATGGATCGCGACGTACGCCGTGTCGCGCCCGTACGCCGTGGACAGCCAGATGTCGTCCGCGGCGGCCACCCGGACCTCGATCGGGAACGGGATCCGCTCCCCCGACCGGTCGATCCACGCGCGCAGCTGGTCGACCACCTCGACCACCTGCTCGCGTGGTACGGCGTACTCGGACTCCCGGAAGATCACGTTCCGCTGTGAACAGAACACCTTGTACGACGCGTCGACGTACTCGCGGGCCGACAACGCCCGAGAGGCAAGCTGGTTGATCCGCGGCACCAGCGCGGGCCGTCGGACGGCCAGCCTGTTGGTGAGCTCGAAGACCCGGTTCGACAGCAGCTCGTCATCCACCCAGCCGCGGATCCGGCCGACCGGCGATGCGCCGACCCCGGCAGCCACCCGGTTGTTGCGCTTGGTCAACGCGAGCTCGGTGTGCGGGAACCAGTAGAACTCGAAGTGATCGTTGCCGTCGGCAAGTTCGTCGAAGCCGCCGAGCACCTCGGCCAGGGCCAGCGGCATCTCCTGCGCCCGGAGCAGGAACGCGGGCACCGTCTGCAGGGTCAGCGAGGTGATCACGCCGAGCGCGCCGATCGAGACCCGCGCGGCCGCGAACACGTCGGCGTTCTCCTCGGCCGAGCAGTTCAGCACCGAGCCGTCGGCTGTCACCAGCTCGAGCCCGACGACCTGGGTGGCCAGTCCGCCGAGCCGGGCGCCGGTGCCGTGGGTGCCGGTGGAGATCGCGCCGGAAATGGTCTGCTTGTCGATGTCGCCCAGGTTCGCCATCGCAAGGTCGAAGGATGCTAGCCCCGCGTTCAGCTTCGCCAGGCCGGTCCCGGCGCCGACCGTGACGCGTCCGGATTCCTTGTCGGCGTTGGTGATCGAGGCCAGCCCGTCGAGCCGGACCATCACCTGCTCCGGGACCGAACACCCGGTGAACGAGTGGCCCGCTCCGACCGCCTTGAGCTTCTTGCCCTGCTCGACGGCCGTTTTGACCGCGGCCGAAACCTCATCGGCGGAGCGCGGGCGCAGCGTTTCCACGCCGGTCGCCGATTCGGTGCCGGCCCAGTTGCGCCAGGTGCTCATCCGAAGTTCTTCCCCTCGCCCCGGTACGTCACGAGCTCGGTCAGCTCGTTGCCGTCGATCGCGTACAGCCGGTCGAACCGCTCCAGCATCTCGCCTGCCTTGGCATAGCGCATCCAGACGCGGTCGCCGATCCGCAGGCCGCGAGCCGATTCTCCCTGCACCGGGGTCTGGACCTCCCCGGCTCCCTCGGTGCCGAGCAGCCCGAGGCCGGTGGGCCAGGTCGGCGAGGGCAGGCGGGACTTCTTGGCCGGACCGGATGCGACATACCCGCCGCCGAACAGGGTGGCGATCCGCGGCGCCGGCCGCCGGACCACGCCGAGCGCGTACGCGACCGCGTGCTCGGGCTGGAACACGTCGTACCGGTCGAAGAGTGTCGGGCCGTACAGACCGGAGCCGGCGGTGACTTCGGTGACAGCCGGGTCGGCGCTGCTGACCTCGATGCTGCCGCTGCCGCCGCTGTTCACCAATTGCAGCGGGGCGACCTGCTTGACCGCGTCGACGATCAGGCCGCGCCGATCGGCGAGCTCGGCCGCGGACCGGCGCTTCATCCAGCGCACTGCGGGCGACGTGTCGGGCAGCCCCGCGATCTGCGCTTCGTAGAACATCACGCCGACCAACTCGAAGGCGTCGTCGTCGACCGCGGTTCGCGCCAGCGCGAGCACCTGGGCGGGAGTGCGGAGCGGCGACCGCCTTACGCCGAGGTGCTGGCCGAGGATTCGCAGTGAGGCGTCGACGTCGAGGCAGACCCGGATGCGTTCGCCGCCTCCGGTGGCCGCCTTGATGAACGCGAGGTGCTCGATGTCGTCGATCATCAGCGTGATCCGCGTGGCTGCCTCGGCGTCGCCGGCGAGCTCGCGCAATGCCGCCCGATGCACGGTCGGATAGCCCATCAGGATGTCGTCAACCCCGTTGCGCGCGAGCCACAGCGCCTCCGGCAGCGAGTAGCTCATCACGCCGTGGAACCCCGGCCGCCCCAGCGCCTCGGCGATCAGCACGCGGCAGCGCACGGACTTGGACGCCACCCGGATCGGCGTCCCGGCAGCACGCCGGACGAGATCGTCCGCGTTCCGCCGGAACGCAGCGAGGTCGACCACCGCGTACGGCGGCTCGAGGTCCGCCGTGAGCCGCTCGTACCTGTCGAAGTCAGCCATGTCAGGAGTTTAAGCCGAAGAAATACTGAAAGGTAGTACATCTTTGTGGCAGCTCGATGACAGCAGCCGCAGCGAGGACGGCGCCACCGGGCAGCCGGCTCGATAGGTCTTCGGGACCATGCTCGGGACGACGGTGTAGACCTTCGGGTCCAGTGCTGCCTTGATGACGTACCGCGCTGACGCCGAGGCATTCACTGGAGAGGACGTCACACCCGCGCCCAAGGTTCGGTTACTCCTGCAGCCTCTTCACCGCTGCATCGACCCGCTCGTCGATGCCGGTCAACGCCACCCGCACATGCCGCTGCCCTGCCGTGCCGTAGAAAGCGCCCGGTGCCACCAGAATTCCCCGATCGGCCAGTGCACCAACCGATCCATAGGCGTCGTACGACGGGTGCTCGGCCCACAGGTAGAGCCCGCCCTGCGACAAGGTGATCGCCCAGCCGGCATCGGTGAGCGCCTGGCGCAGAACGCTCCGGCGGCGGATGTACCGTGCGCGTTGTTCGTCGACATGGGCGTCGTCCGCGAACGCCGCCGCCATCGCTGCCTGGATCGGCGACGGCACCATCAGCCCGGCGTGCTTGCGAACCGCGAGCAGTTCGGCGACAACGGCCTCGTCACCGGCGACGAACCCCGCTCGGTAGCCGGCCAGGTTCGACCGCTTCGAGAGCGAGTGCACCGCGAGCAGGTTGTCGAACCTGCCGCCGCAAACGTCCGGGTGGAGCACCGACACGGGCTGCGCGTCCCAGCCGAACTCGGCATAGCACTCGTCGCTCACCAGCAGCACGTCGTTCGCCCGGGCCCACTCGACGGCCGCACGCAGGTCGACTGCCGAGGTGATCTCGCCGGACGGGTTCCGCGGGGAGTTGAGGTAGGCGACTCGCACAGGGCCCGCGTCGTACGACGTCGGGTCGGCGACCGGGACGCTCGTCGCGCGGGCGAGCGCGGCGCCAGCCTCGTACGTCGGGTAGGCCAGGTCCGGGATGAGCACGGTGTCGCCCGAGCCGATGCCGAGCAGCGTCGGCAGCAGCATGATCAGCTCCTTCGTGCCGATCACCGGCAGCACGCCGTCCTGCGGGTCCACGTTCGGCACGTCCAGGCGGCGGGCCAGCCAGTCGACCGCGGCCTGGCGCGCGGTCGACGTACCGATGGTGGTCGGGTACGCCGGGGCGTCGGCCGCGTCGGCGAGCGCCTTCTTCACCAGGTCCGGAACCGGGTCGACCGGGCTGCCGATGGACAGGTCGACGATGCCGTCGGGATGAGCGGCCGCCTTCTGCTTGAACGGGGCGAGCTTGTCCCAGGGGAAATCGGGCAGGCGGCTGGAGGTAGACGTGAAGGTCACCCCTGCATTGTCTCCTGCGCGGTCCCCACCTGATCGCCGGGCGCCCGGTCCTCGGACGCAGCGAAGAACGAACGGGCCGACTCGACCACGGCCGGGTCCCACAGGACCCGGTTGTGTCCGAGGCCCTCGGTGAGCTCGATCCTCGCGCCCGGCCAGACCTCGGCAAGCCTGACGCTGCCCTCGTACGGCGTCTCGCGGTCGCCCCGGTCGTGGATCACCAGCAACTCCGGCAGCCCCGTCAGCTTCTCGATCACCGAGGACACCACGAAGTCCTCCATCGGGCCGAACTTGCGGGCGAACCGTCGCAGGAACCGATCACGGACGCGCGGGCCGAAGCCGAGGTACGCCTGGAACAGGTCGAGCGTCGGCCGGAAGTCCGTCGCCGTCGCCAGGAACACGATCTTCGTGGCGCGCAGACCCCGCTTCAACGCCTGTGAGACCGCCGCCGCGCCCAGCGAATGAGCGATCACCCCGTACGCCGGACCTTGTGCGGCGACTACCGCTTCGAAGGCGTCGGCGAGTTCCGGCATCGTGCTCCGGTGCGGACCTTCCGCGCCGGCCGACGAGCAACCGTGGCTCGGACCGTCGTACGCGACGACACGGAACCCGTCCGCGAGCAGCGGCGGGATATAGGCGGCAAGCTGCAGGCCCCAACCACCCCAGCCATGGACCAGGTAGATCGTCGGGCCGTCGCCGTAGGACGTGCCGTGCAGCGTTCCTTCACCGAAGGGGACTTCGAACAGCGTCGGCTCAGGCAGCTCGACCCGCAGCCGGCGAGCCTTCTCGGACACCACGGGCAGTCGGAACCAGATGCGGTCGAGCAGCATCGCCCCGACGCCCGGCGCGGCTCGCTCCAGCATCGCGAAGCCCAAGGTCCGACCGTTCGTGCTTTTCTTTGCCGCCATATCCGGAGCTCCAGGGATTCGGGGTGCAGGGAAGGTTCAGCTCCGGACCGCGTCGAGCAACGCCTCGAAGGCGGTGCGGGCGCGATCCTCGGCTTTGGGGTCGGCCAGCAGCCGGCTGGCGTGGTGGTACGACATCAGCACGCCCTTCAGGTCGAAGGCGAACTGCTGGGGGTCGATGTCCGAGGTGAACTGCCCCTCGCTCACACCGCTGGAGAAGACCGTGACGAGTGTGTCCAGGTAGTCGCGTGCGGCCTGGAGGAACCGGTCGCGGACCGGTCCGGGCGGAGCGTCGTCCAGTTCGGCGGAGACGCTGGTGAAGAAGCACCCGCCAGGCAGCGACAGATCGCCGTTGTCCCAGCGAAGTAGACGGTCGAAGAGTTCGCGCAGTCGCGGTTCACCCCGGGGAGCTTTGACAACCGGTCTGACAACCCGCTCGGCGAACAGGTCACTGGCTCGCTCGATCACCGCGACCTGCAACTGCTCCTTCGACTTGAAATGGGCGAACAGGCCGCTCTTGGACAGGTTGGTCCGGTCGGCGAGCAGGCCGATGGTCACACCGCCCAGCCCCGCGACGCTCACCAGCCGCGCGGCCTCGTCGAGCACCGCCGCTCTGGTCTCCTCGCCCTTGCTCACGCGACCAATAAAAGCACGGCCGTTCTATTCACCGCAAGCAATCAGCAATCCTTGTCGGGATCGACCTTCTCCAGGATCTGGTCGCCGATCACCTTGAGCTGCTGGAGCTGCTCCGGACTGAGCGCGTCGATGACGTACTTCCGCACTGTCGCGACATGTCCGGGTGCGGCCGCTACCAACTGCTCGAAACCGGCGTCGGTGATCGTGGCGACCGTGATCCGGCGGTCGTCCTCGGACGGTCGGCGCTCCACGAAGCCACGCCGCTCGAGCCGCTTCACGACGTGCGAGAGCCGCGACAATGACCCGTTCGCGAACCCGGCCAGGTTGCTCATCCGCAAGGAACGCTCCGGCGACTCCGACAGGCCGGCCAGCACGGTGTACTCGAAGTGCGTGAGCCCCGAGTCCCGCTGCAGTTGGTAGTCGAGGGCGCCGGGCAGCTTGAACATCAGCGCCGCCAGCGTCATCCAGCTGCGTAGCTCCTCCGGCTCCAACCACTCGACCTCATCCGACATGCAAACATTCTACGCCCGTTAGTTGACGCTTCAAGTCAGTTCCGCGTACGGTCTCACTTGAAGTATCAACTAACTACTGAGAGCAGACCATGAACGTCTTTCTGTGGATCGTCGCCGGTGTGCTGGCCGCCTTGTTCCTCGTCGCGGGAGCCACCAAACTCAGCCAATCCAAGGAGAACCTGGGCAAGAACCCGAACTTCGCGTGGACCGAGGACTTCTCTGCCGGGACGGTCAAGCTCATCGGTACGGCGGAGGTACTCGGCGCCCTCGGCCTGATCCTGCCGGCCGCGCTCGACATCGCGCCGATCCTGACCCCGCTCGCCGCGTGCGGTCTGGCGATCATCATGATCGGCGCGATCATCACGCACGTCCGGCGCAAGGAGTACCAGAATGCCGCCGTCAACACAGTGCTGCTGATCCTCACCCTGCTCGTGGCCATTTTCCGCTTCGGCCCGAACAGCTTCTGAGGACGGCAACTACAGGTAGAGACCCGTCTGGCCGTCTTCGAGGCGGCCGGCGGCTACCGCGTGCAGGTCGCGCTCGCGGAGCAGGATGTAGTCGTCGCCGCGGACCTCGACCTCGGCCCGGTCCTCGGGGTCGAACAGAACCCGGTCGTCCACCTCGACCGTGCGGACGTTCGCACCGATCGCGACCACCTTGGCCCAGGCCAGCCGACGGCCCAGTTGCGCCGTCGCCGGGATCAGGATGCCGGCCGAGGACTTGCGCTCGCCTTCTGCCTCCAGCGAGACGAGCACCCGGTCGTGCAGCATCCGGATCGGGAGCTTGTCGTCGGAGAGCCGCTTGCGAGGAGTCACCGGCGACCCACCAGCCGACGGATCAGCAGCAGTAGGGCGATCACGCCGACGGCAGCTCCACCGACCGCGACGATTTTCTGGGTCCGCAGCTGACCGCGCTCGTCGAAGACCTGCGCCTTGGCCTTCTCCACCTCGCGCCTGGCGACGTTCCTGGGATGTGCGCGGTCGACCAGTTCGTCCACGGTCGAGGCCAGTCGCGCACGGGTGGCGGCGATGTCCGCCTCGATCTGCTCGGCCGTCCGAGCCTTCGTGTCCGACACCTGTCCGACGCTCCCTTCGAATCGTTGGTCCCCATCCTGTCAGGTCAGCCTCGCAGGTCAGCCCCGCAGGTCGACGACCACCTTGATGTCGTCGGGCTCCTTGGTCAGTGCCGAGGGCCACTCGGACAGCGGCACCGTCCGGGTGATCAGCCGTTCCAGCCAGGCCGAATCCGCCGTCAGCAAGACCTCGATGGCATCGGCGTAGTGCCGCTTGGCAGCGTTCACCGACCCGACCACGGCCGCGTTGCGGATCACCAGCTGCCTTGTCAGCGCATCCATCTGTACGTCGATCGGCTGCGGGTCCGGGGAGATCCCGGTCAGGCACAGCACCCCGGCCCACCCCAGCAGCTTGGCCGTCTCCACCACCACCTGCCCCGCGCCGGTGGCCTCGATCACGACGTCCGGCGTGACCTGCAGGTCGGACAGGTCGGTTATGTACTGCCCGCCGAGCGCCTGCACCAACTGCGGCTTCGGTCCGTCGGCAGCTCGGTCCAGCACATGCACGGTGTACCCGCGCTGCCCCGCGATCAGCGCTGCCAGCAGGCCGATCGGACCGGCACCGGTGACCAGGACATGCTCGGGCCGGAACCACGAGCGGGCTCCGATCTGGTCCACCTGGTCCCACGCCTTGGTCAGAATGCTTGCCGGCTCCACCAATACGCCGAGGCGCCCGAGTTCGGCGGGCACCGGCACGGCGAAGTACGGGTCGACACGCCAGCGCTCCGAGCCGTATCCGTCCATGTCCTTGATGCCGCGTTCGGTGTATCGCCCGTTGCGACAGAAGTCCCACTCACCGCGGGCACAGGCCGGGCACGGCTCAGGGTCGGGCCGCCGGACGATTCCCGAGACCAGGTCACCGACGGCGAAACCAGAGCCGGGTGGCGCTTCCAGCACCCGGCCCAGCGACTCGTGCCCGAGGATCAGGTGATCCGAGCCGGGGCGGCCGCTGCCGAAGGCGCCGGAGGTGAGCTCTACATCGGTGCCACAGATCCCGGCCAGTAGTCCTTCGACCAGGATCGAGCCGTCGTCCTCCGGTGGCTCGCCGACCTCGCCGAGCGAAGCAGAGTCGGCCTTGCCTGGCACTATCGTCATCGCTCTCATGCATCCACTCCACTCCGGTGCGTCACCGCGCGCAAGTCACCCCGCCGGTACCCGTGGGACGGGGCGCAAATGCGGGCTAGGCGAGGCGGGTCATGTCGACGGTGACCTCGATGGCGGTGGCGGCGCTGCCGGAGTAGATGTGAATTCACACAGTGGCAGAATGTCGGATAGTCATTGATCACCTGGAGGGGCCTGATGTCCGAACGTCTGTCCGTCGGCGACGCCGCACCCGACTTCACCCTTCCCGATGCCGACGGCAACGATGTGGCGCTGAAGGAACTGCGCGGCAAGAACGTGATCGTGTACTTCTACCCGGCGGCGATGACCCCCGGCTGCACCAAGCAGGCGTGCGACTTCCGCGACTCGCTGGACTCGCTCGCCGCGGCCGGGTACGCCGTACTGGGAATCTCGCCGGACAAGCCGGCCAAGCTGGCGAAGTTCCGCGAGCGCGACGGCGTCACCTTCCCGCTGCTGAGCGACCCGGACAAGGACGTGCTCATGGCGTACGGCGCGTTCGGCGAGAAGACGATGTACGGCAAGAAGGTCACCGGGGTGATCCGGTCCACCTTCGTGATCGACCCGGACGGCAAGATCGCGATCGCGCAGTACAACGTGAAGGCGACCGGCCACGTCGCCAAGCTCCGCCGGGACCTCGGCCTCTGATCGCTACCGCCTGGCCCGCTTGTCAGGACAACAGGCTGGGAAACCCCCGACCGTTTCATGAGCCCTGGTCCATACAACGGTCGTTTGAGCAGACGAACGCTGTGATTTGGATCACACTCCGATCTCACCTGATCGGAGCCGTCGGCCTACCCTCTGTCACCGTTTCACTGCTCAGCGGCGATGAGCAGTACTGCACAGGCATCCGGCGTCCAGTTGCACGCTCGTGTCAAGCAGGTCAATCCCGGTCGAGGTCGTCGCCCTGACCAGTGCAAACCGGGTAATCTGCGCGCGCAGTCTGCCTCTGGGAGGGAGGGACCTGCCGCGATGGGAAAACATTCCTCTGCGGTGACGAAAAGTAACAACAACCGTCGTCCGGTGTATCTGACCGCCGTCGGCCTACTGGTGTTGTCGTTGGGCGCCGTGTTTGTGGTCCGCTCCTTCGGATCGTCATCGGGTGCCGACGGGTTCCTGGGCGGTGGGTCGTGCGACGACCCGACCCAGATCCAGCTCCACACCACGCCCGAGATGCAGCCACAGCTGGAGTCCGCGGCGAAGGCGCTGTCCACGAAGAAGGACAGCAACGCGCCGTGCTACCAGTTCACGATCACCGCGGTCCCGTCCGCGACGGATGCCAAGGACATCGCGTCCGGCAGTGACAACCGCCCCGACCTCTGGGTGCCGGACTCGTCGCTGTGGGTCGCTCAGGCCGATGACGGCCAATCGGTCCCGACCGTCGCGGTCCCGTCGATCGCCACCTCACCACTGGTGCTCGTCGGCCGGAGTGAGAACTTCGCCAACACCTCATCCTGGCTCGGCGCGTTCGAGGGCGGCGTCCAGCCGGCGCTGCTCGACCCGCTGACCACGTCCGCGGGCGCGCTGACCCTGCTCTCGATCGGGCAGGAGCGGGCGAAGACCTCCACCACCAACAACCAGGTGGCGGCTGTGATGGTGCCGATCGCCCAGCGGCTCGGCTCGATGCCGAAGCCGTACATAGACCCGACCGGACTGTTCGGCCGGGCCGGGCAGGACAACTCCGACGTCGTCGTGCCGGCCTCGGAGCAGAGCTTCGTCAAGTTCCAGGAAGAGCACCCGGACGTCCAGTTGAAGGCTGTCGTGCCGCAGACCGGCACGCTCGTGCTCGACTACCCGATCGCGGTCACCGCCAAGTCGGACAACGCAGCGATCACCGAGGCAGCCAAGGCGCTCGCCGAGGAGATGCTGTCGGACGGGCTCAGCCAGGCCCGCGACGACGCGGGATTCCGCGACCCGCTGCTGTCGCCGCTGGCCGGCGGACGCGGGGTCGGCGACATCACCCAGCTGACCAAGCCGACCGCGGCAGCGGTGCAGAAGGCACTGCTGGACTGGACCAGGCTGTCGCTGTCGGCGCACTCGATCGCGGTGATCGACGTGTCCGGCTCGATGAACCAGAAGGTCGGCGACAAGACCCGGATGCAGCTCACCATCGATGCCGCCGCGAAGGGGCTCAAGCTGTTCCCGGACAACGCGGCTCTCGGGCTGTGGTCGTTCTCGACCAAGATCGGGCCGTACGGCGCGGACTTCCGCGAACTGGTCCCGATCTCCAAGCTCACCCAGGCGCAGCGGAACAAGATGCTGACCAGCCTGAAAGCGCAGAAGGCGATACCCAACGGTGGCACCGGGTTGTTCGACACGGCCATCGCCGCGGTGAAGGCGGTCCGGTCGAACTACGACTCCAGCGCGGTGAACGCGGTCCTGCTGTTCACCGACGGGAAGAACGACGACCCGGGCAGCCCGACCCTGCAGCAGACCATCCAGACCCTCGAGGGGCTCCGCGACCCGGCCCGCCCGGTCCGCATCATCGCCCTCGGTATGGGCCCGGACGTCGACGGCACCGAGCTCAGGCAACTGGCCCAGGCGACGGGCGGTCAGGCCTATGTGGCCCGCAACCCGACGGACCTGCAGCAGGTCTTCATCGACGCCCTGCAGAGTCGCTGAGCGAAGCCGGAGACCTGCTCCCTAAGATGTCCTGGGGAGCAGGTCTCCGAGCCAGAGTGGTGGAATGGCAGACACGCCGGCTTTAGGTGCCGGTGCCTTCGGGTGTGCGGGTTCGAGTCCCGCCTCTGGCACAAGCTCTTCCTGTACTACGAACCCGGATCCCCCCGCTCAGAGGGACGACAGGTACGCCTGGCCGCGCGGGCTTAGTTCGTAGCCCGTTTCGAGGCTGTGGGTCAGGCCCAGGTTCTTGAGTTTGCGGACGTCCAGCTTGAAGCCGGCCAGGTCGCGGCCTACCTCGGCGGCCAGGTCGCCGGCTCGGGTGGCTGGTTTGGACTGGATCAGGCGGAGCGTGTCTGTGGTCCAGGCGCCGTGGCGGCTCAGGTCGTCGAGCTTGGCCAGCCGGGCCTTCAGGTCTTCGAGGTCGTCCGCCGACAGGTCGGTCTGCGCGGCCAGTTCGTCGCGCGGGTCCGGGCCTTCGACCAGGTGGAACTTGATCAGGAAGGTCGGCCAGTCCTCGTTGCCGCGCAACCGGCGGCGGACGTCCTTGGCGTTCTGGCGGTCGGCTGCGATCACGTCGGCGTCGTTGTCGGCGATCAGGTCCGGGTTGACCTCCCGCACGCTCTCGACCTCGATCCGGCCGGCGTTGGTTCGGTAGATCCGCCCCTCGACCACCCGAGCCTCGGACCAGCGCCGGTAGGCGGTGGTGATCCGCCCGTCGGCGACCCCGTCACGATCGGAACCCGCGAACAACATCAGACTTCCCCCAACGCCTTGGCCACGATCGGCGCGATCGCCCGCAGGGACTTGCCCCGGTGGCTGATCGCGTCCTTCTCCTCGATGGACAGCTCGGCGGTGGTCCGGTCGTACCCGTCCGGCTGGAACAGCACGTCGTACCCGAAACCGCCGGTGCCGCGCAGCTCCCGGATCACCGAGCCGCGCATCTCGCCACGGACGATCTCGTCCTCGGCGCCCGGCCGACTGAACGCGACGGCCGCCACGAAGGCGGCTCCCCGGCGCTCGTCCGGCACGTCCTCAAGTTGACCGAGCAGCAGCAGATTGTTGGCGTGGTTGTCCTTCGCCGGGCCGGACCAGCGCGCGGACAGCACTCCCGGCATCCCGTTCAGCGCGTCGACGCAGATCCCGCTGTCGTCCGCGATCGAGGGCAGGCCGGTCGCCGCCACGGCGGCCCGGGCCTTGAGCAGCGCGTTGCCCTCGAAGGTCGGCTCGGTCTCGGCCGGCTCCTCGTACGGCGTGACGTCGGCCAGGCCGAGCACCTCGATGCCGGGCACGATCGGGGTGAGGATGCGGCGGAGCTCCTCGAGCTTCTTCTGGTTGTTCGAGGCGAGCAGCACCTTGCTCATGACAGCGCTTCCTGCTGGAGCTTGGTCAGCTCGGCACAGCCCGCAGTACCGAGTTCGAGCAGGCTGTCGAGCTCTGCCCGGTCGAAGGGGGCGCCCTCGGCCGTGCCCTGCACCTCGATGAACTTGCCGTCGCCGGTGAGGACCAGGTTCATGTCTGTCTCGGCCCGCACGTCCTCCTCGTAGCAGAGGTCGAGCATCGGGATCCCGTCGATGATGCCGACGGACACAGCCGACACCGAGCCGGTCAGCGGTTCGCCCTTGAGCGCCTTGCGGTCCCGCAGGTACGACACCGCGTCGGCGAGTGCGACGTACGCGCCGGTGATCGCCGCGGTACGCGTGCCGCCGTCGGCCTGGAGCACGTCGCAGTCCAGCAGGATCGTGTTCTCGCCGAGCGCCTTGTAGTCGATCACCGCGCGCAGCGAGCGGCCGATCAGCCGGGAGATCTCGTGCGTCCGGCCGCCGATCCGGCCCTTCACCGACTCACGGTCCGAGCGGGTGTTGGTCGAGCGCGGCAACATCGCGTACTCCGCGCTCACCCAGCCCAGGCCGGACCCCTTGCGCCAGCGCGGCACACCCTCGGTGACGCTGGCCGCGCAGAGCACCCGGGTCCGGCCGAACTCGATCAGCACCGATCCCTCGGCGTGGTCGAGCCAGTTCCGGGTCAGGGTCACCGGCCGGAGCTGATCAGGGGTACGTCCATCGATACGAGCCATGCCCGAAACCCTATGCCCGGAGCCGCTGCACCTCCGCATTGGCCGCCGGGCGAAGCTGGGTGAGGGCCATCCGGGCGGCCCACGGGGTGAGGTCGCCGGCCCGCCGGCCGAGCCACGGAACTCCCTCGCGGACCATCCAGACGGCGTCCGCCCACTTGCTCGGCGTCTGGCCGACGCAGTCCAGAGCGGGAGGTACTGCGATGCGCATGCCGTGCCGGCCGAGTTCGTCGGCGAAGGCCCGGGCCAGCTGGCGATGCCCGCGCTCCCCCGGGTGCAACCGGTCCACGCTCCAGAAGTCCCGGCGATACACCTCCGGGTAGTCCGCCATGTCGATCCGGATGCCGCCGAACTTCACGTACAGGTCGTCGTACACAGTGTTGACCTGCTCGATCCGCTGCCACAGCGGCCGGCGCAACCAGGACGGCAGCCCGAAGACCTGGCCGTGATCGTGGAAGCGGACGGTGAGCAGCAGGGCTCCTCGGCTGGTGAGGTGTTCCGCGCACTGCTGCAGGCAGTCCCGGATCTGGCCCAGGTCGAAGGTCGACCGCAGGGTGTCGTTCACCCCGACGATCAGGGAGGCGAGCTCGATCGGGCCGGTGCCCGTCGCGGGAAGTTGTTCGGTCGCCACCATCGGCGCGGTGGCGCCGCTGGTCGCGAGGTTGGAGAACGTCACACGGTGGGAACTGCCCAGGGAGTCGGCGAGCAGCGAGGCCCAGCCCCGCCACCCCTCCCCTGGACGCGCACCGGCACCGGAAAGGTCCGTCGTACTGCCGTTCATCGGGTCCCCGACACCCACGGTGGTCGAGTCGCCCAGTGCCACATAGTGGAGGCTCACGTTCCGTCATGGTGACGCCATCGAGCGATGCCCGGGTGAGACCCAGGTGGCCGATCGGTTGACACCGAAGGATGAAATGGGTGTTGAAGGGCGGAACTGTTCAGACATAGGCTCCTGCAATCATCTACGTGCAGGAGCCTGGCTCATGAGTACAGAAGACCTTCGGTTCGGCGTCGTCGGACTGGGTGCCCGCAGCAAGCTGGCGCGGCACGCGCACAAGCCCGGAGAGGGATCCCGCATCGTCGCCGTGTGCGACCCCGCCGAGGCGCAGCGCACGGCCACCTTGACCGAGCTGCCCGAAGCCACGGCGTACGCCGATCATCGCGAACTGCTGGACCTGAAACTGGACGGGGTCTTCCTGACCACGCCCGACGACCTGCACGAGGACCCGGCGATCGACTTCCTCCAGGCGGGCGTAGCGGTGTTCGTCGAGAAGCCGCTGGCGATCACCACCTCGGGCTGCGACCGCGTCCTCCAGGTCGCCTATGACAGCGGATCACGCCTGTACGTCGGGCACAACATGCGCCACATGCCCGTAGTACAGACGATGCGGGAGCTGATCCAGTCGGGCGCGATCGGTGAGGTGAAGGCGATCTGGTGCCGGCACTTCGTCGGGCACGGCGGCGACTTCTATTTCAAGGACTGGCACGCCGACCGTCGCCGCACCACCAGCCTGCTGCTGCAGAAAGGTGCCCACGACATCGATGTGATGCACTGGCTCGCCGACGGCTACACGACGCGCGCGAACGCGCTCGGCGGGCTGGTCCTGTACGGCGGGATCGAGGACCGGCTCGATCGGTCCGGGCAGCGGTTCAACGAGTTCGTCTCCGAGGACAACTGGCCTCCGCTGTCGCAGCAGGGGATGGCGCCGGTGATGGACGTCGAGGATCTCTCGATGGCGAATCTCCAACTGGACAACGGGGTTTTCCTCACCTACCAGCAGTGCCACTTCACGCCGGACTACTGGCGCAACTACACGGTGATCGGCACAGCTGGACGGCTGGAGAACTTCGGTGACACCTCGGGCGGCGTCGTGAAGGTATGGAACAGCGGGCGCTCGGGCTACCGCGAGGACGCCGACCAGGTCGTCGAGATCCCCGAGGCGGCAGGCGGTCACGCGGGGGCGGATCCACGCCTGGTCGGCGAGTTCGTCCGCTTCGTCCGCGAGGGTGGAGCGACTCTCACGTCTCCGGTCGCCGCCCGCGCCGCCGTCGCCGCCGGGTACGCCGCCACCACCTCCCTCCGCTCCAACGGGACCCCCATCGACGTCCCACCGCTCGACGCCTCCTTGGTCGACTACTTCGACCGCGGCCAGACCCGCGACTGACTGAGGACGCGTCGAGTTCGTGGACTGACCCGAGAAGACCTGCCGTGGGTGGTCGAAGTCGCCGCCACCCCGCCAGGTCTGGGGACTTCGGTCACTTACTGGGGACCGCGGACAGGCTATTTCGTGTCCGCGGTCCCCAGTAGCTGTCCGAGCCCCCCACAACTGGCGGCTGCAGGTAGTCCCAGAGCCGGATCCGCCACGCACGAGGATCACCGCCGGGCGCCGCGCTCGGCGTACCCGCTGGTCCAAGTGCGCAGACGGATCCCGTCGGACAGTCTGACGAAGTCCGTCAGATGTCGTAGGTGGCGTTCGGGGTGGCGGTGAGGACTTCGCCGGGGAAGGTGCGGCGCGCGGCTTCGGTCTGGTGGTCGCGGTTGAACCACGGCGGGACGTGGGTGATGACAAGACGTTTCACGCCGGCTCGCTTGGCCTGCTCGCCGGCATCCGCCGGGGTCAGGTGCAGCCTGAGCGGGTTGTTCGGATCGTTGTCCTGCAAGGCCGCCTCCGACAACAGCAGGTCCGCGCCGCGGGCCAGTTCGACCAGTGCGTCGGTCGGTCCGGTGTCGCCCGTGTAGACGAGCGCTTTGTTGCCGTGCTCAACCCTGATCGCGTACGCCGGGACGGGGTGCACGACCGAAGTCGTCCGCACGGTGAACGGCCCGATCTGCTGGACTTCCTGCCAGGTGTGGAACTCCAACTCCTCCTCCATGCCCGGGTCGTCGGGCAGGTCATAGGCAAGCGCCATCCGGCTCGCCGTTCCGGGCGGCCCGTACACCGGGATGCGGGGAAAGGGCGAGGCCGGCGAGTACTTCGCCGCGACGTACAGCCCGCAGAGATCCATGCAGTGGTCAGGGTGCAGGTGGGACAGGCAGATCGTGCCGATCTCGGGCACGCTCAGGTAGCGCTGAAGTGCGCCGAGCGAGCCGCTGCCGAGGTCCAGGATCAGGTTGAATCCGTCCGCGGTGACCAGATAGCTCGAGGCGGGCGAGTCCGGCCCGGGGACGGACCCGGAGCAGCCGAGCACGGTGAGCTTCATAGCTTGAACATTACCGGCGGGTTGCGGCCTTCGCAGGAATGGTTGTGGCGCAGGACGATTGTGGCGTCGGTGCCTTGGACAACAGTGTCCCGAGGGTCAACGGATCCAGGCGAACTGGTCGACACCGGAGATGACAGGGCCGAGGAAGCGGGACCCGATGGCAGCGAACTCGGCGGGGTTGCCGGTGGTGACGAAGCGGTGCTGCGGTTCGGGCAGCTCGTCGGGGCGCAGCAGCCCGCTCTTGGTCAGTACGCCGTAGACGTCCTTGGCGCACTCCTCGGCGCTGCTCACCAGCGTCACCTGGTCGCCCATCACGTACGAGATGACACCCGTCAGCAGCGGGTAGTGGGTGCAGCCGAGAATCAGCGTGTCGACACCCGCAGCGACCAGCGGATCAAGGTATTCGTGCGCGGCCGCGAGCAGCTCCGGCCCGGAAGTCACCCCGCGCTCCACGAAGTCCACGAAGCTCGGGCAGGCCTGGGTCAGCAGCTCCACCTGCGGGGCCGCGGCGAACGCGTCGTCGTAGGCCTGGGACGCAGCCGTCGCCCTGGTGCAGATCACCCCGACCTGTTGGTTGCGGGTCGCGGCGACCGCGCGACGGGCCGCCGGCAGGATCACCTCGACCACCGGTACGTCGTACCGTTCGCGGGCGTCTCTGAGCATGGCCGCGCTGGCCGAGTTGCAGGCGATGACGAGCGCTTTGACGCCGCCCTCGACCAGGTGGTCCAGGCATTCGAGCGCGTACTCGCGGACCTCGGCGATGGGCAGCGGGCCGTACGGCTGACGGGCCGTGTCGCCGAGGTAGAGGATCGGTTCATGCGGCAACTGGTCGAGCACCGCACGGGCGACGGTGAGCCCTCCGAAGCCGGAGTCGAAGATGCCGATCGGTGCGTCTGCCACGGCTCAAACCCTAGCCTGTGGTCACGAGCGGAAGCCTTGTAGGTGAGGCTTACCTGAGTCTGCGAACGACACGCCGGAGTTATCCACATCTTTACTGTCAGGAATTGCTTTGTGACGTGACCCAAGCCACTCTGGACGGATGTGTTTCCGACCGCCCCCAGCGACGCCATGAATCTGGCAGTCCACATCGTGGTGGCTCTGACCTCCACCACCGCACCGAATCCGCAACCCAGCAACGCCGCGGCCGCAGGGCACGCCGCCAGCCAGGCTGCGGAAACGACCACGTCCAGCACACCCGCAGACGTCGCCTCGAGCATCGGGCCGACCGGCATGTTGTTGCTGCTCGCGATCGCCGCCTTCGCCGTCTACGTCATCTCGCTCGGCCTGCATCCGAACGCCAAGTGCAATCGCTGCAAGGGGGCCGGACGGCACAAGGGCTCGTTGTTCAGCTACGCCACCCGGCCTTGCAACAGCTGCAAGGGCCGTGGCACGCATCCCCGACTAGGACGAAAGTTGCTCTTCAAACAACCGTCGTAACCGTCAACTGGCGGACAGCTTCCAGAGCAGATCTTCCAGGTCGCTCTTAGCCAGGTCGGAGATGCCGACCAGGCCGGCGTTGTACGCCTGCTGCCTGAGCACCCCGATCGGCCGGACGAGAGGTAGTTCCCCGTAGTGCTTCGTGCGACTGCGGAGGAACTCCTCGGCGAGTGACCCCAGCTGCTGCTCGTCAAGGTGCTCCCGCAGCGCGGGCAGTACCTCGGACTCCTCCAGCTTCACGTGGGCGGTGACCAGGTCGGACAACTGCGTCAGGACCGTGTCGAACGCGGCATCGTCGGCGTCCACCCGAGTCAGTTTGGCGAGCAGGTCCTCGGTCTTGAGGTGCTCCTGCTGGCTCCGCACGATCAGGTCCTCGGCACCTGCTTCGCGGACCGCCGGGTAGACCGCTTCCTCCTCGGCACGATCATGGGCGATGAGGAGCGCGGCCAGGGACGGCTTCAGCAGAGGTCGCCTGGCCGGGTGCTGGTCCGCCTGCTCGAACAGCCGCTCGATCTCGCGGTGGTCCTGCTTGATCAGCTCGATCACGTCCGCGGCCATGGCTCAGCGCCTACCTCGCCGACCAGAGCGCGGCGTACTCGGCCGGCAGTTCCGCGGCGATGTCCCAGAACTCCCCGCCGGGCAGGGCGTCACGGAGGGTGGTGAACACCGCCCGGGCCTGGTCGAACGCCTCCTCAGGAGAAATGCCGGCGCGATCGGCCACCCGCTGCAAGAACTCCATCCGGTCCATCCGGCGGGTCGCCGTCGTCTGACCGTTCTTCCCGCGCTCGAGCACCGGGTGGAAGTCTCGGTCCAGCCGGGCGATCAGGTCGTCGACCTCCCCTGGCGCCAGCCGCTCGGCCAGCGTCTCCAAGACTGCCTCGACCGCACGCTCGGCTTGGTCGACGTGGAGGTGCCCGCGCTCGGCGACCCGGCGTACCAGCTCGTCGGCCGGGGTCCGCTGGTCGATCCGTCCCTGCGCCTCGGCGACCAGCGGCGCGAAGTCCTGCGGCAGGTCGGCGATCAGGTCGGCCAGCTCGTCGGGGTCGATCGCCCGGCCGAGCGCGGCGAACACCGCCTTCGCGTGGCGTTCGGCTGTGGCCTCGTCGACCCCCTCGCGTTTGGCCACCCGCAGCAGGAACTCGTCGTAGCGCAGGGGCTCCTTGTCGCTGTCAGGGAACAGCCACGGCCCCGAGCCGGGCAACTGCTGGACCAGATCCCTGGCCTGCCCGCGCGACAGCCGCTCCGCCAAGGTCTGGAAGGTCGCCTGGGTGGCAAGCTCTGCCACCTCGCGGCTGACCCGGCCAGCCTCCCGTTGAACGATCCCGACGAACTTCTGATAGTCCATGGCCGCCCACCTCCCAGAGCCAGCCTAGGAAGAGTTCCGCCCCCGCGGACCACACGAACAGGGAGTGCTCACGCACTACGGACCACTCGATCGCGGGATGGATCAGGCCCAGAGTTGGCCTTCCAGCCGATCCTCGGCTTCGTCGATGGTGCCTTCGTAGGCGCCGGTGGACAGGTACTTCCAGCCGCCGTCGGCCACCACGAAGGCGATGTCGGCCGACTCGCCGTCGCGGACGCACTTGGCTGCCTGGCCGAGGGCCGCGTGCAGGATGGCGCCGGTGGAGATCCCGGCGAAGATTCCCTCGTTGTCCAGCAGCTCGCGGACCCGGCGTACGGCGTCGCGCGGGCCGACGGAGAACCTCGCGTCGATCAGCGTCTCGTCATAGAGCTCAGGCACGAAGCCCTCGTCCAGGTTGCGCAGGCCGTACACCAGCTCGCCGTACCGGGGTTCGGCGGCGACGATCCGGACCTCGGGCTTGTGCTCCCGGAAGAACCGCCCGGCGCCCATCAACGTGCCGGTGGTGCCGAGTCCCGCGACGAAGTGGGTCACCGACGGCAGATCGGTGAAGATCTCCCGCGCCGTGCCGTCGTAGTGCGCGGCCGCGTTCGAGGGGTTGCCGTACTGGTAGAGCATCACCCAGTCGGGGTGCTCCTCCGCGACCTGCTTCGCCACCCGGACCGCCTCGTTCGAACCGCCCGCGGCCGGGGAGGAGATGATCTCGGCCCCCCACATCCGCAGGATCTGCCGGCGCTCCTCGGAGGTGTTCTCCGGCATCACACAGACCATCCGGTAGCCGCGCAGCTTGGCTGCCATCGCCAGCGAGATCCCGGTGTTGCCCGAGGTCGGCTCGAGGATGGTGTTGCCCGGCCGCAGCCGCCCGTCCTTCTCGGCGTCCAGCAGCATCCGCAGCGCGGCCCGGTCCTTGATCGACCCGGTCGGGTTGTGGTCCTCCAGCTTGGCCCACAACCTCACGTCCGCGGACGGGGACAGCTTGGGCAGGCCGACCAGCGGCGTACCACCGACCGAGTCGAGCAGGCTGTCGAAACGCACGATCAGCCGCCCGCGACGGCAGGTAGTACGACGACCACGTCGCCGTCCTTGACCCCGGTCTGCAGGCCGCCGGTGAACCGCACGTCCTCGTCGTTCACGTACACGTTCACGAACCGGCGCAGCTCGCCCGGTTCGCCCTCGACGATCCGCTCCTTCAGGCCCGGGTGGGCGCCGTTCACGTCGTCGATGAACTCCTCCAGCGTGCTGCCGGCCCCGTTCACGGCCTTCTCGCCGCCGGTGTAGGTGCGCAGGATCGTCGGAACGCGCAGTTCGATCGCCATCTCAGCTTTCTCCTTCTGTCTCTTCATATGAACCAACCACGCGCACTTCTTCTTCCTGGACCTCGCCGTCGATGATCCGGTACGACCTGAACTCGACCGGTCCGTCGTACGAGGGCGAGTCCGCACCGTCCCGCGTCGAGACCAGCACGTAGTGCGCGCCCGGCTCGCCGGCGAGGTTGATGTCGGTGCGCGACGGGTAGGCCTGCGTGGCGGTGTGCGAGTGGTAGATCACCACCGGCTCCTCGTCGCGGGAGTCCAGCTCCTTGTAGAGCTTGAGCAGGTCACCCGAGTCGAACTCGTAGAACGTCGGCGACATCGCCGCGTTCAGCATCGGGATGAACCGCTCGGCCCGGTCGGAACCGGCCGGCCCGGCGACCACGCCGCACGCCTCGTCCGGGTGATCCCGCCGCGCGTGCGCCACGATCGCGTCGTACGTAGCGGTCTCGATGATCAGCACGGGACCACGGTACGGCGACCGCGGAACCGGCCCTGACAACGCCGGGGTCGGTCCACTATGCGGACAGGTACTACCAGCGGTTATGCACCTGCGGCCGGATCAGGTCGTCGTAGACGCCCCGTACTGCGCTCAGCTGGTCCGGGCCGAGGGGGGTCAGCGAGGCTGCGGCCACGTTGCCGGCGACCTGCGAAGGGTTGCGGGCGCCGGGGATGACCACGGACACGCCGGGCTGGTCCAGGATCCAGCGGAGCGCGAACTGGGCCATCGTCGCGTCCTCGGGGACCAGCGGGACCAGCCGCTTGACTGCTTCCAGCCCGGTCGCGAAGTCGACGCCGGAGAAGGTCTCGCCGACGTCGAACGCCTCGCCCTTGCGGTTGTAGTTGCGGTGGTCGTCCTCGCCGAAGGTGGTGTTCTCGTCGTACTTGCCGGACAGCAGGCCGCTCGCCAGCGGGACCCGGGCGATGATGCCGACCCCCGCCTCGACCGCGGCCGGGAGCACCTCGTCGAGCGGCTTCAGCCGGAACGCGTTCAGGATGATCTGCACGCTGGCCACGTTCGGCCGGGCGATCGCGGTGAGTGCTTCCGCGCACGTCTCCACGCTCACTCCGTAAGCCGCGATCCGCTTCTCCTGGACCAGGGTGTCGAGCGCGTCGAACACCTCGTCGGTGGAGTAGACCTCGGTCGGCGGGCAGTGCAGCTGGACCAGATCAATCGTGTCGACACCCAGGTTCTCCCGGGAGCGGTCGTTCCAGGCGCGGAACGCGTCCAGGTCGTAGTTCTCCGGGCGCTGCTCGACCCGCCGGCCCATCTTGGTGGCGACCGTCAGGCCCTTGTGGTCCTTCAGCAACTGTCCGACGAGCCGCTCGCTCCGGCCGTCGCCATACACGTCGGCCGTGTCGATGAAGGTCACGCCGCCTTCGACGGCCGAGTTCAGCACCGCCAGCGCGTCGCCCTCGTCGACCTCGCCCCAGTCGGCTCCAAGCTGCCAGGCTCCCAGCCCGACCACGCCGACATCCCGTCCAGTCCGCCCAAGCGTCCGCTTCTCCATGCGGTCAACCCTAGTCGGCGGGCTGACCTCCAGGCTTCGGCGGCAACGGGAACCGCAGTTCCGCGGCGGCGAGCAGTGCCTTCAGCTGGGTGTCGGCCTCGACATGCTCGATCGACCCGCCCTCGTCGATGACGGTCTGGGCCAGTTCGTCCAGGATGTCGGGGGTCTGGCGCAACGGCTTGCCACACAGCGGGCAGGTCTCGCCCGCGGTGCCCAGCCAGCCGGACTCGTCGCAGACCACTCCCGGCACGATCGCGTCCTCCTGGACCAGCAGTTTCTCGATCGCAGCTACGCTCCCGGCCCACAGGCAGTCGGACAGGCCGACCGCGGCCCATCCGCCGGCGGCAGCCCGCTCCAGCGTCTGCTCGACCAGCCGCCGCTCCTCCTCGCGCTCGTACCGCTCGAGGACCTCGCCCGCCTGCTGCTTGATGTCGTTGCGGGTGGCAGTCTTCGCGTCGATCACGAACGTCCCGGCGACTCGCTCGCGCAGCCGCGGCGGCAGGGACTCGAGGAAGGGCCGTGTCTCGTAGTCGTGGCCGCCCACCGCGATGACGTCGAAAGCGTTCCCGCGGAAGAGTCCCTCCAGCATCGTCACTGTGTTCCGGTAGTGCCGCTTCGCCAGTTCGCGGACCCGGTTGTGGATGGTGAACTCCTTGAAGCCGTAGGCGAAGTCCGGCTTGCGCAGGGCCGGATCCCGGAACCTGCGGAGCTCCTCGAGCTCGTCCTGGTACAGCTCCCAGAGCTGGGTGAACGCCTCGTCGACGACGACCACGCAGCACCGGCGGTACTCGTCCAGCACGGCCAGCATCGGGCGGACGAACGGCGTCTCATCCACCACGGCCCGTTCGCGGACCGGGCGGGGCAGGTTGACGACCTCGTAGATGTCGCGGCGGCTGCAGGAGAAGACGGCCACCGCGCCGGCCGGGGGTTCCCCTTCCTGGAAGGTCTGCTCGATCCGCTCGAGGTCGCCGCGGAGTGACAGCCGCGCGTCCCGATCGATCGACTTGTCCTGCGCCATTTCACGGACGTCAGCCAGCAGACTGTGGACGTAGCTGTGTAGGCGGTCCCGCTCGCCGTAGTCCGCCGGCACGCGGACGTACAGCGAGACGATCGGCAGACCGCCGCCGTCGAGGCGGATGATGCGCTGAACAGTTTCCGAAGTGATCATCGATCGCCCTCCGGCGGGGTGGGTACCCCTCCGGCCGGTCATCATGCGCGGTCAGCGCATGTTGTGGAGGAGCGCCGACTGGAGGTAGCCGAGCCAGTCGTAGAGGTCGTAGGTGAGGCGGCGCGGATCGTCGTCCGGGAGCTTCTCCCAGACGCCGTAGTCGTCCTCTTCCTTGATGTCGAGGCGGGTCCCGATCGCGAGCCGGAGGTCGTTCAGGGCGCGGAGCCAGGAGAGCTGGTCGTCCGGTTCCAGGGTGATGCCGTCGTCGACCGCCGAGGATCCCTCCAGCGCTGCCAGCACCCGCTTGGCGTCGGACACCTTGCCGTCGCGGAGCCCCCGCTCGGTGAAGCGCCGGAACTCGGCCGCGGCATTGTCGTCCTCCTTGTACGCGTCCGGCAGCAGGCGCTGCAGTACTACGTCCTCCGGCGGCGAGGTAGGCCCGTCGTTGTCCAGCAGTGCCGCCAGTGGGTCGCTGGACTCCGACACGCGCGGCGGCATCCCGTCGTACAAGAGCTCGACCAGGTTGCGGAGCAGGTTGGCCAGGATGTCGGCTTCGTGCTCGGCGAAGCTGACGATGACGGTCTTCTTGCGCCGGCGGAACCTCGTCACGACTTCTCGCAGGTGGCCCAGAGGCCATAGGTGTGCATGGCCTCGACGTCGCGTTCCATCGCCTCGCGGTTGCCGTTCGACACGGCCGACTTGCCCTCCTGGTGGACCTGCATCATCAGCTTCTCCGCCTTCGACTTGGAGTAGCCGAAGTACGTCTGGAAGACGAACGTGACGTAGTCCATCAGGTTCACCGGGTCGTTCCAGACGATCGTCACCCACGGTGGGCTCAGCTCGATCGCCTCGTCGACTTCGGGGCTTTCGAGTTCGCTTGGTGCGGTGGTCACCTGACCATTCTCTCCACTATCGGTTCCGGACTCGCAATAGGCTGCCCCTGTGACAGCACCCTCGACCGCCTTGCTGACGGACCACTACGAGCTGACCATGCTGCAGGCCAGTCTGGCCGACGGTACGGCACATCGCCGTTCCGCCTTCGAACTGTTCGCGCGGCGCCTGCCCGACGGCCGCCGGTACGGCGTGGTGGCCGGGGTGAACCGCCTCCTGGACGCGCTCGAGCGGTTCCGCTTCGGGGAGCCGGAACTCACCTTCCTGGCCGACCACGGCATCGTCGATCAGGCTACTTGCCAGTGGCTGGCGAACTACCGGTTCAGCGGCGACATCTCCGGCTACGCCGACGGCGAGATCTTCTTCCCGGGTTCCCCGGTGCTGGTGGTGGAGTCCAGCTTCGCCGAGGCGGTGCTGCTGGAAACCGTCTTCCTGTCGATCCTGAACCACGATTCCGCCGTCGCCTCGGCTGCGTCCCGGATGACCTGGTGGGCCGGCGGCCGCCCCTGCATCGAGATGGGCTCGCGCCGGACCCACGAGGAGGCAGCCGTCGCCTCGGCACTGGCGGCGTACATCGCGGGGTTCGCGACCACCTCCAACCTGGAAGCGGCGCGCCGGTTCGGAATTCCCAGTGCCGGCACGGCCGCGCACTCCTTCACGCTGCTGCACGACTCCGAGCGAGACGCGTTCGTCTCCCAGGTCGATGCCCTCGGCAAGGGAACGACGCTGCTGGTCGACACCTACGACCTGACCGAGGCGGTCGCGATGGCGATCTCCGTCACCGGTACGGAGCTGGGCGCGGTCCGGCTCGACTCGGGCGACCTGCCGTCGCTGGCCGGCCAGGTCCGTGACCAGCTCGACTCGCTGGGGGCGACCAAGACCCGGATCATCGTGACCAGCGACCTCGACGAGTACCAGATCGCAGCCCTCGCGCCGGCCGCCGTCGACGGGTACGGCGTGGGCACGTCGCTGGTGACGGGAAGCGGCTACCCGACCTGCGGGTTCGTCTACAAGCTGGTGTCGCGGGAAGACTCCGGCGGCACGATGGTCCCGGTCGCGAAGAGAAGCCCGGACAAGATCTCCATCGGCGGCCGCAAGTACGCGCTGCGCCGCCGCTCCCCCCAGGGTGTCGCCGAGGTCGAGCTGATCGGCGTCGGCGAGCCACCCGAGGACGACGGCGACGACCGGATGCTGCTGAAGCCGTTGGTCGAGGCCGGCAAGATCGTCGGCCGGACCACGCCGGCCGAGTCCCAGGCCCATCACCTCAAGGTCCGCGACGAACTCCCGCGCAGCGCGAGCCAGCTCAGCCGTGGCGAGCCCGCGATTCCCACCGAGTACATCGGCGACTTCGATGCCCGCAACCCGTTCGCCCCGAGGAGCGCGATGTGAGCGCCACGGAACGCAGTACGGAAGCGGCAGGGCCGCGGTGGTCGCCGGATGCGCCGGCGACTGAGGCCGACATCCTGATCGCACTGCGCTTCGCCGATCGTGCCGCACGGAAGGCCGTCGGCGACGAGCTGGCCGGCAGCGGCGTCCACACCGGCCAGGAGATCGTGCTCGCCAAGCTGCTCCACCTCGGTTCACTGCCGGTCGCCCAGCTGGCCAAGGTGCTCGACGTCGAGGTCCCGACCGCCACCCGCACGACGCAGCGGATGGAGGCGGCCGGGCTCGTGCGCCGGGTGAAGAACGACAAGGACGCCCGTCAGGTCAGCATCGAGCTCACCGACCACGGCACCGAGGTGGCCCACACCGTCCGCGAACTCCACGCCCAGGCAGGCCGCCGCGCACTCAGCGGCATCGCCCCGGAAGACCGCCGCCTGCTCCGAAACCTCCTCTGGACCATCACCGCCAACATCGAGGCCCTCCCCTCCTAGCGGTGGCTACCCAATGCTTGACGCGCCGGATTCCAGCGCACACCGGCGGACCATCTCGCTAACGGTGTATACGACGGGTTGGGGTGGCGGGCCAGTTGTCGGGGGTTCGGACACCAAGTCGGGACCTCGGACATGAAATACCTTGTCCCCGGTCCCCTGTAGGTGTCCGAGGTCCCCAGATCTGGCCGACCCAACCCGCTAATCGAGCCCGCCGAGGAGCCGTCTCGCGATCCGACTTACACCGAATGTTGGACAGAGCCCACATCGGCCGACAGCGACGGACGAAGTACTGGGTCCGGTTCGGCGCCCATGAGAGCTCCTCTCGCGGCAAACGTATCGCTTGCAGGTCTCGAGTATCTGTAAACAATATGTCCGCCGACCCTTCGAGAAGCTCAGCGGCCGTCGAAAGCCTTGGCCAGGATGCCGAGGCCCTCGTGGAGGAGGTCGAGGGGGATGACCAGCGGGGGGAGGAAGCGCAGGACGTTGCTGTAGGTGCCGGCGGTGAGGACGACCAGCCCCTCGGCGTGGCAGGCCTTGGCGATGGCGGCTGTCGTCACAGGGTCAGGCACGCCGGCAGAGTCGACCAGTTCGATGGCCAGCATGGCGCCTCGTCCCCGGACGTCGCCGATCACTGGGTGACGCTCGGCCAGGTCTTGGAGAAAAGGCAGCATGATGGACTCGATCTCGCGAGCCCGGGCCGGCAGATCCAGCTCCTCCAGAGTCGCGATGGCGCCGAGGGCAGCTGCGCAGGCGACGGGGTTGCCGCCATAGGTCCCGCCCAGCCCGCTCACCTGTGCGGCGTCCATGATCTCCGCGCGCCCGGTCACGGCAGCGAGCGGCAGTCCGCCGGCGATGCCCTTGGCCAGGGTGATCAGGTCCGGCACGACGCCCTCGGCCGAGCAGGCGAACATGTCCCCCGTGCGCCCGAAGCCGGTCTGGATCTCGTCGGCCACGAAGACCACGCCGTTCTCACGGCACCACGCGGCCACGGCAGGGAGGAAACCCCGAGCCGGTACGACGAAGCCGCCCTCGCCGTGGATCGGTTCGAGCACCACGCAGGCCACGTTCGAGGCCCCGACGTACTTCTCGATCGCACCGACGGCACGAGCAGCCGCCTCGGCGCCGGTGATCGGCACCGGCTCGCGGAACGGATACGACGTGGGCACCCGATAGACCTCCGGCGCGAACGGCCCGAACCCGTCCTTGTACGGCAGGTTCTTCGCCGTCATCGCCATCGTCAGGTTGGTCCTCCCGTGATACCCGTGGTCGAACACGACCACCGCATCACGCCCGGTATGCGCCCGCGCGATCTTGACGGCGTTCTCCACCGCCTCGGCCCCGGAGTTGACCAGCATCGACCGCTTCTCGTGCGTACCGGGCGTCAACCGGTTCAACGCCTCGCACACCGACACATACCCGTCGTACGGCGTGACCATGAAGCAGGTGTGCGTGAACCGAGCCACCTGCTCCTGTACTGCGGCCACCACCCGCTCGGCCGAGTTCCCCACGTTCGTCACCGCGATCCCCGACCCGAAGTCGATCAGGTGGTTGCCATCGGCATCGACCAGGATGCCGCCGCCGGCGCGCTCGATGAACACCGGCAAAGTGATCCCGACCCCACGCGCCACCGCCTGTCGGCTCCGCGCGAGCAGCTCCACCGAGCGCGGCCCGGGGATCTTGGTCAGCAGTGATCGTTGCTGTGAAACCGTCATCGCCCAGCCCCTAGTGATTCCGCGTCGCCCGAGAGTTTCTGTGCCAGCCAGACCGGGATTACCGAGACGGCGATCAGCGCGGCGGCGACCACGTTGACGATCGGCGCCTGGTTCGGCCGGAAGAGGTTGTTGAAGATCCAGATCGGCAGGGTCTGTTGCTGGGCACCGGCCGTGAAGGTGGTCACGATGATCTCGTCGAACGAGAGCGCGAACGCCAACAGCGCCCCCGCGAGCAGAGCCGACCGCAGCAGCGGAAAAGTGATCAGCCGGAAGGTGGTGAACGCGGACGCGCCGAGGTCCGCCGAGGCCTGCTCCAGCGCGGATCCCATCCGCCGGAGCCTTGCGATCACGTTGTTGAACACAGTCACGATGCAGAAGGTGGCATGCGCGACCACGATGGTGATGAAGCCGAGCTCCCACCCGAGGATGGTCCGGAACGCGTTGTTCAGCGCGATCCCGGTGACGATGCCCGGCAACGCGATCGGCAGGATCACCAACAGCGACACCGCGTCCCGGCCATAGAACTTGAACCGCTGCAGGGCGAACGCGATCATCGTCCCCAGCACCAGCGCGATCGCCGTCGCCGCGAGGCCGACCCGCACACTGACCCACAGCGCGTCCAATGCCCCCTGGCTCTCCGCGGCCCGCTTCCACCACTCCAGGGTGAAGTCCCGCGGCGGCCAGGCGAAGGTCTTGTTCACGTTGAACGAGTTGACCAGCACCAACGCCAGCGGCACATAGATCGCCCCGAGGATCAGCACGGTGAGGCACCGCAGCACGATCCGGGTCGTCCGCGAGATCGTCATCACAAGCTCTCCATCGCACCCGTACGGCGGATCGCGGCCAGGTAGACCAGCATCACCACCACGGGAACCGTCGCCACCGCGGCGGCGAAGGGCAGGTTGTTCGCCGCGCCCACGTTGTCGTAGACCACGTTGCCCAGCAGTTGGTTGGTTCCACCGACGATGCGCACCGCGATGTAGTCGCCCAGTGTCAGCGAGAAGGTGAAGATCGACCCGGCCACCACCGCGGGGAACACCATCGGCAGCACGACCCGCCGTACCGTCCCGAGCGATTTGGACCCCAGATCGGACGACGCCTCCAGCAACGAGTTGGGCAATCGCTCCAGGCCGGCATAGATCGGCAGGATCATGTACGGCAGCCACAGATAGGCCAGCGTCACGATAGTTGCCGTGAGCCCATAACCCGGCGAGTTCAGCCCCACGAGCCCGGCGATCGACGACACCAGGCCACCTTCGGAGAACATCCCGCGCCAGGCGTAGGCCTTGACCAGATAGCTCGCCCATAACGGCATCAGCACCGCGACGAGCAGGAACCGCCGCAGTCCGGGCCGCGCGACCTTCGACATGTAGAGCGCGATCGGGAAGGCGACCACCGCGTCGATCACGGTCACCAGGACGGCGACCCCGACCGTGCGCAGCGCGATGGTCCGGTAAACGTCGACCGTGAACAGCGTGCGGAAACTGTCCAGCGTCCAGTTCCGCTCGACCAGTCCGGTGAAGCTGTTCTGCGACCAGAGGGCCGTGACGAACAACGCCGCCAGCGCGCCCAGGTACGCGACACCGAGCCAGAGCATCGGTGGCCCGAGCAACAACGCCAGACGAACCCGCGGGCGGCGGTGGAGAGGTCGACGGAGGGTGCTCATTGAAGTGGTCGCGGTGAAACCTCGTCGTTGAGAGCCGAGAGGACCCGCGACTGCCTCCCTTCAGCGACTCGGAACTGTCGGTGCCGGCTGATTGGATCGCTTCCATGTCCCGGTTTCGGATGTACCCGACTGATGTACAGCAGGTGGCCGGGCGGAAGGACGGGTTCCGTATCGTTGGGCCGCAGGCATCGCGGATCAGCCAACTGAACAGAAGATGGGCCGCGGTCAACGTACCGAAGATCGGCTGGGTGCGATTCCGTTTGTCTCGCCGTCTTCCCGACGCGAAGTCGTACCGCGTAACCCGCGACCGAGTGGGCCGCTGGTATATCGCGTTCGCCGTGATCCCGCCGCCGATCCCAGCACCGGACACAGGGACGGTTGTCGGCCTGGACCGTGGAGTGAAAGTCTCGGCAGCACTGAGCACCGGGGACTGGGTGGAGAAGACCAGCACCGACCTTGCCCGGCGCTTCGATGTCATCCGTGTCGAAGATCTGCGGATCGCACAGATGACCAGGCGCCCCAAGCCCCGAGCGGACGCCGAACGGACCGGCCGTTATCTCCCGAACCGGCGCCGCGCGAAGGCAGGACTGAACCGGGGGATCCTGGCCAGTGGCTGGGGCGCCCTCGTCTGTCGCCTCGAGCACAAGGCTGCTGACCGGGTCGAGAAAGTGAGCCCCGCACACACGTCGCAAACTCGCTACCTCCGCGTAGTGGTTGGAATCTCCGCCGTTCTGGCAGAGAGGACGTCAACCCTTGATCTGGGTCCAGGCCTGGGTCCACTTGCCGTAGTCAGTGCACTTCACGTCGGTACGACCGTCCAGGCACTGCTCGATCGGGGTGGTCCAGTACCAGATCTTCTCCGAGTAGGCCTGGTCGCCCGCATGGAACGTCTCGCAGTGCTTCTTGTCCGCGGTCTGCCCGCACGCCTTGCCGTTGGACGGCGACTCACCGAAGTACTCGGCCACCGCCGCGTTCGCCTCCGGGCTGACGATGTGGTCCATCCACAGGTAGGCGCAGTTCTTGCTCTTCGAGGTCGCACTGACCATCCAGGTGTCCGACCAGCCGGTGACGCCCTCGGTCGGAACCGTGACGGACACCGGCACCTTCTCGCCGGTCGCCACGTTCGCGATCACCTGCCAGGTGGTCCCGACCACCGAGTTGCCGCTGGTGAACGCCTGCACCTCCTTGAGGTAGTCGGACCAGTACTCCGACACCATCGTCTTCTGCGTCTTCAGCAGGTCCACCACGGCCTGCAACTGCTTGTCGTCCAGCGCATACGGGTTCTTGATCCCCAGGTCAGGCTTCTTCGCCATCAGGTACATCGCGGCGTCGGCGATGTAGATGGGCGAGTCGTACGCCGTCACGTTGCCCTTGTACGGCGAGTCCGCCTCGAACACTACGCCCCAGGAAGTCGGCGCGGGTTTCACCTTGTCGGTGCGCCACATCAGCAGGTTCGCGCCATAGCCGTGCGGTACGCCGTACATCTGGCCCTTCACGGAGTTCCACGGGCGGTTCTTGAGGAACGGGTAGATGTCGGCGTAGTTCGGGATCAGGTCGGTGTTCACCGGCTCGACCTGACCGCCGGCGATCAGCCGCAGGGACGCGTCACCCGAGGCGGACACCACGTCGTACGCGCCGGTCTTCATCAGGCTGACGGCCTCGTCCGAGGTGCCGAAGGTCTTCACGGTGACCTGGCAGCCGGTCTTCTTCTCGAACGGCGTGACCCAGTCGACCTTCGGGTCGTTCGTGCCGTCCTCGGCATAGCCGGGCCACGCGAGCACGCTGAGTTTGCCTTCACCGGTGCCGACCTTGTCGAGCTTCGGCAGGTCCGGCGCGGTGAACCCGGGGTTCGCCGCGGCGTTGTCCGAACTGCTGTCCTTCGAGGTGCCGCAGGAGGCCGCGACGAGGGCGAGCAGAGACAGGCCAGTCACGGCCGTGAGTTTGACCAGTGACTTCATCGGAAGCTCCTAACAAGGAGGGGTTGGGGCGTCATGCCGGACCGCCGATGGCGACGGTGTGTTCGCGGAGCCACGTCAATCTGACCGCGGAACCGCGGAGGTCGAGCTTGTCCTGGACGGATCCCCGCAGGTTCTGCTGGAGGACGATCAATGAGCCGCCGGCATCGAGGTCGACGACGGACTGGGTGGCCGAGCCGAGGTACACGACCTCGCGCACCACCCCGTCCGCGGTGCACAAGCTGCTGGCGACGGCGACGGCGACGGCGTCGCGCGGTTGCATGTGGATCTTCTCGGGCCGGACGGTGAATAGTCCCTCGCGACCGAGCACGGCCCGCGCGACGGGCCCTTCGAGGAGGTTCGAGGTGCCGACGAACCCAGCGACGAAGGCGGTGGCCGGGTGCTCGTACAGCTCGGCGGGTGCGGCCACCTGCTCGATCCGGCCACCGCTGAAGACGGCGATCCGGTCGCTCATGGTCAGGGCCTCTTCCTGGTCGTGGGTGACGAACACGAAGGTGATCCCGACATCGCGCTGCAGGGCCTTGAGCTCGATCTGCATCTCCCGGCGCAGCTTCAGGTCGAGCGCTCCGAGCGGCTCGTCGAGCAGCAGCACCTTGGGACGGTTGACCAGTGCACGGGCCAACGCGACCCGCTGCCGCTGACCGCCCGACAGCTGATGCGGCCGCCGGTCCTCGAACCCGCTCAGCCGAACCGTCTCCAGGGCCTCCAGCGCACGCGGACGCCGGAGCCGCCGTTCGACCCGCTTCACCCGCAGGCCGTACTCGACGTTCTGCAGCACGCTCATGTGCGGGAACAGCGCATAGTCCTGGAAGACCGTGTTGACGTCCCGCGCGAACGGCGGCCGGCCGGTGACATCGGCGCCACCGAGCAGGATGCGGCCCTCGGTCGGCTCCTCGAATCCGGCGATCATCCGCAGCACGGTGGTCTTGCCAGACCCCGACGGTCCGAGCATCGAGAAGAACTCGCCCTCGGCGACGTCCAGGTCGATCCCGTCCACGGCCGTCACCGGCCCGAACGTCTTGCGCAGCCCGCGCAGGCTGACGGCCGTCGCGGGCGGAGCGGTCCCGGTGACGGGCGAGTCAGTGAGAGGTGTCGTCATCAAGCTTGTCCTCAGAAGGCCGACATCACGTGCTTGACGCGGGTGTAGTCCTCGAACCCATACATGGACAGGTCCTTGCCGTACCCCGAGTGCTTGAAGCCGCCGTGTGGCATCTCGGCCACCAGCGGGATGTGCGTGTTGATCCAGACGCAGCCGAAATCCAGCCGGGACGACATCCGCAGCGCCCGGGAGTGGTCGCTGGTGAACACGCTGGAGGCGAGCCCGTACTGCACGCCGTTGGCCAGCCGCAGCGCCTCGTCGTCGTCGCTGAACGGCTGGACGGTGATCACCGGACCGAAGACCTCGTCCTGGATCAGCTCGTCCTCCTGCCGCAACCCGGTGACGATGGTCGCCTCGTGGAAGAACCCGTCCGCAAGGGCTCCGCCGGGACGCTTTCCACCGAGTACGACTTCGGCGTGCGACGGCCGCCGACTGAGGAAACCCTGCACCCGTTGGAGTTGGACGCTGCTGTTGAGTGGCCCGAACAACGCGTCGGCGTCGTCGGCCAACCCCGCCCGGGCGTTGGATCGCGCCCAGTCGGCGAGCGTTTCCACGAAGGCGTCGTGAACACTTTCGTGCACGAGCACCCGGCAGGCCGCAGTACAGTCCTGTCCGGCGTTGAAGTAGCCGCCGACGCCGATCGCCTCGGCCGCCGCGGGCAGGTCCGCGTCGGCGAAGACCACCGCCGCCGCCTTCCCGCCCAGCTCCAGGTGAGTCCGCTTGAGATCCAGGGCCGCGGCGCTCGCCACCTGCGTGCCCGCGCGGGTCGAGCCGGTGATGCTGACCAGGTCCGGCGTCGGATGCGAAACCACCTCCTGCCCGGTGTCCCGATCACCACAGACGACGTTCAGTACGCCGGGCGGCAGCACCTCGGCCGCGATCTCCGCCAGCATCACGGTGGTCACCGGGGTCGTCTCGGCCGGCTTCAACACCACCGTGTTGCCGGCGGCAACGGCCGGGGCGAACTTCCAGATCGCCATCATCATCGGGTAGTTCCACGGGGTCACCTGACCGACGACTCCGATCGGCTCCCGGCGGACCCAGGACGTATGACCGGCCAGATACTCACCAGCCGACTTGCCCTCCAGCATCCGGGCGGCACCGGCGAAGAACCTCAACTGATCGACCAGTACTGCGAGCTCCTCGGTGCGGGTGAGCTCCAGCAGCTTGCCGGTGTTCTCGGACTCGGCGGCGACGAACTCGTCCGCGCGCGCCTCGATCTGGTCCGCGAACCGGAGCAGTGCGCGTTGCCGCTCGGACGGCGTGGCGGCTGCCCAGCCGGCAGCGGCTTCGGCGGCAGCACGGTAGGCCTGGTCGACGTCCTCGGCGCCGGACAACGGAGCCGTGCCGAAGACCTTGCCCGTGGCGGGATCCACGAGCTCGCTGGTGGCGCCGCTGATCGCGTCCCGCGGTTGCCCGTCGATCACGTTCTGAACGGTTCGCATCACGCTCTCCTCGGCTCGGCAGGATTGCGTAAACATATGAAACCAGATGTTAAAGTTCAAGCGATCGGCGAGAAGAGGCCGGAACTGTGTCGGAGCTGTGTCCGTTCGGTGGGTGAGGAGGTGGGGGCTGGATGGCGCTGCGGTTCTACGGCAGTGGGGCGGCGGCAGTCTTCGCGCCGCTGGAGTCACTGAGCCGCTCCGAGCTGGTGGCCCGGCGACTCACCGACGCGATCGCGCTCGGCCTGCTGCCCGATTCCGAGCAGCTCCCCGGCGAGGCCGACCTGGCCGGCATCTTCGGCGTCTCCACCACCACGATCCGTGAGGCCCTGTCGGCGCTGCGGCTGCGCGGCCTGATCAAGACCAGGCGCGGACGCGGTGGTGGGAGCTTCGTCAACGCCAAGGAAGAGATGTCGACCTCGATCGTGCGCGACCGGCTGGAGGAGCTGAGCCTCGCCCAGTTGCGCGATCTCGGTGACCACTACAGCGCGATCGCCGGCACCGCGGCCCGGCTGGCCGCGGAACGAGCCACGCCGCAAGATGTCAAGCGGCTCGACGCAGTCTGCGACGCGCTCGACAGTGCTGTGGGTGCCGGCGCGCGGCGTCGTGCCGACGCGCAGTTCCACATCGAGGTCGCCGCGACGGCGCAATCGACGCGGCTCTACCGGGCTGAAGTGAGCCTGCAGGCCGAGGTGGGCACGCTCCTCTGGCTAGCCTTCGGCGACGACGAAAGCCATCGCCTGACCGTGCAGAGCTGCCGCACGGTCGTCTCCGCGATCGGCCGCACGGACCCCGACGCGGCCCGCGCCGCGGCCGAGGAGCGCGTGGCTGACTCGACCGCACGCCTGATCGACCTCAGACTGGCGATGGAGGACTGACCGTGAGCACACAGCAGACACCCGCGCGCACCGACGATCCCGGCATCGCGGGCATCCTGACCCTGGTCGACGCCGTCGTCGGGGAGGCCTTCGGCCTGGCCGAGAAGATCGCCGCGAACGTGGCCGAGGTCTTCACCAGCCACGAAGCTGTCCGCCGTACCGATCTGGCGGGCGTCGGCGCGCTGGTGCTGCCGAGCCTCGAGGACCCGTCCGCGCGCATTCAGGGCGCTGGTTTCGTCGCTGCCGTGGACGCATTGGCGGACTCACGCTGGTGGCTCGAGTGGTTCATGCTCCGGAACGGGTCTGCCGAGCGGCTCCTGGTGGACACCGATCCGCGCGGCGAGAACTTCTACGACTACGGCTCGCTGCCCTGGTACGACGTCCCGCGCGACACCGGGCGACGGCACATCACCGGACCGTACGTGGACTATCTCTGCACGGACGACTACACGCTGACGTTCACCGTCCCGGTGGCGGCCGGCAGCACGTTCGTCGGAGTCGCCGGTGCCGACGTGCGGGTGTTCACCTTCGAGAAGGCGGTCCTGCCCTCACTCCGTGCCGCCGGCCGAACCGTTGCCATCGTGAACGCCGAGGGCCGCGTCGTCCTGAGCAACAGCGCCCGGCATGTCAGCGGCACACTGCTCCGCGCGCCGGACGCCACCCCACACCAGATCCGCGATCTCCCGTTGGCGCTAGTCGACCTGCACTGAGAACCGATCACAGGCACCTTCGAGCACGCGTGCCCGAGGTTCGCCGGACGTCAAGGTCAGTTCGAGAACCGCAGCCGTCCCTCCATCGGGCGCGGGCAGACGGACGCGGCCGACCTCGCCCTCGGCCGGTGCGTACCACCGCAGCCTCACGTCGTCGGTCCAGTCGTACTCGGGCTGGTCGTCCACCGCCCCGAAAGCGATCACGGCACCCTGCCGCACGAACAACGGCAGCGCGTCGAAGCCGTAGGTCCGGGTGATCCACCGCGAACCGGCAACCCGTTCACCCGTGAGCAGTTCGGTCCAGGTGCCCTCGGGCAGGTAGAACCGCGCCTCCCCCTCGGCGCTCATCACCGGTGCGACCAGGAGATCCGGCCCGAGCATGTATTGCCGGTCGAGATACGCCACCGCCGGGTCCTCGGGGAACTCCAGCACCATCGGCCGCATCATCGGCGTACCGGCTGTGTGGGCGTCGGACGCGACCATCGCCAGATACGGCATCAGGGACAACTTCAGCTTCGTGAACTTGCGCAGTACGTCGACGGCCTCCTCGTCGAAGGCCCACGGGACCCGGTAGGACCCCGACCCGTGCAGCCGGGAGTGCGACGAGAGCAGGCCGAACGGCACCCACCGCTTGAAGACCGCGGGATCTGGCGTCCCCTCGAAGCCGCCGATGTCGTGGCTCCAGTAGCCGAATCCCGAAGCGGCCAAGGACAAACCGCCCCGCAGCGACTCCGCCATCCCCTCGAAGGTGGACTCGCAGTCGCCACCCCAGTGGACCGGGAACTGCTGCCCACCGGCCGTCGCGGACCGCGCGAACAGTACTGCGTCGCCCTCGCCGCGGTTGTCCCGCAGCAGATCGAACACCGCCTCGTTGTAAAGGTGCGGGTAGTAGTTGTGCATCCGGCCGGGATCCGACCCGTCGTACCAGACGACGTCCTCGGTCGGGATCCGCTCGCCGAAGTCGGTCTTGAAACAGTCCACGCCAAGGTCGATCAGTGCCTGCAGCTTGGACCGGAACCACTCGGTCGCGGCCGGGTTGGTGAAGTCGACGATCGCCATCCCCGCCTGCCACAGGTCCCACTGCCACACGGATCCGTCGGGCCGCTTGAGCAGGTAGCCGTGTTCCCGGCCCTCCTCGAAGAGCACCGACCGCTGGGCGATGTACGGGTTGATCCAGAGGCTGATCCGCAGGCCGCGTTCCTTCAGCCGCTGCAGCATTCCGGCCGGGTCCGGGAACGCCTCCGGGTCCCAGAGGAAGTCGCACCAGTGGAACTGCCGCATCCAGAAACAGTCGAAGTGGAAGACGCTCAGCGGCAGGTCCCTGGAGGCCATCCCGTCGACGAAGCTGGTCACGGTCGGCTCGTTGTAGTCCGTGGTGAACGACGTCGACAACCACAACCCCATCGACCAGGCAGGCACCCGAGCGGGCCGCCCGGTCAGCCCGGTGTAGCGAGTCAGCACGTCCTTGGGAGTCGGGCCGTCGATGACGTAGTACGTCAACTCGTGCCCCTCGACGCTGAACTGGTTGCGCGACACCAGTTCCGAGCCGAGCTCGAAGGACACGTGCGCCGGGGTGTCCACGAAGACGCCATACCCGGTGCTGCTCAAGTAGAACGGTACGTTCTTGTACGCCTGCTCGCTCGACGTGCCGCCGTCGGCGTTCCAGATGTCGACGACCTGACCGTTCTTCACCAGCGGACCGAACCGTTCGCCCAGACCGTAGAGGGTTTCGCCGACGCCCAGTGCCAACTGCTCGTGCAGATACTGCCGTCCGGCCGGATCGGTGATCAGCCCTACGCTGCCCGCGCCCGACCCGGTGAGCTGCCGCCCGTCCCGCTCGAAGCGCACGTTCCACTGGCCCGCTAGGGAGATCACCGCGCTGAGGCCGCCGCTCGTCAGCCGTGCGGTCTCTGCGTCCACCTCGACCTTGACCGCGTGCTCGTCCCCCGCATTCAGCCGGTACGCCGGGCGCTGTGGCCGGCCGCCGCTGTGCTGCTGGATGCGGACGCCGATGATTCCGGCCGCGGGTGAACTGAACGTGACGCTGAACAGCGGCTGGTTCAGGGTGTCGCCGCGATGCACGAGTTGCCGGGCCGGCGCGTAGACGGTCAGTGACCGCTCGCCCGCCTCCACAGTCTCGACCTCGGCCGCACGAATCCGCCTCAGCCCCTCACGCAGCTGCCAATGGCCGTCTGTGAACTTCATCTCTTCCTTTTCTTCGCTGCGCCGGTGGTTCCCCGCACCTCCAGCGCGCACGGCAACAGTTCTTCGTACGTCGACCCGGCCCCGCCGCCGAGCCGTTCCAGCAGAATGCGGGTGGCGGCTGCCCCCACGGCGGCTCCCGGTGAGGTCATCGCGGTCAGTGGTGGACTCGCCAGCTCCGCGACCGGCGCCGAAGTCACCATCGACACCACCGAGACGTCCCACGGCACGTCGAGCCCGGCCTCGCGCAGCTCCGCGAGGATGCCGAGTGCCGCGCTCTCGTTCATCACCAGGACGCCGGTCAGCGCCGGGCAGCACTCCCGGGCCTCACGGATCGCCGCCCGGCCGCCGGCCGCGGTGTCGTCGGTCGGCACCATCACACCCGTGATTCCGTGCCGCTTCAGCGCCACCTTGAAGGCCGCCTCGGTCCGCTTGGCCGGGCCGTAGCCGCTGGCCAGGCTCGCCTTGGAGTGGTTGACGTAGGCAATGGTCTCGTGCCCGAGCGACACCAGGTGCGCGACCGCGTCGCCCACGGTCTGCTCGAAGTCGATGTCGACACAGGCCAGGCCGGTGGAGTTCTTGGTCCGGCCGATCAGGACGAACGGCGCCTGGAGCTTGCGGAGCAGCTCGACCCTGCGATCGGTCAGCCGGACCTCCATCAGCAGGAACCCGTCCAGCAGCCGCTGGGTGGCCAACGCCTGCAGCTCGTCGCCGTCGTCAGCGCCGACGGGACACAGCATCAGGTGGTAGCCGGCCGCTCTCGCCGCCTCGGTCGCACCAGTGACGAAAGCTGTCTCGGTCGCCCCCAGCCCCCGGCCGGTGAGCGGCAGCAGCAACCCGACGATGTTGCTCTGGCGACTCGCCAGCCCGCGGGCCATCGCATTCGGCTGGTAGTCGAGTTCGGCCATCGCGGCCAGTACTCGCTCCCGGGTCGCCTCGGAGATCGGCCGCGTGCCGGTGAGCACGTAGGACACAGTGCTGACCGAGACGCCCGCTCGCTTGGCCACGTCGGTCATCGTCGCCATGGCCGCCTCCCGGCTGATCGTCGAAACGCTTAGTCGAAGCGTTTCGACAAAAGTTAGGCCACCAACCCGGGGCCGTCAACAACTCCTCAGCCTCGCGGCAGGTAGGTGGTGAGGTAGTCGTTGCGGAACTTGCCCGCGGGATCGTACTTCTCGGTGAGCTCGGTGAAT
Organism: Kribbella alba; assembly: GCF_039529635.1. Classification (NCBI taxonomy): domain Bacteria; kingdom Bacillati; phylum Actinomycetota; class Actinomycetes; order Propionibacteriales; family Kribbellaceae; genus Kribbella; species Kribbella alba. Next base: position 14,926 of record NZ_BAAANE010000003.1, on the reverse strand, counting down.
TCCGGCACGAGCGGATAACACTCGCGCAGGGTGCCGGCATCGGCAGTGAACACCTTGCCCCAGTGCGGCCGTGCTCCCAGCGGCAGCAGCGCCTTCTCCATCTCTTCCAGCACCGGTCGCACCGCCGCCTCGTCCCGAATCCAGGTGAAGTGCAGCGCGACCGTGTCCCGCCCCTGACTCGGGCTGAGCCACAGCTCTTCCGCTGCGATCGTCCTGACCTCCGAGACCTGGATCACCGGAGCCATTTTGCCGCCGAGAGCACGCATCTCCTCGAACGCCTCGGCGGCCCTGGCCCTGGGCAGGAAGTACTCCGACTGCAGTTCCTCCCCGTTGCTCGGGGTGAACTCGAGCCGGAAGTGTGGCAGCCGCTCGTTCCACGGCCCGGCCACTCCGCCTTGCTGGGTGGCGAAATCCGCCGGCATCCCCTTGATCGGATGCCGCGGGCCGTCGGCGACCGTCGCACCGAGCCATTCGCGGGGCGCCGCACCGTCGGTGGCGCGCAGCTTCCGCCAGACCATCACGTCCGGGTCGACCCAGTCGGTGAACGCGCTCACGCTGTACGCGCCGGCGAACACCTCCTCGAAGTCCGAGCCGAGCCTGCTCACCGGCAACCCGTCGTACACGACCTGACTGATCTCGTACGACGGCTGCACGTCGAGCGCGAGGCCGACCGTGACGCCGAGCGCGCCGAGGGAGATCACCGAGCCGAGGAAGTCGGGGTCGTCCCTGGTGAGCGTGACGAGTTCGCCGTCGGCCCGGACGAAGATGATCGCGGAGACCGCCGAGGCGAGGGTGCCGTTGGTGTTGCCCGAGCCATGGGTGCCGGTTGAGCAGGCACCGGCCACCGAGATGTGCGGCAGCGACCCCAGGTTGTGCAGGGCGAATCCCTGGGACTGCAGGGCGGCCGTCACCTCGCCGTACCGGAGGCCGGCGGAGACCGTGACGGACCCCTCGCGGAGTTCGGTCATCCGGGGCAGGTCGGCCACCGAGACCAGCGTGCCGGTGGTGTCCGCGATCCGGTTGAACGAGTGCCCGGTGCCGAGCACGCGCACCTTGTCCGAGCGGCTCACCAGCTCCTGCAGATCCAGGATCGACTCAGGCCGCTCCAGCCCGGTAGAGAAGGTGATATTGCCCGCCCAGTTTGTCAGGTCTGCCATGCTCGAACCCTAACCGCGCACTGGTAGGCCGGCGGCGAGGTTCCGACCTGCGGGCACCAGCCGGCTTCGACTCAGGCTGGAGATCCGACAACCATTTCGGAGGCGTTGATGAGTTTCTCGGCACCGGGTCCGCGACGGGACGATTCGCTGTCGGTGACGAGGACGCAGGGCGCCCCGAAGGTGCCCGGCGCCCCGCCTGCCTCCCGTCCGCCGCTCGCCGGTGATCAGGTGGTTTCGTCAGGCCCGCCAGCCTTGCAACGTCTGCTGTCACACGAGCAGAGCCGGTCGGCGGCCCGCAGCGCCGGCGACAAGCGCCTCGCGGACAGCGCCCTTCGGGACGTGGTCGGCGATCTGGACGGGCTGCTTCAATCCGCCGCTGCCCACCTGCAAGAGACCAGTGGGCGGCGGTCGCGGAAACAGCTCAGGAAGGCGGTGCCGCAACTCGTCGCGATCGACGAACTCGGCTACCTGCCGCTGGGCGAGGTCGCCGAGTTCCTCGATCTCTCCCGCGCCGACGTCGCCGGCGTACTGGCGACCTTGTCCGAACACGGCGACGTCACCCCGGCCGAACGTCGCGCGGCCCGCGACCAGATCGGCCGCCTCCGCGCCCAACTGCAGGAAGTCGAGATCAACCGGGACCACTCACTGCTCGACCAGCTGATCGGCTACGTCGTCAAGATCGCCTTGCTGGTGGGCGTTGCCGTCGCCGCGACACCACTGGGCGCCCTCGCGGTCGGCGACTCCGTGCTCTCCGAAGCCATCAAGACCGGCGTCATCGCTCTCGTCGCCCTCGGGCTGCAACAAGGCGTCGACCTCGCCCGCGAATGGCAGAAGGACCACGACCCGTACGCCGTGGCCCAGCGCATGCACGCCGCCCTCCTCGAGGAACTGTCCCTCGCCCGGAACCTCTCCAAGTCGCCCGCCTACGCCGGCGAGCACACCATCATCGAGTTCCGCCTGCAGCTGCGCTGCGCCACCGCCCGGATCACCTCACTGCCCCTCGAGTGGGAACACAAGCAGGAGTACTGGCTGATCCTCGACCAGATCGCCCTTGCCCTGGACCACCAGACCCCCAAAACCCTCATCCTCCTGCACCGGAAACTCCAGACCATCCCCCCGCCGAAGACCCACGGCTAGGTGCCTGCACGTAACCATGGAGCGCGCTGGTGGCCGAGATGCAGTGCCCCAACGGTCCTCGCCGCTTCCTTGATCCGGCTACGTTGCAGGTCGAGTGCCACAGCGTCAGAACATCAGGATGGCGGCAATGACGCCCGCAAGGACAACGAGGATGCGGAGGAGGGTGGCCGGCAGGCGGCGACCGATGTGGGAGCCGAGGTAGCCGCCGACGACGGAGCCCGCGGCCAGGAGTCCGACCGCGGTGAGGTTGAGCTCGGCGACGAAGATGAAGATCACCCCGGCGACGAGGTTCGCGGCCAGCAGGCCGATCGTCTTGAGCGCGTTGATCACCCGCAGCTCCAGGTCGAGTCCCAGCCCGAGCACGGCCATCATCATCACCCCGGCGCCGGCGCCGAAGTACCCACCGTAGACGCCCGTCAGAGTGGCGAACACGGTGGTTGCCGGCGACATCGAAGTACGGGGTCTAAGGGTGTGCGACTCGTCGTGCCGCGACTGCAGCCAGCGCGAGATCCAGGGCTGCACGCCGACGATCAGACAGGTGAACAAGATCAGCCACGGTACTGCGACGGCGAACACCTCAGCGGGGAGAGCCAGGAGTAGCGCCGCCCCGCCGACAGAGCCGATCGCGCAGGTGGCCACGACGAACCACATGATGCGTGGTTGCTCCCGAAGCTCGCGCCGATAGCCGAACGAACCGCTCAAACTGCCCGGGATCAGGCCGAGGGTGTTCGACGCGTTGGCGACGACCGGCGGGATGCCGAGGGCGATCAGCACCGGGAAGCTCAGCAGCGAAGCGACTCCGACCGTTGACGTCAGCAGGCCCGCGCCGAGTCCGGCGCCCAGGAGGGCGAGATGCTCGAGTCCCGTCACGACTGCTCGCGAAGCAGCGCCACGTCGCTGACCAGCATCACGTGGTCGTGCATAGCCTGCGCCGCGCCCTCCGGATCCCCGGCCGCGATCGCGTCGGCGATCCGGCGGTGTCCGGCCAATGAGTCGCGCGGGCGGCCGGGTTGGGACAGCGACTCGATCCGCGACTCCTTGATCAAGCCCTCCAGCGCCGCCATCATCTGCGCGAGCAGGTCCGACCGGGCCGCTGCGGTGACGGCCGCGTGGAACTGCCCGTCCGCGTCGACCCCACGCTCGCCCGCCTCGATCTCGCGCTCCATTTCTTCCAGCGCGGCCCGGATCGCGGCCAGGTCCGCATCCGTACGACGGGTTGCCGCGAGCGCGGCGAGCTTCGACTCCAAGGCGTCGCGTGCCTCGATGATCTCCGGCAGTCGATCCGCATGCGCGCGGATCGCCTCGATCACCGGCCCGGTCCGGGCGCGTTCGGTCAGCACGGTGCCGTCACCGTGCCGGACAACCACCACGCCGATCACCTCGAGAGCCACCAGTGCCTGGCTCAACGTGGCCCGGCTGACCCCGAGCCGGACCGCCAGCTCCCGCTCGGGTGGCAGCCGATCACCCGCGCGGAGGTCGTTCTCCGCGATCCACCCGGTGATCTGTTCGGCGACCTGCTCGTACAAACGGGTACGGAGCACAGGTCTGGGAAAGCTGCCGTCGTCCATGAGAACAGAGTATTGACAATTGGGCCACTGAGCTATTGGCTAGGCCACTGAGCCACCGGAGTAAGGACTTCACATGGGACCGGAATGGGTAGCGATCATCGCGTTGGTCGCGCTCTTCGTCATCGGCACGGTGCTGCCGATCAATATGGGCGCGCTCGCATATGTCGCGGCGTGGCTCGTCGGAATGTACTCGCTCGATCTGAGCGAGAAGGAGATCCTGGCCGGCGTCAGCGGCGACCTGATCCTGACGTTGATCGGGGTCACCTATCTCTTCGCGATAGCCAAGAACAACGGCACCGTCGACCTGATAGTCAGTAGTGCCGTCCGGGCAGTCGGCGGCCGGGTCGCACTCATCCCCTGGGTGATGTTCGCGGTGACTGCGCTGCTGACCGCGATCGGTGCGGCCAGTCCCGCCGCGTGCGCAATCATCGGGCCGATCGCCCTCGGATTCGCGGGGCGCTACAAGATCAACCCGCTGATGATGGGCATGTTCGTCGTGCACGGCGCCCAGGGCGGCGGCTTCTCGCCGATCAGTATCTACGGGACCATCACCAACTCGGTGATGGAGCAGAACAAACTGCCGTCCAGCCCGCTGACGATCTTCCTGTCCAGCCTGGTCGTCAACCTGGTGATGGCGACCATCCTGTTCTTCGTCCTGGGTGGACGCCGGCTGATGGCGCAGCGCGTCGACCCGAACGATCCCGACACCGTGGCAGAGGACCTGCACAAGGGAGGCGCGACCGTGCCCGCCCGTGGTCTCGGCGCGGCCCCGCGGACCGGCACCCAGGCCCTCGGCGTACGGCGGGACCAGGTGCTCACCCTGATCGCCTTCGTCGGCGTCGCCCTGGTCGCGCTGGTCTTCGACAAGAACATCGGCTTCGTGTCCATCACGGCGGCGGTGATCCTGGCCATGCTCGCCCCCAAGGAGCACAAGGACGCGGTCCGGCAGATCGCCTGGCCGACCGTGCTGCTGGTCGCCGGCGTCAGCACCTACGCGGCGATCCTGACCGAGGCGGGCTCCCCCGAGTTCGTCGGCAACTGGGCGGCGGGGCTCGGCGCGGCGGTGATCGGCGCGCTCATCCTCTGCTACGTCGGTGGTGTCGTGTCGGCCTTCGCGTCCTCGACCGCCCTGCTGCCGGTGATCATCCCGATCGCCGTCCCACTGATCGCCAACGGCGGGATCAGCGCGGGCTTCTTCGTCGCCGCGCTGGCCATCGCCTCCACGATCGTCGACGTCAGCCCCTTCTCGACCAATGGCGCGCTGATGCTGGCGAACAAGCCGGACACGATCTCGGAACCCGTTTACTACAAGCAGATTCTGATCTACAGCACGATCGTGGTCGTCGTCGGCCCGCTGCTGGTCTGGGCCGCACTCGTGCTGCCGGGGTGGCGATAGAGGATGACCGGACCCCTTGATGACGTACTGGTGGTCGACCTGTCCCGGGCACTCGCCGGACCACACGCGACGATGATGCTCGGCGACCTCGGCGCCCGGGTGATCAAGGTCGAGGCACCCGGCCGCGGCGACGACACCCGCGGCTGGGGACCACCGTTCGTCGGCGAACCCCGCGAGTCGACCTACTTCTTGTCGGCGAACCGCAACAAGGAGTCGATCACCCTCGACCTCAAGGACGACGCCGATCGGGACTTGCTGCTACGCCTGGTCGATCGTGCGGACGTGCTGGTGGAGAACTTCCGGACCGGCGTGCTCGAGCGGCTCGGACTCGGCGTCGACGAACTCCGGGACCGCAACCCGCGCCTGGTGGTGCTGTCGATCACCGGCTTCGGCCACGACGGCCCGGAGGGCGGCCGCGCGGGCTACGACCAGATCGCTCAGGGCGAGGCCGGCCTGATGTCGCTCACAGGTTCGGGTCCTGACGACCCGCAACGCGTCGGTACGCCGATCGGGGATTTGCTCGCCGGCATGTACGGGGCGTACGGGGTGCTCGCCGCGCTGCACGAACGCTCCCGCACCGGGACCGGCAGCGTAGTACGGACGTCCCTGCTTGCGGCCGTCGTCGGGGTGCATGCGTTCCAGGGCACGCGATACACCGTGGCCGGCGAGGTCGGCGTTGCTCAAGGCAACCACCATCCGTCGATCGCGCCGTACGGGTTGTTCCACTGCGCCGACGGTGCCGTTCAGATCGCGGTCGGCAGTGAGGGCCTCTGGCAACGGTTCTGCGAGGCCTTCGAGCTGGACGTGGACGGGCTGAGCACCAATGCGGAGCGGGTCGCCAACCGTTCGCGGGTGATCGAGGTGGTCGAGGCGGCGTTCGCCGATTGGCCGGCCGAGGAGTTGCTGGCGCGATTGGGCGAGGCCGGCATCCCCGCCGGGAAGGTGCGAACCCTCGACGAGGTGTACGCGTGGGACCAAACGGCGAGCCAAGGACTCCTGGTCATCGTCGAGCACCCGACGCTGGGATCTTTGACGCTGCCGGGGCCGCCGCTGCGCTTCTTCGCGGGCACTGCGGAAACGACGCCGCGCGAGCACACCGCTCCCCCGACGCTTGATCAGCATGGCGACGCGATCCGAGCATGGCTGTCGTGAAGCGGCCGGGCGCGCGCGACTTGATCGACGTCGTGCTCGATGCTGGGTCTTTCGAGTCCCTCGACGACGGCACCGAGGAGTCGGTGGTGACCGGACGCGGAGTCATGCGCGGCCGACCGGTCGCCGTACTGGTCAGCGAATTCGCCTTCCAGGCGGGCTCCATCGGGGAGGTCGCCGCCACCCGGATCACCAACGCCGTACGACGGGCGACCGCCGAGCGACTTCCGATCCTGGCTTCGACCGCCTCGGGTGGAACCCGGATGCAGGAAGGCGCGCCCGCCTTCGTGGAGATGGTCCGGATCTCGCGTGCGCTGATGGATCACCGCGCGGCGGGCCTGCCCTACCTGGTCCACCTCCGGCATCCGACCACCGGTGGCGTCTACGCGTCCTGGGGGTCGCTCGGACACCTGACCGTGGCGGAGCCCGGCGCGCTGATCGGCTTCCTTGGCCCTAAGGTCTTCGAGGCCCTCAACGGAGAGTCGTTTCCAGCCGGCGTCCAGACCGCCGAGAACCTCGCCGCCCATGGGGTGATCGATGGCGTGGTCGAGTCCGCGGAGCTCCCGGTGCTGCTGGATCGCGCTCTCGGCGTACTGGTCGATCCGGCGACCGCGCCCGCGCTGCCTCGGCGTACGGGAGAAACCAACGCGACCGACGGCTGGAGCTCTGTACTGCGGACCCGGCGCCCGGGCCGCGCGGGGGTCCGGGATCTGCTGCGGTACGGCGCAACTTGCACGGTCCGGCTGACCGAGCCCGATGCCAGCGTCATCGTCGCTCTCACCAGACTGGACGGGCAGCCGTGCGTGCTGGTCGGCCAGGATCGTTCGCAGTCGACCCTGCTCGGCCCGGTCGCCCTGAGGCAGGCGCGCCGCGGGATGCGCCTCGCCCAGGAACTCGGCCTTCCGCTGGTCACCGTGATCGACACACCAGGCGCTGAGCTGTCCCCTGCCGCCGAGGAAGCCGGGATCGCCGGCGAGATCGCGCAATGCATCGCGACCATGACCACGCTGACGGTTCCGACCGTCTCGGTCCTGCTGGGTCAAGGTACCGGCGGCGGCGCGCTGGCGTTGCTCCCGGCAACTGTCGTGATCGCGGCAGAGCACGCCTGGCTGGCGCCGCTGCCGCCCGAGGGCGCCAGCGCGATCCTTTACGGCGATGTCACCCACGCCGCCGAGCTCGCGTCAGCCCAGCGCATCACCGCCACCGCACTGCGCGAGACCGGCACGGTCCACCACATCGTTCCCGAACGCGACGACGACACCCCGGAGTCACTCGCCCTCGCGGTTGCCGCCGAATGCGCCACCCACCTCACAGCCCGCTGACGAACAGGGCGTCCGCGTCCTCCGTGTCCAGCAAGGGACTGACCCCTGCGTCGCGAGATGCTGTGCGGCGGAAGATCCGAACGGACGGGAGCCGCGGGCATGACGGACTGGTACACCGAGAACCGCCAGAACAAGCAGCTCGAAGAACTGCGGGACGAGATGGCCCGGGCGTCATCGGAGACGTGGACTCTTCGCTCCCAGCTCTCACAGTTGCAGGGCGGCATGGAGTCCAGGCTGTCGAGCCTGGCCGCCGCCTTCGATGCCTTCGTGGAGCTGTCCGACATCCGCTACGAACTGATCGGGTTCGCTGACGCCGCAGAGGTCCGGCGTCACGCCGGGCAGGTGCTGTCAGCTCTGGCTTCCGGCGACGAGCCGCCCGCACCCGGTCGCAAGGTAGCGGGCTACTGGCTCGGGCCCGCGGTGGAGGCACTCAGCGGACCCGCATCCGACGACCTTGCCGGCGGACCGTTGGACGAGGCGATGGCGCTCGACGAACGCCGTACTTCGATCTTCCTCTGCCTCGCGCTCGCTGCCCTCGGGCGCCGGAACCAGGTGAGCTCAAACTGGCTGAACACGGCGTTCGCCGCTCTCGCTCCCGACGGAACCGTCACCCGCGTTCAGCGCGCGCTGTGGACTGCGGGCGCCCGCGGCGGGTTCGGTGCAGAGGGGCTGAACATGATCGTCCAGCGGCTGCAAGTGCCGGAAACGGCTTCTGCGGAGCGGTGGCTCGCAGCTGTGGAGTCCAGGTCCGACCTGGATTTGGCACCTGCTCCGCCCTTCCCCGAGCTCGTCGACCAGGTCAAGACCCGCGCCCGGCTCAGCCGACTCCGCGCAGCCGTCGAGACCATAACCGGCGACACCGCGGTACTAGAGCCCGATCGCGACCTCGCGTACGGCGCGTCCGAGGGGCCCGACTCGGACAGCACCTCCGCCCTGTTGCGCCTGCTGATCTCCGAAGGCAGCGAACCCGAGCGCGTTCCCCTGGCGCGGATCACCGAACTACGGGCACGGATCGGCGGCGCGAACGCGATCGGCGGCGGCTCGATCGACGACCCGGCCGGAACAGTCCAGAAGCTGCTCGAGGCGGACCTCCGACGCTCGGACGAACCGCACCTGGCCGCGGCCGCGCTGCGAGTAGTGACCGCCGGAGTAGTTGCCGGCGCCGAGGAGTTGGCCCGGAACGCGAGCCGGCCCACCCCGAATCAGGTCACCAGCGAGATCGAGTGGCAGCGGATCACGCTCACGCCGGATGGTCCGGAGGCACAGTCGATGGAATGGGCCGAGTCCGCGATCGTCGGCAAGGTGGAACCGCTGTCGACCGGCGACCTCGTCGGCCCGTTCACGACCGCGGCGGCCGGTGTCGTGATCGCGATCGGACTCTCGCTGCTGCACCCGTTCTGGATCGTGGTTGGCCTGGCGGTCGTCGCGGCCGGCGCCTACCAGTACCTGAAGGCCCGCAAGCGGAAGGCGGCGGAGCACGCTGATGCCGCCGCTCGCATGGGTCGCCTCCGCGAGAAGTCCGCCGAAGCCGCAGCAGAACTCGCGGCGTACACCGCCACGGACGCCGACCGAGCAGCCTCGATCGCCACAGACCTCGAAGAACTTCGCAAACGCCTCACCGCCTGAACCTCATCGCTTGCGCGGGCCGACGCCGAGCCCGAGCAGTGGGTGCCGGCAGTTCACGGCGCGGCGGTTGCCGGAGGCCGCGGACGTGGCGGCGGCGATCGTGTTCCTCTGCTCGCCCCGCACCACCGCTACCCAGCGGTGAGATCATCCGCGTCAACGGCGGCAGCGTCATCGCCGCCTGAAACCGGGCCCGGACTGTAACGTGGGGCGAAGGAGACCCCGAAGGAGCGTTGCGATGGCCCGGGCACTGATCGTCGTCGATGTTCAGAACGACTTCTGCGAGGGCGGCACCCTGGCCGTCAGCGGCGGGGCGGACGTCGCGTTCCGGATCGGCGAACTGCTGCACAAGTGGCACGAGGCCGAGCCGGAGGACAAGGAGTACTCCTACGTCGTCGCCACCCGGGACCACCACATCGACCCGGGCGACCACTTCTCCGAGAACCCCGACTTCGTGAACTCCTGGCCGCGACACTGCGTAGCGGGCACGGACGGCGTGGGCTTCCACCCGAACCTCGATCCGCAGCCGTTCGACGCGATCTTCGACAAGGGCGAGTACGCCGCGGCGTACTCCGGCTTCGAGGGGAAGAGCCAGGACGGCAACGGCCTCGCCGACTGGCTCCGGCAGAAGGGCGTCACCCAGGTCGACGTCTGCGGCATCGCGACCGACTACTGCGTCCGGGCCACCGCTCTGGACGCCCGGACCGAAGGATTCAGTACCACGGTGCTGGCCGGCCTCACCGCAGGGGTGGCGCCGGCCAGCACCGAGCAGGCCATCAACGACCTGCGCACAGCGGGTGTGACTCTCAGCTGACGACGATCGGGCTGCCGTTGGAGGTGAGCGACCAGTCGGTGGTGTGGAAGGTCGCCGGGTTCACCTCGCCGGTGGTGCTGACGTAGTCGATCATCAGCTGGCGGATCTCCACCTGGCGGTTGTAGACCACCGGCGCCGTCTTCACGTGCGGGAAGTTCCCGCCGCCGGACTGCCGATAGTTGTTCACGGCAACGACGAACTGCTGGTCCGCCGCCACCGCGACCCCGCCGTACTGGAGGTCCGTGATGCGTGAGCCGACCGGCTTGGCGATGTCGATCTGGTACGACATCGGCTTCGTCAGGCCGCCGAGGATGTCGTAGTTGTAGTCGGGTGTCCCGGTGGGCGCGGTGGAGGTCGGCGCGTTCGTGACCTGGTCCGACGGGAACGGGCCGGAACCGCTGACCTGCTTGAAGTACTGCGCGGAGAACTCGAGGTAGTCCTTCACCTGGGCTCCGGTCATCGTCACCCCGAGCAGGGTGTTGTCGAAGATGTAGAGGCCGGCCACGTCCCGCACGGAGACGTCTCCCGCCGGGATCGCCGCGCCCCGGTTGAACGGCGCCGCGATCGCGAGCACCGGCAACGACGCCTGCGGAGTACCGGCCAGGGCCTTGCTGACTGCGTCGGCCTGGACGAAGTTCACGAAGTCGAGCGCGGCCGTGTCCTCCCAAGGTGCGGTCGCAGCCGACATCGCCTCGGTGCAGGTGCCGACCTTCGCGTTGACGTACTCGACAACCTTGTCGTGATCCTTCTGCAGGAGGTCCGTGACGCGGGGATCCGCCGCGACCGTGTTCGCGTTCAGCACCTGGCTGTGCCGGGCGACCACCTTCCAGCGGCCGTGCACCTTCTGCAGATCAAGGTCGATCACAGCGAGCCGCATACCCCACTTCAGCGGCTCGGTGAGCACGACCTGATCGCCGGTCGCCTTGTTCGTGACGAGCCGCTCGGGAATCTCCTGATGGGCATGCCCGACCAGTACCGCGTCGATGCCGGGGACTTCCTCGGCCATCAGGGCGGAGGCGTTCTCCGGGACCGGCAGCGCATCGCCGTACGAGGAGGACAGGTCCGCTCCGGAGTGCGCCGCCACGATCACCACGTCGGCGCCGGCCCGGCGGACCCGCGGCACCCAGTACTTCGCGAGCTCCACGATGCCGCCGAACTTGATCTTGTTCTCGACGTTCGCCTTGTCCCAGATCGCGATACCGGGGTTGGTCAGCCCGAGGATGCCCACCGTGATCGGGCGCTCGCCGGGCACATGGACCCGCTTCAGCACGTATGGCGGGAAGACGGGGAGTCCGGTGGTCCAGTCCTGCGCGTTCGCGCCGAGCAGCGGGAACTTCAGCTGCCGCTGGAACTTGCGCAGGATGTCCAGGCCGTAGTTGAACTCGTGGTTGCCGAGGGCGGCCGCGTCGTACCCGATCTCGTTCATTGCGGCGGCCATCGGGTGGAGGTGGCCGCCGGTGATCGGCTGGACCTTGGCGAAGTAGTAGGCCAGCGGCGTGCCCTGGATCGTGTCGCCCGCGTCGAGCATCAGCGGAGCCGGGGTCCGCCCCTCCCGTGCGATCCGCTCGCGGACCGCTGTGACGAGGGTGGAGATCTTGGCCAGGCCGATGTCGTTGTGCGCGGAGTCGTCGTACTCGGTGTTCTTGAAGTAGTCCCAGTTGAAGACGTTGCCGTGCAGGTCGGTGGTGCCCATCACGCTCAGGCGGACCGTCCGGGGATCGTGCTTGCCCAGCGGCCCGGCGTACGCGGGAACTGCCTGGAAGCCGGCCGCGGCAAGAGCCGTCGCGGCGGCGCCGCCGATCACCGTTCGTCTGCCCATGGTCCTCGAGTCACCGTTGTCCGTCATGCTCCGCCTCACGCGTCGTTGGGTTGTGGCTGGCAGAACGATACGGGGCCGGTGCCCGGATGGCCCTGTCCGCGTTAGAAGATGCCGCCCATGACCTTGCCGCCCGGCAAACTCCTGCTCGCCGCCGTCATCCTCTTCGCCGCCGCGTTCACCCAGCCGACGAAGCCCGTCGAGGACACCACCGCGCAGGCCGCCCCAAGCGTCCACCCCGCCTCGCACCCGCCCCTCACGCTGCAGCTCAGCAGACGGACCACCTCGACCACCCGGAAGAACCCGCGAACCTCGCACCCGGCTGAGCCCGACTGGAATCTGAGCGCCGGCAAGGTGCTCTACCTGACGTTCGACGACGGTCCGCAGCCCATCTACACGCCGAAGGTGCTGGCCGTGCTGGCGAAGCACCATGCCAAGGCCACGTTCTTCGTGCTCGGCCGTGAGGTCGCCGCGCACCCTGGGCTGGTCGAGCTGGAGCGCAGCTACGGACACCACGTCGGCAACCACACCTGGGACCACCCGATGCTCACCCACCTGACGGACGCGCGGATCCGGCAGGAGATCTCCACAGGCGTGCAGTCGAAGTGCTTCCGGCCGCCGTTCCGCGACACCGACGCGCGGGTCGCGGCCATCGCCGCGTCGTACCACCTGCGTCAGGTCCTCTGGGACGTGGACACCAAGGACTGGACGAAGCCGGGCGCGGCCAAGATCGAACGCGCGATCCTCCGCGGAGCCAGACCGGGCGCGATCATCCTGCTGCACGACGGCGGCGGCAACCGCTCCGAAACGGTCGCAGCGCTGGACCGCGCACTCACCCAACTAGCCGCCCAGGGCTACGCCTTCCGTTCACTCCCCTGCTGAGCCCGGGCTCACCGACTGATGCCCGCCTGACCATCGGAGAAGTGCTTGAGGGCTTGGTCGATGACGTGCACCGGCTGGTCGAGGGCGCTCACCAAGTAGAGCCCGGTCGGCTTCAGCAGCGGGCTGGGCTTGACGACCGCCCGCACCGCCGCCTGATCAAGACCTCGTACTCCGGCTGTGGTGGCCCCGATGCCCGGCGCGAGCCGCAAGTCGAGCACGAACTGCCCGAACACCTTCTCCTGCTTGAACCCGCGCACTGTCGGCCAGGGCAGGATCACCGGGTACTTCGCTCCCTCGCAGGCGAGCTCCAGCCCCTTGGGTGACATCCGCATGGCGACCGGCGGCAACTCGCTCGCGGCGTACCAGCGCTGGCGCTCCGCGTTGAGGCGCAGGGCGAGCACGGTGCTTGCGACGAGCGGCAGCATGCTCAGGATCAGCAACACCGCGAACGGCCACAGTCCCGCACCCCGGAACACGATCAACGCAAACAGCGCGGCGAGGATCCCGACAGCACCGATCCCCAGGGTGACCCACGCCCCCCGCCGCTGAAGCCGCCGGACATGGTCCCGCCGAGCCAACACGGCCGCACGATCGACGCCGACAACAAACGTCTGCACCGGTACTCGCTCACTCATTCCCCCAGCCTCTCACCCGGGGGTTCACCGCCCCGCCGACCTAGTCCCCGTACGACGCCCCCGCGCCGCTCCTCCGTCGCACCTCCCACCCACCCGGTGAGCGCGTCTTACGTCGCCGCATATGCCATCCAGTAGTGCAGCGCGGCCCGCCGCGGAGTGTGGTGGTTTGGCGCAAACCCTCCCCCGTTGCGAACGCCCCCACCGTGGAGTGCGGCTGATGCATCCCCGGCAGCGGCGCTGGCAACTGGCAACTGGAAGGGGGTGCCGGCCTGGTCTGCAGGAGAACTCGGCCTGACGCGTACCGCAGGGTCTCATGCCGCCCTGCGTCGCTGCTGACCTCACGAAGCGCGACTCCTATGTCGCCGTGCGCGGCGTCTCGCAGGCGGTCGCTATGCCAGCGGGAGGCTGTCGAGCCGGGCTTGGCACGCACTGCAGGGCGGCCAATGCGGCATCCGGTCGCTTGCGGCCGGTGGACCACTCGAGGCCAGCCCTAACGATCTCCAAGGCCCGATTAGCCAGCGCGGAACCCCCGGTGCTAGGGCAGCTGGCGCGGCGCCCGCGATTCGCCGGCTGGCGGCGTCTCTACCCTGGGCCGGTGAGTCGGACCACCTCCAGAAATCGCCGACATAGAGAGGGCGTCAGGTCGGCTCGTTGTAGCCGGCTAGTCGTCGTTGGTGATGGGGTGGGTGCCGGTGTGGTCGACGCGGAATTTGTAGCCGTGTTTGGTGGTCCATTCGAGGGCGTGGTTGTTCAGGGTGCGGACTTTCCAGCCGCCGTGGGTTTTGATGCGGTGGCTGAGGCGGCCTTGGGGTCGCAGGTTGCTGGTGCTGGTTTGTCCCGGGGGTCCGGTCGGGTCGAACGGGGTGACGTGGTCGAGGTCGGTGCTGGTGGTGGTTTCGAGGGTGCCGTAGGGGAACTGCTCGACCGGGTAGGTGAGTTTGATGCGTTCCCGGATCCGGTGCGGGATTTCGTAGGCGTTGACGCTGACGTGGTCGTTCAGGTCGATCACGGGCTGGACGGTGATGCGGTCGTGGCCGAGCAGTTCGGCGAGCTTGGCGGCGAACACGGGTCCGAAGGCTTCGACGCGCGCGGTTCCGGCACCGGCGAGCAGGGTCTCGTCGGTGATGTGGACATACAGCTTGATCCGCCCGGGTCTACGCCCACCGGACCCACCACCACCGGACCCACCACCACCGCCACCGCCGCCGCTGCTGCTGCTCATGTTGGTGTCGGCAGCGTGTTTGATCGCGGCCAGTTTCGCGGCCAGGTCCTGGCGTGCGGCGGTGTCCAGCCCGTAGACGATCTGTTCGGCGGTGCCGGTGCCGGTGCCGGTGCCGGCGCGGGTGTGGGTGTGGGTGTGGGGTCGGCGTGGGGGTGGGTCGAGTGGGTGGGCGGGGTGGCTGGGGTGGGGGGTGTCGCGGTCGGCT
>NZ_BAAANE010000002.1:280588-508171 GCF_039529635.1 Kribbella alba | reverse complement strand
AGGACGTCGCCGGACATTCACACTGTTAAGGGCCACCCACACGGGTGGCCCTTAACATTTGTGGCAGTAGTTTTGTCTGAGCGCAACACCCTCGTACGACCGATAGGAGTCACCGTGGCTACGCCACCTCGCACCCCCCGTTCTGGCCCGGGCGATCGCTCTGGCCGTGGTTCGTCCGACGGCTCGGGCCGTGCCGGCCGGGCTGGTGGTGGGCGTTCCGACTCCTCAGGTGGCGGGCGCTCTGGCGGCACTGGCGGTTCCGGCGGTCGGTCTGGCGGTGGTTTCCGTGGTGGCGCGGGCGGTTCGAGCGGCTCCGGTGGTCGCTCCGGCTCCGGTAGCGGTGGCTTCCGTGGCGGCGCCGGCGGTTCTGGTGGCGGCTTCCGCGGTGGCGCTGGTAATTCCGGCGGTTCTGGTTCTGGTTCTGGCGGTTCTGGCGGTCGCTCGGGGGGCGATGACTACCGTGGTGGGTCCGGCGGATCCGGTGGGCGTTCTGGCGGTGACGGCTACCGCGGTGGTGCTGCTGGACGCTCTGGCGGCGCTGGTGGAAGTGGTGGTTCCGGACGTGGTGGTGCTCCGCGCACTGGCGGTCCCGGTTCCGGTGCTCCCCGGGGCGCTGGCGGCGGCCCTCGTAGCTCGAGCTTCTCCCGTGACGACCGTTCCGGCCCCCGCAGAGACGACCGTTCCGGTCCTCGTCGGGATGACCGGTCGGGCCCCCGCCGGGATGAGCGCGCTGGTGGGCAAGGCGAGAAGCGCAATACGCGGTGGGATGACAAGGGTGCTCCGGGGCGTGACCCGTTCCGTGGACAGCTGCCCAGCAGTGGACCCCGCCGCGACGATCGCCCCGCAGGCAAGCGTGACGACAGGGCGTCCTGGTCGCGCGATGACGACCGTTCTGCTCCGAGGCGTGACGACCGTTCTGGCCCCAGGCGTGACGATCGCTCTGGCCCCAGCCGCGACGACCGTTCTGCGCCGAGGCGGGATGACGGGTATGCGCCCAGGCGCGATGACCGCGGTGGATACCAGAGCAGTGAGCGGCCGCAGCGGGATGACCGTGGGCCGCGGCGTGACGACCGTCCTGCCGGCGGCCGGGACGACAGGTCTGCGCCGCGGCGCGATGACCGCGGTGGGTACCAGAGCAGTGAGCGGCCGCAGCGCGATGACCGTGGGCCGCGGCGCGACGACCGTCCTGCCGCCGGCCGGGACGACAGGTCCGCGCCGAGGCGGGATGACAGGTCTGCGCCCAGGCGCGATGACCGTTCTGCGCCGAGGCGGGATGATCGGTCCGGGCCTCGTCGGGATGATCGCTCGGGACCGAGGCGCGATGACCGGTCCGGGCCGCGGCGCGATGAGCGTGGCGGGCGGCGGAACGACCGCAACGAGCGGGGCGGCCGCGGCCCCGGGCGCTCTGATGAGGAGAAGGTCGGGCCGCGTCGGGATGACCCGGCGATCCCGGCTGGTATCACCGGAGCTGAGCTCGACCGCTCGGTGAAGGCTGAGCTGCGGTCGTTGCCGCGCAGCCTTGCTGATCTGGTTGCGCAGCACCTGGTCGCTTCTGGGCAGTTGCTGGACCAAGACCCTGAGCTGGCCTACCTGCACGCCAAGACCGCACGGCGACTCGCCGCGCGGCTGGGCGGCGTACGGGAGGCTGTGGCGATCACCGCGTACCTGTCTGAGCACTATGACGAGGCGTTGACCGAGTTCCGTGCGGTCCGGCGGATGACGGGGAACCACGAGGTGTTGCCGATGATGGCGGACTGCGAGCGAGCGCTCGGGCGGCCGGAGAAGGCGCTCGCGTTGTCGCGCGAGAAGCAGGTCCACCAGCTCGAAGAGGCCTCGCAGATCGAGATGCTGATCGTGGCTGCGGGTGCGCGCCGGGACATGGGCCAGACGGCGGCGGCGATCCAGACGCTCGACGTGCCGGAGCTGACGAAGCGGACGCGAGCGGAGTGGTTGCCGCGGCTGCGTTACGCGTACGCCGATGCGCTGGCGGAGGCCGGGCGTACCGAGGATGCGCTCGTGTGGTTCCACCGCGCGGCCGGCGCTGACGCGGACGGTTCCACGGGGGCAGCAGAGCGCGCGGCGGAGCTCGAGGGCCTGCAGTTCACCGACCTCGATGACGACGACGATGACGACTACGACGACGAGACGCCCGAAGATCTCGCTGACGAGGACCTCACCGACCAAGACCTCGCCGGTGACGAAGACGACCTCGGAGTTGCCGGCCTCGAAGACGTCCAGGACGACGACCTCGACGACGAGGACGAGGACGACGAGCAGGACGAGGACCTCGAAGACAGCGCGGACCTCCAGCGCGGGGACGAGGACGACGAGCAGGACGGCCTCGAAGACAGCGCGGACCTCCAGGATGAGGACCGGAGCGGCGACGAGGACCTGAGCGGCGACGAACCGGTCGTCGACGATGCGCTCGACGGCGAGGTCGACCTCCCAGCCGACGTCGATGAGGACGTCGATGAGGACGTCGATCAGGACGTCGATCAGGACGTCGAAGGTGGGCAGGACGAGGAGGATGGCGTCCCGCTGACCGGCGAGGTCAAGCCGGATGACGGGGACGACTTCGTGGACGATGCCTCGGAGAAGGACCAGCCGAAGGGCTGACGAGCAGGTGAGACGGCCCGGGCGGGCAGCGGAGATTCGCTGCCCACCCGGGCCGCTTCTCTGTCTGCAGAGCCCGGCAGAGCGCCATTGAGGCGCTCGTCCCTGGGCGAGGTTAGGGACAGTCAGCGAGAATGGGGTGGTGGAGACCCCGGAAGTGCTGACGTCTGAGTCGCCGGCTGGTGCGCTGGTCGCGGCGGCTCTCGTCAAAGGGTCGAAGCGGCTGGAACGCTCCATCGCCATGGCGGTCAACTCCGAAGACGACGCCATTCACCAAGTCCGGGTCTCCTGCCGACGGCTCCGCAGCGACCTGAAGCTGTTCCGCAAGCTCCTGAGTGGAGATTGGGCGAAAGGCCTCCGGGCCGAGCTCGCCTGGCTGGCGCTGAGCTGCGGAGAGGCGAGGGACCTCGAGGTGATCGCAGCGCTGGTCCGCGACAACGCCATCAGCGAGGATGATCCCGATCACCTGGCGACGATTCTCACCACCTTGACGGTCGGACTGGAGCGAGCTGCCGCGCGTTCGGTCGAGGCCGTCACCAGTGAACGAACTTCCTTGCTGGTAGAGGACCTGGAGGTCGTCGCGGCAGCACCTGCGCTCAAGGAGACGGCTTCGCGGGCCGCTGGGGAGGTTCTTCCTCAGCTGCTGGAGAGCGCGCGCAGTACGTTCAACGAGGCTGCTGAGCAGCTCAAGCCGTGGAGTCCTGACGACGACTGGCACGAGGTGCGGTTGCTGGCGAAGCGCGTGAGATACGCGGCCGACACGAGCGCGTCCGTACTCGGCGACGAGGCGAAGGAGATCGCCGTACAGGCCGCGCGGTTCCAGGAACTGCTCGGCCAGCACCAGGATCATTGCGCCGCGGCCGATGCCCTCGATCTGCTGGCCAAAGAGGCGGCGGCCCAAGGTGATGCGGAGCTGTCGTTCTCACTCGGCCGGCTGATCGAGCGACACCGCGCGGCCCGCAAACCCCTGCGCGAGGAGTTCCTCAGCCTGTACCACCGGCCCTGAGCAGCTAGTGTCCCGACTCGGGCAACGTCCGGAAGAGCAGTCCTACCCGGGGTTTCGGCCCGAATGACGTCGCCTTCTGCGGGAGAACCGCGCCCCGTACTGCGGACCGCAGTACCTGGTCCATCCTCGGCGCCACCAACTCCACGGCCGCCCGAGCTGGTCCGGCCAGTGCGATCGCGTCCCCGAGCGCGTGGTGGAACGTGATCTCGTCGGCCGGGACACCCCAGGCAGGCAGGAGTACCTCGTGGAGCAGTGACACGGTCGGGCTCACCTGGCCCTCGGTGGATCGCAGCGTCACCCACGAGATCCCGTCGAAGATGGCGATCCGGTCGGGCACGCCTTCCACCCGCCCGGGAAGCACCTCCCACCCGGCCGGCGTACGGGCCTTGACCAGCTCGAGGGAGAGGCCGGGGACAACACGGTGGATCGGGTCGAGGGTGAGCGGGTGGCGGTCGTTGTCGACGAGCATCGCGAGGCCGACGTCGGTGCCGGGGCGTCGGGGTTCGCGTCGGGAGCGTTCGAGGTAGGCCGCGTAGCGGTGGTGGCCGTCGGCGATCAGGGCTTCGTGCTGCGCCAGTTCCGCCGAGATCGCGGCGAGCGTGTCAGGGTCGTCGATCCGCCAGATCCGGTGGTGCGCGCCGTTGTCCGTGTCGGCCGTGACCCAGGGAGTCCCCGAGCGGGCCGCGTCGACGGCATCACTGGCCGCGCCGCCCCCGCCGTACGCGAGCAGGATCGGTTCCAGATCGGCGTCCGTCGCCTCCATCAGTTCGAGGCGGTCCTCGACCCAGTGCTGCATCACGCTCTCGTGCGGGAGCACCACCTGCCGGGCCGGATCGAGGCCGAGCGACCCGACCAGACCGCAGAGCACGGCATCGCCGAACTGCTGCTCGTACACGTACAACGCGGGCCGGGAGTCCTGGATCACGACGCCGTCGCGTTGCCAGTCGATCAGCCGGCGGGCGGGCTCGCCGTACCGGCCGGGGCCGAGGTCGGGGTCGCGTGGAAGGATGAGCCTCACCATGTTGTGCAGATCAGAATCAGTCAGCCGCCGGACGATGGCGGGTTCCAGCACGTCGTACGGCGGCGACGTGACCGCGCCGAGTGCACTCACCTTGCCGGCGACGAACCGCCAGGCGCGCAGCGGCTCCAGCCGCAGCACGTTCCCGGTGGCTTCTGACATGGGCGGCATCGTACGGGGGGAAGCGTGACTCGGACACAAGAACCGCCCGCCCCGCTGTCGGCTTGTGACGAACCGCTCGCCCAGCGGTACGACGTGGCGCTGCTCGACCTGGATGGTGTCGTGTATGTCGGGCCGGATCCCGTGCCCGACGCGCCCGAAAACCTCCGCAAGGCCGCCAAAGAAGGCATGCGGATCGGCTACGTCACCAACAACGCCAGCCGGCCAGCCTCGGTGGTCGCCGAGCATCTCGCGTCGTTCGGCCTGGACGTGATCCCGGACGACGTGGTCACCTCGGCCCAGGCGGCCGCGAAGCTGATCGCGAGCGACTTCCCCAAGGGCTCGGCCGTCCTCGTCGTCGGCGGCGAGGGCCTGTACGTCGCGCTGGAGGAATACGGGTTGAAGCCGGTCCGCAGCAGCGACGCGGATCCTGTCGCGGTCGTGCAAGGATTCCACCCGGACGTGAACTGGGTGATGCTCGCGGACGGCGCGCACGCGATCAACGAGGGCGCCCGGTGGTACGCGACGAACCTCGACCTGACGATCCCCACGGCCGCCGGCAAGGCGCCGGGGAACGGGACGTTGGTTCAGGCGGTCCGTGCGGCGGTCGAGGTCGATCCGGTCGTCGCCGGCAAGCCCGAACCGCCATTGCTGGAGACGAGCATCGAGCGGCTGAAGGCGGAGCGGCCGCTGATGATCGGGGACCGGCTGGATTCCGACATCGAAGGGGCGCACAACGTCGGTATCGCGAGCCTCTGGGTGGCGACCGGGATCAACGACGCCCACGATCTCGCCGCGGCTCCGAAGAACCAGCGGCCGACGTACATCGCTGCTGGGCTCGGCGCGTTGGCCGAGACGCAGCCCGGCGTGAAGGTCGACGGAAGCAAGCACAGCTGCGAGGGCTGGACTGCTGAGGTGGTCAACGGTGCGGTCGCGGTGACTGGCGAGGGGAAGCCGTTCGACGGCCTGCGCGCCATTCTGTCGGCGGTCTGGGCGGCGGTGGATGGTCCGGCGAAGCCCGGAGCCGCGGCCAAGGTGCCGACGAAGACCAGCGGGCGGGGGCGGCGGCCGCTGCCGAAACCCGCGCCGGCGCCGGGTTCGATCGACATCGATGCCGCACTCCGCAAGGTAGGCCTCGGCAAGTAGCCGCTGGTCGTGGGCTTGATCGCGGCATAGTCACAGGCATGGTCGGCCTGGTAATGGGGGGCGGGCGCGATACCGTGGCAGGCAACGAAGCGAGGAGGCAGTCATGGTGATGGACGCACTGCGCGGCTACGTACAGCTGGCGAACGGTCTGACCGAGGTGACGAGACAGCGGGCCCAGCAGGCCGCGAAGGCGCTACTGCAGCAGACCGGCGCGGACACGTTGACCTCCGGCGTTACCACCAAGGCGACAGAACTGGCCGACGAGATCGTTGCCACCAGCAAGAGCAACCGCCAGCTGCTGCTGGCGATCGTCTCGAACGAGGTCGAGGGCGCCGTCGCCAGGCTGGGCTTCGTCCGTTCCGAGGAGGTCGCCGCGCTGACGAGGCGCGTCGAGGGACTCGAGCGCGAGCTCGCCGACGCCAACGAGGCGGTTGCCGCGGCGACCGCGTCCCGAGGTTCTGCGCCGGCTTCGGCTGAGGCCGCTCCAGCGGTTTCCGCGTCCGCGAAGGAGGCGGCGAAGAAGAGCACGCCGGCCAGGAAGGCCGCGCTGAAGAAGCCGGCTGTGAAGAAGTCCGCAGCGCAGAAGTCGGCGGCCAAGAAGTCGGTGGCTGAGAAGGCGCCGGCGAAGAAGGCGGCCAAGAAGGCCCCGGCGAAGAAGGCGTGACGTGACCGAACACCCCGGCGAGCAGTTTCCCCCGGCGGTCGACCCCGACGTCGAGCCGGCCTTCGAACCGCAGCCCGACGAGGAGTCCCACCCGGACTACGACTCCGAACCCGAACCGGAACCGGAGTCCCACCACACCTCCGTCCCTCGCCCCGGAGCCTGGATCAGACCAGCCGCGCCCCAGCGGCCCACCTCTCCGTCCGCCGAGACCGGCGATGGCCAGCACGGCGACGAGGTGGGCTCGCCCTCTCCGTCGTTCAAGCCCGGGCCGCCGACCACGTACCAGGCACCCCGACCCGGCCCGTCGTACCAGGGGGCTCCGGCAGCTTCGGCGCACGAGCCCGCACCGGCTCCGCCGTACCCGGAAGACGCGCGAGAATCGGCGGATTCGGCGTACCAGGACGATTCGGAGTACAGGGAAGAGGGGGCTCATCCGTTGGTGGAGGAGACGATGGCTCGGCTGGAGGGTTTGCGCGAGCGGCCGGTGGCCGAGCATGCCGAGGTGTATGCGGACCTCCACGAGCGGCTCCAGAGCGCGCTGGTCGAGGCAGACGCCGACGACCGTGGCTGAATGAGCAGGGCAGGCTGAGTGGCCAAGGCAGTCCGGCGGTCCCGGCTTGATGCTGAGCTGGTCCGGCGCGGCCTGGCCCGGTCCCGTGACCACGCAAGCGAGCTGATCGCAGCCGGCAAGGTGAAGGTGTCGGGTGCGGTCGCGACCAAGCCGGCCACCGGTGTCGGGGCCGATGCGCCGATCCTGGTGAACACCTCGGAGACCGACGACCCCGGCTATGCGTCGAGAGGCGCGCACAAGCTGGTCGGAGCGCTGGAGGCGTTCAGCGGCGTCCAGGTGAAGGGTCGCAGATGTCTAGACGCGGGCGCGTCCACCGGCGGCTTCACGGACGTCCTGCTGAGGAACGGAGCGGCCAGCGTGATCGCCGTCGACGTCGGCTACGGGCAACTCGTCTGGTCGCTGCAGACCGACGACCGCGTCACCGTGATGGACCGCACCAACGTCCGCACCCTGACGCTCGAGGAAATCGGCGGTGATCCGGTCGAGCTGGTGGTCAGCGATCTGTCCTTCATCTCGCTGACGCTGGTCCTGCCCGCGCTGATCGGCGTGGTGAAGCCGGACGGCGACCTGGTGCTGATGGTCAAGCCGCAGTTCGAGGTCGGCAAGGAGCGGCTCGGCAAGGGCGGCGTGGTCCGCGACCCGGAACTGCGGGCCGATGCGGTCCGCGGAGTGGCTGCGAAGGCGGCCGAGCTGGGCTGGGGTGTCGAGGGCGTCGCGGCCAGTCCGTTGCCTGGTCCGTCAGGAAATGTCGAATACTTCCTGTGGATACGCCGTACAGCGTCGGTTCTCGATGAGACGATGCTCCGGACCGCCATCGAGAGCGGCCCGCAGTGAGTCGAGTGAAGGCAGGTCCTCGTGGTTGAGCCGGCGTCCGATCCACGGCGGGTGCTGCTGGTCACGCACACCGGGCGCGATCTGGCGGTCGAGGTGGCCCGGGAGGCGCACCGGCTGCTGACCGGCGCGGGGATGGTGGTCCGGCTGATCGGCGACGAGGCCGAGGCGCTCGAGCTGGACCCGGTCGAGGTCGCCTACGACGCGGAGAAGGCCGCCCAGGACGTCGAGCTGATCATCGTGCTCGGCGGCGACGGGTCGATCCTGCGAGGCGCCGAGCTGGCCAGGCCGCACGGGACGCCGGTCCTCGGGGTCAACCTCGGGCATGTCGGGTTCCTGGCCGAAGCCGAGGTCGACGACCTGGAGCGGATCGTCGAGGTGGTGGTGAACCGCACCTACACGGTCGAGGAGCGGATGACGCTCGCGGTCGACGTCCACGTCGGCGACGAGCTGGTCTTCGACACCTGGGCGCTGAACGAGGCCAGCATCGAGAAGGCGGCCCGCGAGCGGATGCTCGAGGTGATGGTGGAGGTGGACGGTCGCCCGCTGTCGCGCTGGGGCTGTGACGGGGTGGTCGTCGCGACGCCAACCGGCAGTACGGCGTACGCGTTCTCCGCCGGCGGGCCGATCGTCTGGCCCGAGGTCGAGGCGATCCTGATGGTGCCGCTGAGCGCGCACGCGCTGTTCTCCCGGCCGATCGTGGTGGCGCCGACGTCGCAGTTGACGGTGGAGCTGGTCGCGGCCTGGCACGGTCGCGGGGTGGTGTGGGCCGACGGTCGCCGGATGGTCGAGGTGCCGCCGGGCGCCCGGATCCAGATCCGGCGCGGCAAGACCCCGGTGCGGTTGGCGAGGGCGCACGAGGCGTCGTTCACCGACCGGCTGGTGGCCAAGTTCGACCTGCCGGTTCTCGGCTGGCGGGGCGCGGCAGAGCGCAAGCGAAGCGCACAAGAGGAGATCTGAGTCACCATGCTCTCTGAGATCCGCATCACCGGTCTGGGCGTGATCGAGGACGCCACCCTGGAGCTCGACCCCGGCTTCACCGCGGTCACCGGCGAGACAGGTGCCGGTAAGACGATGGTCGTGACCGGCGTGAACCTGCTGCTGGGCGGGCGCGCGGACAGCGGCCTGGTCCGCCATGGCGTTCGCCGGGCGAGGGTCGAGGGCCGGGCCAGCGCAGTGCCGAGGTCGATCGTGCAGCAGGCCGAGGACCGCGGTGGCGAGCTGGACGACGACGAGCTGCTGATCGCGCGGGAGCTGTCCTCCGAGGGGAGATCCCGGGCCTTCCTGGGCGGCGCCTCCGTGCCCGTTTCCGTGCTTGCCGAGGTGTCAGGCGACCTGGTCGCGATCCACGGCCAGGCTGATCAGTGGCGCCTCCTGCAGCCGGCCCGGCAGCGGGAGACACTCGACACCTTTGCCGGCAAGGCGGTTCTCGTCCCGCTGGGGGAGTACACAACGGCGTACCGGCGGCATCGGGAGGTCGAGACCGAGCTGACCGAGCTGACCACGCGGGAGCGTGACCGGCTGGCCGAGGCGGATCTGCTGCGCTTCGGGCTGGAGGAGATCGCCAAGGCGGAGCCGCTGCCCGGTGAGGATGTGGAGCTCGCGGCCGAGGAGGAGCGGCTGGCGTACGCCGACGGCCTCCGTACTGCGGCCACTACCGCGGCCGACGCGCTGGCCTCGGAAGACCTGGACTCGAGCCGCCCGGGCGACGTGCTGGGGCTCCTGGCACTCGCGAAGCAGGTGCTCGACGGAGAGCGCGAGCATGACGCCAAGCTGGCCGAGCTCGCCGATCGCGCGAGTGAGCTCGGCTATCTCGCGGCAGACCTGGCCGGGGAGCTGTCGTCGTACGCGGCGGATGTGGACACCGATCCGGCCCGGCTGGCAGCGGTGAGTGAGCGACGCTCTGCGTTGACCGGCCTGGTCCGCAAGTACGGCGCCGACGACGGCACGGTCGACGAGGTGCTCGACTGGGCGAAGCGGTCGGCCCAACGGCTGGCCGAGATCGAGGGCAGTGACGAGCGAGTCGGGCAACTCACCGCCGAGCGGACCGAGCTCCAGGCGCAGCTGAAGGATCTCGGCGACCAGGTGAGCGCGGCGCGGAAGGAAGCAGCCGCGCGGCTCGGGGTCGCCGTGTCCGAGGAGCTCAGCGGGCTGGCGATGCCGCATGCGAAGTTGACCGTCGAGGTGCACGAGACCGCGGCTGGGCCGTTCGGCGCCGACGAGATCGAGTTCTGCTTCGCCGCCAACCCGGGCAGTCCGGCGCGTCCGTTGCAGAAGGCGGCGTCGGGTGGTGAGCTCTCGCGGGTGATGCTCGCGCTCGAGGTGATCCTGTCCGACACGCACCCGGTGCCGACGCTGGTGTTCGACGAGATCGACGCCGGAATCGGCGGACGGGCGGCCGTCGAGGTCGGGAAACGGCTTGCCAGACTGGCCGAGAAGGCCCAGGTGATCGTGGTCACGCACCTACCGCAGGTGGCCGCGTTCGCGGACCGTCACGCGGTGGTGCTGAAGAGCGACGACGGTTCGGTGACGACGAGCGGTCTGGTCGCGCTGGATGACGATGCCCGGCTGAAGGAACTGTCGCGGATGATGGCCGGTCTGGAGAACTCCGACGCCGCCCAGGCCCACGCCGAGGAACTCCTGGCCCTCGCCGCCGAGCGGCACACGAAACCGAGGAAGAAGAAGCGCTGAGCGAGCGTTCTGCGCGGTCGTCCCCGGTCCGTCGAAAGGATGATTTGACGGGGTGTGACCTGGGTAGAACTACGTGAATGCCTGCCGCGGGGCCTCAAAAGGCGGGCGGACGCCTCTTGCCATGGCAGGATGAGAGCGCGATGAAACTGCCCAGCCTGCGGAGAGCACGCCCTACTGAACTGCCCGGGATCGCCGGGGTGGTCCGGCTGGACCGCCGTACCAAGAATCTCACCAAACGGCTGAAGCCGGGTGAGATCGCCATCATCGACCATGTCGACCTCGACCGCGTCAGCGCCGAGGCCCTGGTGGACTGCCGGGTCGGCGCGGTCGTGAACGTGTCCGACTCGATCAGCGGCCGGTATCCGAACCTCGGTCCGGAGATCCTGGTCGAGGCCGGTATCCCGCTGGTCGACGGGATCGGTGCTGAGGTCTTCTCCGTGCTGCACGAGGGCGAGCGTGTCCGCGTGCACGACGGGGTGGTGTACCGCGGCGAGGAGGTCGTGGCCAAGGGCATCTCGCAGGACAGCCTGACCGTCGCGGAGCTGATGGACGACGCCCGCGCGGGCCTGTCGACCCAGCTCGAGGCGTTCACCGCCAACACGCTGGACTACCTGCGCCGCGAGCGGGATCTGCTGCTCGACGGCGTCGGTGTGCCGACGATCCACACGCCGATGGACGGCAAGCATGTGCTGATCGTGGTCCGCGGGTACGACTACCGCGAGGACCTGGTCGCCCTGCGGCCGTACATCCGCGAGTACAGGCCGGTGCTGATCGGGGTCGACGGCGGCGCCGACGCGCTGGTCGAGAACGGCTACCTGCCGGACCTGATCGTCGGCGACATGGACTCGGTCAAGGACGAGACCCTCAAGTGCGGGGCCGAGGTCGTCGTCCATGCCTACCGGGACGGTCGCGCGCCGGGTTCGGAGCGGCTCGAACGCCTCGGCGTGGACTCGATCGAGTTCCCCGCCACCGGCACCAGCGAGGACGTCGCGATGCTGCTGGCCGACTCCAAGGGCGCCTCGCTCATCGTCGCGGTCGGCACCCACAACTCGCTGGTGGAGTTCCTCGACAAGGGGCGCTCCGGGATGGCCAGCACCTTCATCACCCGCTTGCGCGTCGGTGCCAAGCTGGTGGACGCCAAGGGCGTCGGCCGGCTGTATCGCAGCCGGGTGTCGACCTTCCAGGTGGTCGCGCTGATCGTGGCCGGCCTGTTCGCGCTCGGTGTCGCCATGGTGGCCATCGGCGCGGATGACGTGCTCTGGTCGATCCTTCGGGCACGCTGGAACGACCTCGTTTACTGGATCCGGGAGCTGTTCGCGTGATCGACTTTCGTTACCACATCGTCTCGATCGTGGCGATCTTCTTCGCCCTGGGCGCCGGTGTGGTGCTGGGTGCCGGCCCGCTCAAGGGCACCGGCAGCGACATCGTCGCGAGCCAGGCGAACAAGGACCGCGCCGCGCTCGAGGACGCCCGTGCACAGCTGATCGCGGCCAAGGCACTGGACAAGTACCGCGACGACTACGTCGCCAAGGTGACGGCAGGGCTGACCACCGCCAAGCTGACCGGCAAACGGATCGTGATCGTGACGATGCCGGGGGCGGACAGCGACATGACCAACGCGATCAACGACGAGCTGACGGCGGCCGGTGCGCAGGTCACCACCCGCGTTGCGCTGGACAGCAAGCTCTTCGACCCGACCCAGCGTCAGCTGGTCGAGCCGCTGGTGAACCAGCTCGTCACCGCCGACATGACCTTCCCGGCCACCAGCAACACCTACCAGCGGGCCGGCATGATCCTTGCCCGCGGCATCGTTGCCAAGGACGAGGGGAAGCTGGTCGACTCCGAGGCCACCAAGATCCTCAGTGGGCTGACCGACTCGAAGCTGCTGTCGCTGAAACCGACCCCGAAGGACCGGGGCAGCCTGGTCGTCGTGGTCGCGGCGAAACCGCCGACCCCGGCGCCGGACAACGCGACCTACAACGACGCTGTCGACTTCGCCGAAGGGCTCGACCTCGGCAGCGCCGGTGTGGTGGTGGCGGGGATGCCGGAGAGCGCGCAGAACGGCGGCATGCTGAAGACGCTGCGCGGTGATTCGGAGGCGACCAAGATCGTGTCGACGGTGGACGTGGCGAACCTGCCCAGCGGCCAGGCCACGGTCGTCTTCGCGCTGGTCGAGCAGGTCAGCGGCAAGGCCGGGCAGTACGGCGGAGTGGACGCCAGGAACGGTGTCGCCCCGTCCGCGGTTCAGGCCCAGGGCAGCTGATGGGCCTCGGAAGGCTCGGTGCTGCTGTCATCTCGGCCGCAGCGACGACCGCTCTGTCGAAGGCGGCCGACAAGTTGCCCAAGGAGAACCGCGAACCGTTCGAACGCACCAACCACCGCGGCGAGGCGGTCACGCTGCTCGAAGGACCGGTCGCGGTCCTCGGTGCGCTGGCGGGAGTAATCGCCGCACCGTCGACGACCGGCCGGGTCAAGGCCGCCGCGCTGCTGGCCGGATTCGTCTCGGGAGCAGTCGGCGCGTACGACGACCTGGCGGGAACCACGACGGCCAAGGGATTTCGTGGTCACCTGAGCGCGCTGCGCCAGGGCGAGGTGACCAGTGGTGCGGTGAAGATCCTCGGCGTCGGCGCGGCCGGCCTCGTCGCGGCGGCGTTGCTGCCTCGTCGGTCCAGGGGATTCGGCGCGGTCGTCGAAGTCGTTGCCGACGGCGCCTTGATCGCCGGGACCGCGAACCTCACCAACCTGATGGACCTCCGACCGGGCCGCGCACTGAAGGCGGTCACGGCGTTGAGCGCGCCGGTGGCTCTGGTCAGTGGACCGGCCGCCGCCGTGGTCGGCGCGGCTGCCGCTGCGGCTCCTGCCGACCTGGGCGAGCGTTCGATGCTGGGCGACTGCGGCGCCAACGGGCTGGGCGCGATCACCGGTACGGCGTTGGCCGCGTCGCTGCCGCGTCCGTTGAAGGTGCTGGCGCTGGGCGCGGTGTTCGCGCTCAACCTGGCGAGCGAGAAGGTCAGCTTCACCAAGGTGATCGCCGAAACGCCCGTGCTCGACAATCTCGATCAGTGGGGCCGACGACCCAGGTGACCGGGCTGTGACTGAGTTGTGATCATGGGCGGTCGGATTGCCCGGGCGGCACTACTGGTTGCCGGGGTCACCGTTCTGGCCCGCGTCGTCGGGTTCGGGCGATGGCTGGTCTTCTCGAAGACGGTCGGGGCGGGGTGTCTCGCGGACGCTTATGCGACGGCGAACCAGCTTCCGAATGTGCTGTTCGAGATCGTGGTCGGCGGTGCGCTCGCCGGTGCGGTGATTCCGGTGCTGGCCGGGCCGGTGGCTCGCGGGGATCGTGCTGCGCAGGGGCGGATCATCGGTGCGCTGTTGACGTGGTCCGTGGTGTTGCTGACGCCTTTCGCCTTGCTGGCCTGGCTGTTGGCTTCCCGTTACACCGACGCCATGCTCGATGCTGGTCCTGAGTGCGGTGGCTCGTCGGACACGGCCACGCGGATGCTGCTGATCTTCGTGCCGCAGGTCTTCGGGTATGCGATCACAGTGGTTGCGACGGCTGTGCTGCAGTCCCACAAGCGGTTTGCGGCCGGCGCTGTGGCTCCTTTGGTGTCCAGCTTGGTTGTCGTGGCGACCTACTTCCTCTTTGCCGCCGCGGCTCCCGAGGCTGACAACGCGTCCCGGGGAGCTGCGGATTTGCTTGCCTGGGGCACCACTGCCGGGGTGTTCGCTCTGGCTCTCACCGTGCTCGTGCCGATGCTGGTACTGCGGTTGCCGATCAAGCCGACCCTGCGACTCGATCCCGGCGTAGGCCCTGTACTGCGGAAGCTCGCTGTGGCCGGCCTCGCAGTACTGGTTGCGCAGCAGGTGGCATTCCTGGTCACGACCTATCTGGCGAATCACCGGGGCGCTGCGGGCAGCATCGCCGTCTACACCTGGGCGAACGCCGTCTACCTGCTGCCGTATGCAGTGCTGGCGGTTCCGATCACAACCGCGGTGTTCCCGCGCCTGGCAGCTGCTTTCGAGTCGCGTGACAACGCTGCCTTCGACTTGTACGCCGCCACGTCCACTCGGGCGGTCGTGCTCGCGGGGGGAGCCGGCGCGGCACTCCTGGTCGGTACGGCGATCCCGGTGGCGCGGATCTTCGCGTACGACCACGGCCGGGTGGTTGAGGCGCAGGCGTCGTCACTGGCAGCCGGTCTGGTTGCGTTTGCCCCGGCGATCATCGGGTTCTCGGTGCTGATGCACGTGGGCCGGGTTCTCTACGCACGGCACGCCGGCCGCCAGGTCGCGGTCGTGACGGGCGTCGCCTGGTTGGTTGTAGCCGTCGCCGGCGTGGTCCTGACTTTGCAGTGGGACGGGCTGGATGCCGTAGGTGCCCTGGCGGCCGCGATGTCGGTCGGCATGATCGCAGGGGCGGTTGTGCTGCTTGTGGTGTTGCGCAAGGTCGCCGGACCTGGTGTGCTCAGCGGGTTGCCGCGCGCGACACTCGCGTCCCTGCTCGGAGCCGTCCTCGCCGGAGCTGTCGGCTGGCTGGTCGCCCTGCCGTCCAGTGACGGTGGTTGGGTCAGCGCCCTGGTGTTCTCGGTGCTGTCCGGCCTCGCCGTCGTGATCGTGTACGCCGTGGTCGCCGTGGCCGTGGATCGTCCGGATGCGCGGGCGATGCTGCGTCGTGGTGTCCCGACCGCTGTGGAGGAGAAGCAATGAGGATCGGCCTGCTGCTGGCGGAGTCCCGGGGCGGGATCGGCCAGCACGTCGTCTCCCTCGTGCCGCGCTACCTGAAGGCCGGGCACGAGGTCGTGGTGTGCGCTCCGCCCGGGACAGCGGACCACTTCGACTTCGGCGAGGCCACGGTGGTGGCGCAGGCCCCGGGACTTCGCGGCTGCGACGTGATCCACGCGCACGGCTACCGCGCCGGCATGGCGGCGCTGCGGGACCGGTCGAGGCTGCGCCCGCTCGTGGTGACCTGGCACAACGCCGTCCTCGCTCCGGGCCCTCGTGGGCTCGTGATGCGACTCGGTCAACGCTTGGTGGCCCGAGGTGCGGACCTGACTCTAGGGGCCTCTAGCGACCTCGTGGAGCTCGCCCGGTCGCTAGGCGCACGCCAGGTCCGCCTGGCTCCCGTGGCGGCTCCAGCGGTCCCTGACGTCCGTACGCCGTCCGCTGCGGTGCGGGAGGCTCTTGGGATCGGTGACGCGCCGCTGGTGCTCACGGTGGGCCGGCTGGCTCCGCAGAAGGACTACCCGACGCTACTGTCCGTAGCTGCGGACGTTGCCAAGGATCGGCCCGATGTGATGTTCGCTGTGGTCGGTGACGGACCGTTGCGGGACAACCTGCAGGCGCGGATCGACGCGGAGGGCCTGCCGGTGCGGCTCCTGGGCCACCGGAACGACGTGGCGGATCTCCTGGGCGCGGCTGACGTGTTCCTGCTGACTTCCCACTGGGAGGCGCGCGCCCTCGTGCTGCAGGAGGCGCTGCAGGTCGGCGTACCGGCTGTGGCGACGGCTGTGGGCGGAGTACCCGAGCTTGTGGGGGACAGCGCAGTACTGGCGTTTCCTGGCGACTCGCGCGGGCTGGCGGACGGCGTACGGAAGGTTCTGGCGGATCCTGAGGCGGCGGCCGCAATGCGGACAAAAGGCCTGGAGTTGGCCGCTGGGTGGCCGGACGAGGACGAGGTCGCAAAGAATCTGCTCGACATCTACGCGGGTCTCGTCGCGACCACTGGTTGACAGCGGGTAGGCTGGAGGCCCGTGGACAGAGCTTCGTTCGGGCAGCAGACCAAGCACGTATTCGTCACCGGTGGCGTGGCCTCCAGTCTCGGCAAGGGGCTGACGGCGTCAAGCCTCGGCAGTCTGCTGACGGCACGGGGCATCCGGGTCACCATGCAGAAGCTGGATCCGTACCTCAACGTGGATCCCGGCACCATGAACCCGTTCCAGCACGGCGAGGTGTTCGTCACCAACGACGGCGCCGAGACCGACCTGGACATCGGGCACTACGAGCGCTTCCTCGACCGGGACCTCTCCCAGGTCGCCAACGTCACCACCGGCCAGGTCTACTCGTCGGTGATCGCGAAGGAGCGCCGTGGCGAGTACCTGGGCGACACGGTCCAGGTGATCCCGCACATCACGAACGAGATCAAGGAACGCATGGTCGCCATGGCCGGCCCCGACGTGGACGTGGTGCTGCACGAGATCGGTGGCACCGTCGGTGACATCGAGTCGCTGCCGTTCCTCGAGGCCGCGCGGCAGGTCCGGCACGACGTCGGCCGCGACAACGTGTTCTTCCTGCACATCTCGCTGGTGCCCTACATGGCGCCCAGCGGGGAGCTCAAGACCAAGCCGACCCAGCACTCCGTCGCCGCGCTGCGCTCGATCGGTATCCAGCCCGACGCGATCGTGTGCCGCGCGGACCGGCCGATCCCGGACAGCGTCAAGCGCAAGATCTCGCTGATGTGCGATGTCGACGTCGAGGCCGTGGTGGCGGCGCCGGACGCGCCGAGCATCTACGACATCCCGAAGGTGCTGCACGCCGAGGGCCTGGACGCGTTCGTCGTACGGCGCCTCAACCTGCCGTTCCGTGACGTCGACTGGACCCGTTGGGACGAGCTGCTGCGGGTGGTCCACCACCCCAAGGACCAGGTCACCGTGGCGCTGGTCGGCAAGTACATCGACCTCCCGGACGCCTACCTGTCCGTCGCGGAAGCCCTGCGCGCCGGTGGTTTCGACAACGACGCGAAGGTCAACCTGCGCTGGATCGCGTCCGACGAGTGCGCGACTCCCGAAGCGGCCGCCCGGTTGCTCGGTGACGTCGACGCGATCTGTATCCCCGGCGGGTTCGGCGTCCGCGGCATCGAGGGCAAGATCGGCGCGATCCGGTATGCCCGCGAGTCCGGCATCCCGATCCTCGGGCTGTGTCTCGGCCTGCAGTGCATGGTGATCGAGGTCGCCCGCGACCTGGCCGGCCTGGTCGACGCGAACTCCAGCGAGTTCGACCCCGACGCCGAGCAGCCGGTCGTCGCGACGATGGAGGAGCAGAAGCACATCGTCTCCGGCTCCGGCGATCTCGGCGGCACCATGCGCCTCGGCCTCTACCCGGCGAACCTGGCCGACGGCTCGATCGTCCGCGACCTGTACGGCGCGCCCTTGGTGCAGGAGCGCCACCGGCACCGCTACGAGGTGAACAACGCGTACCGGGACAAGCTCGAGACGGCCGGCCTGGTGTTCAGCGGCGTCTCGCCCGACAACGAGCTGGTCGAGTTCATCGAGCTCGACCGCTCGGTGCACCCGTACTTCGTCGCCACCCAGGCGCACCCCGAGCTGCGTTCGCGGCCGACCAAGCCGCACCCGCTGTTCGCCGGGCTGATCGCGGCCGCCCTGGTCCGGCAGCGCGAGTCCCGGCTCCCGGTGGAGGAGGTCGCGGAGAACGGCAAGAAGGCGTCCGCTGCCAAGGCCAAGCCCGAGCCGGCCAAGCCTGAGTCGGCCAAGCCTGAGTCGGCCAAGGCGGAGACGGTGAAGGCTCGATGACGGACCACCCGGAACTCCGGTTCGGCGAGGGCCTGGCCGACGCCCGGGAGTCCTGGCCGGTCGCGGAGTCGGAGACCGTCCACTCCACCGGCCGGGTGATCTCCGTCCGGCGGGACCAGGTGGTCCCGCCCACCGGCGGCGAACCGTTCGTCCGCGACGTCGTGGTCCACCCGGGCGCTGTCGGGGTGGTGGCGCTCGACGAGAACAACCGGATGTTGTTGGTCCGGCAGTACCGACACCCCGTCGGCTACCGCCTACTGGAACCGCCCGCGGGGCTGCTCGACGTACAGGGTGAGGACTACCGGGCGGCGGCCGAGCGTGAACTCTGGGAGGAAGCCGCCACCAAGGCCGCGAACTGGCGCGTGCTGGTTGACGCCTTCACGTCGCCCGGACTGACGAACGAAGCGGTCCGCATCTTCCTCGCCCGCGACCTGTCCGCCTCCGACGAGGTGTATGACCGCCTGCACGAAGAAGCCGACATGGAAACGGTCTGGGCGCCGCTGGCCCACGTAGTCGGCGCGGTCCTGGCAGGCGACCTCCACAACCCGGTCCTCGTCATGGGTTCACTAGCCGCTTGGACGGCCCTTCAGGGCCCCGGCTTCGACTCCCTCCGCCCAGCCGACGCCCCCTGGCCCGCCAAGGACAACTGAGTACCGAGGCACGGACGAGCTGTGGCAGTGACCTGAAAGTCACACGGCGGTGACCTGTACGCCTGAGCGACGGAGAGCGTCGAGTTGCTCGGTGGGGGCGCCTTGGTCGGTGACGACGTCGGTGACGCCCGACAGCAGGCTGATCCGGGCGAAAGTCACTCTGCCGATCTTGGAGCTGTCGGCGATGACCACGCGGCGCCGGGCCCGGCTCAGAAAGGCCAGGTCGGTCTGGGCCTCCATCTCGTCGTAGGTCGTACAGCCTTCCTCGGGGGTCAGGCCGTCGACCCCGATGAAGCTGATGTCGAGGTGATAGTTCGCCAGCATCGCCTCGGCCGCGGGACCTACCAACTCCTGCGAGTGCCGAGCGATCCCGCCGATCACGACGAGTCTCAATCCGGCATGTCCCACCAGCTCCGAGGCGATGTTGAGCGCATTCGTGACGACGGTGATGCCGCGGCGTTCGGTCAGGGCGCGCGCCAACTCCAGCGCCGTGGTGCCGCCGGTCATGCCGACGACGGCACCGTCCTCGATCAGCTCGACCGCCGCACGGGCGATGCGCTTCTTCTCCGGCTGCCGGAGCGCGGCTTTCACCCGGGCGGGCACCTCGTCGCCGACCTCGTTGGCCAGCGCCCCGCCATGGGTCCGGACCAGCAGCTGACTCCGGCTCAACGACTGCAGGTCGCGGCGGATCGTCGCGCCTGACACGCCCAGAGTGGCAGCGAGCTCTGCGACGTCCACGCTCCCACGCTCGGCGACAGCGTCGAGGATGCCGCTCAGCCGCTCTGCCCTCCGCACGTCATCGACTCTAACAAAGTTGAGCGATCTCTGCGCACTTGCGCAATGCCTTGCGTACTTGAGCAAGATGCTTGACCGGCGTTCCCGTCTCCAGTTAGTTTTCAATCAAATTTGCGCATGACTGCGCGATGGTTGAGCGTTCTTGCGCGATTTTGGCTTTCTACCGTGTGGTGGCCGTGGCTGCCTCTTGGAGAGATCGAAAGGGAGGCATCATGCCGAGGATCAGGCGTCGTTCAGGCAGGACAGGCTGGCGCGGGACCGTCGTGGCAGGTGTGGCGGCCTGCGCGCTCGTCCTGGCCGGCTGCGGGGGGAACGGCAACAAGAGCAGCGGGGGGTCGACTGAGACCACGGGTGTCACCATCACGGTTGCCCTGGCCTCGGACCCGCCGCCCAAGGCAGCGCTCGACGCGTTCACGAAGCAAACGGGCATCACGGTGAAGTGGGTGAACATCGACTGGGACAGCCTCCAGACCAAGATCTCGGCCGCAGCTACCGCCAAGACGTACTTCGCGGACGCGACCGACGTCGACTGGTCCCGGGTCGGGCAGCTCGGGAAGCTCGGCTGGTTCTATCCGATGGAGTCCTACCTCGACACGAAGTCCCTGGCAGCCGATGTCCCGCAGCTCGCCTCCTTCACCAGCGGCGGACACGTGGTCGGCATTCCGTACGACGCCTCCTTCATGGTCACGACGGTGAACACCCAGATCTTCGAGAAGGCCGGCGCCGACCCGGCGCCGCAGACCATCGACGCCTATACCGCGGCGCTGAAGAAGATCAAGGCCAGCGGAGTCGCGAAGTATCCGCTCAACATTCCGTTCGCCGCCGCGGAGGGTCTTTCCACGTACTGGTACGAGACGACGGGCGCGTTCGGCGGAACCGTGCTCGACAAGGACGGCAAGCCCCAGTTCACCACGCCCGACTCAGCCGGATTCAAGGCCGCGCAGTGGATGGTGGACGCTCTGAAGACCGGCCTGGTGCCACCCGGCAACATCAACGTCGCCGACAGCCAGGGGCAGCAGACCCTGATGGCCAAGGGACAGGTCGCCAGCACGTTCTCCGACTACTCGGGCACCGTGGGCACGCTGTACAACGTGCCCGACTCGTCCTCGGTCACCGGAAAGGTGAAGTACATCAAGACTCCGGGGGTCACCGGACCGGCCGCCAACCTGAGTAACCCCGACGGGATCGGTATCCCGAAGGAGGCGAAGTACCCCCAGGCTGCCGCGAAGTTCATCGAATGGTTCACCGACGCCAAACAGCAGGCGGACTTCGCCGGCGTCAACGGGCCGGCCAAGGCGTTCCAGGGCTACCCGATCCCGTCACACCTGTCGGCCGTGCAGCAGATGACCGCGAAGGGCAACCTGGTCGGGGGTGACGTGCTCGTGCCGATGCTGCAAGGTTCGAAGCCGGTCTTCGAGGGCGGGGCGCCGTCGTGGTACCCGAAGTTCTCCAACGCCGTCTACACGAACCTCCATGCCGCGGCCACCGGGTCGATGACGGTCGAGGCGGCGATGAAGGCGATCGGCGACACGGCCGACCAACTCGGATCCGGATCGTGAAGCTGACCCAGTCGAGTCGACCGCTGCCCGTGGCGAGCCCGGCGGCGGCCAGGGTGCCACAGGCGGCCGGTGGACCCAACAGGGTCGCGCCTGCGCGCAAGTCCCGTTTCGACGTACTGCCGTACCTGCTGATCGCGCCAGTACTCATCTTCATCGCCTGCCTCGCACTCGTCCCTGCCGTGTTCACGGTCGTGCAGTCGTTCTTCCGGGTGAACGCCCTCGACCCGCCGACACGCTTCGACGGGTTCGGCAACTTCGTGCGGCTCGCCCATGACAAGGCGGTCATCGGCAGCATCGGGAACACGGCGTTCTACGTCGTCGTCGGGGTGGCGCTGTCGACCATCATCGGAATCGGTGCCGCCGTGGTGTTGCAGAAGCCGTTCCGCGGCCGCAGCCTCGTCATCGCGGTACTGATCCTGCCCTGGGCCCTGCCGGGAGTCGTCGAGGGCATTCTCTGGAGCGGGATCTTCGATCCGAACGGCGGTCTGATCAGCAGTGTGCTGTCGTCATTGCACCTGTCGGATGGCTCGACAGTCCTCCTCGGACAGAACCGCCTGCTGACCATCACCTTGATCGAGCTCGTCCAGGTCTGGCAGATCGCGCCGCTGTCCGTGCTGCTGATCCTCGCCACCCTGCAGCTCATTCCAGGCGAGCTGTACGAAGCGGCGGAGATCGATGGATGTGGCCCGTGGGCGTCATTCCTGCGCATCACCCTGCCGCTGGCCAGGCCAGGGATCGCGGTGACGATGGTGCAGGCCGTCATCGCGACGCTCAACGTCTTCGACCAGCCGTACGT
The DNA here is from genome assembly GCF_039529635.1 of Kribbella alba. Classification (NCBI taxonomy): domain Bacteria; kingdom Bacillati; phylum Actinomycetota; class Actinomycetes; order Propionibacteriales; family Kribbellaceae; genus Kribbella; species Kribbella alba. The sequence goes on along the minus strand of NZ_BAAANE010000002.1, from coordinate 486,146 downwards.
CCTGAACGGTGCCGCCTCCACCGGTTCCTCGGTCACCATGCAGACGTACTTCATCAGTTTCCAGGATCTCGACTTCGGCGAAGGCTATGCACTGTCGCTGCTGATCACCATCGTCACCTTGGTGATCTCCCTCGTCGTGGTGCGGGCCGTCTACCGGAGGGTCGAACTGTGAAGCGCCGTACGGGCAGGTTGCGCGGGGTGGGCGTCGTTCTCATCCTGCTGTGGTCGCTGGTGCCGATCTACTGGGCGATCAAGACCAGCCTGCAAACCGAGGCGGACGCGCGCTCTCGCCCGGCGCACTACCTGCCGACCAACCCGACCCTGAAGAACTACTCCACCTTGCTGTCGGGCGGCGGCGATATCCCCGGGCAGATCCGCCAGTCCGCGGTGAACATCGTCATCGAGTGCGGCGTCGCCACGATCGTGACGGTCCTGCTGGCCACGCTGGCCGCCTATGCGTTCGCGAGGATGCGGTTCAAGGGCCGGAACATCTTCTTCTACGCGGTGCTCGCGACGATGGCGTTTCCCGCCTACACCACGCTCATCCCGCTGTATCGGATCATGAGCGGGTTCGGTCTTGTGAACACCTATTCGGGGATCGTCCTGGTCTACGTGTCCGGGTTCCTGCCGCTCGCGACCTGGGTGTTGCACAACTACTTCGCCAGTCTGCCGATGGGGATCGAGGAGGCCGGACTCGTCGACGGGGCACACCGACTGCAGGTGCTGTGGTACCTCCTCCTTCCGCTGGCCGGGCCGGGCATCATCTCCACCGCGCTCATCACGTTCCTGTTCGCCTGGGGACAGTTCCTCTTCCCCTTGGTCCTCTCCAGCGATCTGTCCACGCAACCGCTGACCGTCGTGATCGCCTCACTGCAGGGCCGCCACGTCGTGCCGTCGACGCTGCTCAACGCAGCCGGCGTGCTGGCGATCGTCGTTCCGGCGGTCCTGGCGCTGGCCTTCAACCGGTACATCGTCAACGGCCTCCTGGCCGGCAGCACCAAGTGACGCACGCGCCGGGAACCGGGGTGCGCGGAAACCATGAAAGGGAAGTCTCTTGAGCGAAAACTCGATCGTCCTGATCGGCGCCGGCAGCACCGTGTTCACCCCGGGCCTGATGACCGACCTCGTCTCGTCGCCGACGTTCGACGGCTGGACCGTCCATCTGGTTGATCTGAACGGAGAAGCAGCCGACACGATGGCCCGCGTCGGACGCCGGATCGCTGACCAGCGGGGGGCCAAGCTCGAGTTCGTCCCGCACACCGATCGTCGCGACGCGCTGCCCGGTGCACGGTTCGTCACGACAACCATCGCGGTCGGGGCGGCCGACGGCTGGCGCCACGACATCGAAGTACCGGGGCGGTACGGGATCGCGCAGACGGTCGGCGACAGTGTCGGCCCGGGCGGCGTACTGCGGGCCCTGCGGCACGTGCCGGAGTTGGTCGCGATCGCTGAAGACATCGCGGACCTCGCCCCGGACGCCCAGCTGATCAACTACTCCAACCCGCTGACGGCGAATGTCCGCGCGATCACGTCACAGACACCCGTGAAGGCTGTGGGCCTGTGCCACGGCACGATGCACACGCTGTCCAAGCTGGCCGCCGACCTCGGCTTGCCCGCGGGAGAGGTGCATGCGGTCTTCGCGGGACTCAATCATCTCTGCTGGCTCCTCGACCTCCGGCGAGGAGCTGAGGACCTGTACCCGCGGTTGCGGCAGGTCGTGGCCGAGCGCGCAGGCGGGGCGGATGCCCCTTCCACTCGCGAGGAGGGTGTCCACCTGCCGGTGTCGGCGGACCTGTTCCGGACGTTCGGCAGGTATCCGGCGCCGGGCGATCGGCACGTTGCGGAGTTCTTCGGCTCGTATCTCAGGGGGGAGAACGGGACCCCCGCGGACGAGTCGAACCTGCGCTGGGGTCTGCAAGGCGGGCGCGACGCGACGATGGAGTACATCGGCGAGAAGGCTGACCTGTGGGAGCTCCTGCACGCGCAGGCTGACGGTAAGGCGCCGCTGCCGGAGACCGACAATCAGGAAGCGGAGCGCCTCGTCGCCATCGCCGAGGCCGTTGTCACCGGCAAGGATCACGTCGAACTGGCGGTGAATGTGCCCAACGAGGGCAAGATCCCCAACCTGCCGCCGTCAGCAGTCGTCGAGGTGCCGGCCGTCGTCGGCGCCGCGGGGATCACCGGCCTCGGCGTCGGCGCCTTGCCGGACGCGATCGCCGCGGTACTGACGGCCCGGGCGCAGCAACAGGAGATCACCGTTCGCGCGGCGCTCACCGGCGACCGGGAACTGGCCCTGCAAGCACTCGTACTCGACCCGCTGGTGCCCGGCCTCGCCGTGGCCACTGCGATCCTCGACGACGCCGTCAAGGCTCACGGGTCCGTGATGGATCGCTTCGCGGCGCCAAAGGTTGTCGCGTGACAGGCCAGCTCGAGGCGGAGCCGTACTACGGCCGGGGCGCGGCGTCGACGTACCGCGAGATCACCCAGCAACCTGCGGTCTGGCGTGAGGTCGCCGGAATGCTGTCCGCGAGGTCGGCCGAGGTGGCTGCCTTTCTCGAACCGCTGCTGGCGCGGCCCGATCTGCGGATCATGCTCTCCGGTGCCGGTACATCGGCGTTCGCCGGCGAGGTGCTCCGTCCGGCCTTGGAGCGCTCGCTCGGCCGACGCGTCGACGCGGTGGCGACCACCGACATCGTCTCGAACCCACGAGACGTGTTCGCAGAAGACGTCCCGACGCTCCTGGTCTCTTTCGCGCGCTCCGGTGACAGCCCGGAAAGTGTTGCTGCCACCCGACTCGCACAGCAATGTCTCGGTCCGGTCCACCAGCTCATCCTCACCTGCAATCCCGACGGTCAGCTGGCCCGCGAACATGCGGGTTCCTCATCGTCGCTCGTGCTCCTGATGCCGCCGACAGCGAACGACCGTGGTTTCGCCATGACGTCGAGCTTCACCTCCATGCTGCTCGCAGCCTGGCTGGTGCTCTCCCCGGCACCGGATCGTGCCGACCTCGCAGAGCGCCTGGCGGCTGCTGCCGAGCAGGTGCTTGGGGAAGCAGACCTCCTTGCCGACCTGGCTGCCCGCGGTTACGACCGCGTCGTCTACCTCGGCAGCGGCCCTCTGGGCGGTCTCGCCAGGGAGTCGGCGTTGAAGCTGCTCGAACTCACCGCAGGCGAGGTGGTCAGCTACTACGACACCGCGCTCGGCTTCCGGCACGGACCGAAGGCCGTACTGCGCGAGCGGACCTTGGTGGTCGTCTACCTCTCCAACGACGTGTACACCCGGCGCTACGACGAGGACATCGCCGAGGAACTCCGGGCGGCCATCGGAAGTGAGAACGTCCTCGTTGTCGGCGCCCAGGAGAGGGATTCAGCCGCCGACGCCGGGGTCTGGCGTATCCGCGGGCTCGATGAGGTGAGTGATGCCGCGTTGGCGATGCCGCTCGCGATCATCGCCCAACTGCTGGCGCTGCAGTTCTCACTCGAACGGGGTCGGACGCCGGACAACCCGTTTCCCGATGGTGAGGTCAACCGCGTCGTGCAGGGCGTCACCATCTATCCGCTGCCGGCGTGAGCATCTATCTCGGCGTCGACGGGGGAGGGACGAAGACGGCGCTGTGCCTCGTCTCCGAAGTCGGTGACGTGCTGGCCGTGAGGGACGCACCGAGCTGCTACTACCTCGGTGCCGACTGCACGGAGGGTGTGTCGCTGGTGAGCCGTGTGCTGGACGAAGCAGTGCCGGCGCTGTGCGCCACAGCCGGTACAACGCCGGCCCAGATCGCCTTTGCCTTCTTCGGTCTACCTGCGTACGGCGAGGTGACGGCAGATCTGCCGATTCTCGACGCCGCTCCTCGGACCGCACTCGGACACGCCCGGTATCGCTGCGACAACGACATGGTGTGCGGCTGGGCCGGTTCGTTGGCTCTGGAGGACGGAATCAACGTCATCAGCGGTACAGGGTCGATGAGCTACGGACAAAGGGCGGAACAGCGGGTGAGAGTCGGCGGTTGGGGCGAACTGTTCGGCGACGAAGGCTCCGGCTACTGGATCGCCGTCCGTGGCCTGCAGGCGTTCTCGCGGATGAGCGACGGCCGGCTCCCCTCGGGTCCACTGCTCGACGTCCTTCGTGAACGACTCGACCTTGGCTCCGATCTCGATATCGTCGATGTGGTCCTGAACCGCTGGCGCGGCAGCCGGAGCGACATTGCCGCGCTGTCCCGGCAGGTCGTCGAGGCGGCCCAGCGTGGCGACAGCGTTGCCGCCCGAATTCTCACCGAGGCCGCAGCTGAGCTGGTCCTGCTCATCGAGACGGCATGCCGCAACCTCGGCTTCGCCGCCGACGAAGCGGTGCCGGTTTCCTACTCCGGCGGGGTGTTCTCCGCGCCCGAGGTTCTCGGTCGGTTCGAGCAGCAGCTCAGCCGCGCGGACCGCCGGTACGACCTTCGGACGGGGCGGTTCCCCCCGGTGATGGGTGCCGCGTTGTACGCCGCCAGGCTGGCGGGTGCGCCGCTCAGCCCGGCAGCCCTCGAGCGATTGCAGGAAACGATCCCCTGAGCCGGAACTGGCGCAGCACCCAGCGGTACGCGACGAGCATCGTCGTCGAGCGAACCACGAGCCGGCAAGGCCCGCCCGCCTGATCGCGCTCGGCTGAGCTTGAAGGCATGATGAGCGGATGCTGGGATCCGCTCAGATCGCCGCGCTCGCTCGCGACCGGCTCGGCTTCGAGACATTGCGGCCGGGCCAGGCAGAGGCGGTGGGGGCGGTGCTCGAGGGTGAGGACACGCTGGCTGTCCTTGCTACCGGCACAGGTAAGACGGCGATCTACCAACTTGCCGGACTGGCGCTGGGCGGGCTGACGGTCGTGGTTAGCCCCTTGGTGGCTCTGCAACGCGATCAGTTGCGTGTGTTGTCCGAGCACCCAGCAGGCGTTGAAGTCGCCGAGTTGAACGCCAGTGATCACAGCGGGCAACGCAAGGCCCGCGACATGCTGGCGAACGGCCGCCCAGGGTTCGTGCTTTTGTCACCGGAGCAACTCACGCACGCCGACGTACTCGAACTGCTCGCGGCGTCCCGACCGCGTCTGGTCGCCGTCGACGAGGCTCACCTGGTCAGTGAGTGGGGACAAGACTTCCGGCCTGACTATCTGCGACTCGCCGCTGCGATGCGCGCCATGGGACGGCCACCTGTCCTCGCGCTCACCGCCACCGCCGCCCCGCCGGTCCGGAAGGAGATCATCCACCGGCTGGAGATGCGCACCCCTGCCGTAGTGGTAGGCGGGTTCGATCGGCCGAATCTCAACCTCTCCGTCTTCACGTTCGCCGACGAGGAAACCAAGGCTCGCCGCCTGTTGAGTCATCTGCGGTCCTCGCGCGGCCCGGGCATCGTCTACGTCGCGACGCATCGCCATGCCGAGGACCTGGCCGCTCAGCTCGGGATCGCCGGCGTGTCCGCACAGGCCTACCACGCCGGCCTGTCCGCCCGGCAACGCCGCGAGGCGCAGGACGGCTTTCTCGCCGATCGCTACCGGGTCGTCGTCGCCACCATCGCCTTCGGAATGGGCATCGACAAACCGGACATCCGTTGGGTCAGCCATGCCGAAGCCCCCGGCTCGATCGACGCGTACTACCAGGAGATCGGACGCGCGGGTCGCGACGGTGAGCCGGCCGACATCGAACTGTTCTACCGCCACGCCGACCTCGGACTCAACCGCTTCTTCGCCTCAGGTGGCGTCAGCGACGAGGACCTCCTCGCCGTCACCGCCGCGATCGACGAGCATCACCCCGCAGACATCGCCGAGCTGGCCGCTGCCGCTCACCTCAGCCCGTCCCGGGCCGAACGAGCTCTCGGCCGGTTGACGGATGCTCGGGTCGTCACCGCCGGGCACCGCTTCGACCTCACTGCTCGAGCTGATGTCGAGTCGGCTGTAGCAGCAGCATCGGCGGTCGAGCACGACCGTCGCGAGGTCGCTCGCTCCAGGGTCGAGATGATGGCGGCGTACGCCGAGTATGGCGGCTGCCGGCGCGAATGGCTGCTCAGCTACTTCGGAGAGCAGTACGACGGCCCCTGCGGCAACTGCGACAACGACTTGACCGGGCGGAAAGCTGCGCGGGCCGCCGACCAGCCGTTCCCGGTCGGCAGCCGCGTCAAGCACCCCACCTTCGGGCCAGGCCTAGTCGAGCGTTACGACGGCACCACCATGACGGTGCTCTTCGACCGGGTCGGCTACAAGCAACTCCGAACCGCATTGATCACCTACCACCATCTCCTCGACCCCGACCCCTGACGCCGGCGCCGGCTTTATGTGTTGTGTCCGAATCACCGTGGGGCAGGACCCGTGTTTGTTCGGACGCTGTGTCGGCCGCGGGCGTTTGTTGCGAGGTCCCTGGGTTGTGTCCGAAGGGCCGTGGGGCAGGACCTGCGTTTGTTCGGACGCAGGGTCGGCCGGGGCCGTTTGTTGCGAGGTCCCTGGGTTGTGTCCGAATCACCGTGGGGCAGGACCCGTGTTTGTTCGGACGCTGTGTCGGCTGCGGGCGGCTTGTTGCGAGGTCCATGGGTTGTGTCCGAATCACCGTGGGGCAGGACCACCGGCGATTCGGACGCAGCGGGTGGTCAGAGGTAGCGGGTGGTCAGCGGTAACTGAGGGTCAGAGGTTGTGGGCGGTTTGGTGGCGGGGTTGGTACAGGCCGAGTTCGCCGCCGCCGGGGAGGCGGATCGCGGTCAGGATGCCCCAGCCCTGGTCCTCGGCCGGGCGGACGAACTCGACGTCCTTGCCGGTCAGCTCGGTGATGGTTTCCTCGAGGTTGTCGCACATCAGGTACAGCTCGTGCTTCTCGGCCCCATCGGTGGGATGCACGGCGACCTCGGCCGGCGGCAGCTTGAAGATCAGCCAGCCGCCGCCGGTGTCGACGTGCGGATAGCCGAGCACATCGCGCAGGAAAGTCCGATCCGCCTCGGCATCCCGGCTGTAGATGATGACGTGCGCTCCGTTGATCATCTGCCGACACTAACTCCGCGATCCCTGGCTGACGTTGCGCGAACTCGAGCGACCTGGCTGATGTTGCGCGGACTCGAGCGTGATCAGGGGAGCGCGGTCTCGATTCGTCACCTCTACCCGAACTCTGCCTGCTCGGTTCGCTCATCACCGCCGGGAATTCCTCGCGTCAGCTGTCGCGGCCGTTCCTATCTCACCAGCACGATTATCTTGTGCGCATGTCGACGAGTGACGTGAGAAGGCCGGAGCTGGCTGAAGTGCTGGATCTCGCCCAGCATCCGGAGGGCGGCTGGTTCCGGGAGACCTGGCGTTCGGACGTGTTGTTCGAGCCGGCCGGTTACGGAGGCGAGCGGGCCAGTGCGACGGCGATCTACTTCCTGCTCGCGCCGGGCGAGGAGTCGCGCTGGCATCGGGTCAGGTCGGCCGAGATCTGGCTCTGGCACTCCGGTGGTCCGCTCACGCTCGACCTCGGCGGCACCGGCGACGATCCGGGTCAACCCGAACCGATCACCCTCGGCCCCGAGGTGACAGCCGGCCAGCACCCGCAGGCCGTAGTACCGGCGGGTGCTTGGCAGGCGGCGCGACCCGCAGGTGATCAGGCGGTGCTGGTGTCCTGCATCGTCTCGCCCGGCTTCGATTTCGCCGACTTCACCATGCGCTGACCCCTCAAAGCTCTTGCGTCCGATGAACCGTGGGGCAGGACCCTCGCTTCTTCGGACGCAAGCGACTAGAGGAGAACGGTGGCCAGAGCTTCGTAGCCGGGGAGCAGGTCGGGGCCCTCCTTGCCGATCTGCTGGATGACGACGTGGTCGGCGCCGGCCTCGAAGTGAGCGTTGAGGCCCTCGGCGATCTCGGCTGCGGTCCCATGCAGCACCAACGCGTCGACCAGCCGGTCGCTACCACCGTCGGCGATGTCCTCGTCGGTGTAGCCGAGCCGCTTGAGGTTGTTCGTGTAGTTGCTCAGCTGCAGGTACGACGCGAGGTAGTCCCGCGCGGCCGAGCGCGCGATCTCGTCATCGATCTCCAGCACCACCTTCTGCTCAGGCGCGAGTAGTACGCCGGCGCCCATCACGGCGCGCGCCTCGCGAGTGTGCTCAGGCGTGGTCAGGTAGGGCAAGGCACCCGCGGTCCGGGCAGCCGCGAGCCTCAGCACGCGCGGCCCGAGGGCAGCCAGGGCCCGCCGCTCCACCGGCACCTTGCCCTCGTCGAGCGCGTCGAGGTAGTCGACGATCGTCTCGTACGGCGACTTGTACTCACCGATGCGCTCGCGGTGTCCGATGCCGACGCCGAGGATGAACCGCCCCGGGTGGTCGCCCTCCAGCCGGTGGTACGACTCCGCCACCTCCGCGGCTTCGGCCGTCCACATGTTCACGATGCTGGTGCCGACCGCCACCGACTTCGTCGATGCCAGCAGCACTTCGACATCGCGCAGATCGGCGGACGGCGAAGCGCCGACCCAGATCGCGCCGTAGCCGAGTTGCTCGAGCCCGGCCGCGAGTTCGGGACCCCATTTCTGCGCCTGGTGCCAGACCCCGAACCGTCCCAGATCGACCGCCACGTCGTGCTCCTCTCGTCAACCCACTCACCGATGGCAACCCGGGGCGGGCGGGAGCCATTCCAAGACAGGATCAAAACTGTCTACTACAGGGTCAAGCGTGCCTGAAGGTCAACCGTGGTCGTCAACGATCTCTGCGCAGGCAACTGTCCGATGGCGACGCGCACGACTCAACCGCACACCTACTGTGGCGAGCATCTCGGAAATCAGAGGCTCGGCACGTCACAGGTGAGCGGCGATCTCGGGGATGCGGCGTTGCAGGTCGGCGGAGCGGCGGAGCGAGTTCTCGGGCTCGCCGGACTTGGCGAGATTGAGCATCCCGGGGTCGCCCGCGAGTTGGCCGGCGCGGATCACCCGGGCCGACCGCAGCGCACGCAGCGGGGCTCCTTCGAGGATCTGCAGCGGCGTGAGGCCCCCGTCGTACGCGGCTGCCATCAGCTTCAACCGCGCCGCCTGGTACGCCGGGTCGCCGGGGCGCGCGAGCGGAGCGGTGCTCCACGCCGTGAAGGCGATGTCGTCGAGAGGGACCCCCGGGCCGGCCATGTCCCAGTCGATCACCCCGCTGAATCCTGCGTCGGTCCCGATCCAGTTGTAGTAGCCGAAGTCGTGCATGCAGACGATCTCGTCGGGCCCGAGCACGCCCTGGCTCGTCCGCCAGACGAGAACCCCTTCGGGCCGGTACGACGCGACCACCCGGTGGTACTCGCGCAACCACCTCATCGCGTCGGCGAGCACGTCGTCGGGCACGTGTTCGCCGTACGACTCACCCGGCAGGAAGTCGAGAACCTCCCGGCCCTGGTCATCGAACCCGAGCACTCTCGGTACGCCGGTCAGTCCCGCGGCGGCGAGGTGGTTCAGCAGGCCGTGCACAGCGGGTGTCCAGGGCCCGGTCGGGCGGCGGACCGTGTCACCCACGCGGACGGCGCCTCCGACGTTGCCGCCGGGCAGCGCGATCTCTACCTCGTCGTTCATGCGACGACCTCCCGATCGTTTCCTCAAGGGGCACCGGAACGGCTCGGGCCAGAGCCCTTCCGGGAGTGCAAAGCCGGGGTAAAGGCGAAGGAAAGGATTGCGTCAAGATTGCGCGATCGCGCCGGGCGGCCTTCCAGGGCGTGGTTTACGGGCCAACCTCACGTCGTGCCACGACGTCGTACAAGAGTGTAACCGTTCCGCAGGACACTGGATCCGCGAGTCGGTTCAGGACAAGACCATCAAGTCGGGTGGTATGAACCTTGCGGGCTTACACTCGGCAGCGACCAGGCGTTCCCAACCCCTCGAAACGCCCGGGCGCGGACCACGACGACGTGAGCCGCCGGCGACCCGATGTCACACCGGGTCGTCACCTGGAAACGGAAGAAGGGCTAGTTGTGAAGGTCGGAGTTCCGAAGGAAGTCAAGAACCACGAGTACCGGGTGGCGATCACCCCTTCCGGCGTGCACGAGTTCGTGCGCAACGGGCACGAGGTTCTGATCGAGCAGGGCGCGGGCTCGGGCTCGCTGCTCAGCGATGACGAGTTCGCCGCGGCCGGGGCACGGATCGTCCCGACCGCGGACGACGTCTGGGCGGATGCCGAGCTGGTGCTGAAGGTCAAGGAGCCGGTGGAGGAGGAGTACCACCGGATGCGCAAGGAGCAGGTGCTGTTCACCTACCTGCACCTGGCCGCCAGCCTCGACTGCACGACGGCGCTGATGAAGTCGGGCATCACCGCGATCGCGTACGAGACCGTCCAGCTTCCGGACGGATCGCTTCCGCTGCTGGCTCCGATGAGCGAGGTCGCCGGCCGGCTGGCCCCGCAGGCGGGCGCCTATCACCTGATGAGCAACGGTGGTGGCCGCGGCGTACTGATGGGCGGCGTCTCCGGCGTGCATGCGGCCCGCGTGGTCGTGATCGGCGCCGGCGTCTCCGGCATGAACGCGGCCGCGATCGCGCTGGGCATGCAGGCAGAGGTGCAACTGCTGGACCGCAACATCAACCGGCTCCGCGAGGCCGACCGGATCTACCAGGGCCACCTGCAGACCGTCGCCTCGAACGCGTTCGAGGTCGAACGGGCCGTGCTGGGCGCGGACCTGGTGATCGGCGCGGTGCTGATCCCGGGCGCGAAGGCGCCGAAGCTGGTCAGCAACGAACTGGTGTCGCGGATGAAGCCGGGCAGCGTGCTCGTCGACATCGCGATCGACCAGGGCGGCTGCTTCGAGGACTCCCGGCCGACGACGCACGCGGACCCGGTGTACCGGGTGCACAACTCGCTGTTCTACTGCGTCGCGAACATGCCGGGCGCGGTGCCGCACACCTCGACGTACGCGCTCACCAACGTGACGCTGCCGTACGCCGTCGAGCTGGCGAACCTGGGCTGGCGGGAAGCGATGAAGCAGGACCACAGCCTCGCGCTCGGCCTGAACACCCACGACGGGCACGTCACCTACGGCCCGGTCGCGGACGCGCACGACCTGGACCAGCTGAAGCTCGACGAGGTGCTGGTCTGAGCGGGGAGATCTCCCGGGCGGTCAGCTCGTACCTCGACCACCTGACGGTCGAACGAGGGCTGGCCGCCAACACCCTCGCGTCGTACCGGCGGGACCTGCGCCGGTACGACGGATATCTGGCCGCGGCTGGTGTCGACGCGCTCGGCCAGATCTCCGAGGCGGTGGTCAGCGAATTCCTGATGCGCCTTCGGGAGGGGGACGCGGATCACCCGCCACTGACCGCGTCGAGTGCCGGACGCACGGTGGTCGCCGTTCGTGGGTTCCACAAGTTCTGCCTGCGCGAGGGGTTGACCGCAGTCGATCCCGCGAACGCGGTGAAACCACCCACGCCGCCGCAGCGGTTGCCGAAGGCCCTCTCCGTCGACGAGGTGACCAGGATCCTGGCCGCCGCGGCTGGCGCCGAGGCCGAGCCCGCAGTACTGGCGACTCGTGATGCCGCGCTGCTGGAATTCCTCTACGGCACCGGCGCGCGGATCTCGGAGGCGGTCGGGCTCGACGTGGACGAGGTCGACCTGGAGACCGGCACGGTTCTCCTCCGCGGCAAGGGCAGCAAGGAACGCGTCGTACCGGTGGGCTCCTACGCCCGCGACGCGCTCTCGGCGTACCAGGTCCGCGGGCGGCCAGACCTAGTAGGCCGGGGGCGCGGTACGGCGGCGCTGTTCCTCAACGCCCGCGGCGGCCGGTTGTCCCGCCAAAGCGCCTGGACCGTACTGCGACGAGCCGCCGAGCGCGCGGGGATCGCCAAGGAGATCAGCCCGCACACGCTCCGCCACTCGTTCGCCACCCACCTCCTGGACGGCGGCGCGGACGTCCGCGTGGTCCAGGAACTCCTCGGTCACGCCTCCGTCACCACGACGCAGGTCTACACCCTCGTCACCGTCGACAAACTTCGCGAGGTGTACGCCACCAGCCACCCGCGCGCGTTGTCCGGGTAACGCGGACCGCCGACACTCACCAACGGCGTTCTCGCCGAGCGGCTGAGCGTGGATTCGCGTCGACGCGGGCGGTTTCGCGGGGTTGGTGAGTGTCGGGCGTCCGCGGGTCGGCGCACGCAGTTCATCGACGATGTGCAATCATGCGGTCACGGTTGGTCACTCTGGCGGGGTGATCGGCCTCGTCCGGAACGCTGACCGCAAACCACCCGACCCCGCTGCGGAGTGGCTGGTTGAGAGTGCTTGAATGCACGCTTACAGTCGCTGGGATCGCCCGTATCGGTTGAGAGGTTTGACGAGTCATGAACGAGTCGACATTCCCGGGCACCCAGCACCTGTCGTCGTCGGCGGAACCGATGTCGTCGACCTCTGAGCCGGCGCCCGCCACGCCCGCCACGCCACCGCCGGCCCCCGCGCCGACGAGGGCCGTCACCCCACCCAGCAACTATGCGGAGATGCCCCGGCCGACGGCCAAGCTGACCGCGGAGGACATGGCGCCTGTGAATGACCCGCACGGCCCGAGGCACAAGATCGGACCGACCGGCCGGCCGCTTCCCGACCTGCCGGAGGTGAAGCCGCCGACCCGGCGCGGGCCTGCCCAGGTGATCGCCATGTGCAACCAGAAGGGCGGCGTCGGCAAGACCACGACGACCATCAACCTGGGCGCCGCGATCGCGGAGACCGGCCGCAAGGTGCTGCTGATCGACTTCGACCCGCAGGGGTCGGCCTCGATCGGCCTCGGCGTGCAGCCGCACGACCTGGACCTCTCGGTCTACAACCTGCTGATGCAGCGCGACATCACCCCGGCAGAGGTGATCCGGCCGACCCGGGTGGAAAACCTGGACCTGCTGCCGGCGAACATCGACCTGTCCGCGGCCGAGGTCCAGTTGGTCCAGGAGGTCGCCCGGGAATACACCCTGCAGCGGGTGCTCGAGCCGATCATCCCGTTGTACGACGTGATCCTGATCGACTGCGCCCCGTCGCTGGGCCTGCTCACGGTGAACGCCCTGACCGCCTCGAACGGCATCGTCGTACCGCTGGAGTGCGAGTTCTTCGCGCTGCGCGGGCTCGCGATGCTCACCGACACCATCGGCAAGGTGCAGGACCGGCTGAACCCGAAGCTGGAGATCGTCGGCATCCTCGGCACCATGTTCGACGGCCGGACGACGCATGCCCGCGAGGTGCTCGACCGGGTCGTGCAGGCCTTCGACGAGCGCGTCTTCCACACTGTCATCCGGCGCACCGTCAAGTTCCCCGAGACCACGGTCGTCGGTGAACCCATCACGACGTACGCGCCATCGTCCCAAGCGGCTACCCAGTACCGCGACCTTGCCAAGGAGGTGCTGGCGCGTTGTCCCGCCGGGTGAGCCTGCCAGGTGCCAGCGAGCTGTTCGGGGGTGCGGCACCGAAGCAGACCAGACCCGAGAAGCGCACAGCCACTGACGGATCGGCATTGGTCGCCGACCGGCCGGGGACCAACGGCCGGTCGCGCACGACCGTTGTCGAGGACCGTAAGTCCAGTGGCCGTATCCGTCACGACACGAAGATCACCGTGTACGTAACGGAGGAGGAGCTGCTCGGACTCGAACAGACCAGACTCGCACTGCGCGCCGAGCACGGCCTGACCGCGGACCGCGGCCGGATCGTCCGCGAGGCGATCGACGTGCTGCTGGCCGATTTCGTCGACCACGGGCCGGACTCGGTGCTGGTGCAACGGCTGCGGGCAGCGGAGTCCTCTGGCGATGAGTGACGCCCCGACCTCGGAACTGCCGATCGAGCTGCCGGGCGCTGCCGACCCGGACACACCGGTCGCGGCCGAGGGCAAGGGTTTCAGCGTCCATCTGGTCAACTTCGAGGGCCCCTTCGACCTGCTGCTGCAGCTGATCAGCAAGCACAAGCTCGACATCACCGAGATCGCGTTGTCGCAGGTCACTGACGACTTCATCGCGCACATCAAGGCGCTCGGTTCGGAGTGGGACCTGGACCAGACCTCGGAGTTCCTGCTGATCGCGGCGACTCTGCTCGACCTCAAGGCGGCCCGGCTGCTGCCGCAGGGTGATGTCGAGGACCACGAGGACCTGGCGCTGCTGGAGGCCCGCGACCTGCTGTTCGCACGGCTCCTGCAGTACCGGGCGTTCAAGCAGATCGCCGGCCTGATGCAGAACCGGATGGCCGAAGAGGCGAAGCGGTTCCCGCGGGCGGTCGGGATGGAGCCGCGGTTCGCGGATCTGTTGCCCGAGGTGCTCCTTGGAGTGGACCCGGCCGGGCTCGCCGCGCTGGCGGCTCGCGCGATGGCGCCGAAGGACAACGTGCCTGAGGGCGTTTCGCTGGACCACCTGCACGCGCCGACCGTAACGGTCCGCGAGCAGGCCGTGGTGATCGTGGACCGCCTCCGCAGACAACGCAGTACGACGTTCCGCGCACTGGTGGCCGATTCGCCGGACACGGTGACGACGGTGTGCCGGTTCCTCGCGCTGCTGGAGTTGTTCCGCGAGGCGGCGGTCGCCTTCGACCAGGTGACGCCGCTGGGTGAGTTGACGATCCGGTGGACGGGTACGGACGACGGCGAGATCGACGTCAGCGACGAGTTCGACGAGCTTCCCGTGCCCGAAGGGGAGGAAGGCGAAGCCCCGGTCGTCGACGAGGACGCCGACTTCCTGGAGCCCGGCGAAGAACTCACCGAAGCCGACGCCGCGGCCCTGGCAGACCAGGCCGCGGCCGCGGAGCAGCCGAGGGCTGACGAGAAGACCCAGAACGAGACGGTGGAGCAGTGACCGAGAACCAGACCCCGACCGACCTCCAGGAGCACGACCTCCTCGAGCCCCCGGCCGCCTCCGCCACGGCCGACGCCCTCGAATCCGTCACCAGCACCGAGCAAGGTGTAGACCCGACCTCCGACGACGCCGAGGCGGTTGCTGAGTCGACGTCGGCAAACGGCGCAGGGGTAGCCGCAGAGTCGACGTCGGTGGAGGACGTCGGGGTGGCTGTGGAGTCGGCGCGGGTGGAGGACGTCGGGGTGGCTGTGGAGTCGACGCAGGTGGACGACGGCGGGGTGGCTGCGGAGTCGACGCTGGTGGAGGACGCCGGGGTGGCTGTGGAGTCGACGCCGGCGGAGGACGCCGGGGTGGATGAGGATCAGCTGGAGCCGGGGCAGACTGAGGTGCCGGTCGGGGATGAGGTGGTTATCGATGACGAGACGATGCGGCGGGCGCTCGAGGCGATCCTGATGGTGACGGATGAGCCGCTGCCGGTGCTCACCTTGGCTCGCACGGTAGGCCGCCCGACCGGCGACATCTCGGCCGCGCTGACTGCATTGGCGGACGAGTACACCGAGCAGGGCCGCGGGTTCGACCTGCGCGAGGTCGGCGGTGGCTGGCGGTATTACACGCGCGCGGAAGCCGCGCAGTACGTGGAACGCTTCGTGCTCGACGGGCAGCAGGCGAGGTTGACGCAGGCGGCGCTGGAGACGCTGGCGGTGGTTGCGTACAAGCAGCCGGTCAGCCGGGCGCGCGTTTCGGCGATCCGGGGCGTCAACGTGGACGGCGTGATGCGAACATTGGTCAGCCGCGGGCTGGTCGAGGAGGCGGGCGCGGACACGGAGTCGCAGGCCACGCTGTACCGGACGACTTCCTACTTCCTGGAGCGAATGGGTATGCAGAGTCTGGACGATCTGCCGGAACTGGCCCCCTACCTCCCGGAAATGGACGACATGGAAGAAGAACTCGCCGCCCAGAACGCAACCGCGAACCCCGGGATCGTGGACCCTGAGGCCCCGGCGGACGCGGCACCGAAGGCCGAGACCGAACCGGCTGCCGGGACCGAACCGCTGATCGCGGCTGAACCAGTTGCCGAGGTCGGGGAGGACCGGGATCCGGTTGCGCAGGCCGAGCCGGTTGCGGAGGCCGAGCCGGTTGCGCAGGCCGAGCCGGCCGCGGAAGGTGAGCCGGCCGCTGAAGCGGGCGACCTCGAGGAAGAAGGCGGCGAGTTGGAGCCGGCGGAGGAGCTCGAGGCTGGTGGGGACGGCGAGATCGGGCAGGACCTTGATCCCGGGGAGTTCCCGGAGACCGGCGAAGGCGAAGCTGCCGACGGCAAGGATGGCGGCCGCAACGGTAGCGGCGGTGCGGATGACACCGGCGGCGACCTGGGTGCGGCCGGCGCCGACGACGCGGACGAGGACCTGGACGAGGACCTGGACGAGGGCCTCGGCGTCGAGGGCGACTTCGTGATCGAGGAGAACAGCACCGGCGAGGGTGAAGGCGAAGTAGCTGTCGTCGATGGAGCTGACGACGGCGACGAGCCCGACGACAGCGACGAGCTTGACGAGGGCGACGAGCTTGACGACGCCGACGAGTCGGCGGATGAGCGGCTCGAGGCGGCCGAGGACCTGGAGGCCGCCGGAGGTTCGGAGGCGGCGCACGGTTCGGAAGCGGCCGGGGAGACCTCGCAGTACAGGACTGGTTCGATCGACGATGACTGAGTCGGGCGAGTCGGGGATCCGGCTGCAGAAGGCGTTGGCGCAGGCTGGGATAGCGAGCCGCCGGAACGCGGAACTGCTGATCGAGCAGGGCCGGGTCGAGGTGGACGGCGTCGTCGTGAACGAGTTCGGCACCCGCGTCGACCCCGCGGTCTCGGTGATCCGCGTCGACGGCGAGCGCATCCCGCCGATCACCGCACACGTGTACCTGGTGCTGAACAAGCCCCGCGGCGTCGTGACGACGATGTCGGACCCGCAGGGCCGGCCGTGTATCGCCGACTTCGTCCAGGATCGGCCCGAGCGGTTGTTCCACATCGGGCGGCTCGACACCGATACCGAGGGACTCCTGCTCCTCACCAACCACGGCGAATTCGCCCATCGCCTGGCGCACCCGTCGTACGAGGTGTCCAAGACCTACGTCGCCGAGGTGGACGGCAACGTGAAGCCCGGCGTACTGCGGCAACTGCTGGACGGGGTGGAGCTGGAAGACGGTCCCGCGCAGGCCGACACGGTCAAGGTGGTCTCCAGCGTCAAGGGACGCACGCTGATCCAGTTGGCTCTGCACGAGGGCCGCAACCGGATCGTGCGCCGCATGTTCGACGCG
Organism: Kribbella alba; assembly: GCF_039529635.1. Taxonomy (NCBI): domain Bacteria; kingdom Bacillati; phylum Actinomycetota; class Actinomycetes; order Propionibacteriales; family Kribbellaceae; genus Kribbella; species Kribbella alba. Next base: position 469,111 of record NZ_BAAANE010000002.1, on the reverse strand, counting down.
GTCGGCCACCCGGTCAAGCGCCTCACCCGTACTGCGATCGGCCCGGTGCGCCGCGGCAACCTCCACACCGGCGAATTCCGCGAACTGGAAGGCAAGGAGCTGGGCCAGCTCCTGGACCTCGTCGACCTCTGACCACGACGGCCTTCTTGCATGGCGTGGGTACGGCGCTCTGGGCACAGGTGGTTCCCAGGCGCGGGCGCGGATGGTGGTTGCCGAGTTGCGCCGCTTGGTCGGGGCCGCCTCGCGAGGTTCGGGTGTACCTCGTCGGTCAGGTCGCGGTGCGTGGTGTACCGACCGACAGGTAGTCCTCGCTACCCGCTCACGCAGTACCGCCCGGACCCGCTGGCCGGCGGCCCGAACCGGCGACCACTACCTGTCGCTCGGTACAAGACACCCCGACGCCGGGCACCCCTCGCCCCGGGGCCACGCGGAGGGGGCAGCCTGAATTGGCGGAGGGCAGCCCCTCAGTTGCCCCTGAGAATCTGAAGCGGCAACCCACACGCCGCGCGGGTCAACCAATTCGAGGGGGATCGCGGCGACCGGGTTGATCAGGTGCGCGGTGGTCGTGCTGATCCGGGGAGTAGGCGTCGGCGGACGGAGAGTGACCTGGGCTTGGGTGGAACGGCGTACGGGAAGCTCTTCAACTGCCGTTGGTTGACATCAAACCCGTAACGCGGGAAGGCGGCGCGCCTGAGATCAGTCCCGGATGTCGGAGGCGCGCCGTAGGGTGGGTGATGTGAACCGGCGAATCTTCGGTCTGGAGAACGAGTACGGCGTCACGTGTACCTTTCGCGGTCAGCGCCGACTGACCCCCGATGAGGTGGCGCGGTACCTGTTTCGGCGCGTCGTGTCCTGGGGGCGGAGCAGCAACGTCTTCCTCCGCAACGGGGCCCGGCTCTACCTCGACGTGGGCTCCCACCCGGAGTACGCGACCGGTGAGTGCGACTCGGTCACCGACCTGATCGCGCACGACAAGGCGGGTGAGCGGATCCTCGAGGGTCTGCTCGTCGACGCGCAGAAACGCCTGCACGACGAGGGCATCTTCGGCGACGTCTACCTGTTCAAGAACAACACGGACTCGGCCGGCAACTCCTACGGCTGCCACGAGAACTACCTGGTCAGCCGGCACGGCGACTTCGCCAAGCTCGCCGACGTGCTGATCCCGTTCCTCGTCACCAGGCAGCTGATCTGCGGTGCCGGCAAGGTGCTGCAGACGCCGCGCGGCGCCGTGTACTCCGTGAGCCAGCGTGCCGAGCACATCTGGGAAGGCGTTTCCAGCGCGACGACGCGGTCCCGCCCGATCATCAACACCCGGGACGAGCCGCACGCGGACGCCGAGCGGTTCCGCCGGCTGCATGTGATCGTCGGCGACTCGAACATGTCCGAGACCACCATGCTGCTCAAGGTGGCCAGCACCGATCTGGTGCTGCGGATGATCGAGGCCGGCATCGTGATGCGCGACCTGACGCTGGACAACCCGATCCGGGCGATCCGTGAGATCAGCCACGACATGACCGGGCGCCGCGAGGTCCGGCTGGCCAACGGCCGCGAGGCCAGCGCGCTGGACATCCAGGGTGAATACCTCAACAAGGCCCGCGACTTCGTCGACCGCAGAGAACTCGGTACTCCGGCCGTCGAGCGCGCGTTGTCGCTGTGGGAGCGCTGCCTGAAGGCGATCGAGTCGGGCGACCTGTCCGGCATCGAGCGGGAGATCGACTGGGTGATCAAGTACAGGTTGATCGAGCGCTACCGCCAGCAGAACAACCTCGGCCTGGCCAGCCCGCGGGTGGCTCAGCTCGACCTGGCCTACCACGACATCCACCGGCCGCGAGGGCTCTACTACCTGCTCGAGCGCAAGGGCGCGGTCACCCGGGTCGTCGACGATCTGCGGGTGTTCGAGGCGAAGTCGGTGCCGCCGCAGACCACGCGGGCCCGGCTGCGCGGCGAATTCATCAAGCGGGCGCAGGAGCGCCGTCGCGACTTCACCGTCGACTGGGTGCATCTGAAGCTGAACGACCAGGCCCAGCGGACCGTGCTGTGCAAGGATCCGTTCAAGTCGCACGACGAGCGCGTGGAGAAGCTGATCGCGAGCATGTGAGCCGGCTGTACGTCCGCTGGGACGTTGCTGGGACCTCGCTGGATGTCGCCTGGTTGAGTAGTCGCGACGCTGCGTGACGTGACCGAACAGTGACTGAGGTTGCTGGGGTTGTGCTTGTCTGCGCAGGCTAGGGTGAACGCGTTCATCTGGCCGTACATCCAGGCGGGCCCGCCGAGACAGGGCCACGCCATGAGATTTCGAGGTGCTCGTTCGTGCGCAAGCTGTTGAGTCTGGTCGCTGTGGTGGCGCTGGGTGCGTCCCTGGCCGCCTGTGGCTCCAACGATTCCAAGGCCGGAGACGGTTTCGGCAAGGCTGGGGTCAAGGTGACCGAGTCGTTCGGCAAGAAGCCGACCGTCACCCACCGCGACGGGGCTCCCGACACCTCCCTGGTGACCGAGGTGCTCTCCGAGGGCAATGGTGCCGAGGTCAAGAAGGGTGAGCTGCTCACCGCGAACTACCTCGGCCAGATCTGGCGTGACGGCAAGGTCTTCGACAACTCCTACGACCGTGGCGCGCCGTCGTCGTTCCCGATCGGCGTCGGCGGTGTCATCTCGGGCTGGGACGAGGGTCTGGTCGGCAAGAAGCTCGGCAGCCGCGTGCTGCTCTCGATCCCGGCCGACAAGGGCTACAAGTCGCAGGGCAACACCGAGGCCGGCATCAAGGGCGACGACACTCTGATCTTCGTCGTCGACCTGGTCAGCGCCGCCGCCAACGACACCAAGCTGGACGCCGACCCGGTCGCCGCGCCGGCCACCAAGTTCAAGGTCACCGGTGAGCTGAACGCCGAGCCGAAGGTGACCGTCCCGGCCGGCACCAAGCCGCCGGCGAAGCCCGGCAAGCCGGTCGTCATCGCCACCGGCAAGGGCAAGCCGATCGAGAAGGCCAGCCAGCTGATCGGCCGCTACGTGGTCTACGACTACACCGGCAAGAAGCAGGCAAGCACCTGGGATGGTCAGCCCGCCTCGGCGACCGCTCCGGCCCAGCCCGGCGCCCCGACCGACCAGCTCCAGGTCGGCCCCGGCCCGACCGGCCAGACCGGTGCCCTCGACGGCCTCGCCGGCATCCCGATCGGAAGCCGTGTCCTGGTTGAGCTCCCGGTCTCCAAGGACGCCAACAACAAGCCGGTCAACGCCTTCGCCGTGATCGACATCCTCAACGCGTTCCCGGCGCCGAAGGCGCAGTAAGCAAGACCCCAAGGCGGTCGGGTGCCGAAGGCAGTTGCCTTCGGCACCGACCGCCTTCTTTCTTTCAACGGCACCGCGGGTTTCAGAGAGAGCTGAACCAACGGTTCGCTTCCAGGCGGAACATCAGCACCACACCGGTGATCACCGCGATCACCTGCACACTGCGGATCGCTGTGAAGGCCACGAAGCTCGGCGTCACATCGACTACGCCGGAGCCGCCGATCAACCACCCGGCCGTTGGGATCAGGAGTACTGAGACCCCAACGCCGGTGGAGGTATGTCCACCAGCCCGGCCGCGTACCGACCAGCTGCAGCCGCCGCCTCGAAGTACGCGCGATCGCCGTCGAGATCCCGGCCCATCGTCGACAACTTCACCGGCGCCGCACCCAGTACGTCGTACAGGCCGTCGACGGAGACGCGCACGACCCTGTGCCGGGCCTTGAGGGGTTCGGCTGCGTCGCGCACCAGGTCCCCGAAGTCGCCCGCCAGATCCGGTACGACGACGTCCGCCGGCTGCAGGGCGACCCGGCCGTACGCCGTGAGGCTGTGGTGCGAGATGCCGCGGTGTCGCGGCCGCGGATCTGCCTCGGAGATCCGTAGGGACGCCACGGCTCGTCCGCCGAGGGTGCCGATCGCGTTGACGGCTTCGCCCGACTGAACGCCGGAGAACCCCCAGCGAGTCCCCGTACCGAGGTTGCCGGGCCCCTGCGTCAGTACAACGAGCTCAGCCGCCAGCACGTGTACTGCGGTCAGCAGGCCGGTGTGGACCGTCACGGCCTCGCGGTCGCCGCCGTATGCCTGCCCGACGGTCACCGTCCCGCTCAACCAGCCCGCGTCCTTCAGAGCAGGCACAGTCCGCGAGAACGCCATCGGCAGCGCGCCACCATCCGTCATCACGTACACCACCCGCGTAATGGGCCGTGCCTCGTACACCCCAGCCAGTACCGCGGGCAGCGCGGAGTGCAGGTCTGCCACCACGACCGGCGTGCCGAACAGCTCATCGGCATCGCGCAGCACGTGGTGGTCCGGCGAGTCCTGCTCGTCCGCACCCAGCACCATCGACTGCAGCGGCGTGTACCGGGCCTTGACCAGGTGGCCGTTCTCCGGCGGATCCGCAGGCAACCGGTCCGGGATCGCCACAACCAGCGCGTAGCCGCCGGTCCCGAGCCCGCGGTCGAGTGCTCCCACGTTGAGGAGCACGCGGTCACCGACTACCGGCGACCCCACCAGATCCGGATACGCCAGGGCGCGCACCGCCTGGTCCCCGACCACCACGGCGAGCTCCTGTGCCCCTGGCCAACCCCGGCCGAGCCCGCTCACGACCCCTTCGCGCCACCGCATCACACGGTGACTGTAGCCAACTCCAGGCCACGCGAGCGCGCGTCCGAACAGGTGTTCGGCGCGGGGGGAGGACGATGCACTCCTGACCCCGTAAGGTGGTCGGGTGTCGGCGCGGAAGAGTGAGCGGCTGCTCAATTTGGTGATCTGCCTGCTGGTCGCGCGCACGTACGTGACCAAGGAGCGGATCCGCGAGGTGGTCGAGGGCTACGCGGCACAGACCGACGACGCCTTCGAGAAGATGTTCGAGCGCGACAAGGACGAGTTGCGCGACCTCGGCATCCCGATCGAGATGGGCACCATCGACAAGTTCTTCTCCGACGACGTGGGCTACCGGATCCGCCGGGATGTGTTCGAGCTGCCCGAGGTACACCTCGAGCCGGACGAGGCGGCCGTGCTCGGCGTCGCCGCGAGGGTCTGGCAGCACGCCAGCCTGGCCGAGGCCACCACGTCGGCTGTGCTCAAGCTGAAGGCCGCGGGGATCCAGACCGACCAGTCCGCGCTGAGCGCGATCGAGCCGCACGTCGGCGCTTCCGAGCCTGCCTTCGACCCGCTCTGGTCCGCGGTGGTCAGCCGCACCGTCGTACGGTTCGAGCATCGCCGCTCCGGGCTCGCCGAGCCGACCCAGCGCACCCTCGAGCCGTGGGGGATCGTCTCCTGGCACGGCCGGTGGTACGTCGTGGGCCGCGATCGGGACCGGGAGGCGACCAGGATGTTCCGGTTGTCCCGGATCGGCGGCAACGTGAAGGCGGTCGGCGGGCCCGGCGCGTTCACCGTGCCGGAGGGGACCGACATCCGCTCGCTCGTGTCCGAGCTGGCTCCGCCCCGGCCGACGTCCGAGGCGAAGGTCCGGGCCCGGACGGGGTCGTGTGTCAGCCTGCGCCGCCGTGCGAACGCGATCGAGCCATACGAGGACGGCTGGGACCTGCTGCAGGTGCCGTACGCCGATTCCGAGGTGCTGGCGGAGGAGATCGCGTCGTACGGACCCGATGCGGTCGTGGAAGGGCCCGGCGACGTACTGGACGGCGTCCTGCGGCGGCTGCGGACGATCGCTGGGGTGCCGCAGTGAGCCAGCGAAGCAGTAACTACAGCGAGCCCTGCTCATGCGTGACCGCCGCGGAGCGAGGTCAGGCATGAGTAACGCGCGGGACCAGGTTCAGCGGTTGCTCGCTCTGGTGCCGTACCTGCGGGAGAACGACGGCGCCCGGGTGGACGACGTGGCCGCGGAGTTCGGCGTCCGGCCGAAGCAGATCATCGCGGACCTGAAGGTCCTGTGGTTCTGCGGCCTGCCGGGCGCGCAGATGGGCGATCTGATCGAGATCGACATCGACGCGGCCGAGGGTGAAGGCGTCATCCACCTGAACAATGCGGACTACCTGGCCCGGCCGCTGCGGCTCGCTGCCGAGGAGGCGCTGGCGCTGCTGACCGCCCTGCGCACCCTGCGCGAGGTCACAGCCGGGCAGGACCGGGACGCGGTCGACCGGGCGATCACCAAGCTGGAGACAGCGGCGGGGGAGGGCGCAGCCGCCAGCGCGAACGCCGCCGCTCACGTGCACGTGGAGCCCGCCGATCCGGAGATCGCCGCGACGCTGAACCGGGCTCTGGCCGGCAAACGTCGGCTGCACCTCACGTACGACGTGCCGTCGCGTGACGAGACCACCGAGCGGGACGTGGACCCGATGCGGCTGGTCGTGTCGGAGGGCCGGACCTACCTCGAGGCGTGGTGCCGCCTGGCCGAGGACGTCCGCCTGTTCCGGCTGGACCGGATCGCCGCCGCCAAGCTGCTGGATCTGCCGAGCGAGCCGCCCGCGCAGGCGACGCCCCGCGATCTGTCGAATGGCATGTTCCAGCCGTCGGAGTGCGACCTGCTCGCGACGCTGCAGTTGGCCCCGCCTGCTCGCTGGGTCGCGGAGTACTACCCGACGGAGTCGGTCGAGGAAGGTCCGGGCGGTTCCCTGATCGTCAAGCTCCGCGTCGCCGATACCAGCTGGCTGCAGCGCTTGATCCTTCGCCTTGGTGGTTCCGCGACGGTCCTGGAACCAGCTGACCTCAGCGACCAGATCGCCGCCACCGCCCGCGAGGCCCTGTCGGCATACGACGACCCCCTCTAGCCGGTACTGCGCGCTCCCGCCGCCCCACGACCGCAGTACGGGCTGCTGCCGGGCGCGCCCGGTACTACGCGCCGCCGGCGGCTCGCAGTACGGGCTGTCAGCTCTGGGAGAGGGCTTTCTCCAAGGGGGAACGGAAACGCGGGGTGACCCGGACGCCGGCGAGCCAGGCGGTCCACTTGGCAGCTTCGGCCTCGATCGCGGCCGTGGTGTCCGCGCCGACGTCCTCCAGCAGCTTGAAGCGGACCTCACCCGAGTCCGGCTGACCCCAGCCGCCCACGATCCGGCCGTCCGCCCAGATCGTCGGGCCGACGTTGCCGGTGTTGTCGAAGATCTTGGCCTTGTGCTCGCCCAGGTACCAGCCGCGCTCCTTCCAGCCCATCGGGGTCGGGTCCAGCGCGGGCAGGAAGGCCACCCACGGCTCCACCTCGGCCTCGGGGGCCTCGTCACCCGGCAGCACGTAACCGATCGCACCGTCCAGATCCACCTCGACAGCATTGACCGCGGTCAGGGCCTTCCTCGTCTGGCCCATCGTCCACCCGGACCACCACTGGAGGTCCGCCGCGGTTCCCGGTCCGAAGGCGTTCAGCCAGGCCTGGGCCAGAGTCGCCCGGGCGCCGTCGGCCGGCGGCTTGATTCCCAGACCCCCCGGCAGCCACTTCTCCGCAGGCGACCACTGGTGCTGGCCGCTGAGCCAGGTGCCGAGCGGGCGACCTCGGACGATCCGCCCTTCGGCCGCGAGCTGGAAGAGCACTCTGCTGGTGACATACGGCTGGGCGGCATACGTCTTGCCCTCTGCCATCGCGAGGCGACTTCGCAGCCGCGGCTCGTCGGCGGAGAGCTCGTTGGCCGTGGCGGAACCGCGCAAGGTCAGAGCCGTCGCCGTGGACTCCTCGACGGCACGCAACCACAGGCCCGAGGCCTCGGCGTCGCCTGCGATCCCCGCCTCGGTCAGGTGTTTCACCAGCAACTGGCGCTGCTTGATGGCGATGTCGTCGGTGCAGGCGGCCTGGATCACCGGCGCGAAGGAGGTCGGCGCCACGAACACCGTGCGGCGCATGCCGAGCATCCGGATCAGCAGGCGGTCGTCGTACAGCGCACGCTCGGTGCCTGCGACGTCACTGCCTGGCACCCGGGCGGCTACAGACAGGTGCACGGTGGCTGGGTCGGTCGCGTGCAGCACGACGAGCGACTCGGCCGCCTGCACCGGATCCGCCGCCTGACATGACGGTGCCAGCCGGTGCCGCCGTCCGATCCTGGCCCGTCGCTCCTCGACCCCGATGTGCTCCATGTCGCCCCCCAGTTGTTGGTGTGCCACGTTCTTACCATTACGTTCCGACGACCGTTGGTCCACAGGACGACCGCGGAGCCGTGACTCGGTGGATGAACCGGATAGGCTCCTGGGTATGTACTGGTTCCTGCTCTTCCTCGGTGTGGTGGCGGTGTGGCTTCTGGTCCTCGCCCTGCTCGCCAAGAAGCTGTGGGGCCAGGGCAAGGCGCTGACGCGTGAGTTGGCCGCCGCCCAGTCCAAGCTCGAGGCCGCGCAGTCCGGGGCCGGGTCCGCCCGGGCCGGGCAGGATGCGCGAAACTGAGCGTAGTATCGGCCCAGTTCTCACAGTTGAGCCACGAGTACAGAAGTTTGTGAAAGGGAGATCGTCATGGTCACGCTCCTCGGTATGCCCCAGGGCGCGGAGTGGCTCGTCATACTCGCGATCGTCGTGCTGCTGTTCGGATCGGCCAAGCTGCCGGCCCTGGTGAAGCAGCTCGGCAAGTCGAAGAAGATCTGGGAGGAAGAGGTCGGCCCGGGCCGCAAGAAGGGCGACGAGCTGACCCAGGGCGTGCAGGAGCCGGCCCAGCAGGTCAACCCTCCGGTGCAGGCGCCCAGCCAGCAGCCCGCGCAGCAGCCGAACCAGGTGAACGGCCAGGCGCCGGGCGACGGCCTGCCGCCGACGCACACGGCCAACTGAGCCTCGCGCACCACCTGTGACGCTTGTGAGGATCGGACGGCGGAAAGAGCGTCTTCCGAAGGACGACGAGGGTCGGATGACCCTGCGCGAGCACATCACCGAGCTGCGCAACAGGCTGCTCATCAGCGTGCTCGCGATTGTGATCGGCACTGTGCTCGGCTGGATCTTCTACAACGACGCCTTCAAGTTCCTGACCCAGCCGTTCAACACCAGCGTGGCCCAGCTGGCGAACGAGCACGGCAAGACGCCGATCCTCACCTTTCCCGGTGTCGGCGACGCGCTGACCTTCCGGATCAAGATCTCGGCGTTGTTCGGTCTGGTGCTGGCCGGACCGGTCTGGCTGTACCAGCTGTGGGCGTTCATCGCGCCCGGCCTGCACCGCAGCGAGCGCAAGTGGGCGATGGTCTTCTCGGCCATCGCGACTCCGCTGTTCGCGGGCGGCATGGCGGTGGCCTACTGGACGCTGCCGAAGGGCATCGCGATCCTGATCAGCTTCACCCCGCTGGACATCCAGAACCTGATCGAGCTGCCGGCGTACCTGGACTTCGTGATCCGGACGATGCTGGTCTTCGGCGTCGCCTTCCTGCTCCCGCTGATCGTGGTGCTGCTGAACATGCTCGGCGTCGTGCCGGCCGCCGCCTTGGCGAAGTTCCGGCCGTACATCATCTTGGTGATCTTCGTGTTCGCCGCGGTTGCGACGCCGTCGGGTGACCCGTTCACGATGTGCCTGCTGGCGATCCCGATGTGTCTGCTGTTCTTCGCCGCCGAGCTGATCTCGCGGTTCACCGACAAACGCCGCGCGCGCAGGGCCGAAGAGTTGCTGGCCGACTGAGATGACGCGTCACGTCGCGCTGGTGGTGAATCCGACCTCCGGACGGGGCCTCGGCGCCCGGGTTGCCCCGATCGTCGCGAAGCGCCTGGAATCCGCGGGCCTCACCGTCACGCAGTACGAGACGACCTGCGCCGAGGACGTCGGCCGGATCTCGGCTGAGGTGATCGCCTCCGGCGCGGACGCGGTCGCCCTGGTGGGCGGCGACGGCACGATCCACCTGGGCGCGCAGGTGCTGGCGAAGTCCGGTATGCCGTTCGGCGTGATCCCCGCAGGGACCGGGAACGACTTCGCGCGCGGGATCGGCGTACCGCTCAAGGATCCGCAGGCGGCGGCCGACCTGATCGTCGCCGGCAACACCCGGTCGGTCGATCTCGCCACCGCGAAGGACGAGTTCATCACCACGGTGGTGGCCGGCGGGTTCGACTCCCTGGTGAACAAGCGCGCGAATGCGATGACCTGGCCCAAAGGCAACGCGCGGTACACCCTGGCGACGCTGGCGGAACTCCGCACGTTCAAGCCGCTCCAGTACGTCGTGACCGTCGACGGTGAGGTGATCGAGACCCGGGCAATGCTGGTCGCGGTCGGCACCGGCGCGACGTACGGCGGCGGGATGCAGATCTGCGCCGGCGCCGAGATCGACGACGGGCTGCTCGACGTGACGATCATCAAGCCGGTCTCGCGCCTGACCCTGCTGCAGATGTTCCCCAAGTTGTCCAAGGGGACCCATGTCGGCCACCCGATGATGCACACCCTCCGCGGCCGGACTGTCCGCCTGGAATCCACCGGCGTCACCGCGTACGCCGATGGCGAGATCCTCGGGGCTCTGCCCATCGACATCGGCATCGCCCCGGGCGCTCTCACCGTCTTCGCCTGACCCTCTCGGCCGCCCTCATCGGTTCAGATTTGTCGGTTACGCCATGAATTTCCGCCATCTCTGTTCGTCATCGAGGATGTCTGATAGGAAAGATTCCTAACAGATAGCCTCGACGCCCCTAAGAGGAGAGATCATGCTCAACCGTCGCAAGAAGTCCGGCACGAAAGTGGCCGGAATCCTGCTCGGGTTCACCGTCGTCGCCGCCCCGGCGACCGCGTTCGCCTCGCCGTACCAGCAGCACCAGGACGGCGGGTCCCCGGTCGCCAGGATCGCCGCTGTTGGTCTGGATGACCCGGCCAAGAAAGAGATCGCGATGAAGCTCGTGTCCAGCGCGGAGAACTCCTCGCTGGACTGGAAGGCGCAGTACAAGTACATCGAGGACATCGGTGACGGCCGCGGCTACACGGCCGGCATCATCGGCTTCTGCTCCGGAACCGGCGACATGCTCGAGTTGGTCCAGTTGTACGCGGACCGCAAGCCGGGCAACGTGCTGGCGAAGTACCTGCCGGCCCTTCGCAGGGTGAACGGCAGCGACTCGCACTCCGGCCTCGACCCGAACTACACCAGGGACTGGAAGACAGCAGCGGCGGACTCCGCGTTCAAGACCGCCCAAAACGACGAGCGCGACCGCGTCTACTTCAACCCTGCCGTAGCCCAGGGCAAGTCCGACGGCATCGGCACCCTCGGCCAGTTCATCTACTACGACGCCATCGTGATGCACGGCCCCGGCAACGACTCCACCAGCTTCGGCGGCATCCGCAATCGCGCACTGCAGAAGGCCAAGCCGCCGTCGCAGGGTGGCAACGAAACCACCTACCTGAACGCCTTCCTCGACGCCCGCGTGTGGGCGATGAAGCAAGAGGAAGCCCACAGCGACACCAGCCGCGTCGACACAGCCCAACGCGTCTTCCTCCGCAACGGAAACCTCAACCTCAACACGCCTTTGGACTGGAAGGTCTACGGCGACAGCTTCCACATCAGCTGATTCCCCAACTGGTGACGGCCCCCGCATCCCGATGGTCTGCGGGGTGTGGGGGCCGATGGATCGAGAGTTACGAGATCGGGCCATTGCCTCCACTTCTACTCATCGCGTCAGCGTTTGGTTCGGTGAGCACCTGATCGTGGTCCGCAGCTCCTGGACGCCGACAGAGCTGGCGGGGAAGACATAAGCAGAAGCGATCTGCTTATGTCGGGTGTACTGCCTTCCTGGCAGCTGGATTGCTGGGGAGAAGGGGCAGGACGCGGGAGTTGACTCAGACCTCGTCAGCGGTTGTTGTCGGTGGGCGCTGGCAGGGTGGGCCGAATTCCTCGCTTTGAGTTGAATAGTTATGCGGACTCCTGCATACTTAACCCATGTCCAAGGTGCTCACTCAGCTGCCCACCGGCGAACGCGTCGGGATCGCCTTCTCGGGAGGCCTCGATACGTCCGTCGCCGTCGCCTGGATGCGCGACAAGGGCGCTATTCCCTGCACGTACACGGCCGACATCGGGCAGTACGACGAGCCTGAGATCGACTCGGTGCCCGGTCGCGCCGGGGAGTACGGCGCGGAGATCGCGCGGCTCGTGGACTGCAAGGAGGCGCTGGTCGAGGAGGGCCTGGCTGCCATCACCTGCGGCGCGTTCCACATCCGCTCCGCGGGCCGGACGTACTTCAACACCACCCCGCTGGGGCGGGCGGTCACCGGCACCTTGCTGGTGCGCGCGATGCTCGAGGACAACGTCCAGATCTGGGGCGACGGGTCGACGTTCAAGGGCAACGACATCGAGCGGTTCTACCGCTACGGGCTGCTCGCCAACCCTCAGCTACGGATCTACAAGCCTTGGCTCGACGCCGATTTCGTCGCCGAGCTCGGTGGGCGCAAGGAGATGTCGGAGTGGCTGGTGGCCAACGGGCTGCCGTATCGCGACAGCACCGAGAAGGCCTACTCCACCGATGCCAACATCTGGGGTGCGACCCACGAGGCCAAGGTGCTCGAGCAGCTCGACCACGGTATGGAGATCGTCGACCCGATCATGGGCGTCCGGTTCTGGGACCCGGCGGTCGAGATTCCCACTGAGGACGTTTCGATCCGCTTCGAGCAGGGCCGCCCCGTCACCATCAACGGCGTCAAGTTCGACTCGGCCGTTGACCTGGTGAAGGAGGCCAACGCGATCGGTGGCCGGCACGGCCTGGGCATGTCCGACCAGATCGAGAACCGGGTGATCGAGGCGAAGAGCCGCGGCATCTACGAGGCTCCCGGCCTCGCGCTGCTGCACATCGTCTACGAGCGGCTGCTCAACGCGATCCACAACGAAGACACGATCGCGAACTACCACGCCCAGGGCCGACGGCTTGGCCGGTTGATGTATGAGGGCCGCTGGTTCGACCCGCAGGCGCTGATGCTGCGGGAGTCGCTCCAGCGCTGGGTGGGCTCCGCGGTCAGCGGCGAGGTGACGCTGCGGCTGCGGCGCGGCGAGGACTACTCGATCATGGACACCGTTGGGGCGTCGTTCAGCTATCACCCGGACAAGCTGTCGATGGAGCGCATGTCGGATGCTGCGTTCGGCCCGGTGGACCGGATCGGTCAGCTGACCATGCGTAACCTCGACATCGCGGACTCCCGGGCCAGGCTCGAGGAGTACGTCGGACTGGGCCTCATCGGCCCTGCCCACAGCGAGCTGATCGGAGCGATGCCGGCCGGCGGCGCCGACGCGATCGCAGCTCGCGGCGAGGCCCCCGACGACGAGGCCGACGCCCTGGACCGTGCCGCGATGGAGTTTGGCACCGACTGATCGACCGGACTGGCGGTTCCAGCTAGTCGGACGCTATGGCCGGCCACCGACAATCAGCGGTAGGTCGCGAGGGTGTGCTCCAGGGCTTGGTCGATGGGGGTGGGGTGGACGCCGAGCTCCGCCCGCTCTGGCTTTGCTCCATGTCCGTGCTCCTTCTCGGTGTCGCGCGCGGTCAGTGGATCAGTAGGCCCGGTCAGGCTGCCTCCGCAGAAGCAGTACGCCGATCGCGATCAACCACAACGCCCAGAGGTAGCTTCCGACGAGACCGCCCAGGTCCCAGACGGGGAAGCCGGAGACCGCGGTGGCGAGGATGTCGCCCTGGTTGGTCAGGTAGAACGCGCTGGCGACCAGGCCCAGCCAACCGGCCCAGGCGGGCAGCACCCGGGCGCGCAGGATGACGATGCTCACCGTGACCGACCAGCCGATGGCGAGAAGCTGTCCGAGGTGTTCGCCCAGCAGCGCACCGCCGTACTGGTGTTGCGCAGTCCAGGCCGCGGCGACCGCAGTACGGGTGCTGTCGCCACCGCTCAGGTAGGAGTCGGCCAACGCCGGTACTACGAACACCCAGCGTAGGAATCCGATCAGCGCCAACAGGACCGAGGCAGCGCCTAGGTAGGTGGCTACCCGCAGTGCGGCGTCGCCCCGTCGAGCCAACGCGGCGGGGAGCAGCAGGATCGGCACCGCCAGTACCGCGTAGGTCCAGGCGACCGCGAACCAGGTCCACACCAGACTCGCCCCACCGGCTGCGAACTCCGGCAACACCACGTTCGCCGGCTCGCGCAGAATGTCAGGCCAGTTGAACGTCATCGACAAAATCGTCGCCGCGACCGTGAAGGCCAACGTGGAGGCGATGAACAAACCGCCTGCCACCCGAGAGATGCTGAGCCTTGACCCAGCTGCCTGAACCGCCGCGGGGACCCGCCGCTCCGACGCCTCGCTGCTTTCCGGCTGACTACTGATTGTGCCCACGGAAACCGCCCCCAGCACGGACACGGAACTGTGGCAACCCTGCTTGGCCGCTGTGCGCAAGATCGGACCGCGCTGGCCCAAGCATGTTCCTCTGGCGCACGCATGTCTACGCCCAGGAACTGGCTCGCCACTCCCTTCTGACGTGAGGTCAGTTGTCTTTCTTCTGCGGACCGATGCTGTCCGCAGAAGCATCTAGCGTGGCGGTTCGACGTGACTCGACTCCGACGACCCGACCCTGGTGGGAGAGCTTTCTTGTGGCAGCCGTTCTGGTGGAAGACCTGTGCATGACCTACCGAGCTCCGATCCGGGAGTCCGGGTGGAAGGCGACTCTGGGCTCGGTGTTCCACCGACGGTTCCGGGACGTGGCAGCCATCCGGGACGTCTCGTTCGCCCTTCGCCGCGGGGAGGTCGTGGGCTTCATCGGTCCCAACGGGGCCGGCAAGACGACGACGATGAAGATCCTCTCCGGGCTGCTGCATGCCACCTCGGGGCATGTTCAGGTGCTGGACTACTCCCCGTGGCAGCGCCGAGCGGACTTCCTCCGACGGATCGCCTTCATTCGCGGCAGCCAGCCGGTGGGTGGATCGCAGGAGCTGACCGTGCTCGACTCCCTGCAGTACCAGCGGTTGCTGTACGAGGTTCCTGCGGCTGAGTATCGACGGAACCTAGAAGAACTCACGGACCTGCTCGAGCTCGATGACCTGTTGCACCGCCAGCTGAGGGCGCTGAGCCTGGGCGAGAAGATGCGCGCCGGCCTGGCGCTCGCGCTGCTGTACCGGCCGGAGGTGATGTTCCTCGACGAGCCCACTCTCGGTCTGGACGTCAGCGGCGCGACTTCAATTCGCCGTTTCGTTGCCGAGTACGCCGAGCAGACCGGCGCGACCGTGCTCCTGACCAGTCACTACATGGCGGATGTCGCCTCGCTCTGCCCGCGGCTCGTGCTGATCGACAAGGGAAACGTGCAGTATGACGGGAGGCTTGACGAGTTGGCGGCGAGGCTCTCGCCGTACAAGCTCGTCCGTCTGACCGCGCCTCATGCCGACGAGGCACGACTCCGTGCGGCAGGCGAACTCATCGAGGCATCCAACGGAACCTGGGTCCTGCGGGTGCCACGGGAGGACGTTGCCCGAACTACCGCTCAACTGCTCACCGACCTGGACGTCGCGGATCTGGCTGTCGAGGAGCCCCCACTCGAAGTGGTCATCGACAGGGCGTACCGGGAGGGCGTTGGATGACCGCGACATCGCGGGCGTCTGCCGGATACCATCGGCCCGCCCTCCGTCCAGCACGTCTGCTGCGCTTGACCGCGCTGCGGATCCACCTGGAGGTGCTCGAATGGTCCGGCACCTGGTGGTTCCTTCTAACCCTCGTCGTCCAAGCCCTGCTCGGGCCACTCATCGGCCTGTTCGTCTGGTCTGCTGTGTATCCAGCGGACCCGTACGTCGTGACGTACTACGTGGCGCTGCTCCTCGTCACCGTGATGACGGAGTCGTTCGAGCAGTTCACCTTCTCCGAGAAGATCTACGACGGAACGATCAGCCACGACCTGCTGCGGCCGCAGCCCGTTGTGGTCAACACGATCGGCACCAATATCGCCATCCGTCTCTGGCTCACGGTGATGGGAGTGCCGGTCGTCCTGCTGACCGGGTTCACCTTCGGAATATCCCTGCGCTGGGCCGCTGTCCTGGCAGCTCTCCCGATCTTCGTACTGGGCGCCGCACTGACCTTCCTCTGGACCTTCCTCCTGTCCCTCACCGCGTTCTGGACCGAGCGGGTGCATTCGATCGTGGGATTCGGCAGCTCCCTGAACTACTTGCTCGGCGGCACCGTCGCACCCCTGGCGTTCCTCCCGGAGCCCTGGCGAGGAATCGGTCAGGTCCTGCCGTTCTACGGCATGCTGGGCCTGTCGGCCGACGTCGCCGCGGGGCGCGTGCACGGCCTGGCCCCGCTGCTCACCGGACTCGCCTACCAGAGTGCGTGGATCGCGCTGCTCACCACAGCCGCCGTCCTGCTGTGGCGTGCTGGAATCCGCCGCTACACGGTGGTGGGAGCATGAAACTACTCAGACTGTTCGGCGCCGGCTTCACCATGTCCGTCCAACGTACGCTGACGTTCCGGATCAACCTGCTCTTCGACATCGGCCTCTCGATCGTCGGGCTCGGCGCCACACTCACGACCGTGTTGATCGTGTTCAGCCGGACCGACTCGCTGGCCGGCTGGTCCGAAGCGGAGACCTATGCACTGATCGGCACCTTTCAGTTGCTGACCAGCCTGAAGAGCACCTTCATCGATCCCAACCCCTCCTGGTTCCCGGAGAACGGCATCCGCCAAGGGAAGCTCGACACGTACCTGCTCCAGCCGGCGCCGACCCTGTATCTCGCCAGCCTGGCAACGTCGACACCCCTGGCGCTCGTCCAGTTCGTGCTCGGACTTGCCGTCCTGGCACTCGGAATCAGTAGCCACGGGCAACTACCGGGTGCCGGCGCGATCCTGGCCTGGATCGTGACGCTCGCGGCCGGACTGGCAGTCACCTGGTCTATGGGCGTACTGCTCGCATGCCTGGCCTTCTGGGCGCCGCGCCTGCAGCTCGACGTCTTCTACGGTTCCGCCTGGCAGCTCGCCCGCTACCCGACCGACATCTACAGTCGCCCCCTGCGGATGGTGCTGACCTACGGGTTCCCACTGGCGCTGATCGCCACCATCCCGACCACGACACTTCTCAACGGACCGCGCCTACCTGTACTGGCGGCAACTGTCGCCGGGGCCGTGTTCGCCAGTCTGCTCGCCATCGGGTGCTGGCGTCTCGGTCTTCGCCGCTACACCGGAGCAACCTCCTGAACACGATCATGGCAAAGCGGCAGGCACCACCCGCGGTCCTGGCAGCCGAGGGCGAGATCACCGTCTGTAACTGGATCGAGACAGAAGGGCGGCGACCCCCTATAAGTGGGACAGCGGCGTACCAGCCGGGTCCCCGTGGTTCTGGGGGTGGCGTCGCATAGCCTGGGGTATATGAGCACTCCGTCCGAGAAGTATGCCGTTTTCCGCTCGGACCAGGAGCATCCTGCGGTCAAGGAGTTCCGGGCTCTCCACGACTTCGAGCTCGACGAGTTCCAGCTGCGAGCTTGCGCCGCGCTGGAGGACGGTCACCAGGTCCTGGTCGCCGCTCCGACGGGCTCCGGCAAGACGCTCGTCGGGGAGTTCGCGGTGCATCTGGCCCTCCAGCGGGGCCAGAAGTGTTTCTACACGACCCCGATCAAGGCGCTCAGCAACCAGAAGTACAGCGACCTGGTCCACCGCTACGGCAGCGAGAACGTCGGCCTGCTCACCGGGGACAACTCGATCAACTCCGAAGCACCGATCGTGGTGATGACGACCGAGGTACTGCGCAACATGCTGTACGCCGGGTCGCACACGCTGCTCGGGTTGTCGTACGTGGTGATGGACGAGGTGCACTACCTCGCCGACCGGTCCCGGGGCGCGGTGTGGGAAGAGGTGATCATCCACCTGCCGGACTCGGTTGCGGTGGTGTCGCTGTCCGCGACGGTCAGCAACGCCGAGGAGTTCGGCGACTGGCTGGAGACCGTCCGGGGCAACACGGTGGTCGTGCTGGAGGAGAAGCGGCCGGTGCCGCTGTTCCAGCACGTCATGGTCGGGAAGCGACTGCACGATCTGTTCGCGGGCGAGGCCCCGACCGCGCGCGTGGGCGAGCCCTCGCAGTACGGCCCGCAGAACAGGAGCCGGTCCGGCAACCCGGCGAAGGTCGCTGATCCGGCGGCGAAGGGCACGGACATCAAGGACCTGGTGAACCCGCAGCTGGTCCGGATCGCGCGCGACGACAACCGGATGTTCCGGGACGACTCGCGCAAGCCTCGCCGCCGCCGGGACATGCCCAGCGCCCGGACGAGCCGCAACTTCACGCCGTACCGGTCCGATGTGGTGGAGGAGCTGGACGCGGGCGCGCTGCTGCCGGCGATCTACTTCATCTTCTCGCGCAAGGGCTGCGAGGACGCCATGCTGCAGTGCCTGCGGTCCGGCCTGCGGCTGACGAAGCCCAGGGAGCGGGACGAGATCAAGCGGGTGCTCGCCGAGCGGACCGCCGACCTGCCGGACGAGGACCTCGGCGTCCTCGGGTACCACGATTTCGCCGAGGCGCTCAGCCGCGGGATCGCCGCGCACCACGCAGGCATGCTCGCGGCCTTCAAGGAGGTCGTCGAGGAGTTGTTCGCGCGCGGCCTGATCAAGGTCGTGTTCGCCACCGAGACGCTTGCCCTGGGCATCAACATGCCGGCCCGGACCGTGGTGCTGGAGAAGCTCAGCAAGTGGAACGGCGAGGCGCACGTCGACATCACGCCGGGGGAGTACACCCAGCTGACCGGCCGGGCCGGCCGGCGGGGGATCGACGTCGAGGGGCACGCGGTCGTGCTGTGGCAGCCGGGGTTCGACCCGCGCGCGGTGGCCGGTCTCGCCTCGACCCGGACGTATCCGCTGCGCTCGTCGTTCTCCCCGTCGTACAACATGGCCGTGAACCTGGTCCGCCAGGTGGGGCGCAGCAGGGCGCGCGACATGCTGGAGCTGTCGTTCGCGCAGTTCCAGTCCGACCAGGCGGTGGTCGGGCTCGCGCGGCAGGTGCAGCGCAACACGGAGGCACTCGAGGGGTACAAGGAGTCGATCGACTGTCACCTCGGCGACTTCCTCGAGTACGCCGACCTGCGCCGGCGCATCGGTGAACGCGAGTCGTCGGGGTCGAAGCGACGCAAGCTGGATCGGCGGATCGAGGCGCAGGAGTCCCTCGAGAAGCTCCGGATCGGCGACATCATCCGGATCCCCGCGGGTCGCAGCGCGGGTTGGGCGCTGGTGCTGGATCCGGGCGTGCGGTCCGAGCGTGAGGGGCCGCGGCCGACCGTGCTGACCCTGGACCGGCAGGTGCGCAAGCTGTCGATGATCGACTTCCCGACTCCGGTCGAGGCGATCGGCACCCTGCGCGTGCCGAAGAAGTTCAACGCCCGGAACCCGCAGCAGCGGCGAGAGCTGGCCCATGTACTGCGGGGCCGCACCGACATGCTCGGCGAGGACGGCCCGCCTTCGTCGCGCAGCCGGAACGGCGACATCGTGACGCACGCGGACGATCCCGAGCTGCAGGAGCTGCGGGCGCAACTCCGGGCGCATCCGTGTCACGGGTGTTCCGACCGCGAGGACCACGCGCGCTGGGCCGAGCGGTACTTCCGCCTCGAGCGGGAGACGCGCGAGGTGCAGCGCAAGATCGAGCAGCGCACGAACACCATCGCCCGCCAGTTCGACCGGGTCTGCCAGGTGCTGGATGCCCTGCACTACCTCGACGGCGACAAGACCACTGAGGCCGGGGACAGGCTGGCGCGGATCTACACCGAGCTCGACCTGGTGGCCGCGGAGTGCCTGCGCCAGGGCGTCTTCGACGATCTGGACGTGCCGCAGTTGGCGGCCTGCCTCGCGGCGCTGGTGTTCGAGTCACGCTCGAAGGACGAGCCGACGTCGCCGCGGCTGCCTCGTGGCGAGGTGCGGCACGCGCTGGAGCAGATGGGCGGGATCTGGCGGGAACTGTCCGCGCTGGAGCGCGACATGCGGGTCGATTTCCTCCGCCCGATGGATCTCGGGTTCTGCTGGGCGGCGTACCGGTGGTCGTCGGGCGCGTCCCTGGCCGAGGTGCTCTACGAGTCGGACCTGGCCGCGGGCGACTTCGTCCGCTGGGTCAAGCAGCTCATCGACCTGACCGAGCAGGTGGCCGACGCCGCGGGCGCCACCCCGCTGCGCCAGACCGCCCGCCAGGTCACCGACCAGATCCGCCGCGGCGTCATCTCCTACGCCTCCGTCGTCGACGAACCCTAAGCCGTTGCGTCCGAATCACCGAGGGTCCTGCCCCACGGCTGTTCGGACGCAGCGCCTCCGTCGTCGACGAACTCTGAGCCGTTGCGTCCGAATAGCTGGGGGTCCTGCCCCACGGCTGTTCGGACGCAGCGCCTCCGTCGTCGACGAACCCTGAGCCGTTGCGTCCGAATCACCGGGGGTCCTGCCCCACGGCTGTTCGGACGCAAGGGGTGAGAGCGGACGCAAGGGCTCAGAACATCAACGCGCGGAAGTGCGGGTCGGTGGTCTGTCCTTCGCCGGCCATTGCGGTCAGGACAGTCCGTACTGCGTCGATCGCCGCGTCGCCGTGGATCCTGCGGAGCTTGCGCTCGTAGGCCTGGTGGAATTTCCGGGCCGCCGCCAGGGCCGCCTCGCCGCGCGCTGAAAGGTGGAGCAACCGCGCTCGGCCGTCCGTGGGATCGGCCTTGCGCTCGACGTATCCCCGTCGTTCCATGTCGTCGACGATCTGCCCCGCACCCTGTTTGCTGATCTCCAGCCGCTCAGCCAACCCGGTGATCGTGGTCGGCGCCGCGCCCAGCGTCCGCAGTACGAAGCCGTCCGAGCGGCCTTGGTCGTCGAAGCCCTGCTCAGCCATCGCCCTCCGCAGGTCCCGGACGAACTCCTGGTCCGCGAGCAGCAGCACGATCCCGAAATCAGGCTTGCTCTGAGCTTTCACGTGTCCCATGATAGACAAGTCAAGTTGAACAAGTCAGCTTGTCTAAATTCCGAGGGGGACCACATGCGGATCATCCGAGCGGCCGAGGCGCCGCGGTTCCAGTTGCCGGGCGTCGAGTTCACCGGACTCGCCTCGCCGAGCCGGGGCTCCGCCGGCCTCTGCACCTGGCGGTTAGCAGTCGATGCCGGCCTCCGCGGCGACGAGCCGCACACCATTGATCGCGATGAGGTGTTCATGGTGCTGGCGGGCTCGGTGCAGGTGACGCCGGACGGCGACAAGCTCGGCCCGGGCGACGCTGTCGTAGTACTCGCCGGTGAGCCGATCCAGCTCTCCAACCTCGGCGAGACCACGGCCGAACTCTATGTCGCCATCACCGCCGGCTTCACCGGCATCCTTGCTGACGGCACCCACCTCCAGCCGCCTTGGGCTCAGTAACCCCAACTGTTGCGTCCGAAGAACTAGCGGGCAGGCCCTCCAGCTCTTCGGACGCAAGCCCTCGGCGGCGGACGCAAGCCCTCAGCGGGGGGGGGCAAGCCCTCAGCGGGAGCGGCGTCAGCAGCGGCGGAGGGGGGCCGTGTAGGTGGTGTTGCTGGCGGTGGCTACGTAGAAGTCGGTGACGTAGGTGCCGTCGGTGAGCCGGTTCCATACCGAGGTGGTGCCGACCTTGGTGCCGCCGGTCTGACAGGTGATCCACGCCAGCGCGCCGTTCTGCATCGCCCCGAGCACCTTGTACGACGTACCCGGGCCGGCCCGCCTACTCAGACCAGCTGTGGTCGTCTGGAACGGCAGGCTGCAACCAGGGATCGGTGCACTGTAAGTCGTGTTGGACGGCGTGTTGATGTAGTAGTCCGTGACGTACAACCCGTTGATCAGCTTGTTCCAGACCGTGGTGGTCCCGACCTTCGTCCCATAGGTCTGGCAGGACACCTGCAGAGTGGTCCCGGTCGAGTAGGTCGCCACCACCGGGTACGCCGTGGTCGGCCCCGTGCGGGCGCTGGCAGTGGTCGTCACCTGGTACGCGAATCCGACAGCGCCGACAGGTGCGTCGAACCGGTCGTTGTCGATCGCCATGGTGACGCCGCCGTAGGTCTCTGTGTGGTCACCGCGGTACTGCTTCGCCCGTTGCCCTGCTGTCCAGAAGTTGTTGGACACCGTCGGCCAGTTGATCAGCGAGGAGCTCAGATCCCACCGGGCGATCCACAGCGCGTCCGGCCGGGCATAGACAGTGGAGTTGAAGACCGCCGCCAGGTGCTTCGCGCCGGAGTCCTGATGCGCGTACACACCCGACAGGAACCCACGCCGATGCAACTCTTTCGTCCACGCGGACAGATATCTGAGCACGGTGTCGCGGCAGCTCGTGTTGTTCGCGTCGTAGTGCTCCATGTCGCCGTAGATCGCGCTGCCGGCCAGCAGGCCGAGTGCCCTGGCCTTGTTGAAGGCGTCGGTCGCTTGGCTGGTTCCCTGTGTGCCAGGCGCGCTCGGCGAGATCTTCTGCGCGTTCGGCCGGGTCGAGCAGGGTGCTTGCAGGCCCATGTAGATCGGGATCAACCGCCAGCCCATCCGCGTGACGGTGCTGACCCAGCTCGCCGTCAGCTGTGGTTGCGCACAGCCCCGGTTGACGCCGCCGATGTAGGTCCCGATCGCCTTGTACGGCGAGGACTTCCACGCTGTCAGCTGCGCGACGGTCGGCGCAGTACAGGTGTCGAACGCCAGCCCGACATACCGGTTCGCGGTGGACCCGCCCGGATAGTTGATCACCGTCGCAGGTTCGGCCATGGCCGCCGTCCCCGACCCCAAAGCGAGCGCCCCGATCGCCAACAGCGCAACTAGTTTGATGCGAAACATGCTCCTGCCCCCTGGTGCCGATCCCGGTCGGCAGCGGTGACGACCCCGGATCACACCAGCAGTACACGCTTTTTCAGGTCCCTTGCATAGATCAGCGTGCCAGGCCGGCGAAAACGATCCTCAGAGTCCGAAGCCGCAGGTCCGGGGACCACGCGGATTGCTGCGCGCCCTGGGCAGTCGCGGTGAGCAGCGCCATCACCTCGTCGATCCGGACGTCGACGCGAACCGTGCCGTTGTGCTGTGCGCGGTCGAGCAGTACGGCGGTCGCGTTCTGCAGCCCGCGCAATGCGTCGGCGATGTCGATTCCCTGCTGTGAAAGGGCCTCCACCACCATCCGCGTCGACGCGGCCTCGTCCACCACGGCCGTGATGAACTCGAACAGGTCGGCCTCCGCCGCCAGCTCGACGAGCCGCTGCAGTGACTGCTTCATGATCGCGGCCAGCAGATCGTCCTTCGTCGGGAAGTGGCGGAACACCGTCCCGACTGCGACGCCTGCCTTGGCCGCGACCTGTTCGGTGGTCGCCTTCGGACCGTGCGCGGCGAACGCCTCGGTTGCTGCGGCCAGGATCGCCACACGGTTCCGCTGTGCATCTGCCCGCAGTTCGCCTGGCACCCGTTGCTCCTCGTGCGACCAGAAAGCTGAGTCGCCACTCACTATATCGAACCGGGTAACGGGTGATCCGGCGGCGATGGAGGCCGCACCGGTCGACGACGTGCTCAGGAGGAGGCGAGGTCCGGTGCTGCGGCGACTTCCGGCAGGATGAGGTTCACCCGGATGGAGGAGGAACCGATGGCGGAACCGACGATCGTGACGCGCGAGGAGCAGCCGTACGTCGCGCTGCGGAGCAACGTGGCGATGGACGAGATCGGCGCCTTCGCGCACCGGTTGGACGAGGTGGCGAGCTGGATGGCAGCGCGCAACGTGCTGCCTGTCGACGCGCCGTTCTTCAAGTACGACGAGATCGACCTGGAGGCCGGGCTCGTGCTGGAGATCGGCTATCCGACCGACGACAGGCACGCCGGTGAAGATCCGATCGTCTCCGGCGTCCTTCCGGCCGGGAAGTACGTGAGCATGACGCATCGCGGTCATCCCGCCCAGCTCATCGACGCCACCCGGGAACTGCTGGCCTGGGCGAAGCAGCAGGAGTTGGAGTTCGACGTCGACGGCAACAAATGGCGGTGCCGCCTGGAGATCTACAAGTCCGATCCGCACGAGGTGCCGGACATGAACGACTGGGAGACCGAACTACTCATTCGCCTGCGAGACTGACCTGGCTGCAAGGTGTCCTAGGCAGCGACAGGTTGGCTCTTAGGCAGCGACAGGTTGGAGGAGGCTCTTCAGCTCGCGCGCGGCCTGGAAGCCGGCGCGGTTGCCACCGATCGTGCTCGCCGAGGGGCCATAGCCGATCAGGTGAACGCGGGGATCGAGCGCGGTGTGGGTGCCGTCCATGCGGATGCCGCCTGACGGTTCGCGCAGCTGCAGCGGCGCGAGGTGCCCGAGGTCGGCGCGGAAACCGGTGGCCCAGAGGATCGCGTCCACGTGCTCGCTCCGCCCATCAGCCCATTCGACGCCGTCCGCAGTGATGCGCGAGAACATCGGCTGCCGCTGGTAGACACCCTTGCGGAGCGCGGCCTGCTCTTGTTCGCGCAGTTGGAGACCCGTCACGGCGACGACACTCCGAGGCGGCAGGCCGGCGCGCACCCGCTCCTCGACCTTGGCGATGATCTGCCGCCCGATCTCCGGGCCGAACTCCACGTCAGTGTCACGCCACTCTGGCGGCCGCCGCGTCACCCAGGTAGTACCGGCGTACTCCGAGATCTCGGCGAGGAGCTGGACGGCTGATGCGCCGCCACCGACCACGAGCACGCGCTGGCCGGCGAACTCCTCGGCGCCGTTGTAGTCGGCTGTGTGGAGTTGTCTGCCACGGAACGTCTCGATGCCCGGATACCACGGCAGGAACGGGCGGTTCCAGGTGCCGGTGGCATTGACGATCGCCTCGGCGGCATAGGTCTCGTGGTCCGTGACCACCTCGAATCCGCCGTCGGCCGCGCGCACGCTCCGGACGATCACCGGTCTGACGATCGGGAGGTCGAACCGCTTCTCGTAGTCGGCGAAATACCGCGGCACGAAGACATTGGCCCGCTGGTCGTCGGAACTCGGCGGCACCGGAACTCCGGGCAGGTTGGCGATCCCGTGCACGTCGCGCATGGTGAGGGAGTCCCAGCGGTGCTGCCACGCACCGCCCGGAGCGTCGTTGCGATCCAGCACCACGATCCCGTCGTACGGGCTGAACCCCATCCTGACCAGGTGATATGCCGCCGACAGTCCGGCCTGGCCGGCGCCGATCACCACCACCCGAGTCGTCTCCACACTGCGTCCAACACCGGCGGCGGGTCCGGATCTTCCCGGCTTGCCTGAGGCTGTGATGGACCTGACTGCCGCGTACGGCTATCGCCTGGACTGGATCGTCAGCTTCGTCGCCGTCGCACGCCACGGCGGCTTCTCGGCCGCGGCCAAGGCCTCGTTCCGCTCCCCGTCACGGATCAGCGAACACGTCGCCGAGCTCGAGAAAGCCGTCGGCGTCCAACTTTTCGACCGTACTGCGCACCCGGCCGCGCTGACTCCGGAAGGGCGGGCGTTGCTGCCGCACGCCGAGGAGATCCTTCGACGTTCAGCCCTGCCACGGTCACGGCGGCTCCATCGGCTGCCAGCCGGATCGTGGTGGCCGCGCCGATCCCACTCGTCCCCCCCGACGACCAGCGCAGTACGGGCTGCATTCATGGTCGTCAGCGTTGCGGTTGGCAGCCCTGGCGACAACGAACCCCCGGAAGCCGGATCACGTCCATCCGACTTCCGGGTGCTTGTTCGGGGTCAGCTCCAGCTGTTGTCGATCCGGCGGTGGTACCGCTGGCCGGCCTTGCCGCCGATGACCGCCGCGAGCAGCGTCACCACCAGCACTAGGGCGCCCGTGATCATGCTGCCGGTCGTGAGCGTCTCCTGCGCGACCGGAATGCTCGGCAGATCCACCCGGCTGAGTACGTCGTACTGCGAGCCCGCCAGCGCGACGATGCCCGCCACGATGAGCGTGACGACCAGTCCGATCCCCCAGACGCCGAGGCCCTGCCGCGCGCCGTCGAACCGGGCCAGCCGACCGGCGACGTAGCCGCCGCTGTAATAGGCGATCGCCAGCATCACGACCAGCACGCCACCGGACACGGCGCCGATCGTTTCGGCGTTCGCCTCCGCCGCGCTCCGGTCGATCGTGATCGCGTAATCGACGGCTGCCGCGATGGCGCTGACGATCCCGGTCAGCAGCACGGTCAGCCCGACCGCGATCAGCCAGCCGAAGAACGCGGCACCGGACTTGAAGCCGCGGTACGCCGGGTCCACCTCGGTCGCCGCGGACGTCTTGACGTTCGCGCGGTGCAGCGGACGCCGATCGCCTTCCTGCAGTGCGGTCTCGTCCGGCCCGGTCTCCGTGGTCGGTTGGACAGCCGGCCCCTCAGCAGTCCGAGCGGCCGCCTCCTGTTGCGCGGCGACCCGGTCGTCCTGGAACTTCATCGCCGGGCTGTGCTGCGTGTCGTCTCGATAGTGCTGAACCATGGTCACTCTCTCCTCACCTGACAGCCCCGTCTCTACCAATCACGTACCCCGCCCTCACAGCCTTATGCGCAGCCGGTGATCGGCCAAGCGGGAACTGTGCGAACCGGTGTGACTCGTGAGGTGGAAGAGGCCCGTGAGTTCTGCTCAATCGAGCATGCTGTCGATCTTGTCGTGGTAGCGCTGGCCCGTCCTGCCGCCGAGGAGAGCAGCGAGCAGGGGCAGGATCAGGAGGGCTGCCGCGGTGATCATGCCGCCGGTGGTCAACGCGTCGTTGCTCAGCGACACGTTCGGGCGATTCACCCGGCCGACCAGGTCGTACTGCGTGTTCAACGCGGCGCCGGCACCGGCCGCGAGCACGGTGACCAGCAGTGCCATCATCCAGACGCCGAAGCCCTGTCGGAGACCGTCGAACCGGGCGAGGCGACCGGCGACGTAACCGCCGGTGTAGATGGCCAGGCACAACATCAGCACCAGGATCGCGGCGGCCGTGATAGCCGCGGTGCCGGGCCGACGCTCTGCATCAGCTCGGGTGTACTCGAGGATGTAGGCCGCGCCGACTCCGACCCCTGCGATGACAGCCGTGAGCAGCACGGTCATGGAGACCGTGATCAGCCAGCCGAAGAACGCCGCCCCGAACTTGAAGCCGCGGTAGACCGGCAGCTCCGGGTCAGCGGGTGGCTGAACAGGCGGTCGGTCCGGTATGACGGTGACGCTGGTCATGGCCCGATGGGCGGCGGCCCGCGCTGCTTCGTAACGCTGGGTGGCCGAATCCGTCGGAGGCTCGGTCAGGGTATCGGTGTCGCCGTAGTGCTGAACCACGTCTGCTTCTCCTCACAGGTCTGCCCGTGGCGGGGGCCTACCCGTGCAGGCGGCGGCTCATGCGCTCTCTCAGCAGAATTAACGCGTCTTTCAGGCGGACGGATACCGCCGAGGCGTAAAGACCAGTCGGCCGGCCTCGCGGTCGACCACCTGGGTCTGGGACGAACCGATCAGCAGCAGGCAGCGCATGTCTACCTGCTCAGGGTCCAGGTCGGCGAGCGTGGTCACCGTGATCGACTCCGCCGGACCACCCACAGCGCGGCCGATCACCACCGGGGTTGTCGCTGCGCGGTGTTCCAGCAGCAGTTCGCGGGTCGCCCCGACCTGCCAGGTGCGGCTCTTCGAAGCCGGGTTGTAGATCGCGATCGCCAGATCCGCCTGGGCCGCAGCAGTCAGCCGGGCGGCGATCACCTCCCACGGCTTCAGCCGATCAGACAACGAGAGCACGCAGTAGTCGTGCCCCAGCGGCGCACCCACCCTGCTCGCAACCGCCTGTGCCGCGGTCAGCCCGGGCAGCACTGCGACCTCGATATCGGCGTATGCCGGTTCGCTGGCGACCTCGGTGACGGCGCTCGCCATCGCGAACACCCCGGGATCGCCAGACGAGACCACGACGACGCGCGAACCCTTGCGGGCCAGGTCCAGAGCGAAGGCGGCGCGTTCCGACTCGACCCGGTTGTCCGAGCCGTGCTTGCGCTGCCGGGCCCGATCGGGGAGCCGGTCCAGGTACGGGCCGTAGCCGACCAGGTCGTCCGCCGCGGCGATCGCGGCCCGCGCCTGCGGCGTCATCCACTCCGGACCAGCAGGCCCGAGCCCGACAACCGTCACCGAACCTTCGGTAGCAAGCCGGAACTCATCGTCAGCCGCGGTGTTGTTGATGGGGCTGGGCAGCAAGGCGAGCGAGAAGTACGGGACCGAGTCAGGATCCACCTCCGCCAGCGGAGCGGTCCGCTGATCCGAGGTCGTCGCGCGCTCGACGTACCAGGCCTCGTCCAGTCGCCCAGCAAGCTCGAATGCCTCACGGACGTTTGAGAAAGTCCGCCCCAGCTTCATCACTGCCGCCGCGTCCGTGGTCCGCAGCCGCTCAGCCAGCACGTCCGGCGGAAGCGTGCCCGGCAGCACGGTGAGGACCTCGTCTCGCTCACAGAGCGGACGTCCCAGCACGGCAGCCGCGGCGCTCACCGACGTCACACCGGGAACCACCTCGCACGCATACCGATCAGCCAGTCTCTTGTGCATGTGCATGTACGACCCGTAGAACAACGGATCGCCTTCAGCCAGTACGACGACGTCGCGCCCGGCGTCGAGGTGTGTGGCCAGCCGTGCGGCACATTCGGCGTAGAAGTCGTCCATCGCACCCTGGTAACCACCCGGGTGATCCGTGGTCTCGGTGGTCAACGGGTACATCAGGTGTTCCTCGAGCTGACCGGCCCGCAGGTACGGCGCGGCCACCGAGCGCGCGATGCTCTGCCCGTGCCGCGCGCTGTGGAACGCGATCACATCAGCCGAGCCGATCAGCCGGGCGGCCTTCACGGTCATCAGTTCGGGGTCGCCCGGGCCGAGCCCGACGCCCCACAGCCGTCCGGTCATTCGTCCTCGCTCGCGATCGCGTTGAGGGCGGCCGCTGTGATCGCGCTACCGCCGCGCCGGCCGCGGACCACGAGGTACTCCAGGCCGAGATCGTTGGCTGCCAGTGCTTCCTTCGACTCGGCCGCACCGATGAACCCGACCGGAATCCCCAGTACCGCGGCCGGCCGCGGCGCGCCTGCCCCGATCAGCTCGAGCAACCGGAACAACGCCGTCGGCGCGTTGCCGATAGCAACAACCGAGCCCGCGAGGCGATCAGCCCACAGGTCCAGCGCGGCCGCACTCCTGGTTGTGCCGAGCTCTTGCGCCAGACCCGGAACAGAGGGATCGCTCAGCGTGCAGACAACCTCGTTCTCGGCCGGCAGCCTGCGCCGGGTCACCCCAGCAGCGACCATCGCCGCATCGCACAGGATCGGCGCACCATTGCGCAACGCCTCCCGCGCCGACTTCACGACCCCAGGAGACCAGCCGAGATCCGTCACCAGATCGGTCATCCCGCAAGCATGAATCATCCGTACTGCGACCTGTGCCACGTCTGCGGGAAATCTGTCGAGCGCTGCCTCCGCACGAATCGTCGCGAACGACCGCCGGTAGATCTCGGCCCCATCGGTCACGTACTCGAACTTGTTGCTCACTGCACCCTCATCCTTCTCGCAGCCGCCACAGCATCTTCCTGGAAGGCGCCGTCAACCGAGTAGCCATTGCGCACGGCAACAACATCGATGAACTCACCCGCTGGTCGTCCACACCGCCGCTCGCACCCGGACCAGTGCACAGCCCGCCCGGCTGGTAGCCCCGGCGTGACCCGGCGCGCATCCGCCCGCACGTCCGCCAATGCCTTCGCGCACCCGGGCCGCCCGGCGCAAGCCGTCACCCCGTTCCACGGTGAGTCCGGCTCAACCACCAACCCAACGGCTTCCAACCGTTCGACAGCATCGTCGGTGTCAGCCAACCCACCCAGTACTACGGACCGCCACGGCGTCACGCGGAGCTCCCCGAGCCCAGCCCCGGCAACTTCCACCAAGGCAGCCGCCTGCGCTTGCCCCAAACTCCCCAACGGCACCGTCGCCACCAGCGCCATCCGCCCGTCACGCTGCTGGTGGCAACCCGCCACCACCCGCACAGAAGTCCCCGCATCGTCGTCGGCCGCCTCGGACTCCGCAAGGCGGGCGAGGATCCTCGCCGGGCCGTCCTCCAGCTCCGCGATACGCCAAGCCTCCGACCCCTGGGCGGCACGCTCCTCGAGGAACGCCTCCGCAGCAGCCGTCATTACTCCAGCCACGTCGGCCAAGGCGACGCGCACTCCGCTGGAGCCCCCGCCGAGCACAAGCAGCGCCTCGCCCGCGGTGCTCGGTGCGGTCGCCCGGTTCGGTGCCGGCAGCACCCGGATTGCGACGTCTGCTCCGACACCGGCCAAGTCGCCGCGGCCGTCGTCGAGCGCGAACAGGAATCGCCCGGGCAGTTCTGCCAGTTCCTGCCGCGCGCAGAGCAAACGATCCAGCTCAGCCGCGGCGGGCAGTACGTCGTACAGGCTGTGCTTGTCGAGGCCGGACAGTGGCGAGGCGAGGATGTTCCGCACCCGCTCGTGGGTGATCGACGGCAGGAGCCCAGCGTCGTACAGGCGGTCCGACAGTTCCCGCGGCGCCCCGGGGCA
Source organism: Kribbella alba (assembly GCF_039529635.1). Classification (NCBI taxonomy): domain Bacteria; kingdom Bacillati; phylum Actinomycetota; class Actinomycetes; order Propionibacteriales; family Kribbellaceae; genus Kribbella; species Kribbella alba. The sequence continues at coordinate 438,904 of NZ_BAAANE010000002.1, read as the reverse complement.
CAGTGCGCGAATCTGGATGTTCCCCCGCGACGTCAGTTCGAGACTGCCGTCACCCAGCTCGGCGGAAGCTGCCGCGAGGGCCTCTAGCTGTTCAGCGCTGAGCACTCCGCCGGGCAACCGAACGCGCGCCAGCCCGCCGTCAGCCGCCTCATGCACCGCAAGGACGCCCGGACAACGGTCGGGGTGAGTCCTTCCAGCGCTAGGCACAGCCGTGATGCTACGTCCCCCACACCCCGTGTGTTCTGCATCACTGGCCGCGCCAGCTATCCGCCCGGGCAGCAGGCGGTTCAGAGGTGGAGGTGAGGGTGGTCGGGGGAGCGGTGTTGGAAGGACAGGATGCCCGGGTTGCGGATTGTGCCGCCCTCGATCTCGATGGCGCGGCGGATCGTCTCGTCGGCATGCCAGGCCGTAGGCCCGTCGAGCACCGGGCGGAGGTAGGGCATGAGCGCCTCGCTGATCTCCCAGGTCGCCGAGTTCCACAGGTACGACGGGCTGTGGTCGACGCCGTAGTAGGTGACGTTGTCCCCGACGACGAAGGTGGGATCCGCGAAACCCGTCGGCCGGGCCCAGCTGAAGCCCATGCCCAGATCGCAGGAGACGTCGACGACGAGGCTGCCCGGCACGACCAGCGGCAGGTCCTCCTCGATCAGGAACGTGAGCGGCGCGTCCGGATCCTGGAGCACGCAGTTCACAATCACGTCGTGTTCGGCCAGAAACCCGGCGAGCGGAACCCTGCCGTCCTCGGTCAACGCGTGGCTGCGGCGCGGATCGGTGGTGTCGTCCGGGTCCTCGTGGTCGAACTGGATCATCCGGGCCGAGTGGATCGGCGAGCTGACAGCGGTAACGCCCCGAGCCGTGAGTACGTCGACATCGTGGATGCCGTGCGCGTTCAGGGCCGTGACGGCTCCACGAGCCGTGGCGCCGAAGCCGATCACCACGGCCCGCAGCCGTCGGCCGTAATCACCGGTCGAACCGATCAGCTCGAGCGCGTGCAGGACCGAGCAGTAGCCGGCCAGCTCGTTGTTCTTGTGGAACACGTGCAGGTTGAACCGGCCGTCGCTGGTCCAGTGGTTCATCGCCTCGAACGCGATCAGCGTCAGGTCCCGGTCGATCGCCAGTTGGGTGAGCTTCTCGTCCTGGACGCAGTGCGGCCAGCCCCAGAGCACCTGGCCGCGGCGCAACTCTTCGAGATCCTCTATCTGCGGTTTGGGCAGCAGCACGACATCGGTGCCGGCGAGCAGCTGTTCTCGGTCCAGGACACCTCCGACGATCCTGGCCAACTGCTGGTCGGAGACGCCGAACTGGTCGCCGTAGCCGGATTCGAGGAAGATGCGCTGGCGCAGGTCCTCGTCGATCCGGTCGAAGTGGTGCGGATGGATCGGCAGCCGATGCTCGTTCTCTTTGCGGGAACGGCCGATGACGCCGAGGGTGAGCTGGTCCACGAGGGCCCCTTAGGTTGCGTCCTGTCTAACACACAAGCGGTCGGCCCGACCCCCGCGAGCTGATCGACGACACGAACGGGAGGAGGCAACACTCGACGGCAAAGTCCTCACATTCCTGCCGAGCAGACCCTCCCCGCCCCCCTCGCGGTGATCCGTTCATCGACTGTGACCACCGTGTCGCTGGGAAGCGCTTACCGGCAGCATGGTGCCTACAGTCGACGGCAAAGTCCTCACACTCGCAGTGGTGGGTCGCGCCGACGTGGATGGTCGGCCAGGTGCCCTCGTTGCTGATGGCACCGGGCGCTAGCGGCCACAAGGAACTCGAGCGGGACGACAACCCGGTCAGCCCGCGTGAGGTATTCGGATCGGTCGTCTTCAGCGTCCTCGCCCCCTTTTTCGTCAGGATCTGGTCGAGACGCCGGCAGGTTGTTGGCTAGCTCAGTTCGGCCCAGAAGCCGCAGTGATGTTCTGCGGTCAGGTTGACTCGCTTGATGCCGCCCTGGTCGGTGGGAGCGAGTGACAGCCCGCGGGTATCGCCGGTTGATGCCGGTGCCCAGTACGGTCGGCCGGGCCCGTTCGGATTGCCGGTGCGCGCGAAGGCTGTCCAGTAGTCGAGCATCTGCTCCGACAGCCGCTGCTGCGTTGCGCTCATCGGAAAGTCGTAGCCGCCGAGGCTGAAGAGGTACGGCAACTCTGTGGCGTGCGCAGCGCCCTGGCCAGGCTGGGAGAGCGGCGAGTGCTTGTCCGCGAACTCGTACGCATACACCGGCACCTTGCTGACCGCCTGCTGGTCGTTGGTGACCTGCGTACACGACCAGATCCGATCCGTCGTGACCGCTGCCCAGGCCGCCGCAGTAGATCCGTACTGCGCGAGCGGGTACTCGCGCTGCACCTTCGCAGCAGCCGCAGCGCCAACCATGTCCGTCAACAGACGTGGGTAGTCGGCATCAGCAAGCACACCGCCGTTGAACGCAGCCACCCACGGCGTTGCCTCGTCGTGGTTGTTGCCGGACAGCACTGGCACTCGGTGGAACAGGCCGCCCTTCATCGCCTTCGCCGGACTCAGCGGCAACACCGCACTACCGCCGTACGCCGGCTGCGTGAATTGCAGCGTGCTCTCCACCAGTACAGCCGGTTCTGCGTCCTGCAGGCAGTCCCGCATCGACTGGCCGGCCTTGCACTTCAGGTCGGCCTTGTGCTCGGCTGCCCACTCCTTGCCGGTGTTCTGGACCGTGCTCTCCTTTACCCACGGCGAGTCAGCCGCCTGCCCCGGGTACTGGCTGTTGTCGGCCCAGTTGAATGCGCAGGAGCCGCTCTGCATGACGGCCTTGGCGAACAGCCCGGCAGAAGTCGGTGAGGCCAGTTGCGCGCAGACACTCATGCCGCCGGCCGATTCGCCAGCCACCGTGACGTTCCGCGGGTCTCCGCCGAAGGCACGGGCGTTCCGCTGCACCCAGCGCAGCGCCGCCTGCTGATCCTGGATGCCGTACGTGCCAGAGCCGGCCAAGCCCGGGTAGCCGAAGAACCCGAAGATCCCCAGCCGGTAGTTCACCGTGACCACCACAACGTCTCCGCGGGTGGCCATCTTCGACGCTTGGTAGCTGTTGCCCGCACCGGAGAAGAAGCCGCCGCCGGGGATCCACACGACCACCGCACGCGGTCGCTCTGCCTGCTGCGCGGGAGTAGTCACGTTCAGGTAGAGGCAGTCCTCGGCTGTCGAACCACCAGGGATCTCCGGGTTGTCCTGCTGAGCACATGCGTTCGCTAGCTTCAGCGCATCCCGCACGCCATGCCACGGCTTCACAGCCTGCGGAGCCTTCCAGCGCAACGCCCGCACCGGCGGAGCGGCGTACGGGATCCCGTTGAAGACCCGCGCGCCTCCTGCTGCCTCACCCCGCAGCAACCCCACATCAGTCCGTACTACGGTCGGCTCTGCGGGTGGTCTGCTCTGCGGTTGAGCGGCGGTAGCTCTGTTGGCGAACAGTGCGGCTGGCATCAGCGCTAGGGCTAGTGCTAGTGCCAGCCGCACCTTGCTACGGGTGATTCGGAGTGTTGTCATGCACTGCAGCGTCGGCGAAGACCGGGCGGTCACGCTTCGGCCGGACGGCCACTCCACCTACACCTTTGGTCGGTGGTGCATCCTGATCTCTGGCCCGGGGATCAGCAGTAGAGGTTGTTGCCGGGGGAGACCCCGAGCAGCTGGGTGAACCGCTGGTAGGCGTCGACCCGGCTCTGCACCTGGCCCGGGTTGCCGCCGTTGCACTCCAGCGATCCATTGATGCTGCGGATGGTCTCGCCGAAGCCGGCGCCGTTGATCATCGCGTTGTGCGGCGTCATCGTGCCCGGGCCGGTCTGGGTGTTCCAGTACCAGAGCCCGGTTTTCCATGCGACGGCCGCGTTCTGCTCCACCTGCCACGGGTTGTTCAGCAGGTCGATGCCGAGCGCGTCGCCCGCTGCCTTGTAGTTGAAGTTCCAGCTCAGCTGGATCGGGCCGCGGCCGTAGTACGCGGCCTGGCCGGCCGGGCAACCGTAGGGCTGACCCCAGTCGCAGTAGTGCGGGTAGTTCGCCTCGTTGATCTCCTTGATGTAGACCAGCCCGCCGGTCTCGTGGTTCACGTTCGCCAGGAAGGCCGCGGCCTCACGCTTCTTGGTGGTGTCGTCGCCTGTGTTGGCGAAGCCGGGGTAGGCGCTCAATGCGTTGATCAGGCCGGAGTACGAGTAGAAGGAATTCCGGTTCGGGAACATCTGGTTGAACTGGGATTCGCTGACCGGGAATGCGGTCGGTTGCGGGTTGCCGCCGCTGCAGGCGTACGGATCCCAGTACCAGGTGCTGATGGTCGGGTCATAGCCGGGATTGTCGTGCTCGGCGAGGTAGAACAATCCATCGGTGTACTTCACAATGCTGCCGGCGGCATACCAGTTGCCGGACACCCAGCTCGGGTAGTCGCACGCGAGCGTCGAGCTCGGCGCGGACTCCTTGGCGTCGGCCGGCGCCATCAGCATCATCGACATGGCCGCGCCTAGTGCCACCAGGACCGGCAGCGCGCGGATGAGACGGGGCATCTTCATGAGTGACTCCTCTGTCCTGACCGGGTCCGTCGGGGGCGGGGACGCGGTCATGGGGGCGGTGGACAAATGGTTCCGGGCCAGATTAAGGCGACCGGCGGGACCAGGAGAAGAGCACGGCTGAAAATCTTACGTTCGAGTTGTGCCTTTACTTTCTAAAGAACCTTTGGTAACGTCTTGCGCATTCTGGAGAATCGGCTGGATTTAGCGCCTGTGGCCGAATTGCGGGACTTATCGCCGATTGCGGCGCAGCAGATAAGTGTCCATGATCCAACCCTTGCGATTCCTCGCCTCGGCCCGGAGTTCGGTGATCTCGGCGGCGACGTCCGACAACTTCCCGGCGACCAGCAGTTCGTCGGGAGTGCCCAGATAGGCGCCCCAGTAGATCTCTGCGTCCTGGTCCGTGTGCGCGGTGAACGCGGTCTGCGCGTCCAGCATCACCACCACGTCGTCGACGTCGTCGGGCCACTTCTCCGCGAGTCGTCGCCCGGTGGTGATCTGGATCGGCCGGCCGACCTGGTTCAGTCCGACCCGGTGCCGCGCCGCCAACGCGGACACGCTGCTGATCCCGGGAATCACCTCGATCTCGAACGCCAGCTCACCGCGGTCCAGGATGTCGTCGAGGATTGCCAGAGTGCTGTCGTACAAGGACGGGTCACCCCAGACCAGGAAGGCGCCGACCTGGTCCTCGCCGAGCTCGGCGGCGATCAGGTCCGCACACACGTCCGCCCGGCGCCGCCGCCAGTCGTCCACCGACTCGACGTACGCGGCACTGGCCCGATCGCGCTCCGGATCCTGCCCGACCACCACGCGGTACTCGAGATTCGGTGCGAACCGCTGCAGGATCTCCCCGCGCAGGTCGACCAGTTCCTGCTTGACCTCACCCTTGTCGAGCACGAAGAACACGTCGACCTGGTTGAGCGCCTTCACGGCCTGGATCGTCACATGATCGGGATCCCCGGCTCCGACCCCGATCACCTTGAGCTGCATCATCCCCCGACCCTAGTACGACAGCCGTAGTTCATGATGATGTCTTTCGGCAGGGGGCCGCGGAGGGCTGGGTGGGGTGTGGCCCTGACCAGGAGTGGGGACCTGGGACAGGTAGACGGGGCCTTGAACACGTTATTTCGTGTCCGCGGTCCCCGTTTGGTGTTCAAGGTCACCACTTCGTGACCGCCACGCCACCAGATCACGGACTACGGCTGTCGTACTAGGCGCAGCGGTCGCCGGCACGACTATCAGGTGCCGCCCGCGACTGGACCCGCGACCGGACCCGCGACTGGACCCGCGACTGGGCCCGGCGGGACCACTGCGGCGCCGGGTTCGCAGTACGGGGCGTGCGTAGGCTTATGCAGACCCTCTCCTGGAAGGCGCCCGATGACCATCCCCACCCCACCCGACCCGAACGTCGCCGAAACCGTGAAGCACCTGCCGCACGCGATCACCACGTACCTTCGCGAGGCCGAACCCGGTCGCAAGCCCAACCACGCCGACCTGCTCTCCGCCTTCGCCGACGACGCCACGGTCCTCGACGACGGAAACACCTACACCGGCCATGACGAGATCCGCCACTGGCGCGACACCGCCGCCAGCGAATACACCTACACCGCCGAACTGACCCACGCCGAGAAGCTCGACGACACCCACTACGTCCTCACTCACCACCTGTCGGGCAACTTCCCTGGCGGCGAGGTAGATCTGATCTACCGCTTCACCCTCGACGACACCGCCCGGATCACCACCCTGGAAATCGCCCCCTGAGCTGGAGCAGGATGTTTCAGGTGCGCTCCCGAAGTGGTGTTCGGACCCGCGAACTCTGACCCGGTTCCGCGGTTCGCCGCGGCCCACGTCACCGAGTGCTGTGGATAAGTTCCGCGGAGATCTACTGCTCGCCGATACGCTCAGTTAGGAAGGACAGGAGGGCGGCGGTCGTGGCGGCGGGGGCTTCTTCGGGGAGGTAGTGGTCGGAGGGGATGGCGGCGCCGCGGAGGTTGGTGGCGTAGGGGCGCCAGGCGGCCAGTACGTCGTACGTGCGACCCACGAAGCTCGACTCGCCCCACAGCGCGAGTGTGGGGCACTCCAGCGGGTGCCCGGCTGACTCTTCGTCGTGGACCAGATCGATGGTTGCGGCGGCGCGGTAGTCCTCGCAGGAGGCGCTGATCGCCGCCGGATCGGAGAAGCAACGGACGTACTCGTCCATCGCGGCCGGGTCGAAGGTGGTGCCACCCTGGTGCCGGGACGACATCCGTGCGCGGATCCAGAACTCGGGATCACCATCGATCAGCCGCTCCGGGATTCCGTTGCCAGCAGCAAGGAAGAACCAGTGGAAGTAGCCCTGGGCGAAGTTCGCGTCGACGTGTTCGTAGGTGTAGCGGGTCGGGACGATGTCCAGCACGGCGAGGCGTTCGACCGCGTCCGGGTGATCGAGCGCCATTCGATGCCCGACCCGCGCGCCGCGATCGTGCCCGACCACGGCGAAGCGATCGAATCCAAGGGCGCGCATGACCAGCACCTGGTCCCGAGCCATGGCGCGCTTTGAGTATCCCGCGTGGTCCGGGCCGGCGGGTGGTTTGTCGCTGTCGCCATACCCGCGCAGATCCGCGGCGACAACCGTGTGGTTCGCCGCCAGTGCCGGAGCGACGTGATGCCAGATCAAATGGGTTTGCGGATACCCGTGGAGGAGCAGGACTGGTGGACCCTCACCGCCCACAGCGCAGTTGATGTTGATGCCGTCGGCATCGATCTTCTGGTACTCGAACGGCAGCCTCACAAGAACTCCAGCAAGGTCTTCGTGAAGTCAGTGGTGCTGGCGGTGCCGCCGAGATCCGACGTCCGGACCGAGGTCCGGGCGAGCACGCCGGCGATGGCGGACTCGACCTCGAGAGCAGCCTCCCGATGACCCAGGTGGTCGAGCATCATCGCGGCGGTCCAGATCGCGCCGATCGGGTTGGCGATGCCGCGGCCCGCGATGTCCGGCGCCGAACCGTGCACGGGCTCGAACATCGAGGGGAAGTCTCGTTCCGGGTTGAGGTTCGCGGCCGGGGCGATACCGATGCCCCCGGCAACGGCCGCGGCCAGGTCGCTGAGGATGTCGCCGAACAGGTTCGATCCGACGATCACGTCGAACCGCCCAGGATCGAGCACGAGCTTGGCGCACAGAGCGTCGATGTGTTCCTGGTCCCAGCGAACCTCCGGATGCTCCGCCGCCCGCTCCGCGACCAGTTCGTCCCAGAACGGCAGCGTGTGCACGATCCCGTTCGACTTCGTTGCCGAGGTCAAGTACCCCCGGCGCCGCGCCGCCAACGAGAACCCGTAGTCGACCAGCCGGGTCACGCCGGCCCGGGTGAAGACGGCTTCCTGCACGGCAAGCTCCTCGGGGAACCCCCGGTTCATCCGCCCGCCGATCTCGCTGTACTCGCCCTCGACGTTCTCCCGCACCACGACCAGATCAACCTCGCCCGCCACAGCGCGCCGTACCGGGCTTTCCAGGCCGTCGAACACGCGGATCGGACGCAGGTTCACGTACTGGCGGAACTGCCGGCGGATCGGGATCAGCAGACCCCACAGCGACACGTGATCCGGTACGCCGGGAGCGCCGACCGCGCCGAGGAAGATCGCGTCGTGGCCGCGGATCTGGTCCAGACCGTCGGCCGGCATCATCGCGCCCTCGTCCAGATACCGGCGGCACGACCAGTCGAACTCGTCGTACGTGAAGCTGACGCCATGGCGATTGCCGACGGCCTCGAGCACGGTGAGCGCGGCGGGCACGACCTCCTGGCCGATCCCGTCGCCGGGAATGAGAGCGATCCGGTGACTGGTCATGCCACCATCCTCACAGCCGCCGGCAGGCGCCGATCGACCCCGCCCGCGCGGTGACACCGTGACGCGTGCCTGCCGACCCGGCGGTCGGAGTGGTTTGGGCCCGGGTGTTATCTGGAAGGTGACGATCCTGGTGGATTCACCGGAAGGACTTGCTCGATGGACATCGGTCTCCAGATCCCGAACTACACCTGGCCCAACGGTGCCCCGGCGCTGGGGGTGGAGCTTTTCGAGGTGGCCAGTACGGCCGACAGACTGGGGTTCAGCTCGATCGCGGTGATGGACCACTTCTTCCAGATCCCCGGCGTCGGCCCGACCGAGAACGACATGCTCGAGGCGTACACCACGCTGGGCTTCCTGGCCGCTCACACCCATCGCGCCACGTTGTTCACCCTCGTCACCGGTGTGCACTACCGCCATCCCGGCCTGCTCGCCAAGGCGATGACCACGCTGGACGTGCTGTCCGAGGGACGCTCGATGCTCGGCATCGGCGCGGGCTGGAACGAGGAGGAGTCCCGTGGGCTCGGCTTCCCGTTCCCGCCGGTCGCCGAGCGGTTCGAGCGACTCGAGGAGACACTGCGGTACTGCCTGCAGATGTGGTCCGACGATGACGGCCCGTTCAACGGCAAGTATTACCAGGCCGAGCGACTGCTGAACGTTCCCCAGGCGCTCAGCAGGCCGCATCCGCCGATCATGATCGGCGGCGGTGGCGAGAAGAAGACGCTGCGACTGGTCGCGAAGTACGCCCAGGCCTGCAACCTGTTCAACACGCCCGACCTGGAACACAAGCTCGACGTGCTGAAGCAGCACTGCGAGGCCGAGGGGCGCGACTACGACGAGATCACCAAGACCGTCTACATCACCCTCGACATCGGCGACAAGGGCGAGAAGCAGAGTCAGCTGATCGACGAGCTCGGCCGGCTGAACGGCCTCGGGTTCGAGATGGCCATCGGCGCCGTGCCCCAGGCCCCCCGGATCGAACCGCTGGAACGCGTCGGCCTCGAGGTCCTGCCCGTCGCGGCCCTGTTCTGATCAGCACCCGGACACCGGACGGCCCGAACTCGGCGGACCACGACCTGACCACCTGGCGCAAGTGGCAGGCGTGGCGTCGCCGGGTGATCAAGATCTACGACGCCCAGCGGCAACGGTGCCCCTTGTCAGCCCTGACGGACCAACTCGGTACTGCGGATCCGGCGACCCGCAAGATCGTGCTGGAACTGGTCGACCGGTGGCACGAATACCTGGCGAAGGGTGTCCAGGCGCTGAAGGACTCGGGGGAGATCGGCGCAGGCGTTGACACTGCCAAGGCGGCCACCTCCATCCTGACCGCCCTGACCGGTGGCGTCGGCCTCCTGCAGTCGACTGACCGCATCTCCTACCTGGAGGTCGCGCTCAGCGAGGCCATCGACAATCTCCGCCGTTTGTAGCTCCCGCACTCCTCAGCAGCGCGGCTCAGCGTTTGCCTTCGCGCCACTCCCGCTCGAAGGGCAGACGCCAGGCCCGGGGAGCGATCAACTGGTGGATGGCGTTGGGTCCCCAGGTGCCCTGGGCGTACGGCTTCACCGGTGGCGGGTCCTCCAGCAGCGGCGCGGACCTCTCCCAAAGAGACTCGATGCCCTCGGCAGTCGTGAAGAGCGTGTGATCGCCGCGCATCGCGTCCAGGATGAGGCGTTCGTAGGCCTCGAGCACGTCGCCGGCTGCCTCCGTCTCCTGCGTGGAGAACTGCATGGACAGCTTCTCCAGCCGCATCCCCGGCCCCGGCCGCTTGCCGTAGAACGACAGCGACACCCGCGACGAGTCGGCGAGGTCGAAGGTCAGGTGATCAGGCCCCTGCGAACCGACGCCCGAGCCGGCCGGGAACATCGTCTTCGGCGCCTCCTTGAAGGCGATCGAGATGATCCGCATGCCCTCGGCCATCCGCTTGCCGGTGCGCAGGTAGAACGGCACGCCCGCCCAGCGCCAGTTGTCGATCCCGACCTTCAGCGCGATGAACGTCTCGGTGTCCGAGTCCGGCGCGACGCCCTCCTCGCCGCGATACCCGCCGTACTGGCCCCTGACAACGTCGGTCGGGTGGATCGGCAGCATCGAGCGGAAGACCTTGTTCTTCTCCTCCGAGATCGCGCGCGGTTCCAAAGCGGTGGGCGGTTCCATCGCGACGAACGCGAGCACCTGCAGGACGTGCGTGACGACCATGTCCTTGAACGCGCCGGTCGGTTCGTAGAAGGTGGCGCGCTGGTCCAGGCCGAGCGACTCGGGGATGTCGATCTGGATGTGGTCGATGAAGTTGCGGTTCCAGATCGGCTCGAACAACCCGTTCGCGAACCGGAACGCGAGGATGTTCTGCGCCGCCTCCTTGCCCAGGAAGTGGTCGATCCGGAAGATCTGCGCCTCCTCGAAGGTCTCGTGCACGAAGTCGTTCAGGGCCACCGCACTGGCCAGGTCGTCCCCGAACGGCTTCTCCATCACCACCCGGGCGCGATCGACCAGGTCGGCGTCCCGCAACATGGCGATCACCGATTGCGCGGCCTTGGGTGGCACCGACAGATAGTGCAGCCGCCGCGCGTCGGGACCGAGCAGGGCCTCGGCGTTCTTGACCGCGGCGGCCAGTGCCTCCGGCCCCGCGTCGCGGGCGACATACTCGAGCCGCTCGGAGAACTGCGCCCACTCCTCATCGGTCATCTTGTGCGTGCCGAAGGTGTCGATCGCCTGCCGTGCCCGGGCCCGGAACTCCTCGGTCGTGAGCGGCTCGGTCGCCGTACCGATGATCCGTACGTCGGGGGCGAACCGTGACTGCTGCAGATAGGCCAGTCCCGGCAGCAGCTTCCGCTTGGCCAGGTCGCCGGTGGCGCCGAACAGGACGATGACGTGCGGCGCGAGCGGCTCGGGATCCCGGCGCGACGGCCGCGAACCGGGCGACGGATAGGCGATGGTCTGAGTACCGTCAGGCATTCTCGTCCCTCCCAACACGCCGCCACCGGACCCGTGCCGGGGCCTGCACCCAGAAGTCTAGGCACGGTCACCCGGGTCCGCCCTGCTGGCAGGCTAGAACAATTTCCCGGTAGGACGCCGGGTAATGCGAATCGCCTCCCGATCGACTTGATCGAGAGGCGGGGAAGATGGTCTGACAGGCGCCCCCGGCAGGATTCGAACCTGCGCACCCGCCTCCGGAGGGCGGTGCTCTATCCCCTGAGCTACGGGGGCTCAGGAACGAGCGAAACAGTACCAGGGAATCCGGCCAGGGCCCGAATTGGGGGAGACCCTGAACGGTCCCTGGAACGTCCGCGGGGCGGCATCGACCCGGTCGGTCTGGGCGTCATAGTGGTCGTATGCCCAACTGCCGAAAGGAATCCTGAACCATGGCTACCACCTTGGTCCGTCCGAGCCGCGGTCGCTGGATCGGCGGTGTCTGCGCCGGCCTGGCTCGCCGGTTCGGCATCTCGCCGAACGTGATGCGCCTCATCTTCGTGATCAGCTGCGCCCTGCCGGGTCCGCAGATCCTGATCTACATCGCGCTCTGGGTCCTGATGCCCTCCGAAGACTGACCCGGCAGCCATCGGGCCCGGTTCGACGGCGGCGGGAGTCGGCATGAAAGCCTGCTCCGCATGAGAGTCCGGGTGCTGGCGTTCGTCGCCGCGCTGAGCCTGCTGCCCGCAGTGAGCGGCTGCCAGGTGGGCCCCGCGCCGCCCGGACCCGTGGAGATCCGGTCCGGGCCGCCGCCGTGGGACGCGCCGCGCGACGCCGTGTCGTACATGGACAAGGCGGGATTCGAACGGTTGCCCCTCGACTTCCGCGGACAGTCGCCGTACCAGGTGAAGTTGTCGGTGACAGTCACCGGCACGGCGGTGCAGATCCCGGCGGGCATCGGCGTGGACCGGGTCCGCGCCGAGCAGGCCGCCATCCACACTCACGCCACGGACGGGCTCGTGTACGTCGAGGCGAGGACGAAGGCCGAACGCCCGACCCTGAAGCAGTTCTTCGAACTCTGGGGCGTCCGGTACGACGGCAAGTGCCTGGGCGACGCGTGCTCCGGCCTGACCGTCCGGGTGAACGGCCAACCAGCAGCCTGGGACACCAAACTCATCCGCGAGAGCACGATCCAGGTCGCCGCCGAACGCTGACCGGCGTCCGGCACAATCGAGGGATGCCCCGACGCTCCTCCGCCCGGTCCTCGCGGACCACCGGAAACTCTCCCGGCGCCGCTGCCTCCGCTCCCTGCCCATGCGGCCTGGGAGCGCCTTACGCCGAGTGCTGCGGTGCCTTCCACGCGGGGCGCTCCGCCGCGCCTACTGCGGAGCGGCTGATGCGGTCGCGGTACGCCGCCTTTGTCGCCCAGGACACCGCCTACCTACTGCGGACCTGGTCCGCCGGAACGCGGCCCGCGGAGCTCACCCTGGACCGCGGAATGCGCTGGACCGGCCTCGACGTGCTGGGCTCAACTGGCGGATCGGCCTTCCACACCGAAGGCACGGTGGAGTTCACCGCGCACTACCGGGTCGGCGGTGCGGACGGGGAGCAGCACGAGAACAGCCGCTTCGTCCGCGAGGACGGGCTCTGGGTATACGTCGACGCAATCCAGTGAGGCGGCGGGATGGCGTGTACCGGGCAGTGGATGCTGAGTCAAGGGTTCGGGGGCAGGGCCATTAGGCTGGGCCGGTGACTCCGGAACAGCTCGCTGAGAAGATCCTGCAGGCCCTGACCGCGCTCGTCGACGACGGCACCATCACTGTCGACGGCGGACTGCCGGGCGAGCTGAAGGTCGAGCGACCCAAGAACCCCGAGCACGGGGACTACGCCACCAACGTCGCCATGCAGCTCGGCAAGCGCTCCGGCATGCCGCCGCGGCAGTTCGCGGAGCTGCTCGCGGCCAGGCTCCAGGACGACCCGGCCATCAGCGCGGTGGAGATCGCCGGCCCGGGCTTCATCAACCTCCGGGTCGCCGCCGACGCCCAGGGCAAGATCGCCGGAGCGATCGTCGAGGCGGGAGCGGCGTACGGGAGCAGCGACGCGCTGAAGGGCCAGGCGATCAACCTCGAGTTCATCTCGGCCAACCCGACCGGCCCGCTGCACCTCGGGCACACCCGTTGGGCGGCCGTCGGCGACGCGCTCGCCCGGGTGCTCGCGAAGGCCGGTGCGGTGGTGACCCGGGAGTTCTACGTGAACGACCGGGGCGCCCAGATGGACAAGTTCGGCGCCTCCCTGCAGGCGTCCGCGCACGGTCGGCCGGTGCCGGAGGACGGCTACCACGGCGAGTACATCAACGAGCTCGCCCAGCGGATCGTGCAGGAGGTCCCCGGCATCACCGAGTTGCCCGAGGATGAGCAGCTGGTGGCGTTCCGCGAGGCCGGGTACGAGCGGCAGCTCAAGGAGCAGCAGGAGCAGCTCGAGCACTTCCGGACCAAGTTCGACGTGTGGACGTCCGAGCGGAGCCTGCACGAGCAGGACGGCGTCGGCCATGCGGTCGAGAAGCTCCGGGCGCAGGGTCACCTCTACGAGGCCGACGGCGCGCTCTGGATGCGGACCACCGACTTCACCGATGACAAGGACCGGGTGCTGATCCGGTCCAACGGCGAGCCCACCTACTTCGCGTCCGACGCGGCGTACTACGTGAACAAGCGCGAGCGCGGCTTCGAGGTGGCCATCTACCTGCTCGGCGCCGACCACCACGGGTACGTGAACCGTCTGAAGGCGATCGCGGCCTGCGCCGGCGACGATCCCGAGCACAACATCGAGATCCTGATCGGCCAGCTGGTCAAGATCCTCAAGGGCGGCGAGGAGATGAAGCTGTCCAAGCGGGCCGGCACCATCGTCACGCTGGCCGAGCTGGTCGAGGAGGGCGGCGTCGACCCGCTGCGGTACACGCTGTGCCGCTACCCGGTGGACTCCCCGCTGACGCTGGACATCGAGGAGATGACCCGGCAGGTCAGCGAGAACCCGGTGTACTACGTGCAGTACGCGCACGCCCGGCTGGCCTCGATCCTGCGCAACGCGGACGACCTCGGCATCAAGCTGGACGAGTTCGACCCCGGACTGCTCAGTCACGAGCGTGAGGGCGACCTGCTCCGCGCCCTGGCCGAGTTCCCCCGGGTGGTCGCCACTGCGGCCGAGTTGCGCGAGCCGCACCGGATCGCGCGGTACCTGGAGGACACGGCCTCCGCGTTCCACAAGTTCTACGACAGCTGCCGGGTGCTGCCGCGCGGCGACGAGGAGGTCGAGTCTGTGCACAAGGCCCGGCTGACCTTGGTCGGCGCCACCAGGACCGTGCTGGCCAACGGGCTGGACCTGCTCGGCGTCACCGCTCCGGAGCGGATGTGAGGGCGCACGAGGCGGGGACGCTGCACGCCGACATCGGACACCGGGCACCGCCCTGGCTGCGGGCGCCGCGGGACGTCAACGACCTGGTCACCCCGCTGTGGTCGACGAACTCGAAGAAGAACGCTGACGGCGCGCTCGAGGTCGGCGGCGTCGACGTCCGCGAGCTGGTCGAGCAGCACGGCAGCCCGGCGTACGTGCTGGACGAGGCGGACTTCCGCGCGCGCGCCCGCGCGTTCAAGGAGGGGTTCAAAGGCTTCGACGTCTACTACGCGGGCAAGGCGTTCCTCTGCACGACGATCGTCCGCTGGGTGATGGAGGAGGGGCTCAACCTCGACATCTGCTCAGGTGGCGAGCTTGCCGTCGCGCTGCGCGCCGGAGCCGATCCGCGTCGGCTCGGGTTCCACGGCAACAACAAGTCGGAGCAGGAGCTCGCCCGCGCGCTGGACGCCGGAGTGGGCCGCATCATCGTGGACTCGCAGTACGAGATCTCCCGGCTGATCGAGCTCGCCAAGGAGCGCGGCGTCGTGGCCCCGGTGATGATCCGGGTCACGGCCGGCGTCGAGGCACACACCCACGAATACATCGCGACAGCGCACGAGGACCAGAAGTTCGGCTTCTCGATCACCTCGGGCGCGGCCTACGATGCCGTTGCCCGGGTCAACGAAGCTCCCGAGCTCGAGCTGCTCGGGCTGCACTCGCACATCGGCTCCCAGATCTTCGACTCGTCGGGGTTCGAGGTCGCCGCGAAGCGCGTGATCGCCTTGCACGCAAGGGTTTCCGACGAGCTAGGCGTGGACATGCCGGAGCTCGACCTCGGCGGCGGCTTCGGAATCGCCTACACGACCCAGGACGACCCGTCCGACCCCGCCCAGCTGGCCACCGAAATGGGCAAGATCGTCGAGCACGAGTGCCGGGCGTTCGGCGTCGACGTGCCGAAGGTGTCGATCGAGCCCGGCCGCGCGATCGTCGGACCGGCCGTCTGCACGGTCTACACGGTCGGCACCGTCAAGGAGGTCGAGCTCGACGCCGGCGCCTCCCGCACCTACATCTCCGTCGACGGCGGGATGAGCGACAACATCCGCACCGCCCTGTACGACGCGGACTACTCCTGCACGCTCGCCAGCCGGTACTCCGCTGCGGAGCCCGCCCTGGCCCGGGTGGTCGGCAAGCACTGCGAGTCCGGCGACATCGTGGTGAAGGACGAGTTCCTGCCGTCGGACGTGATCCCGGGCGACCTGGTCGCAGTACCGGGCACGGGGGCGTACTGCCGCTCGATGGCCAGCAACTACAACCATGTTCCGCGACCGCCTGTGATCGCGGTCAACGACGGTCAGTTGCGCGTGGTGGTCCGCCGCGAGACCGAGGAAGACCTGCTGCGCTTGGACATGGGCGCCGAATGACGTTGCCGGCCGGCTGACCTCCTCCCGATCGGCTGGACACGGAGAGTGTTCTCGTCCACCCCCAAAATGGGGGCATCGGACCCCCCGGCGGTACCCCAAAACAGATAGTTTCCCGGCCGCGTCATTGCTTTCCCCGAGCAAGGGAACACAAAGTGAGCCCACGACCTGTCATGAAGTTGTCATGACGGAGCTTTGAGAGCGGCGCGACTGCAGTAGGTCGTGCCGCGCGGGGACAAAAGGGGGAAGGAGCGGGCCCGGGCCGCCGAAGGCGGTTTCCCGGGTGGGGTGGGGACGACCGAGGGTGCTGCCTCGGTCTTCGCAAAAGGTCGATGTCTCGCGGTTGCCACTGTCTGTACCGCGGTACGCATCGAGGGTTTTCGGCGGTCTGGCGATTTCGCCGCACCGCCTTTCCGTAGTGCCCGGGGAGGGGCTCGCAATGCGACCACAATCTCAGTTCAGAAAGAGGCGCTGGGGGCTCGGCGCCTTCCGGCGGGGGGCGACAAGCGCCGTCACCATCACCGCGATGATCGCGGTATCGGCCAGCCTGGCCATGATGCCGGCGGGCGCGGCCGCGCCGGTAGGAAATGGATTCACGGTGACGGCGGCCGACATCGCCTTCATTCTCAAGCAGATCAAGATCGCCGAGGAGCACTCGGCCACGCTGACGCCGGCCAATCCCTGCGGGACGCTGGTGGGTCCCGGCGCGAACCAGGTACCGGACCGGCTCACGACGTACGGTCTGCGGACGGTGGACGGTTCCTGTAACAACCTGTTCCCGGGGCGCGAGACCTTCGCGGCGGCCGACGTGCCGTTCCCGCGGTTGACCAACCCGAACTTCCGGCAGGCTGAAGCGAGCCCGCCGGGCTTCTTCGGTCCGGGCGGCCCGAGCTTCGGGTCCAGCTCGTATGCGCAGAAGAAGGGTTTCGTCTTCGACAGCGAGCCGCGCGTGATCAGCAACCTGATCGTGGACCAGACCTCCACCAACCCGGCTGCGATCGCGGCGGCAGGGAATCCGGTCCGCACCCAGCAGAACCCCGGCGTGCATCCCTGCACCACGGACCCCGACCCGGGCCCCCCTGAGGTGATCGGCGTACCGGCCGGCTGTATCCCGTCGCACCAAACCCTGTTCATCCCGAACGTGACCACTGACGTCGGCCTGTCGCCGCCGTACAACAGCATGTTCACGTTCTTCGGGCAGTTCTTCGACCACGGCGTCGACCAGACGGTCAAGAGCGGCGGCACCGTGTTCGTTCCGCTGCGTGCGGACGACCCGCTGATCACCCTCGGCCCGGACGGCAAGGCCGGCACCGGTGACGAGGTGCCGCCGGGCCAGCGCTTCATGGTGCTGACCAGGGCGCAGAACCAGCCCGGTCCGGACGGCAAACTGGGCGACGACCCGGCGACTACGACGGTCGACGAGAGCGCCGACGACATCCAGAACGCCAACAACACCGACAGCCCCTGGGTCGACCAGTCCCAGACCTACACCTCGCACGCCTCGCACCAGGTCTTCCTGCGCGAGTATGCGAACAATGCCGCGGGCAAGCCGGTCTCGACGGGCAAGCTGCTCGGCGGACTGGGCGCCGGCCTGACCTACGCCGGCTCTCCGGACGGCCGGGACGGTATCTCGTCGTGGGCATCCACCAAGAAGCAGGCAGCCGACCTTCTCGGTCTGCAGTTGGCCGACACGGACGTGACCAACATCCCGATGATCGCCTCGGACCCGTACGGCAACTTCATCCCCGGCCCGGCGCGCGGACTTCCGCAGTACGTGACCGCAACCGGTCTGGTCGAGGGCTGCCGCACGGCTGACGCCGGCTGCACCGGTCCTGTCCCGGTGCCGGCCAACGCGCGGCACTTCGACACGCCGTTCCTGACCGACATCGCGCACAACGCCGACCCGTCGCCGGTCGACCATGACAACAACCCGGGCACCCCGCCGCAGGCGCCGATCGCGGACGCGGACAACACGCCGTCGGCGAACTTCGCGGCACAGCCCGCGGGGACCTACGACGACGAGATGCTGGACGCGCACTTCACCTGTGGTGACGGCCGGTGCAACGAGAACATCGCGCTGTCCACGATCCACCAGGTGTTCCACTCCGAGCACGACCGGCTGGTCGACGACATCAAGGCCACGATCGCAGCAAACCCGGACCTGACCGCGTCGTACAACGCGCCGCACCCGTTGGGTGCCGGTGGCCCCGATGTCAGCTTCGGAATCGGCGGACGGCTGTTCCAGGCCGCCCGGTTCGTGACCGAGATGGAGTACCAGCACCTCGTCTTCGAGGAGTTCGCCCGCAAGGTGCAGCCTGCCGTGCGGCCGTTCCACGTCTACAGCCCGGACATCAACCCGGCTGTCGAGGCCGAGTTCGCGCACGCGGTCTACCGGTTCGGGCACTCGATGCTCGATGACACGGTGGCCCGCACCAACGTGGACGCGACCACGAACGCGAAGAGCGACAACTCATTGACGCTGCTGAAGGCCTTCTTGAATCCACCGGAGTACTTCAATGGTGGCTCGGCTGGAGTCCTGACGCCGAAGCAAGCGGCAGGCAGCATCGTGATGGGGTCTTCCGACCAGACCGGCAACGAGCTTGACGAGTTCGTCGTCGAGACGCTGCGCAACAACCTGCTCGGTCTGCCACTGGACCTGCCCACGCTCAACATGACCCGGGCCCGCGACGCGGGTGTTCCCCGGCTCAACGACCTGCGCCGGCAGATCTTCAACGAGACCAACGACGGTCAGCTGACTCCTTACACGGACTGGTCGGACTTCGGCCAGCACCTGAAGCACCCGGAGTCGCTGATCAACTTCGTCGCCGCTTACGGCAAGCACCCGTCGATCACGGGTGCGGCCACTGCTACCGCCAAGAGGGATGCAGCCAGGGCGATCGTGAACCCGAACGCTAGCGACGTTCCTCCGGGCGACGCTGCTGACTTCATGTTCAGCACCGGCGCCTGGGCGAGCAACGCCGCCGGCGTGACGAACACCGGCCTCGACGACGTCGACCTGTGGGTCGGCGGTCTGGCAGAGGTCACCAACCTGTTCGGCGGCCTGCTGGGCACGACGTTCAACTACGTGTTCCAGACCCAGCTCGAGAAGCTGCAGGACGGAGACCGGTTCTACTACCTGGCCCGGACCCCCGGCATGAACCTGCGGACCCAGCTCGAGGGCAACTCGTTCTCCGAGCTGATCGAGCGGAACACTGAAGGCACCAGCACGCTGAAGGCCGACGCATTCGCAACGGCCGACTGCAAGTTCGAGCTGGCCAACCTGAACGGGACGCCGGCGGGATTCACGCAGTTCGGCAGCACAGTCGCCGACGACCCGGCGTCTGCCGACTGCGACGAGTCGCTGCTGCTGCTGCGCAAGCCTGACGGGACGATCCAGTACCGGCAGACCAACACTGTGGATCCGAGCGGCATCAACGGTCAGTCGGTTTACAACGGCACGGCCGGTGTCGACCGGGTATTCGGCGGCAACGACAACGACACGATCTGGGGCAACGCCGGTAACGACATCATCGAGGGCAACGGCGGCGACGACGTGGCGCTCGGTGGCGACGGCAACGACATCATCACCGACCTCGGTGGTGCGGACGTGCCCAAGGGTGGTCCAGGCAACGACGCTATCGACGCTGGAATCGGCGACGACATCCCGATGGGTGGCGACGGGCAGGACTTCATCAACGGTGGTGCCAACGACAACGAGACGTTCGCCGGGCCTGGGAACGACTTCGTCATCGCGGGCCAAGGTGCCGACGCCGTGTTCGGCGACGGTGGTGACGACTGGATCCAGGGTGGATCCGGCCAGGACCTGCTGCAGGGCGACCACGGAGCGCCGTTCTTCGACGACCCGGCCCAGACAGCACCAGGTAACGACATCTTCATCGGTCAGGTCGGCGAGAACGACTACGACGCAGAGGGTGGCGACGACCTGATGGCCCAGAATGCGGCCGTCGACCGGAACGCCGGTGCGGGTGGGTTCGACTGGGCATTCCACCAGTACGACACTGTCGGTGCTGACGACGATATGGAGATCAACAACAACCTGCCCGGACTGCCGATCCAGGTAGTCATCAACCGTGACCGGTGGCAGGAGACCGAGGCCGTGTCCGGCTCGGCGTTCAACGACAAGATCAAGGGCACCTCGGTGGCACCGTCCACCCTGGGTGGAGCCGGCTTCTCCGGCTGCGACGCTCTCGACCCGACCGGTGTGGCCCGCATCGCAGGCCTCGGCCGTCTGGTCACGACATTCCCGTCCCAGCTCGCACCGATCGTGGACGCGTCACCGGGCAAGTACTGCCCGCTGGCCGGCCGCGGCGCGACCGACGCGGCTCCCCAGATCAACGGACAGGGAACTGTCTGGGGCGAGGGTGACATCATGCTCGGCGGTGCCGGCAGCGATGAGTTCACCGGCCGCGGCGCCGATGACATCATCGACGGCGACCACGCGCTCAGCGTCCGGATCAGCGTCCGGACCGACGCGGCGAACCCGGCCAGCGAGATCGGATCGGCCGATCTGATGGAGCACCAGTACCTGCGGGATGCTTCGGGCGCTCTCACCGGCCCGACGCTGCAGGCGGCGGTGTTCGCGGGCACGGTCGACCCGGGCAACCTGGTCGCAGTTCGTGAGATCAACATGAACCCGGCCACTACCACGGCGGCCACCTCGGCAGCAGGCGACTGCACCGCGGCCGCCCCGACCAACTGCGACGTGGCGGTCTTCTCCGCGGCGCTGGCCACCTACACGATCACGAACAACGCCAATGGCAGCGTGACCGTGAACAGCAACGGTGGTGCAGACGGTATCGACACCCTCTGGAACGTGGAGCAGTTGCGCTTCACCGACCAGACCGTCGGTATCAGCCTTCCGTCGGCACCCACTGCGGTGACCGCGACGGCAGGCAACGGCCAGGCGACCGTGAACTTCACGCCGGGGGCAGCAACAATCCCGCCGACGAGCAGCTTCACGATCACGGTTCGCAACGCGGCGGGCACGGCGGTGGGAGCTCCCATCACCGGTGTCACGGGCAGCCCCAGGGTTGTCACCGGGCTGACGAACGGCCAGTCCTACACGTTCACGGTCAAGGCCGTGAGCTCGGCAGGCACTGGTCCCGACTCGGCACTGTCGAACGTAGTCACTCCGACTGCGCCGCCGGCAGTACCGGGACCGGTGACAGGTCTCACCGCGGCGAGGAACGGGTCCGGCTCTGTCGGCCTGGCCTGGACTCCGCCGGCAGGACCGAAGACCAGCTACACGGTCCAGGTACGAGACGGTCTGACTGGCCTCGTGCTGATCAGGACCATCACCGGTGTCCCAGGCACGGCGACCGGAACCACGGTCACCGGCTTGACCGGCGGCACCTCGTACAGGTTCCGGGTCTTCGCACTGAACGCCACGGGCACCGGCCCAGGCGTCAATGTGGGTCCGATCACGGCGCTGAGCGTGCCTAATGCGCCTGCCATCACCTCGGTGGCACAGGGTGCGCTCGGTGGAGCGCTGACGGCGACCGTGAACTGGTCGTTGCCGGCCACCGGTGGATCGCCGATCACCTCCTACCGGGTGAGGATCATGAGGATGAGTTCAGCGCTGGCGACCGCGACCGAGGTCAGCTTCACCACGCAGACCGTGGCTCCCACGCCGAGGTCGCTGACGGTCACCCTGGCTCCGGGCAACTACCGGTTCCGGGTTGTCGCTACCAACGCGGTCGGGACGTCGGCTCAGTCGGCTCAGTCGGCCAACGTGGTTCCGCGGTAAGCGAAGCCGTGCGGTCCGGGAGGGTCCCGGGCCGGACGGACAACAACAGTAAGTAGAACCTGGCTGGACCCCGCGCCTTCATCAAGGCCCGGGGTCCAGCGCCGTCCCGATAAGGTCGCCTCGCGTATTGCGGGGTGGAAGCGATGTCCAGCCTGCGGGCAGCGGTCGGTAGGCTTGGCCGGTGATCAACCTGGACCCAGAGGCTGAATGACGATGCGGAAACCCTTGAAGGTAGCCCTGCTCGGCTGTGGCGTCGTCGGTACAGAGGTGGTCCGGATCCTCGCCGAGCGGGCCGACGACCTGGCCGCCCGGGTGGGCGCGCCGCTGGAGATCGCCGGCATCGCCGTCCGCCGGGCCGGCCGCGAGCGTGACATCGCCGTCGACCCCGCGCTGATCACCACGGACGCCCAGGCGCTCGTCGCCCGCGGTGATCTTGACCTCGTGATCGAGGTGATCGGGGGGCTCGAGCCCGCCCGCAGCCTGATCCTGACCGCGCTGGAGAACGGCGCCTCCGTCATCACCGCGAACAAGGCGCTCCTCGCCGAGGACGGTCCGACCCTGTTCGCCGCCGCCGAGAAGTACGAGCGCGACCTGTACTTCGAGGCAGCCGTGGCCGGGGCGATCCCGATCCTGCGCCCGTTGCGCGAGTCGCTGGCCGGCGACGACGTGACCCGGGTGATGGGCATCGTCAACGGCACCACCAACTACATCCTCGACAAGATGGACTCCACCGGCGCCGGGTTCGACGAGGCGCTCGAGGAGGCCCAGGCCCTGGGGTATGCCGAGGCTGACCCGACCGCCGACATCGAGGGGTTCGACGCCGCCGCGAAGGCCGCGCTGCTGGCGAGTTTGGCCTTCCACACCAGGGTTTCCATCGCCGACGTGCACCGCGAGGGCATCACCGAGGTCTCCGCGACGGACATCGCCTCGGCCCGCGAGATGGGCTGCGTGGTGAAGTCGCTGGCGATCTGCGAGCTGGACGAGGCGACCGATTCGGTCAGCGCCCGGGTCTACCCGGCGATGATTCCGCTGAGCCACCCGCTGGCCTCGGTCCGCGACGCTTACAACGCTGTTTTCGTGGAGTCCAAGGCAGCGGGCGAGCTGATGTTCTATGGTCGTGGTGCCGGCGGCGCCCCGACGGCCAGCGCTGTCCTCGGGGATCTCGTGACCGCCGCGCGCAACCGGCTCAAGGGCGTGCCGGGGGTCGGCGAGTCGTCGTACACCCAGCGGGCCGTCCGGCCGATGGGTGACGCACTGACCCGCTACCACGTATCGCTGGACGTGGCCGACAAGGCCGGTGTGCTGGCGGCGGTGGCCCACGAGTTCTCCGAGCACGGCGTGTCGATCCAGACCGTCCGCCAGGAGGGCCGGGGCGGTGACGCTCAGCTCGTGGTGGTCACCCACACCGCCACCGATGCTGCTCTGTCCGCGACCGTGGAGGCCCTGCGCGAGATGGACATCGTCCGCGAAGTCAGCAGTGTGATGCGGGTCGAAGGGGATTGATCGCGATGGTTCAGCAGAGGCCACAACAGCCTTTTCAATGGCGAGGCGTGATCGAGGAATACCGGGACCGGCTGCCGGTGTCGGCGGACACTCCGGTGGTCACGCTCGGCGAAGGCGGGACGCCGCTGGTGGCCGCTCAGTGGCTCAGCGAGAAGACCAACTGCGAGGTCTGGCTCAAGGTCGAGGGCAACAACCCGACCGGCTCGTTCAAGGACCGCGGCATGACCGTGGCGATCTCGCTCGCCGCTCAGGCGGGGGACAAGGCCGTCGTCTGCGCCTCGACGGGGAACACGTCCGCCTCGGCGGCCGCCTACGCAGTACGGGCCGGGTTGTTGCCATTGGTCCTCATTCCGGCGGGCCGGATCGCCAAGGGCAAGCTCGCGCAGGCGATCGTGCACGGCGCCCAGTTGGTCTCGGTCGACGGCGGGTTCGACGACTGCCTGCGGATCGTGCGGGAGCTGGGCAAGAACTACCCGGTCGCGCTGGTGAACTCGGTGAACCCGGTCCGGCTGGAAGGTCAGAAGACGGCCGCGTTCGAGGTGTGCGACGCGCTCGGCGACGCCCCGGATCTGCACGTCCTGCCGGTCGGCAACGCCGGCAACATCGCGGCGTACTGGAAGGGCTATCGCGAGTACGCGAAGGACAAGCTCGCCTCGAGAACCCCGCAGATGTGGGGATTCCAGGCCGAGGGCGCCGCGCCGATCGTGCGTGGCGCGATCGTCGAGCACCCCGATACGGCCGCGACCGCGATCCGCGTCGGCAACCCGGCGTCGTGGACGCTGGCCGAGGCCGCGAGGGACGAGTCGGGCGGCCGGATCGAGGCCGTCACCGACGACCAGATCCTCACCGCACAACGCGATCTGGCTGCTCGTGAAGGCGTCTTCGTCGAACCTGCCTCGGCCGCGGGCGTCGCCGGGTTGCTCGCCACGAAGGCGGCCGGCCGGCTGGATGGCGGTCTGACGGTGGTGATCACTGTCACAGGGCACGGCCTGAAGGACATCGATACGGCGCTGTCGTATGCCCTGCCGCAAGAGACTCCGGTGACACCTGCCGATACCGATGCTGTGGCACGCGTAGCCGGGCTGGTGTGAGTTGCGGCCGGTCCGCGTCAGGGTCCCCGCGACGAGCGCGAACCTGGGCCCCGGCTTCGACGCCTTCGGACTGGCCCTGACCCTGTACGACGAGTTGACCGTGACTCCGGGTGGTTCGGGAGTCACGGTCAAGGTGGTCGGCCCCGGCGCCGGCGAGGTGGCTCTGGACGAGTCGCACCTGGTGGTCCGGGCGATCCGGGCCGGGCTCGAGTCGCTCGGAGCGGCAGTACCGGGGTTCACCTTGCGCTGCGAGAACCGCATTCCGCACGGCCGCGGTCTCGGGTCTTCCTCAGCCGCGATCGTCGGCGGTCTGGCTGCTGCCTATGGACTCACCGGTACGCCGCTCGACCGCGACAAGGTGGTTTCGCTCGCTCACGAGATCGAGGGACACCCCGACAACGTGGCAGCGAGTGCTCTCGGTGGATTCACCATCGCGTGGACCGAAGGCGACACCGGCCGGGCGATCCGGCTGGAACCCGTGGCCGGACTGTCGGCGGTGGCGTATATACCGGACACGCGCGTGCTGACGAAAGAGGCGCGCGGGTTGTTGCCCAGCGCAGTACCGCATGAGGATGCGGCGGCCAACGCCGGGAAAGCGGCACTGCTGGTCGCGGCCTTGACCAGCAGGCCAGAGTTGCTGCTCACGGCGACGGAGGACCGGCTGCATCAGGAGTACCGGGAGTCCGCGATGCCGGAGAGTCTGGCGCTGGTTCACAAGCTTCGAGGGAGCGGTCTGCCGGCGATTGTGAGTGGCGCCGGTCCGACCGTGCTGGTGCTGGGCTACCCAGCTGGGAGCCCGCCCGCGGCACCCGACGGCTGGTCGCGGTACGAGTTGGGGATCGATCCAGTCGGAGTACAGGTCTGGTCGGAGGAGGTCCGGTAGAAACCTGGGCCCGCGGGGAATGTTCGATTCTGAACGCGCGTTGTACCCCTCGAGTCAGCAGATTGACCCTCAGTGGTGCTAGTCTCGACTCACCCGATCCCCTCCAGGTGATCGGCGAACTCTCGCCGCTTCCGGGCTTTGCTCCCGACACCCAGGTGTATGTGGCGACCTCCCTGTGAAGGACTTGCGCCGCCTGCGCCGGATATCTCCGGGAGGAACCGGATTCAGCGAGAGCCTCTTATGCCCACGTCACCGTTTCGTCGGTCGTGGGTGATGATTCCGGGCGATGACCTGAGGACATCGTCCATCCGTGTGGGAAGGACCTCACGTGACAGAAATTGTTGAAGCCTCCACCGGAGCCGACGCCACGTCGGCCCCGGCAGAAGCGGGCGCCACCACGCGCCGTCGCAAGACCGGAGGCGGCCTCGAGGGCATGCTGCTCCCCGAGCTCAAGCAGCTCGCCGGGACGCTCGGCATCAAGGGCACCGGCGCTCTGCGCAAGGGCCAGCTGATCGAGGCGATCAAGGCTGCCCAGACGGGCGGCGGCTCAGCGGGGACCTCGCGGTCCCGGGCGAGCCAGCCGACGCTGGACGAAGCGGTCGTGGAGCCGGTGGTCGTGCAGCGCTCGAAGAGCACTGACGCCGAGGCTCCGGTGCGCGAGGGCGGCAGTCGCCGTGCCCGTGCCGCGGCCGCCGAGAACGGGACGGCCGACCAGAACGGCGCCACTGTCGTCGAGACGACAGTCGCGCAGAACGGTGCCGCTCCGGCCGAGGCCGTCCAGGCCCCGGACAAGAGCGCCGACACCGAGAACCGTGGCAGCACCGAGGACCGCGCGGGCAACCGCGACGCGAACCGTCGCGATCGTGGGCGGGACAACGCCAACCGCGACGGCGGCAACCGCGAGGGCCAGCGCAACGACAACCGCGCCGACCAGAACCGCGAGAGCCAGAACCGCGACGGCCAGAACCGCGACCAGCAGAACCGCGAGAGCCAGAACCGCGAGGGCCAGAACCGCGACCAGCAGAACCGTGACGGGCAGGCCCGGGACGGTCAGCAGAACCGCGAGGGTCAGCGCAACGACCGTGGCGAGCAGCGCAACGACGGCCGCGGCGACAACCAGCGCACCGACAGCCGGCAGAACCAGAGTGACCGGGGCGAGGATGGCGACGGACGTCGCCGTCGCCGCCGGGGCCGCGATCGCGACCGGGGTCGTGACGCCGGTGGCCGCGACACCGGGCGCGACAGTGGTCGCAGCCGTGGTCGCAACGAGCGCTTCGAGCCGGAGCCGACCATCAACGAGGACGACATCCTCGTGCCGGCCGCGGGCATCCTCGACGTGCTCGACAACTACGCCTTCGTCCGGACCAGCGGCTACCTGCCCGGCCCGAACGACGTGTACGTCGCACTCTCGATGGTGAAGCGCTACGGCCTGCGCAAGGGCGACGCGATCACCGGTGCGGTGAAGCAGCCGCAGGACGGCGAGCGCAAGGAGAAGTTCAACCCGCTGGTCCGGATCGACACCGTGAACGGGTCGGACCCGGAGGTCGCCAAGCAGCGGCAGGACTTCAACAAGCTCACCCCGCTCTACGCGACCGAGCGACTCCGCCTGGAGACCGAGCCGGGCGTGCTCACGACCCGGATCGTCGACATCGTCAGCCCGATCGGCAAGGGCCAGCGTGGCCTGATCGTCTCGCCGCCGAAGGCCGGTAAGACGATGGTGCTGCAGGCGCTGGCGAACGCGATCACCACGAACAACCCCGAAGTACACCTGATGGTCGTGCTCGTGGACGAGCGGCCTGAAGAGGTCACCGACATGCAGCGCACGGTCAAGGGTGAGGTCATCGCCTCGACCTTCGACCGGCCGGCCGACGACCACACCACGGTCGCGGAACTGGCCATCGAGCGGGCCAAGCGCCTGGTCGAGCTGGGCCACGACGTGGTCGTGCTGCTCGACTCGATCACCCGGCTCGGGCGGGCCTACAACATCGCCGCCCCGGCCAGCGGCCGGATCCTGTCCGGTGGTGTCGACTCGTCCGCGCTGTACCCGCCGAAGCGGTTCTTCGGTGCGGCCCGCAACATCGAGGACGGCGGCTCGCTGACCATCCTCGCGACGGCGCTGATCGAGACCGGCTCCAAGATGGACGAGGTCATCTTCGAGGAGTTCAAGGGCACCGGCAACATGGAGCTCCGGCTCCGCCGCGAGTTCGCCGACCGGCGCATCTTTCCTGCCATCGACGTGGTCGCCTCCGGTACCCGCCGCGAGGAACTGCTGATGAGCAAGGACGAGACGACCGTCGTCTGGAAGCTCCGCCGGGTGCTGTCCGCGCTCGACGGCCAGGCGGCCCTGGAGCTCCTGATCGGCAAGCTCAAGGAGAGCAAGTCGAACATCGAGTTCCTCCTCCAGGTCAACAAGACCACCCCGTCCGCCGGCGGCCGCAACACCGACGACGGCAACTAAGCCGCACCGCCTGGTGAATCGCCCCGGAATTCCGGGGCGATTCGTCAGGTCGGGCCATCAGATGGCAGACTTGTCTGTTGGTTCCGGTTCACGGCCGCACCAGCGGGCGACCCGGACCGCCTTTGACTCGAGGAGATCCATGAAGAGCGACATCCACCCGAACTACGTGGCGACCAAGGTGACCTGCACCTGCGGCGCGACGTTCGACACGCACTCGACCGCGGAGAACGGCGTGATCCACGCCGACGTCTGCTCGCAGTGCCACCCGTTCTACACCGGCAAGCAGAAGATTCTCGACACCGGTGGCCGCGTGGCCCGCTTCGAGAAGCGGTACGCGAAGAAGTAGCGACTTTCCGGCGCCGGTCCACGAACCCCCTGGGTTTCGGGACCGGCGCCGTTGCGTTGTCCAGGTCACGAGGAAGAGAGGAGTGCGGGATGTTCGAAGCGGTACAGACGCTCAAGGCGGAGTACGCCGAGCTGGAGCGGCAGCTGGCGGACCCCGAGCTGCACTCCGACCAGGGCAACGCCCGCAAGGTCGGCAAGCGGTACGCCGCTCTCGCGCCGGTGGTCCGGACCTATGACGAGTGGTTGCAGACCGCGGACGACATCGAGGCGGCCCGCGAGCTCGCCCATGAGGACCCCTCGTTCGCCGAGGAGGCGACCAAGCTGGAGGTCCGCCGCGAGGAGCTGGCCGAGAAGCTGCAGGTCCTGCTGGTGCCGCGCGATCCGAGCGACGACAAGGACGCGATCCTGGAGATCAAGGCCGGCGAGGGCGGGGACGAGTCCGCGCTGTTCGCCGGGGACCTGCTGAAGATGTACCTGAAGTACGCCGAGTCGCAGAACTGGAAGACCGAGGTGCTCGACTCGGCCGAGTCGGATCTGGGCGGCTACAAGTCGATCACCGTCGCGGTGAAGGCCAAGGGGACCCCCGAGCCCGGCGAAGCGCCGTACGCGAAGTTGAAGTTCGAGGGTGGCGTGCACCGGGTCCAGCGGGTTCCGGTGACCGAGTCGCAGGGGCGGATCCACACGTCGGCGGCCGGCGTTCTGGTATTGCCCGAGGCGGAGGACGTGGACGTCGAGATCGACCCCAACGACCTGCGGATCGACGTGTTCCGGTCGTCCGGTCCGGGTGGGCAGAGCGTCAACACGACCGACTCGGCGGTGCGGATCACCCACCTGCCGACCGGAATCGTGGTCTCGATGCAGAACGAGAAGTCCCAGCTGCAGAACCGCGAGCAGGCGATGCGCGTACTGCGGTCCCGCCTGCTCGCCGCGGCTCAGGAGACCGCCGACCAGGAGGCCTCGGACGCCCGGCGGCTGCAGATCAGGACGGTGGACCGCTCCGAGCGTGTCCGCACCTACAACTTCCCGGAGAACCGGTTCTCCGACCACCGGGTCGGCTACAAGGCGCACAACCTCGACCAGGTTCTCGGCGGCGACCTCGCTCCGGTGATCCAGTCGCTCACCGAAGCCGATCTCGCCGCGCGACTCGAGGCCGTCGACTCCAAGTGAGCACGAGAGCCCTACTCGCCGAGGCGACCAGCAAACTGCGGGAAGCAGGCGTCGCTTCACCCGACTATGACGCGGCCGAACTCCTTGCCCACCTGGCCGGAGTCAGCCGAATGCAACTCGGCCTGATCGAGCTCACCGACCAGCAGAAGGGCCAGTACGACGGGTTGGTGGCTCGCCGGGCGGCGCGTGAACCCCTCCAGCACCTCACCGGTACTGCGGCCTTCCGCTATCGGGAGCTCGCCGTAGGGCCCGGGGTGTTCGTACCGAGGCCGGAGACCGAGGTCCTCGTCGGCTGGATCCTCGACCGGATCGCCTCGGTGGAATCGCCGCTGGTGGTCGACCTGTGCAGTGGTTCCGGCGCGATCGCGGGAGCCGTGGCCACCGAGCGGCCGGACAGCACGGTTCACGCGGTCGAGTTGTCCCCGGAGGCCTGCGTCTGGGCCCGGCGCAACCTGGCCGGTACCGGGGCCACCTTGCACGAGGGCGACATCGACGGCTGCCTGCCGGAGCTCGACGGACTCGTCGACGCGGTGATCGCCAACCCGCCGTACATCCCGTTGACCGCCTGGGAATCCGTCACGGCCGAGGTGCGGGATCACGATCCGGCGCTGGCGTTGTGGTCGGGTGACGACGGGCTGGACGAGATCAAGGTGGTCGCCGCCACCGCGGGCCGGCTACTGAAGCCTGGTGGGTGGTTCGGGTGCGAGCACGCCGATGTGCAAGGTGAATCGGCACCGGCGGTCTTCGCCGCAACGGGCTTGTTCACCGAGGTCCGCGACCAACTCGACCTGGCCGGCCGCCATCGGTTCGCCACCGGCCGCCGGGTCTGAGCGCTCACTCGTAGACCACGAACTCCGGCCGGGGCTCGAGTGACATCACCTGCTGTGGCGTCATCAACGCACCATGCCGGGAGTCCTCCTTGTAGAAGAGCTTGAAGCCGGCGTGGACACCTGGCGCCATGACCGGCGTGAGCTTGCGCCAGGTGGATTCCTTGTCGATCCGGTCGCCGATCCCGTCGACGGACTTCACCATCGCGACGCCGGGATGCTGCTTGAGCGCCTTCTCGTTGCCGATGATCCGCAACGAGAGCTGGTGGAATACGAAGACCTTCTCGGGCAGATCGTTCTGCTTCACCAGACCCGACAGGTAGGACGCGATCGAGTCGAGCTCGGCGCCGGTCGTCCGGCCGAAGACCCTGCCGGGCACCTGGCCCGGGCCGACCGCCCACTCGGGGTCGAACGCGAGCCCGACATCGGGTTCCCTCAGCCAGCGTTCCTGCCGCTTCACCTCGTTGAGGATGTGGGCGCGGCCGGGCTGGATGTCGAGCAGCAGCAACATCCGGTGCTTGCGGGCCACCGTCAGATAGTCCTGGATCTTGTCGTCGGAAAGGCGGCTGCGGTACATCCCGTCCTTGCCGGCGTGCCCGTTCGCGACCACCACGATGAGCTCCATCACCGGAAGGGGAGTCCGTCCGTTGGCGTAGGCCCTGGCCAGCGCCTCCAGCCTGGTCGCCTTGGCCTCGAGGTCCTTGTCCAGCGGCCCGAGGGCGGGGGAGCCGGGCAGGCCGACGTACCCGACGAGCTGGTACTTCGGGAAGATCTGCCGCCCGCCGCGAGGCAGGTCCCCGTCTTGGACCGGCGTCGGCGTCGCTGAAGACGCGGAGCTGCTGGCGGTGGTCTTGCTGGAGGGGGAGGGCGACCCGCTGGCCTCTTCGTCGCTGCAGCCGGTGAGCGCGGCGAACAGCAGAGTCAGCGCCGCCAGAGTGACGGGAAGGGTGCGCGCTTGAACCACCGGACTAGACAACCATGCCGGGCCGACAGATCCCCGTCGGCGCGTGTCCCAGCGTCATGCCTTGGCGGCTGTGTAGGCGTCGATTTCGGCAAGGAGGGACTCCTTGACGGTGTCCTCGGCGAAGGAGACCCGCACGGCTGTACGGGCGAGCTCTGCCGCACCGGCCTCGTCGAGATCCAGCAGCTCGGCCGCCACGACGTACTCGCTGGTGAGGTCGGTGCCGAACATGGGCGGATCGTCGGAGTTGATGGTGACCACCAGTCCGGCCTCGACCATCGCCGGCAGCGGGTGCTCCTCGTACGACGCGACCGCGCGGGTGGCGAGGTTCGACGTCGGGCTGACCTCTAGCGGGATCCGGTGCTGGGCGAGGTAGTCGACCAGCGCCGGGTCCTGCATCGCCGACGTGCCGTGGCCGATCCGTTCCGCCTTCAGCACCCGGATCGCGTCCCAGATCGTCTCGGGTCCGGTGGTCTCACCCGCGTGCGGCACGCTGTGCAGGCCGGCCTCGCGGGCGGCATCGAAGTACGGGGCGAACTGCGGCCGCGGGACGCCGATCTCGGGACCGCCGAGGCCGAACCCCACCAGGCCGTCCGGGCGGATCTCGGTGGCGATCCGGGCGGTCTCGATCGCGCCGGGGATGCCCACCTCGCCCGGGATGTCGAAGATCCACCGCAGCGTCACGCCGAGCTCCTTCTCGGCCGCCGTCCGGGCATCCTCGATCGCCTCGCAGAACGCCTCCGGCGCGATACCCCGCTGCACAGAGGTGTACGGCGTGACGGTCAGCTCGGAGTACCGGATGTTCTGCGCGGCCATCTCGCGGGCGACCTCGTAGGTCAGCAGCCGGACGTCGTCGGGCGTGGTGATCAGGTCCACCACGGTCAGGTAGACCTCGATGAACTTCGCGAAGTCGGTGAAGGTGAAGTACTCCGCCAGTGCGGCCGAGTCCACCGGCACCGGCGACTCCGGGTGCCGCGCGGCGAGCTCGGCCACGATCCGCGGCGACGCCGATCCGACGTGGTGGACATGCAGTTCGGCCTTCGGCAGCCCGGCAAGGAACTCACGCGACACAGTCATGGCCGGGATCCTACGCAGGACTGTCGTGGCGTGAAGACGGCCTGGCGGGCAGCCCGGCTGGAGTGCGTCACCGCCTGGGTGGCACGATTCACTGCGTGAGCGAGCGCTTTGACTTCACCGGTGACGAGTTGGTGCCGGCCTACCGTGCGGCCGTCGATGCCATCGAGGCCGGTGATCTGGTCGTCCTGCCGACGGACACCGTGTACGGGATCGCCGCGGACGCCTTCAAGGCCGACGCCGTGCAGCGGCTGCTGGACGCCAAGGGCCGCGGCCGCGACATGCCGCCACCCGTGCTGATCTCCGTCGTCGAATCCCTGGACGCACTGGCCACGGACGTCCCGGACGCCGGTCGCAAGCTGTGCGAGGCGTTCTGGCCCGGGCCGTTGACGGTCATCTGCCACGCGCAGAGCTCGCTGATGTGGGACCTGGGGGACACCCAGGGGACCGTGGCGCTGCGCGTGCCGGACCACGAGAACACCCGCGAACTGCTCTCCCGGACAGGCCCACTGGCCGTCAGCTCCGCGAACCTGAGCGGACAGGCGGCCGCACTCGACGTGTACGACGCCGAGGCGCAGCTGCGGGACTCGATCGCGGTCTACCTCGACGGCGGCGAGGTGACGGGCGGCCAGCCGTCCACCATTGTCGACCTCACCAGCGAGGTCCCGCACGTGGTCCGCATCGGCGCACTCTCGATGGCGCAGATCCGCGAGATCGTCCCCGAAGCCACCACGGACCTCGAGCCCGACCCCGTTGAGCCCCCCGTTGAAGGGGATCCGGTGGAGGAGAAGGCGGCTGATGTGAGGCCGGAGGACTAGTGCGCGAGTACTTGCTGGTCCTGTTCGTGGCCATGGCCACGACCTTTCTGCTGACCGGCGTGGCCCGGACGATCGCGTTGCGCTACGGCGCTGTCGCGAAGGTGCGCGCGCGCGACGTCCACAAGGTCCCGATCCCGTACTTCGGTGGCATCTCCATCCTCGGCGGCCTGATCGCCGGCTTCGCGGTCGCGTCCAACCTCCCGTTCCTCGGCAACAGCCTGCAGGTCGCTCACGACGCCCGCGCCATCCTGATCGGCGGCGCGGTCATCTGCGCGGTCGGTGTGGTCGACGACCTCTATGAACTCGACCCGATCACCAAACTCGCCGGGCAGGTCCTCGCCGTCGGCGTGCTGGTTGTGCAGGGCATCCAGCTGTACTGGTTGCCACTGCCCGGTGGCATCTTGTCGCCGCCACCCGCCCAGCTCGCGGTGGTCACCGCGGGCATCCTGCTGGTCTCGACCAATGCGGTGAACTTCGTCGACGGCCTCGACGGACTGGCCGCCGGTGTCACGGCGATCGGCGCGACCGCCTTCTTCACCTACTCGTACCTGCTGAACGTCGAGCAGAACCTCGACCGCGCGACCACCTCCACGCTGATCACGGTGGCTCTGGCCGGTGCCTGTCTGGGGTTCCTGCCGCACAACTTCTTCCCCGCAAGGGTGTTCATGGGGGATTCCGGCGCGCTCCTGATCGGCTTGATGCTGGCTGCCTCCACGATCAGCCTCACCGGCCAGATGGACCCGAACGCCGTCCCGTACGAGGTCGGCGGCTCGAGCCTGCTCCCCGCGCTGCTTCCCCTGGTCCTGCCGATCGCCGTCCTCGCGATCCCTGCGTTGGACCTGTCGATGGCCTACATACGGCGTACCAAGGCGGGCCGTTCACCCTTCGCGGCGGACAAGCTCCACCTGCACCACCGCCTGATGCAGCGCGGCCACTCCCACCGCCGCGCCGTACTCCTGATGTACCTGTGGACCGCGCTGATCGCCTTCGGAGTGGTCGTCCTGGGCCTGGTCCTCTACTGGTGGACAGCCCTCCTGGTCTTCGCCGTCACGGTCACCGCCATCCTCTTGACCACCGGCCTCCCCCACCGCCGCCCCACCAAGCCCCTCGCCAAGGTCTGACGCGAGGTGCCTTGGCCGCAGGTGGAAGGGTGGCGTCGGCGAGCGGGCGGTCCCCGCGGTACGGGGTTGTGGGGGACCAGACCAGTCGCCGGTGTGGCCTACCGATAGGGTGTGCGTGTAAAGCGGCAGGGAGGCTCGTTTTGCTGACCGTGCAGACTTTGTGCTAGTTTTCACAAGCACCAGCGAAGTACAGCTTCACCCCTGACCCCGCCCACCCGACGACCGAGGGCAAGAATCCCGGTCGCCAGCAGGACGGAACCACCAGATGGCTCCCGAGGTAAACAGCGGTACTGCCGGCCAGGCTACTAGGCACCCGGCATTGGCGATGCTGCGCGGTGCGCTTGTGGCCGCCACGGTCGTCGGCGTCAACGCGGCCGCCGTTTCAGCGGTCGCCGCCGGGCTGAAAGGCCTTTGGGGTGCGTTGCTCGGCCTGCTGATGGTGGTCGTCTTCTCCGGCGTAGGCCTCCTCGCGGTCCACCTCGCCCGTCGTACTACGCCGACCATGCAGCTCGCGGTCGCGATGGCCTCCTACACCGGGCGGATCGCGATCTTCGGCGGTCTGCTGGCCATCGCCCTGAGCTCGGAGAGTCTCGATCGCAACGTCAACCTGACCGCGCTCGGAATCAGCGCGATGGTGGTCGTGATGGGCTGGATGGCCGGCGAGATCTGGGCCTGGTCGCATCTGCGGGTGCCGATCTACGATCTGGACAACGAGGTAACGGCATGAACACCGTGCGTGATGGCCGGGATAGCCGTTTCCCAGCGTGGAGCCAGGGTGTGGCGGACCCCACGGATACCGATGTGACCCCGCGTGTCGCGGACTGCTACGGTTCGGGTGCCAATGAGCCAGCAAGAGGATCCGAAGCCGCCGCCCGACACCTCGGCCGACGGCTGGCGGGTCCTGTCCTATCTGATCGGCGGGATCGTCGTTTACGGCGGTATCGGCTTCGGGTTGGACCGCTGGCTGGGCACCCAGTTTCTGCTTCCGGTGGGCATCGTCGTCGGTGCCGGCCTGACCATCTTGCTGTTGCACTTCCGGTACGGGCGTTCCTGAGCCCTGCCTGGTCTGACGTTGTTGACCGCCTTGCCCTGAGCCGCCCTGCCCTTAGCCATATGGCGAACGACTTGAGCACGACGCGAGAGGAGACCCGGTGATTGCCGGCGTTTCGACCAGCTTCACCCCGCCTGGTCCTGAGGACTTCAACCTGCCGCCCATCATTCCGGGCGTCGACTGGTTCACCAAGCCCGTGCTGGTGGCCACTCTGTCGGTGGTCGTCATCATCTGGTTCTTCTACGGGGCGTCCCGTAGGGCGGCGATCGTGCCGAGCAAGCTGCAGTTCGCCGGTGAACTCGGCTACAACTTCGTCCGGAACTCGATCGCCCGCGACGCGATCGGCAGCCAGGAGTACATGAAGTTCGTGCCGTTCCTGTGCGGCCTGTTCTTCTTCATCCTGCTGAACAACGTCGCCGCGACGATCCCGTTCATCCAGTTCCCGACTTTCAGCCACATCGGCTGGGCGTACGCCGCGGCCGCGCTGAGCTGGATCGTCTACAACGGTGTCGGCATTCGCAAGCACGGCCTCGTCGGCTACTTCAAGCTCCAGACGATGCCGGCCGGCGTGCCGGTCTGGTTGATGCCGCTGATGATCCCGATCGAGTTCATCTCGAACATCCTGGTCCGGCCGGTCTCGCTGTCGCTGCGGTTGTTCGCGAACATGTTCGCCGGTCACATCCTGTTGCTGGTCTTCGTTCTCGGTGGCGAGTACATGCTGTTCGAGACCGGGAACATCGGGCTGGCCGGCGTCGGCGTCATCACCTATCTGATCGCCATCCCGATCGCCGGACTGGAGCTGTTCGTCCAGGTCATCCAGGCCTACATCTTCGTCGTGCTGACCGCGCAGTACATCGGCAGCGCCATCGCCGACGAACACTGATCCGCACCACCCAACAGACCCGTAGCAACGCAAACCCGGATAGCTCCCTATCCGTACCGAAAGGAAGCACCGCAAATGAGCAACATCGCTCTCGCTCTCACCGGCAACATCGCCGTCCTGGGCTACGGCCTTGCCGCGATCGGCCCGGGTGTCGGCGTCGGCCTGATCTTCGCAGCGGTCATCAACGGCACCGCGCGTCAGCCCGAGGCGCAGAGCAAGCTGCAGTCGATCGCGTGGATCGGCTTCGGCGTGACCGAGGTGCTGGCGATCATCGGTATCGCGCTCGCCTTCGTCTTCCGCGTCTGATCGCACAACTCCCGACTGACAGGATTCAGACATGTTGACGATCGTGGTACCGCTCAGCGAGGCCGCAGGCCCCAACCCGCTGTTGCCGCACACCGCCGAGATCATCTTCGGCCTCGTCTTCCTGATCCTGCTGGCCGTCGCCTTCGCCAAGATCGTCGTACCGAGGTTCGAGAAGGCTTATGCCGATCGGACCCAGGCGATCGAAGGCGGGATGAACGAGGCCAAGCAGGCCCAGGCCGAGGCGAAGGCGGCGCTGGAGAAGTACAACGCGCAGCTGGCCGAGGCCCGGCAGGAAGCTGCGAAGATCCGTGAGGACGCGCGTGAGCAGGGTGCGCAGATCATCGCCGAGATGCGTGAGAACGCCAACGCCGAGGCCGAACGCATCGTGACTCACGCCCGGACCCAGATCGAGGCCGAGCGCACCCAGGCGGTCGCCTCACTGCGCCGCGAGGTGGGCACGATGGCCACCCAGCTGGCAAGCCGGATCGTCGGTGAATCGCTCGAGGAGGAGGCGCGCCAGCGCCGCACCGTCGAGCGCTTCCTGGCGGAGCTGGAGTCGCAGGAGTCGGCCCGTCAGGCAGTCGGAACGGACGGCTGATGCGCGGCGCATCGAAGGAGTCACTCGCCCGGGCCCAGGAGGCCCTGGCGGGTGTCACCGTCAGCGAAGGGCTCGGCGACGAGCTGTTCTCGATCGCCAAGGTGCTTGACGGCAACGGCGCGCTGCGGAGGGCCCTGACCGACCCGGCGCGACCGAAGGACAGCAGGGTCGGACTGGTCGAGCAACTGTTCAGCGGCAAGATCTCCGCCCAGGCGCTCGAGGTCCTGAGGGTCGCCGTCGGTGGTCGCTGGGTGAGCAGCCGTGACCTCGGTGACACGCTGGACCAGCTGAGCGTCGAGGCCGAGATGGCCTATGCCGACAGCCAGGGCAAGCTGGACGAGATCGAGGACGAGCTGTTCCGGCTCGACCGGGTGGTCGCGGCCGAGCGGGCCCTGGCCGACAAGCTGACCGACCGCGGCATCCCGGTCAGCCTGCGGCAGGAGCTGATCCGCGGTCTGCTGCAGGGCAAGGCGGATCCGGTCACCGTGCGGCTGGCCGAGCGCGCCGTCGACGGCCGGGGACGCAGCCTCGCGGCCACGATGCGGGCCTACCAGGTCGCCGCGGCGGCCCGGCGCAACGCCAGCATCGCGACCGTCCGGGTGGCCACCGACCTGACCGAGGGCGAGCGCTCCCGGCTCGCCGAGGCGCTCGGCCGGCAGTACGGTCGACAGATCCAGCTGAACGTGATCGTCGACGAGAACGTGGTCGGCGGTGTCCGGGTGGACATCGGTGACGAAGTGATCGACGGAACCATCGCGGCCCGGCTCGAAGAGGCGCAACGGCGCATCGCGGGCTGACCCCAACGACATAACTTTTACGGTGCTAGTGGCCAGTGTTGTTACCGAAGCCTCTAGAGCCAACACACCAGGCCAGCTAGGTCAAGGAAGCAGGGACGGAAGATAATGGCGGAGCTCACGATCAGGCCGGAGGAAATCCGGGATGCCCTGGATCGCTTCGTCTCCAGCTACGAACCGGAGACGGCGACCCGCGAAGAGGTCGGCACCGTTGTCGACGCAGGTGACGGCATCGCGCACGTCGAGGGTCTGCCCTCGGCGATGACGAACGAGCTGCTCGAGTTCGAGGACGGCACCCAGGGCATCGCCTTGAACCTCGACGTCCGCGACATCGGCGTCGTCGTCCTCGGTGAGTTCAGTGGCATCGAGGAGGGCCAGCAGGTCCGCCGGACCGGCCAGGTTCTGTCCGTGGCCGTCGGCGACGGCTACCTCGGTCGCGTGGTCGACCCGATGGGCAAGCCGATCGACGGTCTCGGCGACATCACCGACCTCGAGGGCACCCGTGCACTCGAGCTGCAGGCCGCCGGCGTGATGGACCGCCAGGAGGTCCGCGAGCCACTGCAGACCGGTATCAAGGCGATCGACGGCATGATCCCGATCGGCCGTGGCCAGCGTCAGCTGATCATCGGTGACCGCAAGACCGGCAAGACGGCGATCGCGGTCGACACGATCATCAACCAGAAGGCCAACTGGGACTCCGGCGACCCGACCAAGCAGGTCCGCTGCATCTACGTCGCGGTCGGCCAGAAGGGTTCGACGATCGCCTCGGTGCGCGGCGCGCTCGAAGAGGCCGGCGCGATGGAGTACACCACCATCGTGGCCTCCCCGGCGTCCGACCCGGCAGGCTTCAAGTACGTCGCGCCGTACACCGGTTCGGCCATCGGCCAGCACTGGATGTACCAGGGCAAGCACGTCCTGATCGTGTTCGACGACCTGACCAAGCAGGCCGAGGCGTACCGCTCGATGTCGCTGCTGCTGCGCCGCCCGCCGGGCCGTGAGGCCTACCCGGGTGACGTCTTCTACCTGCACAGCCGTCTGCTCGAGCGCTGCGCGAAGCTGTCCGACGAGCTCGGCGGCGGTTCGATGACCGGTCTGCCGATCATCGAGACCAAGGCGAACGACGTGTCGGCCTTCATCCCGACCAACGTCATCTCGATCACCGACGGGCAGATCTTCCTGCAGTCGGACCTGTTCAACGCCAACATCCGGCCGGCCATCGACGTCGGGGTCTCGGTGTCTCGCGTCGGTGGTGCCGCGCAGGTGAAGGGCATGAAGAAGGTCTCCGGCTCGCTGAAGCTGGACCTGGCCCAGTTCCGCGCGATGGAGGCGTTCGCGATGTTCGCGTCCGACCTCGACGCCACCTCCCGCCGGCAGCTCGATCGCGGCCAGCGGCTGGTGGAGCTGCTCCGCCAGCCGCAGTACTCGCCGTACCCGATCGAGGAGCAGATCGTCTCGGTCTGGGCCGGTACCACGGGTAAGTTCGACGACGTCCCGGTGACGGACGTACTGCGCTTCGAGCGGGAGTTCCTCGACTACCTGCGCCGCGAGAGCAACGTGCTGGCCGCGATCCGCGAGTCCGGCCAGTTCGGCGACGACGAGGCGGCCGCCGTGACGGAGGCGCTGGAGAAGTTCAAGCCGACCTTCCAGACCTCCGACGGTCAGCTGCTGGCGGGCAAGGAAGAGACTGCGGCGATGGACGAAGAGGACGTCGAGCAGGAGCAGATCGTCCGGCAGAAGCGGGGCTGATCACCAATGCCAGCCAGTCTGCGGGAGCTTCGCGAGCGTCGGGCCTCGGTCTCGACGATCAAGAAGCTCACCCGCGCGATGGAGCTCATCGCGGCGTCCCGGATCGTCAAGGCGCAGCAACGCGCCGCGGCGGCCGGTCCGTACGCGCGTGAGCTCACCCGTGCCGTGTCGGCGGTGGCGACGTTCTCGAACGTCGACCACCCGCTGACCACCGACAACCCGAACCCGAAGCGCGCCGCGGTGCTGCTGATCACCTCGGACCGTGGCCAGGCCGGTGCGTACTCCTCGTCCGTGATTCGCGAGGGCGAGCGGCTGAACCAGCTGCTCCGCGAGGACGACAAGGAGGTCGTGCCGTACCTGAGCGGCCGCAAGGGGATCGCCTATTACACCTTCCGGCAGCGTGAGATCGCGCAGTCGTGGAGCGGTGACTCCGACGCCCCGTCGTTCGCGCGGGCCAAGGAGATCGCCGACGCCCTGATCGAGGCCTTCCTGACCCCGACCGAGGAGGGCGGCGTGGACGAGATCCACATCGTCTTCACCCGGTTCGTGTCGATGCTGACGCAGCGCCCGGACGTGATCCGGTTGCTGCCGCTGGAGGTCGTCGAGGGCGAGGAAGCCCCGGACCCGGACGACGTACTTCCGCTGTACGAGTTCGAGCCCTCCGCCGAGGAGGTGCTGGACGGACTGCTGCCGAAGTACGTGGCCAGCCGGATCCATTACTGCATGCTGCAGGCGGCGGCTTCCGAGCTGGCCAGCCGGCAGCGCGCGATGAAGTCCGCGACCGACAACGCGCAGGACCTGATCGAGGCGCTGACGCGTGAGTTCAACCAGGCGCGTCAGGCGCAAATTACCCAAGAAATCAGCGAGATCGTCGGTGGCGCCGGTGCGCTGGCCGATGCCAACGCCGGGAGCGAGTGAGAGAGATGACTGCCACGGTTACCGAGAAGAACGACAACAGCGGAGCGACGGGCTCCGTTGGTCGCGTCGCCCGGGTGATTGGCCCGGTCGTCGACGTCGAGTTCGCTGCGGACACGATGCCCGACATGTACAACGCGCTCGAGGTGGACATCACCCTGGGCGACACCACCCAGACGATCACCCTCGAGGTGGCGCTGCACGTCGGTGACAACATCGTCCGCGCGATCTCGATGAAGCCCACCGACGGACTGGTCCGCGGCACCGAGGTGCGCGACACGGGCGCGGCGATCTCCGTCCCGGTCGGCGACGTCACCAAGGGCCGCGTGTGGTCCGTGACCGGCAAGTGCCTGAACCAGGACGAGTCCGAGTTCGAGATCACCGAGCGCTGGCCGATCCACCGCAAGGCTCCGGCCTTCGACCAGCTCGAGTCCAAGACCCAGATGCTGGAGACCGGCATCAAGGTGCTGGACCTGCTCACCCCGTACGTCCAGGGCGGCAAGATCGGCCTGTTCGGCGGTGCGGGCGTCGGCAAGACCGTGATGATCCAGGAGATGATCTACCGGATCGCCCACAACTTCGGTGGCACCTCGGTGTTCGCCGGGGTCGGTGAGCGCACCCGTGAGGGCAACGACCTGATCCACGAGATGGAGGAGGCCGGCGTCTTCAAGGACACCGCGCTGGTCTTCGGTCAGATGGACGAGCCGCCGGGCACCCGGCTTCGCGTCGCCCTGTCGGCGTTGACGATGGCGGAGTACTTCCGCGACGTCGCCGGGCAGGACGTGCTGCTCTTCATCGACAACATCTTCCGGTTCACCCAGGCCGGTTCGGAGGTCTCCACGCTGCTCGGCCGGATGCCGTCCGCGGTCGGTTACCAGCCGAACCTGGCCGACGAGATGGGCGTGCTGCAGGAGCGGATCACGTCGACCCGGGGTCACTCGATCACCTCGATGCAGGCGATCTACGTGCCCGCCGACGACTACACCGACCCGGCGCCGGCGACCACCTTCGCCCACCTGGACGCGACCACCGAGCTCTCGCGTGACATCGCGTCGCGTGGTCTGTACCCGGCCGTCGACCCGCTGGCCTCCACGTCGCGGATCCTCGACCCGCAGTACATCGGCCAGGAGCACTACGACGTGGCCATCCGGGTGAAGCAGATCCTGCAGAAGAACAAGGAACTGCAGGACATCATCGCCATCCTCGGTGTCGACGAGCTGTCCGAGGAGGACAAGATCGTCGTCGCCCGCGCGCGCCGGATCGAGCAGTTCCTGTCGCAGAACACCTACATGGCGGAGAAGTTCACCAACATCCCCGGTTCTACCGTGCCGCTGAAGGAGA
This sequence comes from Kribbella alba, assembly GCF_039529635.1. NCBI lineage: Bacteria > Bacillati > Actinomycetota > Actinomycetes > Propionibacteriales > Kribbellaceae > Kribbella > Kribbella alba. The sequence continues at coordinate 397,219 of NZ_BAAANE010000002.1, read as the reverse complement.
CCATCGAGTCCTTCAAGAAGATCACCGAGGGCGAGACGGACCACATCGCCGAGCAGGCGTTCTTCAACACCGGCAGCCTCGAGGATGTCGAGCGCAAGTGGGCTGAGCTGCAGAAAGAACAGTGAACTGATGGCCATCTCAGATACTGAATCCGCGAAGCACCTCGAGGTCGCCCTCGTGGCGGCCGAGCGGACGGTCTGGCAGGGGCAGGCGAAGATCGTGATCGCCCGCACCACCGACGGCGACGTCGGCATCCTGCCCGGCCACGCGCCGCTGTTGGGCCTCCTGCAGGGTGGCACCGTCCAGGTGCGGACCACCGACGACGAGTACTTCGTCGCGGCCGCGCCGGAAGGCTTCATCTCGGTGGCGAACGACCGGGTCTCGATCCTGGCCGAGAACGCCGAGATGGGCCACGACATCGACCTGGAGGAGGCCAAGCGCGATCTCGAGCGCGCCCAGGCCGCCGGGATCGACGCCGAAGGTGAGCACGAGGAGCACGTCCGGGTCGCCGAGGCACGAGTGAGGGCCGCCGAGAAGGCGACCTGAACCCACCTGTAATAATTGAAGATCGTCACAGTCAGTACGGTTCGGGGAAGGTGCCGCTCAGTCGTCGGCATCAGGAATGAGGTCGGCAAAATATGAGGACAGTCCTCGATGTGGTCGGGGTCTGTCTGCTTGCCGCCGTGCTGCTGATTGCTGCTTTCGCGTTCCGCCGTCGCTGGTTGTCCAGGGACGGCGGAACGTTTGATTGCAGCCTGCAACTGGCCCAGAAGGACCACGGGCGCGGCTGGGCGCTGGGCCTGGCCCGGTACGTCGGGGACGACCTCCAGTGGTTTCGCGTTTTCAGCTTGGCCTGGTGGCCGAAGCTGACGGTGAACCGCCGCCAGCTTGACGGGGTCACCACCCGCCGCCCGATGGGTAACGAGCCCCTGGTCACCTACGCCGGCCACGTGATCGTGGACGCCGACCTCCGTGACCGAACCGTCCACTTCGCGATGACCGAAGAAGCCCTCACCGGCGTCCTCGCCTGGATGGAATCCGCCCCACCCAGCACCCAGACCTATCTGTAGGTTTTGCTCGTCCTGACTAAGGTCGGTGTATGACGGGCATTCTGCTGGAGTTGGATCTGACCCGGGGTGTGCTGGAGACGCCGCCCGCATCGCCGTTGGCCGCGTTCAGGGCCAGACATCTGCCTACGCTCCGTGAACTCGTGTCCTCCCTGCGCAAGGGGTTGAAGGATGACGCGGTGGTGGGGCTGGTGGCGCATCTGGGTGGGCCCGCGATGTCGTTGGCTCAGGTACAGGATCTCCGCGAGGCGGTTGCCGACTTCCGGGCGTCGGGGAAGCCCGCCGTCGCCTGGACCGAGTCGTTCGGGGAGGTCGGCGCCGGGACCGTGCCGTACTACCTGGCCACCGCGTTCGACGAGATCTGGGTCCAGCCGTCGGGGGAACTCGGCGTCACCGGGGTCTCCGTCCAGGCCACCTTCGTCCGTGGGGCCCTGGACAAGGTCGGCGTGATTCCCCAGTTCGGGAAGCGCCGGGAGTACAAGACCGCGGTGGACACCTTCACCGAGAAAGAGATGACCCCGCCGGCGCGAGAGATGGCAACACGCCTGGCCGAGTCGGCGTACGAGCAGATCGTCGAGGGCATCGCAGTACGCAGGCGGCTCGATCCGGCCAAGGTGCGGGAGCGCATCGACAGCGCGCCGCTGTCGTCCGAGGCCGGTCGCGAAGCTGGGCTGGTCGATCAGCTCGGCTACAGATCAGACGTGTACGACGCCCTGCGCAAGAGCCTCGGGGAGACCACAGCCTTGCTTGCCGAGCGCTATGTACGCCGGGGTCCTCGGACGGTGCGGGAGGTCCGAGACCGCCTGCCGTGGCCCCAGAAGCCTGTCGTAGCGGTGATCCGGATCAGCGGCGGCATCATGGTCGGCCGGAACTCCGGCGGTGGACCGCTAGGGGGACCGCGCTCAGGCTCGGACACCATCGGCGCCGCTCTGCGCGCTGTCGCCGACGACGAGAAGGTCAAAGCCGTCGTACTGCGGGTCGACAGCCCTGGTGGTTCGTATGTCGCGTCGGACGCCATCCGCCACGAGGTGCTGCGGCTGCGAGCCAGCGGACGACCGGTGATCGCGTCCATGGGGAGTGTGGCGGCCTCGGGCGGCTACTTCGTGGCGATGCCCGCTGATGTGGTTGTAGCTCAACCAGGGACGATCACCGGATCTATCGGCGTGCTCTCCGGTAAGCCCGTCGTCAGGGATGCGCTCGGCCGCATCGGCATCTCGCAGCAGGCTGTCTCGCAAGGGCAGAACGCGCGGATGTACTCGGCCCAGGAGGAGTTCTCGCCGGAGCAGTGGGCGCGGCTGGAAGAGACCCTCGACCGCATCTACGCGGACTTCGTGGCGAAGGCGGCCCAGGATCGCGGAATGCCCGAGGCGGAGCTGGAACGCCTTGCCCGCGGCCGGGTCTGGACCGGCGCGGACGCCCACGCTCACCACCTGGTCGACGAGCTGGGCGGCTTCGAACACGCCCTCCAGGTCGCCTGTCGCCGCGCGGGTCTGGACCGGGACCACATCGCCATCGCAATAGCTCCGCATCGCTCCCTCCTGGCCCGCCTGAGGCCGCCGCAATCCACCGAGGACCTCGCGGCCACCGCGAAACTTTGGACCCCCGACGGCCTGGCCACCTCCATCTACACCGCCCTGGGCCTCCCACCCACCGGCGTCCTCACCATGCCTCTGAACTGGCACCTGGGCTGAACCCAGTCTGTTCAGCTTGCCCATGGGCGGGGAAAGGTGTCCCCGGCGAGGTTGTCTCCGGCTGTTAGTTGGAGCGGGTCGGTGACGATGTGGGGCCGCCCGGAGTAGGTGGTGTGTCGGTCCATGTAGATGTTGACGTGGGCGAGGCGGGCTTGGTCTGTGGTGTTGGGGAGGGCCATGTGAGCGGTGTAGCCGCTGTGGAAGGTGCAGTCGCCGGCGCGGAGGGGGACGGTGACGCGGTGGGTCCAGCGGAGGTCGGGCGCCTTGGTGAAGAGGTCCTCTTCCTCGCTGAGGTTCTGGGGTTGCAGGTCGGTGCGGGCGTGGGTGCCGGGCAGGAAGGTCATGCAGCCGCGCTCCGGTGGTACGTCAACGAGCGCGATCCAGGCTGACAGGGGGAGCTGGTCGTTCGCGTGCGGCCAGTAGGGGCGGTCCTGGTGGAAGTGGGTGGCCGCGTTGCTCCTCGGCTCCTTGACCAGCATCTGGTCGTGCCACAGGCGCAGGTCGAATCCGGCCAGCTGCTCGGCGATCCGTCCGATGCGTGGGTGCAAGGTGAGTTCTCGCAGCGTTTCGTCGTGCTGCCAGACGTTCACCAGTTGGCTGAAGATCTTGTCCTGCTGGAGGCGCTCGGCCCGGTGTTCTTCCAGATAGCCGGCCGCCCGGTCGCTGAACCGCGTCGCTTCCTGCGGAGTGAGAATCCCGCGAACTCGGACGAACCCGTTCTGCCGGTAGGACTCGACCAGCTGCTCTGGCACGCGGCCGTCGGCTCCGAGATCGGACCAGTACTGCGCGCTGGGCGTCGCTGCGGCATCGGTGATTTCTTGCTGGGTGGACGTTTTCATGGTGATCGGTCTCCTGTGAGCTGTGTGACTGACCTCTCCAGGTTCGTTCCCCGGCCGAGCAGCTGGCCAGGCTGATCCTGGCGAGTGGTCGTACGATTCGGACATGCGGACGACCTTGCACGAGTCGCAGTTGTTCCTCGGCGGTCCGGTCTGGGGCGGAGTACACCGGCTGGATGCGGGCGTCGAGCCGCATGCGCACGACTTTCTCGAGATCGCCGTGGTTGGAACGGGAGCCGGTCGGCACACCACCAGTCAGGGTGACCGCCCGGTGGGGCGGGGCGACGTGGTCGTTCTTCGGCCCGGCGCCTGGCATGCGTTTCGCCAGTGTTCTGATCTCGTCGTCGCCAACTGCTGCGTGTCGGCACAGAGCTTGCGAACCGAGTTGTCCGCGCTCCAGCAGATCCCGCTGCTGCGCGAGTTGCTGTGGACCGCACCGGTCGCCCGTGGACCTCATGGGGTGGGCACGATGCAGGTCGAACCGGAAGCCGCCGACGAGGCGATCGGGGAGATCACTCAACTGACGCACGACCTCGACAACAGACCCGCGGCCGGGAAGCCAGGGCGCGTCCTGGGCAGGCTGGTGACGGTGCTGGGGATCTTGGCCGATGGACGCGTGGACAAGCCGGCATCAGCTGGGCAGGTGGTTCATCCTGCGGTGGCGGCAACGGTCGCGCGGTTGGATGCGACGCCGGCCGAGGCGTGGCGGCTGGATGACTTAGCCGAGGCAGTCAACCTGGATCCGGCCTACCTCAGCAGGCTCTTCCGGCGGCACACCGGACTGAGCCCGTTGGGATTCCTGGCCCGGCTGCGTGCGGAGCGTGCCGCGACCCTGCTGGCCCACTCAGACCTACCGGCCGCCCGCGTCGGCGCAGCGGTCGGCTGGGACGACCCGACGTACTTCGCCCGCCGGTTCCGCAGCCTGGTCGGCTCTACTCCCACCCAATACCGCACCCGTACCCGCCCCTGAGCGAGGCCGGCTTGGCTAGGGATCGGTGGCGTTGTTGCGGTAGCGACGACCGGTGGGGCTGGTCCAGGTGTAGGTGCCGTCGCGGTTCGGGTGGAGCAGCCAGCCGCCTTCGTGCTTGAGGCGGTGGTGGTGCCGGCAGAGGCACCACAGGTTGGCCGCGGTGGTTCGCCCGCCGGCGGCGAACGCGACTCGGTGGTCGAGGTCGGTGAATTCCGCGGGCCGGTTGCAGCCCGGGAACTGGCAGGTCCGATCTCGCAGCCGGACATACCTGTCCATTGCGGCTGACGGTGTGTAGCTGTTGGGATCGCTGGTGGGTGGTTGGTCGGTGACCCGGAGCTCGATCCGTGAACCACCGCACGTCCCGCCTACCTCGCTGCTTTCGCTGCTCGCGCGTAGCTCGCCGCTCTTGCCGGTCGTGGTGCGGGCGCGGTGAACCGCTGCGCCTGGGCGTGAGCTGCTGGGGGTGGTGGGCAGGTTCGGCAGGAGGGTTTGCGCGAGGGCTCTGAGGAGATGCTTGCGCAGCGAGCTCTGTGGGATCGGCCCGTGGTGGTCAGCTTCCCCGCCGGTCCCTTCCTCCCCGTTGATCAGGGCACGCACCTCAGCCCCAGTCGCGTGGATGACAACCGTCGCCTCGGCCCCGACCGCCGCCGCCCCGTCCATCGCGTCGGAATCACGATCGCTGGAGCCCTCGCCATGCTCCTGAACGTCGTGCTCCTGACCGTCCTGCTGATGCATCCCGTGATCGCCGTGATCGGCGTCGCGGCCAGGGGCGCCGTACGGGTCGTTGGCAGCCTCAGGGATGTCGACCGGGTCGGCGCCGGCTTGCTTGGTGCGGGGGAGGAGACGGGCCAGGGCGATGTCGGCGCGGAGCTGGTCCATGGTGCGGGTGTCGCCGTGGCGGCGGCGATGGGCGGCGGCGCGGGACAGGCTGGTCATCACAGCGGCGGCGTCGACGGCGTCCTGGCTGTGGATCAGGTCAGCGCCACCCAGATCGTCGGCGTACATCCGCACCGAACGTCCGTCCCGGGCGCGCTGGTGGGCTTTGTCGGTCGCGGCCGGGGATCGGCGGGCGGCCTCGCGACGGCAGGCCTTCTTGATGTCCACCAGCGGATGGGTACGGGCCCAATCCAGGATGGCGGCTTCGGCGGCACGGATGTCATCGATGTCGTCCAGCACCGACAGTTCGGACACGATCGTGAACGCGGCCCGCTCGGTCAGCTCGCCTTCGGTCAACGCGTGCAGGGTGGCGGGAAAGTTGTGCACCAGCTCGCAGGAGGTGTGGATCCGAGTTGTCGCGTGTCCCCGGCGCAGGGTGAGTATCAGGGCAACCTCGTCGGCGACCGACCGCAGGTCACCGGCGATCCAGCGACGCTCGCCCGCGGTCGCGTCCCGGTCACCCGGCTCCGGGTGCCGGTGTCCCAGATCCGCCGAAACACCATGCAGGGCGTCGTCGAACCCGGCGACGGTCTCGGCTTCGAGAGCGGCGAGGCGAGCTCTGAGCCGGACGATCGCCTCGAGCCGGTCGAGCCAGCCGTGATCGCTCAGCTCAGAGGTGTCTTGGAACACCACCGCCTCATAGAGCAAGGATCCGCGGTGGGGGTCGTTCTCCACGTCGTGCCGCGACAAGCTTTTCAGCTGTGGACGCGCGCTCAGCTGCGGCACCGGGCGCAGCTGCCCGTCCGTCGGCTGATCGGGGCGTCTGCTCATAAATCGATACTATGTTCGAATACGCTCCGACGCAAATCTGTCACGCTCAGTTGATGCGGGGCCCGTTACGAAGCCCGGCGCTCGGTGGATCGCGGGCTGAGCTGGTCGGTTCAGCCTTGATCCTCGCGGTCGCCGCCGGGGACCCAGAGGACGTCGCCACCGGAGGAGAGGTTGGCTACCCGGCCGAGGATGAAGAGGAGATCGGACAGGCGGTTGAGGTAGGTCAGCGCGAGCAGGTTGACGGTCGGACCGTGGGCCTCGACAGCTGCCCAGCCGGCTCGTTCGGCCCGCCTGGTGACTGTGCGTGCAACGTTCAGGTACGCAGCGCCCGGCGTACCGCCCGGGAGGATGAACGAGCGGAGTTTGGTGAGCCGGTTGTTGTATTCGTCGCACCAGGATTCCAGCCGGTCGATGTATTCCTGGGTGATGCGCAGCGGCGGGTACTCCGGGCTCTGGGTGATCGGGTTACACAGATCGGCGCCCACGTCGAACAGGTCGTTCTGGATCCGCGTGAGCAGCAGCACGAGTGCACTGTTCAGGTAACCCGCTGCGATCGCGACGCCGATCGAGGAGTTCGCCTCGTCGACCTCGCCGTACGCCGCCAGCCGCGGATCGGTCTTCGTGGTCTTGCTCATGTCGCCCAGGCGGGTCTCGCCGGCGTCGCCGGTCCGGGTGTAGATCCGCGTCAAGTTCACAGCCATGTCAAGGCACTCTACGCAGGCCCGAGACGCGCAGCAGATACAGTCGGCGGGTGGAACGGTTTCGGATCGCAGGTGAGGCACGGCTCGAAGGCGCTGTCGAGGTGGCAGGCGCGAAGAACAGCGTGCTGAAGCTGATGGCGGCGGCTTTGCTGGCCGAGGGAACGACGACGCTGCGGCAGGTGCCGAGCATTCTGGACGTCACCTTCATGGCCCAACTGCTGGACACCCTGGGTTGTTCGGTCAAGGTCGATGCGGACGCCTGTACTGCGACGATCGCGGTGCCGGCCGAGATCGGGCACCAGTGTGACTACGAGCTCGTCCGCAAGCTGAGAGCTTCGATCTCGGTGCTCGGACCCCTGCTCGGCCGGTGCGGTCAGGCCGAGGTGGCGCTGCCGGGTGGCGACAACATCGGCTCCCGCGGGCTGAACATGCACGTCGCGGGGCTGGAGGCGATGGGGGCGAAGGTTCACATCGAACACGGTTTCGTCATCGCCGAGGCACCGCAGGGCCTGCACGGCGCCGAGGTCTGGCTGGACTTCCCGAGCGTCGGCGCGACCGAGACGATCATGATGGCGGCGGTGCTGGCCAAGGGCACCACGGTGATCGAGAACGCGGCCCGTGAGCCCGAGATCCAGGATATCGCCAAGATGCTGGTCGAGATGGGCGCGCAGATCGACGGCGCCGGTTCGCCGCGGATCGAGGTGACCGGGGTGGACGGCCTGCTCAAACCGGTCGACCACGTCGTGGTGCCGGACCGGATCGTGGCCGGGAGTTGGGCGTTCGCCGCCGCGATCACCAAGGGCGACGTGACGATCTCCAACGGTCTCGCCCAGCACCTCGAACTGCCGCTCGACAAGCTGCACAAGGCCGGAGCCGAGATCAGCGTGCTCGAGTCCGGCTTCCGGGTGGTCATGAACGACCGGCCGAAGCCGGTGGACGTGGTGACGCTGCCCTACCCGGGCTTCGCGACCGATCTACAGGCGTTCGTGATCGCCTTGAACGCGGTCAGCGACGGCGCAGCGATGGTGACGGAGAACCTCTTCGAGGGCCGGTTCACCTTCGCCCAGGAGCTGACCCGTCTAGGCGCGCACATCCAGACCGACGGCCACCACGCCGTAGTACGGGGTGTACCACGGTTGTCAGGTGCGCCGGTGGTCGCCAGCGACATCCGCGCCGGAGCCGCGCTGGTGATCGCCGGCCTGGCTGCGGAGGGAGAGACGCTCGTCTCGGCCGCGCACCACGTCCACCGCGGCTACACCGACTTCGCGGGCAACCTCCGCCGCCTAGGGGCTGATGTCACGCTCGAGCCCGACGACGCCGAGCTTTACTGGAACTGATCAGGCTAGGGTCGAGCCCATGACTGACCGCCTGATCAAGCCCGTCGGCCGTGGTTTCCTCTTTCTGGACTCGCATCCAGCCGGGTGCGCCCAGCTGGTCCAGGACCTGACCGACCAGGTCGAGGCCCGTACTGAGGCCCGTACTTTGGAGTCGCGCCCGGTCGCCCTGGTGGTCGGTTCGAGCTCCGGCTATGGGCTTTCGGCGACCCTCGCAGGCCTGGCTCGTTACGGGATCGACGGCGTCGGGGTGTCCTTCGAGAAGGCCCCGACCGTACGCCGGACCGCCACGGCCGGGTGGTATCGCACGGCAGCCACCGCGGCTTATGCGGCAGAGCGTGGCAGCGAGTTCCACTTCGTCAATGCGGACGCCTTCGCTGACACGACGAAGGCGGACGTGCTCGATCTGATCGCGGAACGCTTCGGGGGAGTGGACTACCTGATCTACAGCGTCGCCGCGCCGCGACGGGTCGACCCGCGCACCGACACGACGTACCAGTCGGCCATCAAGGCGATCGGCCGGCCACACCGGACCAAGAGCATCGCCTTCGAGGACGGCAACCCGCTGCTGCAGGAGGTCGAGATCGAGGTGGCCACCGATGCCGAGGTGGCCGAGACCGTGCAGGTGATGGGCGGCGAGGACTGGGTCCGCTGGGTGGATGCCCTGGAGGAGCGGAAGCTGCTCAAGGACGGGTTCAGCACTGTCGCTCTGACGTACATCGGGTCCGAGTTGACCGGGCCGATCTACCGGCAGGGCTCGATCGGTGCGGCCAAGGCTCATCTCGAGGAGACGGCCCGCACCCTCAGCGCCAAGGGAATCCAGGCAAGGACGTCGGTGAACGGAGCGGCCGTCACCCAGGCGTCATCGGCGATCCCCGGCATCGGGCTGTATGTGAGCCTGCTGCACAAGGTGCTCGGCGAGAAGATGCAGACGCCGATCCAGCAGTCGATCGCGTTGTGGGATCAGCTCACCGGCGAGGTCGAGCCGGTCCTGGACGAGGAGGGTCGCCTGCGCCTCGACCGGTGGGAGCTGGACCCGAGCGTGCAGGCCGCAGTACGGGAGAAGTGGGAAGCCGCGACCGAGGACAACATCGGTGAGGTCGCCGACGCCGCGTGGTTCTACTCCGAGGTCCGCCGCCTCTACGGCTTCGACGTGCCGGGCGTCGACTATGACCAGCCCACCGAGGTCGACGTGGACTGGCCTGCCAAGGCTTAGAGCGGTTTGAAGGCGACCAGTTCCAGCACGAGGTCACCGGCTTCGTCGGAGGCGTCCAGGTCGACAGTCGCGGTGATTCGCCAGTCGTGGTTGCCCTCGGGGTCGTCGATGATTTGCTGCACCTCCCAGTAGCCCGGGTGCTCCTCCACGATGAACAGTGCGGGACCGCGCGCGGCGGGGCCGGTGTTCAGCGTGGAGTGCTCGGCGTAGTACGCAGTACCGGCTTCTGCCCAGCGGCCCGCGTCCCAGCCGGACTCCGTGTCCAGCTGACCCAGCTCGGCCCAGCGGTGCAGTGACACCAACTCCACCCGGCGGAACATCGCGTTGCGGACGAGCACCCGGAAAGCCCTGCTGTTCAAGGTGATCCGGCGCGGTCCGACCGGGACGGCCGCGACGACCTCCTCGGTGGTGGGGTTCGTCAACTCCTCCCACTCGTCGAGCAGGCTGGAGTCGGTCTGGCGGACCACCTCGCCGAGCCACTCGATCAGGTCGGTGAGCTCCTCGGTGTGCTTGTGCGGTGGCACGGTCTGCCGGAGTGCCTTGTACGCGTCGCTCAGATAGCGCAGTACGACGCCCTCGGAGCGCGCGAGTCCGTAGAACCCGATGAACTCGCCGAACGTCATCGCCCGCTCGAAGATGTCCCGGACCACCGACTTCGGCGACAACCCGGTGTCCGCGATCCACGGATGCGTCTGCCGGTACATCTCGAAAGTTGCCTCTAGCAACTCGTTGAGCGGCTTCGGCCAGGTGACGTCCTCGAGCAGTTCCATCCGCTCGTCGTACTCGATGCCCTCGGACTTCATCGCGTTCACCGCTTCGCCCTTCGCGTGGTGCAGTTGCGAGAGCAGCACCGCGCGCGGGTCCTCCAGCGTCGCCTCGACCACCGACACCACGTCGAGCGCGTACGCTGGGTCTTCGGGGTCGAGGAGATCCAGGGCGGCGAGAGCGAAGGTGGACAGCGGCTGGTTCAGGCTGAAGTCCTTCTGCAGATCGACCGTGAGCCGCAGGGACCTGCCGTTCTCGTCCGGCTCATCCAACCGCTCGACAACGCCAGCGGTGAGCAGCGTCCGGTAGATCTGGATCGCCCGGCGGATCAGCCGGAGCTGCGCCTTCGAGTCCTCGTGGTTGTCCTGCAACAGATGCCGCATGCTCGCGAACGCGTCGCCGTCGCGGGCGATCACGTTCAGCAGCATCGCGTGGCTGACCCGCATCCGCGACTGCAGCGCCTCCGGTTCGGCCGCGACCAGCCGGTCGAAGGTGTCCTCGCCCCAGGTGACGAATCCCTCCGGCGGCTTCTTCCGCTGCACCTTGCGCTGCTTCTTCACGTCGTCGCCGGCCTTGGCGAGCGCCTTGACGTTCTCCACCACGTGATCCGGCGCCTGCACGACCACGGTGCCGGACGTGTCGTATCCGGCCCGGCCGGCGCGTCCCGCGATCTGGTGGAACTCGCGCGCCTTGAGGATGCGCTGCCGGCGTCCGTCGTACTTGCTGAGGGCGGTGAGGACGACCGTGCGGATCGGGACGTTGATGCCGACGCCGAGGGTATCCGTGCCGCAGATGACCTTGAGCAGACCGGCCTGGGCGAGCTGCTCGACCAGGCGGCGGTACTTCGGCAGCATGCCCGCGTGGTGCACCCCGATGCCGTGCTTCACCAGTCGCTGCAGGGTTTTCCCGAAGCCCGGGCTGAAGCGGAAGTGCCCGATCAGCTCGTTGATCTTCTCCTTCTCCTCCTTCGTGCAGACGTTGATGCTCGTCAGCGCCTGCGCGCGCTCCAGGGCCGCGGCCTGGGTGAAGTGGACGACGTAGACAGGGGACTGGTGGGTGGTGAGCAGCTCTTCGAGGGTCTCGTGCAGCGCGGTCGTGACGTACTTGTAGATCAGCGGCACCGGCCGCTCGGCGGATGACACGATCGCCGTCGGCCGGCCGGTCCGGCGGTTCAGGTCGATCTTGAAGCGTTCGACATCGCCGAGGGTTGCCGACATCAGGATGAACTGCGCCTTCGGTATCTCCAGTAGCGGAACCTGCCAGGCCCAGCCGCGATCCGGCTCGGAGTAGAAGTGGAACTCGTCCATCACCACCTGACCGACATCGGCGGCGTCGCCTTCGCGGAGCGCGATGTTCGCGAGCACCTCGGCCGTGCAGCAGATGATCGGCGCTGCGGCGTTCACGGACGCGTCGCCGGTGAGCATGCCGACCTTGTCCGCGCCGAAGATGTCGCACAGCGCGAAGAACTTCTCCGACACCAGCGCCTTGATCGGGGCGGTGTAGAAGGTCCGCTTCCCGTTCGCCAGCGCCGCGAAGTGCGAACCGGTCGCCACCAGGCTCTTCCCCGACCCGGTCGGCGTCGACAGAATCACGTTCGAGCCCGTCATCACCTCGATCAGCGCTTCCTCCTGCGCCGGGTACAGCGAGATGCCCTGCTCGCCCACCCAGGTGGCAAAGGCGTCATACAGGGCATCAGCATCAGTAGAACCCGGCAGCTTCTCAGTAAGCGTCATCCGTGCCATTGTCCCGCCTAGCCCGGCTCCGGAGGACAGATGGGGTCAGGAAGCGTCCAGGAAGCCGCGGGCGGAGGCCTCGTCGGCGGGCCAGACGTAGACGGACCAGCCGTCGTTGGTCCGCGCCGCGGTCGCCCGGATGCCGAGATCCTTCAGCATCGAGACGCTCACGCGTGCCTCGTTGTAGGTGCTCGCCGTCTTCACATCGACGAGTAGTCCGAAAGTGTCGCGATCGGCGGGCGCGTGATCAGTTCGGCGCACCAGCGACCCACCGCGCGGCCTGGAGAACGCCCAGCGACACAACAAAACCATGCCGCCGACGAAAGCCAGTGCGACGATCGGGAAGAGGAAGTACTCGTCCGCGAACACGAACACCATTCTCTCGCGAAATGGAAGATCTCGAGGTCTTGGCAACCTGACACCTCTCAGGGAGTCTTTACCAACACACGCTGCAGTGCGGCCGTACTTCGGGGGTCGCTGGAAGAGCGGAGGGGCACGGATGCACTCACCGACCCATAACGCAATCAGGCACAAGGAGAACGTGGTCCGCCTCGCCGGGCTGCTGGACGTCCGTTCGGTCGGCGACGTCCGCCAGACTCTCAACCAACTGATCGACTCCTCCGAGGGCGACGTGATCGTCGATCTCGAGGCGGTCGATGCGCTGGACGCGACCGGCCTCGGCCTACTGGTCGCGACCCACCGGCGCACCCAACTACTCGGCCGACAACTCGTACTGCGCCATCCGGTGCCCTCGGTGGTCCGAATCCTCGCGGTCACCCGCCTGCACCGCATCCTCCACGTGGAGCGCACCCCACTCCCGATCTCGGCCTGACCCGGGCTCCGAACGTGACGTAGACCGCTGGTGACACCCGTCACGAGGGGCGGACTCACAAGCACACACAGTCTTACTCTCGGGTACATGACGACCGAGAAGGATCGCCCCTGGGTGATGCGGACGTACGCCGGCCACTCGTCGGCGGCGGAGTCCAACGCGCTGTTCCGGCGCAACCTGGCCAAGGGGCAGACCGGGCTGTCGGTCGCCTTCGACCTGCCCACCCAGACCGGGTACGACGCGGACCACCCGCTGGCGAAGGGGGAGGTCGGCAAGGTCGGGGTGCCGGTGGCTCACCTCGGGGACGTGCGCGCTCTGTTCGAGCAGATCCCGCTCGCCCAGATGAACACGTCGATGACGATCAACGCCACCGCGATGTGGCTCCTCGCGCTCTACCAGGTCGCGGCGCAGGAGCAGGGCGCGCTCCCGGACGAGCTCACGGGGACGACGCAGAACGACATCGTCAAGGAATACCTGTCCCGCGGCACGTATGCGTTCCCGCCGGACGCGTCGCTGCGACTTAGCACCGACCTGATCGCCTACACGGTCTCCAACGTGCCGAAATGGAACCCGATCAACATCTGCAGCTACCACCTGCAGGAGGCCGGCGCGACTCCCGTGCAGGAGTTGGCGTTCGCGCTGTCGACGGCGATCGCAGTACTGGACCGGGTTCGCGACGGGGGTCAGGTGCCGCCCGAGCGGTTCAGTGACGTGGTGCAGCGGATCTCGTTCTTTGTTAACGCCGGGGTGCGCTTCATCGAGGAGACCTGCAAGATGCGGGCGTTCGTGCGGCTGTGGGACGACGTCTGTGTCAACCGGTACGGCGTGACGGACGCCAAGGCTCGCCGCCTGCGCTACGGAGTACAGGTGAACTCGCTCGGCCTGACCGAGGCGCAACCCGAGAACAATGTGCAGCGAATCGTGCTGGAGATGCTCGGCGTCACGCTGTCCAAGAACGCGCGGGCCCGGGCTGTTCAGCTGCCCGCGTGGAACGAAGCGCTCGGACTGCCGCGTCCGTGGGACCAGCAGTGGTCGTTGCGTATGCAGCAGGTGCTCGCTTATGAGTCGGACCTGCTCGAGTACGACGACATCTTCGAGGGGTCGCACGTCATCGAGGCGAAGGTGGACGAGCTCGTCGCCGGCGCACGGGAAGAGATCGACCGGGTCCAGGCGATGGGTGGTGCGGTCGCCGCGGTCGAGAGCGGCTATCTGAAGCAGGCGCTGGTCGCTTCGCACGCCGAGCGGCGGCAGCGGATCGAATCGGGCGAGCAGATCGTCGTCGGCGTGAACAAGTTCGAGAACACCGAGCCGTCGCCGCTGACCGCGGATCTCGACACCGCGATCCAGACGGTCGACCCCGCCGCCGAGGCCGCGGCCCTCGAGTCTCTGGTCAAATGGCGCGAGCAGCGCGACAACGAGGCGGTCGAGGACGCGCTGGCGAAGCTGCGCGAGGCGGCGAAGGGCACGGACAACCTGATGCAGGCGACCCTCACCTGCGTTCGCGCCGGCGCGACGACAGGGGAGTGGGCCGGAGTACTGCGGGAGGTGTTCGGCGAATACCGCGCACCCACCGGGGTTTCGGGCTCGGTCGGGATCTCGGGCGGTGGCGAGGCGATCGCCGCGGTTCGTGCCAAGGTGGCGTCGACCTCGGAGGAGCTGGGCGGGCGGTTGCGGTTGCTGGTCGGCAAGCCTGGTCTGGACGGACACTCGAACGGCGCCGAACAGGTCGCAGTACGGGCTCGTGATGTCGGGTTCGAAGTGATCTACCAGGGCATCCGGTTGACGCCCGAGCAGATCGTCGCGGCGGCCGTCGCAGAGGACGTGCACTGCGTCGGCTTGTCGATTCTGTCCGGCTCACACATGGAACTGGTACCGCAGGTCGTCGCCGGCCTCCGCGAAGCCGGCCTCGAGGACGTCCCGGTCGTCGTCGGCGGCATCGTCCCCGAGGGCGACGCCCGCTCGCTGCTGTCCGCGGGTGTCGCGGCCGTCTACACCCCCAAGGACTACGACCTCACCGGCATGATGGCCGACGTAGTCGAGGTCATCCGCCACGCCAACCGCCTCTAGCCCGGCAGATTGGGCAGGGTGATAACCCATCTCGGGCCGCTGTGGCACCGACTTGCTCGTCCTGGGCGACCTGTCGAACCGAAACGTTGCGGTTGTGCGGTCTCGGCTAGTGTCTTGAGCCTCGACGAGGGGAGACACCGATGACCGACCATGTCGCGTTGGCGCGGAAGCTGATCGACGACAACCTCTACATGGCGCTCGGTACGGCCGACGCCAGCGGTGTGCCTTGGGTGAGCCCGGTGTATTTCACGCCGCATGAGTACACCGCGTTCTATTGGGTCTCCTCGCCGGAGACGCGGCACTCGAAGAACATCGCTGGACGGGCAGAGGTCAGCATCGCGATCTTTGACTCGCGTGTGGTTGTCGGGACTGCCGAGGCCATCTATATGTCCGCGACGGCTCGGCAAGTGCCCGACGAGGAGTTGGAATCGGTTGTGGCGCTCTACAACGGTCGCCTGCCGGCGGCGAAACACTTCGAGTCGACGGAGTTGGTCGCGCCGGGGCTGTTCCGGCTGTATGAGGCGATGGCGGTCGAGCACTCGGTCCTCATCCGTGGCGGCGACCCCGAGTTCGGCAAGGGCGCTGACTCACGCTTGGTCGTGTCGCTCGCCTGACCCTCCACACCTTATGAACGGGTGACATAACCAGTTGGCGTTTGCTTATGTCATGCGGTCGCGACTCCCGGACCCGGCGAGCGCGGACTCACGCGTGGTGGTGTCACAGCCTGATCCATCCACACCTCATGTACAGCTGACATAACCAGATGGCGTCTGCCTATGTCATCGATGGGTGGCTCGGGTGCCACCAGATCAACTCGATCGTCCCGGTTCTGAAGGGGGACGGACGGAGAATCGTCCCCGAGCTGAGGGGGACGGAGATGACAGAACCAGAGCGTTTGGCGATGTCGCGGCCAAGTGGCGCCAAGAGCTCGAGCTGACGGCCGGGGCTCAAGGAAGAGCGGGGGGCAAGGGAGAGCGCGGGGTCGAGGAGGAGTGGTGGGTCGAGGAGGAGCGGTGGGTCGAGGAGGAGCGGGGGCAAGGAAGAGCGGGGGCGGAGGGGGCGGAATGGTGGCGAGCAAGGGGTCCTGGGTCGGGCGGTTCGGACTTGAGCCGGCGCCGGGCGGGCTCAGACTGGCCCAGGACCTGGTGAATACGTCATTGAGTGTGAACCAGGGCTATCTCGGCTCGGATTACCTGATGGATCTGCCGACAGCGGACTTCTGGTTCGGCGAGGCCTTGGCAGCTTGGTCTGCCGCTACCGGCAGGCCGGTCCCGGAACTCTCCTTGCGGCAGCGAGATCTCCTGCCCCTGCGGAAGTTGCGCGAACAGCTGAGGCAGTCGCTGCGGGCGAACGCGGCCCACGTCGACGCGGCTGGGAGAAGGCCGCATGAGCCGCTGGACTCGAGCATCGGGCTGACGCTGCGCGCTGACGGGCAGGTTGACTACCAACCGGTGGCGCAAGGCTGGGAGGGTGCGGCCGCTTTGATCTCGGTCGAGATGCTGCTCGCCCAGGCCGCCGGCTCGCTGTCACGGCTGAAGGCGTGCGCTGCACCGATCTGCGGAGCATGTTTCTTCGACGGGTCGCCGAATCAGACTCGCGTCTGGCACGACTCCAGCGTCTGCGGCAACGCCGCCAACCTCCGGGCCTCCCGTGCTGGCAGGAAGGCCCGGTGAGGCGGTTTCGCCTCTCAAGTCAGGTCGGGTAGCAGTTCTCGCAATGCGTTGGTGACGAAGGTGTGCAGGCTGGTGCCGTAGGAGATGCGGGTCGCTCCGCGGGCGATGAGGTCGGCGGGCGTCGGGCCGTTTGGTCTGGCGTGGGCGTTGAGGGGACCGCCGATGCCGTCGGCGAGCGTCGCCAGGAGGGCGGTGGGCGCGAAGATCGGGTAGACGCAGTCCGCTCCGGCTCGCCGATATGCCCGGCCTCTCGTTACGGCATCCTCGACGGCCCCGCCGTACAGGAAGTTGTCGATCCGGGCGTTGATGACCAGGTCCGCGCCGGCAGCCGCTCGGACCTCTGACAGGTAGTCGGCCTGCCGCTCCAGGTCCAGCATCGCGCCGTCAACCGAGTCCTCGAGGTTGCAGCCGACGGCGCCGGTCTCCAGCAATCGCTCGACGAACTCCTTGGCAGGCAGGCCGTAGCCGGCTTCCATGTCGGCGGTCACGGGCAGATCGACGGCGTCGGCGATGCGGCGGATCGCGGTGAACATGTCGGCCGGGGGAGTCAGTTGGCCGTCGTCGTAGCCGATCACCCGGGCGACCGCACCACTGCTGGTGGCGATCGCCGGGTAGCCGGCCTCGGCGACGACCCGCGCGCTTACCGGGTCCCAGACGTTCGGCAGGACCAGGGGAGTGGTTCCGTGGTGCAGGGCCCGGAAGCTCTCCGCGCGGGTCGGTTGAGCACTCATCAGCTCGGGACTCATCAGCTCGGGCTGTAGTGACCGGGTTCCAGGCGGCCGGAGACGCCGACCCGGTTCCAGGCGTTGATGGTGATGATCAGGCCGATCAACTGGGCCAGTTCCTTGTCGTCGAACGCCGCGGCGGCGATCGCGTACACCTCGTCGGGGACGTGGTCGACGCTGATCAGGGTGATCGCCTCGGTCAGTTCCAGCGCGGCCTGCTCCTGCTCGCTGTAGAACTTACGGGCCTCGCGCCAGGTGGCGATCAGGTTCATCCGCTGCTCGGAGTCACCGGCGTGCCGGGCGTCCAGCGTGTGCATGTCCACGCAGTACGCGCAGCCGTTCAGCTGGGAGGCGCGGATCCGCACGATGTCGGCGAGGCGCGGGTCCAGCCCGGTGGCGGACTGCGCGTCCAGGTCGATCAAGGCCTGGTAGAAGTCGGGGGCCAGGGTGGCGATCTTGACTCGGCGGTGTGTCGTTGTGCTCATGCAGACAACGCTATGGCCAGATCGGCCCAGGTGTATGGTCCACTTCCATGGAAGATCCACGGGCCAATTCTGCCGATGGAGCTGGCGCGGACCTGCATCTGGAGCTCGCGTCGAGCCGGGGGCGCGGGGACCTGGTCGAGGCGTTGCACGAGTCGATCCGGACCGGACGGCTGCCGGCCGGGACCCGGTTGCCCTCGTCGCGTTCGCTCGCGAAGGATCTCGGGATCGCCCGCAACACCGTGGCCGACGCTTACGGGCAGCTCGTCGCGGAGGGCTGGCTGACCGCCCGGCAGGGATCCGGCACGGTCGTGGCCGGCCGGCAGGCACCCGAGCCGGTGTCGCCTCAACCGTTGCCCGAAGCAAAGAAGTACCGCTACGACCTCACACCGGGTTCGCCCGACCTGTCCACCTTTCCACGCAGCGAGTGGCTCGCCGCCGCCCGCAAGGCGTTGCTGGCGGCACCCAACGACGCCTTCGGGTACGGCGACCCGCGCGGGCGGATCGAGCTGCGCAAGGCCCTGGCCGACTACCTCGCCCGGGCGCGCGGCGTACGGGCTGATCCGGAACGCATCCTGATCTGCTCGGGGTATGTGCAAGCGCTGAACCTGCTGAGCGAGGTCCTTCGCGGCCAGGGTGCGACGACGATGGCGGTAGAGGAGTTCGGGTATGACCTGCACTGGGATGTGATCCGGTCCCGCGGGCTCGAACCGGTTCCGGTTCCGGTCGACGAGCACGGAGTACGGGCTGAGCTGCTCACGGGGGAGGCGGCGCTGCTCACTCCGGCTCACCAGATGCCGACTGGAGTTCCGCTGGCTCCGGATCGGCGGAGCGCGGCGGTGGAGTGGGCCCGGGAGACCGGTGCGGTGCTGCTCGAGGACGACTATGACGGTGAGTTCCGGTATGACCGGCAGCCGGTTGGCGCCTTGCAGGCCTTGGATCCTGAGCGGGTGGCCTACACCGGTACTGCGAGCAAGAGCCTCGCACCGGGGTTGCGACTCGCGTGGATGGTAGTGCCGCAACGGCTGATGGAGCCCGTGCTGGCCGCGAAGCGAACGGCCGACCTGCAGACGGCGACGCTGGAGCAGTTGGTACTCGCCGAGTTCGTTGCCTCCGGCCACTATGACCGGCACGTACGCCGGAGCCGCCTGCACTATCGGCGCCGGCGGGACCGCCTGGTCGAGTTGCTGGCCGTTCGCGCGCCCGAGGTGAACGTCGCGGGAATCTCGGCCGGGCTGCACGTGCTGCTCGACGTACAAGGTGATGCTCAAGAGGTGGTTGCCCGGGCAGCTCGGCAGGGTCTGGGGCTGGCGGCGCTCGACCGCTACCGCTTCACGCCGGACCCGTCCACGCGGCAGGCGTTGATCGTGGGCTACGGCACCCCGCCCGACCACGCGTACTCGGGTGCCCTCGACCTGCTCTGCCAGATCCTAGGAGCCAGGTAGGTGCCGCGAGATTGCCCGGGCCAGGGCGTTGATGTCGTCGGGGCCGACTCGGCAACACCCACCGACATACTTTGCTCCGGCAGCGGTCCAACCCTGCGCCAGGGCCGTGCTGTCCGACGCTCCGCCGGTCCACCGACGACCGCCTGCATCCCACGCCTCGCCGCTGTTGGGATACGCGACGGCCGGCTTGTCGGTCACGGCCACTGCCGTCTCAACAGCAGCCTGTACGTCGGTCGGCGCGCAGCAGTTGATGCCGACGGCAACGATCGACGTACTCCGTGCCGCCACGGCGAAGGCATCCTCCAACGGCTGCCCGGCGCGGGTCTGATCTCCCTGGATGGAATAGGAGAGCCAGGCCGGGAAGCCCAGCTCGTCCAGCAGTTCGACGAGGACCTCCGCCTCGTCCAGGTCAGGGATCGTCTCGACAGCGAGCATATCGGGCCCGGCCGCGACGAGCAGTTCGAGGCGAGGCAGGTGGAACTCGCGCAGTGCGGCAGCGGTCAGCCCGTAGCGACCCCGGTACTCCGAGCCGTCGGCCAGGACCGCGCCGTACGGGCCGACGGATGCTGCGACCCAGCGCTGCTGCCCATCGTCGGCCAACTCGTCACGCACCTGGCAGGCAATGTCGACGCTGCTCGCGATCAACCGCTCTGCCTCGTCGCGCGGCACACCGGCGTGCTCGAAGCCGGCGACACTAGCCTGATAGCTGGCCGTCGTCGCGACGGCAGCACCCGCCTCGTAGTACGCGCGATGCACGGCGGCGATATCGCCGGGCGCATCCTTCAGCAACCGGGCGGACCAGAGCGCATCGGACAGGTCGTGGCCACGGTCCTCCAGCGCGTTCGACATCCCGCCATCCAGGACCACTGGATGCTCGAGAGCCGCCCCACTAACCAACACCGGCACGAACTATCTCGGCAACCTCGTCGGCGCAGCCCCAGGACAGGGTGATGCCCGAGCCGCCATGGCCGTAGCAGTGCACGACCAGGCGATCGCCGGTCTGGATGCCTTCGCAGCGAACAGCCGGACGCGCGGGCCGCAGGCCGACGCGGTGGCGGATCAGCTTGGCCTTTCGCAGACCGGGCACCAGTTCCGCCGCGCGGTCGAGGATCTCCTTGGCCGTCTGAGGATTGACCGCGAGGTCCCAGCTGTCGGGTTGGCTCGTCCCGCCCACCACGACGTCGTGCGATCTCGGGACGACGTAGGTGAGGTCCTGCGGGCCGCGATCGGCGATGAGCCACTCGGTCTGTCCGAACTGCTCGAACGTCATCACCTGGCCGCGAACGGGCGTGACGGTCGGGTCGCCGGCTGTCAGTCGCGCGCCGAGTCCCGCGCAGTTGACGACGACGTCGGCGCTGTTCGGGAGTGCCGACAATGCCGCACGGCTGAGGGTTCCACCGGCCGCTTCGAGGCGTTTCACCAAGTACTGCAGGTACATCGGCATCTCGATGACAGGCGCGGTGAACGACCAGCCGTCCTTGAACCCGGGCGGCGGCGACCCGACCCGACGGAGATCGCTGAGCGCGTCCGACCAGACCGGATCAGGCGCCGGCTCGACCAGGAACTGCCGGCCATGCCGCAGTTGCACGGACGGCTCGCTGCCGGCCAGCTTCACGAGCTCGTCGTACGTCGTCCTCGACCAGGCGGCGACACGTTCCTTCGGGGCCGAGAGATACGGGTACCAGACAGCAGCCGCAACCGCAGAGGTGGTCTCCAGCGGAAGATCCCGGGCCAGCACCGCCACGTCGTACCCGGACTCGGCCAGCCGGACGGCACAACTGAGCCCGATCACGCCGGCACCCACCACGATCACGCGCATCCCCGCATTGTGTCGCGGCTCAACCCGGCCCGCCACTGGAGCAGGTGATCGGCTGGTCGAGTGGAAGGACCACGGAGGAGAGGCGGACGTGGCGGATGCGATCGCTCATCTAGTCACTACTGCAGGTTGACGGCGAGGGAGTAGAAGCGCGTGATCTGGCTGGCGCCGTTGTTGTCGTCGGAGAGTAGGTAGAGCTGACGACGCCCGCCGGGGAGCCAGCCGCCGAGTGCGAGGGCTTCGACGTTGTCCAGCAGGGGATTCGGCTGCGGCTGCTTGGCGACCGCGCCGGAGGGCGGGCAGTCCACCAGGTCGAACAGCAACTTCTTCTGCAGGAACACCTTCTCCGGAGCGTCCGCCAACGAGGCCCGCCAACTCACGTCGGCCGCCTGGTGGATCGAGACCGTGAACACCCTGATCGTGTTCCCGATCCCGGGGACGAAGGTCCGCTCCATCGAGACGAGCTCGTCCCGGTCGACCACCGCCAGCTCGACCAGCGACAGCCCTGGATCGGGCTTGTACGCGTACTGCGCGACGACGTGGTACCCGCCGCCTGACAGACCGGCGTACCGGAGGATGCGGTTGCGGCTGCGGCCATCCGCGTCCGTGCCGTCGGGCGCCAGCGGACCTTCCATCCCGGCGAAGAGCGAATGCCCGTCGGGGCTGACGGCCAGCGACTCGAAGGTGGCGTTGGAGGTCGCCTCACCCGCAGGTGCGACCTGGAAGCGTGCGGGCACCGGCAACGAGTCGACCTGCTTGCCGTCGGACAACCGGAACCGGCGGATCGACGGCTCCCGCTCGGAGGTCGCGAGGATCGTCCTGCCCCCGCGCTCGGCGACCAGGCCCTCTCCGTCGAAGTCGGCACCGGTGAACGGAGTCCCGTCGGGCCGCTTGAGGATCGTCATGCTCTCGACGCCCACCTGCGGCTGCCCGTGCTGGTCGCCTAGCTTCAGCCCGAAGACGCGGGCGGGCGTCGTGCCGACGTTGTCCACCAGCGCAAGCGCGTGCCCCGGCCGGGTCACGTTGAGCGCGGAAAGGCCCGCCACCGGCTGCCCGGCGTACGTCGTCTTGTCCAAGCTGTCGCTGAAACCCCGGAACCACGCGTCCGGCGAACAACCTCCGCCTGCCGGTGGAGCCGGTTCGCTGCCCTTGTCCACCGCAGCCGCGGTCAGAGAGGTGGTCAGCGCGGTGAGTGCTACAGCTGCGGCGAGAGGGGTCTGCCAACGCATCAGGTTTCCTCCGGTACGACGAGATCGTCGGGGTGGCGGGCTAGCGATGAAGTCGTTGCCTGTCGAAATCTATCCATGCCCGTCAGTCGTCGGTGATGGGGTGGGTGCCGGTGTGGTCGACGCGGAATTTGTAGCCGTGTTTGGTGGTCCATTCCAGGGCGTGGTCGTCGAGGGTGCGGACTGTCCAGTCGGCGTGGGTCTTGACCCGGTGGCTGAAGCGTCGCAGTGGCCGGAGGTTGCTGGTGCTGGTTTGTCCTGGTGGCCCGGTCGGGTCGAACGGGACGACGTGGTCGAGGTCGGTGCCGGTGGTGGTCTCCCCGGTGCCGTAGGGGAACTGCTCGACGGGGTAGGTCAGCTTGACGCGTTCTCTGATCCGGTGCGGGATCTCGTAGGCGTTGACGCTGACGTGGTCGTTCAGGTCGATCACGGGCTGGACGGTGATGCGGTCGTGGCCGAGTAGTTCGGCCAGTTTGGCGGCGAACACGGGTCCGAAGGCTTCGACGCGCGCGGTGCCTGCACCGGCGAGCAGGGTCTCGTCGGTGATGTGCAGGTAGAGCTTGGTCCGCCCGGGTCTACGCCCACCGGACCCACCACCACCACCGCTGCCGCTGCTGCCGCTGCTGCTGGTGCTGGTGCTGGTGGTGTTGGTGTCGGCGGCGTGTTTGATCGCGGCGAGTTTCGCGGCCAGGTCCTGGCGTGCGGCGGCGTCCATGCCCCACACGATCTGCTCGGCCCTGCCGCGGCCGGTGCGGGGTCCGTAGCGGCTGGCCGCGTCCAGCGGCTGGTCCGGGTGGCCGGGGTGCGGCGCATCCCGGTCGGCGTCGGTGTCGGGGCCGGGTTCGTCGGCCAGGAACAAGTCACCGGCCGGCTGCCCATCCCCGGTCACCTCGCCGGCCCACGCGTCGTCGGCCTGCGCGGCTTCACCTGCGCCCGGGGGTTCGTCGGCCTGCGCATCGCCGCCTGAGGCAGCCTCAGCCGGCGCGTCGCGTGTCGGTGCCGGGTCGTCGGCCTTGGCCGGGTGGCCGGTTGCGGCCGGGGTGGCGCGGTCGGAGGCGGCGCCGTCGGAGGCGGTGGTGTCGTGGCGGGTGGTGTGGTGGCGGGTGGCCAGGTATTGGGCGACCTGGAGGAGTTCGTTGGCGAAGGCGGGGTCGGCGAGGATCCCGATCGCCTTGGCGCGGCGCTGATCCAGCGGGTCGGTGTCACCCAGGACGGCGAGTGCGTCGGCGACCTGGGCGATGGTGGCGTCGAAGCGGATCACGTCGCCGGTGGCTGCCTTCACGAACAGCTTGGTGGTGCCGTACTCGTCGGAACGCCCCGGCCACACGCCGCGTTCGCGGGCCTTCTGCTCCGCCGCGGCCCGGGCCGCGGCCGGGTCGGCGTCCCAGACCGCGGCCTTGACGATGTTGTTCACCTGATGCGCGCTCAACGAGTCCACGACCCCCGCGACCCGGGCATCGACCAGCGCCGCCGCCTGCACCGTCAGGGGCAGGCACGCGGTCGCGATCAGCCGCGCCCTCCACCCGGTCGCCTCACCCGCGACCACCCGCGCCCAGGTCAACGGCAACCGGTGCCGCAGCGCCAGCGCCTGACCGAGGAACCTCGCACCCGACTCGGCCGCGACGCCGATGATGGCGGCGAACTCGGCGACCGCGAACTCCGCCACCGCCGGACAGCCCGCCCCACCGTAGACCACACCCCGCTCCCCGCCCGGGACCGGCTGATCGTCGGGAACCCTGGCCGGACTGGGATACAGGTCGGCGTAGTGCACCGCGAGCTGCAGCAGCCTGACCTCGGACTCGCGCTGCAGCGCATGCCACTCGCCGGTCGCGGCGAGCGTCTCGGCCGCGTCCAACCCGGTCACATCCCCTGCGAACATGTGTTCGATACTACGCCCCGTAACCGACCGGACGCAAACCAGCAGACAGGCCATTTTCCCTTGTCCACAAGGGGAAACCTCACACCCATCGGACAGCGAGGGCGTGTAGACGGCTAGTCGGTTGCCCAACGTGACTAGGCGTGCCCAACGGTCCGCACCCAGCCGAGCAGATGCGGACCGTTCGATAACGCGAGGAGAGCTGCTACTCGACGGTGACGGACTTGGCCAGGTTGCGGGGCTTGTCGACGTCGTGGCCGAGGGCGACGGACGCGTGGTAGGCCAGCAACTGCAGCGGGATCGTGAGCAGGATCGGGTCGAGCTCCGGCTCGTTCTTCGGTACCTCGATCACCGCGGCCGCGCCGTCCGGGATCTCCACGCCGGGGTGCGTCACGACGTACAGGGGGCCGGAGCGGGCCGCGATCTCGTGCAGGGCGCCGATGTTGCGGTCCAGCAGTTCGTCCTTCGGCACGATCGCCACGGTCGGCACGTCGGGCGAGATCAGCGCGAGCGGGCCGTGCTTGAGCTCAGAGGTCTGGTACGCCTCGGCGTGCAGGTAGGAGATCTCCTTCAGCTTCTGCGCGCCCTCGCGTGCGACCGGGTAGCCGCGGGTGCGCCCGACGAAGAACAGGCTCTGGTGCTTCGACAGCCGGCCGGCGATCTTGGCCAGCTCCGCCTCCTGGTCGACGATCGACTGGATCTGCGCCGGGATCCTCTTCAGGCCCTCGATCAAGCGGCGGCCATCGGCGGGGGAGACGTCCCGGATCCGGCCGAGGTGGATGCCGAGCATCGCGAATCCGACCGCCATGTTGGTGAGCGCCTTCGTCGACGCGACGGACACCTCGGGGCCGGCGTGCAGGTAGACGCCGCCGTCGACCTCGCGGGCGATGCTGGACCCGACCGCGTTGACCAGGCCGATCACCCGACCGCCCTTGCGCTTCAGCTCCTGTACTGCGACCAGGGTGTCGAGGGTCTCCCCGGACTGGCTGACCGCGACGTACAGGGTGTCTCGCTCGACCACGGGGTTGCGGTAGCGGAACTCCGACGCCGGCTCGGCATCGGCGGGGATCCGGGCGACCTCCTCGATGAACTGCGCGCCCAGCTGGCCCGCGTAATACGCCGAACCGCAGCCGAGGATCTTCACTCGCTTGATCTCGCGAGCCTCGCGGGCGTCCATGTTCAGGCCGCCCAGGTGGACGGTGTGGAAGCGCTCGTCGAGGCGGCCGCGGATGGCGCGCTGGACTGCCTCCGGCTGCTCGTGGATCTCCTTGACCATGAAGTGCTCGTGGATGCCGCGCTCGTACTCGTCGGCGGTCCACTCGACGGTCTCGGCGGTCTTCGTGGTGGCCCGGGCGTCCTGGGTGAAGGTGCGGTAGCCGTCGGCGCGGACGGTGGCGAGCTCGCCGTCGTCCAGGTGCACGACCTGGCGGGTGTAGCGGATCAGCGCGGCCGCGTCGGAGGCGACGTGCATCTCGCCGTCGCCGACGCCGAGGATGATCGGGCTGCCGTTGCGGGCGACCACGATCCGGTCCGGGAAGGCCAGGTCGATCACGGCGATGCCGTAGGTGCCGTCGATCCGGCGGAGTGCCGCGAGCACCTTCTCCTCGAGCGTGTCACCGGCGGCCTGCTCGATCAGGTGCGCGAGGACCTCGGTGTCGGTCTCCGAGCGCAGCTTGACGCCGGCTTCCTCGAGCTGGTTCCGGAGCGCGGCGGCGTTGTCGATGATGCCGTTGTGCACGACCGCGATCCGCTCGTCGGCGCTCACGTGCGGGTGCGCGTTGTCCTTGCTCGGACCGCCGTGGGTGGCCCATCGGGTGTGCCCGATGCCGAGCTTGCCGCCGAACCGCTTGGGCAGCGAGGCCTCCAGTTCACGGACCCGGCCGGCGTCCTTGTGCACCCGCAGTTCGCTCGACCCGACCACGGCGACACCCGCCGAGTCGTAGCCGCGGTACTCCAGCCGGGCCAGGCCGTCCACCAGGATGGGTGCGGCCGGCTTGGTGCCGACGTACCCGACGATTCCGCACATGGAGTGGTTCCTTTCGCAGCAGTTCGTGGTCAGCCGTAGACGATGCGTCGCAGCTGCCGGGCAGACAGTTCAGGGGAGCGGACCGGCCAGTGCCGGAGCTCCGCGCCGAGCCGTTCGAAGATCTCGTCGTTGCGCGCGCCGTAGGTCTGCAGTTCGCGATGCCGGCGCCGGACGTATTCCTCGGTCGTCTCGGTGAAATAGGCCAGCACGTCCGCGACGACGCGGCGGGCGTCCTCCGGACTCAGGCCGGTGGTGCGGCTGACCTGTTCGGCGAGCTCGTCGCTGGGGTCAACCGCCTCGCTCATCACCCGACCTACTGTGCAGTGATTCACGGTTCAAAGCCAACATCCTGCCCGAAATCGGGCAAATACTGTCACCTGGACCGGAAATTGCTGATGCCGGCAACGTCGGAGGACCTTACCCCCTTCGTCCTCCCATGTCGAAGGCGCCTCACTCTTGCAGCGACCGTCCGCCTGGCGTACGAAGGGCGGTACAGGGCGCCCCTGGGGGACCTGAGGTCGGCCGACCCTGGCCCATGTCCCGACCTTGGGGGAGGTCCCCGCCATGAAACGTCCCGTTGTCCTCGCTGCACTAGCCACCGCGGCACTGGTCGCCGCGGGCGGATTCACCGCCAGCGCTCAGCCACTGGAAGCATCGCCCGGGTCGACCGGCTCATTTGCCCGCGGCGGGTCCTTCACCCTGACCGGGGCCGATGCCAGCGCCTTCGCCGTACCCAAGGACGTGGTCAAGGTCTGGTCGGCCAAGCTTGCGAACGGCGCAACGCAGACCCGCTATCAGCAGTTGGTCGGCGCCGCCAAGGTGTTCGGCGGTCAGTTGACCGTGCTGGCCGACAACTCCGGTCGTACCACCGCCGTGGTCGGCGCGTACTTCCCGGGCCTGAAGGCGAAGAACAGCGCCTCGGTGACAGCCGCCCGCGCCCGCGGGGTCGCGGCGAAGCGGATCGGTGGCACGGGCAGTTGGTCGTCTACGCTGCGGATCGACCCCAAGGACGGGCGAACCTTCCACGAGGTCGTGAACCAGCGGGCGGAGCACCGGTGGGTGCAGTGGGTCGACACCACCTCCGGTGCGGTCAAGAAGCAGTACGACGCAGTAGGGCACGGTGACGGCATCGGGGTGAAGGGCGACGTCAAGCGGCTCGACACTGTCCGGCGGGGCGGGACCTATCTGCTGCAGACCGCGGACGGCCGTCAGCGAACGTACGACGCGCGCAACCTCGCCGCACTGCCCGGCACCCAGCTGACGGATGCCGACAACCACTGGAACCTGGTTGGCGACATCACCAAGTCGCCGAGTCAGTCGGCCGCCGTGGACGCGCACTACTACGCCGGGGTGACCGACGACTTCTACGCGAACACCTTCGGCCGGAACAGCATCGACGACAACGGCCTCCCGATCGTGTCGACCGTGCACTACACGACCGGCTACTGCAACGCCTTCTGGAACGGCACCCAGATGGTCTACGGCGACGGCAATGGCACGACCTGCCTGCCGCTGTCGGGTGGACTGGACGTGGTTGGGCACGAGCTCACCCACGGCGTCACGCAGTACACCTCGAACCTGATCTACGAGAACGAGTCCGGCGCGCTGAATGAGTCCTTCAGCGACATGATGGGCAACACGATCGAGTTCTACGCGGCGAAGCGCGGGCTGGATCCGGCCGCAGCGCCGGACTGGCTGATCGGAGAGGACGTTGTACCGACCGCGGGCAAGCCGGGCTTCCGCAACATGGCGGATCCACGCGAGCGCGATGATCCGGACCACTACAGCGAGCTCCTGGTCGGTCCAGACGACAACGGCTTCGTGCACAGCAACAGCGGCATCCCGAACCACGCCTACTACCTCGCCGTCAACGGCGGCAGGAACGCCGGCTGCGACGCGGCAGGATCGAACGGCCACCGGCACACCGCCGACTGCAACGTGAGGGTGCGCGCGCTGGGCGTGGACACTGCCGCGCAGGTGTTCTACGACGGCTTCACCAGCCTGCCCGAATACGCGAACCTGTGCGACGCGCGGAACGCCACGGTCGCCGTCGCCGGTAGCCGCCGCACGGCGGCACGCGTCAGCTCCGCCTGGGCAGCGGTCGGCGTGCATTCCGGCTGTACTCCGGGGACCCCGCCGCCTCCGCCGTGTCTCAGCGACCCGAACGCGGAGATCCCCTTCGGATCGCCGCATCCGTATGGCAACAGGAGCGACTGCACCTGGACCTACGACAACGGGACCGGTGGAATCGCGTTCCACTTCAGCGTGCTCGACACAGAACAGGGGTTCGACAACGTGATCGTTTCGGACGGCGACGGAAAGGTGCTGGCCACCTACACGGGCCCCCACCCGGATGGGGCGACATCACCGTGCATCGCGACGCCTACAGGTTCGGTGCAGCTGACAAGCGACGCCGGAGCCGTCGCGCAGGGCTTCACCGTCGACGCGGTGGTCGCCTGCTGACCGCGCGAGGGCGTCCGCGTCGGCCCGATGCTCAGAAGAGCCTGAGGATGTCGGATTCCATTCCCCGGAGGGCGTCGTAGTCGACGGTGACGCACTCGAGGCCGCGGTCGGTGGCGAGGAACTGGGCCTGAGGCTTGATCAGCTGGGCGGCGAAGATGCCACGGACCGGGGCGAGCAGCGGGTCGCGGTTCAGCAGCTCGACGTACCGGGTGAGCTGTTCGACGCCGTCGATCTCGCCGCGGCGCTTGATCTCGACCGCGACGTGCTTGCCGGCCGCGTCGCGGCAGAGCAGGTCCACCGGGCCGATCGCGGTCGGGTACTCGCGCCGTACGAGCGTGAAGCCCTCGCCGAAGGTGTGCACGTGCTCGGCCAGCAGCTCCTGCAGATGCGCCTCGACGCCGTCCTTGATCAGCCCGGGGTCCAGGCCGAGCTCGTACGAGGTGTCGCTGAGGACCTCCTCGAACGTGATCCGCAGTTCCTCGCCGGCCTTGTTCGTGACGCTCCAGACGCCTTCTTCCTCCTCCAGCTTGCACGGGGGAGACATCCAGTTGAGCGGCTTGTACGAGCCGCCGTCGGCGTGGATCAGCACGGACCCGTCCGCCTTCACCATCAGCAGCCGCGGCGCCATCGGGAGATGGGCGGTCAGCCGGCCGGAGTAGTCCACGGAGCAACGAGCGATGACCAACCTCAAGACAACACCTTCTTGTGGGGGAGACTGATGAGCGTGAGCACTAGTGCGGGAGCCTACCTACGGCTCAGCAACGACGACGGACGCCAGGGCGAGAGTCTGTCGATTGAGGGTCAGCGAGCCGACTGCCAGCGGTACGCCGACCGCATGGGGTGGGCCATGGTCGAGTTCGTGGAGGATGGCGTATCGGCCAGCAAGGGGCTTGACCGGCCGAAGTGGAACGCGCTTGTTGACGCAATGGCGAACGCCGATATCCAAGTGGTCTTGGTTAGCAAGCAGGACCGCATCACCCGAGATGAGCGCGAGTGGTTCGAGTTCTCCGCAATGGCTGTTCTTGCTGGCGTTGAGGTCCACACGGTTGAGGCTGGCAACCTAAATCTTCACTCGGAAATCGGCATGCTGAACGCTGGAATGCGTTCCTTGTTTGCGGCTTTCGAGGCGCGATTGATCGCCGCTAGGACGCGGCGGGGTCAGGAGACCAGTCGAGCTAAAGGGAACTGGCCGTATTCGGCAACGTTCGGCTACGGGCCTAAAGGGGTTGTGAAGCCGGATCAGGCTGAGTGGATTCGATGGGCGTATGACGCCGTGCTCAATGATGGCGTATCGAGCAAAGAGATTTTTGATGAGTTCAGGGCCAATAAGGTCTTAACTGCTAGAGGGAATGAGTTCTACTCGGTTACGTCTGTGCTGTACGCGCTGAGAAACCCAGCTATCGCTGGCTTGCTCACCTATAAGGGCGAGGTGATCGGTAAAGGCAATTGGGAGCCGATCGTGTCCGAGGCTGAGCGGGATAGGTTCTGTGCTGCTATTGCCGCCAGGCGCACTAGTGACAAGGGTCACGGCGAACGCAAGGCGCGAAAGTACGTGCTTGCCGGACTCGTGTTGTGTGGCACGCCTGGCTGTGACCTAAAAGTCATGCGGGCTCAGAATCCGGGTAACGGCAGGAACCACTATTTCTGCTGCGATAAGCGCCGTGGCGGTTGTGGTGCCCGTGTGAGAGGGAAGCTGCTAGACGGGATCGCGTTCCTGGTGGCTAACCAATTCATTCAGTCCCAGCAGGGTGAACCGACCCCGGAGAGGGCTCCGTTTGATGGGTCTGCAATTACCGAGACAGAGGAGCAGGTTGCGGAGGTTCGCTCTGCGCTCGTGGCTGGCGATATGAGGACCTCGGACGCCATTCCGGTACTGAGAGACCTGAACCAGCGCCTAGACGCTCTGAGGGCCGCTCAGGCGGCCTACGAGGCTGAATCTGTAGAGGCTGCCTCCTGGCATCGCACGGTCCGGGAATCCATGCTGACCGAGGATGGCGCTACGGCAATGGGCGTCAGGCAGGTTCTAGACAATGTCGTGGTTCTGCCCGAAGGGCTCGGGTTCCGTTGGGAGTCCAAGGCTGGGCAAGTGCATGAAACTCCGCTGGTCCTGGACGGCGAGGGAGTGCAGGTCGTTTAAACACTGAGTTAGCTAGATCAAGGGCCCTGGGCAACCGGGGCCCTTTTTCGTGACCTGGCTAACCCAGCCTCAGGCCGTGTAAACGGTCCCGAGAAAGTGGACAGGAGAGCGGGATAGTTTCTGCGTGTTCGCTCTGAGGGCCGCCCAACGAGACCAGCGTCACTATCAACGTCTAGTAATGCAGGTCAGGGCCCACGCGGGCCCAATGCCCAACACGACTTTGCGACTGAATTATCAAATACGAGTATTGCGACGATGCCGGACACGGCTCTAGCGTCCTGTCTCGTCCAATACAATCCACGGAGGGTTACCGAAATGACGAAAAACGAGCTTGCTGAGAACTGCGCCACGGCATGTGACGCTATCGACTCCGCCATTGAGGGCATGGCGCTTGCCCTGGCCGAGATCCGGGCGGGGAATTCTGACGGGGCTGTCGCGCTTCTGGATGCGGAGATTGACCGCCAGATGACGGCTGCCCGCGCGATTGATCCCGCCCCGCGTCACGAACCCTGGTCGGGCCGGTGAATGACTGAGCGAATTGATTTCGGCAGCAATACCCCGTGGGGTGGCGTGAATCAGACTGAGCTACAGCTAATCGCCCAACAGGCGTCGGTCGGCCCCGGCTACATCCGGATATGGCTGCTGGCTATGAGCAAGGCCAACCGCATTGGCCATGCTGAGTTCCGCCCCGGAGCCCTGCGGGACTTCCTAGGTTCCGTGAATACGGCTACGGGAGAGTTCTTTCCGGCTGATAAAGCTGTGGTGTCCCGCACGATTAAGCGGGCAAAGGATGCCGGGCTACTGGCTCCCGAGTCTCAGGCTAGGTGTCTAGTCCTGTCGTCGCGGTTGTTTCAGAAAGCAGGGATAGGCAGCGTGTCGTGTCGTACTCACGGCATAGCCTCCTAGGCGGATTGACTTCTGAGGTCAACCTTTTGCCCAGAAGTTGACTCCTGAGGTCAACCGAGTTGACTCCTAAGGTCAACCCATATGCCGTCTGACCTGCGGAAACGCAGATCCCCTCTCATATCTATCAGTGTCTCCTAGGCCAGTCAGTCAGGGAGCTAGGCAATGGGCCCCGCTGGGGGGCCCTTACCTATTACCAGAATCAATACCGAGCATCACTTAATGTGATGCCGGCTAGCTAGGTCTAAGTAATTCATCCAAGGCTAGAGAGCTACGCTCTCGCCTATTCAGCGATAGGTAATACACCCATGCCCTATAGCACCTGCACCAAGTGCCCAACGCTTATCCCGCTGGGTCAGTCCCGTTGTGCGAAGCACGAGGTAAAGCCAAAGCCCAGACCTGAAAGACCGAGTGCAACAGCACGCGGCTACGGCTCAGCCCATCGCAAACTCAGAGCCGAACTAGCTCCGATAGTGGCAAGCGGAACGGTTCGCTGCGCGAGATGCAAAGCGTTCATTCATCCTCACGAGCCATGGGATTTAGGGCATGACGACCACGACCGGAGCGTTTACACGGGGCCCGAGCATTCAGCCTGTAATCGCGGAGCGCCTAGACGGAAGGCTCGCCTTCCTCGATGAATAATCATCCATTGGTCACTGGGGGTAGGGGGGTTCAAAAGTTCAGTGAAGCACTTTCTAGATCCCACGTCTTTAGGTCTCTCCGCGTGAGCGTGACATTGTGACGAAACGTGACAGCCATGGATAAAACCGCAGGTCAGAGCGTGAATATTCATTAATCAGCGTGACAAACCGCGTGACACTTCGGGTGTCACGCTCAAGGATTGGAGGCACATTGAGCAACTACAAATGCGCCAATTGCGGGCGCACTCTGCCCGGTGCAGCCCGCCGCTATTGCGGAGATGAGGCGTGTAAACGCGCTGCGGCTGCTGAGCGTCAGCGGGCGGCCAGGGCCCGTAAGCGGGCTGAGCAGGCTGAGCTTGACCCAGTGTCGGCCCCGGCTGCGAAAGAGCCCGAGAGGGCCCCTGAGGGCCCGCAAATGGCTAGAACGGCAATCGTTCTGATTGGGGAATGTCCGGAGTGCTACGAGACTCCCGGCTATGGCTCTGATGACTGCGCCCATAGGCGCGCTAGGAGCGGATAGGTGATCTGCGCCACAAAGTGGCCCTGCTGAGGTCTGTCACCGAAAATCGACAGGGATCTCATATGTGTAGGGCAGAATGGCTGCCCTGCGATCACAATTACGGCGGTTCCTCAGCCTGTACGGGGCTGACCTGCCGGTCACAACTGAATAGCACGAATGCGCGAGGCGCAGTCAACAGCCGAACAAAAGGGGCTAATCCTCCCTGCACCTTCGGCATCTGGTTGACTGCGCCGTTTCGCGTTCCGAAAGGAACCACCCATGACTGACACCAACACTCGCATTTGCTCCGTCTGTTCTAAGACGTTTGAGCAGAGAGCGGGCAGAGGCCGCCCTGCCGTGTACTGCCACCACTCGTGTGAGCGGCATAGCCGCAAGATCAGAAAGCGCGCGAGCAGAGCACAGGCGAAGATTGGCGATATCTGCCCGTGGCCGCGTAGCGGTTTGCATTCCGAGACGCGCTAAGCGTCGATCTGAGGGCTTTCTAGCTCTCTCCCACAGCTTCCCCTAGCCGAGCGCCGACAGGCGGTCTCAGGGGCATACGGGCGCACGCTGCGCCCAGCTGGCCGGACTCCTACGGACTCCACCGGCGAACCAATCCGAGGAAACCATTCGCGCCGTTTAAACGCAGAGCTTTTGCCAGCCCTGCCGACAGCTACGCGGGCCGGACCGATAGCGGACGGAAGCGGATCACATCCCGCCATAACGCATGGGTCAGCTACGGCTGTCCCCGCCTTTGGCATGGGCAATTGCGTATGACCGGGAGGTCAGACGATTGCACGTTTTATCTATCTGACCTTTTAGGAGAAAACACAAACATGAGTTACAAGGCTATGGCGTTGGCTGCGCTTGAGCAGCGGACAAAGCTGGTTGAGGAACACCGTTCGGTCATGGCGGACCGGAATCTGTCTCAGGATGAGCGGCGTGAGCGCGCCCAGAACCTAGAGGCTGACATTCGGGCGCTTGAGGTCGAGGCTGAGGCTGCGGTTTCGGACGGCGAGCGGGAGGCTGAGGCTCGGGACCTTTTTGGCAAGGCTGGCAATCTGGTTATCCCTGGTGGCGGCAGCAAGCGTTCTGAGGTTCGCATGAATGTCCCGATGCGTTCGGGGCAGTCGTTCGGTGATATCGCTGGTACTGCCACGGATGACGAGTTCGGTGAATACCTCCGGGATATGGCCTATGGCTTCACCACTCGGGCGCAGTCCGAGGGTGTGGGTTCAGAGGGTGGCATTCTGGTTCCGCAGAAGCTTTCAGCCTCGGTGCTGGACCTGGCTCGGGCTAAGAGCGCTACTGCTCAGGCTGGTGCGGCCATTGTTCCGTTGGCGTCCAAGACGAATGACTTCCCGGTTCTGACTGGTGACGCTGTTGCGGCGTGGCGTGCGGAGAATGGCGCTATTTCTGAGTCGCAGGCGGCTTTTGCTCCAGTGACGTTCACGTCTAAGAGTCTCTCGGTTGTGGTTAAGGCTCCGTGGGAACTCATGGAGGACAATATTGTGGACTTCGGTGCGACCCTGCGGGATTCGTTCGCTAAGTTCTTCGCTGTGGCGCTCGATAAGGCTGCGCTGTATGGCGCTGGCACGGCGACCGAGCCTAAGGGTCTCACTAAGGTCTCCGGTATCACTAAGGCGTCTATGGGCGCTAATGGTGCTGCGTTGACGGATTACGGTCCGATCATTACCGGTGCGGCTGCGGTTCGTGGTGCGAATTATGAGCCGACTGCGTATGTGATCGCTGAGCGTACCGCTGCGAGCCTGGCTAACCTTAAGGCGACTGCCAATGGGCAGTACCTGACGCCTCCGGCTTACCTGGATGGTGTTAAGCAGGTTCGTTCCGCGAATGTGCCAATCAACTTGACTCAGGGCACGTCGAATCTCGCCTCCGACATCATCACTGGTGATTTCGGGCTGCTGGGTATTGGCATCCGCACCAGCTTTGAGCTCAAGGTTCTGACGGAGCGTTACGCGGATAATGGCCAGGTTGGCTTTATCGGGTGGATGCGTGCGGACGTTCAGCCGTTCCGTACGGATGCGTTCCACGTCACCAACGGCGTGCTGTGAGGATTTGAGTCTGGGCCCTGCGGGGTCCTCAGTCGTGCTGGATTTGATTCCAGAGCCTGAGGGCCCTTCGGGGCCCTTTCTCTTTGCCTGATTGGAATAACGCACATGAAGAAATGCTGCCCGCGGTGCGGGAATGCAAAGCCAGCAAGCGAGTTCTACCGAGACAAGACACGCGGCGAGCAAGGCCGCTACCGAATCTGCAAGGAATGTCACAGGGGCCTCATGCGCGCTTATCGCGCTAGGATTAAGAAGGTGGACAAAGGCTAGTGATACCAACAGAAATGATTGAACGTATCGAGGCCGGCTCGGTCTATTACACAGAGTCCGGATGCCTCGAATGGATCCAGGGTTGCACCCCTGCCGGTTATGGCCTCATGTGGCTCGGTGACCGCAAGCAAGATTATGTCCACCGCGTGATGCTCAAGGCGCATGGGCGAGATCTTGACGGACTGACGGTTGACCATCTGTGCGAGCGGAAGGCTTGCAGTAATCCAAAGCATCTGGATGTTGTGACGCGGGAGGAGAACACGCGCCGGATGCGGGACAAGAATTGGCAGGCTCACCTAGTGACGATCCGTCCCTCTCTCGGCCTCTATGAGCGCCTGGCGGATAGAGCGGCGTGCTAACCAGCTGGACGCGCGTACGCGCGCTATTCTCGCTCTATGGGTGATCTTGGCGAGTGGGTGGGATTGGGCGGATACACGCCCGAGCAATGGCAAGCCGTGGGGACTATGGCAACCGCGTTCATCGCGCTAGCTGCTGCTGTGTTTGCCTGGCAGCAGGTAAGGCACGCGCGGAAGCTTCGTGAAGAGCAGGCGCAACCTTATGTCGTGGTGGATTTCGAGTCGTCTCGAAATATCCTGATCAATCTAGTGGTCAGAAATACCGGGCTGACCGTAGCTCACGATGTGAAGCTCACCTTTGATCCGCCACTGATCAGCACGTTTGACGATACGCGCAAGCCCACGCTTGCTGAATCGCTATTTATCGTCAAGGGCATTCCGACGATGCCGCCAGGACGAACATGGGCGGCGCTCTATGAGCGTGGGCCCGACCGCTACGCGCGAGACGACCTGCCGAGGGCATACGACGTCACGGTTACCTATCGCGATAGCCAGGGGCGGAAGTACTCCCTGCCGTACCGCCTGGACCTGGATATCTTCTTTGGAATCCGCAATGTAGGGCTTCAGGACATTCACGATGTCTCGCAGGATCTCCGGAAGATTCGGGAGACCGTCGCGCGGTGGACCGAGGGCCTGCACGGCCTGTCGGTTTTCACTCGTGACGGGGAAGCTAAGGATAAGCGTCAAAGGGAGGAAATGGATGAGATTAACCGGCGACTCGCGACTAATCGTCGGGAGGATGGATCCGTTATCTCAGAGTGGACTGAGCTGCAGATGAGTTCGGATTGGGTTGAGAACAAGGTAGCTGTGGATCACGAAACTCAGCTACCACCGAATGAGTCAATCACGCGGCGCTTTAGAAAGCGCGGTCATCCTCGCAGCCGACCAAGACGCCGACGCGGACGCCGATAGTGGAACGGTCAGCCGGTGCCGATGCTGGGATCAAGGCACCGGCTGACCGGTCAGGGGTGACATTGCCGCTTAGTCATCCAGCCACTCGGCACCGGAATTGTCACGGTGATAGCCCTTGTGAGTGCCGTTTATACAGGGCCTGCCCGTCATTGGGTTCTCGCCGTCGCAACGCTCGGCGGCTCGCAATTCCGGCCAGCCGAGGTTACTTCGCTGGCTATGCGATGGTTGCCCTACCCACTCCACTCCGAGGAATTCGGTAGCTCCCGCTTCTGTCATATTGAAACGGTAGGAAGCGCGTTCGCGCTGCCGCTACGTTGTTGCGATTAATTGCTACATCGCGTCTAGCGCGTTGACGATGAGGTCTCGTGCACCGTGCCCGTAGACGGCTGGCTTCCGCAGGGTCTCGAACATTCGCACGTAGAGCGCTATCTCTTGCGGCTGGCTGACTTCGATACTCGCTGTCGGTGTCTCAAGCTTGACTAGCTTGTCATCGAATATCCAGAACCCTGCGGTGCCGATGACTTCCCGGTCAACGGTCCTGGGCACGATGCCGAGAGAAACATTCGGCAAGCTGGCGGCCGTCAGTAGGCGGTCAAGCTGACTGGTCATTGTGTCTGTCCCGCCAAAGCGGGTATACAACGCTGCTTCTTCTAGCACGATAGCGAAGGTCTTAGAGCTCTGATAAAGGACCGTTGCTCGGGCCATTCGAGCCGAGACGGCATCGTCAATGTCGTTCTGTATGTCGAGGAAGCGGAACCAGAATTCAAGCATGGCGCGGACATAGTCCGGCGTCTGGAGGATCCCGGGAATCGCGTTGTGTTCGTAGATCCGGAAGCGTGTTGTCTGCTCGTACAGCGGTTGTGCTGACAGCATTAGTTGTTTCATGCCGGAGCGTGTGCGGTGCCGGAATTCCATGTACATGGATTGAATCGTCCGGGCCTGCGCTATCAGGTCTGTTACCTGATCTTCTGCGCCGCACGCTGCACACCAAACGCGGATATCAAGATCCGATGGTGCTTGAACGGCATTCTCGATTTTGCTTATGCGCGTGAAATGCCAACCGATCGCGTCAGCTAAGGCGCGACCGGTGAAGCCAGCATCTTTACGCAATCCCCGGAGGCGCAGGCCCAATACTTCCTGCGCCTTCCGGGCCGCGCTATTAGGGTTTGTATTCACTGTGCGGTGTCGCCAGCGCCCACACTTGTTCAAATGCCGTGCGGCATTTCTCGATATCGCTTGGGTCGGTCGAGACAGTGTGTGCGGTTGCTAGACCGTTCCCGCTGAAGTGCATGAAGATGACGAGTTCATCGTCTAGGACGTAGTAGTCATTGCCGGGGACAGCGATTGATGACACGAGGCGTCTCGGTGTCCAGCGGATATCTTCCCCGGCTTCGGCAATCGGGGTGAGGACCGTGTATGCCCAGCGCTGATAGTCGCTCAAGGGCTCAGAGACGATCTTTGCGCGCCGGATGGATGCGCCCGCGTCAACGTGACTGCGGATGTTGTCGCACCATCCCTGAAGCCATTCAAGGTCGTCCGGTTCACCGGCCGCCCATTTCGCCATGTGCGGAATCTCGGTTTCGGTGCCGTAGGCATCGCGGGTTTCCAGATGAATAGCGCTCCGCTTGAAGTCGTTCAGCAAGCGCCTGAATTCGTCTAGCGAAATGTCTTCCACGGTCCGCCTTTACTGGAAGAACTGAATCATGCGGTCTGGAATCTCGACCACGGTTTCCCCTTCGGGGAGCTTGAGCGAGGCCAGCGCTTCCGGGTCTGTGACGACCCAACCCTGTACGACCCAGCTTCCCCGGTCGGTCTTGTAGAGCGTGGGGGAGTTCTCAGGTACGGAGTCCGGGTCACCGGCGATGAGTGTAAGTTTCATGGTTTATCCCCTCGTATTTCGTTGCGAATGATTGCTTGCTCAAGTCTCCTGTTGCGCTGCTTGAGCGTCAATGGATGTTGCGAAAAGTTGCGACGGATTCGGAACGCTCCGGTAGACTGTTGTGCTTAGAAGGTCATCGAGCTATCACCAAGCGCACGAGGAAGCACGGTAGTCCACTCCGCGGCCCGGCGTGCTGGCGGCCGGCCGGGGGACAGTGGGAGGCTGCTGAGATGAAGCCGAGAATCAGCCTGCGGGCCAGGTCCGAGTACGACGCGGTCGCGGCCGGGCTGGAGGCCGCCGGGGTGGTCCAGGGCAGCATGTTCGGGATGCCGTGCCTGAAGATCGACAAGAAGATGCTGGCCGGGCTGTACGGCGACGCGATGACGTTCAAGCTGCCGCCGGAGCCGCGGGAGGAGGCGCTCGCCCTGGACGGAGCGGAGCACTTCGATCCGGGGATGGGCCGGCCGATGAAGGAGTGGGTGGTGGTCCCGCTCGCGCACTCGGCCAGCTGGCCGAAGTATGCCGAGCAGGCGCTGGAATTCGTCCGCGTATGAATCTGATGTGCCCGGCCCGCCTGATCCTGCTGGACGGTGCTTCAGGCGCGGAGCTGGCGGGGGAGCGGATCGCGCAGGTCTACGCGTGCCCCGCCGCGGCGGAGCCGGCCGGGCGATTGGCCGACGACCTCGGCGTCCGACTGACCGTAGTACCGGAGTTGGCTGACGAAGACTCTGTACGCCGGGCTGATGCGGCGCTGAGGGAGATCGCCGACCAGCATCGGGGGGAAACCGTGGTGGTGGTCGCCCCTGGGCTGGATCTCGGGATCGGCAGCCCGCAGGCGAAGGTGGTCATCGAGCACACCGGGGACGGGTGGTCCGTGCTGCCTGGCGACAACGAGGTCACGTTGGCGACGTACGAGCAGGCCGCGGAGCGGTTCCGGGAATCGATCCCGCGCGAGCCGAACACCACCTTGATCGAGTTGTTCGACCACCTTCTCGAACCCGGCTCAACCGTGCTGGAGATCGGCAGCGGGACCGGCCGTGACGCGGGCGAGCTCGAGCGACGCGGCTATCGCGTACGGCGCACCGACGCGACCAGGTCGTTCGTCGAGATGATCCGGGCGGACGGCTTCGAGGCGGAGCGGCTGAACGCGCTGACCGACGACTTCGGCGGACCGTACGACCTGGTGTTCGCGGACGCCGTCTTCCTGCACTTCGACCGGGCTCAGTTGAGGACAGTGCTGCTCAAGGCGAACAAGGCAGCCGGTCTCCTCGCGTTCACAACCCGCGAGGGCGACGGCGCCGAGTGGTCGAACAGACACCTCGACCTTCCCAGGCACATCACGAAGTGGCGGGAGGAACCGCTACGGGCGCTGCTCGCCGAAACCAGCTGGAGCGTCGACCACCTCCAGCGCGCCAAGACCAAGGTCGGCAGCTGGTTCCACATCCTGGCTCGCAGAGGGTGACGCGCGGCGGGACCGAGCTCGCCTCGGACCACGGCATCGCCGCCCATCGCCGCAGCCCTGCATGAAGCGACCGATCCGGGGAACTGCTGGGGCGCTGGCTGCCCAGGCATCCTTCACCGAGCGCTGAAGGTGGGGTCAGCACGCCGAATATCCGGCTAGCTGAGGAGTTCTTGTGAACGCGCATACCGAGAAGCTGGACCATGAGCATCTGCCGGGTGACGGGTGCGCCACGGTTTCGCACGACGACCACACGGACCACGTCCACGGCGGCGAGCAGCACGAGGAAAGCAAGGTGCACTCCTCACACGACGGCTCGCACAAGGAAGGCGATGGCTGCGACACGGTCCAGCACGAGGATCACGTCGACCACATGCACGATGGCCACCGCCACT
Source organism: Kribbella alba (assembly GCF_039529635.1). Taxonomy (NCBI): domain Bacteria; kingdom Bacillati; phylum Actinomycetota; class Actinomycetes; order Propionibacteriales; family Kribbellaceae; genus Kribbella; species Kribbella alba. The sequence continues at coordinate 357,045 of NZ_BAAANE010000002.1, read as the reverse complement.
ACCAACACGGCGACCACGTCCACGAACACTGACCCCATCCGGCCGTACGCCGCCCCTCGGGGGCTGCTCGTAGTACGGGCTGCGCTGGTGTGAGGTTGCACTCGGGTGATGCAGCTCATGTGCGGACCAGTGTGCTGACTGGCACACTTCGAGCCATGGCTCGCGAACTGAAGACGGTGGGAGTTGTCGGTCTCGGCACGATGGGTGCCGGTATCGCGGAGGTGTTCGCCCGGAACGGGCTGAGCGTGGTCGGCGTCGAGCGCGACGAGCAGGCGGCAGAGCGGGGCCGTGGGCACATCCAGCACTCGACTGATCGGGCCGTCAAGCGCGGCAAGCTGTCCGTCGAGGACCAGCAGGCGCTGTTCGACCGGGTCACGTTCGCCACCGAGCTGGAGGCACTGGCCGACTGCGATCTGGTGATCGAGGCCGTCATCGAGCGGCTCGAGCTCAAGCGGGAGATCTTCTCCGCCCTCGACAAGGTGGTCCGAGACGACGCGATCCTTGCCACCAACACCTCCTCGCTCTCGGTCACGGAGATCTCCGTCGCCACCGAGCGGCCGCGCCGCGTGGTCGGGATGCACTTCTTCAACCCGGCGCCGGTGCAGGAGTTCGTCGAGGTGATCAAGACCGTCATCACCGAGCCGGACGTGGTCGAGGACGTGTCGGCGCTGGCCCGCCGCCTCGACAAGGTCCCGGTGGTCGCGGCCGACCGCGCCGGCTTCATCGCGAACGCGCTGCTCTTCGGTTACCTGAACCACGCCGTCTCGATGGTCGAGTCGCGCTACGCGACCCGCGAGGACGTGGACGCGGCGATGCGGCTGGGCTGCGGTTATCCGATGGGTCCGCTGGCGCTGCTGGACCTGATCGGCCTCGACACGGCGTACGAGATTCTCGACACGATGTACAAGCAGGGCCGCAACCGGCTGCACGCGCCGGCGCCGATCCTCAAGCAGATGGTCACCGCGGGGCTGCTCGGCCGGAAGGCGGGCCGCGGCTTCTACACCTACGAGGGCACGGACTCGCCCGTCGTCATCGACGACGACCTCACGCCCCGGGCGGCAGACGATGCAGCGCCGGTACGCCGGGTCCAGCAGGTCGGGGTGGTCGGCTCCGGAACCATGGCCGTCGGCATCATCGAGGTCTGCGCGAAGGCCGGGTACGACGTGCTGTACGTGGCGCGGGGGACCGAGAAGGTCGACCGGGTCCGGGCGGCGCTGGAACGCTCGCTGGAGAAGGGGGTTCAGCGCGGCAAGCTGTCCTCGGAGGAACGCGACGCGGCGCTCGGCCGGATCATCGGCACTGCCAGGCTCGACGATCTGGCCACCGCGGATCTCGTCATCGAGGCGGTGGTGGAGGAGTTGAGCGTCAAGCAGGCGCTGTTCGAGACGTTCGACGAGATCTGCAAGCCGGGCGCGATCCTGGCGACCACGACGTCGAGCCTGCCGGTGATCGACCTGGCGATGGCGACCAAGCGGCCCGCGGACGTGGTCGGGCTGCACTTCTTCAACCCGGCGCCGGTGATGAAGCTGGTCGAGGTCGTCAGTACGGTCAGCACCTCGCCCGAGGTCGCGGACGCGGTTGCCGCGTTGGCAGTTGCCGCCGGCAAGCATCCGGTGCGCTGCGGGGACCGGGCCGGATTCATCGTGAACGCGCTGCTGTTCCCGTACCTGAACGACGCGGTCCGGATGCTCGAGGCGCACTACGCGGGCGTGGACGACATCGACGCGGCGATGAAGCTCGGCTGCCGGTTGCCGATGGGACCGTTCGAGTTGCTCGACGTGGTCGGGCTGGACGTGTCGCTCGCGATCCAGCGGACGCTCTACCTGGAGTTCCGCGAGCCCGGCTTCGCCCCGGCGCCGCTGCTGGAGCACCTGGTCACGGCCGGCTACCTCGGCCGCAAGACCGCCCGAGGCTTCCGCGACTACAGCGCCTGACCTGCCGGCAGGGCCGGGGCGAGTCGTCCGTTCGCCCCGGCCCCTATGACGACTGCTGATCAGATCAGTGCTGGGTCACAGCTATTGGTCAGACCAGAGACGTCACTCGTTGCCCTGGAACTGGTGGTCGACGTTGCTGCCGGCCGGGTCGGCGTGCCCACCCGGGCCGTCGCTCGGGCCGGTCTCGCTTCCGGGCGTTTCGGTTCCGGGCGTCTCGGCAGCAGCCGCAGGAGCCGGGGTCTGCGCGGTCGCCAGCTTCTTGGCGCTTGACGACCCCGCCGCGCCAGCCGCGTCGGGGGCGCCGGCCTCGGCCGGGTCGGTCGCGCCAGGAACGTCCGGCGTGGTCTGGTCGCCCTGCTGCACGTTGTCGGTGTCGCCAGCAGTGGTGCTGACGCTGGCGGCCTTGTAGGTGGTGTGGACGGCGGAGCCGGCCGTCGCCGAGGCCGCGCCGGTAGTGGCTGCGGCCGCAAGCAGAACGGCTGCACCCACGCCTGCGAGTTTGACGGTACGGCGTTGGATTCGCATCTGTGGTCGAACCTCCATGAGTTGTGACCTGCCAAGCGGCAGGTCTGGATCCAGATTCCGGGTCGCGGCCTGGCAAGACACTGAGCACACCTGTGGCACACCTGTGGAGAAGCTGGCTCAGCTTCTCCACAGGCCTGACTGACAACACTGGTGTCAAGAGGTTCGGTTCTGCCCAGGAGGTTCGGAAGACGTGGTCAACTCGGTCGTGGCCGCAGTGCTCGGCCTGTCCGGTCCACTCGCGTATCTGTTGATCGTCGCTCTCGCCTTCGGGGAGTCGGCCGCGTTCGTCGGGTTGTTCCTGCCGGGAGAGACCGCCCTGCTGGTGGGAGGCGTACTGGCCTCCCAGGGCCGGGTCAGCCTGCCGCTCCTCCTGGTGCTGGCGATCATCGCCGCGGTGGCGGGCGATTCCGTGGGGTACGAGGTCGGGCGGCGGGGTGGCCCGGCGTTGCGGCGATCGCGGCTGGGCCGGCTGATCGGCGACCGTCGCTGGGCCCAGGCGGAGAAGTTCCTCGCCCGTCGAGGTGGGCTCGCGGTCTTCCTTGGCCGCTGGGTCGGCGTGATGCGACCGCTGGTTCCCAGCCTGGCGGGGATGGGCCGGATGCCATACCGGCGATTCCTGATCTTCAACGTGCTCGGCGGCATCCCGTGGGCGACTGCTGTCGTCCTCGGTGGTTATGCCGCCGGCAGTTCGTTCGGCCTGATCAACCAATGGCTGGGCCGCGGCAGCCTCTTCCTCGGGTCTCTGCTGGCCCTGACAGCCGCGGCGTGGTTATGCGCTCGGCTGGTCGCGAAACGCCGCCGGCGCAACAGACCACCGGATGACCTGAGCGAGCTCGAGCCCCTCGGTGATGACGTCGTGCACGCCGGAAGATGAGCTGACCATGCGTGTGTTGGTGGTGGAGGACGAGGTCCGGCTCGCCGAGACCGTACGCCGTGGGCTTGCCGCGGAGGGTTTCAACGTCGACGTGGTGTACGACGGCGAGGAAGGTCTCTGGGCGGCGAAGGAGAACGCCTACGATGCCGTTCTGCTCGACATCATGTTGCCCAAGCTCAACGGCTACAAGGTCTGTCGGGAGCTGCGTGCCGCGGGCGTGTGGACGCCGGTTCTGATGCTCACCGCGAAGGATGGTGAGTACGACCAGGCCGACGCGTTCGACCTCGGCGCGGACGACTACCTGACCAAGCCGTTCTCGTTCGTCGTACTGATCGCCCGGCTGCGCGCGATCATCCGCCGGGGAGCTCCCGAGCGCCCGACCGTGCTGGTCGCCGGCGATCTGGAGCTGGACCCGGCGCCAAGGAGGGTCAGCCGCGGCGATCAGGAGATCGAGCTGACACCGCGGGAGTTCGGGTTGCTCGAGTTCCTGATGCGGCATCGCGGCGACGTGGTCAGCAAGACCGAGATCCTGCAGAACGTGTGGGACGCGCACTACGACGGCGATCCGAACGTGGTCGAGGTGTATGTGGGGTATCTGCGCCGCAAGATCGATACGCCGTATGGGCGCAAGGCGATCGAGACCGTCCGCGGAATCGGCTACCGCCTCGCCGCCGACGGCGGCTAGCGGCGCGGGGGTTCGTCCGAAGCGATCGGGAGTCGGATCCGGAAGACTGCCCCACCGGTCGTGGTGTCCTCGACGGTCACCGTGCCGCCGTGGGCGGTGATGACCTCGCGGACGATCGCCAGACCGAGTCCGCTACCGCCGGCACTCCGCGCCCGGCTGTCGTCCAGGCGGACGAACCGGTCGAACACCCGCTCCCGCATGTCCGCAGGAACGCCCGGGCCGTCGTCGGCCACCTCGATCACGGCGTACCGACCGTCCGGCCGCACATCGAGGTCCACCCGCGAGGTGGTGTGCCGCACAGCGTTGTCGACCAGGTTGCGCAGAGCCTGGCCCAACTGGTGCCGGTCACCGCGCACCTGCACGGCCTGGACTCGCCCGCCGACGGTGAGTCCTGGCTCCGCCCGCAGCCGAGTGCGTTCGGCCTGGACCAGGTCGTCGAGGTCGACATCCGTCCGATCGATCCGCAGTCCGTGCTCGTCGGCCTTGGCCAGCAGCAACAGGTCCGTCACCAGACGCTCGAGCCGGTTCGTCTCGGCCAGTACGGTTTCGGTGGACGACGCACTGGCCGTGTGGGGGTTCGCGCCAAGTTCCACGTTGGCCCGCAGTGTGGCCAGCGGGCTGCGCAGCTCGTGACTGGCATCGGCCACGAAGCGGCGTTGGGCAGCTTGAGCCGACTCCAGTCTGGCCAGCATCGCGTTCATCGTGTTGGCCAGCCTGGCGATCTCGTCCTGGGCCTCCGGTACGGGCACGCGGCCCGAGATGTCCCGGCCGGAGATGTCAGCAACCCGCCGCCGAATCGCCTCGACCGGTCGCAGCGACCACCCGGCGAGGACGAAGGTGGCGCCGCCGACGATCAGCAGCAGGACCGGCAACCCGGTGAGGACCAGCGCGGTCACCGTCGTCACCGAGGACTGCACGGGCTTGAGCGACTGCGCCACGAGGACGACGTACGCGCCGTCTGGTCCGGCCACTCCCAAGGACGAGACCACGTAAGACTCGCCGTCGCCGACCGGCAGTTGCTCCCTGGTCAAGGTCACCACGCCGCCTGGGCCCGGACGCGACGAGGTCAGGGGCGGTTCGCCGTCGATCTGCGGGGACGCGGCGATGATGGTCCCCTTCGGCCCTATCACCTGGGCGACCGACTGCTCGCTCGGCCCCGCCACGACGTTCTGGCGGATCACGTTCAGCTCGCCGCCCGGGATCGACGTGGAGATCGTACGGGCTCGCTGGAGCGCCGCGTCCGCCGCCCCCTGGGTGAGGGAGCGGTCGAGTAGCCAGATCAGCACCGCTGCGCCCGCCGCGAGTGCCACCGCAACCACGACTACCGAGGCGAGGGCGGATCGAAGGCGCACGCCAGCGTGCCGCCGCCAGAATCTTGACGGGGCGACCCAGCCGAACGATCCCACGCCCACCGCCACTTTTGCAGATTACGGCGGGCGGCCTTAGAAAAACCTGTGACGCTCAGCGCCCTCTCAGCACCACGCTCGGCCGGCAGCCTGCGAGCTCACGGTTCAGCGTCGGCGTAGTCGCCGCAGGGGCCGCCGCCGATCGCTGCTGCGATCGAGACAGTCCTTCGGTCCGGCCGGACGAGCGGGTCGTAGAAGGCGGCGATCTCGGTGCTGGCTTCGGGGATGTAGTGGAAGATCAGCGAACGGCGGAAGCGGTCGGTGCTGGTGTTGGGTCGCGAGCCGTGGACGACGCTGCCGTGGAAGAAGAGCACGTCGCCCGCCTGCATCCGCGTCTGCACCTTCTGCATGCCCGCCGGGATCGGCACCTCCACGCTGGTGAAGGACTCGGACAGGTCGGCAGGCTCCGGACAGACCAGATCGACCCGGTGGGAACCCGGCACGACCGCCAGGCCGCCGTTGTCCGCATCCACGTCGTCGATCGCGACCCACGCGGCCAGACACGTCTCCGGGTGAGCGCGCAGGAAGGTGTTGTCCTGGTGCATCGCCTGACCGCGCGCACCCGGCGGCTTGAAGTAGAACATCGACTGTGCTCCGAGCGCAGGTCCGATCAACGTGATGACGACATCGAGGATCCGGCTGTCGAGCATCAACTCCAGCGCGATCTCCCCGGCCTCGACGTCCTCGCGCCGATGCGGGTGGACGAAGCGTGGGTAGCTCGCCAACGGGTCGCCTTCCGGCACGCCGTCATCGATCGCCAGCGAGTGGTCGGCGGCGACCTGGCTCATGAAGGCGGCCTTGATCTGTTCGACTTCGGCCGCTGGGATCAGGCCCGGGACCTGCACGATCCCGTCCCGCTCGTAGACCTCGGCAACTGTGCTCGTCATGCTTCGAGTGTGCTCGCCCGGCCCGGTCGTTGTGGATAGCCTATCGACTTGTGAAGCTTCGAGATCCTGCTACCCAGGAGTCCTTCACGCCGACCGTACGGCGGTTGCTGGCGGGCGAGTTCGCCGAAGGACCCGGCTATGCCACCTACCGCAGCCGGGGGACCACCGACTGGCTCCTCGTCCATACGCTCGGCGGCCGCGGGCGCTTCGGCACAGCACGAGCCGATGTGATCGCCTCGCCCGGAACCACCACGCTGATCCAGCCGGGAACCCTGCACGACTACGGCGTCGAGCCGCAGCTGCAGGACTGGCATTTCCTCTTCGCGCACTTCCATCCCAGGTCCGACTGGCTGCCGCTGCTCGACTGGCCGGCCGTTGCCCCCGGCATCCTTCAGCTCAGACCGAGCGAGCAGACCGCCGAGCGAATCACGGGAAGTCTGGCCGAGTGCGTCAGATTCCAGCGCAGCGTGCTGCCCCGGGGAGAACTGCTCAGCCTCAACGCCCTGGAGGCAGCCCTCCTGTGGTGTGACACCCAGAACCCATCAGCCGCCCAGATCGACGACCGCCTGCTGCGTGCGATCGAGCTCGTCGACCGTGACCTGACGGCCGACCTGGAGGTCAGCCGACTGGCCCGGGCGAGCAACCTGTCGACCTCGCGGTTCGCCCACCTGTTCCGCACCCAGCTCGGCGTCACGCCGCAGCAGTTCGTCGAGCGCCGCCGCCTGGACGCCGCCTGCCGGCTACTCGAGCTGACCACCCGCCCGGTCGCGGCGGTGGGAGCCCAGGTCGGCTTCACGAACCCCCTCTACTTCTCCACCAGATTCCGCCGCCACACCGGCCTCACCCCGACGCAGTACAGGCGGCGCTGAGATCTGCGTGCAGTTGTCGGTGCGGTGGCTTAGTGTCCTGCCATGACTGCTCGTTCAGCTCTGGCCGTGCTGGCCACGCTTGCCGTTGTCGGACTTGCCGCGTGTGCGCCGGCGGACAACGCCGGCAGCGGTACTACGACCCCGTCCTCGGCCGATGCCTGCAGCAAGGACAAGCTCGCGCTGAAGACCGCGGGCACGTTCGCCGTCGGGACCGACAAACCGGCCTACGAGCCGTGGTTCTCCGGCGATGACCCCACGAACGGCAAGGGCTACGAGTCGGCCGTCACCTATGCGGTCGCGAAGAAGCTCGGCTTCGAGCCGGCCGAGGTGAAGTGGCAGACCGTGCAGTTCAACACCGCCTTCGCGCCGGGGCCGAAGAAGTTCGACCTGGATGTGAACCAGGTGTCGATCTCCGAGGACCGCCGCAAGGCCGTCGACTTCTCCACCGGGTACTACGACGTCCGGCAGAGCGTGATCACGACGGCCGGCAGCAAGATCGCGAACGCGAAGTCGATCGCCGACCTGGCAGGTGCCAAGCTGGGCGCGCAGGTCGGGACGACGAGTTACACGGCCCTGCGCGACGTGATCAAGCCGAAGCAGCAGCCCGCCCCCTACGACACCAATGACCTGGCTGTGCAGGCTTTGAAGAACAGGCAGCTCGACGGCATCGTGGTGGATCTGCCGACCGGGTTCTACATGACCGCAGCCCAGCTCGACAACGGCAAGATCATCGGCCAGTTGCCGGGTGGCAGTCAGACCGAGCAGTTCGGCTTCGTGTTGGAGAAGGGCTCGAAGTTGACGCCGTGTGTCTCACAGGCGGTCGACGCGCTCAGGGCCGACGGCACCTTGACGAAGCTGCAGGAGCAGTTCCTGACCGCGGAAGGCGCGCCGGAACTTTCGTGAGCGACTGGCAGCCCTCGGAGCTCCAGCAGGAGCGCCTCGCCTACCGGCGCCGCCAGACCGTTCGGTCCGGGGTGATCGCCGGGGTGAGCTCGGTGCTCGTGCTGGCGCTGGTGGTGTTCGGGGTGGGTTCCACGCCGGGCTGGCCACGGGTCCGGCAGACGTTCTTCGACTTCCACCGCGGCTGGCAGGCGCTGCCGGTCGTTGCCCAGGGCCTCTGGCTGAACATCCGGGTGATGCTCGTCTGCGCCGTGCTGATCGTCGTCTTCGGGCTGGCGCTGGCGATCATGCGGACGCTGCGCGGGGCGATCTTCTTCCCGCTGCGGGTGTTCGCCGCCGCCTACACCGACGTGTTCCGCGGGCTGCCCCTGCTGCTGGTGATCTTCCTGCTCGGCTTCGGCGTGCCTGCTCTGCAGTTGCGCGGACTGCCGAACCAAGCGGTGATCTGGGGTGGCGCCGCGCTGGTGCTGACCTATTCGTCGTACGTCGCCGAGGTGTTCCGGGCCGGGATCGAGTCGGTGCACCCGTCCCAGCGCGCGGCCGCCCGCTCGCTCGGGTTGTCGTATCGCCAGACGCTGCGATTCGTAGTACTCCCGCAGGCCGTCAGACGGGTGATGCCCCCGCTGCTGAACGATTTCGTCTCGCTGCAGAAGGACTCCGGCCTGATCGCGGTACTGGGGGTCATCGACGCGATCCGCGCGGCGCAACTGGAGACCGCCGAGGACTTCAACTTCACCCCGTACGTCGTGGCCGGGTTGCTGTTCGTCGCCCTGACGATCCCGCTGACCCGGCTGACGGACTGGGTGGCGCGGCGACAGGGCTGGTACGGCGGGGGAGGTGGTCCGGTGTGAGCCTGTTGTCCATCTGCGACGTGCGGAAGTCGTTCGGCAGCAACCTGGTGCTCGACGGGTTCAGCCTCGAAGTCGATGAGGGCGACTGTGTCGTCCTCATCGGCGCGTCGGGCTCCGGCAAGTCGACCCTGCTCCGCTGCGTGAACCTGCTGGAGGTCGTCGACGACGGGGTCATCGAGCTTGACGGCATCGACATCACCGATCCCCGAGCCAACGCCGACCGGATCCGCTCGGGCATCGGCATCGTCTTCCAGGCCTACAACCTCTTCCCGCACCTCTCGGTCCTCGACAACGTGACACTGGCCCCCGTCCGCGTCCATCGCATACGCCGGGACGTGGCGCGGGCGCGTGCGCTGGACATGCTGGAGCGCGTCGGTCTGGCCGACAAGGCGTCGGCCAGACCGGACGAGCTGTCAGGTGGTCAGCAGCAGCGGGCCGCGATCGCCAGGGCGCTGGTGAACTCGCCCTCGCTGATGCTGCTCGACGAGGTGACCTCGGCGCTGGACCCCGAACTCGTCGGGGAGGTGCTCGACCTGCTCCGCGAACTGAAGGACGACGGCATGACGATGCTCATCTGCACCCACGAGATGGGCTTCGCCCGCTCAGTAGCCGACAAGATCTGCTTCCTCGACAATGGCCGCCCGCTCGAGGTCGGCCCACCATCCCAGGTCCTGGAGAACCCGGTCGAACCCCGCACCCGAGAATTCCTCCGGCGGATCCGGCTCTGAAGGGTGGGCGATTGTGCCTCGGGCGCGGTCAGCCGAGGGGGTTGAGTTCCTCGAAATCGGCGTCCTCCATCACCCGGCGTACTGCGATCGGCTGCTCCAGCGGTACGCCGCCCGGGCCGGGGACCTGCGAGACTTTGGCCGCGATCTCGATCGCCCGCGCCTCGGACTCGACGTCCACCAGCTGGTACCCCGCGAGCAGCTCCTTCGACTCCAGGAACGGCCCGTCCGTCACCACCGGAGCGTTCACTCCGTTCGACGTCACCATCTTGGCCAGCTCGGGTCCCGTCAACGCCCGCGTCTCCACCAGCTCCCCGTTGGCCTTCAGCTCCTCGTTCAGCGCGTTGTAGTAGTCCATGTGCGCCTTGATCTCCTCAGGGGTCCACTCGGTCATCGGCGTGTCGATGACGCCACCGTTGTAGTCCACAACCAGCAGGAACTTGGTCATCCTGAATCTCCCATCGATTCCGCCCACCTCGTGTGCGAGCGCTCACCCGGGGGACGAAGCTCGTCGCACTTTCTCTACATCACCGCGATGACAGATAGGTGAGCACGGCCATCACCCGGCGGTTGTCGTCCTCCGAGGGTGGCAGATCGAGCTTGGCGAAGATGTTGTTGGTGTGTTTGCTGACGGCCTTCTCGGTGACGAACAGGGCGCTGGCGATGGCGGCGTTCGAGCGGCCTTCCGCCATCAGGCCGAGGACCTCGGACTCGCGGGGGGTGAGGCGGCCGATCGGCTCGTCGCGGGTGTTGCGGGCGAGTAGCTGACCGATCACGTCCGGGTCCATCGCGGTGCCGCCGCCCGCGACCCGGCGGACGGAGTCCAGGAAGTCGGCCACCTTGGAAACCCGGTCCTTCAGCAGGTAGCCGACCGCGCCGCCTCCTCCGGTGAGGAGTTCCCGGGCGTAGAGCTGCTCGACGTACTGGGACAGCACCAGGATCGGCAGCCCGGGGACCTGGCGGCGGGCCTCGATCGCCGCCTTCAGGCCCTCGTCGGTGAAGGTCGGGGGCAGCCGGACGTCGACGACGGCCACGTCCGGCCGGTGCTCGACGAGCGCCGGGACCAGCCGGGGGCCGTTGTCGACGGCTTCCACGACCTCGAAGTCGTGGGCTTCCAGCAACCGGATCAGGCCGTCCCGGAGGAGGGCGTGATCTTCAGCGATGACGACTCGCAAGGCAACTCCATGATCACGGTGGTCGGCCCGCCGGTCGGGCTGGCCACGGTCAACGTACCGTCGAAAGCGGCCAGCCGGCGCTCGATTCCGTGCAGACCGCCACCGGGTCGCACGGTGGCACCGCCGACCCCGTCGTCGCCGACGAGGAGGTGCAACCGCTCCTGCTCGTGCGTGATCTGGATCCAGGCCGTCGTCGCGGCCGAGTGCTTGACGATGTTGGCCAGTGCCTCGGCGACCGCGAAGTAGGCCGCGGACTCCACCGGCGCGGGCGGCCGGCCCGGAAGGTCGATGCTGACGTCCACCTTGAACGGGCAGCTCAGCGCGAGCGCCTTGACGGCACCTTCGAGCCCCCGGTCGGCCAGCACCGGCGGGTGGATGCCGCGGACCAGGTCGCGGAGCTCCGACAGCGCCGTGCTCGCGGACTCGCGGGCCTCGGTGAGCAGGGCGGCGGCCTGGGCCGGATCGCGGTTCACCATCTCCTCGGCCATCCCGAGGTTCATGCTCAGGGCGGCCAGGCGGGCCTGGGCGCCGTCGTGCAGGTCGCGCTCGATCCGGCGCAGCTCGGCCGCCTGGGTGTCGACGGTCTCCGCGCGGGAGTCGGCCAGCTCGCGGACCCGGATCGCCAGCTTGGCGCTCTCGGTCGGCCCGAGCAGCGACTTCGCCAGGGACGCGTCGGCCCGGAGCAGGCGCTCGCCGGCGGCGTACCAGATGAGCAGGGCGACCAGGCCGAGCGGCATCATCAGGAAGCTCTGCCAGAAGCTAAGCGTGACCAGGCCACCGAACGGCTGGTCGAACACCCCGTGCGGCGTGACCCCGACCAGCAGCGGATAGACCAGGTAGAAGGCAGTGGAGAGGAACAGTACTGCGGACAACAGCGACAGGGTGAAACCGATCACGGCGTTGACCAGCAGCCAGGCGACATCCCGCCAGGTGGCCGGGTCCGTCAGGGTGGTGCGCAGCCACATCAGCACGCCCGGCATCGGGGGCTTCTTGTACGGCCGGGGGATCGGGCTGCCGGTGAAGCCGGCGAAGATCGTCCGGTGACAGTTCGCGAACCAGCGGGTGCACGGGACGAAGACCAGCAGCATCGGGATGCCGACCCAAACCGCGATCAACGGCACCGCCACCACGTTGAGCACGAAGAAGGCGATGCCGATCTCGGCCAGCACGGCCAGGAACAGCGCGATGAACGGTTGGGCCAGGCGCGGGAACCGCATCGGCGCCTTGGGCGGCGCTTGGGTGATCGTCATGCTCGTTTCTCCCCGATGATGGCCGGCGGTCGGTCCGGCCCGGCAATCACCATCATGACGGAGAGTCAGCTCGCCCTCAGTGGTGTTAACCCCCCAATCGAGGCGGGGCCTTTCTCCCGCCGCGGCCGGGTGGTAGACGGCGTGTTTTCGTGTCGCGGTGCGGCGAGGGTGGATGCCGTACGCTGGCCGTGGCTGTACGCCTAGGCCTCCCCCGTTCCGAGAAGAGGACCTGATGGCACAGCCCGTCGTTGCTTCCACCCGTGCTGGAACCGGCCGGAGGAGTGACTTCTCCCCCCTGCTTCGTGAGGTCAAGGAAGCGGGTCTGCTGGAGCGCCGCACCGCTTCCTACGTCATCGCGATCACCCTCAACCTGCTGCTGATGGCGGCGACCTGGGCCGGGATCATCCTGCTCGGCAATTCGTGGCTGCAGCTCCTGCTGGCCATTCCGCTGGCGATCGTCACCACCCGCGCCGCCTTCTTCGGTCACGATGCCGGTCACCAGCAGATCGGCAGCTCCCGCAAGCTGCACGACTGGCTCGGCATTCTGCACGGCAACCTGTTCCTGGGCATGAGCTACGGCTGGTGGAACGACAAGCACAACCGGCACCACGCCAACCCGAACCACACAGACAAGGATCCCGACGTCGGCGAGGGTGTGCTGGTCTGGACGATGGAGCAGGCTGAGGGCCGCACCGGCCTGTACGGCTGGCTGAGTCGCAACCAGGCGAAGATCTTCTTCCCGCTGCTGACCCTCGAGGGCCTGAACCTGAAGGTCTCCAGCGTCATCTTCCTGGTCGGCAAGAGGCGGCGCCGGGAGGCGCAGATCGAGCTCGGCCTGATCGCAGCCCACCTGGTGATCTACTTCAGCGCTCTATTCCTGCTGATGTCGCCGGGCAAGGCGATCGCCTTCGCCGCGCTGCACCACGCGCTCTTCGGCCTGCACCTCGGCAGCGTCTTCGCCCCGAACCACAAGGGCATGGAGATGCCGGATGGCAACTGCGACTGGGGACACCTGGACAAGCAGGTGCTGACCTCGCGCAACGTGGACGGCGGGCTGATCGTCGACTGGATGATGGGCGGGCTGAACTACCAGATCGAGCACCACCTGTTCCCGAGCATGCCGCGCGCCAACCTGCGATTCGCGCAGCCGATGGTCCGGTCGTACTGCGAGCGGATCGGCATGCCGTACGTGAGCACCGGTGTGATCGAGTCCTACCGGATGGGTCTCGGCCACCTGCACGAGGTCGGCAGTGAGCTCCGCGGGGAGCACGACCGCACGACCCGCGCCCAGATCTGAGCAAACCGGGCAGGTACTCCGCGAAGGGCAGCGTCATCGGACGGTGTCGGCTACGGTCGGCTGTCTCGGGCCGCCGATTGCCAAGGAGACCCTTGCATGACAGACAGATCCGGATTGAGTCGTCGCGGCCTGCTCGGAGCCGTCGCCGGTGTCACTGCCGCGACCGCCCTCCCTGCCGTGCCCGCCTGGGCCGCTGACGACCAACGCCCTGGCGCGGTGCGGAGCCCGTCCCTGGACAAGTACGACCGGCAGCTGGTCACGGGACTCTCGTCGGAGCGAGCCCTGCGCCATCTACAGGTCCTGTCCGAGCAGATCGGTCCACGGATCGGCGGAACCGCCGGCGAGAAGCAGGCCGCGGACTACCTGGCCGATCAGCTCGACCGGTTCGGCTACCGGACCCGGTTGGAGCCGTTCCCGGTCGCGGACAAGTTCCTCGCCCAGATCGGTGACGTCCGCAATGTGCTTCCCGACGACGTTTGCTGGCAGGCCGGAGCCGCTCCTGGCGGCAAGCTCGGCGTAACGGTGCAGGGGCCGGCTCGCGACGTCGGCCCGGCTACCGCCCCGGTCTGGCCTGCTGATGTTGCCGGTTCGGTTGTGCTCGCCGATGACACCGCGGCGGCTCGGCCCGCGTTTGTCGCGGAGGCCGCCGCCCGCGGGGCTGTTGCCGTAGTACTGCTTCCTGCTGACGGGGTGTTCCCGCGCCGGGCGTCGGCATTCGCGCCGAGCGGGCTGACGGATGCGCCGATCCCGGTGGTGGGCGTCGCCCAGGTGCAGAAGCGGTTGCTGCGTGAAGCGCTGGCCGTCGTCACCTCACTGCCGTTGTCGATCAGTACTGCGGCGCACCGCGGGCTGGTGTCGAACAACGTGATCGGCGAGCGGAAGGGACGCGGCGGCAACTCGCCCATCGTGATGGTCAGCGGTCACTACGACACGGTGATCGGCGCGCCCGGGGCGAACGACGACGGCTCGGGCACGGTCCTGACGCTCGAGCTGGCCCGGGTGCTGAGCAAGCTGCCGACCGAGGCGACGCTCCGGTTCGCCTTGTGGGGTTCGGAGGAGCAGGGCCTGATCGGCTCGCGGTATCACGTGGCGCAGTTGCCGCAGGACCAGCGCGACCGCTATCGGGCTGTGTTCCAGAACGACATGGTGGCGACCAGTTGGGACCCGGCCGTCGTGTACTGGCTGCTGTCCTTCGACGGACTCGCCAACACCGCGACGAACGCAGTACGGGCAGCGGGGCAGCGGCTCGGGTACGACGCACAGTTGGTGGGGCCCGTGCAGCGTGGAGCATCCGACCACCAGTCGTTCCAGGAGGTCGGTATCGCCGCGGCCAACTTCTCCTGGCGCGGCGAGTCGTCACCGGCGCTGCTGGAGCCGCCCTACCACTCGCCAGAGGACACCATCGCCAAGAACGTCAGCCTGGAACGCCTCCAGGTCTCGATGGAACTGATCGGCACCGCCGCGTACTCCGTGGCCCGCACCGCCTGAGGTGTCCAGCGGAGGGCCTGGTGAACAGACGATCACCAGGCCCCCGATAGGCTCGGTGGCGCTATGTCGCCCCGGAAGAGAAGACCCTCGAAGCACACGCGACCGGTCAGCGACCGGCCGCTGATGGGCGGTCACCAGGTCCGGGAATCCCGTGTGGACGGCGAGTGGATGGTTCGCCGGGTGAGTGGATCGGCGGCCGGGAAGTCCTATCGTTGCCCCGGCTGCGACCAGCAGATCCTGCCGGCCACGCCGCACGTGGTCGTGTGGCCGGAGAACCCCAGTCTGCTGGCGGCCATCGGTGGCGGTCAGTCGCTGGACGAGCGGCGCCACTGGCACTCCGCCTGCTGGCAGCGCCGGCGCTGATCAGTCGTCTGATTGTTCGAGGAAGGTGTCGATGAAGCTCCCGGTCACGGCGTACGGCGAGATTGGTTCACCGGTTGTGGTGATGCACGGACTGTTCGGTTCCGGCCGGAACTGGATGACGGCCGCTCGCCGACTCGCCTCCGAGCACCGGGTCTTCGCGCTGGATCTGCGGAACCACGGCACCTCACCGCACGTGGACACGATGACCTATCCGGAGATGGCCGAGGACGTCTACGAGACGATCACCAGCCTCGGGGTTGGGCCGGTCGGGTTGGTCGGGCACTCGATGGGCGGCAAGACGGCGATGCTGACAGCGCTTCGGCATCCCGATGTGGTGGATCGCCTGGTCGTGGTCGACGCCGCCCCGGTGACCTATCCGCCGGCGTTCGTCGCGTACGCCCAGGCGATGCGCAATGCCGACCTGTCCTCCGTGCAGCGTCGCGCCGACGTTGATGTCCAGTTGGCCGATGCCGTGCCCAGCGCGGGGACCCGCGCCTTCCTGCTGCAGAACCTGATCCTCGACGACGAAGGCGCGCGCTGGCGGCCGAACCTGCCGGTGATCGAGGCGGCCCTGCCCGCGCTCTCCGGCTGGCCCGAGGACGAGTCCGGGACCTATGAAGGCCCAACGCTGTTCGTTTTCGGCGGCAAGTCCGACTACGTGCAGCAGGATCACCGGCCGACCATCGAGCGCTATTTCCCGCATGTGCGGTACGCCGAGATCCCCGAGGCGGGCCACTGGGTCCACGCCGAACGCCTGGACGACTTCCTGGCCGCCGTCACGCCTTTCCTCGCCTGAGTCCTTGCTCTAGGTAGGAGGCCTGCGCCTTCGCGGATCCGAGCGGCCCCGAGATCACCGGACTCTAGGAGGCGTCGGCCTTGCGGACCCAGACTTCGCGGATGATCAGCAGGATGGCCGCGGCCGTCGGGATCGCCAGCAGGGCACCGACCACACCGAGCAGCGCGCCTCCCAGCAGAGCGGCGATCACCGTCACCGCACCCGGGATGTCGACGGCGCGGCGCATGATGCGCGGAGCGATCACGTAATTCTCGATCTGCTGATAGATCACGCCGTACGCGAGACAGGCCACGCCCGTCCAGAGCCCGTCGGTGAAGCCGATCAGCGCGACCAGCACGACTCCGATCAGCCCACCGACCATCGGGATGAACGCGGTGAACATGACCACGATCGCCAGCGCCAATGCGTACTGCCCGAGGCCGACGATCTCCAGGAACACGAACATGGAGAACCCGGCACATGCCGCTACGAGGAACTGGCCGCTGACGTACCCGCCGACGCGGCTGAGGACCTCGTCGCCCAGGATCGAGACCCGCGTCCGCCGGCTGGCCGGCACCAGGCTGTACGCCGCGCGCTTGACCGACGGCAGCGAGGCCAGGAAGTACAGGGTCAGGATCAGGATGGTGAACGCCGAGAAGAGCGCGTTCGCGACCACCTTGCCGACGCCGAGGATGCCGCCGAAGGCCTTCTGTGCCAGCGCCGGGTCCTGGATGTAGTTCTGCGCCTTCTGGATGAAGTCGTAGCGCTTGTTCAGCTGGTCGACCGTCTTCGACTTGTTCAGCAGGTTGAGCCAGTCGGGCGCGTTGGTGATCAGATTGTTGATCTGCTCGGTCACCACCGGAACGATCGCGAAGCCGACTCCCAGCACGGCCAGGATCATCAGCAGGAACACGACGGCGACGGCCAGTCCGCGCTTCAGTCCGCGACGCATGAACCACTCGACCAGCGGGTTCAGGCCGACCGCGATGAACATCGACACGATCAGCAGGATCAGCACGGATCGGGCCTGGCCCAGCGCATTCCACAGCCCCCACGCGACCAGCACGCCGAGCGCGGCGAAGAACCCGAAGACGAACGGGTGCGACCGGCGCAGCGGCGGACCGACCGGACCCATGCCGACCGACGGGTGCCGCTCCTCGATCAGCAGCTCGCCGACCAGGTCGTCCGACTCGCCGACCTCGACGCGGGCCCGGTCGGCGGAGGCATCGGCCGACTCGGCCGAATCCTCCGCATGCTCGGCGGAGGTCTCGGCGCTCTCCGCGGACTGCTCGGCGTCGTCCGCCGCGGCGCCAGCCTCAGCCGCGGCGGCCTTCGCCTCCCGGGTCGCCTGCTCGATCTCGGCGACCTTCCCTCTGGAGTTGTCGTCGCCAGAAGGCGTCACATCTTGTCCTTGGAGGCGCGCGTGGTCACCTCGGCGTCGTCCGCCTTGTCCGAGGCGGCCAGCTGCACCGTGTCGTCTGTCGCCTTGGCCGTGCCGGTGTCGTCGGCCCTGTCCTCGGCCCTGTCGTCGGCCCTGTGCTCGGCCTTGTCCTGGTCTGTCCGGTCCGACTTGTCCGTGTCCGCCGTCAGGTCCTCGAGCCGGAACTCGTCGATCCGGGTCTCGTCGCGCGGCTCCTCGGTGCGCGCCCCGTCGAGACGTGCCACGTCGACCTTGAGGTTGGTGTCGATGCGGGTCTCGTCGACCCGCGCCTCACCGGCCCCGGCGCCGACGAACGGGCTGTCCCCGCCGTACCGGCGTCCGGTCCGCGCGGATGCCGTCGTCTCAGCCGGAGCGCTCGGGCTCGGGCTGCGGTAGGAGCTTCCGGTCGAGTACGAGGAGTTGTCCGTGACCGGCGCGGGCGCGTTGAACGGGCTCTCGCCGGCGGACCTGGCGAACGGGCTCTCGTTCCCCAGTGCGCTGTTGCCCACTGCGCTGTTCCCACCGGCGCCGCGGTTGCCGCCGGGCGCTCCGAACGGGCTGTACGTCGGCGCGGCGGTCTCCACGTCGAGCTCGGCCGCCTGGCGCGCGATGTTGCTGGCGATGTCGTTCAGCCCGGCGATCTGCGCGAGGATCCCGTCCCGGCGCTTGGCCAGTCGTTCGGTCTCACGGGCGATCAGCGTGCGCGAGCGCTCGGCCTCGTCGGCCGCGTTGGCCAGTTCCGAGTCGGACCGGGTGCGCGCGGTGGTGAGCAGTTGCTCGGCCTCGCGACGGGCCCGGGTCAGCGTGCGCTCGGCAGACTCCTCCGCCTCCGCACGGATCTTGCGTGCCTGCTCGGTGGCCTCCGCGACCCGGCGCTCGGATGCCTCAGCGGCCTCGCGCATCTGGGTGGTCAGGTTCTCGGTGTCGGCCGCGATCTGCTGGTGCTTGTCGGCGAGCTCCTTGGCCTGCTGCTCGCGCTCGTCGGCGAGTCGCGCCCGCAGTGCCGCGGACTCGCGCTGGATCGCCGTGCGGATCTTCTCGGCCTCGTGCAGGGCGCCGTTCTTCAGCGTGCTGGACTGCGACTCGGCCGTCAGCTGCAGCTGCTCGGCCTTGCGCCGCGCGGCCGCGAGCACCTCGGCGGCCTCGGTCTCCGCGGTACGACGGATCTCGGCCGCGTCGCCTTCGGCCGTACGGCGCAGGCTGTCCGCCTCGTTCAGCGCGACTGTCCGGATGTCCTGCGCCTCGCGCTCGCCGGTCGCCCGGGTGGACGCGGCTTCCTTGGTGGCGGCGGCGCGTTGCTCATCGGCCTCGCGCTTGGCCTCCTCGAGCGCCTCGGAGGCCTGGTCCTGTGCCAGCCGGAGGATCTGCGCGGCGCGGTCGCCGAGCCCCGCGTACGAGGGGTTGGCGCTGGCCTCGAGCTGGCGCTTGGCCTCCTCGAGCTGGTTCTGCAGCGGTGCGGCGTTGTGTTGCAGCTCGTCCGCCCGGTTGCGCGCTTCGGCAAGCTGCGCTTCCAGTGCGCGGACGTAGTCGTCCACCGCTTGTTTGTCGTATCCGCGACGGCCGACGGGGAATCCCCCGGCAGCAGTCGCCGTACGGTCGAAGAACGGCAGGCTCGACTCGTCAGGCATCCCGAAAGTTCCCTTCTGGCGGCTCGGCTGAATCCCCCAGCGTAGAGCCTGTCAGAACCCGGGCTTACACGCCTAACCGGGGCGGTTGCCGGAGGCACGCTCCCTGACGGGTCAGCGATCGCGGAAGCGGTTGATCTGCTCGAGGTGCTGGGCGCGGAGCGACTCGTTGCGGACGCCCAGGCCCTCGGTCGGGGCGAGGGTGAGGACGGCGACCTTGCCCTGGTGGAGGTTGCGGTGGACGTCGTAGGCGGCCTGGGCGGTGTCCTCGAGCGGGTAGACCTTGCTGACGGTCGGGTGCACCATGCCCTTGGCGATCAGGCGGTTCGCCTCCCAGGCCTCACGGTAGTTTGCGAAGTGGGAGCCGATGATCCGCTTCAGGTTCATCCACAGGTAGCGGTTGTCGTACTCGTGCATGTAGCCCGACGTCGACGCGCAGGTGACGATCGTGCCGCCGCGACGGGCGACGAAGACGGAGGCTCCGAAGGTCTCGCGGCCCGGGTGCTCGAACACGATGTCCGGGTCGTCCCCACCGGTCAGCTCGCGGATCCGGGCCCCGAGCCGTTTCCACTCGCGCTGGTCCTGGGTGTGCTCGTCGGACCAGAACTTGTAGCCCTCGGCCGACCGGTCGATGATCAGCTCGGCGCCCATCGCCCGGCAGATCTCCGCCTTCTCCGGCGACGAGACCACGCAGACCGGGATCGCGCCGCCGTTCAGCGCGAACTGTGTCGCGTAGGAACCGAGACCACCCGACGCCCCCCAGACCAGGACGACGTCGCCTTGCTTCATGTTCGCGCCGTTCGACGACACGAGTTGCCGGTACGCCGTGGAGTTCACCAGTCCGGGGCTAGCGGCTTCTTCCCAGGTGAGGTGCTCCGGCTTCGGCATCAGCTGGTTCGACTTCACCAGCGCGATCTCGGCGAGCCCGCCGAAGTTCGTCTCGAATCCCCAGATCCGTTGTTCGGAGTCGAGCATCGTGTCGTTGTGCCCGTCGGGCGATTCCAGCTCGACGGACAGGCAGTGCGCGACCACCTCGTCACCGGGCTTCCAGGCGTTCACCCCCGGCCCGGTCCGCAGTACGACGCCGGCCAGGTCCGAGCCGACCACGTGGTACGGCAGGTCGTGGCGGGCGGTCAGCGGCGACAGCTTCCCGTACCGCTTGAGGAAGCTGAAGGTGGAGACCGGTTCGAAGATCGAGGTCCAGACCGTGTTGTAGTTGATCGCGCTCGCCATCACCGCGACCAGCGCCTCACCCGGACCGAGCTCAGGCGTCGGCACGTCCTCCAGGTGCAGGCTCTTGCGCGGGTCCTTCTCGCGGTTGTCCAGGCCCTCGAACATCGTGGCCTCGTCGGCGTGCACGGTGATCCCGCGGTAGTGGTCGGGTACTTCGAGCCCGCCGAGGGCGGCATTGTCGCCGGCGAGGATGGCTTCGAGGATCTGCTTCACGTCGTACCTCCGAGGGATGGGCGCGTCAGCGGAATCTACCGATGAGTATGCCCCCGTCGCAGCGGTCTGTGACCTAGTTCGCAGCCGTTGAGACGACCGTCACTTTTTGAGTCCACTGAGTCGAGTGGTCTTATCGCCACGGGTGCCTTCGATGTCAACGCAGCCGGGTGTGCAACCGGACCTGGGTGCCGGTCTGGCCGGAGCGGAGCTGGACCAGGTCGCAGAGCTGGTTGGCGAGCCAGACGCCGCGGCCGCCGAGCCCCTCCACCGGGGGCAGCACCCGCCCGACCAGGAGGTCGTCGATCAGCCCGTGGTCGGCCACGTCGCAGATCAGGTTGCCGCCGGTGATCCACAGCGACAACGTGCCGCGCCCGCCGCCGAACCTGATGCTGTTCGTGCAGATCTCGTGCAGGGCAAGGGCCAGATCGTTCACGCGGTCGGGGGACATCCCGTGCGACCGGGCCTTTGCGTTCACCCACAGCCGCAGGTGCGTCAGGTCCCTCAGCTCGAACTCGGTCCGCTCCGCGTTCGCCGGTACGCCGGGCAACGGCGTACGGAACATCCGCTCGGAGACAGCGGGCGAGTAGTCGTCGGCGGCGGCATCGACCATCGTCGGGTGGTTCTCGGCCGGATCGAGTCCGGCCGAGACGACGGATGCGTCGTAAGGGCAGCGCAGCCGGAAGGGGCCGGAGTGTTCGAAGGCGAGGTTGAGCAGGGCTTCGTGGAGCTTGGCTTCCTCGAGTTCTACAGGTGTCCGCCCGACGTACGCCGGTTCCCCGATGCCGGTGATCGCGCGGCCCGGGTGCTGGACCAGCACCCGCTGCCAGAGCGGGATGATCCGGGCCGGGTTGCTCCCGGCGTGGGTCATGTCGAGGAAGTCCACTTGGTCCGCGCAGCTGCCGAGCTCGTCGCGCAACCAGTCGATCCCGCTCGGCGGCACGGCCACCAGCACGTAGTCGCCCGCGTTCAGAGCGTCGCGGACCAACGGTGCCGTGTGGTGGACGAACTCCTTGCCATCGATGTAGACGAAGGCATCGTGGTCGAAGCCGGTGGGCACACCGTGGCCGGGTTCGGTCGCGCTGTCGGTCAGCACCTCAACAGACTAGTCCCGTACCGGTCAGTCGGATCGTCGGCGACACCAGGCACTACGAAGCGTCGGAGTGCGGTGACAGTCAGGCGGGCTCGACCAGCTCGACGAGTACCCCGCCGGCCGATCTGGGGTGGATGAAGTTGACGCGGGAGTCGGAGGTTCCGCGCCTCGGCTCGTCGTACAGGAGTTCGACGCCGCGCTCGCGCAGGGTCGCGCAGACCGCGTCGAGGTCGCGCACCCGGTAGGCGAGCTGCTGGATGCCAGGGCCACGCTGCTTCAGGAACTTGGCGATGGGCGACTCGTCGGACAGCGGAGCGAGCAGTTGGATCGACGAACCGGAGTCGCCGACCGACAGCATCGCCTCGCGAACGCCCTGCTCGGCGTTGATCTCCTCGTGCGCGACGGTCATGCCGAAGACGTCCGCGTAGTACCGCACGGCCTCGTCGAAATCGGCCACGGCGATGCCGACGTGGTCGATCGCCTCGAACAGGGTCTTGACGGCGGTGTCCATGCGGTCCATGCGGTCCATGCGCCCAGATTGGACCAGCCCGCGGTCCGAAGCCAACGAAAGTGGTGGATCCGACACTGACCAGCCGCCTTCGGGGTCGGTGTGTGACCCGATCGACAGGCGCGTACCAGTGCCCCCGCAGGTATCGTGGCGGCATGTCTGACGCCACTCGTAGCTCGCAGAACCAAACCGTCATAGTCGCCGGTGCGCGGACCCCGATCGGGCGGCTGCTGGGTGGCCTCAAGGGCTTCACCGGCGCCGAGCTCGGCGGGTTCGCGATCAAGGGCGCGCTGGACAAGGCCGGGGTGACACCGGACCAGGTCGAGTACGTGATCATGGGCCAGGTGCTGCAGGCCGGCGCGGGCCAGATCGCCGCCCGGCAGGCCGCCGCCAAGGGCGGCATCCCGATGACCGTGCCCGCGATCACCATCAACAAGGTCTGCCTGTCCGGCCTGAACGCGATCGCGCTCGCCGACCAGCTGATCCGCGCCGGCGAGTACGACGTGGTCGTGGCCGGCGGGATGGAGTCGATGACGAACGCGCCGCACCTGCTGCCGAAGTCGCGCGAGGGATTCAAGTACGGCGACACGACGCTGGTCGACTCGATGGCGTTCGACGGACTGTGGGACGCGTTCACGGACCAGGCGATGGGCGCCCTCACCGACCAGGCGAACAACGAGGGCCTGAAGCTGAGCCGCGAGGAGCAGGATCAGTTCAGCGCGCGGTCGCACCAGCTGGCCGCGGAGAGCTGGAAGAACGGCGTCTTCACCGACGAGGTGATGCCGGTCGAGGTGCCGCAGCGCAAGGGCGACCCGATCGTCATCGACGCCGACGAAGGCGTCCGCGGTGACACCTCCGTGGAGACGCTGGCCAAGCTGCGGCCCGCCTTCGGCAAGGACGGCACGATCACGGCCGGTTCGGCCTCGCAGATCTCCGACGGCGGTTGCGCTGTCGTCGTGATGAGCAAGGCCAAGGCCGAGGAGCTGGGCCTAACCTGGCTCGCCGAGATCGGCGCGCACGGCTCGGTGGCCGGGCCGGACTCGTCGCTGCAGAGCCAGCCGGCGAACGCGATCGCCAAGGCCTGCTCGAAGGAGGGCATCGAGCCCGGCGCGCTGGACCTGATCGAGATCAACGAGGCGTTCGCGGCGGTCGGGATCGCCAGCTCGCGCGAGTTGAACATCGACCTGGACAAGGTCAACGTGAACGGCGGCGCGATCGCACTCGGCCACCCGATCGGGATGTCGGGCGCCCGGCTCGTGCTGCACCTGGCGTTGGAACTGCAGCGTCGCGGTGGCGGGACGGGTGCGGCCGCGCTGTGTGGCGGCGGCGGTCAGGGTGACGCGCTGATCGTCCGCGTTCCGCGAAGCTGAGAGAGCCGATGCCACGACGGACTGCCCCGGTCGCCGACCTCGTCGAACGTGCCCGGGACGGGGATGCCCGGGCCGTCGCCCGGCTGATCTCGCTGGTCGAGGACGAGTCGCCACTGCTGCGTGAGGTGATGGCCGCGCTCGCGCCACACGCGGGTCGGGCGCACATCGTCGGGATCACCGGCTCCCCGGGCGTCGGGAAGTCCACCTCGACCTCGGCGCTCGTCTCGGCCTACCGGGCGACCGGGAAGCGGGTCGGAGTGCTGGCAGTCGACCCGTCGTCGCCGTTCTCCGGCGGGGCCTTGCTGGGCGACCGGGTGCGGATGCAGGACCACGCGACGGATGCCGGGGTGTTCATCCGCTCGATGGCGTCGCGTGGTCATCTGGGTGGTCTTGCCTGGTCGACACCACAGGCCTTGCGAGTGCTCGACGCGGCCGGTTTCGACGTGGTGCTGGTCGAGACCGTCGGGGTCGGACAATCGGAGGTCGAGGTCGCCGGGATGGCCGACACGACGCTGGTTCTGCTGGCGCCGGGGATGGGTGACGGGATCCAGGCGGCGAAGGCCGGCATCCTCGAGGTCGGCGACATTTACGTTGTGAACAAGGCCGATCGGGACGGCGTGCAGAACGTGACGCGCGATCTGCGCGCGATGCTCGCACTGGCCGAGCGGCCTCCAGACGCCTGGTCGCCGCCCATTCTGAAAACTGTTGCCTCGCGCAACGAAGGGGTCGACGAGGTGGTCACCGCGATCGAGGACCGGCTGACCTGGATGCGCGGCAACGGAGTGCTGGTGGAGCGCCGCCGCAGCCGGGCCCGGGACGAGATCGAGGCGATCGCGATGACCGCGCTGCGGGCCCGGTTCTCGCACCTGCACGGGGACGCGCGGCTCGACGTACTGGCCGCCAAGGTTGCAGACGGTGACACCGACCCGTACGCCGCTGCCGACGACCTGATCGCCGCTTTGTAGTGAGCGCGGCCGGGTGGCAGGTGGTCCGACTTCGACGCTGAGACGGGTGGTGGCGATGTGTCGCAGGCGGGGCTGCAGTCCGAAAACGGGCAAGTAGCAAAGGATTTCCGGCGCCTGGGGCGATGTTCGCCTCCTGGCGGCGCGCCGGTCGCTGCCATGCCCCCTGATCCGTTACAGAATGGATCTTGTAGCTGGTGAGCATTGTGCGGTGGGCTGTGTTCAGTCAGTGACAATTGGTGACTATCCGTGATACAACACAGTCGACCGAGTTGGTTGCGAACGAGGAGTGGTGACATGCCGAAGAAGCTGCTGATCTGGCTGGTCATCGCCTTTGCGGCGTTCTATCTGTTCACCCAGCCCGAAAACGCCGCGAATGCTGTGGGAGGTGCGTTCTCGGCCGTGGGTCGTGCATTCGGGAGCGTGATCACCTTCCTGTCCGCGCTGTTCAAGTGATCCTTCGCCCAAGTGTCCCGTCGCGAACCCTCGTGCGGGACACTTGGCTGTGAAGGACCTCCGACAGCGGGTTGATGGCCGGATGGCCGACAGCGGGGTGGACAAGGGAGTGAGCGGATGGCCGGGATAGGCCTCTTCAGGATCTTCGATCCGAAGGTCAGGCGCCATCTGATCTCGGACGAGGGCGAGGTCGTCATCGACGAGGTGCGGCACCACTGGGTGGTGTTCTCGGTGCCGATGCTCGAGGTGGCGCTCGCGACTGCCCTGCTGGTCGCGATGCTCTGGCTGCCGCTGAAGGGCGCCGGCGTGCTCCTGGTCATCGTGCTGGTCCTGCTCTCGCACGCGTTCTGGCAGTTCCTCACCCAGCACCGGGACCGGTTCGTGGTCACCAACATGCGAGTCATGCGGATCCGCGGCGTCTTCTCCCAGACCGTCGCGACCACCCCGATCGCCCGGATCCTCGACATCACGCTGGTGAAACCGATCACCGGCCGGATCTTCGGCTACGGCCACTTCATCTTCGAGTCCGCCGCGCAGGACCAGGGCTTCCGCGAGATCAAGTTCGTCAGCCGTCCCGACGACCGCGACCTGACCATCCAGCGCGTCATCCAGCGCACCGGTCTCCGCGCCTCGGCCAGTGTCGACGTCGTGCAGGGAGACGACGACACCGACGACGACGGCACCGGCCCGATCGGCATGGACTCCGCGGCCGAGATCACCACAACCACCAGGACCACCGCACCGGCGGCGCACCACACCGCCACCCGGGTCCCCGGTGGCGGTAGCAAGTCGATCTTCAACAGCGAACGCGGCAATTGGACGGACGACCCCGACCACGACTGACCTCCCGCCCGCCGCTCCCGCGACGGTGCCGCGTCGGCCTACGGAGCTAGGTCGTGCACTCGGCGACGCGGGCGCGGAAGGCCTGTACTACGGAGTCGTCGCCGGCGGTCTGGACGGCATCGAGGGGGAGGCGGCCCCAGAGCCAGAGGAAGGCGGCGTCGGCGTCACCGAAGACTTCGGCGTCTACCTCGCCGTCCTGGCCCCGGGTGACTGTCGCGCTGGTCGCGTCCAGGCGGATGGTCCAGGAGCGGCCTTCCACGGTGACGCGGATGGTCGCGTCGACGGGGTGTTTCGTATCGCCTTCTTCCCACCAGGGGCCACCGAGCATCAGGACGAGGAGTTCGTCGATGCCGTCGAGCGCGAGTTCGCGGTCGATCGGGGTGACCACGTCGTGGGCCTGCTCCGCGTCCACGCGGTGGACGGCGGACTCGAGCGCCATCCGGCGATACCAGAACGCCGAGGTGTCGTCGTACGGGGAGAAGGTCCAGGTCTTCAGGTCGGTGCCGGCCTGCTCGAGCGCGGCGACCACCTTCGCGCGCGCCTCGTCGTACAGGGCGAGGGGGTCGCGTTCGGTCAGGTCCGGCGGCCAGGGTTGGGGGAGCGCGCCGAGGCGGAGGACCTCGACCTTGTGGAGGTAGACCGTCGCCGTGTGGCGGACGACGTCCTCGACGGTCCAGCCTTCGCAGCTCGGGACGTCAGCGGGCAGGCCGAGCCTGGCGACCTCGGCGAGACGGGCGGAATCCGACCGCAGGCAGTCGAGGTAGAAGGTGGCACGTTCGAGTGGCATCGACATGCCGAAGAGCATGGCACCACGTGCCGACAGTTTCAGGCCCCGACAGTTTCAGCCCTTGCGTTGGCGGAAGGCGCCGACCCATTCGTCGGTCTCGGTATTGCTGATGTCGACGACGCGTTCGACGAGCAGTTGCGGGCGGTCCGGCGAATCGGCGTACCGGCCGGCCTGCTGGGCGAAGAGCCAGGCCTCGTTGCGGAGTTCTTCGGCCGTACGGCGGTAGGTCGGGTAGCTGTCCTGAAGCCCGAGCAGGGTGCGGACACCCTCGGCCAGCGCGATCAGGGCGCCGAGCGCAGGGGCCAGCCACGTGGGCGCGCTGATGGCGACCGACACGGCGATGACGAGGGCGGCGATGAGCTGCAGGACACCGATGAACCGGTAGGCGAGCCGGGCCTTGCGCGCCTGGGCGCTGTACCAGCGGAACCGGATGGTGATCAGCTGCTCGGCCGGCGAATCGCCGGCGAGGGCTGGGAAGTCCTCGTGCTCTTTGCTCATCTTCCGACCTCCCGCGGCCTGTTGGTTGACGCAGATTAGCCCGTACTCCGCGGCTCGGTGCGGGCCGGCGCCGCTTCGGACGGTTAATCTCTCGGGCATGGCGAGGAAGAGACCGTTGCCGTTCGATCCGATCGATGAGGCATCGCGGCAATGGGGGCGGCGGTGGGGCGCGGTGGAGCAGATGCGGGCCGTCACATCGCTGATGCGCGCCCAGCAGATCGTCATCGGCGAGCTCGACGACATCCTCAAGAAGCACGGCCTGACGTTCGCGCGGTTCGAGGCACTGGTGCTGCTCACGTTCTCCCGGCGGGGCTCGTTGCCGCTGGGGAAGATGGGCGAGCGGCTGCAGGTGCACCCGACCTCGGTCACCTCGATCGTGCGCCGGCTGGAGGCGGCCGGGCTGGTCACCCGCACCCCGCACCCCGACGAC
This sequence comes from Kribbella alba, assembly GCF_039529635.1. Classification (NCBI taxonomy): domain Bacteria; kingdom Bacillati; phylum Actinomycetota; class Actinomycetes; order Propionibacteriales; family Kribbellaceae; genus Kribbella; species Kribbella alba. Next base: position 329,606 of record NZ_BAAANE010000002.1, on the reverse strand, counting down.
GGCCGCGCAGTCCTGTGCGAGATCACCGCCGAGGGCCGCGACCTGGTCGAACGCGCCACCGCCGACCTGGTCGCCGCCGACTTCGCCCTCCGCGGGCTCACCGAAGAGCAGCTCAAGATGCTCTGGTCCGTCCTGGAGCCCCTCCGCCACACCGCCGGCGACTTCACTTGATCCGACCCGGCACCCGCACCCTGGCAACCTCGCGCGTCACGTCACACCTCCCGGCAAGTGGTATTTAGTAGGACGTCCTAGTAGTTTGGGGGAGTGGACAACCCGAGGAGGTCGTGATGGACGCGCAGGAGATCGCCGGCGGACGCGACAGGTGGCAGCAGCGCTACGACGCGTCGAGGCGGCGGGAGGCGGACTTCACCACCTTGTCCGGCACCGAGGTGGAGCCGGTCTACGGGCCGCCCGAGGGCTACGACGATCCCCGGATGGAGCGGATCGGCTGGCCGGGGGAGTTCCCGTTCACGCGGGGCCTGTACGCGACCGGGTATCGCGGCCGGACCTGGACGATCCGGCAGTTCGCGGGCTTCGGCAATGCCGAGGACACGAACGAGCGGTACAAGATGATCCTCAACTCCGGCGGTGGCGGGTTGTCCGTCGCGTTCGACATGCCGACGTTGATGGGGCGCGACTCCGACGACCCGAAGTCGCTCGGCGAGGTCGGCCACTGTGGCGTCGCGATCGACTCGGCCGCCGACATGGACCGGCTGTTCAAGGGCATCCCGCTGCAGGACGTCACCACCTCGATGACGATCTCCGGCCCCGCAGTACCGGCCTTCGTGATGTATCTGGTCGCCGCCGAACGGCAGGGCGCCGACATCACCAAGCTCAACGGGACCCTGCAGACGGACATCTTCAAGGAGTACATCGCGCAGAAGGAGTGGCTGTTCCCGCCGGAGCCGCATCTGCGGTTGATCGGCGACCTGATGGAGTACTGCGCCGCCAACATCAGTGACTACAAGCCCCTGAGCGTCTCCGGCTACCACATCCGGGAGGCAGGATCGACGGCCGCGCAGGAGTTGGCCTACACGCTGGCCGACGGCTTCGGGTACGTCGAGCTCGGCTTGTCGAGAGGGCTCGACATCGACAAGTTCGCGCCCGGGTTGTCCTTCTTCTTCGACAGCCATCTGGACTTCTTCGAGGAGATCGCCAAGTTCCGGGCCGGCCGGCGGATCTGGGCGCGCTGGCTGCGGGACGTGTACGGCGCGAAGACCGACAAGGCGCAGTGGCTCCGGTTCCACACCCAGACCGCGGGAGTCTCGCTGACCGCGCAACAGCCGTACAACAACGTCGTACGGACCGCGGTGGAGGCGCTCGCGGCCATCCTCGGCGGCACGAACTCGTTGCACACCAACGCACTCGACGAAACGCTGGCGCTGCCGACCGAGGAGTCGGCCGAGATCGCGCTGCGGACCCAGTCGGTGCTGATGGAGGAGATCGGTGTCACCAACGTGGCGGATCCGCTCGGCGGCTCCTGGTACGTCGAGGCGCTGACCGACAAGATCGAGCAGCAGGCCGAGGAGATCTTCGCCCGGATCAAGGAGCTGAGTCCCGACGGCAGCATGACCGCGGGCATCCTGCGCGGGATCGAGGACGGCTGGTTCATGGCCGAGATCGCCGACGCCGCCTTCGAGTACCAGCAGAAGCTGGAGAAGGGCGAGAAGAAGATCGTCGGGGTGAACACCCTGACCGACACCGTGTCGGGCGAGCTGGAGATCCTCCGGGTCAGCCACGAGGTGGAGATCGAGCAGTGCCGGGTGCTGGCGGCGCGCAAGACAGAACGCGACGAGGACCGGGTGCGTCGTACGCTGTCGGCGCTGGTCGAGGCGTCCAGAGGGACCGGCAGCCTGATCGAACCCATGCTGGAGGCGGCGCGTGCGGAGGCCACGATGGGGGAGATCTGTCACGTTCTTCGGGACGAGTGGGGCGAATACCGAGAGCCCGCCCGCTTCTGAGCCCGAGGAGACGGCGGCGGATCAACCCGCGGCGACGAGGCGTCGCGGCCGCACGCAGCAACAGCGGACCGCGCAACCACCCGACAGCCGCAGCGTTGTGGTGTGCGGATCCGACCGGACGATGCTCCGGGTGGTCACCGAACTGGTGACCTCGGGTGAGCAGGTCACGGCGGTGGTCAACCCAGCCTCCCGGCACTTCGAGCGGATCGGCGAGCTCGGCGCGCAGGTGATAGGCGTCCGGGTGGTCAGCGAGTCCGTACTGCGGCGGTCCGGCATCGACCGCGACGAGGACAAGCCTTCGACCGCGCGAGCACTGGTCCTGCTGGACGCCGACGACGTGCACAACGTGCATACCGCCCTCACCGCGCGGGACATGGACCCGGACCTGAAGATCGTCGTCCAGATGGTCAACCCGCGGCTGGGTGGTCAGTTGCACAACCTGCTCGGCGACTGCGTGGTGATCTCCGGGCCGTCGCTGGCGGCACCCGCGTTCGTCGCGGACGCGCTCGAGGACGACGAGCTGACCTGGCTCGACCTCGGTGGCCGTCGGCTGGTGGCCGGCCCGGCCGAGTTGATCCGGCCGCCGCACCTCACGGTCCTCGCGGACACCACCTCGTCCGCGACACCCGTGCTGCTGCCGACCGATCGCTCCGACCCCGCCGGCGACATCGTCCTCGGCACCGGGCTCCGCAGTGTCTGGCGGACCAAGGACGTTCGCCGGGCCGGCTGGGTGATGGCGATGCGCGACGTCCTGGACCGGCGGGTTCGGGTCATCGTGGCGGTGATGGCGGGTCTGGTCCTGGCCGGGACCGCGCTGACGCACTGGATCGCCCATGTCGAGTGGCTGCGAGCCCTCTACCTGGCAGCGGGCGCGGTGACGTCGGCCGGGATCGAGGACAACATCTTCTCGAACGCGACGCCGTGGGCCAAGGTGGCGGCGGTCCTGGTCCAGCTGACCGGGATCGTGCTGATGGCGTTGCTGACCGCGGTGATCGTCGACTCGCTGATCGGGGCGCGGCTGTCCCGCGTGATCGGCGGAGTCCGCGGCCGGCCGAGGAACCACGTGGTCGTCTGCGGCCTCGGGACCGTCGGCGCCCGCGTGCTGGAGATCCTGGCCGAGCGCGGGATGGCCGTGGTCGGGGTCGAGCAGGACGATGACGCGCCCGGCGTACAGACGGCCCATCGACTGCGGATCCCGGTGATCATCGGCGACAGCAGCAACGAGGAGACGCTGCGATCGGCGGGCGTGCAGCGCTGTGAGTCGGTGCTGGCGATCACCGACGGCGACATCACCAATCTCGAGTCCGCGATGGTCGTCCGCGATCTCAACCCGGACGCCCGGATCACGATGCGGATGTTCGACCACGACCTGGCCCAACGGGTCGAGCGGCAACTGGGTCTCGGGCACAGCCGGTCCGTCTCGATGCTGGTCGCGCCGGCCATCGCCGCGGCGGTCGCCAACCGCCGCAGCCAGGCGACAGTGCCTGCCGGCCGGCGGGTTCTGCTGCTCACCGAGGTGACGGTCGAGCGGGACTCCGTTGCGGTCGGCAAGAGGCTCGGCGAACTGGACGAGGCCGGCGGCCTGCGAGTGTTGGCCCGGCAGGAGGGTACCGATTGGGACTGGACCCCGGTGTTCGCTGAAGCGCTGCAGCCAGGGGCGCGGATCGCGGTGGCCGGTACCCGCAGCGGCCTGGCCAGACTGCTGCTGGCGACCCGCGCGCCACACCGTTCGGAGCCGTCGGGGAGGATGGACCCATGAACGTACGTACCGACCGAGTGCAGACCGGATTGCGAGGTCCCCGGTGAGCCAGCCGAACTTCACCCGTCCCGGGGCGATCGACCTTTCGTCCCTGCGCAAGCCCCCCGCATCACGATCCGGTGGTGCTCCGGGGGCCCCAGCCGCAGGCGGCTCTGCCGCAGGCGGCCCGTACGTGCTGAACGTGTCCGAGCAGACCTTCCAGGCGGATGTGATCGAGCGGTCGATCCAGGTGCCGGTGATCGTCGAGTTCTGGTCGCCGCGCTCGGAGGCGTCCCTCGCGCTCAGTCCGGTGCTGGTCAAGCTGTCCGACGAGTACGCCGGCAAGTTCCTGCTGACCCGGATCGACATCGACGCGAACCCGCAGCTGGCCCAGGCGGTCGGCGTCCAGACGGTCCCGCTGGTGATCGCCGTACTGCGCGGTCAGGTCGTCCCGCTCTTCCAGGGTCCCGTCGGTGAGCCCGAGGCCCGGCAGTACATCGACCAGCTGCTGACGGTGGCGGTCGCCAACGGCATCACCGGGCGGACCGACCCGGTGGGCCCGCCCGGTGCCGAAGCGCCTGCCGAGCCCGAACCGGACCCGCGCTACGAGGCCGCGGAGGACGCGGTCGGCGCCGGTGACCTGGACGGCGCGATCGCGGCGTACGAGGCGCTGCTGAAGGAGGCGCCCAACGACGCCGAGGCCAAGGCCGGCCTGGCTCGGGTCCAGCTGGTGAAGCGGACCAGGGATGTCCCGGCCGAGGTGCGCACCCGGGCCGCGGAGGACCCGACCGATGTCGAGGCGCAGATGCTGGTCGCCGACGTGGACCTGATGGGCGGTCACGTCGACGACGCGTTCGACCGGCTGATCCGCACCGTGCAGGCGACCTCCGGCGACGAGCGCGACGCCGTCCGCCGGCACCTGCTCGAGCTCTTCGACGTGGTCGGCGCCGACGACGACCGTGTCGTCAAGGCACGCCGTCGCCTGATGACAGCTCTGTTCTGACCCATCCGCCAGGTATCGCGGCGGTGAGAAGCCCGGCGGATCCAGCCTGTTGTGTCCGAAGAACCTGAGGTCAGAACCCACGATCATTCGGACGCAACATACGAGGTACTGCGCGACCCCGGAGCGGGCGGAGCAGCACCAGCTGGGAGCGGGGGACCGGCGCCGAGGTCGGCCCGAACGACAGCCTCGGCGAGGTACTCCGCACGCTCCTCAGGGCAGACGCCCGCGCGCTCGAGGACACCGTTGCCGAGCTGGACCTGCGGGCCCTCGGCGAAGCTGTCCGCGCGATCTCCGACGCGCGGAGAATCGACCTGTACGCCGTGAGCGGGTCCGCCACGGTCGCGGAAGACCTGCGGTTGAGGTTGCACCGGATCGGGCGGGGGGCGAACAGCTGGAGTGACGTTCACAATGCGCTGACCAGCGCCGCACTGCTCGGTGCGGGTGATGTCGCAGTCGGCCTGTCGCACAGCGGCGAGACGCTCGAAGTACTGGAACCCTTGCGGCGAGCCCGCAGTCAAGGCGCCCGGACTGTTGCCATCACCAACTATCCGCGATCCCCGATCGCGCGGGCCGCCGACATCGTGCTGGTCACCGCGGCCCGCGACGTCACCTTCCGCACCGGGGGGCTGGCCGGCAGGCACGCCCAGATGATCGTGCTCGACGCCCTCTACATCGGCGTCGCCCAGCGAGACTACGCCCTGGCCGGGCACCCCTGCGACGTCACCGCGGAGGCCGTCTCCGGTCACCGCACCCGGCAACGCTGAACCTCTCAACCGCCCTTGGAGGACAACCATGCAAAGCCCTCATCGATCCCTCGGCCCCAGCCGGAGGTCGCTATTGTTCGGCGTCGGCGCAACGGCCGCCGCCTCAGCCCTCGCGGCCGGCCCCGCCGCTGCCGGAGTGGACAAGGCAACAGGTCGATATGTTGCCGAGAGCAACGTCAATGTCGACGCGACCCCGTCGCCCGACCTGCTGCCGCTCACCGGCGGCCCGGACTTCCCGATCGGGCTGTTCTGGCCGCCGCATCCCTTCGCCAGTACGCCGGAGCGGTTCACCGAGATCGCCGAGGCCGGGTTCGACTTCGTCATCTCGGGCAACTATGCGGGCGACGGCATCATCTTCCAGTACCAGCTCGGCCTGGCCCGGACCGCGGGGCTGAAGATGCTGATCTCGGACGACGTCCAGATCCGCAGCATGTCCCGCTGGTTCTCCATCTCGGACAACCCGTCGGGATCTCCAAGCAGTACGCCGGGCTGCGGGGCAACGGCGTACCGGTGAATCTCGCAGCCGGAGCTGCGACGCTGCTGAGGTTGCGCGTGCGTTAGAGGCCGGGAGTCGCGCCGGTGTAGATGCCGAGGGCACGGAATCGCAGGCCGGGTTCGGCGTATTCCTCCAAGGCATGGGCGGTCCAGCCGATGATGCGGGCGATCGCGAAGAGCGCCTCGCCCGCATCCGGCCGGAACCCGTAGGCGTGCATCATCGCGGCAACGGCCAGATCGCTGTTCGGGAACCCGCTCAGCTGATCCGTGAGCTGCTCGACCAGCGCCAGGATCGGCTCACCCTCGAGCAGTTCGAACAACACGACGGCGCGGGGATCGTGCCGTCGATAGATCCGATGCCCGAACCCCGGCACCGGCTCGCCTGAACGCAACTGGTCCGACAGCGCCGCGACAGGATCCCGCTGGGCCCGGCCGAGGAACTCGTAGGCGAGCGTAGGCACCACGCCGTGGTAGTGCCCGTCGAGTGCGCCCAGCCCGGCCGACACCACGGCGTACAGGTTGGCTCTGGCGCTGGCTGCAACGCGTGCGGCGACGGTGGACGCGGCAAGCCCGTGGTCGGCGAGCAGGATCAATGCCGCGTCCAGCACCTCCGGCCGCGGCGGTCGTGTCGAGAGCTTCGGCCACAGTCGCGCGCCGAAACTGCCCTTGCCGTTTCTCCCCGGCAACGCCGCATTCAGCACGCCGAGCAGCCGGTGCGCGGCAGGAACCACGGCCTCCGGCGCGAGGTCGAACCGCAACGGATCACCAGCACCCAGTACTGCGACGGCGATGCGCAGCAGGTCCGTCATTCGCGCGGCCCTCGGCGCCACCCCGATCGCCGACCGGGCCAGCTCGACCTGCTCGCGCGGAAGCTTCACGGGCTCCACCTGGGCGAGGTCGCCCGTCCAGAGGAGCTGCGCGACCGACTCGACGGTTTCCGTGGTGGCCAGCTCGCGGACCGAGTGGCCGCGGTAGTACAGCTCGTCGTCCGCCAGCAGGCTCAGCTCGCTTTCGATCCGCTCGACCACACCCGGGTGCTCCACGGTCCGGCTTGCGAGGCGTTCGATATCGGCGGCTGCGAACAGGCTGCCGCGACGCCCTCGCGCACGCACGCTGGTGAGCTGACCCCGGCTCACATATGCGTAGATCGTCTCCGGCTTCACGTTGAGCCGGCGGGCGACCTCGGCCGTGGTCAGGTAATTCTCGTCACTCTGCTGCGTCATCCGCCGCTCCATCAAGCCCTTATGTTGACTAGATCAACATTGACAATAGTTGATTGCCGCTCAAGTCTGAACTCATGTCAATCACTGGAGCAATCGACGTACCGCCCGGATTGCGCAACGTGGTCGTGACCGAGACCGGGCTCGGTGATGTCCGAGGTGACGAGGGGTTCTACCACTACCGGCAGTACTCCGCGATCGACCTGGCGCGGAAGAAGACCGTGGAGGACGTGTGGTTCCTGATGTTCGAGGGCCGCCTCCCGTCGGATGACGAGCGAGAGCAGTTCGTCGCCGAGCTGGCGCCGCTGCGGGTGCTGCCGTCCGAGGTGCGCGAGGTGCTGCCGGCCGTCGCCGCGGCCGGCGCGACCTTCAACCCGCTGGCCGGACTGCGAACCGCCCTGTCGCTACTCGCTGCCGCGCGCGGACTGCCGCCGCTATGGGACGCAGACCCCGTACGCCGGACGGCCGACGCCATGCTCGTGTGTGCGGTGACTCCGACCATCCTCGCTGCGCTGTACCGACTCCGACAGGGGGAGGAGCCGCTCGAGCCGAGGGCGGATCTCACGGCCGCGGCCAATTGGCTCTACCTGGTGACGGGTCGCGAGCCTGACGCAGTACAAGCGCGGGCGATCGAGCACTACCTGATCGCGACGATCGATCACGGCTTCAACGCTTCCACCTTCACCGCGCGGGTGATCGCCTCGACCGGTGCAGACGTGGTGTCCGCTGTTGCCGGGGCGATCGGGGCGTTCTCCGGGCCACTGCACGGCGGCGCGCCGGACCGGGCCTTAGCGAGCCTGGACGAGATCGGCACGCCGGACCGCATCGACGAGTGGGTCCGGGCGAAGGTCACCGCCGGGGACCGGATCATGGGCTTCGGGCACGCGGTCTACCGGACCGAGGACCCGCGGTCGCTGATGCTGCGCGACATCGCGGTCGATCTCGGGGGTGACCTGGTGGACTTCGCGACGACCGTCGAAGGGCGCATCGTCGAAGTCCTGGCCGAGCTCAAGCCGGGCCGCAACCTCTACGCGAACGTCGAGTTCTACGCCGGCGTGGTGATGGAATTGTGCGGCCTGCCGCGCCTCATGTTCACGCCGACGTTCGCGGTCAGCCGCGTGATCGGCTGGACCGCCAACATCCTCGAACAGGCGGCCGAGTCCAAAATCATCCGTCCCGCCGCCCGCTACATCGGCGAACCGCCACCTGCTCCGGTCCCCACCTGACGCACCCCTTCCGGTCGAGTGGCGGCCGTCCGCTGCTGTTGGTTCAACGAGCAGCAGTTCTCGTCGATCGCCCACGGAGAGAGAGCACCTGCCCGGGCCGCTGCTCGCCGTCGTCCTCTGCCGCAGTTCGTCGCTAATCCGCCGCGGCGTCCGCCACCCGGACCGACGTTGCCACTTCCCGGATCGACCCGCCGAGGTCGTTGGCACTTCCCGGATCGACCCGCCGAGGTCGGCCCGCCTTCCCGGGTCGACCCGCCGGGGTCGTTGGCACTTCCCGAGTCGACGTTGCCACTTCCCGGATCGACCCGCCGAGGTCGTTGCCACTTCCCGGGTCGACGCGCCGAGTTGGCTCGACTTACCGGGTCGACGCGCCGAAATCGGGGCACCGAATCGGCGCCTCGAGCCGGGTAGTGGCGATGGGGCGGTGAGTCGGGCCGGGTAGTGGGGCCTGTCCCGGTGGGTCGGGCGGGGTAATGGGGCGGCGCCGGTGGGGTCGCCGGGTGATCGCACTTCCCGGATCGACCCGCCGAGGTCGAGCCCACTTCCCGGGTCGACCCGCCGAGGTCGTTGCCACTTCCCGGGTCGACCCGCCGAGTTGGCTCGACTTACCGGGGCGACGCGCCGAAATCGTGACACCGAATCGGCGCGTCGAGCCGGGTAGTGGCGATGGCCCGGCGGGTCGGGCCGGGTAGTGAGGCCTGTCCCGGTGGGTCGGGCGGGGTAGTGGCGCGCCGCCCGGTGGGTCGGGCCGGCAGTGGCGATGGGCCGGTGGGTCGGGCCGGAATCCCACCTGGCGTTTCGACTCGCCGGGTCGCAGTTCCCGGATCGACGTTGCCACTTCCCGGATCGACCCGCCGAGGTCGTTGGCACTTCCGGGGTCGACCCGCCGAGTTGGCTCGACTTACCGGGTCGACGCGCCGAAATCGTGACACCGAATCGGCGCGTCGAGCCGGGGAGTGGCGATGGGGCGGTGAGTCGGGCCGGGTAGTGAGGCCTGTCCCGGTGGGTCGGGCCGGGTAGTGGCGCGCCGCCCGGTGGGTCGGGCCGGGTAGTCGGGGAGAAGGCGGGTAGGGGGTGGCAGGCGGTTTAGGCGGCGGGCTTGAACTTCATCGCGCCGTCTTCCAGCGACCGGTAGCGGAGTGTCACCAGATCGCGGGGGTAGTTCTGCCGGAGTCGCCAGGGGCCGTAGGAGCCCTGGCGGGGAAGGATCGAGGCGGCGCGGCGGATGTAGCCGGAGGAGAGGTCGACCACCGGCCGCGCCGGCGCGTCGTACTCGGTCGGGTCGATCTCCGGGACGCAGATGTCGAGGCCGGAGCGAGCCAGGTGGTTCAGCAGCCTGCAGACGTACTGCGAGGTCAGGTCGGAGCGCAGGGTCCACGAGTTGTTCGTGTAGCCGATGCACCAGGCGAGGTTGGGCACCCCGCTCAGCATCATGCCCTTGTAGACGAACGTGTCGTGCGGATCCACCCGCCGACCGTCGACCGTCAGCTCGATCTTGCCCAGGGCAACCATTTGCAGCCCGGTCGCCGTCACCACCAGATCGGCCGGCAGTTCCGCGCCGGACCGCAGCCGGATCCCGTCAGCGGTGAAGGTGTCGATCTCATCGGTGACGACTGACGCCGATCCGTCGCGCAGCGCCTCGAACAGGTCCGCATCCGGCACCAGGCACAACCGTTGGTCCCACGGCTTGTACCGCGGCGTGAAGTGCGGGTCCATGGGCACCGACTCGGGCAGTTGCCGGGCGACGGTGCTGTTGAGCAACCACGCCGCATGAGCCGGCCAGCGCCGGAACGCCGCATAGACAGCTGAGCTGAAGGCGACGTTCTTGGTTCGGATCAGCCGATGCGCGAGCTTGTCCGGCAGCAGGGCCCGGAGCCGGTCCGAAAACGCGTCCCGCGCCGGCCGCGACGCGACGTAGCTCGGGGACCGCTGCAACATCGTCACGTGTGCGGCCTCCGGAGCCATCGCCGGCACCAGCGTCACCGCAGTTGCGCCGCTGCCGATCACCACGACCCGCTGACCGCTGTAGTCGAGGTCCTCCGGCCAGTGCTGCGGATGCACCACCTGCCCGCGGAAGTCGCCAATGGCCGGGAAGTCCACTACGTAGCCGGAGTCGTAGTTGTAGTAGCCGCTGCACACGTAGAGGAAGGAACACGTGTACGTCTCCTGGCTTGTCTCCACCGTCCAGAGCGCGTCGGTCGACGACCAGGAAGCCCGTACGACGTGGCGCCCGAAGCGGATGTGCTCGTCGATGCCGTAGGTAGCGGCGGTCTCGTGCAGGTACTCGAGGATCGAGGGACCGTCCGCTATCGCCTTCGCGGCCTTCCACGGATGGAAGGGAAATCCGAGCGTGAACATGTCCGAGTCGGACCTGATGCCGGGGTAGCGGAACAGGTCCCAGGTGCCGCCAAGGTCGTCGCGGCCTTCGAGCACGGCGTAGGAACGGTCCGGGCACTGGGTCTGCAGCCGGTAGGCGGCCCCGATCCCGGACAGGCCGGCGCCGACGATCAGTACGTCCAGGTGCTCCACGAGTTCCTCCTGGGTTCCTGATGAGTTCCTATTGAGTGCCTGTTGAGTACATGGTCAACAGTAGGCGACCCAGTGACGATAGTGCTGTCGGTGTCCGCAAAGTCACGATGAGGTGATCTCGTCCCAGGCACGAAACGTTCTCGTCCGGCGCTGTCGATTCCTTCGCCGGCCGTTCGTCAGCAAGATGTCAGTATCAGCCCGAGACAAGGGAGCCAGAGATGGCGCAGTACATGTTCCTGCTGTTCGACACCGAAGAGTTCTACGACAACCTCACGGCGGAGGAGTGGCAGGCGGCGATGAAGCTGCACAACGCGTTCGCGGAGGCGGTCGAGGCAGCCGGTGCCAGCATCCTCGGCGGAGCCGCACTGGAGAAGTCGTCCACCGCCAGCACGGTGAAGCAGGGCGACGGTGAGCCACTGGTCACCGACGGGCCGTTCATCGAGACTAAGGAGGCGCTCGGCGGCTTCTACCTGATCGACTGCAAGGACCTCGACCAGGCCCTCGCGCTGGCCAAGCTCTGCCCGTCGAACAACATCGAGGTCCGTCCGGTGATGGACACCTCGGCGGAGTCGACGCCGCCGGCGTGAACAAGTCGGCGTGAACAAGTCGGCGTGAACCAGAACCCGACCACCGCGCGAGAGATCGTGCGGGTGGTGGACGAGGCGCACCGTGGGCACTGGTCCACGGTGCTGGCCTCGACCGTCCGGTTGACCCGGGATCTCGACCTGGCCGAGGACTGCACGCAGGACGCGTTCGTGCAGGCGCTGCGGACCTGGCCGGACGGGATCCCGGCGAACCAGGTCGGCTGGCTGACCACGGTTGCCCGGCGGCTGGCGCTGGACGGGCTCCGGCGAGAGACCACGCTGCGGCGGAAGCTCCCGCTGCTGATCGAGGATCCGATCGGGCCGGGCGAGGTCGAGCAGCCGACTGACCCGCTCCGGCTCGTGTTCACCTGCTGCCACCCGGCGTTGGCGCGGGACTCGCAGGTAGCGCTGACGCTGCGGCTGATCTGCGGCCTGACCACCCGCGAGGTGGCCGCCGGGCTGTTGATCAGCGAGGCGACGGCGGCTGCTCGGATCACCCGGGCCAAGAAGAAGATCGCGGCGGCGAGTATTCCGTACCGGATCCCTGCCGACGCGGAGCTGGCTGCGCGGCTGGACGTGGTACTGACGGTGGTGCAGCTGGTTTACACGGCTGGGCATGTGGCGGCGGGGCCGGAACTCACTCGGGCTGACCTGACCGGGCGGGCGATCGAGCTGGCGGAGCTGCTGGTGCGGTTGATGCCGACCGAGCCGGAACCGCAAGCCTTACTGGGGCTATTGCTCATGACCCAGGCGCGTGGCGATGCTCGGGTCAGCGAGGATGGCGACTTGGTGTTGCTGGCGGACCAGGACCGCAAGCGCTGGGACGTGCGGCTCCTGGCCGAGGGGGTTTCCCGGGCGACCGCCGCGCTGCGGCAGGGACAGGGACAGGGACATGGGAGGTTTGCGTTGCAGGCTGCCATCGCGGGGCTGCATGTGACCGCGCCGTCGTGGGAGGAGACGGACTGGAACCAGGTGGTCCGGATGTACGACGCGATGCTGCTCGGCTGGCCGTCACCGATCGTGGCGCTGAACCGAGCCGCCGCGCACAGCCTCGTGCCCGGCGCTGACCTGTCGGCGGTGCTCGCCGAGCTTGATGCCCTGGGCAAGGAGTCGGCGCTGAAGTCGTATGCTTACCTGCCGGCAGCGCGGGCCGACGTACTGGCGAGGTTGGGGCGGAAGGACGAGGCCGTCCAGGCGTACGACGAGGCAATCGGGCTCACCGTGAACCAGACCGAGGAGCGATTCCTGCGCCGGCGCCGGACGGCTCTGGGCTAGTGCGGAGGAGCCGGTGGGCGTGCTTGACTGAGTCATGAGTACGCCGGGAACGGGTCCGCCGCTGACACCTTCCGAGGAACGAGCCTGGGCGATCGTGGCCCACATCGGCACCCTCGTGGCCGCCTGGCTGGCGATGGGATTCCTCTGTCCGCTGGCGATCTGGCTGATCTTCCGGAACCGGTCAGAGTTCGTTCGCCGGCATGCCCTGGAATCCTTGAACTTCCAGATCTCCCTGCTGATCTACACGGCGGTCGCGATCGCGCTGGTGCTCGTCACCTTCGGACTGGGCGTCCTGATCGTGATCCCGCTCATCATCATCGGCGGCATCGCCGCGCTGGTCGTCATCATCCTCGCAACCCTCGCGGCCGCCAGCGGCCAGGAGTACCGCTACCCGCTCACCATCCGCCTGGTCCGCTGAAACAGGTTGGCTCCGCCGATAATGTGTTGGCTGCGTCGGCGGGCAATCGGCAGAGTCGGAGCCATGAAGTTCTTCGAGCAGTACGCCGAGGGGCCGGTCGAACTGATCGGGCAGGGGATGGAAGGGGCCGTCTACGACCTTGGCGGGGACCTGGTGGGCAAGGTCTGGTTCAACCGCTCGGCCGCTGAGATCCAGCCGCTCCACAGCTTCCTGGAAGAGCTCGCAGCCCAGAAGCTGTCGTTCCGGACTCCAGCCATCCAGGCCATCGATGAGGTCGACGGCCGAGCTGTCAGCGTCGAGGCCAAGCTGTCGGGCACCCCGCTCCAGGCAGCCGTTGAGACGGGACTCATCAGCCAGGATCGGGGCTTCGACATCTTCGCCGAGATCGTCTCGGCCCTCGGCGCGACCGTCGCCGGACCAGCAAGCAAGGCACTTCCACTCCTCCAACGGCCGTTCTGGACCGACCGGGCATCGTGGGGCGAGGCGTTGGCAGCCCTCGTACTGCGACGAGCCACCGAGTCGAGGTCGCATCTTCAAGCCGACGTGGACAACTTCGACAAGGTCCTGCCCCAGGTCGTCAGCAGGCTTGGCGACGTACAGGTGGATACACCGCGGATCGTGCACGGCGACATCTGTACGCCGAATCTCCTGGTGAATGAGGAAGGGCAGACCGCGGCGTTGCTGGACTGGGGATTCCTCACCACCGCGGGCGACAACACCTTCGATGCGGGGACTGCCGCGGGGTTCTACGACATGTATGGTCCGCAGGCTCGCGCGATCGACGACCTGCTACTGGATCGGTTCGAGTCCGAAGGGCATTCCCGCGAGCGGATGCTCCTCTACCGGGCGGCGTACGCGATCGTCACCGCCACGATCTATAGCCCGGATGCCTCGGACGGGCACTACAGGTGGTGCGTCGCCAGTCTGAACCGACCAGACGTCCGCGCCAGCCTCTGAGGGGCCGACTTTGACGCCGGACGCGAGACGACGGAACCCGGTCGCGCTGGACACCCTGACGAACCTCGAGCGAGTTGCCGAACTCGACGGCCAGCACGCCCCCTCGCAGGCGTCGAAGAAGGCGAAGATCGGGCTCCACCGATCAAGTCCTGCGTCGCCTCCCGGCCCGGGTCGGACGGCTCAGCTGATCGGCTCGCCGTCGCGGAGGTTGTGGAGGGTGTCGGGGGCGGCGAGGATCGCGGGGAGGCGGCGTTCGTTGAGTGGGGAGACCAGGCCGGCCAGCTCGTCGGGGGAGTACCAGCCGAGGCCGAGGATCTCGGACCCATCGGGGTGCAGCCGCTCGATCAGCGAAGGGTCGTGGACGCCGCCGTCATACAGGATCTCGATCGCGTCGCCCCAGCCTTCCCAGCGCGGCAGCCAGTCGATCGCGACCACCCCGTTGAGCGGCAGCGCGACACCTAGCTCCTCTTCCATCTCTCGCACCGCGCCGGTCAAGGGATCCTCGTCCGGCTCGACCACACCGCCCGGCAGTTCCAGATCACTCTTGTAGCTGACTTTGCACAGCAAGACGCGACCCTCGGTGTCGCGGATGACCACGTGCGCGATCACCCTCTTCTTCGGCAGCACCGAGTCCATCAGAGCGGTCCACCCGGTCACCGTGTCAGGTCGGGGGTCGTCCCGGCGGAGGCCGTAGACGGCGACGTCCCGACGTTCGCCCTGCAGGGTGGCGCCGCCGCGCAGGATTCCCTCGCGCCGGAAGCCGGACCGCAGGGCGACGCGGCCTGACGCGCGGTTCTCCGGATCCACTTCGACCTGGAGGCGGTCCAGCCCGAGCTCACCGAAGGCGTAGACCACCAGGAGTCGCACCGCCCGCTGAGCCACTCGCCGCCCGCGGTACGGCTTGTACGTCGTCCAGGAGATGTTCCCGACGCCGGGGGAGATCCGTCGCACCTCGACGTTCCCGACCGGTCCGGACTCCCCGGCCAGTTCGACCACGAAGTTCACCGCGGCCCGGTCCTCGGCGTACTCGCGGTGCCAGCGCTCGACCGCCTCGGCGAGTCCGGCCCGCGGCGGGACGCCGTCGAAGTCGAACCAGCGCGAGATCTCCTCGTCGGCCAGCCCGTGCGCGAGGTCGATGTCCTCCTCGCGCCACGGACGCAACGTCAGCTCACCATCGGTCAACGTCGGCTGCGGCGGCACACCAGTCACCCGGTGAACGCTACCCGTTGAACCTCCTCACTCAACCCGCGGCCCGCTACCACCCCTGAAGGCTGCCCCAGTCAACCTGCGGCCCCGAAGTGACAGCCGTTCGCGGACCGGATCGGAAGACCTGGCGGGTCCGCAACCTTTTGGCTTCTGGCCGCATCGATCCAGGTGAGTGGAGGGAGCCGAGGATGAAGAGGTTGCTCGCACTGGCCGGGGCCGTCGCGCTGCTGAGTGGGTGGGGTATTCAAGCCGCGCAGGCGGCCCCGGGCGACATCAGCGCGGTGAAGATCGCCTGGTCCGACGCCACCCACACCAAGATCCGCATCAGCTGGTCCGAAACCACACCGGTCGCGAATTCGTTGACCTGGATGACCGACAGCCAGATGGTCACGGCGATCGGCAGCACGACAGCGGGTGGTCCGAACGAGTTGGTGGTCGGCACGGGGTCGTTCGGCCCCTCGGTCGAGGCCGCCGCGAAGAACTGGATCGTCGTCTCGGATCCCGCCGGCGACGAGGCGCGGTCGGTGGACTTCGACACATTCGTCTACTACCAGGCGGACGTCCAACTGTCGTTCGCTCCGGACGGCACGTTGCACTGGACGGCCGCGCCGGATACGGTGCCGGACGGCACGCCGGGCGATCCACTTGATCTGCCCAAGGCCTATCGGTACGCGCTCAGGCAGCGCGTGGACAACGACCCTGCCGGCATGTACGACTGCAAGGACGTTCCAGCTTCAGCACCCACCAGCTCGCGGACCGGAGTCGTCCCGAGACTCGGCACGGCTTCTGCACTGGTCCTGGACATCTCGAACGAATGGGGCACGTCCGCGACGGACGCCGGTTTCGTCGAGACTACCGCCGCACTGACGATCGCGGCGCCCACAGCCACGCAGTACGGGACGAGTACGACGTTCACCGGCAAGCTGACGGCCGGCTTCATGTTCATCCGCGGTATGCCGCCGTTCTGCGACCAGCAGCTCGAGCCACGAGCTGGCCAGACGCTGACGTTGCAGGCCCGTCCGATCGGCGCGACGGCCTGGTCGGTCGTCGGCTCCGTCCAGACCGATGTGAACGGCAACTACAAGCTCGCTGTGAAGAACCAGGGCGCCCGCGAGTACCGCGTAGTGCGTGCGACCATCGCCAGCCGCCACACGTCCCCCTTCGGCGGCGACACCGCGGCTTACGGCGGATCGAGCGCGAGCAAGGTCGTCAGGACCTCGACAAGGGTGAGGTCGGCGAAGTTCATCGCGCCGGTGATCAACTACGGGACGAAGCCGCAGGCCTACCTGTGGGTGGACCCCGCCGGGTCGCAGCGGGCGGCGCTCCAGTTCAAGAACGCGAGCGGGGCCTGGCAAGGGGTCATGCACAAGACGTTGTCGTCGGGGCGCGGGATCGCGACCTTCGCCTGGAACCGCCGGGGCGCGACGCAGTTCCGCTGGTGGGTCCCGGGCAGTACTACGAGCGGCGGGCTGAAGGTCGACCCGGTCTATACGGCAGCGTTCACGCTGACCGTCAGGTGACTGCTGCAGTTAGGTGAGTAAGGAGCGGTCGTGAGACGGCCGCAGCAGAAAACTTCCACCGCGACTCAATCTTTTGGTGATCCGGGGCGTCCTAACCAGTAGATGTCCACCGCTGGGGGCTGGGAGGGACGGCCTCGGCGGCGGTTTCACCAATGACCGTTGATCTAGGGGGAAGTTCATGTTCACGAAGTCACTCACTGCCATGGCGCTGTTCGGCAGCCTGGCGGCCACGGCTGTCGCCGCCCACGCGACTCCGGCCTCGGCGGAGGCCGCCGGCGTCAAGCTGGCCTGGTCCGGCGGCAAGGTCCAGGTCACCTGGACCGAGGACACGGCGGCGGCCAACACGATCTCGCTGGTACGGCCCGGAACCGCGGACAAGCAGCTCGGAACCACCACGGCCGCCGGTGCGAACCAGCTGCTGGTCGACCCGGCGGTGCTCGAGCCGACCCACGACCCGGCGGCGACCGCCAAGATCCGCGTCACTGGCGGAGGTGCCGACGCCCTGTCGGCGGCCTTCGACCGGTACGTCCGGGGCGAGTCGGCGATCGCCGCGGATCTCGCGGCTGGACAGGTCGTGAACTGGTCCGCATTCGACTACTCCGCCGACACAACGCCGAACGATCCGCTCGACCTGGACCAGCTGCGCTACCTCCCGCAGTTGGTCCAGGACCAGTGCAAGGTCGTGCAGCTGCCGGTCAGGACCGCATCTAACGGCACGATCGGGAACCAGGGCCAACCGTTGAACCTGAAGGTCTACACCGCCAGCAATTGGGGCGAGTCTCACCTCGGGGTCAAGCCGGTCCGGACGTCGACGCTCACGATGTCGGCGCCCTCGAGCACCGCCTTCGGTTCGACGATCTCCTTCACAGGCGGCATCTCGCTGCGCCAGATCAAGGAGAGCGGCTCGACCTGCGTCAACGCCGACGACCCGGCCAAGGCCCGGATCCAGATCGTGCTGCAGGCCCGGAACTCCGCCACCAGCCCGTGGTACGCCGTGGGCGTCGCCAACACGGATGCCCAGGGCAAGTACTCGTTCTCGGTGCCGAACCCGGGAGCCCGCGAATACCGCACGGCGCTGAACGGGTCGCTCAACGGTGACGTCCAGTACCAGAGCATCACCGCCTCGAAGGTGGTCCGGGCGACCACCAGGGCGATGTCGGCGAAGTTCGTCGCGCCGGTGATCACCCTGGGGCAGAAGCCGAACGCATACCTGTGGGTGAACCCCGCGCTCTCGCAGACGGCGGCCCTGCAGTACCAGACGGCCAACGGTGACTGGCAGGGGATCACGTCCACGACTCTGTCCGGCGGCAAGGGGTACAGCGGGGAGTTCAACTTCAACCGGCGCGGCGTGTACTCGTTCCGCTGGTGGGTCTCCGGTTCGACCACCGGCACCGGCCCGCCGGTCGACGCCAGCTACACGAACACGTTCACGCTGACAACCGTCAGCTGAAACGAAGAGTGCGGTGCATCTCTCCGGGAGATGCACCGCACTCCCATCAGCGGGTCCGACCAGCGCACGTCGGAGGTCAGCCGTTGTGGCGCAGCCAGATCGTGCCGAGCGGGGGTACGGAGAGCTCCGCGCTGGTGGCCATCCCGTGCCAGCTCGGGCCGTCCGCCTCGAACCCGCCGAAGTTGCCGACGCCCGACCCGCCGTACACGTGAGCGTCGGTGTTGACCGCCTCCTCCCAGTGTCCGGCGTACGGGAGGCCCAGCCGGTAGCCGTAGTGCGGCACCGCCGAGAAGTTCGCGACACAGGCGAGCGTGGGTTCCCCCTCGCCGCCGTACCGGACGAACGAGAAGATGTTGTTGCCGGCGTCGTTGGCGTCGATCCAGGAGAACCGCTCGGGGAGGTGGTCGTTGCCCCACAGCGCCTTGGTGTCGCGGTACCTACCGTTCAGGTCCTTGACCAGCTGCTGCAGCCCGACGTGGTCGGCGTGGTCCAGCAACCACCAGTCGAGTTCGCCCTTCTCGGACCACTCGGACTCCTGGCCGAACTCGCAGCCCATGAAGAGCAACTGCTTGCCCGGGTGGGCCCACATCATCGCCAGGTAGGCGCGCAGGTTCGCCAACTGCTGCCAGCGATCGCCCGGCATCTTGCGCAGCAGCGAACCCTTGCCGTGCACCACCTCGTCGTGGGACAGCGGCAACACGAAGTTCTCGGAGTACGCGTACATCATCGAGAAGGTCATCTCGTGGTGGTGGTACTGCCGGTGAACAGGCTCGTGCTCCATGTAGCTGAGCGAGTCGTTCATCCAGCCCATGTTCCACTTGAAGCCGAAGCCGAGTCCGCCGAGATGCGTCGGTCGGGTGACCCCCGGCCAGGAGGTGGACTCCTCGGCCACGGTGACGACACCGGGCACCCGCTTGTAGAGGGTCGCGTTCATCTCCTGGAGGAAGGACACCGCCTCGAGGTTCTCGCGGCCGCCGTACTGGTTCGGGACCCACTGGCCTTCCTGGCGGGAGTAGTCCAGGTAGAGCATCGAGGCGACCGCGTCGACCCGCAGGCCGTCGATGTGAAACTCCTCGGCCCAGTAGAGCGCGTTCGCGACCAGGAAGTTGCGCACCTGCGGCCGGCCGAAGTCGAACACGAGCGTGCCCCAGTCCGGCTGCTCGCCGCGCCGCGGGTCCGGGTGCTCGTAGAGGGGCGTCCCGTCGAACCGGGCCAGCGCCCAGGCGTCCTTGGGGAAATGCGCCGGCACCCAGTCGACGATCACGCCGATGTTCGCCCCGTGCAGGGCGTCCACCAGGAACCGGAAGTCGTCGGGATCACCGAAGCGCGACGTCGGAGCGAAGTACGAGGTGACCTGGTAGCCCCAGGACCCGCCGAACGGGTGCTCCATCACCGGCATGAACTCGACGTGGGTGAAGCCCATCTCGTTGACGTAGGCAACGAGCTCGTCCGCCAGTTCACGGTACGACCGGCCCTTGCGCCACGAGCCGAGGTGGACCTCGTAGATGCTCATCGGCTCGGCGTACGCCTGGGAGGCCGCGCGGCGGTCGACCCACGCGTCGTCCTTCCACTCGTACGTCGACTCGGTCACGACCGACGCGTTCGCCGGGGGAGTCTCGGCCAGGTTCGCCATCGGGTCGGCCTTCTGCCGCCAGACGCCGTCGCGCCCACAGATGTCGAACTTGTACCGCGTGCCCGGGCCGACGCCCGGCACGAACAGTTCCCAGACCCCGGAAGCACCCATCGTGCGCATCGGATGGGCCCGGCCGTCCCAGAAGTTGAAGTCGGCCGTCAGCCGGATGCCCTGCGCGTTGGGCGCCCAGACGGCGAAGGAGGTCCCGGTCACGGAACCGGTCGGGCCGTCGTACCGGCGGACATGCGCACCGAGCACCGCCCACAGTTGCTCGTGCCGACCTTCGCCGATGAGGTGCAGGTCCATCTCACCGAGCGACGGCAGGTACCGGTACGGGTCGTCGACCTCCAGCGCCGGGCCGTCGGTGTAAGCCACCTCGAGCCTGTAGTCGGGCACCTTGTCGACATCGAGGACGCCGACCCAGATCCCCTCGAACTCGTGCCGCAACTCGACCCGCTGGTCGTCGTACACCGCGGTCACCGAACTCGCGAACGGGCGCAGCACTCGCAGCGTCACGGAGCCTTCGCCGAGATGGGGCCCGAGCACCTGATGCGGATCGTGGTAGGTGCCGCTCACCAGCCGCTCCAGCACCCCGCGATCCACCGCCACCGGCTTGGGCCCTGACTCCACCACCGCGGGCTCGGCCTTCTTCGGCGGCTCGGTCATCGGTTCGGACAACGGCGTGCCCACTTCGGTCCCACGCTCGTTCGATTCCATACACCCCATCCTGCCCGATCAGCACCTCATCTTCTGCACCCCGTACCCGACTCCCTGACACCTACACAGAGGCCACCGGCAAGCGGGTCTGCAGCCGGAACTTGCTCGGCGGAGTGGACGGTCCGCTCGGGCCGCCTACTCGGTGGTGCTCAGTTGCGCGGCCGCGGCCAGCGGGATCGGCAGCCAGGTCGGCCGGTTCCGGGCCTCGTACAGGGTCTCGTAGATGACCTTGTCGGCCAGGAACGCGCTGAGCAGGACGCCCTGATCGCGCGGATCCGCACCCGCCACCTCGGCGTACCCGTCGCAGAAAGCGCGGCGGTTCCGGTTCGCCCATTCGGCTGCGCGATAGGCGATCTGCTGGTCGCCCTGGTGGTCGGCCAGCAGCGAGCGGGCCGCATAGTCGAAGGAGCGCAGCATCCCGGCGATGTCCTTGATCGGGGTGTCCAGCGCCCGCCGCTCGACCAGCGACTTGGCCGGCTCGCCCTCGAAGTCGATCAGCTTCCAGCCCTCGATCGTGCGCAGCACCTGACCAAGGTGGAAGTCGCCGTGGATCCGTTGCACCGGCACCGGTACGTCGTACGCCGCGAGCGCGTCGAAGGCGCGGGCGAGTCCGTCGGCGTACTCGGCCAGCTCGGGCACCGCCGCGGCGGCCTTCTCCAGCCGGCGCTTCATCGCGGCCGCGTGCTCGACCATCTGGGACGGTTCCCACACGTCCGCGCCGAGCGCCTTGGCCAGCTCGGCGTGCACCTGTGCGGTGCTCGCGCCGAGCCGTTGCGACTCGGCCGCGAAATCCCCGCCGACCTCCTCGGCGTGCAGGTCCGCCTCGGCGTACAGGTCGCGCACCGAGGTGGTCGCGTACGACCAGCCGTCGGTCGCGTTCTTCTCGAAGACCGTCATCATCGCGAGGTCACCGGTGTCCGTGCCGCCACCGGCGCGCGGCCAGGAGCCACGCGCCGATCCGAGCACCTCGGGAACCAGTTCGGAGCCCGCCTCGGTGAGCGCCGACTCGATCTCGACCCCGGGATTGCTCCCGGGCTCGAGCCGGCGGAACACCTTCAGCAGCGCGGTGTCGCCGAAGACGAGCGACGTGTTGCTCTGCTCGACCGTCAGGACGAGCGACTGCGCGTCGTCCGGCACGACGGTCGCGCGCTCCGGCGCATGCACCGGGTGGAACTCCAGCCCGTCCAGCCGGCGCCCGTGCGTGATCGCGTCCAGCCAGTACGGCGTCGCTTCCTTGTCGTGCAGCGCGTCGTACACCCAGACCCTCGTGTCGCCGAGGTCCTGCTCCTCCCAGTCGCCGATCAGTGCGTGGGCGAGGTTCTCGACCGGCGTGGGGTGGTAACTGAGCGGCAACTGGTAGACCCGGATTGCGTTCTCCGCACCGGGCGGGCCGGCGCAGTAGACGAATCCGATCCGGACCGCAGGCCAGGCGCCCTCGTCGGACAGCCACACCGAGGTGGCCATCGCGTCGACATGGACGTCGTGTCCCTTCTCGCCGAACCACCGCTGGTTGGCGCAGAAGGACTGGACCTGGTCCAGATTGGAAGTCACGAAGAGCTCTCCTCACGTTCAACCGGCTTGTTGACCGGCAGGCGGAACCAGTAGAAGCCGTGCGCACCGAGCGTGAGCAGGTACGGCAGCTCGCCGATGGTCGGGAAATGCACCCCGCCGAGCAGCTCGACCGGCTCCACGCCCTGCCACTGACGAAGGTCCAGCTCGATCGGCTGCGGGAAGCGCGACAGGTTGTTCACGCACAGCACGACATCGTCACCGAACTCCCGCACGTAGGACAGCACGCTTGGGTTGGAACCGCCTAGGTCTGTGAAAGTACCCATGCCGAAACAGGGGTGCTGCTTGCGGGTCTGGATCATCCGCCGGGTCCAGTGCAGCAGGCTCGACGCGTTCTCCATCTCCGCCTCGACGTTGACCGCCTGGAACCCGTAGACCGGGTCCATGATCACCGGCAGGCTGAGCTTGCCGGGGGTGGCGGTGGAGAAGGAGGCGTTCCGGTCCGGGGACCACTGCATCGGAGTACGGACGCCGTCTCGGTCGCCGAGCCAGATGTTGTCGCCCATCCCGATCTCGTCGCCGTAGTACAGGATCGGCGAGCCGGGCAGTGACAGCAGCATCGCGGTGAACAGTTCCATCCGGTTCACGTCGTTGTCGAGCAACGGCGCGAGCCGGCGGCGGATGCCGATGTTGGCCTTCATCCGCGGGTCCTGGGCGTACTCGCCCCACATGTAGTCGCGCTCCTCGTCGCTGACCATCTCCAGGGTCAGTTCGTCGTGGTTGCGCAGGAAGATCCCCCACTGGCAGGTGTCGGGGATCTGCGGGGTCTGGGCCAGGATCTCCGAGATCGGGAACCGCGACTCGCGCCGCACCCCCATGAAGATCCGCGGCATCACCGGGAAGTGGAACGCCATCTGGCACTCGTCGCCACCGGAATCGCGGTCGCCGAAGTACTCGACCACGTCGGCCGGCCACTGGTTCGCCTCGCAGAGCAGCACCCGGTCGGTGTAGTTCGCGTCGACCTCCTTGCGGACCCGCTTCAGGAACTCGTGCGTCCTGGGCAGGTTCTCGCAGTTCGTGCCCTCCTCCTCGAACAGGTAGGGGACCGCGTCCAGCCGGAAGCCGTCGACGCCGAGGTCGAGCCAGAACTTCAGCGCCTCGATCATCGCGTCGCCGACCGCGGGGTTCTCGAAGTTCAGGTCCGGCTGGTTGGAGTAGAACCGGTGCCAGAAGTACTGCTGGCGGACCGGGTCCCAGGTCCAGTTCGACGTCTCGCTGTCGACGAAGATGATCCGGGCGTCGGAGTAGGCCGTGTCGGTGTCCGACCAGACGTAGAAGTCGCCGTACGGGCCGTCAGGGTTGGTGCGCGACTCCTGGAACCAGGGGTGCTGGTCCGAGGTGTGGTTCATCACGAAGTCGACGATGATCCGGATGCCGCGCGCGTGCGCGGCCTCCATGAACGCGGCGAAGTCGGAGATGGTGCCGACCTCGGGCATCACGTTGGTGTAGTCGGAGATGTCGTAGCCGCCGTCACGCAGGGGTGAGGGGTAGAACGGCGGCAACCAGAGACAGTCCACGCCGAGCCACTCGAGATAGTCGAGCTTCTCGGTCAAGCCTTGCAGGTCGCCGATGCCGTCGGCGTTCGAGTCCTTGAAGGACCGCACCAGGACCTCGTAGAAGACGGCCCGCTTGAACCACAGCGGGTCACTCTTCGTCAGTCCGTGGTGCTGCTCCGGCAGCATGTCGGTCACGCTCACCTCCATCGGGTGTCTTCCCTCGGTCCAAACCTAGCGTTAGTGCGGGGTGCGCTCGCCGGGTCGATCCGGCGACGCGCGGGTGGACACGATTCCCGCCCGCAATGTTGTCCCTTACCCGGTCTACCGGTTCTCAAAAGGGCACAGCAAACAGGCCGGAGGTGTCCGGTGATGTGAATTGACGCCGGGGATGGGCGGTCCGAGCAGGCGTTCTTACCAGTGTGCCGGGCGTTTGCCAGTACAAGCAAATAGGGGCCCGATCGCCCTATCCGCAAGCCGATCCGTGACCTGGTTCGCGTCGTTCGTGGCGACGCGAGAAGTCACCGCCCGGCGCCCGGGGACTTGCGGGGCCTGCGGGCGTATTTGGTGAAACCGGCGCGTTCGGCGTCGGCCTCGGAGCGGAACCAGACCTCGGGTTTGGTTCGGCCGTAGTACGGCGAATCGGGCGTGTGGAACAGCATCGACTGGGCGTTGCCCTTGATCGTGAACCCGTCCGGCGGGCCCTGGTGCTGCACCGCGTCGGCTGACCCCTCGCCGTACCGCCCGGCCGGAACCTCCTTCGCCGGGACGACGATCTCGGCCTCGACCGGAGCGTCGAACAAGGTCGGCACAGCCTGGTCGTCGGCAGCCTCCATCCGCCGGGAGAACACCGGCACCTTGGGTTCGGGCGGCGCTTGTACTGCGGGTTCGGGCGCGGCCGGTTGGTCGGGCTCGGGTGCAGGGGGTGCGGCGGTGACGGGCGCCGGCGGCTCGATCTGTACCTCGGGCGGGTCTGGTTCGAAGCGGCGGGAAGCGGGAGCGGGCGTCGTACGGGCGGCTGGTTCGGAGGCGGTTGCGCCGACTCCGGCGCCGACGAGGGTCTTCTCCTCGACGGGTTCCTCAGCCTCCCGGCGTGCTTCCACCGGAGCCTTCGACTGCTGGCGTCGCCCGAGCAGGACCCAGGTGATGACCGCTCCCAGCAAGAACACGACGAGCGTCCAGGGCCAGTTGTGTCGCAGTAGCCAGCCCATCAGCGCTCGCTCCGTCGGGTCGGCGCGACCCGGTGCAGCAACCAGGCGGCGGCGCTGCCGAGTACGAACGCGACCAGCAGCAAGACCCAGACCTGCGCGATCAGCCAACTCATTGCAATCCCCTACGGAAGTCTACGGAACACGGATCTCGACCCGGCGGTTCGCGATGCGGCCGGCGGCAGTGCGGTTGGAAGCCACCGGCCGGGTCTCCCCGTAGCCGCGGCTGGTGATGCGGTCGGCGGGTACGCCGAGCTTGACCAAGGTCGCCTTGACGGCGTCGGCGCGCTGCTGTGACAGCGGCAGGCTGGTGGCGGGGCTGCCGAGGTTGTCGGTGTGGCCGGCGACCTCGACCCGGGCAGTGTCGCAGCTCTTCAGCAGCGCGGCGGCACGGCCCACGGACGGCCGGGACGCCTCGTTGACGATGGCGGTTCCGGACAGGAAGACGATCTTGTTCTGCGTCATCAGCTGGGCGAGTCGTGCCTCGAAGGTCTGGCACGCCTCGCTGAGCTGCGGTTTCTGGGCGGTCGGCACTGTGAGCTGGTTGGCGACGACCGCACCAGGCACTGCCTTGGCAGCGGCACGCGCGGCCGTCGCCTTGGTCGCCTGGTCCGAGACCCGACCTGTCAACGTGACGGTGCTGCCGTCGTACCGCACCGACGCTGGGCCGGTGCCGGTCGCGAGAGCTCGCAGCAGCGCGGACAGCGCGGACGCGTTCGGCAGGCCGCCGGCCGGATCGATGGTGATCTGGTCGTCGAAGTTGCCGCCCGATTCCAGCAGCGCCTGCACCTCGGCGACGAGCGCGTCCTTGGTCTGCTGGTCGCGCACCGCCACCTGGACGGTGAACGAACCAGCTGCCCGGTTCAGCGAGAACGGCGCGATCACTGCATCCGTGGGTGGGGTGACAACCGGATCTGCCGGCTTCGGCGTCGTTCCTGCCGTCGCCGTCGCCGCTGCCGCGGGCTGACCGGCGCCGCCGCCCCGGGCGTTGGCCGCCCGGACGCCGTCGACGGCCGCGACGACGTCACGAGCCTCGCTCGCGTCGCCGCCGGCCGGCACCACGACCGTGGCGTCGCGGCCTGAGAACTGGACCTGTACACCGGTGATGCCGCGAGCCTGGAGAGCAGCTAGCGAACGGTCGCGCAGGTCGTCCTCGGTCGAAGCGGTCTTCACCACGAGCAGGACGGCTGCCACCAGCATGGGGACGAGGAGGGCGGCCAGCAGCCAGACGAAACCGGGCCGCCGACTCACGAGTCCGGTACTCGTCGCGACTGCCGGAATGGGATCGGACCGGTTCTCGTCCGAGGATCCGGGCACTGTTCCTCCGTCGACTGCGGTCAGAAGTGACCGTGCGCGAGGAGATTACTCCGTACCGCACCCACACCGCACCTCAATCCGCGAATTGGTCAAACCTCTCGCCCGGCCAGGCCGCGGCAGGCCGGGCGATGGCCTCAGGTGGGGCTCGACTCGGTCAGGCCGACGCGGGAGTGGAGCCGTCGCAGCGGCCCCGGCGACCACCAGGCATACGGGCCCATCAGCCGCAGCGCCGCCGGGACGAGGACGCCCCGGATCAAGGTGGCGTCGATCAGCACGGCCAGGCCGCTGCCGATCCCGAAGAGCTGGATGAAGCTGACCGCCCCCGTGCCGAAGGCGAAGAAGCTCACCGACAGGATCACGGCCGCCATCGACACGATCCGCCCGCTGCGGGCCAGCCCGTTCGTCACCGCGTCGTAGGTCGTCGCGCCTTCGTCATGCTGCTCCTTGATCCGGCTCAGCACGAACACCTCGTAGTCCATCGACAACCCGAACGCGATGCAGAAGAGCAGCACCAGCATGCTCGTGTCGAGCGGCAGCGGCGTGAAACCGAGCCACCCCGACAGATGGCCGTCTTGGAAGATCAGCACCATCGCCCCCAGCGTCGCGGACAGGCCGACCACGTTCAGCAACAGCGCCCGCAGCGGCTGCAGGAGACTGCCGGTGAAGAGGAACAACAGGACGAAGGTGGTCAGCGCGATCAGCCCACCGGCCAATGGCAGCCTGGACCCGATCGCGTGCTGGCTGTCCATGAACCGCGCTGTGTTCCCGCCGACCAGGAACCCACCCGGCGCCGCCATCGCCCGAGCCTCGGTGACCACCTGCTGGGCAGCCTCGGACCTGGAGTCCACCCGCGTCACGATCGACAATCGCTGAACCCCCTTGGCAGCCATCCGCGCATCCGCCGGGGAAGCCTTGCCCTGCCCCTTGACGAACGTCCCGGCCGAAGACTCGACCTGTACGACGTCCGGCAGCTGCGACAACTTCGCCGCGTAGGGCGCCACCGCGGCGGGGTCCACCCGACCGGCGCTGACCAGGTTGATCGCGTTCGTGTCGTCGCTGCCGAAGTCGCTGCGCAAGGCATCGCCGACGACCCGGCTGCTGGTTGTCGTAGGCAACACCCTGTCGTCGGGCGTGCCGAAATTCACGTGCAGCAGTGGAGTTGCCAACAGCAACAATCCCGCGACGACGGGCAGAGCGGTCAGACCCGGACGCCGCATCGCCAGTCCGGCGAGCCGCCCCCAGAACGGAGCGACCGTCTTCGGAGCGCCCTTGACCCAGGGCAGTCGCCCGGCGTTGACCCGGTGTCCGAGCACCGTCAGCAGGGCCGGCAGAACCACCAGCGCGCCGATCATGGCGATCACGATCACGCCGATCCCGGCGTACGCGAAAGAACGCAGGAAGAACAGCGGGAAGAGCAGCAGCGCGGCCAGCGCGACGGCCACCGTCAGAGCGCTGAACACGATCGTCCGCCCGGCGGTCTCGACCGTGCGGACCACCGCGGTCCGCACGTCGGAGCCTTTGCCGAGCTCCTCCCGGTAGCGGCTGACCATCAGCAGCGCGTAATCGATGGACAGGCCGAGTCCGAGGGCTGTCGTCAGGTTGATCGCATAGATGGAGACGTCGGCGGCCGATCCGAGCACCGACAGTTCGGCGAAGGTGCCGAAGATCGCTATCGTGCCGATCGCGAGTGGAATGAGAGCGGCGATCACGCTGCCGAAGGCCAGCACCAGCAGCACCAGGATGATCGGTACGGCGATCGCCTCGGCCACCGCGAGGTCGCGGCCGACCTGCGCGTTCACGTCGTGGTTCACCCCGACCTCGCCGCCGATGTCCACCCGCAGCCCGTCGTGCGTCCCGCCGTACGTCTTGATCAGCCGGTCGGCGACGTCAGCGCGGGCATCGAAGTCGCCGCTGATCGAGGCGACCACGAGCGCCTTGCTGCTGTCCTCGGAACGCATCGCCGGCGCCTTGGTGGTCCAGTACGACGCGACGCCGGTGAGATCTGGTTCGGCGGAGATCCTGCGGGTGAGATCCGCCCCGGACCTGGCGACGGCGGCATCGTCGACGCTGCGGCCGGCGTCGACCACGAAGACGAGGTCGGCCTGTCCGTCGAAGTTGTCCGCGAGCGCGGTCGCGGCCTTGGTCGATTCCGCGCCGGGGTCGTCGAACCCGCCGCCGGCGAGTTTGCCGAAGGCGCCGAAACCGAGCACGCCCGCGCCAGCGAGCAGCACCACGGTGATCAGCAGGACTGGGCGGGCGCGGCGGACCGCGAAGGCTCCAAGGCGAGTCAGCATGGCGGTGCTCCAGGGGAGTCAGGGAGTGCCGGTTCAAAGTTGACGGGTGTAAACTTTGCACGTGTTAACTTGCCATGGATGTGTGCGACCGTCAACATCAAGCTGATGAACGGCCGGAATGCGTACCACCATGGGGATCTGCGGAACGCCCTGATCGCCGCCGCTGCGGAGCTCGCCGAGCAAGGCGGGCCGCCGGCCGTGACCATCCGCGCTGCTGCTCGCGTTGTCGGCGTCACCCCGACCGCGGCGTACCGGCACTTCAGTGGGCACGAGGCGCTGCTCGCCGCGGCGAAGGCCTATTCGCTGGACCAGATGGGCATCGTGATGCGCAAGCGGCTCGCGGGTCTGCCGGACGAACCGGATCCGGCCAGGGCGGCGATGGCGCGGATCGAGGCGATCGGGCGCGGCTATGTGGAGTTCGCACTGTCGCAGCCCGGGCTGTTCCGGACCGCTTTCACGGTCGACGTGGCGAAGCCGCCGCTGGACATCAGCGCTCCCGATGGTCCGCACCAGATGCTCGTCAAGGGCGTCGACGAGCTAATCAAGCTGGGCTTCGTGGGGGAGGAGTACCGGGTCGGCTCAGAGGTCGCTGCCTGGTCGCTCGTGCATGGGTTGTCGCTGCTGATGCTGGAGGGCCCGCTCTCCCGGTTGCCGCAGGCGGAGCGGGAGGCGGTCGTCGATCAGGCGATCAACACCTTCGTCCGGAGCTTCTGGACGGCCAGGGCGAACAACCTCGGCTCGTAGCGGAGGTGTTCGCGTGATCGCGCGGCCATTTTTATTTGGGTTTCTTCTTTTCTTAACCCTCCGTGCTGGGTAAGGTGCGCTCAGTCCCTCTCCGCCCCCCAGGAGGACACCATGAGAATCCGCCCTCTGCCCACTCTCCTCGCCGCGATCGCACTGCTCGCCGCCGGCGTCGTGCCCGCCGCAGTCGCCGCGCCGCCGCCTGAACGCTCGGCCGCCGCCCCGCCCGTGACGTCGGTGGTTGCCCAGCAGGACGCCGGCAATGTCGTTGCCGCCGGCAAGAAGGTCGTCGGCTACTTCACCGAGTGGGGCGTCTACGACCGCAACTACCACGTGAAGAACATCAAGACGAGCGGATCGGCCGCGAAGCTGACCAACATCGTCTACGCGTTCGGCAACACCACCGGCGGCCGCTGCACGATGGGCGACTCCTACGCGGCGTACGACAAGTTCTACGACGCGGCCGGATCCGTCGACGGCGTCGCCGATACCTGGGACACCGGAGCATTGCGCGGCAACTTCAACCAACTGCGCAAGCTCAAGCGCGAGTTCCCGAACATCAAGGTGGTCTGGTCGTTCGGCGGCTGGACCTGGTCCGGCGGCTTCACCGAAGCGGCCAAGAACCCGACCGCGTTCGCGAACTCCTGCTACAGCCTGGTCGAGGACCCGCGCTGGGCCGACGTGTTCGACGGCATCGACATCGACTGGGAGTACCCGAACGCCTGCGGCCTGAGCTGCGACACCTCCGGCCCGAACGCCTTCAACAGCGTCATCACGGCGCTGCGCAACCGCTTCGGCTCGTCCGCCCTCGTCACCGCCGCGATCACCGCCGACGGCACCAGCGGCGGCAAGATCGACGCCACCGACTACGCCACAGCGGCGCAGAAGCTCGACTGGATCATGCCGATGACCTACGACTACTTCGGCGCGTTCAACGCCCAGGGCCCGACGGCTCCGCACTCGCCGCTCACCTCGTACTCCGGGATCCCGCAGGCCGGCTTCTACAGCGACGCGGCGATCCAGAAGCTCAAGACGAAGGGCATCCCCTCCTCGAAGATCCTGCTCGGCATCGGCTTCTACGGCCGCGGCTGGACCGGCGTCACCCAGTCCGCTCCCGGCGGCCGAGCCACTGGCGCAGCGCCGGGCAAGTACGAGGCCGGCATCGAGGACTACAAGCTCATCTCGACCCGCTGCCCGTCCACCGGAACGGTCGGAGGGACGGCGTACGCCTTCTGCAGCGGCCAGTGGTGGGGCTACGACACCCCCGCCACGATCCGCAGCAAGATGACGTACGCCAACAACCAGGGCCTGGGCGGCGCCTTCTTCTGGGAACTCTCCGGCGACACCACCGCGGGCGCCCTCATCACCGCCGTCAAGACCATCGGCTGATTCCGGCAGCCGATCCCCGCGTCCGGGTCTCCCTGCACCCGTCCTGCAGGCAGACCCGGGCGCCCACCTCCGCATGTCGCTCCTCCGTGGGGTGTCGGGTCGGCTCTGGCGGGGCGGCGACTGTGTGCGACCGTGGAAGGCCCTTTCCGTGGCGCTGGGTGAGGGCCGGTGCCTCAGGTTGTCCGGCATCGGACAGGTCGCATTTGTGCCACTCGGGTGCGCAGGGAATCCCTTGACTTAGCCCTCCCCGTTAGCCGTACTTGACCCTGCGTCTGGACCCGGCAAGCGTTTGAACGGAGGGGCTCCATGGAGAGGCTGCCGGACTCGTCCTTAGTCATCGGGGTGGCCACGTCGACTGCCGAGCGGGTCCAACTCGTCCGGCTGCTCGGAGGTGCCGAAGTGTTGCTGCTCGTCTCGAGCGCGGAGCAGGCCCGGGCCTTTCTCGACCTGACCACCGCAGCCGAGTCGACCCCCGTAGTACTGACCCCTGCCGTGCTGCCGGCAGCAAACCGCGACACAGTGACTGCCCAGATCGAGTCACTGCCGCTGCCCACAGCCCATCTGCCCACAGCCCATCTGTCCACCGCCGGCCAGTCGACCG
Organism: Kribbella alba; assembly: GCF_039529635.1. Taxonomy (NCBI): domain Bacteria; kingdom Bacillati; phylum Actinomycetota; class Actinomycetes; order Propionibacteriales; family Kribbellaceae; genus Kribbella; species Kribbella alba. Next base: position 298,298 of record NZ_BAAANE010000002.1, on the reverse strand, counting down.
GCGGCCAGTCCACCGTCGGCCAGTCGATCTTCGGCCAGTCGACCGGCGGCCAGTCCACCGCCGGTCTGCCGGGGGTCGGGCCGGGTGCTACCGGACTACCTGCGACGGGACCGGGCCCGACCGGGATGCCCGCAACAGGAAGGGGCGCTCCAGACATGTCGGCTAGTGGGCTGCCCGCGACCGGATGGCCCGCCGCTGGGCATTGGAACCCAGGCACGCCCGCGGCCACCGCCAACCGACCTCAGTACGGAACGCCGGAGCTGCCGGTCGAGGAGCTCAGCTTGGACATGGACCGGCGGGTGGTTCGGTGGAAGGACCGCGAGATGCCGTTGACCCGGCTGGAGCACGACTTCCTGCATTGCCTGGTAGAGGAGCCCGGGCGCGTCTGGACCTACCAGCGCCTGCACCACGCCGTCTGGGGCAACGAACACCTCGGCCACGGCTCGCACATTCACTCAGTGGTCAAGCGCCTCCGCCAGAAACTCGCCGAACTAGGCGCCGCTGTCACCATTCATGCAGTACGAGGTGTCGGCTTCCACCTCCTCCCCACCGCTTAGCCAGGGCTGGCCGGCGGACCGCTGGCCGGTTCTTCGTCGCCTGGCCCCTTGCCGGCCTCTATTGGCCGAAGATCCGGGTATCGCGTGCCGCCTACCGTCGGTCGGCTGGAAGGCCGATCGGACAGCCGCCTACGGCCGGTCGGTGCTGCGGGTGCTGCGGGTGCTGCGGGTGCTGTAGGGAGCTGCCCGTACCGACCGACAGGAAGTAGTTGCCCGATCGGCCGATCGCGAGTCGGTGCTCCAGTCGGAACACCTGGGCTGGTTTTGAACACTTCCTGTCGGTCGGTACGCCCCGCTGGCGCTGGTGACCCCGCTGTCGGTCGTACCGCCGGCTGTCCGTCGGTACGTCTGCTGTCCGTCGGTACGTCTGCTGTCGGTGATAACGCCCGCTGTCGGTGGTACGCCCGCTCGTGGATCGGGCGACACCGGGGATCCTTGTGCAAACTAGGCGAACCAGGCACAGAGTCGGCCTGGCTGCATTCGTGCCACGGGGGAGCGGCGTGTGGGTGTGGCAGTAGAACGGCCCCCGCACAGGCGAAGCTGTGCGGGGGCCGGCTGTTAGGGCTGGGTCGTCAGTACTACTTGATGGACTTCAGGGCGAAGTCCTCGGTGATGGGCGAGCCTGCTACCAGTTTGGCCGTGCGGGTCTGAGGCTTGTAGCCGTCCTTGGCGGCGATCAGCGTCAGGGGGTTGTTGCGACGGTCGAGCCAGTAGGCGTACTTGCCGTCCTTGTCGGCGATGAAGGTGTACGACTGTGCCCAGGAGTCCACCTCGACGATCGCGCCCGGAAGTGCGGCGGTGGCGCCGGAGGTCGCGACACCGGTGACGGTGCCTTGCAGCTTGCTCCAGGTGTTCGGCGGCGTGACGACCATCTTCACGTCGACCGGGGCAACGGAGTACGGCGTGTTCTCGCCGATCGTGACCGTACCGGTGTAGGTGCCCGGCTGGTCCACGTTCGCCGTGAGGCCCACCTTGACGGTGACCTTCGCGCCCGGGGCCAGGGTGGCCTCGGTCTTGTCGATGCTCAGCCAGCTGACATCGGCCGACGACTCCGCACAGTCCTCGAGGCCGGGGAGAGCCTCACTGTCCACAGTCGCGGTGAAGCCACCGGAGGAGCCGCCGACCTTGTAGAAGCCACACGCCGCGGCACCGCGGTAACGCGGCATGTTGGCGTTCGGCAGAGCGGCCCAGGTACCGGCCGCCGGGTCGTAGGCGAAGCCGGCGTTGGTGACCGCACCGGCCTGGACACCGCCGACCACCAGCAGCTTGCCACCGGCAACGGCGGAGGACGCCGCCCAGTGATCGGCCGGAGCGTCGGCGATGGCGGACCAGGAGTTGCTGCTCGGGTCGAAGACGTAACCGGCCTTCTGCGCGGCCGAACCGTCGTTACCACCGGAGCAGTACACCAGGCCGTCGATGGCGCCGCAGGCTGCGAACGCGACCGACTTCGGGTAGTTCGCCAGGGTCTCCCAGGTGTTCGCCGCCGCGTCGTAAGCGACCACGGTGTTGGACATCGGGAGGCAACTTGCGGTGGTGCAGCCGCCCACGGCGTACAGCTTGCCGTCGAGGACAGCGGTTCCGGCGGCCGCACGCGGTGCCGGGTTGTTCGCTACCGCGGACCAGGCGTTGGCAGCCGGGTCGTACGACCAGGTCGCCGCGTCCGGACCGGAGGCACCCCAGCCGGAGCTGGCGATGATCTTGCCACCGACAACGCCGACGGAGACGGCGTTCCGGGCACCCGGCAGCGGGGCGATCGCGGTCCAGGCCAGGGTGGCCGGGTCGTACACGTAGCTGTTCGCGCTCGACGCACTACCGTTGCCACCGGCAATGGAGTAGATCTTGCCGTCGAGGTTGACCACCCGGTTGTCCATCACTGTCGCCGGGTAGTCGGCGATGTCCGTCCACGGGGCCGCCATCGGCTTGGCCGCGGCGGGCGTGCCGGCCATCTTGCCGGTCAGCTTGTCACCGAAAGAGGTCGGGACCTGCAGCCGCTGCAGCGGAGCACCCGGGCCGTTCAGCACCTGCGCCTGGGTTGTCGTGGTGCCGTTCGCGTTCTGCAGCGTGAAGCCGCCGTCGCGCTCACCGAACTTCACGTCGACCGGTGCACCACCGGTGTTCGTGACGGTGAACGACTTGGTGACGGCACCGGTCGGCAGCTTGAGGTTGCCCGAGAGCGAACCCGGCGCGACCGACAGGCGGCCGGCCGCGAGGGTGTAGTCCGCCGCCGTGACCCAGTCGGCCTCGACGTTCACGGACTGGCTCGAGCTGACGTAGTTGCCGGCCTTCGCGGTGAAGCCGTGCGCGTCGGAGTCCGACGAGTACAGCCAGTAGAAGCCGTCGTTCAACCCGGTGTCCTCGGGGGTCGCGACGGTGGTCGCGGTCTCGGTCGGCTTGTCGTCACGGGTGACGACGGCGCCGTTGACGAAACCGCCGGTGTTGGCGTCCTTCACGTTGCCGACGACGAGACCGCCACCGACCGGCACACAGTTGACCTGGCTGCCGATCAGGACGTTGTCGACCTCCCACCACCACTCGTACGAGGCGTCGTAGTAGTGGAAGCGGACCTGAACGGCCGACTTGCCGGCCGCCTGCGGGATCGCGATCTCCTTGGTACCGCGCAGGTCCGCGGCCTCGGCCGCGACGGTCGCCCAGGTGGCGCCACCGTCGATCGACAGGTCGATGTCAGCCTTCTCGCCGCTCAGCCAGTTGAGGTCCTGGTTGAAGCGGATCACCGGTGCGGTGACGGAGGTCAGGTCGACCACCGGGCTGACCAGCGAGGTGTCCTGCGAGTTGCCCGCGCCGTACTTGTCGCTGTCGATGACCGCGAAGCCGCCGTTGGCGCCGGTCAGGTTGCCCCGGTTGCCGGCGTCGGTGAACTTCCAGGTCTGGCCGTTGCCCTTGTTGTCGACGACGGTCCAGCCGCTCGGCGCGACCTGCCCGTCGAACGTCTCGTAGACACCGTCAGAGCCGTATTTGTACCCCGGTGCCGTGGTGCAGGCGCCGGTCAGGACAGGCACCGCGACGTTCTTGGTCACGTTGCCGGTACCGACCGTGATCGGCTGGCTGACGGCCTGGTACCCCGGGATCAGCGACTCGATCTTCAGCGAGTACGCCGCGCTGGACGGCACCTTGAGGCTGTACCGGCCATTGGTCGGGGTGGTGTAGTCGAACACGCCACCCGGACCCTCGACGCTCACCTTCGCGTACAGCGGCCAGCCGTGGCCGGAGCCGTCCGTGACGGTGCCGCCGACGTTCACCGTCGGAGCGCTCTCCAGGGCGAAGTTCTTCGTCGTGGTGGCGTTCGTGGTGATGGTCGCGGTGCCGGTCTGGCCCTTGTAGCCGAAGGCGGCCACCGCGAGGGTGTAGTCACCGGCAGGCAGAACCGTGGAGAAGGTTCCGGTGCTGGTGGTGGTGAGAACCCGGTCCGGCGTGCCCGTCTGCTTGACGGTCACGGTCGCACCCGGTACTGCGGCGCCGCCGGTGACGGCGCTGACGGTGCCCGCGAGGGTGCCGGTGTCACCGATCGGAGCGGCGTTCAGCAGCGCGAGCGCGTCCAGGCGACCTTCACCGAAGACGTTGTTGTCGTCCGCGGTGCCGCCGCACTGGGTGGAGTTGCTGTCGATCGCCGTGTTGTCGAGCAGCGCACGGGTGGCCGTGACGTCGCCCTTCAGAGCCGGAGACGCTGCCCACAGCAATGCGACGACGCCCGCGAGGTGCGGGGTTGCCATCGACGTGCCGCTGAAGCTGGCGTAGCCGTTGCCCGGAACACTCGAACGGACGGCGACGCCCGGAGCCGAGATGTTGGGCTTGATCTCCCCGTTCTGCCCGACGCCACGGCCGGAGAAGGAGGCGATGTTGTTGTTGATGTCGTAGGCGCCGGCGGAGTAGTTGCTCTGCAGGCTGCCCGGCGCGCCACTGCTGTTGCAGCCGAGGTCGCCGCTGTTGCCGTTGGCGAACGCACCGAAGATGCCGGACGCGGTCCAGGCGAGGGTGATGTCCTCCATGAACGGGTCGTTCGACGGCGCGGTGGTGCCCCACGAGTTGTTGATGACGTTCGGCCGCTTACTCGCGTCCGGGTTCTGTCCGGCGAGGTTGGTCGGCTCGAGCATCCACTGACCGGAGGTGATCAGTGCTGCGTCACTCGGGCAGCAGCCGTTGGCTGCGATCCACTTCACCTGCGGTGCGACGCCGACCTGGTTGCCGGCGCCGTCGTCACCGGCCATGGTGCCCATCGTGTGGGTGCCGTGGCCGTTGCCGTCACAGGGAGCGGAGCCACAGGTGCCGGCCGCGTCGAACCAGTTGTAGTTGTGGTCGAACGTGCCATTACCGTTGTTGCCGCGGTACTGCTTCACCAGCGCCGGGTGGTCGTACTGGACCCCGGTGTCGATGCTGGCCACGGTGATCCCGGCGCCCTTGTCGCCGTACTGCGACCAGACGTCGTCGGCGTTGATGTTCGCCAGACCCCACTCGATCGAGTTGATCTGCTGCGCGGTCTGAGCCGGGGTGACCTTGGGCACCTCGACGGCCATCGGGTTGTAGATGCCCTCGACCTCGGTGTGACCCGCCACGCTCTGCGCCATCGCCAGCGAGCCGCTGGAGACGCGGATCGCGTTGGTGCCCCAGAACGCCTGGTACTTCACATGCTGCGCATCGAGCTCGGCGCGAACCGTCTTCTGGCTCTCCGCCGCGGTCTTGCGCAGCGCGGCGGCTACCGCGGTGCCGCGCTCGTTCCAGTTCGTGATCCGGCTTGCGGCGGTCAGATCGGCCTTGTCAGTGAAGCGGACCCAGTAGTCCGTCGCCTCCTTGGCTTCCTTGCCCTGCAGCTTGGCCAGCACGTCCGGCTTGATTTTGGATGCCGGCGTGGGCGTTGCGGCCGGTTTGGTGGGCGGTGCCGCCTGGGCGGGCCCGCCGGCGGCGGCGAGTCCCGTCGTGACGACGGCGACTGCCGCCAGAGCACTCACCAGTGACCTGGCGAGTCCCCTTCTTCGTTGATGTGACATCTCTGCAGCCCCTCACTAGTACGACCCCGAGTCGGCCCCCGAGCCAACTTGCAGAGGTGCAAAGGGGTTCGCGTGGTCCAGGTGTGCTGAACCGGTTCGGCGAACGCACCGTGCCCCCCAGGTCGCGGCGTGTTACGCCACGAGCCCGATCTGGACCTTATGTGTCAGAGAAAGGTCTGAACAAGCACACCTGGTGAGCAAGATGTCACCGCGAGTTGGCTAGTTCGAGGCAAGTTCGGGCACTATTTGGCAATGTGTTGACGATTAAAGGCAGAGGTTGACATCGTGATCGGATGGTCACCGCCCGTGTCCCCGCCCCCGAAGACGGCGCGATCGATCTCACCGGATCAGCTCAGCAGCCGTTTCCCCTGCTCATCGCCGTGTCCGCTTCACTGGAGGAGCGGGTCCGCCTGGCCGAGCTCGTCGACGATGTGGCTCCGCTGTTGCTCGTGTCCAGCCTCGACGAGTTGCGCAAGTTGATCACACCCGCGCAGCAACCGCCGCCCGCTCCGCCTGGACAGCCCGAACCACCTGAGCCGGAGGCCGTGGTTGAGCCCGTCTCGAGGAAGGTGCCGGACCGGCGTACGAGGTCGGGTGGCCGCGGGGCCGACGTACTGACGATCGATTCGGCGCGGTCCGTCGCACAGTGGCAGGATCGGGAGGTTCCGTTGACCGATTTGGAGCACGATCTGCTCACGCAGTTGATGGCGGCGTCGCAACGGGTGTGGACCTACGAGGCGCTGCACCACGCGGTCTGGCGGAGCCGGCACCAGCGCGGCACGGCCGACGTGCACTCGCTGGTGAAACGGCTCCGGCGCAAGCTCGACGAACTCGGTACCACCGTCACGATTGACGCCGTCCGCGGCACCGGCTTCCGCCTCACCGACCACCAGCGCCCCTCGATGACGGGACTCCGCGCCGGCTGACCACCCTTGCGTCCGAAGGACTGCGGGGCGGGCCCCTCACCTCTTCGGACGCAAGCAAGCAGCACCAGCGAGGTAGCCTTTGACCTTGTGCGCTTCTCAGCTTTGAGTCACCTCGACTGTCCCAAGTGCGGCCTCACCTACTCCCCGGATCAGATCATCGGGCTGTGTACGTGCGGCTCGCCGCTGCTGGCCCGGTACGACCTGGACGAGGTCCGGGCCGGTCTCACCAAGGAGGAGGTGGCGGCGCGACGACCTGACCTCTGGCGGTACCACGAACTCCTTCCGGTCCGGTCCGCGGAGAACGTGATCAGCCTGGGGGAGGGGATGACCCCGCTGCTCGCGCTACCGGCGTACGGGCGGGAGCTCGGCGTGGACGGCCTGCTGATGAAGGACGAGGGGCTGATCCCGACCGGCACGTTCAAGGCGCGCGGGGCCGCGGTGGGAGTCTCCCGGGCGGCCGAGGTCGGCGTACGGAAGATCGCGATGCCGACGAACGGGAACGCCGGGTCGGCGTGGGCGACGTACGCGGCACGGGCCGGGATGGAGGCGCTGATCGCGATGCCGATCGCGGCGCCGGAGATCTGCCGGCGCGAGGTGAAGGTCGTCGGTGCCGAGCTGAAACTGATCGACGGGCTGATCGGGGACGCGGGCGCCTGGGTGCGCGAGCAGTTGGCGACCCGCGAGGGATACCAGGACGTGTCGACGTTGAAGGAGCCCTACCGGATCGAGGGCAAGAAGACGATGGGCCTGGAGATCGCCGAGCAGCTGGGCTGGAAGCTGCCGGACGTGATCCTCTACCCGACCGGTGGTGGTGTCGGGCTGATCGGGATCTGGAAGGCGCTGGCGGAGTTGGCCGCGCTGGGCTGGGTCGAGGGGCCGATGCCGCGGCTGGTCGCGGTACAGGCGACCGGGTGCGCGCCGATCGTGCAGGCCTGGGAGAAGGGCCTGCCGGAGAGCGAGGCGTGGGTGGACGCCCGGACCGTTGCCTTCGGCATCACCGTGCCGAAGGCGCTGGGCGACTTCCTGGTCCTGCAGGCGATCGCCGAGACCGACGGGTGCGCGGTCGCCGTCGAGGACGACGAGATCCTCGCGGCTCAGCGCCGGGTCGCAGAGCTGGAGGGCTCCTTCATCTGCCCCGAGGGCGCGGCCAACTTCGCCGCCGTAGGCCGGTTACGCGAGTCCGGCTGGATCAAGGCCGACGACCAGGTCGTCGCCCTCAACACCGGAACGGGCCTGAAGTACCCCGAAACCGTCCCGCTCTGAATCACCGCTGCGCCGAATCACCGCTTGCGTCCGAACAACCGTGGGGCCTGACCCCCGGTCGTTCGGACGCAAGCGCCGGGGAAAGACGCAGCGCCGGGGAAAGCGCAGCGCCGGGGGAAGACGCAGCGCCGGGGAAAGCGCAGCGCCGGGGGAAGACGCAGCGCCGGGAAAGGCGCAGCGCCGGGGAAAGACGCACCCGGGAAGACGTGGCGCCGGGGGAGTCGTCAGGCCTGGCCGCGGCGGACGGCGAGGATGTGGGCCGGCTCGCCGTTCGGGTCCAGGCGGATGTAGTTCTGCTGGCCCCAGCGCCAGGTCGCGCCGGTGATCTCGTCGTACACCGTGAAGGTGTCTTCGGGTCGCATGCCGAGCGCGGCCATGTCCAGGTGGACCAGGGACTCGCGGACCGAGTGCGGGTCGGTGTTGACGACCACGATCACGGTGTCGCTGTGGCCGTCGGGTCCGGTGACCCGCTTCGAGTAGCAGCTGATCGCCTCGTCGTCGACCGAATGCAGGGTGAGGTTGCGCAACTGCTGCAGGGCGGGGTGCCGGCGACGGATGTTGTTCAGCAGGGTCAGGTACGGCGCGAGGGTGCGTCCCTCGGCGGCGGCTGCATCCCATTCGCGCGGGCGGAGCTGGAACTTCTCCGTGTCCAGGTACTCCTCGGATCCCGGCCTCAGCGCGACGTGCTCGAACAACTCGTACCCCGCGTAGACACCCCAGGCAGGTGAGGCGGTGGCGGCGATCGCGGCGCGGATCTTGAACGCGCCCGGCCCGCCGTACTGCAGGTACGCCGTCAGGATGTCCGGCGTGTTCACGAAGAAGTTCGGCCGCAGGTAGTGCCCGGTCTCCTTGGTCAGCTCCTGCAGGTATTCCTCCAGCTCCCACTTCTCGTTGCGCCAGGTGAAGTACGTGTACGACTGGTGGAACCCGACCTTCGCGAGCTCGCGCATCATCGGCCGCCGGGTGAACGCCTCGGACAGGAACACCACGTCCGGGTCGGTCTTGCGGACCTCGCCGAGCAACCATTCCCAGAAGTTCACCGGCTTGGTGTGCGGGTTGTCGACCCGGAACACGGTGACGCCGTGGGAGATCCACAGCTTCACGATCCGCAGCACCTCGGCGTAGATGCCTTCGGGATCGTTGTCGAAGTTGATCGGGTAGATGTCCTGGTACTTCTTCGGCGGGTTCTCGGCGTACGCGATCGAGCCGTCGGCGCGGACGTTGAACCACTTCGGGTGCTCGGTCACCCAGGGGTGGTCCGGCGAGGCCTGCAGGGCCAGGTCGATCGCCACCTCGAGGCCGACCTCGCGGGCGCGGCCGACGAAGTAGTCGAAGTCCTCGAAGGTGCCCAGCTCCGGGTGGATCGCGTCGTGGCCGCCCTCGGCCGAACCGATCGCCCACGGCGACCCGGGATCACCCGGCTTCGGGTCGAGCGTGTTGTTCGGGCCCTTGCGGAACGACCTGCCGATCGGGTGGACCGGCGGCACATAAAGCACGTCGAACCCCATGCCCGCAACGGCATCCAGCCGCTTCGCCGCAGTACGGAAGGTGCCGGAGGTCCACTGCCCCGTGCTTTCGTCGTACGTCGCACCCTCGGAGCGCGGGAAGAACTCGTACCAGCTGCCGAACAACGCGAGCTCCCGGTCCACCCACACCGGGAACGTCTCGGAGGAGGTGATCAGCTCGCGCACCGGGTACCGGCCCAGCGCCGAGCGGACCTGCGGCGAGATCCCCGCGGCCAGTCGCGCCTCGGGCGGCAACGCGCCGTTCGCCAGGGCCTGGGCGGCATCGCTCAACGTACTGCGATCCACCCGGACCGCCGGCGGTACTCCGGCCGCGGCGCGGTCGAAGAAGGCGGCTCCCTCGGCGAACATCAGGTCGACGTCGATGCCGGCCGGGATCTTGATCTCCGCGTTGTGCCGCCACGTCCCGTACGGGTCGCTCCAGCCCTCGACCGCGAAGGTCCACGCGCCCTGCTCCTGCAAGGTGACGTCGACGGTCCAGCGGTCCGTGCCCTGCCCGACCGGGGTCATCAGCATCCGTCTGGTCTGACCCTTCGGCGACGTCAGTACGACGTTCGCGTTCACCGCGTCGTGTCCCTCGCGGAACACCGTGGCCGCGATGGTGAACGTCTCGCCCACCGACGCCTTGGCCGGATACGCGCCGGCGTCGACGGTCGGGGTGACCTCGGTGATCGGGATGCGCCCAGTCATGGAGTAAACGAACCTTCGCTTTCCGACTAGCGGGGACAAGTGAGTACAGCACTGACGTTATCGGTTCCCAAGGCTGCGCCGCGCCATGCACACACCGTGCACACACCGTCCCCGCCCAACCGCGCCGGTCACCTGTACACCGTCCCCGGCCCACCGACACCAGTCTGGGGGAGCGGTCGCAGCTCGGTCCATCGTCCGGGCCAGCCGCGGTCCACACTACGGAACTTGGGGTCGGGCCGGTCCTGTGGGTGTAGTGGTCTGGTCCTGCAAGATCTTGCTCGCGTTGCAAGATCGATGCATGCCGAGGGTGCTGTCGCTGGCCCGGGCCGGTACGGTGTCTCGGTGCGAGCGATACGACGATTCTCCGTCCGCCCTGTCCTGCCCGAGCCGCTGACCGGTCTCGGCACCCTGGTGAACAACCTTCGCTGGGCCTGGCACCCCGAGACGCAAGATGTCTTCGAGGCTGTCGACGCCCAGCTTTGGCGCAGCACCGGCGGTGACCCGGTCCGGCTCCTCGCTGAGGTACCGGCGGCCCGGCTCGACGAGCTGGCGAACGACCATGCATTCCTGCGCCGGCTAGAGCTGGCTGTGGCCGACCTGACCGGCTACGTGACCGACGACCGGTGGTTCCAGTCCGAGGCCGGTACGCCGGTGAACTCGGTGGCCTACTTCTCCCCGGAGTTCGGCATCACCCACGTGCTGCCGCAGTACTCCGGTGGCCTCGGCATCCTTGCCGGCGACCACCTCAAGGCGGCGAGCGATCTCGGTGTCCCGCTGATCGGGGTCGGCCTGCTCTACCGGCACGGCTATTTCGTCCAGTCCCTGAACAGCGAAGGCTGGCAGCAGGAGCGCTACCCGCTGGTGGACCCGGACGGTCTGCCGATCAGCCTGCTCCGCGACGGCCGTGACAGCAGCAACGCGCCTGCCCTGGTCACGGTGACGCTGCCGGGCGGCCGCGAGCTGCACGCGCAGGTCTGGATCGCCCAGGTCGGCCGCGTCCCCTTACTGATGCTCGACTCCGACATCGAGGAGAACGAGCCCGCCGAGCGTGAGGTCACCGACCGCCTGTACGGCGGTACGACGGAACACCGGCTGCTGCAGGAACTCCTGCTCGGCGTAGGTGGCGTGCGCGCAGTACGGACCTACTGCCGGATCACCGGTCACGCCGCGCCCGAGGTGTTCCACACCAACGAGGGCCACGCGGGATTCCTCGGCATCGAGCGGATCCGCGAGCTGGCCGCGGAGGGCCTCGACTTCGACACCGCGCTCGAGGTGGCCCGCGGCGGCACCGTGTTCACCACCCACACCCCGGTTCCGGCCGGTATCGACCGCTTTCCGGTCGAGCTGATCCAGCAGCACTTCTCTCCGGACACCTTCGGCGAGGGTGTGCCGATCGACCGGATCCTCGCCCTGGGCGCCGAGGACTTCGAGAACGGCGACCCGAGCGTCTTCAACATGGCGATCATGGGACTGCGGCTGGCGCAGCGCGCGAACGGCGTCTCCAAGCTGCACGGCGTGGTCAGCCGGGGCATGTTCGCGGGTCTCTGGCCGAGCTTCGACCCGTCCGACGTGCCGATCACCTCGATCACCAACGGCGTGCACGCCCCCACCTGGGTCGCGCGCGAGATCGCCGGGCTGACCTATGCGAACGCCGACCAAGGCGACTCGGAGGGCATGTTCGAGGGTCTGGACAAGACCACCGACGCGCAGTTGTGGGAGACGAAGCGGATCCTGCGGCAGCGCTTCATCGACGACACCCGCCGCCGGGTGCACGACTCCTGGGTGAACCGGGGCGCGAGCGAGGCCGAGCTCGGCTGGGTCGACTCGATCCTCGACCCGGACGTGCTGACGATGGGATTCGCCCGCCGCGTCCCGTCGTACAAGCGACTCACGCTGATGCTGCGTGACCCGGAGCGGCTGAAGGCCCTGCTGCTGCACCCGTACCGGCCGATCCAGATCGTCATCGCGGGTAAGGCGCACCCGGCCGACGAGGGTGGCAAGAAGCTGATCCAGGAGATGGTCCGGTTCGCCGACGACCCCGAGGTCCGGCACCGCATCGTCTTCGTGCCCGACTACGACATCGCGCTGGCGCAGCCGATGTACCCGGGCTGCGACGTCTGGCTGAACAACCCGCTCCGGCCGTACGAGGCCTGCGGCACGTCCGGCATGAAGGCGGCGCTGAACGGTGCGCTCAACCTGTCCATCCGCGACGGCTGGTGGGACGAGTGGTACGACGACGAGTTCGGCTGGGCGATCCCGTCCGCCGAGGGCATCGAGGACACCGACCGGCGCGACGACCTCGAGGCGCACGCGCTGTACGACATCATCGAGAAGCAGGTCGCGCCGCGCTTCTACGACGGTGACGTGCCCGGCCGCTGGATCGAGATGCTCCGGCACACGATCAAGGAGCTCGGCCCGAAGGTGCTGGCCACCCGGATGGTCCGCGACTACGTCGAGCGGCTGTACGTACCGGCCGCGCACTCCTCGCGTCAGCTCAACTCGACGTTCGAGGGCGCGCGCGAACTGGCCGCGTGGAAGAAGCGGGTCAGGGCCGCCTGGCCGCAGGTCCGGGTCGACCACGTCGAGCTGCAGGGTCTCGGCGACGTGCCGCAGCTCGGTACTACGGTCGGCATCCGCGCCTACGTCAGTCTCGGCGAGCTGACTCCCGCGGACATCGACGTGGAGGCGCTGCACGGCCGGGTGGACTCGAACGACGAGATCACCGATCCGGTGCGGGTGTCGATCTCGCTGGCCGAGACCTACGAAGGCAACCGGCATCGGTACGAGGGTGAGCTCAAGCTCGACCGCACCGGCCCGTTCGGCTACACGGTCCGTGTGCTGCCGAAGCACCCGATGCTGGCCAGCCCCGCCGAACTGGGTCTCGCCGCGGCACCGTCCGACCCGGACGACCCGGAGACTCCGGACCTGCCCGCTGGTTCTGAGTTCTGACAGTCGCCGATCCGCCGCGGACCCCGCCAGCTCATCAGGCGGGGTCCGCGCTGTCCCTATGTCGGCCCGATAGCGGGTTCTTAGGCCGATAGCGCCCTTATTTGCCGCTATCGGCCGAAAAACCTGCCATTGGACCCTCCGCGTAACTAGTTGCCTTGGGCATCGATCGGCTGGCGGGTGGTGAGGTCGATCCAGACCGGGGCCGCGCCGGTGGGGGAGTGCATTTGGACGCGGTTGTCGGGGCGCAGGTTCGGGTCCTTGGCATAGCGGGTCGCCAGTTCCTCGGTGGCGGACTCGTCGCCGGCGTCGGAGGCGATCAGCAGGGTGGCGATCTCGTCGCTGAGGTCGAGATCGGCGGGCTCATCCGGTCCGCCCATCGCACCCCAGCCGTCCCACAGCAGGACCTCGTCGCGCTGCAGATGGGCCAGTTGCAGGAACACATAGTTGCGAACGAACCAGCTGCCCCGGATCGGCAGCCCGGGGTCGACGCCGAAGTCGTCGGCGTCCACCTCGCCCGCGCGGATCCGCTGCCAGACCTCGGCGGCCGAGAGGAATGGGCCGGTCGGCATGTCGAGGCTGTCGAACACCTTTGCGTCCGCGGGATCCAGTTGCGCGTCGACCATCACCCAGCGGTCCCCGTTCCAGTACTCCGCGACGACGTGGTCGCAGTTGAACCCCTCGGCGAAGTACACCGCGAAGCCGATCCGGCTGCGCGCCGGTATCCCCTGGTGGCGCAGGGCGGAGACCGTCAGCAAGGTGTAGTCCCGGCAGCAGCCGACGATGCGATCGGCGGGCTCCCGCGGCGTCGCGAGCGGCGTACCGTTGCGCTTCTGGTCGGTCGTGAGGGCGGCCTCGATCCAGCGGTGGTTGATCTCGTCCAGCCGCTCACCGCTGAATTCGATGCCGCCGGCGCGGTAGTGGACCAGCAGGTTGCGGACCACCGCGGTCAGCTCGTGGACGTCGGTCGGCAACGCGTCGTACAGGCCGGCGTGAATGCCTGGGTCGCTGAATGCGGACTGGCTGGCGTAATCGGTGAGGTCTGTCCTCATGGTGTGGTTCCTTCGATCGGCTGGGCGATGTCGACGGCCGGCTCGTCTCCGGCGATGATGCGGAAGTCGTGGAAGTAGATCTCGCGGACCGAGCCGGTGGTCGGCCGTCCGGACCGCCGGACCCAGTCCTGGAGCAAGTCGTAGGCGAGCATGATGCGCGGATAGGCGCACTCGTCCTTGGTGATCGTGCAGTAGGCCTGGGTGTGCGGCGGCTCGACCCGGATCGCGATCGGCCCGGCTGGGTCGACCAGGCCGGTGAACGGCACGCAGATCTCGACCGTCGCCTCGCTCTCGGGCGTGACGGCGCCGTGGTAGATGACCCAGGAACCACCGGACAGGGTGGCTCCGGCGGCGAGCAGGTGCGCGCGGATCTCGTCGGTGGACGTCACGATCACGCCGATCAGGGTCTGCTGATCGGCGTCCGTCCTGATCGAGGCGACCTTCGTCTCCGGTACTTCGCGGGTCAGCACCGGGCGCGGCGCCAATCCTGGCGAGCCGGAGCGGATGAGCCGGTCGCGCAGGTACTCCAGCGTCGCCCTGCGCGCCGCAGTGGTTGCCTCCTGCGCGGCCCACCAACGGTCGAGCCGGATCAGCGCCTCCTCGTCCGTCCCGGCCAACACTTCGGCAACCGTGCCGAGGGGCATGTCGAGCTGCCGCAACACGCTGATCCGCCGAGCCCGCTCGAGCTGCTCCTCGCCGTACAGGCGGTACCCGTTCAAAGGGTCAACGCGCGCCGGCGGCAGCAACCCAGACACTTCGTACAGCCGCAATGCCTTGTGCGAAAGGCCGGATCGCCTCCCGAACTCGCTGATCGTCAGCTCGCCCACCTGGTTCATGCCCGCCAGTCAACACCCTGCCCCTGGGGCAAAGTGAAGTCATTGATCCTGGAGGGCCGTCCGGGGAAGCGCGGCGAGTACGGCGTCGGCCTGGTGCCGGTAGCCGACGTCGTTGGGGTGGAATCGGTCAGCAGCGAACTGCCCGCGCCAAGGCCGCGCGAAGTGACGGGACACCTCGGCCACCGGCAGCCCTCGCCTTGCCGCCGCGGTGTGAATGGTCCTGTTCACACCGGCGACGTACGGACTGCAGAGGCCCCCGATCGTCCAGAGCCCATCCGGCAACGGCAGATCGAGGACTACCGACGAGCGTGGCAGCCGCTCGATCAACTGGCGCAACGTGGAGTGAAACCTTCTCGGCAGGGTCCCAAGGATGTCGTTGCTGCCGACGCCACAGGTCACCAGGTCCGGCTCCTGGTCGAGCTCGTGGAGCAGAGGTAGCTGCCGGGTCAGCACTTCTCTTGCCTGTGCGCCGGAGCGGGACAGGTTGAGGACCCGCCAGGGACGCGTACTCCGGGGCGCCAGCCCCGCCAGCACCTGGCCGACATAACCGTGGAGCGGTGACGACGCCCCGACCCCCTGGGCCGTCGAATCTCCGAGAACCACCCAGAGCGGACCTTCGGCCACGAGTGCGGCCTTGTTCTGCGCCTGCCAGAAGTCGGCGAAAGTCCGTGCCTGCACATCAACGAACGCGACACCGTCCAACCACCGTTGAACCGACCTCCGCGTGGTGGCGCACTCCGCATCGCCCCAGCGCAGCACGAGCTGGTGAATCACCCCGATCGGCGTGCTGTGGTCGCCGCCGCGTTGCCCTCGCCGCATGAACATCCAGAGCCCCCTCTGAACTACCGTCCGGACACCATCCGTGCGCCGTTGCGGCGGAGGCCCTTCGGTCAAAATGTGGAAACCATCGACGGTACTTCACAATCCCAAACCCCGCACCCGATCACCTGGATGCCGCCGAACTCTTGGTGGTCTCGGAACCGGACATGCACCAGTTGCATTGCCGGCCAGGGCCGAACGCCTGATCGCCGCCAAGGCGGTCGATGCCGGTGAGGAGTTCACCTTCCGCGGCGAGGTCCTGCACCGCGCCTACGGCACGCTCCGGGCCCACCGCCAAGACCTGGACCGAGGACCCGGTAACGGAGGCCCACCGTGACCTGACCGGAGAAGAGGACCGGCCAAACTCCGTCGCATCCGTGATCAACAACGGCGCGCTGAAAGATTCGGGCTAGCCGCAGGCTACGACCATTCCGACGCACGACACGCCGGTGGTCCCATAACTGGCGAAACAGGTGGCCCCCGTGAAGGTGGCAAAAGCGGCTCAAGCCGGTCCCATCCTCGTGGCGCGCGATCCCTTTGGTCAGATACCAGTCCGCCCCAATCTCGATGGACTGTGTTCCGTTCTGACACGCCCCGGTCAGTGGATGGTCGCGAGCGCGCGTCTGTGGGCGCAGAAGCGCTGTGTCCAGAACTGGCTGCTACGGCTAGCCGGAATTCGATGGTTCCGGCTAGCCGGGGGACGACATGGCCGTTGGCAACAATGCCGGTTTGATCATGTAGGCGGAACGATGAGTGTCAGTGATCTTCAACCACGAGACGAGCAGAAGCGTTAGCCTGCCGCGTTCCCTCCGGCGACAGAGAGGACGCCCTACGTCCCCCAACCGGTGGACTCTTGGAGCCCGCAGGTCATCTGGGGCAACGATGCCCTGTCGAGCGGCAACCATTTCCCGGCTCCCTGTCAGGTGCCGCGGAACACGTGCGCCGACGTTCACTGTGTCCCTTTAGGGGCCGCACTACGTAAGGAGTTCGTTATGCATACTTCTTGGAAGCGATGGCGGCTGGCGCTCATTGCCATGCTGACCGCCTTCGCGCTTTCGGCGACTTTCGCCAACTCGGCGTTCGCCGCGGAGCCGGGCGAGTGGGGGACCTGGGTCGAAGAACATGTAGGCAACCAATCTCTCGCTGCGCGCGGCACCATGAGCGAAGCCAGAAACAATGGAACCCTACTTCAGGTATGGAGGGGGGAAACCAATAACATAGTGTGGCTGTCCTTCAACAACGGTAATGCGTTCCAGTACACCAATCCCGACGGATCATCGACACAAACCTATTTCAGCCCCACGGTGGTTCCCTACGGGACAAACTCCTTCATGGTCTTCCATACCGGCACCGACGGTCGCATCTATTACGCCCAAGTCAACTCCGATGGGTCCTGGGTTGGATCGTGGACGGCCGTTTCGTGGGGGCAGCGCACTAATATGGCTGTGTCCGTCACACAGGTCGGCGCAGGGTTAACTGCGCTGTACATGGTGTACCACAGCTCGACTGACGACCGCGTATTGGGCAGCTACTGGAACGGATGGGATTGGGTTCCTGGCCAAACCTTACCCGGGGTACTGACACCCGCGGCTCCCAGCGTGACCTATAACAGGTACACCGGACTTTGGGCCGTGGCGCGAGGTGAAGACAACCAGGTCTGGATGGCTCGTTCATACAGCGGCACCGGGAATAATTGGGGCAACTGGACGGCGCAGGGCGGCAATACCTACGACTCGCCCACAGTGGCCGCCGGCAACAATGGGCAGATGCTGGTGAGTTATGTGGATCAAAACAACTACCGTACCAATTTCCGGACATACAATGCGGCTGGGCAACCTACGGGCAACTGGAGCCAGGACTCGGCCGGCTGGCAGACTGTCTACTCGGTCGGACTCTCGGTAATTTACAACAGCATATATGCCATCCTCACCGGACTGGACGGTTACGTCTATTACAAGGCGGCATACGACGGCAGTTAGCCGTAGGGGCCGCGAACGCCTCCGCGTCCTCCGCGTCCGCCGCTGCGCGCTCGCGCTGGCGTGCCCGCATCAGGCGCCGTGCTGCCCTGAGAAACAGCGTCGGCCGGTCCGGGTGTTCC
>NZ_BAAANE010000002.1:143188-280567 GCF_039529635.1 Kribbella alba | reverse complement strand
TCCCGGACCGGCCGACGTGGCTGCATGAGCTCGCGCGGGCGGCGTTCGAGGCTGCCCCAGAGCGGGAGCCGCGGATTCAGAGAGCGCGGAGAAGGACCAGGCAGCGGGGCGCCAGCGGGACGATGGCATTGGCTTCTACTTCGGTGACGCCGCTGTGGCTGGTATCCATGACGACCTCGTACTCCGGGGCCCACGAGGCGTCGGGGACCCGGACCTCGCGGGGCTCGGCGGTGGCGTTGAGAGCGAGGAGGAACGAGTTGTCGGTCTGACGGTTGCCCTCGACATCGAAACCGCGGAGGGCGTCGCCGGCCAGGAACATGCCGAGGGTGCGGAGGTTTCCGTCGAACCAGTCGGCCTCGGTCATCTCACCGCCGTGCGGCGCGATCCATGACAGGTCCTTGCGGCCGCCGGGAACCACCGGCTGGCCGGAGAAGTAGTGCCATTGCCGGAGCGCCGGATGGGCCGCCCGGAGCGCGAGCAGCTTCTTCGTCAGCTCCAGGTGGTCGGACCAGGTCGCGGGGAGGGTCCAGTCGAACCAGGAGATCTCGTTGTCCTGGCAGTAGGCGTTGTTGTTGCCGTGCTGGGTGCGCCCGCACTCGTCGCCTGCCGTGATCATCGGTACGCCGGTGGACAGAACCAGGGTCGACATCAGGTTGGCCATCTGGCGTTTCCGCAGCGCGATGACGTTCGGGTCGTCCGTCTCGCCCTCGACCCCGCAGTTCCAGGACCGGTTGTCGTCGGTGCCGTCGCGGTTGTCCTCGAGGTTCGCCTCGTTGTGCTTGTGGTTGTACGAGACCAGATCGCGCAGGGTGAACCCGTCGTGCGCGGTGACGAAGTTGATCGACGCGTACGGGTAACGCCCGTCATCGCCGTACAGGTCGCTGGAGCCGGACAGCCGGTAGGCGAGGTCCTGGACGCCGTTCGACGAGGTGCGCCAGACGTCTCGCACGCTGTCGCGGAACTTGCCGTTCCACTCCGACCACGGGGTGCCGAAGTTGCCGACCTGGTAGCCGAAGTTGCCGAGGTCCCACGGCTCGGAGATCAGCTTGACCCGGCCGAGCACCGGGTCCGCGGCGACCTCCGCGAGGAACGGGTGGTTGACCGTGTCCACCTCGTGGTTCTCGTTGCGGATCAGCGTCACCGCCAGGTCGAACCGGAACCCGTCGACGCCCATCTCCTCGACCCAGTAGCGCAGCGAGTCCATCACCAGCCGGCGGACCTGCGGGTGCGAGGTGTCGACGGAGTTCCCGGTGCCGGTGACGTCGTACATGGTGCCCTGCTGCGTCAGCCGGTAGTACGCGCGGTTGTCGATGCCACGGAAGCTGAGTGTCGGCCCGTCGAAGCCACCCTCGGCGGTGTGGTTGTAGACGACGTCGAGGATCACCTCGATGCCGGCCGCGTGGAAGGCGGCGACCATCGCCTTGAACTCGGCCACCTGCTCACCCGTCGAACCGGACGACGAGTACGGCGCGTGCGGGGCGAAGTAGTTCAGCGAGTTGTAGCCCCAGTAGTTCGGCAGGCCCCGGGCGGCGATCGCGGGCTCGGTGACGAAATGGTGGATCGGCAGCAACTCGACGGAGGTGACGCCGAGCTCGACCAGGTAGTCGATCACCGACGGATGGGCGAGCCCGGCGTAGGTGCCGCGCTGGTGCTGCGGTACGTCGGGGTGGAGCTTGGTGAAGCCCTTGGTGTGCAACTCGTAGATCACGGTCTCGGTCCACGGCACCGGGCGGCTGATCGGCGGCGGTGCCTCTGAGCCGGCGACGACCACCCCGAGTGGGACGTGTCCGGCCGAGTCACCATCGGAGGAGTCGTAGATCAGTGGGCTGGCGAAGTCGAGCGAACCGTCGACGGCTAGCGCGTACGGATCCAGCAGCAGCTTCGACGGGTTGAACCGCAGGCCGTGCGACGGGTCGAACGGGCCGTGCACCCGGTAGCCGTAGCGCTGGCCGTGGCCTACCTCCGGGACGAACCCGGTCCAGTACTCACCGGTGTGGAGCAGATCCAGGTTCCGCTGGCTGCCGTCGTCGGCGATCAGGGTCAGTTCGACCCGCTCCGCGGCCGGGGCCCACAAGGTGAAGGTGGTGCCGTCGGCGTGGACCACCGGCCCCAGGCGCAGGTCCTGATCGGGCGAGGGGCCGAGCTCGTTCGGGGCGGCGGTGGCTTCGGTCACCGGCACATTGTGCCCATGACAGCTCAAAGACCGGTCAAGAGCGGGCCGAGATGCCTCGAACGATGTTAAATATGTTCATGAGCGGGTAGTTACGAACACGCACGCGCACTGTTGTCGAACGCACCGCACCTCTGGACGCAAGTGAGGGATCAAATGTCGGAACCAGACCTGTCTGGCCTCACGGTCGGACTCATCGGCGCGGGCAACATCGCGCACGTGCACGTGGCGGCATGGAAGGCGCTGGGCGCGCGCGTCCTGGTCCACTCCATCGCCGGTGCACCTGAGCTCGCCACGCAGTACGGGCTGGAGGTCGCCGAGTCCCTCGACGGGCTGCTCGAGGAAGTGGAGTTCGTCGACATCGTCACCCCGTCGGCGACGCACAAGGAGATCGCGCTCGCCGCGATCAAGGCCGGCCGGAACGTGATCTGCGAGAAGCCCCTGAGCCTGACGGCGGCCGATGCCCGCGAACTGTCCGAAGCAGCCGCCGCTGCCGGCGTGCGGATCTACCCGGCGCACGTGGTGCGGTTCTTCCCGGCGTACGCCGCGGCGCACAACGCAGTACAGGCGGGTCGCATCGGCAAGGTGGCCGTGGCGCGGTTCTTCCGGGTGGCGAGCTCACCGGCCGGCGCCGGGTGGTACCGCGACGTCGCGCGATCGGGCGGCGTCATCATGGACCTGATGGTGCACGACCTCGACCAGGCTCGCTGGCTCTGCGGCGAGGTGATCAGCCTGTACGCCGTGCAGAGTCCTCCCAGCGTCGAGGGGATCAGCCCGGTCAACGTGGCGGCGCACGTCACCCTGACACATGCGACGGGGGCGATCAGCCACCTACGGGCGACCTGGGGCGCGACCGGGACCCAGTTCAAGTCCGGCTTCTCGATCGCGGGGGACAGGGGCCTGCTGGAGTACTCCTCGGCCGAGGACACCGGGTTCTCCGAGGAACTGCAGGACGCCGCTAGCACCGGTGATCTGCTGATTCCGTCGTCGACGTTGTACGAAAGCCCCTATCTGACTCAGCTTCGCGAGCTGGCCGCCGCGCTCCGGGGTGGGCCCGAGCCGCGGGTCGTCGCTGCTGACGGTGCCGCTGCCGTCTACCTGGCCGAGGCGGCCCGCGAATCGATGGCGACCGGCCGCACGATCGACATGACCAACTTCGTTCCTTCCCCGCCCGACCGCCACGATCTAGTCGACCCGTCAGGAGCAGTGGAATGAGCTTGAAGGTTGCGATCGCCTCGTTCGCGCACACCCACGCGGCGTCGTACGCGTCGCTCCTCACAAGCATGCCCGACGTCGAGGTGCTGTCGGCCGATCCGGACGGCGCCGATGCTCCCGATGCCGGTCCGCGGGGCGCGGAGTTCGCCGCGCAGCTCGGTGTGGCCTATGTCGACTCGTACGACGACCTGTTCGCCTGGGGCCCGGATGCCGTCGTGGTGACGAGTGAGAATGCTCTACATCGCGGACTGGTGGAGCGAGCCGCGGCTGTCGGAGCCCACGTCCTCTGCGAGAAGCCGCTAGCCACCGAGGTCGCCGACGGAGAAGCCATGCTCGCTGCCTGTGAAGCAGCCGGGGTGATCCTGATGACGGCCTACCCGGTCCGGTTCGCGCCGTCGTACGGGCGGCTGCGAGCCATGGTCGAGGCCGGGCGGCTCGGTGACTTGTTCGCGGTGCTCGGCACGAACAACGGGAAGATCCCGTACGCGCAGCGGCAGTGGTTCACCGATGCGAAGTTCGCCGGTGGGGGAGCGCTGGTCGATCACACGGTGCACTGCGCCGACCTGATCGACGGACTGACCGGAGGGGTCGAGGCCGCGCGGGTCCATGCGGCCGCGAACCGCGTGCTGCATCAGGACAAGGGTGTGGCCGTCGAGACGGGCGGCCTCGTCACGATCACCTACGAGAACGGGCTGTTGGCAACGATCGACTGCTCGTGGAGCGTCCCGGACAACGGGCCCACCTGGGGCGGTGTCACGCTCCAGGTCACCGGCACCAACGGCTCGGTCGAGATCGCGCCGTTCCTGCCGCACGTCGGCGGCACGGACTCCTCGGGCGAGGTCTTCCTGCCGGTCGGCGGCGACCTGGACTCGATGATGCTGGGTGAGTTCCTGACCGCGGTTCGCGCTTCGGGTCCCGCAGTCGCCGGACAGACTCCCGCGGTCGTCCCGCAACCAGACGGGAAGGTAGGCCTCCGCACGCTCCGCATCGTCGACGCTGCTCGCCGTTCGGCCGCGTCGGGCCAGCCTGTGGAGCTCTGAGCAGACCTCCCCGTAGTACGACTCGCTCCGCTGGTCCGGTACCGTGCCCGAGGATGTACCGACGGGTAGTACCTGGACCAGAGGAGCGAGGCGATGGGCGAGTTCGTCAATCTGAGCGTGACCGACGGGGTCGGCACGATCCGGCTCGACCGGCCGAAGATGAACGCGCTGAACGTCCAGGTCCAGGAGGAGATCCGTGCTGCCGCCGACGAGGCGGCTGCCGACGATGACGTCCGCGCGGTCGTCATCTACGGCGGCGAGAAGGTTTTCGCGGCCGGCGCGGACATCAAGGAGATGGCCGACATGTCGTACGCCGACATGGTCAAGCGGTCCGGGCCGCTGCAGTCCTCGTTGTCCGCTGTCGCGGCCATCCCGAAGCCGACCGTCGCCGCCATCACCGGCTACGCGCTCGGCGGCGGGTGTGAACTCGCCCTCTGCGCGGACTACCGGATCGCGGCCGATGACGCCAAGCTCGGCCAGCCTGAGATCCTGCTCGGCATCATCCCCGGCGCCGGCGGCACGCAGCGGCTCTCCCGCCTGGTCGGCCCGTCCAAGGCGAAGGACCTGATCTACACCGGGCGCTTCGTCGACGCCGCCGAGTCCCTGCAGATCGGCCTGGTCGACAAGGTTGTCCCTGCCGCCGAGGTGTACGACGCGGCCGTGGCCTGGGCCTCGCAGTTCTCCCGCGGCGCCGCACTGGGTCTCCGTGCGGCCAAGGAAGCGATCGACGCCGGCCTCGGGGTGGACCTGCATACCGGACTGGAGATCGAGCGGCAGCAGTTCGCCGCCCTGTTCGCCACCGAGGATCGCACGATCGGGATGAAGTCATTCGTCGAGAACGGCCCTGGTAAGGCCGCGTTCAAGGGCCTTTAGGAGCTACTGATGACCACCTCTGCTTCGAAGCCCGCCGCCTCCGCCGAAGACATCGAGGCCGCGTGGAACGACAACAAGCTCGCCCAGGTGCTCTACCACGACTGGGAGGCGTCGACGTATGACGAGAAGTGGTCGATCTCGTACGACGAACGCTGCGTCGCCTACGCCCGCGACCGGTTCACCGCGATCGCGGGCAGCGAGGGCTGGCCGTACGGCAAGTCCCTCGAGATCGGCGCCGGCACGGGCTTCTTCACGCTGAACCTGAAGCTGGCCGGCGTCCTCGCCGAGGCGCACGTCACCGACCTGTCACCCGGCATGGTCGACGCCGCCAAGCGGAACGCCGACACCCTCGGGTTCGCGGTCGAGGGTCAGGTGGCCGACGCCGAGAAGCTCCCGTACGACGACAACGAGTTCGACCTGGTCATCGGGCATGCCGTGATCCACCACATCCCGGACGTGGAACTGGCGTTCCGCGAGATGCTGCGGGTGCTCAAGCCAGGTGGCCGGTTCGTCATCTGCGGCGAGCCCACCCGGTACGGCGACTACGTGGCCCGGCGGTTGTCCCGGCTCACCTGGTGGGCGACCACGAACGTGACGAAGCTGCCCGCGCTGGGCCATTGGCGTCGCCCACAGGAGGAGCTCGACGAGTCCTCCCGGGCGGCCGCGCTGGAGGCCGTCGTCGACCTGCACACGTTCGACCCGGACACGCTGGCCCGGACGGCTTCCCGGGCCGGGGCGACCGAAGTACGGACTGTGACCGAGGAGCTTCTCGCCGCCTGGGTCGGGTGGCCGATCCGGACGTTCGAGGCCGCAGTACCGGAGGAGAAGCTGGGATTCGGCTGGCGGATGTTCGCGTACAAATCGTGGCTGCAGCTCTCCAAGGTCGACAAGGTGCTCTCGCAGGTCGTCCCCGACGAGCTCTACTACAACGTGTCGATCACCGGGGTCGCGCCGTAAGGCGTGTACATACTGGACGGATGCGGTTGCTGACGGCGGCGAATCTGGGCTGGGTGGTGCGCCACCGGGCGTGGACGCCGTACTACCTCAAGCGGTACTGGCGCTTCGCGTGGTTCAAGCTGCGGCACCCGCACGTGATCACCGAGGGCTTCGTGTTCCTCGGCAAGAAACTGGAGATCGTCGCCCGGCCCGGCCACGGTCGGCTGATCCTCGGCAAGTGGGTCCACCTGGGCGATGAGACCCGGCTGCGCGCACACGAAGGCACGCTGCGGATCGGCGACAAGGTCGTGTTCGCCCGCGACGTGACGGTGAACTGCTACCTCGACATCGAGATCGGCGCGTCCACCCTGATCGCCGACTGGACCTACATCTGCGACTTCGACCACAAGACCGAGGACCTCGGCCTGCCGATCAAGGACCAGGGCCTGGTCAAGTCGCCGGTCCGGATCGGCCCCGACTGCTGGCTGGCCACGAAAGTGACCGTACTGCGGGGCACGGACATCGGCCGCGGTGCGGTGATCGGCGCGAACAGCGTTGCCCGGGGCAACATTCCGGAGTACTCCCTGGCCGTCGGCATCCCGGCCGTCGTCGTGCGGGACCGGGTCAGCCGGTACGCCGCGGACGCGGAGCGCCGGCAGTACCTGGAGGAGTTGGCGCGGGAGAACGACGCCACCGCGGCCAGGCTTCGCGCGGGAGCGCGCGCAGTACCGGCTGGTGGGTCGGACGCTGCGGGCGGTTCCGGTGATTCGGGAGAGGCTGGTGGTCCGGCGGACGGCGGCGACGCGCCGTCGGGTAACGGTTCGTCTACGAACGGTGATAAAGCAGATGTGACCAAGGGGTTCTCAAGTTACTCACCAGTCGGGCACTATGTCCCGGACGTCGTCGGAGAGGAGATCCAGCGTGGCTGACCAGACCGGCGCCGCCCGGTCCCTCGACCAGGCGGCGGCCGACGGCTCGATCACGGACGCGCGACATCGGATGGTCGATCCGGTGCCGATTGTGACCGACAGTACGGACATCGCTACGTTGGACAGTGTGGACAGCGTGGACGGCTTGAAACCGGCCCCGGTCTCCGGTGTGCGGCGCAGACTGTCGCCGCGCCCGTTCCCGGGCAACCGGCGGCGGAAGACGCCGGTAGCGGTACCGGCAGCAGACGAGGAACCGACCCCGGCTGAGGAGATGGGCGACGTGGGTACTCACGACGAGAAGGCGGCGAAGACCGCCGATGCCGAGAAGGCGGTGACACCGCCCGGCGTGGAGGCTGAGGAGACTCCCGCGGGCGGCACCGGTGGCGGCGCGGCGACGGCGACGAAAGCCGCCAGACCGCAGACCGCGGCCGAGATCGTCGCGGCGCAGAAGGCCAAGGAGAAGGCTGCCGCGGAGTCCGCCGCGGGGGCGGCTGCCGCGAAGGACGACGACACCACGGCGACCAGACCGGTGACGCGACAGCCCGTGGCCGCAAGCACCCCGTCAACCGGTGCCTCGGGCAACAAACCGGGCAATCCGTTGGCCGCGGCCAAGTCGGCGCGCGAGTCCGGCCCGGGCGGCGGCAAGGGCAAGGCCGCGCTGTCGACGGTCGGCTCCGGGGTCAAGCGCGCCCGGAACCTGATCGCCTCGCTGGTCTGGCTGATCGCTGTGCTGGCCGCGGCGGTGCTGGCGCTCGGCGCGCTGTTCACCGCGCTGGACCAGGCGAACCAGAGCAACGAGATCGTTCGCTGGGTGCTGAATCGCGGGCACGAGATCGTCGGCCCGTTCAAGGACCTGTTCCGGCTGGAGACCGCCAAGAACACCCTGCTGGTCAACTGGGGCATCGCGGCGCTGGTCTACCTGATCGCCGGCAAGATCGTGGAGCGGTTCATCCGCCCCTGACGGTTGCGAACGGCAACGGCCCCCGGATCACCTGATCCGGGGGCCGTTGCCGTTCGTGCTGATGTCAGTGCAGCGGCAGGAGGGCGATGCGCTCGTGCACCTCGTTGCCGATCTGCGTGGTGTCGGAACCCACCCACAGGCCGTCAGCTGTGAGCAGCAGGTCGTAGCCACCGACGCCGCGGTCCTTGGTCGGGTTCCAGGAGTAGGCAAGGCCGCTCCACGGGTTCAGCGAGGCGATGCCCGGCCTGGAGACAGCACCCGGACCGGCGGAGTCCTGGCCGTGCGGGTTGTTCATCCAGCGCTGGTGGCCCTGCACGTAGACCGCGGCCTTCGTCACCTGGACCGAGAGCAGCGTGTCGCCGCCGGTGTAGTTCACCCAGACCGGGTAGGTGGTCCGGCTGTCGCTGGTGTTCCAGCGGCTCGCGGAGTCGCACAACCTGTTCTTGTCGTCGGGCCAACCTGCGCCGGTGGTGACGATGACGAAGAAGCTGCCGTCCGGCGAGAAGTCGACGTCCCGGGTGTACGACGGCGTGGCCGGGCTGCAGGTGTTGTCGAACAGCGGCGAGTACCAGCCGCTGACCGTGGCCGAGCTTGTGCCCAGGTTGATCAGCGCCGCCCGCTGCCGCTTCTGCCCGCCGACAGAGGTGAAGGTGCCGACCATCGCCAACCGGGTGCCGGCCGGGTTCACCGCGAACCGGAACACCTTCGTCGGGCCCGAGTTGCTGTTGTTCTCCGGCTGCCCGGTGATCGGGATCTTGATGTAGCCGGTGTTGCCGCCGGTGGTTGGGTTGACCGCGATCAGCTGGGCACCGCTGGAGGTGCCGCCGATGATGAGTCGGCCCTTCACGTAGGCCAATTCGGTGACCCCGCCGGCCAGGTGGGCGTTGAAGGCCGTGATCACCGCACCGGTGGTCGCGTTCAGCTTGACCACGCCGGTCCGCTTCACCCCGTTGACCGTGTTGAAGCTTCCGCCGACGAACAGCGACGTGCCGTCCGTGGCCAGCGCCCACACCTCGGAGTTGAAGGTGGCCTTCAGGCCGGTGATCCCGCCCGTCTTCGGGTTGAAGGCGAACAGCCGGTTCCGCGGGATGTTGGTAGTGCCGTTGTACGACCTCACGTTGTTGAACTGGCCGCCGACGAAGATGGCGCCGCCGTGGCTGAGCATCTTGTAGACCGCGCCGTCCTGGATCCGCGGCGTGGTGTCCGCCGGGTTCGATGACACGACGACGTCCTGAGAGATCGGCGAACCGGTCGCCGGAGCGCCCAGGAAGGCGACCACCACAGCCACGATCACGGTCAGCGCGGCGCCGAGGGCAATGACGAGCTTCTTCATTCTCAAGAATCCAAACCATGGTCAGGGTCCGACTTTGACGTGGCAGCCGGGGCGGCAGCCAGACAGGTCGCGAAGGACGCGGACGACTCTGACACATCCGGAGGGTGCAATTGAAGTCACATGGGGTGAATCTGGGGAAGCCTTGGCCAGATGGTTATGTCCGGCACCGCTCCCCGCGGTCCGTCGGCGCGCTTTCCGGGCATTGCTCCCTGCGTCTACTTCCGGGCGACGATCAGCAGGTCCAGCGAATCCGCCAACCCATCCGGGCCGGACTCCCTGACGACGAAGTCAGTGGCTCTCACCGACTTCACCAGGTGTATCAGAGACGCGGGCCACTCCTCGTGATCACTCGCCAACTGCGCGTCGACACAACTGCCGTTCTCGGCCTCCCAGGCGAGCAGGCGCCGGCCGTGGCGGAGACCGACCGTGGTCAGGACCGTCAGTTCCGGGGTGACCAGGTCGAGGAGTTCCTGACCGGTCAGCTCCCGGGTGTGGTACCAGTTGCCGGGCGGGAAGGTCAGCCGGTTGGGGGTGGACAGCACCACCGTGCCTGCTGGGCGGACCACGCGCGCGCACTCGGCGACGAAGGCCGGCTGGTCCCAGAGGTGCTCGATCGTCTGCAGCGACACGACCAGGTCGAAGGTGTCGGCGGCCAACCCCTGCTGGACCAGATTGCCCTGCAGCAGCTTGATCTGTGGATAAGCCTTCGCGACGTGACGAAGCGTCGTACCTTCATAGTCGAGTCCGAACACGGAGTCCGCGGCCGCCTGGCGGAGCAACTCCGCGCCGTATCCCTCGCCGCAGCCGGCGTCGAGGATGCGGCCGATGGTCGGCAGGCTGGGTAGCCGGTTGGCCGTGATCCAGCGATAGGCAGCCTCATGGCGCGCGAACCAGTAGTTCTCGTGCCAGATCCCGGGGGCGGTTCTCTCGCCGGTGAGCGGTAACGTCGCGGTCACCCGGTCAGACTAGGGGTGTTCCGGGGGCCGGGTGGCAGGCTTGGCCGCCGAACTGTGATGGGACTCGCACGCGTCTTATGTTTCTCGCGAGTAACATCCATGACAGGCTGGGAGAGACCGTTAACCAGAAGGGGTCCCACACGCTATGAAGATCGTCGTCTGCGCGAAGTTCGTGCCGGATGCCACCGCGGACCGCCGCTTCCGCTCCGAGGACAACACGGTGGACCGTGCCGGTGTCGACGGGTTGCTGTCCGAGCTGGACGAGTATGCCGTCGAGACCGCGTTGACCGTGAAGGAAACCGATGGCGATGGCGGCGAGAACACTGTGACCATCCTCACCGTCGGCCCGGAGCAGGCCGCCGACGCCATCAAGAAGGGTCTGCAGATGGGCGCCGATGCCGGTGTCCACGTGAACGACGAAGGCATCCACGGCTCCGACGCCGTGGCGACCTCGCTGATCCTGGCCAAGGCGCTGGGCAAGCTCGAGGCCGACCTGGTCGTGTTCGGGATGGCCTCGACCGACGGCAGCATGGGCGTCGTCCCGGCGATGGTGTCGGAGCGGCTCGGTCTGCCGGCCGTCACGCTGGGCTCGGAAGTGAGTGTCGATGGCGACACGGTGCGGATCCGCCGCGACGGCGACACCGCGAGCGACACCATCGAGGCCACCCTGCCGCTGGTGTTGAGCGTCAGCGACCAGTCGGGCGAGCCGCGGTACCCGTCGTTCAAGGGGATCATGGCGGCGAAGAAGAAGCCGGTCGAGACGTGGTCGCTGGCCGACCTGGAGATCTCCGCCGACTCCGTCGGCGGGGCCGCCGCCTGGACCGAGGTCACCGAGGTGACCGAACGGCCGGCGCGGTCGGCCGGCACCATCGTCACCGACGAAGACGGTAGCGGCGCTGCCCGGCTCGTCGAGTTCCTGTCCACCAACAAGTTCCTCTGAGGGGCGATCAGTTCATGTCGAACGTTCTCGTTCTCGTCGACCACGCCGGTGGCAAGGTTCGCAAGACCACGGCCGAGCTCCTCACCATCGCGCGCCGCCTCGGTGAGCCGGTCGCCGTCTACATCGGCGACGGTGTGCAGGATGCGCTGCCGGCGCTGGGCCAGTACGGCGCGACCAAGGTGATCGCGCTGACCAACCCCGATTTGACGCAGTTCCTGGTCGCCCCCAAGGCCGAGGCGCTGCAGCAGGTCGCGGCCAAGCTCGAGCCGACCGCCATCCTCATCTCCTCCAACGCAGAGGGCAAGGAGATCGCCGCCCGGCTGGCCGTCAAGCTCGACTCGGGCCTGATCACCGACGCCGTCGACGTGCAGGCCGGCGACGGTGCCGGCGGGAGCCCGGTCACGACCCAGTCGGTGTTCGCGGGCAACTACACCGTCCAGGCCAAGATCACCCACGGCACCCCGATCATCACGGTGAAGCCGAACGCGGCGAGTCCGGAGGCGGCCGAGACCACCCCGGAGGTGGAGGAGTTCGACGTGTCGGTCTCCGACGCCGCCAAGACGGCTCGCATCACCGATTCCAAGCCGCGGGAGGCGACCGGCCGCCCGGAGCTGACCGAGGCTGCGATCATCGTGTCCGGTGGCCGCGGGACCGGCGGTGACTTCGGCCCGGTCGAGGCGTTCGCCGACTCCCTGGGCGCGGCCGTCGGCGCCTCCCGCGCCGCGGTCGATTCGGGCTGGTACCCGCACGCCTACCAGGTCGGCCAGACTGGCAAGACCGTCTCCCCGCAGCTGTACGTGGCCGCCGGCATCTCCGGCGCCATCCAGCACCGCGCCGGCATGCAAACCTCGAAGACCATCGTCGCCATCAACAAGGACGAAGAAGCCCCCATCTTCGAACTCGTCGACTTCGGCGTCGTCGGCGACCTCCACAAGGTCCTCCCCGCCGCCACCGAAGAAGTCACCAAGCGCAAGTCCTGACCCCCATCCCAGGCCCGGCCCGCTCATCCCCCCGAGCGCGCCGGGCCTGTCCTTTCCCCAGCACGCTGTGCCTTGCGTCCGAACAACCGCGGGTCCTGCCCCACGTCGTGTCGGACGCAACGGCTGGTCGCGCCTCTGCCTCGCTGCTGCGTCCGAATGCCTGCGGGTGCTGCCCCGCACTTCTTCGGACGCAAGCGGGCGGTTCACGGCAAAGGGGGGCTCGGCTGAGGAAGGCATGTGAGGATCGGGGGCCAGGGCCGGCTCGGACTCGGAGGCCAGGGGCAGGCTAGGACAAGGAGGGTGAGCGGCGTGACTGAGGATTCCGGAGCGGAGCCGCGGTACTGGTACGCCGAGGGGCTGGATCCGGAGGAGTTGGAGTTCCAGCGGCTGTATGGGCCGGTGGTCCAGGCGACGCGGGCAGAGGCGAAGGAGTTCTTCGGCGGCCTCGGTCTGCCGTGGTGGGTCGCCGGCGGTTGGTCCATCGAGGCGTTCACCGGTGTCCCGCGACACCACGAGGACCTCGACGTGTCCTTCTGGCGCAAGAACGTGCCGGCGCTCGTCGAGCACGCGGGGGGCCGGTACCACGTGTGGTCCGCCGGCAGTGCGGGGATTCACCCGGTGACCACAGAGGATCCCGTGGTGCCGGACACCGCGGACCAGGTGTGGATCAGGGAGCACGCCCTCGCCCCGTGGAGGTACGACGTCGTACTGAACCCGGATCGGGATGGTCGCTGGATCTTCCGCCGTGATCCGAGCATCGACTACGACCTGGACGAGATCACCTGGGTCGCCGACGACGGCATCCGCTACCTCAACCCGGAGCTGACGCTCGCCTACAAGGCCAAACACGCCCGCCCCAAAGACGAGCGCGACCTCGCCGTCACCCTTACCTTGCTGTCCCCGAAGCAACGCACCTGGCTCGCCGACATGATCGACCACCTCCACCCCAACCACCCCTGGCTCGCCCAGATCCGCACCGCCTAACCCCACCCCTCACCAAGGCCCGAACCACGTCGGCTCCGGCCCTCCGGGCGCCACCTTGGGCTCTACCGCGACGTGGGTTTCCGGACGCCACCGCGGGCGTTACTGCGGTGCCGGGCTTCCGGACACGACCCCGGGTACTACCGCGGTGCCGGCCTCCCGCCGCCGCCCCACGGGCGGTGCCCCGGTGTCGGGCTCCCGGACGCGACCCCCGGCATTTTCCGCAGTGCGGGGTTTCCTAGAAGTCCGGGGCCGGTAGCGGCTTTTTCGGCCGGTACCGCGGATAATTCACGCCAGCGGTCCAACAACCCGCCAGCCGACCCCCCCGACTCAAGTCCTGCCCGACCCGCGCGTCGCCGGAACTGGTTGCCGATGGCACGCATGCACGGCGCACTCGGGTGGCGCAAGCTGACTTGACGCGCCGGACCGGGTGGGCAAGGTGGGTGGGTTCGGCGGCACGGAGCCACGAATCGGTGGTAGCGGCGGGCCGAGAGCGGTTAGTTGAGGTGGGCGGCGTCCAGGGCGGACTGGAGGGAGGTGCGGTAGCCGTTGGAGGTGATGGTGGCGCCGGAGACGGTGTCGATGTTGGCGCTTTGGGCGCTGACCGTTTCCTGCTGCAGCACTGGGATCGCGTAGCTGTTGATCCTGCGGTCGTGGCCTGATTCCTGCGGATACGCGATTGCGGTCGCGGAAACGATGCGGCCGGCGTTGACGCTCAACTGGACCTGGACAGGCCCGAACTCCGTGTCGGTGGAGGCGCCATTGACCACCACGGTCTGTGCAGCCGCGCTCGGACCGGTCGTCGGGCCCGGCGTGGTCGACGGGGACACGATCCCTGCAGGCGGTGCCGTCGACGCGTGGGGCCCAGCGGTGCCACCGTTCGTGCTGGTGGGGTAGATGAACAGCACGACAACGGCCGCTGCAGTAGCGCCAAGCACGGCAAGGTTGCGTCGGGCACGGGCGACCAGCGGGCTACTCACACCACACCTGCCTGGTTCTGGTTGCTCATAGTGCACCCGCCTGGTGCGCC
Source organism: Kribbella alba (assembly GCF_039529635.1). Taxonomy (NCBI): domain Bacteria; kingdom Bacillati; phylum Actinomycetota; class Actinomycetes; order Propionibacteriales; family Kribbellaceae; genus Kribbella; species Kribbella alba. The sequence continues at coordinate 266,223 of NZ_BAAANE010000002.1, read as the reverse complement.
GCGTCGAGCGCGGACTGCAAGGACTGGCGGTAGCCGTCGGAGGTGTACGTGGCGCCTGACACGGTGTCGACCTGAGCGCTCTGCTTGGCCACGGTGTCTTGCTGCAACATCGGTATGGCGTAGCTGTTGATCGCCATATCGCGCCCGCTGCTTTGCGGATAAGCGATCGCGGTGGCGCTGATGATCTTCTTGCCTCGCACGCTGACCTGCACCTGGACCGGACCGTAGTCGGTGTCCACGGCCGCACCGTTGACCGTCACGGTCTTCGCCGCGGTGCTCGGCGTGGGCTTGGAGCTTGGTGTGGGTTTGGCCCTCGACGTCGGCTTGGAGCTAGGCGTTGACTTCGGCGTACTGCGTGGTGTCGGCGAGGTCGACGGTTTCGGCTTGGTGGAGCTCGCGTCGCCGGACGGCGAACCCGCGGGCTGGTCGACGACCCCGGCGGCCGCGGCCGACGTCGTACCGCCGGACTGCTCGCTGGCGCGAACGCTGAACCCGACGACGATGAGGCTGACGGCAGACATCGCCGCGGCAACGCGGCGCCTCATCGGAGTACCCCGCAGATGTCGATCACCACGTGAACCTCTCCTGATGCAGTTGCTCGGGCGGTAGTCCAGCGTCGAGGGCCGCCGTGCATGCGGCGTCCATCCACGAGTCGGGGCCGCAGACGAAGACGTCGTACTCGGCCAGGTCGGGGACAAGTTTCAGGAGCGCGTCGCTGTCCCGCATCTGGGCTGCGCTTCGGGGGAGCCATGAGCCGCGGTCCGGGATGCGCGGCCCGGTCACGTAGTACACGTTGATGCCCCGGCGGCGAGCGAGTTGATCGAGTTCCGAGCGGAAGACGAGGTCGGGCTCGGTCCTGGCCCGGTAGATGAGTGCCGCGTTCCCGGGTGCGTAGGGCAGGTCCTCCAACAGGGCACGCAGGGGCGTGATGCCGATGCCGCAGGCGAGCATCGCGACCTTGTCCCCGACACGGCGGTCGCCGGTGAGCCGGCCGTACGGGCCTTCGATCAGGACCTTCGTGCCGGGCTGGAGACGGGCCAGGCGGCTGCTGCCGTCGCCGAGGTCCTTGGCGGTGATCTGGATGCGGTCGAAGTGAGGCGCTGCCGAGAGCGAGTACGGGTTGCCGCGCGACCAGCCCGGGCCGTCGAGGAACCGGAAGATGAAGAACTGCCCGGCTCGTACCGGAAGGCGGTGCAGGCCGCGGCCGCCCATCCGGACCGTGACGACATCCGGGCTCTCCCGGACCACCGAGCTGACGGTGATGCCGTGCCGGAGCGTGCGCCATAGCGGCAGCAGGACGCGGAAGACGAGGACTGCGCCGGCGGCGATCGCGTAGGCGGACCACCAGTAGAAGCGCGCGAGCGATGAGGTCATGAAGTCGGCCCCGGTCCAGATCTCGTGCGGGACAGAGAACCCGACGCCGAGGTAGGCATACAAGTGGAGCAGGTGCCACGACTCGTACCGCAGCTTCCGGCGAGCGATCTTCACGGAGGTGACGGTGACAGCGGTGAGTGCCGCGGTGCCGGCGACGGCCAGCAGCATGCCGCCGTACGTCGTGACGATGTTCCAGGTCTCGCGGATCAGGTCGCTGTGGTCTGTGAGGGTGTAGCCGATGGTGATCAGTACTACGTGCGCCATCAGCAGGTTGAACGACCAGAACCCGACGAGCCGGTGCCGCCGAGCGAGCTCATCCTGGCCGTAGCTGCGCTCGATGATCGGTACCCGGGCCATCAGGAACACCTGGATGAGCAGCAGGTCGGCCGCGACAAGCCCGGTCAACCGACCCAGCGACGTCAGCAGGTCAGCTGGTTTGGCGCCCAGCAGCTGCACACCGCGGCCCGACAGCCACAAGGCCACGACGACCAGCACGCTGGCCCAGCAGGCAACAGCCACTGCATCGCGCCACCAGCCAGGTGCAGGGCGTAGTCGCGTTCGGAGTTGGGCATGCCGTGCAGCACTTGTTGCTGTGCTCACCACAGGTGCCTCACGCGGCCACAGGCGGGCGAGGAACAGCAGGACGCGTGGCGGCGGTCATGTTCTTTACTCCGTGGCGGTCAGGGGGTGGAGGTCTTCAGACCATCACGATGCCCGGGGATTCTTAGCTGGTCCTTGGAGGTTGCTGCGTACTTCCTGTGAACCTGCGCCACGGACCTGAACCGGGGCCGGGGGAGCGGGAACATCGGGGCCGGACATACCCTTGAGGGTGTTATGACCTCCTCTGGCCGTCGCACGGTCTACCTGGATCACGCCGCGACGACTCCGATGCTGCCCGCGGCGATCGAGGCGATGACCTCTCACCTCGGGCGTACTGGCAATGCCTCCTCCTTGCACGGGTCCGGCAGGGCTGCCCGGCGGACGGTCGAGGAGTCCAGGGAGACGATCGCCGCGGCGCTGAACGCCCAGCCGAGCGAGATCGTGTTCACTTCCGGCGGCACCGAGGCGGACAACCTCGCGTTGAAGGGCCTGTGGTGGGCCCGGCTGAAGGACAACCCGGGCCGCCGGCGGATCCTGCTCAGCGGCGCGGAGCACCACGCAGTACTGGATTCGGCTGTTTGGCTTGCTCAGCATGAGGGTGCCGAGATCGAGTGGCTTCCGGTGGACGAGCTCGGCCGGGTCCGGCCCGAGGAGGTTCGACAAGCCATCGAGCGTGAGCCGGAGTCGGTTTCCTTCGTAACGGTGATGATGGCGAACAACGAGGTCGGCACGCTGCAGCCGATCCGGGAGATCGCCGCGCTCGGCCGGGAGCACGAGATCCCCGTGCACAGCGACGCCGTCCAGGCGGTCGGGCAGGTGCCGGTCGACTTCGCGGAGCTCGGCGTCGACGCGATGACGGTTTCAGCGCACAAGCACGGCGGGCCGTATGGAATCGGCGCACTCGTGGTCCGCAAGGAGACCCAGCTGGTCCCGATCGTGCACGGCGGCGGCCAGGAGCGCGACGTACGGTCCGGGACTCTCGACACGCCAGCGACGGCCGGCTTCGCCGTGGCGATTGAGCACGCGATCAAGCACCAGGCCGAGGAGGCGCAACGGCTCACAAAGCTCAGGGACGAGCTGATCAACGGCGTCGTCGGCACTGTGCCCGGCGCCAAGCTGTCAGGGGACCCGGTCGGCCGCTTGCCCGGTAACGCACACTTGTCGTTCAGCGGCTGCGAAGGCGATTCGCTGCTGCTCCTGCTCGACGCACGCGGCATCGAGGTCTCCACCGGATCCGCGTGCAACGCAGGCGTCGCCGAACCGAGCCATGTGCTGTTGGCGATGGGGTACGACGATCAGCGGGCGCGCGGGTCGCTCCGGTTCACTCTGGGGCACACCAGCACCCAGGCCGACGTGGACGCCGTACTGGAAAACATCGGGCCGGTGGTGGAGCGGGCGATGTCCGCAGGTCTGCAGAACGTGGGAAGGAACAACTGATGCGGGTACTCGCCGCCATGTCAGGCGGAGTCGACTCCGCCGTCGCGGCAGCGCGGATGGCCGAGGCCGGGCACGACGTGGTCGGCGTGCACCTCGCGCTGAGCCGGAACCCGCAGTCGTATCGCAGCGGCGCCCGAGGCTGCTGCACGATCGAGGACTCCCGCGACGCGCGCCGGGCCGCGGACGTGATCGGCATCCCGTTCTACATCTGGGACCTGGCCGAGCGGTTCCACGCGGACGTGGTCGAGGACTTCGTCGCGGAGTACGCGGCCGGCCGTACGCCGAACCCGTGCCTGCGATGCAACGAGAAGGTCAAGTTCAGCGCCGTTCTCGAACGGGCACTCGCGCTGGACTTCGACGCCGTCGCCACGGGCCACTACGCGCAGATCGTGGAGACGCCGGCAGGTCGCGAGCTGCACCAGGCGGTGGATCCGGCCAAGGACCAGTCGTATGTGCTCGGCGTGCTCACCCAGCAGCAGTTGAAGCACGCGTTCTTCCCGCTCGGCGACACGACCAAGACCGAGATCCGGGCCGAGGCCGCGCGCCGCGGTCTGTCGGTGGCGGCCAAGCCGGACAGCCACGACATCTGCTTCATTGCCGACGGCAACACGCCGGGCTTCCTCAGCAAGCACCTGGGTGAGGCACCGGGCGACATCGTCGATGCCCAGGGCAACAAGCTGGGCGAGCACCAGGGCACTCACGGCTTCACCGTCGGCCAGCGCAAGGGCCTCAAGATCGGTACGCCGGCCGCCGACGGCAAGCCGCGATTCGTGCTGGACATCTCGCCGGTGGATCGCCGGGTCACGGTCGGATCGCGCGCGGAGCTGGCCGTCGAGCGGCTGACCGCGTCGAAGCCGCGCTGGTGCGGTCCGGCGCCCACCGAGACGCTGCACGTCAAGGCACAGTTGCGAGCACACGGCGAGCAGATCGCGGTCACCGCGCGGCTCGAGGGCGACCAGGTGCTGGTCGAGTTCGACGAGCCGGCGGACGCGGTCGCGCCCGGTCAGGCGGTCGTCCTTTACGACGGCACCCGGGTGATCGGCTCGGCCACGATCGACACCGTTGAGCGCGCCTCCCAGAAGGTGTGACTCACTACCTCCAGCGGAACAGGAACCACAAGTGACGAGTCCGTTCGGTCCGGCAGCTACGACTGGCATGGGCTCGTTGCCTGGCGAGGACCTGCGCGAGTGGACCAAGGTGCTGTTCGAGGTTGTCAGCATCCCCTTCCTGCCCGAGCTCCCCGCCCAACCGTACGGCGACATGGTCAGCCGGGCGGTCGGGCTGCTGACGGATCTGGCGTTGGACCTCCAGCCCGCCGGCTGGCGGTTGACCGGGGGCACTGATCCTCGGGCCAGCTTGGACCAGCGCAGGGCGCGGTCGCGGCTGCTGGAGGATCTGGACATCCTGGAGGAGTTCGCGGACGGCTACACCGGGCCGCTGAAGATCCAGACGGTCGGCCCATGGACGCTCGCCGCCACGGTGGAACTACCTCGGGGCGACAAGGTCCTGGCTGACCACGGCGCCCGGCGGGACCTGGCCGAGGCTCTTGCACATGGGCTGCAGGAACATGTCGCGGAGGTACGGCGTCGTGTTCCCGGCGCTGACCTGGTCGTGCAACTGGACGAGCCCGGGCTGCCCGCAGTACTGGCTGGGGCCGTTCCGACTGCCAGCGGCTGGGGCAAGCATCGCTCTGTCGACGGGCCGGGTGCAGTGGAGCTCCTGAGCCGAGTCCTGGAGGCGGCGGAGCCTGCGATCACCCTGGTGCACTGCTGCGCGGCTCGGCCGCCAGTCGAGGTCTTCACCAAGGCCGGAGCCGGGGGAGTGGCGGTAGACATCTCGCTGCTCACGGATGCCGCGTGGGAGCAGATCGGTCTGGCTGTGGAGGCTGGAACCCTGCTGTACGCGGGCGTAGTCCCCACGACCGGCTCTCTGCCGAACCCGGAGCAGGCCGCGACTCCACTGGTACGTCGCTGGCGCGAGCTGGGGCTGGACCCGGCCCTGCTGAAGGAGGTGGTGATCACCCCGGCCTGCGGGCTGGCGGGATCCCCGTCACCTGTGGACGCCCGGCGCCGCCTCGAGCTGCTCCGGAGTACGGCTGAGGTAGTGGCGGAAAAGGCCGAAGAGTAAGGGAGAGACCCCGTGACCGTCCCTTACGTCCGAACAGCGGTAGGGCAGGACCTCCGGCTGTTCGGACGCAGCGGAAGGTGCCGAGTTCTGTCCCCGGCGGACGGTAAGTTCTCCCCATGAGCACGGAGATTCCCGACACGACTGCCGCCGATCAGCCCGCCGCGCCGCCGGAGGTCCGGGAGCGGCATGCCGAGCTGAGCCGGGAGATCGAGGAGCACCGGTTCCGCTACTACATGGCCACCTCGACCATCTCCGACGCCGACTTCGACGCGCTGATGCACGAGCTGCAGGACATCGAGGAGCAGTACCAGGAGCTCCGCACGCCGGACTCGCCGACGCAGAAGGTCGGCGTGCCGATCTCCACCCTGTTCACCGCGGTCACCCACCCGACCCGGATGGAAAGCCTCGCGAACGCGTTCTCCACCGAGCAGATGGAGGCCTGGGCGAAGCGGCTGGAGCGTGAGGTCACGGCGAAGCAGATTCACGACAGCGGCTTCCTCTGCGAGCTCAAGGTTGACGGGCTCGCGCTCGACCTCGTCTACGAGAACGGTCGCCTGGTCAGCGGCGCCACCCGCGGTGACGGCCGGACCGGTGAGGACGTCACGCTGAACGTCCGCACGATCAACAGCATCCCGAACGAGTTGGAGGGCAAGGACCTGCCCACCTTCCTCGAGGTGCGCGGCGAGGTCTACTTCCGGGTCGAGGACTTCGAGGAACTGAACGCGCAGCTGGTCGAGGCGGGCAAGGACCCGTTCTCCAACCCGCGCAACAGCGCCGCCGGATCGCTGCGGCAGAAGGACCCGCGCGTCTCGGCGAAACGCCCGCTGCGCTTCGTCGTGCACGGCCTCGGCAAGGTCGAGGGACATCACGTCAGCCGCCTCTCCTCGGCGTACGAGCAGTTGAAGGAGTGGGGGCTGCCGGTCAGCGACCGCGCCCGCCGGGTCGAGACGCTCGACGAGGTGAACGAGTTCATCGCGTACTACGGGGAGAACCGGCACTCGGTCGACCACGAGATCGACGGTGTCGTGGTCAAGGTGGACGAGGTGGATCTGCAGCGCGCGCTCGGTTCCACCTCGAGTGCGCCCCGGTGGGCGATCGCGTACAAGTACCCGCCGGAGGAGGTCACCACCAAGCTCCTGGCCATCGAGGTCAACGTCGGCCGCACCGGCCGCGTCACCCCGTACGGCGTGATGGAGCCGGTCCGGGTGGCCGGGTCGACAGTCGAGTACGCGACCTTGCACAACGCCAAGGAGGTGGAACGCAAGGGCGTCTACCCCGGTGACACCGTCGTGCTCCGCAAGGCCGGCGACGTGATCCCCGAGATCCTCGGCCCGGTGATCGAGCTGCGCCCGAAGGACGCGAAGCCGTGGGTGATGCCGACGGAGTGCCCGTCCTGCGGGACGACGTTGCGGCCGATGAAGGAAGGGGACGTGGACATCCGCTGCCCCAACTCCCGATCGTGCCCCGCGCAGCTGCGGGAGCGGCTGTTCCACCTGGCCGGGCGGTCCGCCTTCGACATCGAGGTGCTCGGCTTCAAGGCCGCCGACGCGTTGATCAGCAGCGAGCTCATTGCTGACGAGGGGGACTTGTTCGCGCTGACTGAGGAGGACCTGGCCAAGAGCTCGTTCTTCACCACCAAGGCCGGATCCCTGTCGGCGAACGCGCAACGCCTGCTCGCCAACCTCGAGCAGGCCAAGACCCAGCCGTTGTCCCGCGGGCTCGTCGCACTGTCCATCCGGCACGTCGGCCCGACCGCGGCGGTAGCGCTCGCCGCGGCCTACGACGACATCGATGCGATCGAGGCCGCCTCCGAGGAGGAGCTGTCCGAGATCGAGGGTGTCGGTCCGACCATCGCGCACGCGGTGATCGAGTGGTTCGCGGTCGACTGGCACCAGGAGATCGTGCGGAAATGGAAGGCCGCAGGCGTCCAGTTGCGGCAGGAGCGGACCGGTCCGAGTGTCGAGCAGACGTTGACCGGGCTGTCGATCGTCGTCACCGGCACGGTCGAGGGATTCAGCCGGGACGAGGCGACCGAGGCGATCGTGTCGCGCGGCGGCAAGGTGGCCAGCTCGGTGTCGAAGAAGACCTCGTTCGTGGTGGTCGGCGATTCTCCGGGCTCGAAGTACGACAAGGCCGTGCAGCTTGGGGTGCCGATTCTCGATGCTGCAGGTTTCCAGTTGTTGTTGGAGCAGGGGCCCGAAGCAGCGGCCGAGGTGGCGACGAAACCGGAGCCCGAGCAGGCGTAGTACGGGACAGATCCGACTGAGGGAGTGAGCCGTCGGACCTGTTAGTTTTCTACGTCTACGTGCGGGTTAAGGAGCGAATATGACGACGCCGCCACAGGGACCGTCGGGTCCTGGGCAGCCGGGGGGCCGGCCGGGCGGGCAACAAGGGGGACAACAGGGACAACTGGGACAACAGGGACAACAGGGCCAGGGCGGTTGGGGACAGCGACCACCGGCGCAGGGTGGCGGAGGACCGGGTCAGCATCCCGGCCAGCAACCGGAGCGGCCGCAAGACCGCCCTCCGCAGCAAGGGTGGCCTCCGCAGCAAGGACAACCCCGGCAGCAAGGACAACCTCCGCAGCAGGGGCAACCACCCCAGCAGCGCGGTGGCGGTTGGGGCCGGCAGGGCGGCTATCCGCAGCCTGGGCAGTACCCGGGTCCGCCGGGCCCGCAGGCTGGCTGGCAGCCGCAAGGCGTTCAGCAGCCGGGCTGGCAGCAGCAAGGTGGGCAGCAGCCTTGGCCGACGGGTCCGGGTGGGCCGACCGGACCGGGTGGCTTCGGCAAGGACAAGATGCCATTGCTCATCGGCGGTGGTCTGGTCGGCGTCGTGCTGATCGTGCTGATCGTCCTCGGCGTCCGGGCACTCGGTGGTGACGAAGTCGGGTCGGGCACTGCGACCGCGCAGCCGCCGACGAATTCGACGACGCCGGGCGGTGGGCCGTCCGATGGACCACCCGGCAGCGAGCTCGGCAACGCGACCGGCCAAGCCAAGACGGCGACCGACAGGCTCCAGGGCGCCGGGTTCCAGTGCAGTGACCTGTTCAACGGCGCGCAAGGTGCGCACCGCGGTTGCTTCAAGTACGACGGCGCGACCTCGGCCGAGGTGGTCTTCCAGTTCCAACCGGACGGCACGATCATCGGCGTACAGCTCAGGTCAGAGGACCCCGACAACGTCAACAACGCCGCGGTCACCTTCGACGCGGCACTGCAGGCGATCGGCGTCGACACCTTCGGCAGCAGCGAGGTCGCGAAGGTCCAGCAGGCGGTGAGGGGCGGCGAGAAGAACGGCAAGGTCGGCAGCACCTGGGGCGAGTTCAGGCTCAGCAACTACGGCGACCGGCTGCTGCTGTCGGGTGGCAAGTCCGGGACCGACACGTTCGAGGTGCCCCGCAAGCAGTTCCAGACCACCGAGGCCCAGCTGATCGCGGCCTTGAGGGCGAAGAAGTACACCTGCACGTCCCTGTGCAAGCGGCCGGTCGGTAAGTACGGCTCGCAGACGATCGACGGCTACGGTGGCAGCAACGGCGGCCGGCTGTCCTCGTTCAACATCAGGGTCTCCGGTGAGGCCGCCGACGTGAAGGCCGCGATGCCGGCGGCGATCTCCGACGGTTTCGCGGCGGTCAAAGGCCCGGACGTGAAGGCTCTCGAGGCGTTCGCGACGGCACACAGTGACGGCAAGTCGTACGCTGGCTACGTGTCCGGATGGCGGGTCGAGATCACTGGCAACAGGATCGGCTCCGACTTCGGTTCGCTGAACATCTCCATCCGGCCCGAGTTGTTCTACGTGTGACGGCCGGTCCGACGAAGCCTGAGGTCTGATGAAGTTCGAGCCGGAGAAGCGCGAAGCGCGCCAGGTGACCAAGCCGCCGCCAGAGGCGGTGCACCGGGTGGACGGGGGAGGTCCTTGGGGACCGACCCAGTTCGACCTGCCCGAGCGCAACGGCAGCGACAAGCAGGCGATCGCGATCGTGGCGCTGCTCGGCGTGGTCATCCTGCTGGTGATCGCCGGCCTCTGGACCCTCGCCTACTTCAAGTTCTTCTGAGCTTCCCCACCCGCTGGGGTCCGGAGCGCCTAGCCGGTACTTCGGACCCCAGTGGAAGGGGTCAGGCCGTGGCGTGGATGGTGACGGCGAGGCTGGCGAGGTAGCTCAGCCGGGCCACCTCGGAGCCGAGGAACTCGGGGCCGCCGCGACGGCCGATCACCAGCACGCGGCGGTTCGACTCCAACGGCGCCGCGACCAGCACGGACTCCGACAGGCCCTTGTGGCTCGGGGCTGCCAGCGTCGACGCCTTCTCCAACGGCAACCACTGGTTCACCAGGTCGCCGAACTCCGGCGTCGCGCTCGTCTCCAGTGCGACCTTGATCTCGCTGCCGGTGCCGTCCAGCAACGCGGCCCAGTCGGCGTGCAGCACTGAAGGCGCCTGCTCGACGAGGATGTCGACCGCTTCGGACGGTGCCGAAGTCATCTGCTCGACGGCTTCGAGGTCCATGTGCAGCCCGCCGCCCGCGCCGTACCGGGAGAACCAGATCACCTCGACGTCGGGCACGCTGTTGCAGGCGGAAACCAGCCGGTCGGGCAGCACACCCGGCGGCAGGTCGACCACGACGTCGTCCACGGCGGTGCCGTTCTCGCGGCGGTGCTCGACGATCTCGATCGCGTGGATATCGGCGTTGACCTCGCCGAGTGCCGTCGCCACGGTGCCGAGCGAACCGGGGCGGTCCGGGAGGATCAGTCGCAGCAGGAACACCGAACGATCATCTCCCAGCCGATTACCGTGCAAGTTACGCCCTGTCGCGACCAATGTTACAGAGCGAAACAAAGTGACACGCCGAGCCTCTCAATTTGTGAACGATATTCACCCGATCACAAGCCTCGCCAGGTGTTCTGATGCCGGCAGCGGCGATCCAGGTGACAGGGCGAAAGCGCGCGGTGGTGGGGCCACTAAGATGGCCGAGGTCCGGACTGAACAGCTCCGGCCATCCTGCGAGACCATTGGATCCCTTTCATGCCATCGATTACCCGCGAAGAGGTCGCGCACCTCGCGCGACTGGCGCGGATCGAGCTCACCGACGAAGAGCTCGACCACCTCGCTCCTCAGCTCGACCAGATCATCGGCCTGGTCGCGCAGGTCAGTGACGTGGCCGCCGACGACATCCCGCCGACCTCGCACGCCCTGCCCATCACCAACGTGATGCGCCAGGACGAGAACCGGCCGTGCCTGACGCCGGAGCAGGCGCTGTCCGGCGCGCCGGCCGCGGAGGAGCAGCGTTTCCGGGTGCCGCGGATCCTGACCGAGGAGGCGTGATGAGTGATTTGACGCGCAAGACCGCGGTCGAGCTCGCGGACCTGATGAGCTCCGGCGAGACCAGCTCCGTCGAGATCACCCAGGCTCATCTGGACCGGATCGGCGCGGTGGACAACGCAGTACACGCGTTCCTGCACGTGGACACCGAGGGTGCGCTGGCCCAGGCCGCCGCAGTGGACGCCAAGCGCGCCGCCGGCGACGAGCTCGGCCCGCTGGCCGGTGTCCCGCTGGCCCTGAAGGACGTCCTCACCCAGGAGGGCGTACCGACGACCGCCGGGTCGAAGATCCTCGAGGGCTGGAAGCCGCCGTACGACTCGACGGTCGTGCAGCGGTTGAAGGCGGCCGGCATCGTGATCCTCGGCAAGACCAACATGGACGAGTTCGCGATGGGCTCCTCGACCGAGAACTCGGCGTACGGAACCACCCACAACCCGTGGGACCTGAACCGGATCCCCGGCGGCTCCGGTGGTGGCTCCTCGGCCGCGCTCGCGGCGTACGAGGCACCGCTCGCGATCGGCACCGACACCGGCGGGTCGATCCGTCAGCCCGGCGCCTTCACCGGCACGGTCGGCGTCAAGCCCACGTACGGCGGGACCTCGCGGTACGGGTTGATCGCGCTGGCCAGCAGCCTGGACACCCCCGGCCCGTGCGCGCGGACCACCCTCGACGCGGCCTTGCTGCACGAGGTGATCGCCGGGTACGACCCGATGGACTCCACCTCGATCGACGCGCCGGTCCCGCCGGTCGTCGCGGCGGCTCGCAAGGGCGACGTGACCGGGCTGCGGATCGGCGTGGTGAAGGAACTCGGCGGCGAGGGGTACCAGCCCGGCGTCGAGGCCCGGTTCCACGAGGCGGTCGAGCTGCTCACCAAGCTCGGCGCCGAGGTGGTCGAGGTGTCCTGCCCGCACTTCCAGTACGCACTGCCCGCGTACTACCTGATCCTGCCGAGCGAGGCCTCGTCCAACCTGGCCAAGTTCGACGGGATGCGCTTCGGCCTGCGGGTCGGGGACGACGGCGTGAACGACGCGGAGAAGGTGATGAGCCTGACCCGCGAGGCCGGCTTCGGCGACGAGGTCAAGCGACGCATCATGCTCGGCACGCACGCGCTGTCGAGCGGGTACTACGACGCGTACTACGGCCAGGCGCAGAAGGTCCGCACGCTGATCGCGCGGGACTTCGCCAGGGCCTACGAGCAGGTCGACGTGCTGGTGTCCCCGGCAACACCGACGACCGCGTTCGCGATCGGTGACCGGATCGACGACCCGATCGCCATGTACAAGAACGACCTCTGCACGATCCCGTCGAACCTGGCCGGCAACGCGGCGGCCTCGTTCCCGGTGGGCCTGGCCGACGAGGACGGGCTGCCGGTCGGCTTCCACGTGATGGCCCCGGTGATGCGCGACGACCTGCTCTACCAGGTCGGCTCCGCGTTGGAGGCCGCGCAGGCCGAGCAGTGGGGTGGCGTGCTGATGTCGAAGGTTCCGGAGCTGGAGGTCGCCCGATGACTGTCGTCGCTGACGTGATGGACCTCGAGTCCGCGCTGGAGCAGTTCGACCCGGTGCTGGGCCTGGAGGTCCACGTCGAGCTGAACACCAGGTCGAAGATGTTCTGCGGCTGCGGGACCGTGTTCGGCGCGCCGCCGAACACCCAGACCTGCCCGGTCTGCCTCGGTCTGCCCGGTGCACTGCCGGTGGTGAACGAGCGCGCTGTCGAGTCCGCGATCAAGATCGGCCTCGCGCTGAACTGCGAGATCGCCGAATGGTGCCGGTTCGCCCGGAAGAACTACTTCTACCCGGACATGCCGAAGAACTTCCAGACCTCCCAGTACGACGAGCCGATCGCCTTCAACGGGTGGACCGAAGTGGTCGTGGACGGTGAGACCTACCGGATCGAGATCGAGCGCGCCCACATGGAGGAGGACACCGGCAAGTCCACTCACGTGGGTGGCGCGACCGGCCGGATCCACGGCGCTTCGCACTCCCTGGTGGACTACAACCGGGCCGGGATCCCCCTGATCGAGATCGTCACGAAGACGATCGAGGTGCCGGGGGAGAAGGCCGCTGCCGTTGCTCGTGCCTACGTCAGCATGCTGCGGGATCTCCTGCTCGCCCTGGACGTCTCCGACGTAAGGATGGACCAGGGGTCGTTGCGCTGCGATGCGAATGTGTCGCTGAAGCCCAAGGGTTCTCCCGTGCTGGGCACTCGGACGGAGACCAAGAACGTCAACTCGTTCCGTTCGATCGAGCGTGCCGTGACCTACGAGATCACCCGGCAGGCCGCAGTACTGGCTTCGGGTGGCAAGGTCATCCAGGAGACGCGGCACTGGCACGAGGACACCGGGATCACCACCTCCGGCCGGGAGAAGTCGGACGCCGAGGACTACCGGTACTTCCCGGAGCCTGACCTGGTCCCGATCGCGCCGTCGCGCGACTGGGTCGAGGAACTGCGCAAGACCCTGCCCGAGCCGCCGCCCGCTCGTCGTGCGCGGCTGCAGGCCGAGTGGGGCTTCACCGACCTCGTGATGCGCGACGTCGTCAACGGCGGCGCCCAGAACCTGATCGAGCAGACGGTCGCCTTGGGGGTAACACCCGACGCGGCCAGGAAGTGGTGGCTGGGCGAGTTGGCCCGTGCCGCCAACGAGGCCGGCAAGGACCTGGACGCCCTCGGGGTCGGTGCCGAGCAGGTCGCCGAGGTGCAGAAGCTCGTCGACGAAGGTGCGCTGAACGACAAGCTGGCCCGCGAGGTCTTCGACGGGCTCGTCAAGGGGGAGGGGACCCCGGCCGAGATCATGGCTGCTCGTGGTCTTGCCCTGGTGTCGGACGACTCCGCCCTGGGCGAGGCTGTCGACCGTGCGATCGCGGCGAACCCGGATGTGGTCGAGAAGGTCCAGTCCGGCAAGCCCGCGGCGGCCGGTGCTCTGATCGGTGCCGTGATGAAGGACATGAGGGGCCAGGCGGACGCCGCCAAGGTTCGTGAGCTGGTGAACGCCAAGCTCGGCATCTGAGGGATTTGCGGTGCCCCTGGTGTAGTTGCCGGGGGCACCGCTGTTTGCCGGGAGCTAGCGGCTGATAGTCAACCGCAGGATGCGGTCATCGCCGGGCTTCGGGGTGCCGCGGCCGTCGGTGTTCGACGTGGTGAGCCACAGTGATCCGTCGGGCGCCGCCTCCACCGTACGAAGTCGGCCGAACTGCCGGGTGAAGAAGGCGATCGGCTCACCAGTTCGCTTGCCGTTGGCAACCGGAATCGCCCAGAGCCGGCCACCCCGCAGGCCCGCCATGAAGATGTGGCCCTGGGCAAACGCTATGCCCGACGGCGACGCGTCGGACGGTCGCCACTGGGCGATCGGATCCACCATGCCATCAAGCTCGCTGATCCCCTCGGCAGCTGGCCACCCGTAGTTCGCACCCGGCTCGATCGCGTTCAACTCGTCCCAGGTGCTCTGGCCGAACTCCGCCGCGTAGAGCTGGTCGCCGCCGAACGCGATTCCCTGGACGTTGCGATGGCCCTTGGAGTACCAGAGCCGGTTGTCGGGGTTTCCGGGTGCGGGCTCGCCGTCCGTGGTGATGCGCAGGATCTTGCCGCCGAGGGAGTCGTCGTTCTGCGAATTCGGACGGTCGGAGCCGTCGCCCGTCCCGGCGTACAGATATCCATCAGGCCCGAAGCGGAGCCGCCCGCCGTTGTGGATCGGGGACATCGGGATCCCCTGCAGAATCACCTCAGGACTGCCGATGCTGTTGTTGCTGTAGGTCAACCTGGCGATCCGGTTGTCGCTCCCGCTGCTGTAATAGGCGTAAACATAGGGCCTCGTCGGGTACTGCGGGTCTACGGCGATCCCGAGCAGCCCACCTTCGGCCGACGGATCCACGCCCGGCACGGTCCCGACCTCAGTGACCTGCCCGCCCGCGATCCGCTTGAGCTTGGCGGAATCCCGCTCCGCCACCAAAGCCGACTTGTCCGGCAGGAACGCCAATCCCCACGGCACCTGGAGCCCGGTCGCCACGGTCCCCGCCACCGTGAGCTTCACCGGCCCGACCTGGGTGCCACCCGAGCCGGTCGACCCCGTAGTACTGGCCGACGGCGAGGCGGTCGAAACCGACGGCTCCGCGTCACCCGCCCCATCCGAGCAGCTGGCCGTCACCAAGGCGAAGGCGGCAACAGCAGCAGCGGCGGTACTACGCGGCCGACCGCGCCCCGCCGGCGCGTGTCCCCGACCATTCCTTGCGTTGAGCACCATCGTCTCCTCCGCTCGACTGGCACCAAAGGTAGCGACCATTCCCGCGCGGGAGTTGCGGCTCCTGCCAGTTGTAACCGATCAGATGCCGCCCGCACCCTTCTCACGCTCCGGGCCCCCCGTTCGTCGGGAGTCATGCCGCGCGTGGCCAACGTCGACAGACCTCGTCAGAGACGGCTCAGGGCGGATGCGGTCCACAGGGCTACGGAGAAGGGCGCTGGGAAGTGCAACTCGTTTGTCCCAGGCACCAAGGTTCTTCGGGCCGACGGCACCAGCAAACCAATCGAACAGCTGAAGTTGGGCGACAAGGTCAAGGCCACCGACCCAGCAACAGGCAAAACCACAGCCGAACCCGTGGTCGCTACGATCATCGGCCAAGGCACCAAACATCTCGTAGACCTCAAGGTAACGACGACCAGTCCGGACGGTTCGACTGGCGCGGCGCACGTCGTTGCTACTGACGGCCACCCGTTCTATCTCCCGTCGGAATGTGGCTGGGCACGAGCAACCGACCTCGATGTCGGTGACCTGATCCAACCTTCGCAGCCACGCACCCTCAGCCGCGTGACATCCGTTGTCCGCGACGACGCGGCAATATCTGCCCACAACCTAACCATTGATGCACTGCATACGTATTATGTGCTGGTTGGTCACACTACGGTGCTGGTACATAACAGCAGTTGTGGTACACCATGGATGGACCATATTGGCGAGAAGCACATGCGCGATACGCACTATTCGGGCGGAAAGGACAACGTCGAAGGTAAGTCAACTTTCTAGGACGATCTCGATCCGTACGATCTGGTCGACGACGCAGCGGACGTCCCAGCACGGCAGCAGACGGGGTCGACTCGCTGCGAGCGAATCTGTACTTCCCCCGGCATCGTGGGCGTCGATCAGGGCGGCCTGCCAACAAAGAATTATACAGTAATTACGGAACAGAATGGCCGAGTTGTAACGATGCATCCCGGCCTACCTAACTGAAGCGGCTGCGAGGAATGGCTTGTGCTTACCTTTTACGTTGAAGATCAGGCGCACGGCGTGTTCGGCTCTTCTCCGACGACCCGCAGAATTCGTTCCTGCAGGTTGCGCGTCGGTCGACGGATCTCGGAAGCAGGGTTATGGACGTCATGGATCCATACACGGACACTATGTTCAATTTCATTCAACTCGAACGCCTCATTGAGGAATTGGATGCTGTGCTAGGCGATTCGTGGCTTTCGGATGCGCAGCGGTCGAAGGTTGTCACAGTCCGGGATGCCGCGATCCAGGCAAGAGGTTTGAGTGGCTATATGTTTATCCAGGGCGACTGAATAGCGGCATATATTGCGTATTCTCCGGATGGCTGGACATTTCATCCGCTTGCCTGTATGGGATGCTGAGCTTCGAATATTGGGTGACTGATGACTGACCAGGCTTCAGATGAGCAATTGCTTCAAGTGGTCTTTGATTTGCCTGAGGAGCCCCGCACTGGCCCCCAGTTGCTTGCGAGCGAAAACCCAGACAGGGCGGCAATTGGCGGTGCGGAGTGTCCCCTTCTATGCAAAGGGAATCGCGTGCGGCGACATTATATCGGTATATCCGGACAATGATCGTCGAGAAATTCTGTTTGACCAATTGGTGTCGGTTCAAATTTTTGTCCCGCAGCCTGGAAGTGTGCCTGACTTGGAGCGGCTCTTGTCGCGCTTCGGTCTAATGTGGGAGACGGCAAATAGAAATTCCCATTTCGCTCTGGATGTCAAACCCGAGACTGACTACGCCGAGCTTCGCTCACGGCTGATCGAGGCTAAAGAGCGGCATGAAATCGGGCTGCGAGAATCTGCTATATCCGGGCGGCATCGAGCCCAGCTGAAGTCGTTCCCGTAATCGGCTCGCATTGCGGCAAGGTGCTTGGATCGGCTCTATTAGATATGTGTGAGGCGTCTGACCGCCTGCCGGTGCGGGCGGTCAGACGGATCGGCAGTCCGCTGAGCCAGGTTGGCGGGGGACGACGATGGCGGTCGAGGTCAGCGGCTATGTCTCCAAGCTCGTCGCCGGACTGTGGCAATCACCGCTCGAAGCGATCTGCGGCGCAGGACGGTCTGGGCGCCCACGGTCCGGGATAGACGCAGCTGGTCGCCGGCTTCGGATGAGGCCGCACCGAGACGCGACTGGCGACGGAGCTGCTGGAGGTTCTTGATGGTGGACCTGTTTGAGGAGGTCGACTACTACATAGGGGCTCTTCAAACTTGACCGGGCACTGTCGATGACGGCACTTCCGTAGGCCGCGCACGGGTCGATCGCGACGAACTCGATCCCAGCACGAAACTCCTCGCTTTGAGCGTTCTGCCAGCCGCTCACGTCGCGGCTGGACCTCCCAGGACCTGCCCGAGCAGGCCCTGGTCACCAGATAGGTCGCAGAACCCCGAGTGCCATCGTCGCCACTTGCCGATGCTCGCGTCGTGTTCCCAGCGCGGCTTCCCGCGGCGGGTCTCGTCGACGCCGAGGATCAGCACCGGCGCCGGCGAGCCGAGCACCCGGTCGGCGACCTCGACGAGCGCCGTGTGCGCGGTCGGCCACGACAACCCCGAACGCCTCCGCGACCTCGCTGACCGCCCGGTTCGCCTTCCCAATGGCAGCCGCGATCGCCCGCTCGCAACCGCAGCGTCGTGCGCACACCGTAGGGCAGCTCGGTGATCGACTCGGTGAAGGATGCCTTCACACACAACGGCTCCTGAGACCTAGGAGTCACCACGACTGCGGCGGATGGCTCAATCAAGACTGGCCATCTGGTCGCCACTGACGGTCACCCGTTCTACCTGCCGACGAGGCGCCGCTGGGCCGGTGCTACCGACCTCTCCGTCGACGACACCCTCCAACCCCTCCAACCCAACGACCGGAGTCGCGTCACCGGCATCAGCCGCTACGACGCCACAGCGTCCACAACCTCACCATCCACGCCGTGCACACGTACTATGTGCTCGCCGGTAACACTCCGCTACTGGTCCACAACTGCGGCGGTGCTCGATTCGAGGTCGATTCGAACGGCATTGCAACTGACTTGAAGCGGTTGGGTCGTGGCTCTACTGGGCGGACTGCTCCGAACAGCCTGAGCGAGAAACTCGCGATGGAGTCTGCGATGTCCAATCCTGGTGCGGCCGGGTTGTACCTTTGAAGAAGGGTATGACTGACCCTCGCTGGCCCGGATCCGATGGGTGGGTCAAGATGACCCAGAACGTGAACGGCACGGAGATCCACTACGTGATGAACCGCGGTACTGGCCAAGTCGACGACTTCAAATTCCCGGGTTAGACGATGCAGCTCATATGCAGATTCAATAAGGGTGACCAGCTCGTACCTCAGCGCTTCGAGGAGGGGTACACGCCAGCGACAGAGTTTCACCTCACGGTGGGCCAAACGTACGCCGTACACGCGATGGCTCTGTGGGAGTCTGGGCTGGTCACCCTCCTCGTGGACGACACAGGCCGGCCGGGCTGGCAGCCTGTGGAGCTGTTCACAGTCGCAGACCACCGAGTTCCGGCGGACTGGGAGTTTGATATGGGGGAGCCCACCGACATGGTTAAGGCGATCTGGGGCTACTCGGCACTTATCCAGGACCCTGACCATCATGACGCTCTCTCAGAGCTCAAGCCCGCCGCGCTGGAAATATTTTGGTCGGAAGTGCAGCGGAGAACGGCCGACGAGCCGGTGTCTGACTAGATTGTCTTGTCGTAAGGGCGCGTGCCCATTGCCGGGTTTCGACTGGCTATGGATTGCCAAGAAGCGACGAAGCGATGTCGCCTTTCCTGGTATTAGCGCGTCTAGGGCATTGCGGGTGAGTTCGGTCATTCGCTTAGCCCTGGACTTGCAGTAACGATGTGATCGCGGGGTCGACACGCGTCGTACATGTAGAGAAGTGCCTTACCTGCAAGGGATTCTGGACTTGTCTAGAGCTCAGAATGGCCCGAGAGGGAAGGCACTTCGTAGGTGGAGAATACAACGACGTCCGGCGGTCACAGTGACGGAATCAGCAAGGCTGAGGCCGGCGACTTTATGACGCAGTTCACACAGGCGATGGCTAAGGCGCGGGAACTGACTGGATGAGTCGCGGAATTTCTTGTCGGCGACCTGCGTCGAGCTCAACTGAAGTCTTCCCGTGATTGTCTAGTACGACGGCCGTGGTTCGTGATGATGCTTTCGGTAGGGGGCCGCGGACGGCTGGGTGGGTGCGGCCCTGACCAAGAGTGGGGACCTGGGACAGGTAGTCGGGTCCTTGAACAGGCTATTTCGTGTCCGCGGTCCCGGGTTGGTGTTCAAGGCCACCACTTCTTGGCGGCTGCGCGGCCACCGAGTCGGGTGCTGATCAAGGGCGGCGTGGTTTCGGCGGGTTCGTGAGCCCCGCAGCGCCAACGCTGATCAACCGCGGCCGATTGCCTCCAGCCGAGCGTGCGTAGGCCTGCTCGCGACCAGGACCCCCAGGTTGTGAGTGCCGGCAGTCCGGGCGCTGTCCCCCGCAACATCACAAACTCCGGCTCTAGTTCGAGGCGGTTGACCACCCGAGCCCCGGGCGGTCAACCGCCTCGCGTCAGTTCAGCTTCCCCAGGTGGGGCGGAGGGGGAAATGGGCGTTGGCTTCGTCGTCTAGCTTTACGGCGAGGACCTGGTGGAGTTGGGTGTTGTTGCGTTCGAAGCCGACTCGGCAGGCGGCTAGGTAGAGGCCCCAGACTTTGGCGGTGGGGTAGCCGACCTCGGCCACTGCTTCGTCCCAGTGGGTGACGAGGTTTTCGGACCAGCCGCGCAGGGTGAGGGCGTAGTGCTCGCGGAGGTTCTCCTCGTGGCGGACCTCGAAGCCGGCGTCCTGGGCGTCGGCGATGATGCGGCCGGAGCCGATCAGTTCGCCGTCGGGGAAGATGTAGCGGTCGATGAACGCGCCGGTCGAGCGGAAGCGGTTGTCCGGCCGGGTGATGGTGTGGTTCAGCAGCCGGCCGCCGGGCTTCAACCGATCCAGCAGGAAGCCGAAGTACGACGGGTAGTTCCGTACGCCGATGTGTTCGGTCAGGCCGATCGAGCTGATCGCGTCGAAGTCGCGCTCGGCCACATCGCGATAGTCGGAGAAGCGCACCTCCGCCAGGTCTTCGAGCCCCTCACGCTTGATCGCAGCCTGCGCCCACTCGGCCTGGGCGGCGGAAAGCGTCACGCCGAGCGCCTTCACGCCGTACTCGCGAGCCGCGTGCCGGACCATCCCACCCCAGCCGCAACCGACGTCGAGCAACCGCTGGCCGGGCTTGAGATCCAGCTTGCGCGCGACCAGGTCGTACTTCTCGTACTGCGCTTCCTCCAGCGTCGCGTCCTCCGTCGGGAAGACGGCGCAGGTGTACGTCATCGACGGTCCGAGGATGTACTCGTAGAACGTGTTCGACACGTCGTAGTGGTGATGGATCGCGGCCTTGTCGCGGGTGCGGGAATGCCGCAGACCCTCGAAGGTACGTCGCCACTTCGGCAGGTGCTCCTGCGGCGGAGGTGGTGGCGGCTTCAGGTGGCTCCAGCCGAGGCCGCGCACGATCCGCAGCGCCTCCGAAGGCGTGGGACGCTCGAAGTGCAGGTGGTTGAGCATCATCTTCATCAGGTCGTACGGGTTGCCCGGATGGACGCCGGAGATCTCCAGGTCACCCTGCACGTAGGCGCGAACCATGCCTAGGTCACCCGGCGCGGTCAGGACATACGACAATCCGCGCTCGGTGGCCAGATGCATGTGAATGGGGGAGTCCTCGGGCCCGGTCGCACTGCCGTCGTACGCGGTGAACCGGAAGGGGAGTCCATCAGGCGCCACCGTCGTGAGCGCTGCTGCGATCGAAACCTGCGTCGGGAGTGTTGCCGTCATCGGCGCGTCACCGCCTTCTCGTAGAGCCCGGTCAGCCGGGCGTCAGGGTCGTAGCGATCTTTGACCTCTTGCAGGGCCGGGACGTTGTAGAGCTGGTCGAAGGTGTCTCGGTCGTAGTAGGCGTCGGAGTACAGGGACTTGTGCCCGTCGAAGTCCGCGACGGCTGCTTCGATGCGCCGGTTGACGTCACCGTCGGCGGCGCCCGGGGCGATCGGGACGGTACCCCAGAAGCCCACGTTGATGTAGGTCTCGCCGGGCTTCAGTGGATAAAGCGGCCAGGCCTCGCCGGCGGGGTCGCGCAGCCGGAGCGGACACAGCCAGACCGGGCGCATGCCGACCTCGGCGTCGAACCAGCGCAGGAATCCGGCCAGCTGCGAGGCCGGGATCTCTACGTCCTGGACGACCCTCTCGCGATCCGGGTGTCCCTTTCGCCGATTGATGCGCGCGGCAACTTGATGGCGGTTCTCGAAGCCGATGATCTTGTGGTAGACGTCGCTGCGCCTCAGGCGCCGGGGCCAGATCCGCCGTATATAAGGGTTCTGAGCCCCGAAGGCGGCCGAGCACCAGAACCAGTCGGTGTCCCAGCGCCACAGGTAGTCCTCGGCCGTGAGGAAGTCGGTCGTCCGCTGCTGGATCGACTTGTAGAAGATCTGCTGGCCCGTGTAATCGCTGGTCTCCACCGCGGCGTCGCTGTTCCGTCCCAGCGTGAGGTAGGCCTCATCGGGGCTGAAGGCAACGCCGTCGACGAAGTGCACGGGCTGGTCGTCGTACGTGCCGCCGGCAACGATCGACTCGATCGCCGGAGCCAGTTCGTCCAGGCCGAGCCGCACGTGCCGCAGCGCGACGTACGGCGAGATCGGGTCGAGCTCGATCCGCAACCGGGTCGCGTAGCCGAGTGATCCGTAGGAGTTCGGGAATGTCCTGAACAACTCGGCGTGCTCGCCCTTCGGCCGAGCGGTGACGAGGTCGCCGGAGCCGGTCAGGATGTCGAGCTCCAGCACGGACTCGTGCGGCAGCCCGTTCCGGTACGACGATGACTCGATCCCGAGCCCGGTCACCGCGCCGCCGAGCGTGATCGTGCGCAGTTGCGGCACGACCATCGGCATCAGGCCGTGCGGGAGGGTCGCGGCAACCAGGTCCTCATACGTACACATGCCCTGTACGTCGGCTGTGCGCGCGGCTGGATCGACACTGATGACGCCGGTCAGCCCGGAGACGTCGAGGCCGGGTGTCTCCACGGCCGTTCGAGGGCGGAACAGGTTGGAGCTGCGCTTGGCCAGGCGAACAGGTTGTCCCGCCGGGATGCGCTGGTAGGACGACCGCAGCCGCCCAACCGCCTGATCGTGATCGAGGGTCGAGGCCAGATCCGATGTCGAAGGCACCGATCCAGAGTACGACGCTGACGCCGGTTCCGGCACAAGATTCCGGTAGGTTCGAGTGCACTTGAGAACCACTCGGTCCAGTGGTCCTACCGGCGAACGGCTGCTCGAAATCCGTCCGGGGGAGCGAGTAGGTTTCTGGTCATGGCTGATGTGGTGAAGACGTGGCTGCCGTGGGAGGACCCGGACAGCTTCCTGGGCGGGGTGCCGGCGGGAATCGAGGTCGACTACTACGCGGGGGGCGACCTGCCGCCGTCGCTGGACTCGGTGGAGTTCTATGTCCCCGGTTATATGGGCACTTCCGGGCTCGCCCTCATCAAGGAAATGCCGGCGCTCAAGGTGGTGCAGACCCAGACCGCGGGCTTCGAGAACTTCCTGCCGCATCTCGGCGAGGGAGTCACCTTGTGCAATGCGCGGGGTGTCCACGATGCCTCCACCGCGGAGTTGGCGGTCGCGCTGATTCTCGCGTCGTACCGGCGGTTGCCGCGCGCGGTGAAGAATCAGGAGCGCGGTGAGTGGCCGTCGTCGTACGTCGAGATGGACGACTCGCTGGCGGACCGGACCGTGCTGATCCTCGGGTATGGCTCGATCGGGGAGGCGCTGGAGCGGCGGCTCGGCGGCTTCGAGTGCGAGGTGATCCGGGTGGCGCGCCGGCCCCGCGAGGGTGTCTTCGCGATCACGGACCTGTCCGACCTGCTGCCGAAGGCGGACGTCGTCGTGCTGCTGACCCCGGCGACGGACGAGACGCGCGGCATGGTCGACGCGAAGTTCCTCGGCGCACTGAAGGACGGAGCTCTGCTGGTCAATGTCGCTCGCGGTGTCATCGTGGACACGGACGCGTTGCTCGCCGAGCTCGGCGCCGGCCGGATCAGCGCGGCGCTGGACGTGACCGATCCTGAGCCGTTGCCCGCGGGGCATCCGCTGTGGTCTGCTCCGAACGTGCTGATCAATCCGCACCGGGGTGGTGCCTCGACGGCCTTCGAGCCGCGGGTGGCCCGGTTGGTGCGCGCTCAGCTCGAGCGCTATACCCGGGGCGAGCCGCTGATCAATGTGGTTGCGGGACCGCCGCGCTAGGCGTTTGATCGGAAACTGTCGGTGGGGTCGGCTTGGGTAGGAACAGCCGCAAGGGCGTTCAGGTAAGGGAGGACAAAGATGTCCGAGGCAGTACTGCTGATCGGGACCAAGAAGGGTCTTTGGATCGGCCGCAGTGACGCTGATCGGCAGACCTGGACGCTCGATGGGCCGAAGTTCGAGATGCAGGGCGTCTACTCGGTCGGCATCGACACCCGAGGCGATCGGCCACGCCTGTTCGCGGGTGGGACCAGCGAGCACTGGGGACCCGCTGTCTTCCACTCGGACGACCTCGGCCAGAGCTGGGCCGAGCCCCCGGAGGGCTCGATCGGGTTTCCTTCGGACGCCGAGGCGTCACTCGAGCGCGTTTGGCAGATCCAGCCCGGCCCGGCCGACCAGCCGGGCGTCGTGTACGCCGGTTCGCAGCCTTCCGCGCTGTGGAAGTCGATCGACGGGGGAGTCAACTTCGAGCTGGTTCGTGGGCTGTGGGACCACCCGCATCGCAAGGACTGGGGAGCAGGGTTCGGCGGCCAGGCGGTCCACACAGTGCTGCCTCATGCGACCGATCCGGAGCGAGTGTGGGTCGCCATGTCGACCGGCGGCGTCTACCGGACCGAGGACGGTGGCAAATCCTGGGAGCCGGCCAATCAGGGCATCAAGGCGCCCTACAGGCCGGATCCCTACCCCGAGTTCGGGCAGTGCGTGCACAAGCTGGCCGGCCATCCCGAGCAGCCGGAGCGGATGTTTGCGCAGAACCACCACGGCGTCTACCGGTCCGACGACGGAGGCGCGATCTGGAAGTCGATCGCGGACGGCCTGCCTTCTGACTTCGGCTTCCCGATCGTGGTTCACCCGCACGAGCCCGACACCGTCTATGTCTTCCCGCTGATCGCCGACGGGAACAGGATCCCTACCGACGCGAAGTGCCGGGTCTATCGCTCGCGCGACGCCGGGTCCACCTGGGAGGCCCTGACGAACGGCCTGCCCGACGTCCCGTCGTACGCGCCTGTCCTCCGGGACGCGCTGTGCACGGACCAGGGGACGCCGGCCGGGGTTTATGTCGGCACGCGCGACGGGTGTGTCTACGCGAGCGCCGACGCGGGCGACAGCTGGACCGAGGTCGCCCGGCATCTCCCGGACGTCCTCACCGTCCGCGCCGCACTCATCTGACCTGTACTACGGACTGCGAGCGCGGGGTGATGCGATGAAGGTCGGGGTGAAACTGCCGACGGTGCTGAGGCCGTTCGCGGGAGGGATCGAGCGGGTCGAAGTCGAGCCGGACGAGCCGAACGTGGGCGGGGTCTTCGCCGCCCTGGAGGCTGACCATCCGGCGCTCCGGCGTCGCCTGACCGACGAACAAGGCGCCCTACGCCGGCACGTCAACGTCTTCCTGGAAAACGACAACATCCGAGACCTCCAGGGCCTCGGCACCTCCCTCGACGACGGCGCCGAACTCCTGATCCTCCCCAGCGTCGCCGGCGGCTGAGCCCGGTCAGGTGATCAAGACCCCGGCTGATGCGGCGGCGGGATGGTCCGGCGGTTCGGTGGACTAAGTGGCGGTCGGTTGGGGGCGGGACTCGAGGCTGGTCAGGTCGCGCTCGGCGTACAGGCGGTGGGACCAGCCCTCGTTGACCACGGCCTGGAGGCAGCGGCGTACGGCGTAGGTGCCTGCTTCCGGGTAGCCGGGCGGCGGGATCGGGGTGGTGGTGCCGGCCAGGACGTCGTCGGTGAGGTCGGCGAGCACCTTGCGTACGACGGCCAGGCGGTCCGCGCGTAGAGCGAGGACCTCGTCGAGGGTCGGGCGTGCGGCCGAGTCGTTGGGGACGCTCGAGTCGTGGGGCATGTCAGCGTGCGGCAGGTCGAGCGGATCGTAAGGCGACGGATCGCCGAGGATCGCCCGCTTGACCCACGCGTCGATGCCGAAGACGACGTGGCGAAGAGTCTCGATGAAGGACCACTCGTCGTCGACGCGCTCGTGGAGGAGTTCGGGCGGCAGCCGGCGGGCGCGCTCGATGGTGGGCTCCCACGAGTGCTCGACCACGGCCCACGCTTCGCGGAAACCCTTGGCGTCGGACGGGTGGAGCTTGGTCCGCTCGGGGTAGCGGCGGTTGAGTTCAGCTTCGATCAGCGGGCCGACGTCGACCCCGTTGATGCGTACGTTGTCGAGGTCGCCGTCGATCTCGACGTCCGCCAGCAGGGCGCCGCGGATGCTGACGCCCGTCAGGTCGACGAGGCGGAAGCGAGCCCCGCTCAGGTCGACATCCTCGAACCGGGCGCCGGTGAGGTAGACGTCCTCGAACCGGGCGCCTCTCAGATTCTGCCCGCTGAACTCAACCATCCAGCGAGCATGCCACCGACCAGCACCCACTTCCACCCACCGCGAACCCCAGACCCCAGCATCCACGACCACCTGCCGCGACCACCGCGATTCGCTCAGACCCCCAGCGGGCACGACCACCTGCCGCGACCACCCGCGAATCGCCCAGACCCCAGCACGCACGATCACCTCAACGGCGTCCCCAAGCTGCCGAGCAGACCCGGCGAGTGCCGCCCCACCCCAGAAGAGTTGGTGCCGTAACGGGGCGTCGCGCTGATGGTTCCAAGCCTCCGCGAACGAATCTTTGTGCACCGCTCAGCCGTTTCAAGGTCCGAGAAATGGCTGGGCCATGCACAAAGTCAAGGGCTTGGGGGCTGGTTTGGCGGGCAGTGGATGCCGAGGTCCTGCACCCCGAAGGCGGCGATGGTTGGGTCGGACCAGGTGCTGGCGCAGGGGATGGCTGCCGGTAGTGGAGCTCTCGCTCGGTTTGAGACCAGCCCGGGGTTCTTTGCAGCTTGTTGCAGTTGGGGCTCGGAAGGCGGCCTGCGGCCCTAGGATCCGCTGATGGGAATCTTCGGGCGTAAGTCAGGTGGAGTGATGGAGGGGTTGGTCCTCGACCGCACCTGGGCGGACCAGGAGCTGGACGCGGCGATCGCCGCGCTCGAGGGCGGCGATCTCGACAAGCCGCTCGAATTGCTCAAGGGTCAGACCTTCGATCCCGATCGTCGCGCCACCTGGGTCGGCGGCCTGGGGCTGGCCGCCGTTGGTCGCAGTGATCAGCTGCAGTCTCGCCTCGATGCCGCTCCGGGCGACCCTGAGTTGCTCGTCTGGCTCGCCCAGACGCTGGTCCGCGAGGCCTGGGAGGCTCGGTCGGCCCTGCGAGCGAAGCATGTCTCCGACGAGCAGTTCAAGACCTTTCACCAGATTCTCGAGGTCGCCCACGAGGTGATCGACGCCGCGATCGAGGCGGCGCCCGACGATCCGACGCCGTGGCTGGTGTACCAGTGGATCGCGATCGGCCTACAGGCCCCACAGGACGTCCAGGGCAAGATCTTCGAGTCCGCGCTTGCTCGTCAGCCGGACAGTCATATGGCCCACTCCAACCGCGTTCAGGCGATCGCACCCAAATGGAGCGGACGGCCGGTGGAGGACTTGCTGAGTTTCGGTGCGGAGACCGCGGCCAAGGCAGCGACCGGCCGGGTGCTGAACACTGTGCTCGTCGAAGCAGTGGTCGAGGCCGGCCTGAATGTGTTGACGGGCGACGAAGGGAACATCGGGAAGCGGATCATGGCGTCGAGTCGGCTGGACGATCAGTGGCGGGACGCGGTTCTGGCCAGCCGGGAGAAGTGGCTGGATCCGGATCGCTACCGCGAGCCAGGAGATCTCATCGCGCACAACTTCTACGCCTACTTCCTTCGCAACACCCGTCCCGAGCTCGCCCGGGCACACGCCGCATCCATGTTCGGTCGGGTGAGCTTCGTCCCGTGGTGTTACCGCGGCGACCCGCTGAAGACTTTCGGCAAAGCCTTCCCGCCCGGCAAACGCTGAGGACCCCGCGACCTCCACAGGCTCCCGCTGGAGGAGTTCGCCGAGGTGTTCCCGCCGGGCCGCCGCTGATCCCGAGAAGACGCCTGTGGCTGAACGGGGATCGGGAGGGCGGGGGTGACCGAGGGGTGGACGGTCATACAGTGAGATGCATGTCCGTGGATAGCAGTGATGCTGCGCAGAGCAAGCCCGACATCAAACCTCGGAGCCGTACCGTCACCGATGGCCTGGAGGCGACTGCCTCGCGCGGGATGTTGCGCGCGGTCGGGATGGGCGACGACGACTGGGTCAAGCCGCAGATCGGGGTGGCGTCGAGCTGGAACGAGATCACCCCGTGCAACCTCTCCCTCGACCGGCTCGCGAAGGCGGTCAAGGACGGGGTGCACGCGGCCAGTGGGTACCCGCTGGAGTTCGGCACCATCAGCGTGTCCGACGGCATCTCGATGGGTCACGTCGGTATGCACTACTCGCTGGTGAGCCGCGAGATCATCGCCGATTCGGTGGAGACCGTGATGGAGGCCGAGCGCCTCGACGGCTCGGTACTGCTGGCCGGTTGCGACAAGTCGCTGCCCGGCATGCTGATGGCCGCCGCCCGGCTCGACCTCGCGTCCGTCTTCCTGTACGCCGGGTCGATCATGCCCGGCAGGCTCGGCGACAAGGACGTCACGATCATCGACGCCTTCGAGGCGGTCGGTGCCTGTGCCCGCGGCCTGATCAGCCGGGAGGACGTGGACGCGGTCGAGCGCGCGATCTGCCCCGGCGAAGGCGCCTGTGGCGGCATGTACACCGCCAACACGATGGCGTCGGCGGCGGAGGCACTCGGCATGTCGCTGCCGGGCTCGGCCGCGCCGCCCGCGGTGGACCGTCGCCGCGACGGGTTCGCCCGCAAGTCGGGTGAGGCGGTGGTGAACCTGCTGGCCAAGGGCATCACGGCCCGGCAGATCCTGACGAAGGAGGCGTTCGAGAACGCGATCGCCGTGGTGATGGCCCTGGGTGGTTCCACCAACGCGGTACTGCATCTGCTCGCGATCGCGCGCGAGGCCGAGGTCGACCTCAGCCTCGAAGACTTCAACCGGATCGGCGACAAGGTCCCGCACCTGGGCGACCTGAAACCCTTCGGGAAGTACGTGATGACAGACGTCGACCGGGTGGGCGGCATCCCGGTGATCATGCGGGCACTGCTCGATGCGGGGCTGCTGCACGGTGACTGCCTGACGGTGACCGGCAAGACGATGGCCGAGAACCTCGCCGACATCGCGCCGCCGGACGTGGACGGTACGATCATCCGGGCGCTGGACCGGCCGATCCACGGCACCGGCGGCATCACGATCCTGAACGGGACGCTGGCTCCCGAGGGCGCTGTCGTGAAGAGCGCTGGCTTCGATTCGGACGTGTTCGAGGGGACCGCGAGGGTCTTCGACGGCGAGCGCGGCGCGATGGACGCGGTCGAGGACGGGTCGATGAAGGCCGGCGACGTGGTGGTGATCCGCTACGAGGGCCCGAAGGGCGGACCGGGGATGCGCGAGATGCTCGCAGTCACGGGTGCGATCAAGGGCGCGGGCCTCGGCAAGGACGTCCTGCTGCTCACCGACGGACGCTTCTCCGGCGGTACTACGGGTCTGTGCGTCGGCCATGTCGCCCCGGAGGCCGTCGACGGCGGGCCGATCGCCTTCGTCCGCGACGGAGACCGGATCAGCCTGGACGTGAAGAACCGCACCCTCGAGTTGCACGTCGACCCCGAGGAGCTGGAACGCCGCCGCGAGGGCTGGACCCCGAAGACGCCCGCCATCACCAAGGGCGTCCTCGGCAAGTACGTCCGCCTCGTCCGCTCAGCCTCCGAAGGCGCCGTCTGCATCTAGCCCGTCCGCCCGCCGCAACCAGGGCTACCCCAGTTGCGGCGGGTTCCCTCACCGGTACAACCTGGAGTAGCCAACCAGCCCAGGCGGTACCCGCCGCGAAGCACCCGGGCCGAGCGCATGGTGAGCAGCAGGGCGGCTGGCGGGCGTCGCGAGCGATGTCTCGTGGGGCCGGTCGGAAGGTTTCGGATCTAAGACAGGTATCTCAGTAAATGAGACCGTCGGGCGCCAGGCTTGACCGGATCGAGGGAAGTCGGCAAAGGTGACTGCATGCGATCGATTCTCCTCGTACTTGTGCGGCGCGCCGACTGACGCGACCACCGAGTCGAGCGCGCCCCCTTCAGCCCACCCGGCGGAGGGGGTTTTTGTTTGCCAGGGCACCGTCCTGTGATCCAGGACCTGTCCACCGGCCCCAGGGCCGAGGACGATCGATCGCAACAAATGCACAACAGATCCACCGTGACAGACCTAGGGAAGGCACTCATGAGTGAGCAGATGACCGGGGCACAAGCTCTGATCCGCGCACTGGAACATGCCGGCGTCGACACCGTCTTCGGCATCCCGGGCGGCGCGATCCTCCCGGCATACGACCCGATGCTCGACTCGACCCAGATCCGCCACATCCTGGTACGTCACGAGCAGGGCGCCGGCCACGCGGCCCAGGGCTACGCCTCGGCGACCGGCAAGACCGGCGTCTGTATGGCGACCTCCGGGCCGGGCGCGACCAACCTGGTGACCCCGATCGCCGACGCGTACATGGACTCGGTGCCGCTGGTGGCGATCACCGGGCAGGTCGCCAGCGCCGCAATCGGCACGGACGCCTTCCAGGAGGCGGACATCCGCGGTATCACGATGCCGATCACCAAGCACAACTTCCTGGTGAACAACCCGAATGACATCGCCAGCACGATCGCGGAGGCCTTCCACATCGCCAGCACCGGCCGCCCCGGCCCCGTGCTCGTCGACGTCACCAAGGACGCGATGCAGGCGAAGGTCGACTTCGTCTGGCCGACCGAGCTCTCGCTGCCCGGATACCGCCCGGTGACCCGCCCGCACCCCAAGCAGGTGCGCGAGGCGGCCCGCCTGATCGCCGCCGCCGAGAAGCCGGTCCTGTACGTCGGGGGCGGCGTGATCCGCGCCAAGGCGAGCGCCGAGCTCAAGGAGCTCGCCGAGCTGCTCGGCATCCCGGTGGTCACCACCCTGATGGCCCGCGGCGCCCTGCCCGACACGCACGACCTGCACTTCGGGATGCCCGGCATGCACGGCACGGTCTCGGCCGTCGGCGCACTCCAAAGGTCTGATCTGCTGATCTGTCTCGGTGCGCGGTTCGACGACCGGGTGACCGGCAAGCTGGAGTCCTTCGCGCCCGAGGCGAAGGTGATCCACGCGGACATCGACCCGGCCGAGATCGGCAAGAACCGAGCCGCCGACGTGCCGATCGTGGGTGACTGCAAGGAGGTCATCGGCGACCTGATCGCCGCGCTGAAGACCGAGATCGCAAGCAACGGCCGGACCCCGGACTACTCCGCCTGGCGGGGCCTGCTGGAGTCCGTCCGGGCGAAGTACCCGCTCGGGTACGACGAGCCGGAGGACGGCAGCCTCTCCCCGCAGTACGTGATCCAGCGGATCGGTCAGCTCGCCGGGCCGGACGCGATCTACACCAGCGGCGTCGGCCAGCACCAGATGTGGGCCGCGCACTACCTGCCGTTCGAGAAGCCGCTGCACTGGCTGAACTCCGGCGGCCTCGGCACGATGGGGTACTCCGTGCCGGCCGCGATGGGTGCGAAGGTGGCCCGGCCGGACAAGACCGTGTGGGCGATCGACGGTGACGGCTGCTTCCAGATGACGAACCAGGAGCTCGTCACCTGCGCGCTGGAGGGCATCCCGATCAAGGTCGCGGTGATCAACAACCAGTCGCTGGGCATGGTCCGGCAGTGGCAGACGCTGTTCTACGACAAGCGCTACTCCAACACCGACCTGCACTCCGCGCGGATTCCCGACTTCGCCAAACTGGCCGAGGCGATGGGCGGCGTCGGGCTGCGATGCTCGGACCGGGAGTCCGTGGACGCCACGATCGAGAAGGCGATGGCGGTCAACGACATGCCGGTGGTGGTCGACTTCGTCGTGCACCGCGACGCGATGGTGTGGCCGATGGTTGCCGCCGGCACCAGCAACGACGACATCCAGATCGCCCGCGACATGGCGCCTAACTGGGACTCACAGGAGCTTTGATGACCGAGCAGCGCGAGGCAACAATCCACCACAGTCCGACTGGCGCCTCATCGGTGCCCGCAGCGAAGCGAGGACGTCGATGAGCAAGCACACCCTGTCGATCCTCGTCGAGAACAAGCACGGCGTGCTTGCCCGGGTGGCCGCTCTGATCTCCCGGCGCGGGTTCAACATCGATTCCCTCGCGGTCGGCCCGACCGAGCACCCCGAGGTGTCCCGGATGACCATCGCGGTCAGCGTGGACGAGCAGCCTTTGGAGCAGATCACCAAGCAGCTCAACAAGCTGGTGAACGTGATCAAGATCGTCGAGCTCGAGCCCAGCGCGACCGTCCAGCGCGAATTGCTGCTGGTCAAGGTGAAGGCGGACACCCTCACTCGTGGACAGGTGCTGGAGACCGTCCAGCTGTTCCGTGCGAAAGTGGTCGACGTGGCTCCGGACGCGATCACCATCGAGGCAACCGGCAATCCCGAGAAGCTCGAGGCCATGCTCCGGGTGCTGGAACCCTTCGGCGTCCGCGAGCTGGTCCAGTCCGGCATGGTCGCGATCGGCCGGGGCAGCCGCTCCATCTCCGACCGCACGCTGCGCCCGGTCCCGGTGCCGCCGCCGCACGTGGCGACCGGTGCTCCCGCTCTGCAGGCCCGCCCCGCGAACCCGACCCGCTCCGCCGACAACCCACCATCACACCCGGTGCCGGCGCCGCCGCCGGGTCACCGCCCCGCCGCCCCCGCCCGCCAGGGCTGAGGCGACCACCAGGCCAGTACCAGGCGAACCACTCGCGGCCGGCAGCGACGTACAGACCGTCAGTCGACCCTCCCAACAGAATTCAAGGAGACGAGCTCCAAGTGGCAGCAGAAATGTTCTACGACGACAACGCCGACCTGTCGGTGATCCAGGGCCGCAACGTGGCCGTGCTCGGCTTCGGCAGCCAGGGCCACGCCCACGCGCTGTCCCTGCGCGACTCCGGCGTCGACGTCCGCGTCGGCCTGCCGGAGGGCTCGAAGAGCCGCGCCAAGGCCGAGGCCCAGGGCCTGCGGGTGCTGACCCCGTACGAGGCCTGCGAGGAGGCCGACGTGATCGTCGTGCTGGCGCCGGACCCGGCCCAGCGCAGCCTCTACAAGGAGGCCATCGAGCCGAACCTGGTCGACGGCGACGCGCTGGTGTTCGGCCACGGCTTCAACATCCGCTTCGGCTACATCAAGCCGCCGGCCGGTGTCGACGTCTTCATGGTCGCCCCGAAGGGACCGGGTCACCTGGTCCGCCGTGAGTTCAGCGAGGGTCGCGGCGTCCCGGTGCTCGTCGCGGTCGAGCAGGACGCGACCGGCAAGGCCTGGGACCTCGCGCTGTCCTACGCCAAGGGCATCGGCGGCCTCCGCGCCGGCGGTATCAAGACCACCTTCACCGAGGAGACCGAGACCGACCTGTTCGGCGAGCAGGCCGTCCTCTGCGGTGGTGTCTCCGCTTTGATCCAGTCCGGCTTCGAGGTGCTCACCGAGGCCGGCTACCAGCCGGAGGTCGCGTACTTCGAGTGCCTGCACGAGCTGAAGCTGATCGTCGACCTGATCTACGAAGGCGGCATCGCCAAGCAGCGCTGGTCCGTGTCCGACACCGCCGAGTACGGCGACTACGTGTCCGGCCCGCGGATCATCGACGCGTCGGTGAAGGCCCGGATGAAGGAGGTTCTCGGCGACATCACCGACGGCACCTTCGCGGCCCGCTTCATCGCGGACCAGGACGCCGGCGCGCCGGAGTTCGCCGAGTTCCGCAAGCAGAGCGAGGCGCACCCGATCGAGGCCGTCGGCAAGGAGCTCCGCGGTCTGATGGCGTGGGTCAAGTCGCACGACGACGACTACGTCGAGGGCAGCTCCGCCCGCTGAGTCCGCAGTACCGATGCCCAGGTCGCCGAGCGGTGACCTGGGCATCGCGCTGTTCTCTGACAGAATCGGGGCACAAACGGATCGGGGAGGTAGGGGATGGACGACGGCCGGCGCGAGCTGCCGAAGCCACCCCGCCGTATCCCGGCCGGAGCGTCGCCCACGGTAGCCCCGACCGCGCGCACCACGATCCAGCCGCGGCCGAACGCCGCCCAGACCACGAAGCCGCCGAAGCCGCCACGGTTCCGCTTCCTGCTTCCGTTGATCGTGTTCGTGCTGGTGATCGGTGCGGGTGCGGGCTGGCTCGTCCGTGCGTACAGCCTGAGCCTCGACACCGACAAGGTCCTGCAGGCGAGCGGACCCACCGTCGTACGGGTGCTCGCGACCACGTGCAACGGGACCGGTCAGGCAAGCGGCCTGCTGCTGGCCAACGGCCGGGTCATCACCACTGCCTCGGCGATCCGGCAACCCGTCTCCATCGGCATCCTCACCGCCGACGGGCGAGTGCGCCGGGCCAACGTGCTTGGCGTCAACGCCGACGGGATCGCCGTCCTCCAGCTGCTGAGCCGGTTGGACAACCCGACCGCGAAGCTCGCGCTGAAGCTGCCCGACGCCAAGGCGGACCGCGCGATCATCGGCTACAACCAGGCCGGTGACCAATCAGTCGAGCAAGCCGGTACTGCGCTGCAGCCGCGAGCGTTGCGCGACATCCTCGACCCGGGCTCACTCGGCGCTCCCATGTTCGACAAGAGCGGCCAGGCGATCGGTCTGGTGGCGGGGGAAACCGTTGCCTCGAGCAAGGTGATCGGCCTCGACGAGCTCCGCCAGTACGCCGGTCCGGCCGCGCTGCCGATCACCCCGGAACCACTGGGGACCTGCCTGGCGCGGGGACCGCAGGCGCCGGTGAAACCGGACCTCAGTGTGGCCAACACCCCGTTGGCAGGCGAGGTCCAGCAGGTGCTCGGGGACTATCTCGACGCGCTGAACCGGCACGACTACCTCGCCATGCAGGCGACCTACTCCGCGCAGTTGGCGGCGAACGGCACCGAAAAGGACTTCGCGAACACACACGGCACGTCGTACGCGTTCGACGCCACCATCACCGACGTGGCGGCAGGGGCGGGCAACGGGGCGACCGCCCGGATGACCTTCACGGTGCTGTTCTCGCCGAAGAGCACCGGGGCCAACGGGCAGACCTGCAGCCGGCTGGACCTGAGATACCGGTTGGTGCGGGAGCAGGACAGGCTGCGGATCGACCAGGCGGCCAGCATGGCCACCGACCAGAGCTGCGACACCGACTGACCCCACGCTGCTGACCGACCCAGGCTGCTGCCTGAGGCGTGACACGGGGCCGAGGGGGTGGGCCGGGCGGCTGGTAGCATCAGGGACCAGCGGGCACAGCGCGGTGCTCTGACTCTTCGAGCCCCCAACCGCTTCTGCAGGAGATGTCTCCATGACTGTCGCAGCCCGACCTGTCGTCCTGATCGCCGAAGAACTCTCCCCGGCCACCGTCGAGGCGCTCGGCCCCGACTTCGAGATCCGGCACACCAACGGCGCCGACCGTGCCGAGCTGATCCCGGCCATCGCCGACGTCGACGCCATCCTGATCCGCAGCGCCACCAAGGTGGACGCCGAGGCGCTCGCCGCCGCCAAGCGGCTGAAGGTCGTCGCCCGCGCCGGTGTCGGCCTCGACAACGTCGATGTGAAGGCCGCCACCCAGGCCGGCGTGATGGTCGTCAACGCGCCGACGTCCAACATCGTCAGCGCCGCCGAGCTCGCCGTGGCCCTGCTGCTGGCCGCCGCGCGCCGCGTCCCGGCCGCCGACCAGTCGCTGAAGAACGGCGAGTGGAAGCGCAGCAAGTACACCGGCGTCGAGCTCTTCGAGAAGACCGTCGGCATCGTCGGCCTCGGCAAGATCGGCGTCCTGGTCGCGCAGCGGCTGGCCGCTTTCGGCATGAACGTGATCGCCTACGACCCGTACGTCCAGGCCGGCCGCGCCGCGCAGATGGGCGTCCGGCTCGCCTCCCTCGACGAGCTGCTGAGCGCCAGCGACTTCATCTCCGTGCACCTGCCCAAGACGCCCGAGACGATCGGCCTGATCGGCGACGAGCAGCTGCACAAGGTCAAGCCCGAGGTCATCATCGTCAACGCCGCCCGCGGCGGCATCGTCGACGAGCAGGCCCTGTACTCCGCGCTCAAGGAAGGCCGGGTCGCCGGCGCCGGGCTCGACGTGTTCGCCACCGAGCCGTGCACCGACTCCCCGCTGTTCGAGTTCGAGAACGTCGTCGCCACCCCGCACCTGGGCGCCTCCACCGACGAGGCGCAGGAGAAGGCCGGCATCGCCGTGGCCAAGTCCGTCCGGCTCGCGCTGTCCGGTGAGCTCGTCCCGGACGCGGTCAACGTCCAGGGCGGCGTGATCGCCGAGGACGTCCGGCCGGGGATCGCCCTGACCGAGAAGCTCGGCCGCATCTTCACCGCCCTCGCCGGCGGCGTGGCCCAGCAGCTCGACGTCGAGGTCCGCGGCGAGATCACCCAGTACGACGTGAAGGTGCTGGAGCTGGCCGCGCTGAAGGGTGTGTTCGCGGACGTCGTCGAGGACAACGTGTCCTACGTGAACGCCCCGCTGCTCGCGGCCGAGCGTGGCCTCGAGGTGCGGCTCGTCACCGACCACGACAGCCCGGAGCACCGCAACCTGATCACCCTGCGGGGCACCCTCGCGGACGGCGAGCAGGTCTCCGTGTCCGGCACCCTGGTCGGCGTGAAGCAGTCCGAGCGGCTGGTCGAGATCGACGGGTTCGACCTGGAGGTCGAGCTGGCCGCACACCTGGCGTTCCTCAGCTACGAGGACC
This sequence comes from Kribbella alba, assembly GCF_039529635.1. Classification (NCBI taxonomy): domain Bacteria; kingdom Bacillati; phylum Actinomycetota; class Actinomycetes; order Propionibacteriales; family Kribbellaceae; genus Kribbella; species Kribbella alba. The sequence goes on along the minus strand of NZ_BAAANE010000002.1, from coordinate 230,165 downwards.
GGCCGGGCATCGTCGGCGCGGTCGGCCGGATCCTTGGTGAGTCCGACATCAACATCGCCGGCATGCAGGTCAGCCGTGACCGCAAGGGCGGCAAGGCGCTCGTCGCGCTGAGCGTCGACTCCAGCATCCCCCCCGCGGTCCTCGACGACATCGCCACCGCCGTCCAGGCCGACACCGCCCGCGCGGTCGACCTCGAGGCCTGACCCACCTAGCTGTTGCGTCCGAAGTACCGGGGGTCCCGGCCCACGGTGTTGCGTCCGAAGTACCGGGGGTCCCGCCCCACGGTCGTTCGGACGCAACAACACCCCGGGGGAGCGGTTGACCCGGGGTACAGGTCAAACTGGAAGACAAGGACCGGCCTGCCGCCCGCAGGCGCATGGCGGCCGGCCAGGGCCCAGGTTCCTCCCGCCGGGAGGACCTGGGCCCACCTTTTGCCCGATCCGCAGGCCGGCCTCAGCCGGCGGAACTTGCCCGATCGGACGCCGGCCTCAGCCAGCGGAACGCAGTACGGGTCAGCGCTTGGTGGCGAGCAGTACTGCGGCGTCGGGGGCGACCATCACCTCGACGGTGGTGAAGCGTTCGTCCTGGAGCCACTCCTGCCGCAACCGGTCGACGCGTCCCTCGTACATCGGCGGCCAAACCATCGACGGGGTGAAGTCGTCCAGTACGACGAACCCGCCGGGCTCGACCGCCTCCGCGACCACGTCCCGCGCCGAGAGCTTCGCCTCGCGGGCGTCCACGAACAGCAGCGAGAACGGTCCGCGTTCGATCAGCGCGGTCCAGTCCGCCTCCAGCACCTCGATCCGCTCGTCGTTGGCGAACAGTTCGGCGACCGCCTTCGCGAGTTGCGGATCGCTCTCGGCGGTGACGATCTTCGTGCCCTCGGCAGCGCCACTGCGCAGCCAGGCGGAACCAACTCCGCAGCCCGTGCCGAGCTCGCCGAGGATGCCGCTCCGCGAGGCCGCGAGAGTGGCCAGTAGACGGCCCGTCTCGTTCCGGGTCGCGCTGACGAATCCGCGTCGGCCGGACAGGCTCAGGGCCGCTGAAACCAGCGGCGGAAGTTCTGGAGGAGCGCTCACCGGTTGAGAGTTGCACAGCATCGGGCCAGCGTTGTCACCGGCATCTCATATCCCGGGACAACGTGCCCGCATTGTGGCGAATTAGTCGCACGCCAGAGTATCTTCGGACCCATCATGCAGTTCGCGGTACGCCTTATTTGCTGCCGCGCCGGGGTTCGCTAAGGCCGACCCCCCGGCGCGGGTTCCGGCGTACCTCCCGCCCGGTAGCGCCACCGTCGGCCGTTTGGACAAACAGCGAGACCAACGGGAGAGCAGCATGTATGACATGTATCCGGCCAACTGGAAGGTCGTCGACGGACGCGAGCGCAAGGCAGCCCGCCGTCGGCGCCCCGCACCACGCCAGGCCGAGACCCAACCAGTCCAAGAGGCCATGAACCGCCGCGACAACGGGGGAGAACCCAAGAAGTGAGCACCCAGAACTCGTTCAAGCTGGCTGTCGTCGGGGGCGACGGGATCGGACCAGAGGTCACGGCGGAGGCCCTCAAGGTCCTCGACGCGGTCAGCGCGAACTACGGAGTCACCTTCGAGCGCACGGAGTACGACCTCGGCGCGAAGCGCTGGCACGCGACGGGCGAGACCCTGCCGGACGCCGAGCTCGAGGAGATCCGCAAGCACGACGCGATCCTGCTCGGTGCGGTCGGCGACCCGACGGTGCCGTCCGGCGTGCTCGAGCGCGGCCTGCTGCTGAAGCTCCGCTTCGCGCTGGACCACTACGTGAACCTCCGCCCGTCGAAGGTGTACCCGTCGGTCGGGTCGCCGCTGGCGAACCCGGGCGAGGTCGACTTCGTCGTCGTCCGCGAGGGCACCGAGGGCCCGTACGTCGGCAACGGTGGCGCCCTGCGCGTCGGGACACCGGCCGAGATCGCGACCGAGGTCTCCGTCAACACCGCCTACGGCGTCGAGCGGGTCGTCCGCGACGCGTTCGCCCGGGCGCAGGCGCGGCCCCGCAAGAAGGTGACGCTCGTGCACAAGAACAACGTGCTCGTGTACGCGGGTCACCTGTGGAAGCGGACCGTCGACGCTGTCGCGACCGAGTTCCCGGAGATCGCGGTCGACTACCTGCACGTGGACGCGGCGACGATCTTCCTGGTCACCGACCCCGCCCGGTTCGACGTGATCGTCACCGACAACCTGTTCGGTGACATCATCACCGACCTGGCCGCCGCGATCAGCGGGGGGATCGGGCTGGCCGCGAGCGGCAACATCAACCCGGACCAGACCTCGCCGAGCATGTTCGAGCCGGTGCACGGCTCCGCCCCGGACATCGCCGGTCAGCAGAAGGCGGACCCGACGGCGGCGATCCTGTCCACCGCTCTGCTGTGCGACCACCTCGGCCTGACCGAGGCCGCCGCCGCGATCGAGGCCGCCGTGACGGCCGACATCGAGGAGCGCACCTCAGCGCCGCGGACCACGGCCGAGATCGGTGACGCGATCGCCAAGCGCGCGGCCGGGTGATCCGATGTACGACGCCTGTTCGCGCGGCGTTGCGACGCCGCGGCACGCTCGCCTGACCACTTCGGCAAGAGGTACGGTGCGGCTATGAGCGCCGATCTGCAGTTCACCGTTGAGCCAAACACCCAACCGGCCAGCGACGACCAGCGCGCCCAGATCCTGGCGAACCCGGGATTCGGGCAGTACTTCTCCGACCACATGGCGATCGCCACCTGGACTCGCGAGAACGGCTGGCACGACGCGAGGATCACCGCCTTCGGTCCGCTGGAGCTGTCTCCGGCCACCGCGGTGTTCCACTACGCCCAGACCATCTTCGAGGGGATGAAGGCCTACCGGCACCCCGACGACTCGATCCACATGTTCCGGCCCGAGGCCAACGCGGCCCGGTTCGCCCGGTCCGCGAAGCGGCTCGCGCTGCCGGAGCTGCCTGAGGCCGCGTTCCTGGACTCCCTGCGCAAGCTGGTCGAGCTCGACAAGGCCTGGGTCCCCGCCGGCGGTGAGACCTCCCTCTACCTGCGGCCGTTCATGTTCGGCTCGGACCCGTTCCTCGGCGTCCGCCCGTCGGCCCAGGTGACGTACTGCGTGATCGCGTCCCCGGCCGGCTCGTACTTCGCCAAGGGCGTCAAGCCGGTCCGGATCTGGCTGAGCGAGGAGTACACGCGGGCGGCCCCCGGTGGCACCGGCGCGGCCAAGACGGGCGGCAACTACGCCTCGTCGCTGATCGCCCAGGCCGAGGCCATCGAGCAGGGCTGCGACCAGGTCGCCTTCCTCGATGCGGTCGAGAAGAAATGGGTCGAAGAGCTCGGCGGGATGAACCTGTACTTCGTGCTCGACGACAACTCGGTGGTCACCCCTGAGTTGTCCGGCACGATCCTCGAGGGCGTCACCCGCGACTCGATCCTCAAGCTCGTCACCGACCTCGGGTACCACGTCACCGAGCGGAAGATCTCCATCGACGAGTGGCGCGATGGTGCCGCCTCGGGCAAGATCCGCGAGGTGTTCGCCTGCGGCACGGCGGCCGTGATCACCCCGGTCGCCTCGCTGAAGTGGAACGGTGGCGAGGTCCAGGTCGCCGACGGCGAGTCCGGCCCCGTCACCAGCGCGGTCCGCACCGCCCTGCTCGACGTCCAGTACGGCCGGGCGTCCGACCCCCACGGCTGGATGACCAAGATCTGCTGACTCCCCGCCCAACCCATTGCTTGCGTCCGAAGAACCCGGGGTCCTGCCCCACGGTTCTTCGGACGCAAGCGCGTTAGGGGGTCAGGTGTGCTGGACGGTGAGCGAGTAGATGACCGCTTCGCCGTAGTTGGTCGCGCTGCAGGGGGACGAGTTGTCGCAGTTGGCCTGGGTGTAGGCGCCAGCCTTGAAGTACCCGCCGGAGAAGTCCTTGGAGATCGTGCTCACCAGGACGCCGTTGTAGTACGCCTCGATCTTGCCGTCGCCGACCACGAACTTCGCCTGGAACCGGGTGCCGAGCGCGTAGGTGCTGGTGATCAGCTTGTGGTGCGGGGCGTCGCCGTCGGTCAGGTAGAGCTTCGTGCCCTCCAGCCGGAACACCGACACGTCGTCGTCGGCATCGTGGATCTGCGCCGTCACCAGATGCGGTTTCTCGGCAGGCAACCTGGTCACAGCCTCGTCGACGATCAGCGTGTGCGTGCCCGAGGTCGAGGACCAGTCGGCCTTCTCCTGCCCGTTGTCCGTCATCTCGCGAAGCTCCGATCGCGGGTAGCTGGAGCCGCTCGTGGTGACGCCGTCGACCGGCGCGCGGAACCGTACTCCCTTGCCTTCGATAACGAAGTACGGGTCCTCGGCGTAGTCGGCGAGCTCAGGCTGCTTGACCTCGGCCGGTTTGCCTTCGGATCCGGTCGGCAGGGTGAGCTTCCAGTTCGTCAGCTCCAGTACGCCGGCCGGCGTGCCCTCAGACGTGCCGGCCGGTACGGCGCCGGATGCCGGGCCGAGCATGATCGCTGACGGTACAAGCACCAGTACGGCGGTGAGTAGCGTGCGGGCCTTCATCGGAGACCTCCTTCTGGAACGGTGCAGCCACGAGTATTTGCCGACAGCAATGACCATGACCCCGCCTGACCGGACCCTGCCATCTCAGCTCGTCCCAGCTCGTCTCAACTCGTCCAGGGCGGCAGGTCCTCGACGTCGCGGGTGCCGCGGAGCCGAGTGCCCACCCAGCAGAGCGCCGAGCGGGAACAGGCTCATCATCAGGAATCGCAGGGTGGCGTTGACCCGGCCGAGCATCCGTTCCGGGTAGGGCGTCGCAAGGGGTGGGGCACGCTACCGGCCTGCGGTGCCGGGGGTCAACCGAGGCTGTGGACAGCGCTATTCATAGGAACTTCTCAGGTGCGGGCTGTGGGCAATCGTTCGCGCAGTGTCAGTCGCGTTGGGTAGGGTCGGGGCCACGTTTCCGACCCGAGGGCGAGGGCATGAGCAGCTTCCCGGACGACGCCGAGGCCTACTACGCGGAGCTTGCGCGCGGTCGCGACTGGCCGACCGAGACTGTGCGCGCGATCCGCTCGACGGTCGAGCTGATCCGCGACCTCGACCGCGGTACTGCGCCGCGCACGTTCGGGGCGCGGGCGGATGAGGACAACACGGACTGGCTATACGAGGCGGTCTGGCACGAGCGCGAGTGGGTAGTGGTCCGGCAGCTCGGCGCCGCCGAGGACGGCACGATCACCCGGTACTGGTGGCAGCGCCTGGAGGACGACGAGGGGATGCTCACCGACCAGGCGCTGGACCGCGACGAGTGGCAGCTCCGCCCGCTCAGCCGGGACGACTTCTACGCCGCGTGGGACGACCCGGGCTGGTCCCTTACCGCCTGAGCCGGCAACAACCTGGACTCTGCCGCACGCCGCAGTACTGGTCGCAGTACTGGATGTTCGCGTTTCGAGACAATTCGCCGCGGTTTGGACCTCGTGTGGCAGAGTGTGAGCTGTCATGAAGATCTACCGGGTCATCATTAGCTAGGCGCGCTCAGCAAGCAGTACCTGAGCGCGCAGACCTCTCGCACCTTGCGGGAGGTTTTTTGTTTGCCCCAGACGACCCCGGCGCACCGCCAGTCAGCCACCACGGAAGGCAACGATCGTGAGCACAGCCGACGATTTCCATGTCTACGACACGACTCTGCGCGACGGCGCGCAGCAGGAGGGTCTGGCGCTGTCCGTGGCCGACAAGATCGCCATCGCGCAGCACCTGGACGACTTGGGCGTCGGATTCATCGAGGGCGGCTGGCCGGGCGCGGTGCCCAAGGACACCGAGTTCTTCGCGCGGGCCCGGACCGAGCTGCACCTGCGGAACGCGACCTTCGCGGCCTTCGGGGCGACCCGCAAGCCCGGCGGCAAGGCGGCCGACGACCCGCAGGTCGCCGCGTTGCGGGACTCCGGCGCCGACGTCGTCACCTTGGTTGCCAAGAGCCATGACGCACACGTCGAGCGCGCGCTCCGCACGAATCTCGACGAGAACCTGAGGATGGTCGCCGACACGGTTCAGCATCTTCGGGAGAACGGTCAGCGGGTCTTCCTCGACACCGAGCACTTCTTCGACGGCTACCGCGCCAACCGTGCGTATGCGTTGGAGGTAGTACGAGTAGCGGCTGAAGCCGGGGCGGACGTAGTCGCCTTGTGCGACACCAACGGCGGCACGCTCCCGCGCGAACTGCAGGACATCGTCCGCGACGTGCTGGAGAACACGGGTGCGCGGCTCGGCATCCACTGCCACAACGATGCCGGTTGTGCGGTCGCCAATTCGATCGCCGCCGTCGAGGCCGGCTGCACGCACGTGCAGGGCACGATCAACGGGTACGGCGAGCGCACCGGCAACGCGGATCTCCTCGCGGTCGTGGCGAACCTCGAGCTCAAGCGCGAGATGACCCTTCTCCCGGCCGGCCGCCTGGCCGAGTCGTTCCGGATCGCGCACGCGATCGCCGAAGTGACGAACGTGCCGCCGTCGACCCGGCAGCCGTACGTCGGAGTGTCTGCCTTCGCCCACAAGGCGGGGCTGCACGCCAGCGCCATCAAGGTGGATCCCGACCTCTACCAGCACACGGATCCGGCCCTGGTCGGCAACGACATGCGCATGCTCGTCTCGGAGATGGCCGGCCGGGCGAGCGTCGAACTGAAGGGCCGCGAGCTCGGCTTCGACCTGGGCAGCGACCGCGAACTGGTCAGCCGGGTGACCGACCGGGTCAAGGAGATGGAGTCCCGCGGCTACACCTTCGAGGCCGCGGACGCGTCGTTTGAGCTGCTGCTGACCGAGGAGGTCACCGGCGCCCGGGCCAGCTTCTTCGACGTCGAGTCGTGGCGGGTGATCACCGAGTCGCGCGCAGACGGTGAGGCCGTCTCGGAGTCCACGGTGAAGCTGGTCGCCGGTGGTGAGCGCGAGGTCGTCACCGGTGAGGGCAACGGCCCGGTCAACGCCCTGGACCACGCACTGCGGGCCGCGATCGAGCGTGCCTACCCGGTGGTGAACAAGTTCGACCTGGTCGACTACAAGGTGCGGATCCTGGACCAGGGGCACGGCACCGATGCGGTGATCAGAGTCCTGATCGAGACGGCCGACGGGGAAGGTTCCTGGGTCACGGTCGGCGTCGGGCACAACATCGTGGAGGCATCCTGGGAGGCGCTGGTCGACGGCGTCACCTACGGCCTCCTCCGCCACAAGGAGGTGGCCCGATGACGCTCCTCGCCCCAAGCCCAGCTGCCGCACGCAGTACGGCTGCAGCCAGTACTGCGGACGCCGCGCCCGCGTATCTCGCACCCGAACCGGCCGAGCGGGTCCTCACTGTGTTCACCGCGGAGGTGGTCGAGACGCGCGGGATGCTCGCACGGATCGCCGTCCTGCTGAACCCGTACGACGTGCGCGAGCTGAAGTTGTGCCTCGAGACGTGCACGCTGCGAGTGGTCGTCGAAGGTGCGGGCTTCGACGCCGGCCGGGTAGCGGCCCGCCTGGACAAGGTCATCGGCGTCCTCGACGTCACCTACAGCTGAACGGCCACCTGCGCCTGTGCGCGTCAATCACAGCCAGGAGCTCATTTGTTGAGGGCTGAGCGGATGAGGTCGCGGGCGCGGTCCATGATCGCGGCGGGCGGTCCTGCCAGCAGGTTCTCGGCAGCGGTTTCGACGCCCGGGTGAGGCCGGGTGGGTGCTGTCGCCTCGGCGACTCGCGCGGCCTTCGCCATCGTGTGCAACTGCTCGGGGTCGTACATCGCCCGCAGCCGTGGGAACTCCTCGCCTTCCTCGTGCCTGGCATGGGCCAGTACGGCGTCGCGCAGTTTCCTCAGCAGGGTGTCGAAGCCTTCGCCGTCAGGGCCTAGGTCGTCCAGCTCCGAGAGCATCTCCTTTGCGTCGTGCTCCTCCGACAGGCGGGCGTCGACGATAGCGTTTCCGTTCTCCCCGCTGCGGGCCGCTGGGTGCACGATCTCCTCTTCGGCGGTCTCGTGGACGGCCAGCAGTCGCACCAGGTTTCGGAAGGTGTCTCGCCGTTCGTCGCCCGTCGCGGTCTCCAGGTCGGTGAAGAGCCCGCGGATCTCGAGGTGCTGCCGAAGCAACAGCTCGATGACGTCCTCGTCGTCCTTGGCGTTCATGTCATTCCTCCAATGCTGGCCGCACCCCGGTCAGGTGATCGTCTGTCGGGCGCGCGGTACCCCGGCCGCACAGAACCAATCGCCTCATCAGCTGGCCGAACCCGAGGTCACCGCCGGAGGACCTCGCGGATCAGGTCCCGGGCGCGGTCCATGATCGCCGCGGGTGGTCCGAGCAGCAGGTTCTCCGCGGCGGTCTCGACGCCCGGGTGCGGGTGCGTCGGGGCGATGGCCTCAGCCGCCCGGGCCGCCTTGGCCATGGTGCGCAGCTTCTTCTCGTCGTACTCCGCGCGCAGCCGAGGGAACTCCTCCTGCTCCTCGTGCTCGGCGTGCGCCTCCACTGCTTCGCGCAACTGGGCCAGCTTCGCGTCGAAGGCCTCGGCATCCGGGCCGAGCTCGTCGAGCTCGGCGAGGATCTCCTTGGCCGAGTGCTCCTCGGCGAGCCGCGCCTCGACGACCTCCTGACCACCGGATGCCTTCCGCACGGCCGGGTGGACGATTTCCTCCTCGGCGGTCTCGTGGATGGCGAGCAGCCGGACGAGATCGCGGAATGTGTCCTCCCGCAGTTTGCCGGTCGCGACCTCGAGGGTGATGAACAGCGACCGGATCTCACCGTGTTGCCTGACCAGCAGCGCGACGACGTCCTCATCCGTGCGGGTGGTCGTGGCCATGCCTGCCTCCTCTGAACGGCTCCGACGTGCGGTACCCCTCACACGCCGTCCGAACCAGCGCAGCCGCGCTCCGCGCTCGTGCTCCACGCTCCGCGCTGACACCTTGCGTTGACGCCTTGCGTCCGAAGGGGTGCGGGGCAGGACCCGCGGGTCTTCGGACGCAACGGGTAGCGCGGAGCGCGTCGGCGTGGAGGGCGTCGTGTTGGCGCCTTGTGTCCGAAGGGGTGCGGGGCAGGACCCCTGGGTCTTCGGACGCAGCGGGTGGGGCGGAGCGCGTTAGCGGCCGGCGTGGGGGGCGTCGTGTTGGCGCCTTGTGTCCGAAGGGGTGCGGGGCAGGACCCCTGGGTCTTCGGACGCAGCGGGTAGCGGGCAGCGCGTTAGCGGCCGGCGTGGAGGGCGTCGTGTTGGCGCCTTGTGTCCGAAGGGGTGCGGGGCAGGACCCCTGGGTCTTCGGACGCAGCGGGTAGCGCGGAGCGCGTCGGCGTGGGGGGCGTCGCGCTGGCGTCCTTGTGTCCGAAGGGGTGCGGGGCAGGACCCGCGGGTCTTCGGACGCAACGGGTAGCGGGCAGCGCGTCAGCGGCCGGCGCGGCCGGCGCGGCGGGCGCGGCGGCGGTCAGGGCTGCTCGAGGTCGAGGGCGAGCGCCGCTGTCCAGCTGAAGTCGCGGGCGCCGCGGGGCTCGCCGGTGTGGGGATCCACGTACTCGGCGAATCCTGTGGTCGCGGCCAGTTCCAGTACGTCGGTACGCAGCGTCGCGGCGAGATCCGTACGGCCGAGGCCTACCAGACCGCGGTGGATCAGCCAGGCGGTGTTGAACCAGCTGGGCCCACGCCAGTATCGGCCGGGCTCGAACGCGGGCCCGGTCAGGTCGTAGCTCGGCACCATCCGCACTTCACCGAACCGGAACCGCGGCCCACACGCAGTCGCCAAGAGCTCCTCGGCCTCCACCAGGCCAGGCACGATCAGCGGTACCAGCCCGGAGATGGTGCCAGCAGCAACCAATCGTTCGCTCTCCAGGTCGCGGGCTTCGAAGATGCCGTCGGCGAACAGGGTGCTCAGGGATGAGGTCAGCGCGGCAGCAGCCTTCAGGTGCGGGACCGGGTCGAGCGAAAGCGCCGAAGCGATCTCGGCGAGCGCGTGTTCCGAGGCGATCAGCAACGCGTTGAAGCACGGATCTTCCAGCGCGAAGGCGAAGGGCGTCCGGCCGTCGTCGTAGCCGTGGTCGCGGTAGGTCGCGGCGAGCTGGACGTAGCGCCCGTAGTCCAGGTCGGTCGGACGGTCGGAGTCGCTCGCGTGGTCGGTGTCGCGCCGGGTGAAGGACTCCAGCGGCGCCGGCTCGACCCGTGCCAGCGCGGCATCCCACGCCGGGCTGTTGTCCATCCCGGACTCCCACGGGTGCACGATCGCGACCAGCCCGCGTCCACCCAGATCCCTGCGGTCGCGGAGATAGGCGTGCCAGGCGACCAGTTTCGGGTAGACCCGGGCCAGGAAGTTCCGGCGTACCGACTCGTCGGAGTCGGCGAGGTGGGTGAGCCAGGCGGCGAGTGCGTGCACTGGCGGCTGGATGATGCCCGAGGTCTCCACGCCGCCCTGAGTGACGGCCTGCCAGAAGTCGGGGCCGGGGAAGTAGGCGTCGCGGGCGACGGCAGGGGAGAAGCTGATGTGCGGGATCCGCCCGTCGGCCCACTGGGAGCCGAGCAACGACTCCAACTCCACCTGGGCGCGGCGCGGGGACAGGTGCCGCAGGCCGATCGCGATGAACGCCGAGTCCCAGCTCCACTGATGCGGGTAGAGCGAATGCGACGGCACGGTCGAGTGCCCGGTCCAGTTGCCGAGCAGGACCCGGGCGGCCTGTTGCCTGATCGATGCCGTCACACATACCGCCGGACGACGGAGGGGATCGAGCGAACGGCCTCGACCGGATCTCCACTGAGCCGGCACTCGACCGCGAGGTACCGGTCGTAGCCGATCGCGTCGAGCGCACCGAGGAACGCGGCCCAGTCGAGGTGCCCGGCGCCCGGCTGCAACCGGTTCGAGTCGCTCAACTGGACGTGACCGATGTAGGGGGCGGCGGCAACGATCGAGCCGGGCGGATCGGCCTGCTCGATGTTCATGTGATAGCTGTCGATGCCGATCCGGACCGAGTCCAGTCCGACCTCGCGAATCAGGTCAGCGGCCTGCTCGAGCCGGTTGACCATGTGGTCCTCGTAGCGGTTGAGCGGCTCCAGGAACAGCTCGACCCCTTCGGACGCCGCGTGCTCACCGAGCTGACGGAGCCCGTCCAGCAGCACCTCGCGATCGCCCGCCTCGTCGCGCGGCGGCTCGAAGGGAGGCAGCCGCCTGGAGAACATCCCGTACGACGCGGGCGTCTGCGCGCCGAGTCCGCCGAGCTCGGCGATCACCGAGAGCTGGGACTTCAGCTGCTCCAGGGCATCCGCGCGCTGGTCAGGGTCGAACGCCCCGAAGAAGTGCAGCATGTCCACACAGACGGTCGGCATCACCACGCCGTCCGCCTGGGCCTTGCGGAGCTCGGGCAGTCGGTCGCGGAACGAGAGATCGCCCTTGCCGCGCAGCTCGATCGCGTCGTAGCCGGCCGCGACGGCGAAGTCCCACTTCTGCTGCAACGTTCCCCCTGGCAACAGTTGCTCCTGGCATGCGATCTTCATCGAAATTCCAGCAGGCATCAGAACTCCAGCAGGATCTGCAGGGCGTCACCAGGACGCGTGTCGAGCAGGGTGTAGGCGTCGGCCGCATCCTCGATCGGGACGCGGTGACTGATCAGTGGTTCGACGTCGACGGCGCCCTTGCCGACGAGGCTGAGGAAGGTGGTCTGGAGGCGGTCGACCGACCACCGGCCGGCCAGCTCGGGCGGTACTCCGCCGATCTGCGAGCTGACCAGCTCGACCCGGTTGTGGTGGAACTCCTCGCCGAGCCGGAGGCCGTCGCCCTCGCCCTGGTAGAAGCCCGAGGCAACCACCCGGCCGGATACCCCCACGGAACGGATCGCCTCGTGCAGCGCGGCGTACACGCCACTGAGCTCGATCGCCGTGTCGGCTCTGCCCAGGCCACGGATCGCCTCAGCCGCAGTACCGGGTGCGAAGGATTCGACTGCGCCAAAGCGGAGGGACTCTTTGCGCCGCGACTCGACCGCGTCGACCGTGACCACCCGGGCTCCGCTCAAGGTGGCGAGCCGGGTGGCGAGCAGCCCGATCACGCCCTGGCCGAAGATCGCGACCAGTTCGCCGAGGTTGATCCGAGCGGACAGGACCGCGTTGAACGCGATCGCGCCGACCCGGGCGAAGGCCGCCGCGGCCAGATCCACGCCGGCGGGGAGCTGGTGGCCGATGAGCTTCTCGGCCGGGACGATCGCTTCGCTGCGGTGGCCCCAGATGCCCCAGACCTGGTCGCCGACCGACAAGCCCTCGACGCCGTCGCCGAGTTCGGTCACCTCGCCGGTCTCGGAGTAGCCCCAGCCGACGACGGGGAAGGAGACCCCGGCGCTGGAGTCGCGGAACAGCCGCGCGTCGGGATCCCAGGTCCTGGTCAGGTACGGGTTCGTGCCGCGGTAGGCGGTCAGCTCGGTGCCGGCAGAGATGCCGGAGTACGCCGTCTTCACTCTGATGTGCCCGGGCGGTACCTCCTCGGGCTTGAACTCCACCACCTCTGCCTGGCGGGGCGCGGTGAATTGGACGACGCGAGCCACGGGAACCTCCACGAACGGTGAACTTAGGTCTTGTCAAAATACAATAGTCCTGATGTTATGCGTGATGTAAGCCTGATGAGGAGGATGTATGTCACGCTCCCGGTGGATCAGGGCGCTCGCGACACTGAGCTCTCTCCTGGTGATCTCCGGTCTGGCCGTGTCCTGCGGCAACGACTCCGGTGCCGCAGACCAGCGCAGCATCACGGTGTGGTCGCTCGAGAACGTCTCCGGCCGACTGGAGACCACCCGCGCGATCCTGCAGAAGTTCACCGCTGACACCGGCATCCAGGTCAAGCTGGTCGGTGTCGACGAGCCGCAGCTGCCGCAGCTGGTGATGGCCGCCGCGGCTGCCGGCAAGCTGCCCGACGTGATCGGCGCGGTCCCGCTCGCCGCGGTTCAGCAGATGTCCAGCAACGGCCTGCTCAACCCGGATGTCGCGAAGCAGGTGGTCGGCGATCTCGGTGAGAACACGTTCAATGCGCAGGCGCTCCAATTGACCCGCAACGGCGACCAGCAGCTCGCAGTACCGTCGGACGGCTGGACGCAGTTGCTGTTCTACCGCAAGGACCTGTTCGCTGCGGCCGGGTTGGCCGAGCCGACGACGTACGACGCGATCCAGCAGGCGGCCCAGACGCTGAACAAGGGCGGAGTCGAGGGGATCTCGCTGGCGACCGATCCATCGGACCCGTTCACTCAGCAGAGCTTCGAGCATCTCGCGCTCGCGAACGGCTGCCAGCTGGTCGGGTCCGACGGCAAGGTCGCACTCGACAGCCCCGCTTGCCAAAACACGTTCAGGTTCTACGGCGACCTGGCCACGAAGTACTCCGCGGCCGGCACCCAGACGGTCGACTCCACCAGGGCGACGTACTTCGCGGGCAAGTCGGCGATGGTCGTCTGGTCCTCGTTCCTGCTGGACGAGCTCGCGGGCCTGCGGGAGGACGCATTGCCGAGCTGCGAGCAGTGCGCGAAGGACAAGGGCTGGCTGGCTCGTAACACGGGCGTGGTCACCGCGGTCCAGGGTCCGGACGGCAAGGCGCCTGCGCAGTTCGGCGAGGTGGGCAGCTGGGCGGTGACCAAGACGGCGAAAGCCGATGCCGCCCGGCAGTTCATCGAGTACATGATGGATCAGGGCTACGAGCAGTGGTTCGGTATGGCTGCCGAAGGCAAGTTCCCGGTCCGCCGCGGCACGGCCGCGGAGCCCGACGTGTTCGAGAAGGCTTGGGACAAGGCGGACATCGGCGTGGACACGCGCAAGCCGCTCGCGTCCATCTACTCCGCGCCCGTGATCAACGAACTGCGGGACGGGCTCGGCAAGATGCAGCGCTGGGGTATCACCGAGGGGCAGGGTGCCCTGGTCGGCGCGACCCTCGGCGAACTCCCGGTGCCGAAGGCGATCAGCGCGCTGGCCAGTGGACAGGTGACAGCCGACGAGGCCGCCCAGCAGGCGACCGCCGACGTCACCTCGATCCAGGATTCCCTCGGGTGAGGCGGAAATGACAACCGTGACAGAACGACCGCCGGCCACCGAGCCGCCGGTTCAGAAGCCGCAGCGGAAGAACACCCTGCGCGGGCAGGAGAACCGGGCCGGCCTGGTGCTGGTCTCACCGACCTTCGTGATCGTGCTGGTCGTCGTGGTGCTGCCGATCCTCTGGACGGTGGTGCTGGCGTTCCAGAACGTCCGGCTGGTGGATATCCAGAGCCAGGGACTGTGGGGCAACTGGACTCTGCACAACTTCCAACGGGTCTTCAGCTCGCCCGGCTTCTGGTCGTCGCTGTGGACAACGGTCGTCTACACGATCGGCTCGACGCTCGGCTCGATCGCGGTCGGCCTGATCGCCGCGCTCGCGCTGCGCAAGCCGTTCCGCGGCCGCGCGCTGATCCGTGGCGCGATGCTCCTGCCGTACGTCGCTCCGGTGGTGGCCGTCGCGTTCGTGTGGCAGGTCCTGCTCAGTCCCGACCTCGGGGTGGTGAACCACTGGGGCGTGAACGTGTTCGGCTGGGACCGGCCGATCGCGTTCCTGACGCAGCGCTCCTATGACGTCTGGGGCGTGCCGATCCCGATGGCGCTGTTCACCGTGATCGCGTTCGAGACCTGGCGGTACTTCCCGTTCGCGTTCCTCTTCCTGCTGGCCCGGCTACAGGCGGTGCCGGCGGTGCTCGAGGAGGCCGCGGTAGTGGACGGGACCACACCGTGGCAGCGGTTCAGGTTCATCCTGCTGCCGCAGTTGCTGCCGGTGATCGCATTGTTGTCGGTGTTGCGCTTCATCATGACGTTCAACAAGTTCGACGACGTCTACCTGCTGACCGGGGGTGGCGCCGGCACCGACGTGGTCGCAGTACGGGTCTATCGCTTCCTGACGGCACGGTTCGACGTCGGGCTCGCGTCGGCGCAGGCCGTCGTGCTCGCGGTCGTGTTGATCGTGCTGCTAGGCCTCTACTTCAAGTTCTTCGGCCGTCGGGTGCAGGAGGAGCAGTCGTGAGCAGGGCCGCGTTCCAGGAGAAGTTCTTCGGCATCATGCGCTGGGTGGTGATCGCCGTCCTGGTGGTGGCGACGCTCTTCCCCTTCTATTACATGCTGTTGTTGTCGGTGAAGCCGATCGACAACCTGCTGCTGGACCCGGGCCAGATCTGGGTGACCGCGAGCGAGTTCACCATCGACTCCTACCGGTCCGTGCTGACCTCGGTCGAGAACGGCGGCCAAGGATTCCTGGTGATGCTGCGGAACTCGGCGCTGGTCTCGATCGGCGCGGTGATCCTGACTCTGCTGGTCGCGATCCCCGGCGCGTACGCGGTCAGCCGGTTGCGGTTCACCGGGCAGCGCAAGGTCAGCGCGCTCTTCCTCGGGGTCTACCTGTTCCCGGCGACGCTGCTCGCCGTACCGCTGTTCGTGATGTTCGCGAAGGCGGGGCTGCAGGGCAGCCTGGTCGGGCTGGTCATCGTCTACATCGCGCAGACCGTGCCGGTGGCGATCTACATGCTGCGCAGCTACTTCACCACCGTGCCGATCAGCGTCGAGGAGGCCGCGGCGCTGGACGGCCTGTCCCGGCTGTCGATCGTACGGCGGATCGTGCTGCCGCTGGCGGCGCCGTCGGTGATGGCGACCGGGCTGTACGTTTTCATGATCGCGTGGAACGAGTTTCTGTTCGCGCTCCTCTTCCTGGCAGCGGAGCCGGACCATTGGACCGTGTCCCTCGGGCTGCAACAGCTCGCGAACGGGGTCGAGGTGCCGAAGACTGTGCTGATGGCTGGGTCGGTGGTGCTGACGCTGCCGGTGGTACTCATGTTCTACGGCGCCGAGCGGTTGCTGACGGAGGGATTGACGAGTGGGGCAGACAAGGGCTGACGGGGCAACTTCCGCGGGTCACCTGCTGCAACTGGTCCGGAGCGGTCAGGCCGGGACCCGGGGCGAGTTGCAGCAGCTGACCGGCCTGTCCCGCTCAACTCTTGGGCTGCGGCTCGAGCCGTTGCTTCGCCGTGGCTGGTTGGGTGAGGCCGGCTCGACGGCCTCGACCGGTGGGCGGCCGCCGACCGCACTGCGCTTCGACCCGGACCACGCCGTCGTGCTGACCGCGGATCTGGACACCCGGCATGCCCGTGCCGCTGTGCTGGACCTCGCCGGATCGTTGGTCGCGGAGAAGTCGGGCGAGCTGGTGGTCGCGGACGGGCCCTCGGTGGTGCTCGACACGCTGGGGGATTGGTTCGGTGCCCTGCTGGCGGAGGCCGGGCGGCCGGTCGACCAGGTCGCCGGGATCGGGTTGTCGGTGCCCGGGCCGGTGGAGTTCGACACCGGGCTGGTGATCCGGCCGCCGATCATGCCGGGCTGGGACGAGTACCCGATCCGGGATCACCTGCGGCGGCGGTTCGACGTGCCGGTGCTGGTGGACAACGACGCGAACGCGATGGCACTGGGGGAGCAGGCGGCGGGATTTGCGGACTGTCCGGCCTTCGTGCTGGTGAAGGTGTCCACAGGAATCGGTGCCGGGGTGGTGATCGACGACTCGGTCTTCCGCGGGATCGACGGCGGAGCGGGGGATATCGGGCACATCCGGGTGCGGGATGCGGGTGATGCGAAGTGCCAGTGCGGCTCGCTCGGCTGTCTCGCCGCGGTGGCGAGTGGTGGAGCAGTCGCCGCCGCGTTGACCGACCTGGGGGTCACCGCGCGCTCCGGCGCCGACGTACGGGCGTTGCTTGCGGCGGGTCAGCCGGACGCCTTGCGGTTGGCGCGTGAGGCCGGCCGGCGGGTGGGTGAGGTGCTGGCGACAGTGGTGAGCGTGCTGAACCCCGGGGTGCTGATGATTGCGGGGGATCTGGCCGGCAACCACTTCGTCACCGGCGTCCACGAGGTGCTCTATCAGGCGACGCTGCCGCGGGCGACCCGGCACCTGGAAGTCGTGACGGGCCGCCTCGCCGAACGTGCCGCCCTGCAGGGTATGGCCCGCCTCGTGGTCGACGAGGTCTACTCCCCGGCCGCGGTCGACGCCCGGCTCTGAGCCATCACCCTTGCGCCGGACCGCGATTCCAGCAGCGGCCATCGGGTACCTGGCTCAGATGACCGACACGATTCTCTTCGACATCGACGGCACGCTCGTGGACACGAACTACCACCACGCCGTCGCGTGGTTCCGCGCCTTCCGTCGGTACGACGTGACCGTGCCGGTCTGGCGGATCCACCGGGCCATCGGCATGGGTGGAGACCGCCTGGTCTCGGCCGTGGCGGGCGAGCATGTCGAGGCCCAGTACGGCGACCAGGTCCGGACGGCCTGGAAGGAGGAGTTCGACCCGATGCTCGGGGAGGTCGAGCCGTTCGATGGAGCTCGCGACGTACTGGTCGCCGTGAAGGACCTCGGTCATCGGTTGGTGCTGGCCAGTTCAGGCGCCCGGGAGCACGTCGAGCACTACGTGGAGATGCTCGGGTTCGAGAAGATCGGGGACCGTTGGATCAGCGGCGACGACGCCCCGGCGACGAAGCCCGATCCGCAACTGTTGCTGGTCGCGCTCGACGGATTCGACGACGGGCGCGCGGTGATGATCGGCGACTCGGTCTGGGACTGCGAGGCGGCGAAGCGAATCAACGTGCCCTGTGTGGCGTTGCGGGCCGGCGGTTTCGGCGCCGACGAACTCAAGTCCGCCGGCGCCGCCCGGGTCTACGACTCCCTCACCGAGTTGCTTGTCTTCCTCGACGACCTACCGCTCGGCGAGGTGATCCGTCCCAAACCGGTCGATCACAGGTGAGCCCGGTCATTCCCGGGTCCGTCAGTCCCAGCTGAGGCCGCCGCCGGACTGGTACTCGATGACGCGGGTCTCGAAGAAGTTCTTCTCCTTCTTCAGGTCCATCACCTCCGACATCCAGCCGAACGGGTTGCGGGTCTCGCCGTAGATCGGGGCCAGGCCGAGCTGCTCGGCCCGGCGGTCGCACATCTTGTGTCTGCGGACGGCCTAACGCCTTCGAACAGGTCTACGACCTGGCCACCAAAGCCTTCTCCTGACCTTGCGCTCCGGGCTCGGGACTCAGGCGGCCAGGGCATGGAGGTCCTGCAGCGTCATGATCTCGGAGCCGTGGTGGATGAGCTCCCGGTTGAGTCGGAGCACCACGTGGCCGAACGGCTCGGCCGCGTCGAGCTCGGTCGCCTGGCTCAGCCCGACCGCCATCACCTGCTCCTCGTCGAGCGCCGCGATCGACTCCTGCCACGAGTCGACCCAGTGCGCCAACCACGCCACCGCGTCGCTCGCGTTGCCGTGCAGGGTGATGTCCGCGCGCCCTTGCCGCTTCCCGCCGAACGTCCACTCCCAGCGCTCGAAGAAGGTCTCCGTCAGGTGGGCGATCAGCCAGGCGATCGTCCGTGGACCCCGGTGGTCCGGCTCGTCGGGCCACTGGGCGACCCACTCACCCGAGCCGAGTGACCTGAACCGTCCCGCGTACTGACGGCGTACGACGGTCAGGGCCTCGCTGCTCGGCCGCCAGAAATACTCCTCGTCGGTCAGCGCCGCGAGCCGCCCCGACAACACCATCCAGCTGAAGCCGAGCTGACCCCGCACCATCGCCATCGCCGATGGTCGTTGCAGGATGTCCCAGTCGAACGGCTCCGGCATCACAGTCCCTCACACTCCCCGTTGATTCACGGCTCGAACGTATGTTCGAATTGAACCTCGGGCATCGAGTAGAAGTCAACTCACCGGTGTGTCGGTCGCGGCAATGACGGAACCGGTCTGCTAGGCGGCTCGATCCGGGTATCCGCGGCCGGGCTGGCGAAGCGGCGTTCGAGCAGGGTGAAGGCCTCGATGAGCTCGGGCGCCTCGTAGACGCGGTTCCTGCGGGCGTCGGTGATCTCGCGGAGCACGCCGACCTCGACCAGCCGGGCGAGGGCCTGGTTGGCGGCCTGCTGTGATCTGCCGATCAGCCGGGCCGCGGCCGCGAGGGTGAGCACGGGAGCCGCAGGCAAGGTCTCGATGAGCAGTTCGACCGCGGAACCGGCTCGAAGCGGGGTCGCCCGTTCGCGCCAGGTTGCCTTGAGCTCGGCGGCGGTCCGTTCGAAGCGAGCCGCCTCGGCCGTTGCATGAGTGCAGGCAGTCGCAAACATGAGGAGCCACTCGTTGGCCGCGCTGCGAGCACGAGGACTGGTCGGTTTGCCCGTATACCTGAACGCCGTCAGCGCTTCGACGTACTGCGTGGCGTGCGTGGCCAGTGATAGCGACACCGGCGGGACGGTCCGTTCGACGAGTCCCTCCGCCCGCAGGATCAGGTGGATCAGCGCGCGGCCGGTTCGACCGTTGCCATCGGCAAAGGGGTGGATGGTCTCGAACTGCGCGTGCGCGATCCCGGCTTTCGCCAGCACCGGCAGGGCAGACTCGCGCACGAACGCCATCAGATCCGCCAGCAGATCGGGGACCAGCTGCGCCGGCGGCGGCACATAGTACGCCTCGGCGGGGGAGCGGCCACCGATCCAGTTCTGCAGATGCCGCACCTCGCCGCCGAACTCCGGATCCGGCGAGTGCGCCATCAGCCGCCGATGCGCCTCGAGTAGATGCTCCACCTCGAGCTTGTCGCCGGCGTGCACAGACTCGGTCACCCAGGTCATCGCGTCGACCGCACCGAGCACTTCCTCCGCGGTGACGTCGTGATGGCGGGCGTTGTCCCTGAGCGCCTCGGCCTTCAACAGCCGCCGCGCCCCCACCACCAGCCCCTCGATCTGCGACGACCCGACAGCCTCGGCCCGCAACAACAACCGCGCCAACGCCTCACTGTTGGTCAGCACCGCGGCTGTCGCATCAAGCCTGGCCAGATCTCCAGCCGCATCCTCCAAAGCCGCCAGCACGTCATCGCTCAGGTCGAACTGCCGTCCGATCAACCCGTCCGGGAAGTACAACTCGTACGACCCGCCCAGCCGCTCAGCCCGGGTGAATCCGTCCGGATGCCCCGGCCACCGATGCAACTCCACTCGCGCCATGACTCCGAGTCTCACTTATTCAAGGTTAATAGACAACCTTGAACAAGCCGCCGGTCGCCGCGCCGCGCCGCCGTACAGGCAGGGAATGCAAGCGCTTGGAGCGCCGGCGGTCAGAGCGGAAGGAGTTGGTTGCAGAGGTCCACCAGGCGTACCCGGAGATGGCGCGCTCTTTCGGCGAAGGATCGCTGGGCTGCGGCGTACGTCGCCTTGCCGGCAGCAGTCTCGATCGGGATCGGGTCGTAGCCGAGGTCCGCGAAGTCGTACGGCGACGCTCGCATGTCGAGAGCCCGGATGTCGCGCGCTAGCTCGAAGCAGTCCAGCACCAAGGAGCTGGGGGTGAACGGCATCAGCTTCGAGGCCCATTTGTAGAGGTCCATGTTGGCGTGGAGGCAACCGCCCTGTTCCAGCGCGGGCTGGGCCTCGCGGGTGGGCTGCAGGACGTTCAATGGCCGAGCCGGTTCGGTGAAGAACCGGAAGGCGTCGAAGTGGGAGCAGGCGATCTTGTGCGACTCGACCACCCGATCAGTGCCCTCGGCTCCCAGCCGGAGCGGCCACGAGTGGCGGACCTCCTCAGACTGCTGCCGGTAGACCATCGCCCATTCGTGCAGACCGAAGCAGCCGAACTGTGCCGGACGCCCGACCGTTGCCGTCAGCAACGCCCGGATCCAGCTGATCGACTCGGTCCGGCGCGCGATCTCGTCCGGATCCAGCTGCGCCGCGCCCCCGGCGTACAGGTAGCCGCGCTTTCCCTCGTACTGCGGGGCGCCGAGCAGCCGGATTCCGGGCCCGGGGTGCCAGACGCGGAGCTGGTTGGGCCGGGTCGGGTAATAGGTGAAGAGGAAGTCCTCGACCGGATGTGGTTCGCGGCGCCGACGGCGGTCCAGGTGGTCGGCAAGCAACAGGTCCACGCGAGCAACGTGGGCAGCCTGCAAGGGCTCCCACTCAGCGGGTCGAAGGGTCGTCAGGGAATCGGCTTCGACCACGGTTGCCGATCCAGGGTGGGCTTCGATCACGGTCACAGGTCCAGGGAGAAGGCGAACAGGTCGACGCCGGGACGGGGGGACCAGTCGCGGTCGGGGAGACGGGTGAAGCCGAGCCGCCCGTAGATCCGGTGGGCCGCGGTCATATTGGTGGCGCTGGACAGCACGACCCGGTTGAAGCCGAGCTCGCGCGAGCGGTCGATGCAGTGCCGGCTGAGTGCCGTCCCGACGCCCAGGCCGCGCGCCTTCGGGGAGACCCCGAGCATCCGGAACTCGCCCTCGTCGTCCTGCCCGATCTCGCGATAGACCGAGCCGGGCGCACAGTAGGTGACGGTGCCGAGCAGTTCCGTGGCGTTCGCCGCGACCCAGAGCTCGGCCTTGGCCGCCCGGTCCGCCGCCGAGCGCAGCGTCTGCCCGTAGTCGGATCCCGCGGGGATGAAGTCGTCGTTCGCGTAGGCATCGGCGGTCAGCTCGCCGACCTCGTCGTACTCGGCGGGCAGGGCGAGCCGGATGTCAGTCGTCACCATGTAACTGTCTCACTCCGGCGCGGCGGTAGGCTCGTGGCCGTTCATCCCTACCTTGAGCAAAGGCCTGAAGTGCGTATCGCCAGATTCTCCGTGGACGACGAGCCGAAGTACGGCGTCGTCGAGACCGACGACCCCGAGGGGCTCGTCGGCACAGTCGCCGTCCTCGACTCGGACCCGTTGTACCGGCCCGTCCAGTTCACCGGCGAGCAGCTGCAACTGGCGGACGTCCGGCTGCTGGCTCCGGTGATCCCGCGCAGCAAGGTGGTCTGCGTCGGACGGAACTACCTCGCGCACGCGGAGGAGCTGGGCAACGAGGTGCCGAAGGAGCCGCTGATCTTCCTGAAGCCGAACACCTCGGTGATCGGCCCGCGGGACGGCATCGTCTACCCCGAGCAGACCAACGACCTGCACTTCGAGGGCGAGCTGGCGATCGTGATCGGACGGATCTGCCGCGATCTGCCGAAGGAACGCGTGCAGGAGGTCATCTTCGGGTACACGATCGCCAACGACGTGACCGCGCGGGACCTGCAGAAGACCGACGGTCAGTGGGCACGCGCTAAGGGGTATGACACGTTCTGCCCGCTGGGCCCGTGGATCAGCACCGAGCTGGACGTCTCCGACGTACAGGTCACCACGACGCTGAACGGCGAGGAGAAGCAGAACGGACGGACCTCGCAGTTCATCTTCGACATCCCGGAGGTGCTGGCCTACATCACCTCTTTCACCACGCTGCTGCCCGGCGACGTGGTGCTCACCGGCACCCCCGCGGGAGTCGGCCCGATGCTGCCCGGCGACGAGGTCGCGATCAGCATCGAAGGACTCGGAACTCTGACGAACAAGGTGATCGTGCGTGACTGACAGGCCTGCCCCGACCGACGACGGTGCCGTCAGCGTCCTGGGCACCTTGGAACCGAGCCAGGTGCGAGTGCGCTTCCCACCGTCACCGACGGGCAACATGCATGTCGGCAACATCCGGAGCGCCCTGTTCAACTGGGCATTCGCCCGCCACTTCGGTGGCAAGCTGGTGCTCCGGATCGAGGACACCGACACCGCCCGTAACAGCCCCGAGGCGCTGCAGTACACCCTCGATTCGCTGCACTGGCTGGGCATCGACTGGGACGAGGGACCCGAGGTCGGCGGCGAGTACGGTCCGTACCTGCAGTCCGAGCGGCTCGACATCTACCGCGACGTGGTCGAGAGGCTGCTGGCAGCGGGCAAGGCGTACTACTGCTACTGCTCGCAGGAAGAGCTCGACCAGCGCCGCGAGGCCGCTCGCTCTGCCGGCCAGCACAGTGGGTACGACGGCCACTGCCGCGCGCTGACCGCTGAGCAGGTGCAGGCGTACGTCGACGAGGGCCGCCGGCCGGTGGTTCGCCTCCGAATGCCGGACCGGCCCATCAGGTTCAACGACCTGGTCCGAGGGGAGATCACGTTCCTGCCCGAGAACCTGGGCGACTACGTGCTGGTCCGAGCCAACGGTCACCCGCTCTACCCACTGGTGAACCCGGTGGACGACGCCCTGATGGAGATCACCCACGTGCTGCGTGGCGAGGACCTGCTGTCCTCGACGCCCCGGCAGATCGCGCTGTATGAGGCGCTGGCGGAGATCGGCGTCGGCAATGGGCGTACGCCGCTGTTCGGGCACCTGCCGTTCGTGATGGGCGAGGGCAACAAGAAGCTGTCGAAGCGCGACCCGAGCTCCGGTCTCGACGAGTACATGCAGCGCGGGTTCCTGCCCGAGGGCCTGCTGAACTACCTGGCCCTGCTCGGCTGGTCGATCGCGGACGACCGTGACGTCTTCACCATGGACGAGATGATCAAGGCGTTCGACATCCGCAAGGTGAATGCGAACGCGGCCCGGTTCGACCCGAAGAAGGCCGAGGCGATCAACGCGTCGCACATGCGTCTGCTGGCTCCCGACGAGTTCGCCAAACGCGTGATCCCCTACCTGGCCAAGGCCGGGCTGCTGCCGGCCGAGCCGTCCGCGGAGCAGCTTTCCGTCCTCCAGGCGGCGGTGCCGCTGGTGCAGGAGCGGATGAACACGCTCTCGGAGTCGGTCGAGATGCTCGGCTTCCTGTTCGTCGACGAGTCCGCTTTCTCGATCGACCCCGACTCGGCCGCGAAGGTGCTGACCGGGGACGCCGCCGCCGTACTGGAGGCGACCTCGAAGGCGCTCGAGGGGCTCAGTGAGTGGAAGACCGAGGCGATCGAGGCCGCGCTGCGTGAGTCGCTGATCGACGGGCTCGGGCTGAAGCCGAAGAACGCGTTCGGCCCGGTCCGGGTGGCGATCTCGGGGCGGCGGATCTCGCCGCCGTTGTTCGAGTCGCTGGAACTGCTCGGCCGGGAGCGCTCGCTCAGCAGGCTGGAGCGCGCCCGCGCCTCGCTGTCGACGGACTGACCAGATGTCGTACGACGCGACGCCCCGCCCCGGGTCCACCGCCGACGTACGCGACGCCGGTCCGCAGCCGTACCACCGGTTGCTGCGGACCCCGGTGACGCAGGGGTGGACCGTCGTGCTCGGCGCGTTCGCCATCTTCGCCGGGTGGATCTTCGCGAGCTTGGTGATCCTGACGATCCAGATGGGGATCCGGAAGGACCCCGAGGGGACGGTCTCGTGGCTGGGGCTGCTCGCCACGAACCTGTCGCTGATCGTGCTGATCCCGCTGAGCATGCTGGTCGCGACGAGGCTGAACCACCAGACGCCCGGGTTGCTCTCGTCTGTGGTCGGCAAGATCCGCTGGCGGGCGCTGGCGTGGTTCGCGGCGGCCGCGCTGGCGCTAGAGCTGGTGATGATCGGGATCGTCCAGGCGTTCGGTGTGGACGTGCTCGGCTCGGGGGGCGGGGTCGCTAAGGACGCGGCGGCCGTGATCGCGGTGACCTTGCTGACCTCGACGTTCCAGGCCGCGGGGGAGGAGTACTTCTTCCGCGGCTACCTGATGCAGGCCGTCGGCACTTTCGTGCGCAGCCCGCTGGCCGCGGTGCTGGCGACCACGGTGCTGTTCACCATGGCGCACGGGATCTGGCCGTGGCAGAGCCCGGCGTTGTTCCTGGACAGGTTCGCGTTCGGCCTCGTGGCCGGGTTCCTCGTCATCCGGACCGGTGGGCTGGAGGCGTCGATCGCGGCGCACGCGGCGAACAACGTGGTGACCTTCGTGTTCGCGGCGTTGACCAATTCCGTCGGCGCCAGCCTTGGGGCCAAGGACGCGCCCTGGTCGCTGGTGGCGCTCGATGTGGCGAAGTTCGCCGCCTTCGGGGCGGTCGCGTTGCTGCTGGCCCGTAAGCAGCGGTTGCAGACGACCTGCGACCTGCCGCTGGTGGTTCCGCCGGGGCCCGGTGTGGGTCCGGGGACGAGGCTGGTGTGACGGGAGTGACAGCCGGTGAGCCGCACCCCGTTTTGGTGTCTGGCACCTTGCTCGGGTAGGCTCAGCGGGCCAGGTTGTGAGGGCGGAAACAAACTCACAATCGCAGAGAAATGCCTTGGGGTATGGGGTAATTGGCAGCCCGTCTGATTCTGGTTCAGTTAGTCTAGGTTCGAGTCCTAGTACCCCAGCGAGCGATTGGACCGCACCGGTGGAAATCGGTAGAGTTCATCCTCGTTGCCTGGTCCGCAAGGACCGAGCAACAACCCTCTGGCCCCGTTGTGTAGCGGCCTAGCACGCCGCCCTCTCAAGGCGGTAGCGCGGGTTCGAATCCCGTCGGGGCTACCAGAGCCGGAGCGCCCCTCACCTACCGGTGAGGGGCGCTCCGCGTTATCCACAGATCCCCGCATCTGCCGGTTTTCGGGGGTGCGGTCGCTACAGTCTTCCCATGAGCGAAAGCTACTCGTTGGCGCAGGGCCCGGCCGAGCTGGAGGAACTCGTCACTCAGGCCAGCCGCAGGCACGAGCAGGTCAACCTGACTGACGACGACACAACGATCGCTGTCATCGTTCCGCTCGCAGAGTTCCAAGAGCTCCAGCGGGCGGCGGACGAGGCTGACATCGCTGAGGCCGAAGCGATCAAGGCGAAGGGTGGCCGTTGGATCCCGCACGCTGAAGTGGTCGCGATGCTGGAGATGGACAACTCAGACCCAGCATGACTTACACGATCGTCTGGCGACCGGAGCCGGTCGCTGACCCGCGCTATGGCTGACACCAACAGCGGCCTCCGTCCGTACCGGGTGGTTACGGACGAAGGCCGTGTTGCGTTCGGACTTATTCGGAGCGGAGGTCAGTCCGCGACCACCGCCTTCAACACGTCGACCTTGGCGGCAGACCTGGCCGGCCCGATGGCCGCCAGCACACCGGCCACTGCGGCCAGCACCACGTAGAGCGTCACCTGCACGCCCGGGATCGAGATGGCCTTGATGCCTTCGTCAGCGAGTGCCTGGGAGAGTGCGAGACCCAAGCCGATGCCGAGGGCCGCGCCGGCCAGCGCGCCGATCAGGGAGATCACCACGGACTCCCAGCGCACCATCGCCCTGACCTGAGCCCGCGTCATGCCGACCGCTCGGAGCAGGCCCAGCTCACGGGTCCGCTCGTAGACCGACAGCACCAGGGTGTTGACGATGCCCAGCAGAGCGATCAGGACCGCCAGCAACAGCATCACCGTGACGAAGGTGAGCAGCTTGTCGATGAAGCCGCTGGCCTCCTTCTCGAACCCCTTGCGGTC
This sequence comes from Kribbella alba, assembly GCF_039529635.1. Lineage (NCBI taxonomy): Bacteria > Bacillati > Actinomycetota > Actinomycetes > Propionibacteriales > Kribbellaceae > Kribbella > Kribbella alba. Next base: position 204,071 of record NZ_BAAANE010000002.1, on the reverse strand, counting down.
GAGCACCTTCGCGTCGGGGTGGTTGGCCAGGGCCGCGGTGATGGCCCGTTGCACCGTCGACCGGTCAGCGCCCGGTGCCAGCTTGACCAGGCCAGAGGCGGTCAGCTGCTGACCGGAGGCGGCCGTCTGGGCAGCGATGCTGATGATGAAGTTGTCGCCGATCCAGCCCTTGCTGTTGTAGATGCCGACGACGCGCAGGTCGTGCTTGCCCGTCTCAGCGAACTCGCTGTGGATGACGGTGCCGACCTTCCACCCGTGGGAGGTAGCGGCGGACTGCGCCACCACGACTCCGTTGGTGCCGAGTGCCGCGACAGAGCCGGCTGACAGCCGGAGGTTCAGCCCTTCCGCCGCGGTCGCCGGGTCGACGGCGGAGTAGCTCGAGTCCGCTCCGTCGAAGCGTGCCTCGCCCCAGCCGCTGGCAGCCACCGCACCGACACCGGGGACCCCCTTGACCACGTTGATGACCTCGGGGCTGAAGCCTGGGCCCTGGGTGCTCGAAGGAGTCACGAACAGCTCGGCATTGACCGAGTCCGCGATGACGTCGCCGAACGAGGCCTTCAGCGAGGAGGCGAACACGCCCATGCTGACGACCAGCGTCAGTCCGACCATCAGGGCGGCAGCCGTGGACGACGTACGGCGGGGGTTGCGCATCGCGTTCTGCCTGGCCAGTTCGCCGGGCATGCCGCGCAGTCGCAGCGGTACGCCGATCAGCGATGCGAGCGGTCGGGCTGCAGCTGGCAGCAGCATCAGGACGCCGACGATGATGGCCAGCAGGCTGGGGCCGAACAGCTTCATGCTCAGGTCGCCGTACAGGGTCGAGAACAGCCCGGCCAGGCCGAGGCTGGTCACGATGCCACCGGCGATGATGCGCTTCTTCGTCGGGTTTCCGGAGCCAGGCACTGCCTCACGCAGAGCCTCCACCGGCAGCACCTTGGTGGCCCGGTACGCCGGGACGAGGGCCGCCACGACGGTGACCAATGTGCCGACCAGGAGGGATACCCAGATGGTGCGGGGCTCCACCTGCATCGACGTACTGGGCAGGCTGAAGCCGACCAGATCCATCAGCACCTTGAGCCCCTTGGCGACGAGCAGACCCAGACCGATACCCACCGCTGAGGCGAGGGCGCCGAGCAGCAGCGCCTCGACGATCAGACTCCGGTTCACCTGGCGCCGGGTGGCGCCGATGGCCCGCAGCAGGGCGATCTCGCGGGACCGCTGGGTGATTGTCATGGTGAACGTGTTCCAGATGATGAAGGAACCGACGAACAAGGCGATCCCGGCGAAGATCATGAACAGGACGGTGACGAACTTGAGGTCCTCGTTCACCGCGTCCGCGGACTCCTTCACCACGGTCGCGCCGGTGACTGCCTCCACTCCGTCGGGCAGGACCGCGTTGATCCGCTGCACGAGCTCGGCCGGCTTCACCCCGGCGTCGGCGCTGGCGTTGATCGCGTCGAAGAAGCCCGGCGCTCCTAGCACCTGCTGGGCGGTGGCGGAGTCGAAGTACGCCCCGGTCGTACCGCCGAGGTTCTTCTCCCCGCCGAAGCCGACAGTGCCGACCACAGTGAACTCCTGCGTCGGGCCACGGAACAACACCTTGATCTTGGAGCCGAGCGCGATGTGGTGTTCCTCGGCGCTGGTGGCGTCGATCGCCACCTGACGCGGTCCCGAAGGCGCGCTGCCGCTGAGGAGCTTGACGTCGCCGCGCAGCGCCGGGTCTGCCGGCAGGCTGTAGCCCATGGTGGGAGCTCCACCGCTGGTCAGCACGGCCTTACCGCCGTTGTCGGTCAGCAGCGCGTAGCCGCTCACCGCGCCTTCGGCGGTTCGGACGCCGTCGGCCTTGCGTACTTGATTGAGGACGGAGGCGGGGATGGGCGCCCGGCTGGTGCTGATGCCCTGGGACTGGCTGTAGGCGGCCTCGGTGCGGACGACCGCGTCGGTGCCGGCGGAGAGCTTGCCGAACAGCTGGTCGAAAGCCAGGTGCATGGTGTCGGTCAGGACAAGAGTGCCGGCCAGGAACGCGACCCCGAGCGCGATCGAGGCTACGGTCAGGGCGAGTCGCACCTTGTGTGCGAGCATGCCGCGGAGAGTTGCGGTGAACATGGCTCAGGCTCCTAGGTGCTTCATGAAGTCGAGAACGGCGTCGGCAGTCGGCTCGAACATCTCGTCGACGACGTGCCCATCGGCCAGGAACAGGACCCGGTCGGCGTAGCTGGCTGCCGTCGGGTCGTGGGTGACCATGACGACCGTCTGGCCGAGCTCCTTGACCGCCTTGCGCAGGAAGCCGAGCAGCTCGGTGCCCGATGCCGAGTCGAGCGCGCCGGTGGGCTCGTCCGCGAAGACGATCTGTGGGCGCGAGGCCAGGGCGCGGGCCGCGGCCACTCGTTGCTGTTGCCCACCGGACAGTTCGGTGGGGCGATGGGTCAGCCGGTCGGCGAGCCCGAGCTTGTCGACGATCGAGTTGACCCAGAGCTCGTCCGGTTTGCGGCCGGCGATGCGGATCGGCAGCACGATGTTCTCCGCTGCGCTCATCGTCGGGAGCAGGTTGAACGACTGGAAGATGAACCCGATCTGATCCCGGCGTAGCAGCGTGAGCGCCTTGTCGTTGAGCGAGCTGATCTGGGTGTCCCCGAGGTAGACCTCGCCCGACGACGGCCGGTCGAGGCCGGCGAGCATGTGCAGCAGCGTCGACTTGCCCGAGCCGGACGGGCCCATGATCGCGGTGAACTGGCCGGCCTCGAGGCTGACGTGAACATCTTTGAGCGCGGCGACGGTTGCGTCGCCGGTGCCGTAGAACTTGCTGACGCCCTCGGCCCGAGCCGCAGCTGTGGTCGGAGCGGTGGTGCTGCCGGTCATGCTGGTGGTGGCAGACATGTGTGATTCTCCCTGTGCCTGGTTTCGGTTTGCCTGGGTTCGACCCCCCGGTCGAGCGGTGTGATCCCAGCTAAGGCGTTCCGGCTGCTCGCTCCCATCGGGCTGGGCGCACGGCATCCGGGCGCTGGCCGTGTGCAATCAGCGGACGATCGTGCGGCTGACCCCACCCAGAGGGTTCGGGCACTCCCATACCGGCGTGGGTGGGCGCAGACTGCAGACGTGAGGTTGTGGGGGCGACGGCGGACCGGCCGTGAACAACTCGCTGCTCTGCTGGTGTTGGGCGGGCTCGCGGTGTTCGTGGTGCTGGTCTACGTCCTCATCGTCCTGGGCGGCGGGGCGCTCATCGGCCACACGTCGTCGCCGCACGCAGGACTCTCGGTGCTGGCCACTGCGGTGGTCGCCCTGGCCTTCGGGCGGGTGCAGTCATGGCTCGCGGTCACCATGTCGCGGCTGGTGCACGGAGGCTCGCGGTCGCCGTACGAGGTCTTGAGCCGATTCTCACCAGCTGTGACCGGCAGTCACTCGACAGATGACCTGCCGGCTCGAATGGCCGAAGTACTGGCCGAGGGGACGGGCGCGAAGGCAGCGCAGGTGTGGCTGATGGTGGACGGCCAGTTGCGGCTCGCCGCAACCTGGCCGCCGGCTGCCGACAGATCGGCCGCACTCGGCGATCTGCCCGGCCGGCGGGAGCTCCCGGTGCGCCAGGGCGGGGAGCTGCTGGGTGTCCTGGCCGTTCAGGAACACGAGAACGTGCCGCTCACTCCCGTCGAGGTACGGCTCTTCGCAGGCCTGGCGAATCAGGCCGGGCTCGTACTGCGAGGCGCCCGGTTGCGGGCCGAACTCGTGCATCGCCTCGCGGAGCTGTCCGCCTTGGCGGAGGAGCTGCGGATATCCCGGCAACGACTCGTCGACGCGCAGGACGCCGAGCGGAGACGGCTGGAGCGCGACATCCACGACGGCGCCCAACAGCATCTTGTCGCGCTGGCAGTGAATCTTAGGCTCGCCCACACCCTGGCCGAACGGTCGCCTGAACGGGCGGATCGACTGGTCGCGGAGCAGTGCAAGGCGGCCACCGTGACCATCGAGACGATCACCAGCCTCTCGCGGGGCATCTACCCGAGCTTGCTCGTCGACGAAGGGCTGGCGGGCGCGCTGCGGACGGAGATCTCCCGGAGCCCTCTCACGGCCGAACTGGTCGCGGTTGACCTGGGCCGATACCCGGCCGGCGTCGAGGCCGCGGCGTACTTCTGCGCACTGGAGGCGCTGCAGAACTCGGCCAAGCACTCCTCGGCGAAGGCGATCCGCGTGGAGCTGCGGGGCGGTCCCGGCGTCCTGGAGGTGCTCGTCCAGGACGACGGTGCCGGGTTCGATCTCGGGGCGGCGCATGCGGGCGCCGGTCTGGTCAACATGCGTGACCGGGTCGAGTCGGCCGGCGGAACGCTGACGATCGAGACGACACCGTCGCGCGGCACGCTGGTAGCAGCGAGGCTGCCCGGTGTCCGCCGGCAGGGAACCTGAGATGTACGCGCGCGTGGCTTGGGTGCTGACGGCGCTCACCTTGCTGATCGCCGGCGCAGACGTCTGGGTGACCTCGGCCTACCGGCCGCTGCTGTCCGAGGAGGCCGTCGCCGTGCACGGTTTCCCGTTCGTCACCGGCGCGGTCGTGGGGTGCGCGGCGATGGGCGCGCTGATCGTGGCGCGATGGGCGCGCCACCCGATCGGCTGGCTGCTCTGTCTGACCGGTTTCCTCGCCTCGATCTCGTTGCTGACCGAGGCCTACAGCGTTTGGGTGGTGACGGCCGACGGGCCTGGATCGCGGAGCCTGGGCGGGGTGGCGGGCTGGATCTCCGCCCTGCTCGGCGGACAGCTCTCACTCGCCGGGTTGGCCATCGTGTTCCTGATTGCGCCGGACGGCCACCTTCTGTCCCGTCGCTGGCGCGCTGCGGCCGTTGTGGCGTTGGTGGGGTACGGCTCGTACGCCGCGACCCTGCTCACCCTGTCGCCAACCGAGTTCGACATCGACAGCCATGCCGTCGGGCCGCTCGGCAGTCTGCTCTCCCTGTTCGGTTTACCTCTCATCGCCGGCGGCCTGGTCGCCGCCATGGTGTCCATGGTCCGTCGGCTGCGTCGTAGTCAGGGCGAGCAGCGGCAGCAATTGCGGCTGATCGCCGTGGGGGCGGTGTTCGTCGCGCTGAGCTTCGTCTACCTGATCGTCGTCCAGCTGTTCAACGGTGGGCAGCAGACCTGGATCGCGAGCCTCCCCCTGTTCGTCTCCTACTTCTGCCTGCCGCTGCTGTTCGCCATCGCAGTGCTGCGCTACCGGCTGTTCGACATTGACCTGATCATCAACCGGGCCGTTGTCCTTGCCTTGGGCACCATCTTCGCCGGCATCGGCTACGCCGGCCTGGTGCTGGCGGTCGCAGCCCTCGTCAACACGCGGACGAGCGGATTCTGGCTGTCGCTGCTCGCCACCTCGCTGGTCGCCCTCGCGTTCCAGCCGCTCCGCCGGCAGGTCGTCCGGTTCGCGAACCGGCTCGCCTACGGGGCCAGGGCACTGCCTTACGAGGCGCTGTCGGACTTCAGCCGTCGCCTCGCGGAGACCCCGTCGCCGAGATCGCTGCTGCCGGCTGTCGCAGAAGCGGCTGCGCGCGCGGTGTCTGCCCGATCCTCGACGGCGGTCCTGCAGGTTCCCGGCTCGGTGGGAATCTCCGATGTCTGGCCTGGCCCCGCCGACGGAACACCGGAGTACCAGGTGCTCGTCCGCCAGGATGGCGACACCCTCGGCAGCATCGGCGTCACGATGCCGAAGGGGCGCGGACTCCGGGCCGCGGACGAACAACTGCTGCAGGATCTGGCCGACCAGACCGCGCTGGCGTTCCGCAACGCTGCGATGGAGTCCGAGCTGGCAGCGCACGTGGCCGCCCTCGATCGCACCACCGAAGCGCTCGCCGAGTCCCGGCGAAGGATCATCGCGGCCGACGACGCCGCTCGCTGCCAGTTGGAGTCCGCGATCTCGCGGGACGTGCTGCTGCAGCTCGAGTCGATACCGGAGCGGTTGAGTGGCCTCAGCGTGGCCAGATCGGGGATCGCTGCGACGAGCGAGCTCGAGCAACTCGTGGACGAGACGAACGCCGCACTCGAGTCGTTGCGGGAACTGACCCGCGGGGTGTTTCCCACCCAGCTGGCCCGGACCGGTCTCTCCCGCGCGCTGAGGTCGCACCTGGCGAGGAACGGCCTGGATGCCACCCTTCATGTCGAGACGCCGGCTGACCGGCGGTTCCCGGCCAGGGTCGAGGCGGCGGTCTACTTCTGCTGTGTCGAGGCCTTGCGCGCCGGATCCGCAGCCGCCCGGATCGACCTGCAGATCGTGGCGGAGGAGCTGGTCGTGCAGATCCGTGGCTTCGCCCGCGACCAGATCGACGTACAGGCGATCGTGGATCGGGTTGAGGCGGCAGGCGGACGGCCGTGGCTTGATGACAAGGGCCTGTTGTCCGTCAGCATTCCGGTCGGTGCCGGCGAGCCGGAGCCGGTGGCGGTGTAGCCGGGTTGGTCGGCGCTACGGGGTGGGTCGGCTGAGTCGTGGCGGAGGCCCACGCGGCTGTGAGTTGGTCCGGGCCGAACGCGGCCTTGGCCAGGTACATAGCAGCTCCGCAGGTGGAGACGTCGAACTCGTCCTGGTCGTAGGTCGAGAGCAGTATGACGACCGGTGGGTCGGGGTCCCCGGTGATCCGTCGGGTGGCCTCTATACCGTCGATGCCGGGCAGGTTGACGTCCATCAGCACGAGGTTCGGGCGCAGCCTGGCGACTGCGAGCAGCGCCTCCTCGCCGGACGCGGTGGACGCGACGACGGCGAAACCGTCCGTCTCCGCCACGACGGCGGCGATCGCGCGGCGGAACTGCTCCTGGTCATCCACGATCAGAACGCGTACCTCGGCCACTTGTTCACCTCCTGACAACCATCGTGGGGGATAAGTCACCGGCGGCGACATGGTGCTGTCCACCTGGAGCGGTGCGGCTGACCCCACCGTCGTCACCGGCCGGCCGGTCCACCGGTGGCTTCGAGGAAGGCGAGGACTGCCATCACGCGACGGTTGACGTCGGACTCATCGGTCAGGCCGAGTTTCTGGAAGAGCGAACTGATGTGCTTCTCCACGGCGCGCGTGCTCATGAAGAGCGCTTTGGCCGTGGCTTCGTTGCTGCGGCCGGCGGCGAGTTCCTGGAGCACCTCGCGCTCGCGATCGGTCAGACCGGGCAAGGGTGACAGCGACTCCTGCGCCTTGCGCGCGAGCAGGCCCTCGACAACCCTGGGATCGAGGACGGAGCCGCCGCGCGCGACGTCGTACAGGGCCCGGACCAGTTCGTCTCGCTGCGATACCCGTTCCTTCAGCAGATACCCGAGGCCGGCGACGCCCTCGGACAGCAGGTCGAACGCGTAGTCCTCCTCGACGTACTGGGACAACACGACGACTCCGATCGCCGGATGATCGGCCCGGATCCGTTTGGCGGCGTCGATGCCTTCGGTCGTGAAGGTCGGCGGCATCCGGATGTCGGTGAGTACGGCGTCCGGCCGGTGCAGGGCAACGGATTCCAGCAGTGCCGCCGGATCAGTGACCACGTCGACGAGTTCGACCTCTTCGGCCTCGCTGAGTAGTGCGGAGATGCCTTCGCGCACGAGAAAGTTGTCATCCGCAAAGACGACTCGCAACACCACAGCCCCACTCTAGGCCCGGCGTCCAGCCCGCCTGCCCACTGTTTCTGTCGGGTAAAAGAAAGGCCCGCCGGGTGTATGGCGGGCCCTTCTATTGCGCGGGCTATTCCGAGGCGCGGCGGAGGGCTTCGGAGAGGCGTTCGGCGGCGGCCATCACGGCGGGCGCGTGCATCCGGCCGGGCTGGCGGGAGAGGCGCTCGATCGGGCCGGAGACGGAGACCGCGGCGATCACCTTGCCGGAGGGGGAGCGCACCGGAGCCGAGACCGAGGCGACGCCCTGCTCGCGTTCGCCGACCGAATGTGCCCAGCCGCGACGGCGTACGCCGGCCAGGGCTGCCGCGTTGAAGGTGGCGTTGTGAAGGCCGCGGTGCATCCGCTCCGGGTCCTCCCAGGCCAGCAGTATTTGCGCGGCCGAGCCCGCTGCCATCGTGAGCTGGCTGCCGACCGGCACGGTGTCGCGAAGGCCGGAGGGACGCTCGGCGGCGGCGACGCAGACGCGGTACTCACCTTGGCGGCGGAAGAGTTGGGCCGATTCGCCGGTGATGTCACGCAGCCGGGCCAGGACCGGGCCGGCGGTCGCCAGCAGGCGGTCCTCGCCGGCCGCGGAGGCCAACTCGCTCAGTCGCGGTCCGAGCACGAAGCGTCCCTGCATGTCGCGCCCCACCAACCGGTGGTGCTCGAGGGCCACCGCGAGCCGGTGAGCCGTCGGCCGGGCCAGTCCCGTGGCTGCCACCAGGCCGGCCAGGGTCGCCGGTCCGGACTCGAGCGCGGACAGAACGAGGGCTGCTTTGTCGAGAACGCCGACTCCGCTAGAGTTGTCCATGAGACGATATTGCCGTCTCGAATCGTGGAACGCAAGTCGCAAAATCGGACACCACCGGAGCACTGTGAGGGTGGTATGGCGACTGAGTCGAACACTTTGCAAACCTAAAGGAGAAGTCTGATGGGTCGGACGTTGTCGGAAAAGGTCTGGGATGCGCATGTCGTGCGCCATGCCGACGGAGAGCCCGACCTCCTCTACATCGACCTCCACCTGGTGCACGAGGTGACCAGTCCGCAGGCGTTCGACGGACTCCGGCTGGCCGGCCGCCAGGTGCGCCGCCCGGACCTGACGATCGCGACCGAGGACCACAACGTCCCGACCTTCGACGTCGACAAGCCGATCGCCGACCCGGTCTCGCGCACGCAGGTGGACACGCTGCGCAAGAACGCCGAGGACTTCGGCATCCGCATCCACACCCTCGGCGACCCGGACCAGGGCGTCGTGCACGTCATCGGCCCGCAGCTCGGCCTGACCCAGCCCGGCATGACCGTGGTCTGCGGTGACAGCCACACCTCCACCCACGGTGCGTTCGGTGCGATCGCCTTCGGCATCGGGACCAGCGAGGTCGAGCACGTGCTCGCCACCCAGACCCTGATGCAGGCCCGCCCGAAGACGATGGCGGTCACCGTCGACGGCGTCCTGCCCGACGGCGTCTCGGCCAAGGATCTGGTGCTCGCGTTGATCGCGCAGGTCGGCACCGGCGGCGGCCAGGGCTACATCGTGGAGTACCGCGGTGAGGCGATCCGCGCGCTGACGATGGAAGCCCGGATGACGATCTGCAACATGTCGATCGAGTGGGGTGCCAAGGCCGGCATGATCGCGCCGGACGAGACCACCTTCGCGTACCTGAAGGACAAGCCGCACGCTCCGCAGGGTGTCGACTGGGAGGCCGCGGTCGAGTACTGGAAGAGCCTCGCCACCGACGAGGACGCCGACTTCGACCGCGAGGTCGTCCTGCGGGCCGAGGACATCGCGCCGTTCGTCACCTGGGGAACCAACCCGGGCCAGGGCGTGCCGCTGTCGGCGAACGTCCCCTCGCCGGACGACTTCGAGAACGAGAACGACAAGGTCGCGGCCGAGCGGGCCCTGGAATACATGGGCCTCACCGCCGGTACGCCGCTGCGCGAGGTCAAGGTCGACACCGTCTTCCTCGGCTCCTGCACGAACGGCCGGATCGAGGACCTGCGCGCGGCCGCCGGCGTGCTGGCCGGGCGGAAGGTTGCCGAGGGCACCCGGATGCTCGTCGTACCGGGCTCCGGCCGGGTCCGGCTGCAGGCCGAGTCCGAGGGCCTGGACGTGATCTTCAAGGACGCCGGGGCCGAATGGCGAGGCGCGGGGTGCTCGATGTGTCTGGGCATGAACCCCGACCAACTGGCGCCGGGCGAGCGGAGCGCCTCCACCTCCAACCGCAACTTCGAAGGACGCCAGGGCAAGGGCGGCCGCACGCACCTGGTCTCGCCGCTGGTCGCCGCCGCCACCGCCGTCACCGGAACCCTCGCCGCCCCCGCGGATCTGCCGCCGGTAGCCGTCGCCGTACCCGAGAACGTCTGAGGACAAAGGAATCATGGAAGCCTTCACCCAGCACATCGGCACCGCGGTCCCGCTGCGGCGCAGCAACGTCGACACCGACCAGATCATCCCCGCGGTCTACCTCAAGCGGGTCACCCGGACCGGCTTCGAGGACGGCTTGTTCGCTGCCTGGCGCAACGATCCCTCCTTCGTGCTGAACCAGCCCGAGTACGGCGGGGTCTCGGTGCTGGTGGCCGGCCCCGACTTCGGCACCGGGTCGTCGCGCGAGCACGCCGTCTGGGCGTTGCTGGACTACGGGTTCCGGGTGGTCGTGTCGTCGCGGTTCGGCGACATCTTCCGCGGCAACTCGGGCAAGTCCGGACTGCTCGCGGCACTCGTCGAGCAGGACGTGGTCGACAAGCTGTGGTCGACGATCGAGGCCGACCCGGGCACCAAGGTGACGGTCGACCTGGAGAACAAGACGATCTCGGCGGGCGCGGTGTCGGCGCCGTTCGAGATCGACGACTACACCCGCTACCGGCTGCTGAACGGCCTCGACGACGTCGGCATCACCTTGTCGCACGAGGACGACATCACCACCTACGAAGCAACCCGCCCGTCCTTCAAGCCGGCCACGCTGCCTGCCAAGGCCTGAGCTTCTTCTGAGAGCGGCTGTCGCCTGGCACTGCGCCGGACGACAGCTGCTCTCGCGCGTCCGCGCCCGCAGCAACCACGGGCGGATCGGCATACCCACTGGACCGGTGCTGGAAACCGGTGCGTAACGAAAAGCACATCGGGGCCGATAACTCCGGTGTTACCCTTGCGGCGTTGTCCTGACAAGGCTGGCGAGATTCTGGAGGTGAGGCGCGCCATGAGCAGCGAACCCTCCAGACATACCGATCTCGCTCGACCTTGAGGCGCTGAATCCTCTTCCAGGTCAGGTCACCCCGACGCACAGTGCGAGGGGTGACCTGGGGCGCAGTGCGCGACCGATCGGGTCGCGGGGGTCGGGCAGATGATGCCCATCTCTTCCGCACCTCGCTCCTGGAGGACTCATGTCCGATCTGCGCATCCGTACGCTCCGTCGGTTCGGCCGCACCCCTTCACTCCGCGCTGCCGCCCGCCGTTACGCCGCCGGCGTCGCCGCTCCTGCTCCGCTCGAGCAGGCGCCGGTCAACCTGGCGAGCCCGAAACCCAAGGGCCACAGCGTCGTGGACAGCGCGATCTATTGCGACGGCAGCCGGGTCGCGTCGCCGGAGTCGCTGGCGGAGACCTACCAGGTGCTGCACAAGTCGCCGAAGAGTCTTGCCTGGATCGGCTTGTACCGCCCGGACCGGCGTGAGCTGGCCTCGCTGGCCAAGGAGTTCGACCTGCACGAGCTCGCGATCGAGGACGCCATCCAGGCCCACCAGCGGCCGAAGCTGGAGCGCTACGGCGACACCCTGTTCGTCGTACTGAAGGCCGCCCGCTACCGGGACGTGACAGAGGAGGTCGAGTTCGGCGAGGTGCACCTATTCGTCGGTCCGGACTTCGTGGTCACGGTCCGGCACGCCGAGGCGCCGAACCTGGCCGCCGTACGACGCCGGGTGGAACGCGATCCCGAGCTGCTCCGCAGGGGGACCGAAGCGGTGCTCTACGCGATCATGGACAAGGTCGTCGACGGATACGCGCCGGTGGTCGCCGGGCTCGAGAACGACATCGACGAGATCGAGACCGAGGTGTTCCGCGGCGACCCGAAGGTGTCGCGGCGCATCTACGAACTGTCCCGCGAGGTGATCGAGTTCCAGCGCGCGACCAGGCCGCTCGCCGGCATGCTCGACTCGTTGCGGGCCGGCTTCGACAAGTACGGCGTGGACGAGGAACTGCAGCGCTCCCTGCGTGATGTCGCCGACCACGTCACCCAGGTGGTCGAGCGGGTGGATGCCTTCCGCGAGCTGCTGCGGGACATCCTGACGGTGAACGCGACGCTGGTCGCCCAGCAGCAGAACGAGGAGATGAAGTCCCTCACTGTCGCCAGCAACGCGCAGAACGAAGAGGTGAAGCGGATCTCCGCCTGGGCGGCGATCCTGTTCGCGCCGACGCTGATCGGCACCGTCTACGGGATGAACTTCGACAAGATGCCGGAACTGCACTGGCAGTACGGCTATCCGTTCGCGGTCGGGTTGATGGCCTTGGTGTGCGGCGGTCTGCACCTGATCTTCAAACGCCGCGGCTGGCTCTGAGTCTGTTTGCGTCTCGGGCACTAGTGTTCGAAGCAACAGATCCAAGGAGGCGGAAGCGATGTGGTTGTTCCTGCGTCGACGGCTGATCATGTGGGCGGTGCTGGCGATCGCGGTGCCGTTGCTGGATTGGCTGCTGGGCAAAGTGAGCCGGGAGCTCCGGGCCCGCAAGGGTGACAGCGTGGTGACCCGGGGGCTGGACACGGCTCGGTCGGGGGTTCGGACCCTGCGCGGTAAACGGCGCTGAAGAAGGTGCCGAAGTGCCCGCGGAAGTGGCGCTTCGGCACTGTGGCAGGTGTCACCGAAGGTCGCCGGTTCGTTGCTCCCAAGGGATTCAGAGGCCGAATCAGGGCGTTTTATGGCACGAATCGCCTAAAACAAGGCCGAATTGCCGCGTTGGTGTTTGTGAACTTCCACTTGAGTCCATAACGTTCACGGAAGATCGAGCGCTGTGCTCGACGCCTACGTTCACGGAGGGAAGCAGTGAACAAGAGCCAGTTGGTCGAAGCGCTCGCAGTGCACTTCGACGGAAATCGCCGTTCGGCCCAGCACGCCCTGGAGTCGGTGATCGACACCGTCCAGCGCGAGCTGACCAAGAAGGGCGGCAAGGTCGCCATCACCGGGTTCGGTGCCTTCGAGGCCATCGAGCGCGGTGCCCGCATGGTCCGCAACCCGCGGACCGGCGAGACCAAGCGTGCCAAGAAGACCACGGTTCCGAAGTTCCGCGCAGGTGCGGAGCTGAAGGCCGTTGTCTCCGGTGCCAAGAAGCTGCCGAAGCTGACGACGCCGAAGCCGGCCGCCGCCACCAAGACGGCTGCTCCGGCCAAGAAGGCCGCGCCGGCGAAGGCCGCCGCGACCAAGACCGCCGCCAAGAAGGCCCCGGCCAAGGCGACCGCCACCAAGACGGTTGCCAAGAAGGCCCCGGCCAAGAAGGCTCCGGCCACCAAGACGGTTGCCAAGAAGGCTCCCGCCAAGAAGGCGACCGTTGCCAAGAAGGCGCCGGCCAAGAAGGCCCCCGCCAAGAAGGCTCCGGCGAAGCGCGCAGCCGCCCGCTGACCTTCACCAAACCGCGGCACAGCAACACCAGCGAAGGCCGGTCACCCCACCCCAGGGGCGACCGGCCTTCGCCGTGTCCGGCTCAGCGGATCCTCAGGGCTGGTTGACGTTCCCTGGTTGGCGTTCTCCGGTCGGCAGGTGCCTGCGGCAACGTCTCCCGTACTGCGGGGCTGCCGTTCAGGGAAGGGCGGATCGTTCGGGCCAGGCGGTAGTTCGGGCCCGGCGATCGTCAGGGCAGGCGATCGTCAGGGCAGGGTGATGAAGTGGACCTCGGTGACGGCGAGGGATGCGCCCGAGCCGGTGGTGGCGAGGCGGACCCGCTGGCCGAGGCGGAGCAGCCTGACCGGTGTGTGGGCGACGGCCTCTGCTGTGAAAGGGAGTTCAATGCCTCGGTCGGTCAACACCGTGCCCGAGCGGGTCTCGGTGTCGTAGCGGCTGACGGTGGCTTGCATAGCGCCACGGTAGCGCGTCATCAGCATGCGAGGCCTTCGGTGCCGGTGGCGGCGCCGAGGACCAAGGACATCACATCGGCTGTCCGCGGTCCGACACCCAGCTGTACGGCGTGGGCCAGATCCGCGGCAGTGTCGACATCACGGCGGAGCGAATCGATCGTGGTCAGCTCAACCGGTACCGCGCCGGACGCCTGGTGGGCGAGGGCGGAACCCACGCCGAAGCGCGGGTCCAGCGGAGTACCCGGACTGGCGGCCAGCAGCGTCGTACCGGTTCCTGGCAGGTCGATCACGAAGTTCCGGTCCGCGACGCAGGCCTTCAGAGCGGCGGTCAGTTCGGCAGGCCGCAGCGCTGGGAGATCGGCCGACAACGCGGCGACACCTACGTCCGGGAACTCGGCGGCCGCAACGGCGGCGCCGTGCTCCAGCGCTTCGTTGAGGCCCACCCCGGGAAGGTCCGGAACGGCGTACGCACCGACAGCGGTGATGTCCGCGGAGACCACCGGATCGTCCGTGACGACCAGGACGGCGCGGACCAGGGGAGAGGCGAGCGCGGCCGCAGTAGTGTCGACTGCGAAGGCACGAGCCAGCTCCGGACGGTGCTGGGGGTAGGCGGCAGCGAGCCGGCTCTTCGCGATCGCCGTGCGCTTCACCGGGATCACGAGGATCCAGGGCGCGACCTGTAGGTCAGACATCAGGCAGGATTCTCCCATGACCGACGGCACGCACGATGACCAGGAGGCTGACGTGGACGGCCGGCACACCGCCGAGGGACCCCGGCCGCGTCCGGGTTTCTGGTTCGGCCTGGTGGTCGCCATCGTCAAACCCTTCATGCTCATCTGGACCAAGCAGGACTTCCGCGGCCGGGAGAACATGCCGCGGACCGGCGGCGTGGTGTTCGTCACGAACCACCTCTCGCAGTTCGACCCGTTCGTGCTCGGCTTCTACATCTGGGAGTGCCGGCGGATCCCGCGGTTCCTCGGCAAGGCATCAGTGTTCAAGCTGCCGATCGCCGGGCGGATCCTGTCCAGTGCCGGGCAGATCCCGGTGTACCGCGACTCGGCGGAGGCCGCGGACGCGTTCCGGGCGGCGGTGGCCGCGGTGGAGCGGGGCGAGTGTGTCGGCGTGTACCCCGAGGGGACCATCACCCGAGATCCCGACCTGTGGCCGATGACCGGGAAGACCGGTGCCGCCAGGATCGCGCTGATGACCGGCTGCCCGGTGATCCCGGTCGCGAACTGGGGTGCCCAGGAGGTCTTCCCGTCGTACGTGAAGGGTCTGCACATCGGGTTGCTGCCGCGCAAGACGATGCGGGTGCAGGCCGGGGAGCCGGTCGACCTGAGCGCGTTCGAGGGCAAGCCGATCACCAACGAGCTGTTGCACCAGGCAACCGAGGTGATCATGCACCGGGTCGCGGCGGAGCTCGGCGAGCTGCGTGGCCAGACCCCGCCCAAGGAACTGTTCGACCTGAAGAAGCACCGCGCCATGGAAGACGACACCGGGGGCAACGCCGCTTGGGGCAACGCTGGTTCGGGAAGCGGCGCGGGCGAGAACGGGGCAATGAACGACAAGCGTGAGGATGAGGAGACTCGATGACGAAAGTTGCGGTGTTCGGTGCCGGTTCCTGGGGGACCGCGTTCGCCACTGTGCTGGCGCAGGCCGGGAACCAGGTGTCGGTCTGGGGCCGTCGTGAGTCGCTCTGCGACGCGATCAACACCCGGCACGAGAACCCGGACTACCTGCCCGGTCTCCGCCTTCCGGACGCCATCACCGCAACGCACGACCCGGCCGCCGCGGCCGACGGCGCCGAGGCGATCGTCCTGGCCGTCCCCAGCCAATCCCTGCGCGCCAACCTGAAGGACTGGGCCGGCGTCCTGCCGTCCGCAGTACCGCTGGTCAGCCTGATGAAGGGCGTCGAGGTCGGTACGACGAAACGCATGAGCGAGGTGATCGCCGAACTGACCGGAGCCGGCCCCGAGCGGATCGCCGTGGTCTCCGGCCCGAACCTCGCCCGCGAGATCGCCGAGGGCCAACCCGCCGCCGCGGTGGTCGCCTGTGCCGACGAGGGAACTGCCGCGCGCCTGCAGAAGCTCTGCCACTCGTCGACGTTCCGGCCCTACACGAACACCGACGTGATCGGCTGCGAGCTCGGCGGCGCGACCAAGAACGTCATCGCCCTCGCGGTAGGCATGGCGATCGGACTCGGCTTCGGCGACAACGCCCGCGCCTCCGTGATCACGCGCGGGCTGGTCGAAACAGCGAGACTCGGTACTGCGCTGGGGGCCGACGAGCACACGTTCTCCGGATTGGCGGGCCTGGGCGACCTCGTCGCGACCTGCTCGTCGCCTCTGTCGCGGAACCGGACCTTCGGGGAGAAGCTCGGTCAGGGGATGACCGTCGCCGAGATCGCCGGCGCGACTCGCCAGGTAGCCGAGGGGGTCAAGTCCTGCGCGTCGATCTCCGAACTGGCACACCACCACGACGTCGAGATGCCGATCGCCGAACACGTCACCAAGGTCGTGGCGGGCCAGCTGACCCCCAAGGACATGCTCTTCAGCCTCGTCTCCCGCTCCGCCAAATCCGAACGCTGGGGATAGCCGGCAGGCCGCTGCCTCACACCCCGGTCTCGGCCACGGTGGCACCCTGGCCGGGCGCGGAGGTCATCCAGGCACTCACCACACCAGCGTGTGCTGCAGGACCATCGTGGCGGCGCCCCGGACGGCGGACTGCTGACCCGCCCGCGACGCGACCACCTGGAGCTCGGTGGTGGCCAGGGGCAACGATCTTGCGTAGATCGCCTCGCGGATTCCGGCCAGGAGGCTGTCGCCCGCTTGGGACAGCGATCCGCCGATCATGATGACGGACGGGTTCAGCAGGCTGACGCAGCCTGCCAGGACGGCGCCGATCTCGCGCCCTGCCTGGCGGACCGCCTGAGTCGCGGCCGTGTTTCCGCCCCGGACCAGTTCCACCACATCGAGACTCGTCTTCGCCACCAAGCCGAGATCGCGGAGTTGCGCCGCGACGGCCGCGGCGGAGGCGACCGCCTCGAGGCAGCCGGTGTTGCCGCACCTGCACAGCTCGGTATGACCTGGGGCTTGGATATGGCCGATGTCTCCTGCCGCGCCCTGCGCGCCGCGATGCAGCCGGCCGCCGCTGATCACGCCGGCACCGATGCCGGTGGCCACTTTGACGAACAACAGGTGCTCGACCCCGGCGTACTGGCCGGCGTGTTCGCCCAGCGCCATGATGTTGACGTCGTTGTCCACCAGCACGATGCCTTCGAGCTCCCCGGACAGGTGGCCGACCACGTCGTAGGAGTCCCAGCCGGGCATGATCGGCGGGTGGTTCGGGCGGCCGGTGCGGTGGTCGACCGGGCCGGGGAGTCCGACGCCGGTGCCGATCAGGTCGGACATGCTGCGCCCGGCGCGGACGAACAGGGAGATCCCGTGCTCGACGATCGCGGCAAGCACGACCTCAGGGCCGTCGGCGATGTTCAGCGGCGTTGTGATGCTGTCGAGGATCTCGCCGGTCAGATCCGTGAGGGCGACCGTCAAGTGAGTCGCGCCGACATCCGCCGCCAGGATCAGCCGCGCTCCCGGATTGAACCGGAAGCGTGCCGGTGGTCGCCCGCCGGTCGATGCCGCTTCGCCAGACGGCACGACCAGGCCGCTCTCCAGCAACGCCTCGATCCGACCGGTGACGGTCGATCTGGCCAGACCGCTGAGGTCGATCAATTCGGCGCGAGTGCGGGGTTGCCCGTCCAGCAGCAGGCGCAGCAGCGGGCCCGCATCCGCGGCCGTCGTCCTGAGGTCGGTCATGGCAGGTTACTTTCGTCGGGGGGCGCCGGACTTTTGCTTGACAGGGATCAAAAGTGTCACATAGCGTCGCGGTCATGTCCACCAGTGCGCGGAAGAGGCTTCGGGTCGGGATCGTCGGCGGCGGGTTCATGGGTCGCGTGCACGGTCGTTCTGCCCTGGTCGCGGGCGCGCAGGTGGTCGGCGCTGTCGGTTCGAGCCCGGACCGCGCGGCCGCCGCGGCTGAGGCCACCGGCGCCGAGCAGGGCTTCGCGACCCTCGACGAACTGCTCGCCGCGGACATCGATCTGGTCCACGTCTGTACGCCGAACAACACGCATCTACAGGTGACCCTGCAAGCCCTCGAGGCCGGCAAGCACGTCGTCTGCGAGAAGCCGCTGGCGACGTCCGCCAAGGACGCGACGGGATTGCTGGCCGCGGCGCAGGAGGCGGGGCGGATCGGGACGGTGCCGTTCGTCTACCGGTATCACCCGATGGTCCGGGAGTTGCGGACCAGGATCGCCGCGGGAGACGCCGGGCAGATCACCAGCCTGCACGGAAGCTATCTGCAGGACTGGCTGGCCGAGGCGGACGACGACAACTGGCGCGTGGACGACCAGGCGGGCGGTCCGTCGCGAGCGTTCGCGGACATCGGTTCGCACTGGTGCGACCTGACCGAGTTCGTCACCGGTGACCACCTCGCCGACGTCAGCGCCCAGACCCGCACCGTGCGCGCGACGCGCGGCGGAGTCGCAGTACGGACCGAGGATCTGGCGACGGCGCAGTTCCGGACAGCGGCCGGCGTGGTCGGCACGGTGGTCGTGAGCCAGGTCGCCGCCGGACGAAAGAACCGCTTGTATCTGGAGGTTTCCGGGACCGAGTCGAGCTTCGGGTTCGACCAGGAGAACCCCGACCGGTTGTGGGTCGGTCGCCGGGTGGCCAATGAGCTGCTGACCCGCGACCCCGAGACCCTGAGTCCACCGGCGGCCCGGGTGAACCGGCTGCCGGCCGGCCACGCCCAGGGCTACCAGGACGCCTTCGACTCATTCGTCGCCGACAGCTACGCGGCAGCCCTCGGTGATCGCCCGGACGGCCTGCCCGACTTCGCCGCCGGCGCCCGTTCCGCCCGCATCGTCGACGCCGTACTGCGCTCTGCCGCGGCCGACGGCGCCTGGACCACTGTCGAGAACTGAACCCTAGGAGTCCGCGCATGCCACGCCCGATCACCCTGTTCACCGGCCAGTGGGCCGACCTGCCGTTCGAAGAGGTCTGCAGCCTCGCCTCCTCGTGGGGTTACGACGGCGTCGAGATCGCCTGCTCCGGTGACCACTTCGACGTCCAGCAGGCGCTCGACGACGAGAACTACATCGCCGGCCGGAAGGAGATCCTCGAGCGGCACGGGCTGCAGGTCTGGGCGATCTCGAACCACCTGGTCGGCCAGGCGGTCTGCGACGACCCGATCGACTTCCGCCACCAGGCGATCCTGCCGTCCCGAGTCTGGGGCGACGGTGATCCCGAGGGCGTCCGGCAGCGCGCCGCAGCCGAGCTCGCGAACACCGCCCGCGCGGCGGCCAAGCTCGGGGTCAAGACCGTGATCGGATTCACCGGATCGTCGATCTGGCAGTACGTCGCGATGTTCCCGCCGGTGCCGGCCGCGCGGATCGAGGCCGGGTACAAGGACTTCGCGGACCGGTGGAACCCGATTCTCGACGTGTTCGACGAGGTCGGCGTGCGGTTCGCACACGAGGTGCACCCGTCCGAGATCGCGTACGACTACTGGACCACCGTGCTCACGCTGGAGGCGATCGGGCACCGGGAGGCGTTCGGGCTCAACTGGGACCCGAGCCACATGGTCTGGCAGGACATCGACCCGGTGGCGTTCCTGTGGGACTTCAAGGACCGGATCTACCACGTCGACTGCAAGGACACCCGCAAGCGGGTCGGCGGCGGGCGGAACGGCCGGATGGGGTCACACCTGCCGTGGGGCGATCCCCGGCGCGGCTGGGACTTCGTGTCGACCGGGCACGGCGATGTGCACTGGGAGGACTGCTTCCGGGTGCTCAACTCCATCGGGTACGACGGTCCTATCTCGGTGGAGTGGGAAGACGCCGGGATGGAGCGGAAGGTCGGCGCCGCGGAAGCCGTGAACGTGATCCGCGCGCTGGCGTTCGACAAGCCCGAGGCGTCGTTCGACGCCGCCTTCGCCACGGACAAGTAGCCCCGCGCCCGGTCGGTGTTTGTTGGCGCCGTCGAATCCGCTAGGCCCGATGCCGGGTTCTTCGACCGATAGCGGCTTCAAAGGGCGCCAGTCGACGAATGCCCCGCCAGCCGACCGGTTGGTGTGGGCGTATGGGTGTGGCGGTCGGGTGGCGATGTCGAAATGGGGTGGCTCGGTTCGTACAAGGGGTGAGGGGTCCAGTGGGGATCCCGGCTGAGGGGTTGCGATGACGGAGTTGTTGGTGGATGGGTTGGGGTTCGGGGAGTCGCCGCGGTGGCATGGCGGGCGGCTGTGGTTTGCGAACTGGGGGACCGGGGAGGTGCTCGCGGTCGACTCCGATGGGAAGAGCGAGTTGATGGCGAGCGTGCCGGCCGAGACCATTCCGTTCTCGATCGACTGGTTGCCTGATGGGCGGCTGCTCGTCGTCGCCGGTTCGAAGCTGCTGCGCCAGGAGCCGGATGGGTCGCTGGTTCCGCACGCTGATCTGAGCGGGATCGCTACCGTGTTCAACGAGCTCGTCGTGGACGGCCGGGGGAACGTCTATGTGAACGGTGCAGACCTCGACGAGACCGGCGGATTCCGGCCTGGCGTGATCGCTCTGCTGACTGCCGATGGCCAGCCGGGTCACCAACTCTCAGCCGAGGCCCAGCAGGTTGCGGGGGAGATTGCCTTTGGCAATGGTATGGCGGTGACGGCGGACGGCTCGACCTTGATCGTGGCGGAGTCGTTCGGTTGTCGGCTGACTGCGTTCGACATCGCGGAGGACGGCAGCCTCGCGAACCGGCGGGTGTGGGCGGATCTTGGCGAAGGGCAGCACCCGGATGGAATTTGTCTGGATGCCGAAGGCGCCGTCTGGTACGCGGATGTGCCGAACAAGCAGTGCGTCCGGGTAGCTGAAGGAGGTGAGGTCCTGCAGACGGTCGACCTCGATCGAGGTGCCTTCGCGTGCATGCTCGGCGGCCCTGACGGGACCACGCTCTTCATCCTCGCCGCCGAATGGCGCGGCTTCGAGAACATGCTCAGCGACGAACGCACCGGCCACCTTCTCACCACCGCAGCCCCCGCCCCTCACTCCGGGCACCCCTGACGCGCTACCTCGCCTAGGCGGTCGGGGTCACCTTGGTGCGGGTTCGTAGTACGGGGGCGAAGGCCGCAAGGCCGCAGGTCAGGACGGTTACGACAAGGAAGGAGACCGTCAGATTGGTGGCTTCGGCGATACCGCCGATGATCGAGGGTGCTACCAGGCCTGAGGCGTAGGTGACGGTGGCGACGCCCGCGATGGCCTGGCTCTTGTTGGGGCCGCTGTGGCCGGCGGCCGCGAAGGCGAGCGGGACCACGACGGCGATGCCCAGTCCCAGCAGGCCGAAGCCGATCATGGCGATGGGTGGGTTCGGTGCGAGCACCACCAGCAGACCGCCAAGAGTCGCGACGACGCCGCTGACCCGCACGGTCCGGACCGGGCCCCAGCGATTCACGATCGCGTCCCCGGCGATCCGGGCGACCGCCATCGTGAGCGCGAATCCGGTGGTGGCACCGGCGGCCACACCGGGCGAGCTGGTCAGGATGTCGCGCAGGTAGACGGCCGACCAGTCGAGGCTCGCGCCTTCGGCGAAGACGGCACAGAAGCCGATCGCGCCGATCAGCAGCGCCGACTTCGGCGGCAGCGCGAACCTCGGCGGAGCCTCCTCGTCCTCTGCCGGATGCAGATTCAGCACGTACTGCGAGGCCAGTACGCCGAGCACCGTGAGAACCAGCGCCATCGCCGCATGGTGCACCTGGGCGCTGACGTCGAGATGGGCGGCGATCGTGCCGATGCCTGAACCGATCAGGGCGCCGACACTCCACAGGCCGTGCAGGCCGGACATGATCGATTTCTCCAGCCGGTGTTCGATCTCGACGCCCAGGGCGTTCATCGCGACATCGGCCATGCCCGCGGTCGCGCCGTACACGAACAGGGCCGCGCAGAGCAGCAGCAGATTCGAGGCGAGCGAAGGCAGCGCCAGGGCGAGCGTCCAGAGGGCGATCAGGATGCGCTGGGCAGCACGGGTGCCGAAGCGATGGGTCACCCGGGCGGCGAGCGGCATGAACAGCGAGGCGCCGATCGCGGGGAAGGCGAGCGCCAGGCCGAGTTGGCCCGCACTGACTCCGGCGTGCTCCTGGATCCAGGGCACGCGGGTCGCGAAGGACCCGGTCACTGCCCCATGGACACAGAAGATCGTCGCTACCGCGATCCGGGCCCGTCGAACCGCCTGTAGATCTTCGACCACGAGAAGAGACTCCTCACTGAGCCTGCACGAGCGCACATTCCACGAACATACGCACATCTGGTTTGTTTGAACGATCAAGCCGGTGTTAGTTTTCCACGGTGAAGAGTGCGGATCGGCAGCGGGTCATCGTGGAGCACCTACAGGACGCGGGCAGGGTGGCGGTCACTGACTTGGTGGCGGCGACCGGCGCCTCGGACATGACCGTTCGGCGTGACCTGGACTATCTTGCCGCGCAAGGGGTTCTGAAGCGGGTCCACGGCGGGGCGGTGTCCGCGATGCCGTCGGGACTCGAGCCGCCGTTCGCGGCGCGGGCGACGGCGGCGACCGCCGCCAAGCAGGCGATCGCGAAGTTGGCCGCCGAGCAGATCCGGGACGGCGAGACCGTGGTCCTCGACAGCGGTACGACTGCCCTGGAGGTCGCTCGGCTGCTGCGCGACCGCACGGTCACGGTGATGCCGCTCTCGCTGCACGTCGCGCAGGAATTGATGGGCGCGCCGGGGATCCGGTTGTTGATGCCGGGTGGTGAACCGCGGCCGGGTGAACTGGCGATGGTGGGTCCGCTGACGTTGGCGTCGTTGCGTTCGCTGCGGTTCGACGTGGCGGTGCTCAGTCCGTGTGCGTTCAGCCTTGAAGCCGGGATGACAGCCTTCGATCTGGGTGATGCCGAGGTCAAGCAGCAGGCGCTCGCCGTTTCGACCCGGTCGATGGTGCTGGTGGATGGCGCCAAGTGGGATCGCGCCGCGCTGGCCTACATCTGCCCGGCGGACCGACCCGACCTGATCATCACCGATTCCAGTGCCCCCGAGGACGATCGCGCTGTCCTGGCCCAACGCGGCGTCCTCATCCAGATCGCCGACGGACGACCCGCACCACAACCCGACGTACAGACTGAGAGTGTCTCTTGACGACTGCGCCCGCCACCGCGCTCGCACCTCCCCGCGCCGCGCGGGTTGCGACCTGGGCCTACTTCGGCCTGAACGGCTTCGCGGTCGGGATGTGGGTCGTGCACATCCCCAACGTCGAGCGAGCCACCGGCATCTCCCACAGCACCCTTGGTCTGCTGCTCCTCATCCTGGGCGGTGCCGCCTTCACCGGCATGCAGGTCGCCGGTCCGCTCGCCGACCGCCTTGGGCAACGCCGGCTCGTGCCCGCCGCCGGGGTGCTGCTCGGGCTGTCACTGTTCGGCCCGGGTCTCGCCGGCAACTGGTGGACCCTCGGACTCGCGCTGGCGGTGTTCGGCTTCAGCAACGGCTCGATCGATGTCGCGATGAACACTCACGCGGTGGTCGTCGAGCGGGCGTACCCGCGCCCGATCATGGCCGCGTTCCACGCGATGTGGTCGATCGGTGGTGCATTCGCGGCATTGATCGGTGCGGCGGCCCTGCATGCCGGAATCCACACCGCCGTCTCGCTCAGCGTCTGCGGCGTCATCTGCATCGTGGTCTCGCTGATCGCCAGCCGCTTCCTGGTCGAGGCCGATCAGGATGAACCCGAGCAAAGCGCCGATACCGAGCAGGTGGCCCCGCCGGCCAGGTTGGTCTGGGCGCTCGGCGGCCTCGCGTTCGGTCTCATGCTCGCCGAAGGAGTCGCGAACGACTGGGCCGCGCTGCAGTTCCGGGACATCCTCGGGACCTCGACCAGTACTGCGGCCTACGCGTACGGGTCGTTCGCGGTCGCGATGACAGTCGGGCGGTTCGCCACGGACCGAGTGGCTGCGCTGATCGGGCCCGCCGCGATCGTCCGGTACGGCGCGGCGCTAGCCGCGATCGGCCTGACCACGGTGATCCTCGTGCCGTGGGTGCCGGTCGGCCTCGTCGGCTGGGCACTCTTCGGCCTGGGCTTGTCCGGTGGTGTGCCGCAACTGTTCACCGCGGCCGGGAACCTCGATCCCCGGGCGTCCGGTGCGCTGATGGCGAAGGTCGTCGGCCTCGGTTATGTCGGGCTGCTTGCCGGGCCGGCGTTGATCGGCGCCCTGACGCACTGGATGCCGCTCAATGTCGCATTCGCGCTCCCGGTCATCCTCTGCGTCCTGACCGTTCTGGCTGCCCCGGTCCTGAGGCCGATAGCAGCTCAGCCCAAGGAAGACGCCGGGTAGGCCTCAGGCTTTGAGCGCTTGGTCGAGGTCCGCCCACAGGTCGTCCGGGTGTTCGATGCCGACGGAGAGGCGGATCAGGTCGCCGGGGATCGTCGGTACTTCGCTCGGCCAGCGGCGGCGGCGTTCGAGCATCGACTCGACTCCGCCGAGACTGGTCGCGTGCACCCACAGCGACGTGCTCTCGCAGACGCGCTGCGCGCCTTCGGCATCTCCGCCCAGCTCGATGGCCAGGATCGCGCCGAAGCCGGACATCTGTGCAGCGGCCCGGGCGTGACCGGGATCGTCCGGCAGCCCCGGGTAACGGACCCGGCTGACGCGCGGGTGCTCGAGCAGCTTCGAAGCCAGGAAGGCCGCGTTGGACTGCGCGCGCTCGAGCCGGAGGGCGAGAGTCCGCAGGCCGCGCAAAGCCAGCCAGGCCTCCATCGGTCCAGGGATCGCGCCGAGGCTACGGCGTCGGAGTTCGAGTGCCTCCCACAACGAATCGTCCGCGGTGATGACAGCGCCCAGCACCACGTCCGAGTGACCCGCGATGAACTTCGTCGCCGAATGCATCACGAGGTCCGCGCCCATCGCCAGCGGCTGCTGCAGCAGAGGTGTCGCGAACGTGTTGTCGACGACGACGCGAGCACCCGCAGCGCGACCGGCGGCACAGAGCGCGGGCAGCTCAGCGACCTCCATTGCCGGGTTGGTCGGAGACTCGATCCACAGCAGGTCGGCATCGACCACAGCGGCTGACACGACACCCGTGTCCGCGATGTCGACCCGCTCGACAACCAGCCGACCGGTCGAGGCTTGCTGGTCGAGCAGAGCCAGTACGCCGCTGTAAGCGTGCTGAGGGGCAACCACGCGGCCCCCGACCGGAACGAGATCGCAGACGGCAGCAGCCGCGGCCATCCCCGATGCGAAGGTGAGCCCGCGTCCGCCCTCGAGCTGGCCGAGCGTCGTCTCGAGGGCCGCCCACGCGTCGTTGTCGAACCGCCCGTATCCACGGTCGCCACCGGCGATGTAGGTCGAGCTGAAGACGGGCGACTCGCCCAGGGGCGCATCCGGTACGCGGGCCGGCCGCCCGGCGTGCACGACGACGGTGGCGGGATCCAGGTCAGGGGTCATACCCGGATTCTCCCCAATCACCGCCCGCGGGCCGAATCACTGTCCGCCGGCCAACTCACCGCCCGACCGAATCATCGCCCGACGGCTGGGAGCGGGATACCGCCACCGCGCAGCAGGCACATCGCCTCGCGCGCCAGCTCCTTCACATCCGTGCCCGCCGGGTTGTCCACCCACATCTGCACGGTGATCTCGATGATGTTCATGGTGATCCCGGCCGCCAATGCCGCGGTGAACTCGACGGATTCCCCGGCCAGCGGCTGGTCGGGGGAGTCAGCGGCCAACCGGCGGGACAGCTCGACGGTCAGCTCGTTGCGCCAGCGCCAGATCGCCTCGGTCAGATGCGCGCTCACGGACGGCGTCTGCCGGGCCAGCTCGTACACGGTGCGGACCCGGTCGGGGTTGCCCTCCAGCTGGTCCAGCACCCGCTCGATCACGCTCTGCAGGCCGTCCGGCAGGTCGATCGGCGGTTGCTCCCGGAACCAGTCCAGCGCACCGAACAGGCTGTCCTCGACGAACTCCAGGACCAGCGTCTCCTTGGTCGGGAAGTACCGGTACAGCGTGCTCGGCCCGACCTCGGCGGCCGCGGCGATCTGCTCGACCGTGGTCCGGCCGAACCCGTGGTCGATGAACAACTCGAACGCCTTGTCCGAGATCAGCCGGCGGGTCCGTTCCCGCTTCAGCTCGCGCAGCCCCATTTGACCCCCAACGCTCGGGCGTGCCGGGCAGCCTACACGGCGACGCGCCGGAAGTTGATTTCATTCGACATTAGCAGTCATATGGTAGTCACAACCAAGATTTCAATCCAGCCTTCTGGGGACGTGCCGATGACCGAGACGACCGAGACACCGACGACTTCCTTTCCCGAGCAGCGGCCGAGCGGCTGCCCGTTCGACCCAGCCTCCGGCTACACCGCGCTCCGGCGGGCCGACGGGATCACGAAGGTCTCCACTCCGGCCGGCGTCGATGCCTGGGTCTTCAGCCGGTACGACGACGTCCGCGCGGTGTTGACCGATTCCCGGTTGAGCTCACGTTCGGCGCCTTCGGCCCACGTCGTCCCGGGGGCTGATCTGCAGCGTGAGGTCATGTCCGGATCGATCCTGCAGAACGACGGCGAGCGGCACGCCCACCTCCGGCGGTTGCTGACGAGCGAGTTCACCGTCAAGCGGGTGCAGGCGCTCCGGCCGAGGATCGAGCGGCTGATCGAGGACCACATCGACGCGATGCTCGCATCCGACGGGCCGGTCGACCTGGTCCAGGCCTTCGCCCTGCCGATCCCGTCCCTGGTGATCTGCGAACTGCTCGGGGTGCCGTACGCGGACCGCGACGAGTTCCAGCAGCGCAGCGCCGTCCTGGTCTCGGTCGACCGCGACGAGGAAGAAGTGATGCGGGTCAACGAGGAACTCCAGCAATACATGGCCGGCCTGGTGATCTCCAAGCAGGACAAGCGCGAGGACGACCTGCTGTCCCGGCTGATCACTCGCGCGGAGGAGCAGGGGCAGCCGCTGACGCTGCCCGAGCTGGTGTCGATCGGCATCACCCTGCTGATCGCCGGGCACGAGACGACCGCGAACATGATCGGCTTGAGCACCCTCGCCCTGCTCCGCAATCCCGACCAGCTGGATGCCCTGCGCAACGATCCAGGGCTCGCACCGACCGCGGTCGAGGAGTTGCTGCGCTATCTGTCGGTCGTGCAGTTCGGGCTGTTCCGGCACGTGATGGAGGACCTCCCGCTGGGCGACGAGACGATCAAGGCGGGGGAGTACCTGATCGCGGCGCTCTCATCCGGAAACCGCGACGAGATGGTGTTCCCGGATCCCGATCGGATCGACCTGTCCCGCAAGGCGTCCGCGCATCTCGCCTTCGGCTTCGGCCCTCACCAATGCCTGGGGCAACAACTCGCCCGGGTCGAGCTGCACGAGGTCTACACCCGCCTGTACCGGCGGATCCCGAGCCTGCGGCTGGCCGTGCCCTTCGAGGAGCTCCGGTTCAAGGACAACACCCTCGTGTATGGCGTGACCGCCCTGCCGGTCACCTGGGACCGCTGAGACAAGGGGCTGGCGATGGACGTCAAGATCGATCAGGAGGGCTGCGTGGCGGCCGGGCAGTGCGTACTGGCGGCGCCGGACGTGTTCGACCAGCGCGACGAGGACGGCGTCGCCGTGCTGCTGGGGAAGCCCTCGTCCGACCAGTACGACGCCACCCGCGAGGCGGCGCTCCTCTGCCCGGCCAGGGCGATCCACCTGAGCGAGTGATGGAGCACGTCGTCATAGTCGGCGCCTCCGCCGCCGGCTCGACCACCGCGCAGACCTTGCGCCGTGAGGGCTTCACCGGAGCCCTCACGGTGGTCGGGGAGGAGCCGCACCTGCCGTACGACCGCCCGCCGCTGTCCAAGCAAGTACTACTCGGCGCCTGGGCACCTGATCGAACCACCTTCGGCCCCAGTACGGCGTACGCGGATCAGGGCATCGATCTCAGGCTCAACGCGCGGGCAGAACGGCTGGATCTGGCCAGCAGAAGAGTGGACCTGGCGACGGGGGAGCAGGTCCACTACGACCGGCTGGTGATCGCCACCGGAGTCCAGCCGGTCCGGCTCCGACAGGGCCACGAGCTGGAGGGCGTCTACATGCTGAGGACGCTCGATGACGCCGTAGCTCTCCGCGAAGCCCTGTTGCACGCAGCGTCGGTCGTGGTCGTCGGAGCCGGCTTTCTGGGCTCGGAGACGGCTGCGGCCGCACGGCAGCTCGGCTGTGAGGTGACCATGGTGGACACCGCCCCGTTTCCCATGGCCCTCCAGTTGGGCGCCGAGTTGGGCAGCATGATCGCCCAGCTCCATACGAGCAACGGCGTGCGTGTGGTCGGTGGCAGCAAGGTCACCCGCCTCTGCGGCACAGGCAGTGTGGAGGCTGTGGAGCTCGAGGACGGCACGAGCCTCAAGGCGGACGTCGTACTGATTGCCGTCGGCTCCAAGCCCGCAACAGCGTGGTTGGACGGCTCCGGACTGCCGTGCGGTGACGGTGTGCTCTGTGATGCGGCGCCGGACAACGTCTACGCGGCGGGCGATGTCGCGCGGTGGAGGAGCAGGCGGTTCGACCAGGATCTCCGGCTGGAACACCGCTTCAACGCCACTGAGCAAGCGGTTGCCGTGGCCCGCCGAATCCTCGGCAAAGACCAACCGTTCGACCCGGTCCCGTACTTCTGGACGGACCAGTACGACGCCAAGATCCAGGTGTACGGCGTGATCCCACCGGACGCGCGGGTGGTGATGACGCAGGGGAATCCGGCCGAGCGGAAGTTCGTCGCGCACTACCTCAGCGGCGGGCGATTGAGCGCAGTACTGGGCTGGAACATGCCCCGGGAAACGCGGCAGGCGAGGTCGCTACTGACAGCAATATGAACAGGTCTTAACGAAACCCTGGTCAAACCTGAAGCTGAGTGCCGCTATCGTCGAGCCGGTGAGTGAGTACTCGAGGGAAGAAAAAAGCAAGCCCCGCGTCGCCGTCGTTTTCGGCGGCCGGTCGAGCGAGCATGCCATCTCCTGCGTCACCGCGGCGAACGTTCTCCAGGTCATCGACCGGGACAAGTACGACGTGGTCCCGGTCGGCATCACCACCAGCGGCCACTGGGTGCTGGAGAGTGGTGATCCGGAGCGGCTGTCGATCACCGACGGGAAGCTCCCGGAGGTCGATGTGACCGCGCTGCCGGTGTTGTTCGGCGCCGACCGCGAGCTGATCGTCACCGAACCGGACCAGGTGCCGAGCACGCTGGGCGAGGTCGACGTGGTCTTTCCCCTGCTGCACGGCCCATGGGGTGAGGACGGAACGCTGCAGGGCCTGCTGGAGATGTCGGACATCCGGTACGTCGGGTCCGGCGTGCTGGCGAGCGCGGTCGGGATGGACAAGCACTACATGAAGGTCGTCTTCGCGGCGGCCGGCCTCGAGGTCACTCCGTACGTCGTGATCCGCGACCGCGACTGGACCCGCGACCCGCAGGCGTCCCGGGAAGCCGTCGACCAGCTCGGCTATCCGGTGTTCGTCAAGCCGGCCCGGGGCGGTTCCAGCCTCGGCATCAGAAAGGTGAACAGCCTCGACGAGCTGGACGACGCGGTCGCCGAGGCCCGCGCGCACGACCCGAAGGTGATCGTCGAGGCGAGTGCGAAGGGCCCGCGCGAGATCGAGGTCGGCGTGCTCGGCGGGCTGAACGGCGGCAACGCCGAGGTCAGCGTCTGCGGCGAGATCGCGGTCTCCGGCGGCGGCCACGACTTCTACGACTTCGAGACCAAGTACCTGCCGGAGGGCGAGGAGTACACCGCGCTCTCGGTGCCGGCGGATCTGCCGGACGAGATCGCGGCGGAGATCCGGGCCAAGGCGCTGACCGCGTTCGACGCGATCGAGGGCGAGGGGCTGGCCCGTGTCGACTTCTTCCTGGATGCGGACCAGCGGGTGATCATCAACGAGATCAACACCATGCCCGGCTTCACGCCGACCAGCATGTTCCCCCGCCTGTGGGCCGCCAGCGGCGTCGACTACCCAGCCCTCGTCGACCGCCTTCTCTCCCTGGCGATGACCCGCCCCACCGGCTTGCGCTGACCGCTTGCGTCCGAACGAGTGCGGGGCGTGCCCCGCACTTCTTCGGACGTTAGCGGGTAACTGGTCCGGCGGGCAGCCGGGCGGCCTTGGCGTTGAGGTAGCGCTGCTGCGGCAGGCTGCTCGCCCTCTCCGCCGCCTCCTCGTACGCCGCTCGCGCCGCCGCCAGGTCACCGGACATCTCCAAGAGATGAGCCCGTACTGCGAACAGTCGGTGGTCCGCGGCGATCCGTTCGTCACCCTCGATCCGGCTCAGCAGGTCCAACCCGTCCGGTGCGCCCCGGGCCATTGCCACGGCCACCACGTGGTTCAGCGCGACCATCGGGTTGTCCGTCAGTTGCAGCAGCACCTCATACAGCGCCACGATCTGCGGCCAGTCCGTCTCCTCGGCGGAAGGCGCTTCGTCATGCACTGCGGCGATCGCCGCCTGCAACTGGTACGGCCCCACGTGCCCGCGCGGCAAAGCCTCAGTGATCAGCGCGACCCCCTCGGCTATGGCGTCGGCGAGCCAGAGGGACCGGTCCTGCTCGGCCATCGGGACGAGCTCGCCGTGCTGGCCTGTTCGCGCTGGACGACGCGCGTCGGTGAGCAACATCAGCGCGAGTAGCCCAGTCACCTCGCCGTCGTCCGGGAGCAGTCGGTGCACCAATCGGGCCAGGCGGATCCCCTCGGCCGCCAACTCGACCCGCTGCAGGTTCGGCCCCGCAGTACTGGAGTAGCCCTCGTTGAAGATCAGGTAGATGACCTTCAGCACCGCGTCCAGGCGCTCGGCCTGGTCGGGCGGGAGCGAGAAGCGGGCGCCGCTGGTCTTCACGCTCCGCTTGGCCCGGGTGATCCGCCGGGTCATCGTTGCCTCCGGCACCAGAAAGGCGCGGGCGATCTCCGAAGTGGTCAGGCCGCCGACTGCCCGCAGCGTGAGCGCTATCTGCGACGCCGCGGACAGCGACCGGTGGCAGCACATGAACAGCAGGATCAGGGTGTCGTCGGAGTCGGCGACCGGTTCGTCCGGGGCCAGGGTCCACTGGATCACCGTGTCCTCGCGACGTCGTCGGGCCTGCTCGCTGCGCAGCAGATCGGTCAGCCGGCGGGACGCGACGGTGATCAGCCACGCCCGGGGGTTGTCCGGTTGCCCCTCCCCGGGCCACTGTTGGGCGGCCGCGAGCAGTGCCTCCTGGACAGCGTCCTCCGCGGTGTCGAAGTGGCCGTACCGCCGGACCAGCGCACCGAGAACCTGCGGCGCCAACTGGCGTAACAGGTCCTCGAGTGCCGGCTCGGACATCAGCCGACCAGGTCCTCCTGGCCACCCTCCACGATCGGCCGGATGTCGGCGTACGCGGTGGCCCGGACGAAGTCGGGTGCCGGGGTGTCGCCCAGCCTGGCGGCGATCTCGGTGGCGCGGTCGAAGCTGTCACACTCGACGATCCAGTAGCCGGCCAGCACCTCCTGCGTCTCGGCGTACGGGCCGTCCGTCACGACCGAGGCGCCGTCCTTCGAGCCGAGCCGTCGGGTCAGCACCGGTGCGGCCAGGGCGCGCGTCTCGACCAGTTCGCCGGACTCGGCCAGGTCGTTGTTGAACTTGTCCATGAACGCGCCCATCGCGGCGAAGTCCTCGCCGGTCCAGGCCGGTTTCCCGGTCTCCTTGCCGCCCATCCCGTCGTAGTCCTGCTGCGAGGCGTAGGTCAGGATCATGTATTTCATCGGATTCTCCCGTCGTCGCGACACCACTCTGGTGCCTCTCACCCGCTACGTCGACGCCCCCACGCTGAACCGGACACGCACTCGCCGGGAACTTTCACTGCACTCCGGCCCAGGGCGACAGTCTCGAGTGCGACGCTGGGTGCAGGCGGCCCAGCCGGGGCCGACGGAGGGCTCAGGTGCAGGGGGTGATGAGAGTGTTGTGAGCCTTGATGGCGTCGGAGACGTCGGTGAGGGCGTTGGCCTCGGGGGCGTACTTGTCGGGCACGGCCAACTCCAGGTAGACCTTGCGGCCGATGGTGGTGAAGATGAAGCCGTTGGTGACTTCCTTGGCGAACCAGCCGACGCCGTTCACCTCGAAGCACTGTGACTGGGCCTCGGCCATCCCGGCCGGAGGTGCCACGCCGCAGGTCACCTCGATCGGTGGATCGCCGTACGCAGTGGTCAGCGGGCTCGCCGGCTGCGTCTTGCGGCGTTTCGCGTCGAGCACCTTCTCCGGCAGCGCCTGCACCAGAGATTTGCAGGCGTCGGCGACTTCCGGCGCGGGGTTCGGGACGGCGATCTCGACCGGGCCGGGGCTGCAGCCCGCGAGCACGGCCAGCAGCGCTACCACGCCGAGCGCGGTGGACCGGTTGATCGGCTTCAGATGTGGACGACGGGGCACGTCAGCGTGCGGGTGATACCCGGAACGTTCTGCACCTTCGCAACGACCAGCTTGCCGAGCTCGTCGACGTTGCGGGCCTCGGCGCGCACGATCACGTCGTACGGGCCGGTGACGTCCTCGGCGAGTGTGACGCCCTGGACCTCGGCGATCTGGGCTGCCACATCGGCGGCCTTGCCGACCTCGGTCTGGATCAGGATGTAGGCCTGGACCACCACGTCGTTCTCCACTCAGTCGTCCTCAGCTGGCTGCGGCCACGGTACTGCGAAGCGGCCGGGCGTACTCTTCGTTGCTCGGTCACCGTACCGCCTAGACTCCCGGTGGCGATATGGGAGGTCTGTTGACGTGACAGAGACGTTGGGAAGCACGGGCGAGTTCGGCCTGATCGAGGCCGTCACCCGGAGCCTTCCCCGAGGTGAGGACGTCCTGGTGGGACCGGGCGACGACGCGGCCGTCCTGGCGGTGCCGGACGGCCGGATGGTGATCACGACCGACCTGCTGGTGGAGGGCCGGCATTTCCGCCAGGACTGGTCGTCGGCGTACGACGTGGGCCGCAAGGCCGCCGCGCAGAACCTGGCCGACATCGTCGCGATGGGCGCCCGGCCGACCGCGCTGGTGGTCGGGTTCGGTGGGCCGGCCGACCTGCCGACCGCCTGGGCGCTCGAGCTGAACCAGGGCCTGGCCGACGAGGCCGAGCTGCTCGACGTGAGCATCGTCGGCGGCGACACGGTCCAGTCCGACAAGATCGTCGTCTCGGTGACGGCCTTCGGTTCCCTCGACGGCCGCTCACCAGTGCTTCGCTCCGGCGCGCGCCCCGGCGACGAGGTGGCCGTGGCCGGACGGCTGGGCTGGGCCGAGGCCGGGTACGCCGTACTGAACCGTGGCTTCCGCTCACCCCGCACGGTCGTCGACGCGCACCGCCGTCCGCAACCCCCGTACGCCGAGGGGCCGCGTGCCGCGCTCGCGGGAGCGTCCTCGATGTGCGACGTGAGCGACGGACTGATCGCGGATCTCGGACACATCGCCGTTGCCAGCGAGGTGGTGATCGACATCCGCTCGCAGGCGCTGGCGATCCCCGAACCGCTCCAGGCGGTCGCCGCGGCCACCGGCGCGGACGCGCTGACGTTCGTGCTCACCGGTGGCGAGGACCACGCCCTGGTCGCCACCTTCGAGCCGGCCGACGTACCGGACGGCTGGACCGTGATCGGCTCAGTTGCTGAGGGCAACGAAAGCCTGCCGGCCGGCACCGTCACCGTCGACGGTGCTACCTACACCGGCGCCACCGGCCACGCCCACTTCAGGAGCTGATCATGCTGCTTCACGCCTTCGTCGATCAGCTGATCAGGTGGGACCGTCGGGGTCCGGCACCGGCGCGACCGGAATCGTGGTGCCCGACGCCGGGAATCGAGGGATTCGACATGAAGGCCGCGCCGCGGATCGAGGGGTTGACATGAATGCCGCGCCGCCGCGGGTGCTGACCATCGCCGGGTCCGACTCCGGGGGTGGTGCCGGGATCCAGGCCGATCTCAAGTCGATGCTGGCCAACGGGGTGCACGGGATGAGCGTGCTGACCGCGATCACCGCGCAGAACAGCCTCGGCGTACAGGGTGCTTGGGAGCTGCCCGAGGAGCAGGTCCGGGCCCAGTTCCGCAGTGTGGTGGACGACATCGGCGTCGACGCGGTGAAGACCGGCATGCTCGCCTCCGCGCCGATGGTTCGCGTCGTCGCCTCGCTGCTGCGGACGCTGCCTGTCGGCGTGCCGGTCGTGGTCGATCCGGTGTCGGTGTCGAAGCACGGTGACGCGCTGCTCGCCGCTGACGCGATGGAGGCGGTTCGGTCGGAGATCGTGCCGCTGGCGACAGTGTTGACGCCGAATCTGACCGAACTCGGGCCCGTTGCCGGAATCGAGCTGGCTGGACCTGCTGATCGTGAGACCGCCGCGAAGATTCTGCTCGAAGCCGGCGCCGACTGGGTCTTGGTGAAGGGCGGCCACGACCCGGGCCCGGTTGCTGTGGACGTCCTGCACGGGCCCGCGGTACGGCGGGAGTTCAGTGCGCCGCGAGCGGACAACCGGCACACGCACGGCACCGGATGCACCCTGGCGAGCGCGATCGCGTCGTACCTGGCCCGCGGGTACGACGTACCTACAGCCGTTGGTGCCGCCAAGGACTACATCAGCGGGGCGGTTGCCGCCGGATTCGCGCTCGGCGGCGGGATCGGCCCGGTGGACCACGCATGGCAGTTCCGAACCAGGAGTGACACGTGAACAAGAGCCGCCCACCGGTGGACGGACTTTGCAACGAGTGCGGCTTCAACTACGAGACGGGTGACCTGCAGGGCACGGTGACCACACTGGTCCGGCAAGCCGCCGAGTCCAGCATGGCACTGACGAAGGCCGCGGCCGGACGTGACCCGGACGTTGTCCGACTCCGGCCGGAGCCCGAGGTCTGGTCCGCGATCGAGTACGCCTGCCACGTGCGCGACCTCCTGGAGGTGCAGCGGTTCCGGATCGCGCAGTGCCTGGCCGAGGACCGGCCGGTGTACGCGCCGATGGACCGGACCGGGCGGGTGAAGGAGCAGAAGTACGAGGACCAGGACCCGATGGTGGTCGCCGCCGCCCTGGTGAAGTTGGCGCGCGAGTTCGGGGCGGCGGCGCGGGTGCTGACGCCTCCCCAGCTCGGGAAGCTCGGCCTCTACAACTACCCGGTCCGAGCGCCGCGCTCCCTAGGCTGGCTGATCCGCCACACCGCCCACGAGATCCAGCACCACCGCCACGACATCATCACCATCCTCGCCAAACTCGAACCCCCGATCATCCCCGCACCCCCCAAACCAACCCCCGCCCCTGCCGAGCCCAACCCCGCCGAGCTCAACGCCGCCGAGCTCAACTCCGCCGAGCTCAACTCCGCCGAGCTCAACTCCGCCGAGCCGAGTCCCGCCGAGCCGAGTCGCGCCGAGCTCAACTCCGCCGAGCCGAATCCCCCCGACGCCAATCCCGCCGAGCCGAATCCCGCCCAGCCCAATCCCGCCCAGCCCAATCCTGCCCAGCCCAATCCTGCCCAGCCCAATCCTGCCCAGCCCAATCCCGCCCAGCCCAATCCCGCCGCCGTGCCGACCACCGAATCCGCCTCAGAGTCCAACCCGCCAACCGCCCACCCCTGAAGCCAGCTGCCCTAAGCCCTGAGCCGCGGCCGGCGCCAGACCCGGTCGCAGCCGGACCGCCAGCACTCACCAAGGCCCCGCGGTCCGGGTGGTTCACGCTTGACCCCGCCGATGTCGGGAGCGGACGCGATGGTTGGTGAGTGCGGGCGGTCCGGCCGTCGCCCTTGAGCCAGCCGCCCTAAGCTGCCCTAAGAAGCCCTGAGTCGCCGCCGGCGCCAGACCCGGTCGCAGCCGGACCGCCAGCACTCACCAAGGCCCTGCGGTTCGGGTGGTTCACGCTTGACCCCGCCGATATCGGCAGCGGACGCGATGGTTGGTGAGTGCGGGCGGTCCGGCCGTCGCCCTTGAGCCAGCCGCCCTAAGCTGCCCTAAGAAGCCCTGAGCCGCCGCCGGCGCCAGACCCGGTCGCAGCCGGACCGCCAGCACTCACCAAGGCCCTGCGGTCCGGGTGGTTCACGCTTGACCCCGCCGATATCGGCAGCGAACGCGATAGTTGGTGAGTGCGGGCGGTCCGGCCGTCGCCCTTGAGCCAGCCGCCGGCCCAGGCGCGGACGATCTCTGGCTGTCCGAACGGCTGGGCTGATAGTCGCCGGCGGCGGCCGCACGATGACGTTCAGCCGGTTGGCTGTGTTGATGAGGGTGATCAGGCACACCAAAGCGGCGAACTGGTCCCCGCCGCAGCCATTGATCTGACTCGCGCGAATGACCTGACTCGCGCGAAGATCACCAGGTGCTGCGTTACGGCCGGCAGTGTCGAGTCCATGGCGCCCTGCTTGCCGGCGTCGGCAAACAAGGTCAGCTGTGCGGGTCGGCCCAGGTTGCGATGGCGGCGTCGGTGGTGATGTGGTCCAGCCCGAGGGCGGCCGCGCCTCGAAGGGCGCCGTCCTTCTGGTGGGCGGAGTCGAGGATCGGCGGCGGTTCGGCGCGGTGGAATGCCATCAGCCCTTCGCGGTATGCCTCGTCGAAGGACATGTGCGCGGCTGCTCGCAGCGGGATCGCCAGACCGCCCAGCGTGACGACGTCAGGGTCGTGGGCGTTGACCAGTCCCGCGATCCCTGAGCCGAGAGCAGCCGCGACTGTCGCGACAGCACCGCTGGCTTCCTTGTCCTGCCGCTGCAATACGGTCTCGGCATACGCGTAGGGATCATCGGGCTCCGGTTCCCCCAGGCGCCTGGCGAGCGCGCGGCCGTCGACCTCGAGGTCCCAGCAGCCGCGGGCGCCGCACGGACAGTGGAGGGCGCGATCGCCGAACGGCATATGGCCGTACTCGCCGCCGGCCCCAGTAGAACCGGCAGCAGGGATGCCATCGACGATGAGCGTGCCGCCGATACCGACCTCGACGATGAGGTGCAGCGCCGTACCGGCTCCAGCAGCAGCTCCCGTGCGAGCTTCGGCCACTCCGCTCAGGGTTGCGTCGTTCCCCGCGAGCAGCGGTAGTGCGGTGCCGGCAACGAGTGGCGAGAGGTCTACCTGCGCCCACCCGAGGGTGGTCGCCTGCGTGAGGTGGTTGTCCCGGACGGTTCCCGCGACTGCAAGACCCACCGCGCGCAGGCGGTCGCCGTACAGGTCCCGCGTGTGCTCCACGACTTCCCTGAGGCTGGTAAGTACGGACGCCGGTCGCCTGCTGCGGTGGCGCTTGGACGCATTGTCCTGCAGGGATCCGTCGAGCGACACCACTGCACTACGCCAGTTGCCCTGCCGCAGATCGATGGCGAGAACCAGCGGGCCGTTTGGATGCGGCAGTAGCACTGTGGTCGGCCTACCACGGCCATGACTCGGCGCTGGCGCTTCCGTGAGCAGCTGCAGATCCCTGAGCCGAGCAGTGACCTCTGTCGCCGAGCTACTGCTCAGCCGTAGCTCGTGGGCGACTGCCGCGCGAGTGATGCCGGGCTGCCTGCCGAGCAGCCCCAGTACGTCGGCCGCGGTCTGCCAGCGCCCGCGCCGAGAAGAGATCGCGCTATCTCTTGTCGTCACAGCACCCCTCTACCTTATGCTCGTAGAACGAGTTTAATGGAGGGCGTGATGGATCTGTCGCAGGTGCGGGCCGTGTTGTTCGACATGGACGGCACCCTGGTCACGTCGGACGCCGCTGTCGAGCGCGCCTGGGCAACCTGGTCCGACGAGTACTGCGTGGACGTCGCGGAGGTGCTCGCCATCGCGCACGGCAGCCCGGCCGAATCCACCGTCGATCGCGTGCTGCCGCACCTGGACGAACTCGCCCGGGCGAACGCCGCCGCACGCCAACTACAACTCCAGTACGACGATCTGTCGGACGTCGAGGCGGCTCCGGGAGCGGCTGAGGTGATCGCCGTGATCGAGCGCTTGGGAATCCGCTGGGCAGTGGTGACGAGCGCGGACCGCCAACTGGCGAAGGCGCGCCTCGGTGCCGCGGGGATCGACGCACCCGTGCTGGTGACCATCGAGGACATCACTCGCGGGAAGCCTGACCCGCAGGGATACCTGCGGGCCGCCGAACTCCTGGAGACCGCGCCCGAGCAGTGCGTCGTCGTTGAGGACGCCTCCGTCGGCATCCAGGCAGGTCACGCCGCCGGCGCGATAACAGCAGCCCTCAAGGGATTGTCAGGTGACCTCGAACTGACCGACCTCCATCAGTTGGCTGAGCTGATCGCCCCACGGCCGCGGGAATGA
This sequence comes from Kribbella alba, assembly GCF_039529635.1. Lineage (NCBI taxonomy): Bacteria > Bacillati > Actinomycetota > Actinomycetes > Propionibacteriales > Kribbellaceae > Kribbella > Kribbella alba. Next base: position 166,199 of record NZ_BAAANE010000002.1, on the reverse strand, counting down.
AACCTCGATCCAGGACTTCACGGACCATTGGCTGGTCCCCGGCCGCACGACTGAGTGCTCGCTTTGCAGCCGCACGGATGAGCATTCGGTCAGCCGTCGCGCGGGGAGGTGCTCGGTCAGCGGCCCTGCGGAGGGGTTCTCAGCCGGCGGATGCGCGGACGAGATCTCAGTCGACCGATGCGCGGAGAGGTTCTCGCTCGGCGGGTGTGCCGGGGAAGTCTCAGTCGGCCGATGCGCGGAGAGGTTCTCGCTCGGCGGGTGTGCCGGCGATGTCTCAGTCGGCCGATGCGCGGAGGGGTTCTCAGTCGGTGGGTGGGCAGAGGGGTTCTCAGGCGGGGGCGCGGAGTGATTCTCAGTCGGCGACGGCTGGAACGGCATCCGCTTCGCGCCGGGCCGACCTGCAGATCTGTGTGGCGCTGTCGGCGATGGGTTTCCTGCTGGCTGGGCTCGGGGCCTGTATCGCGTTGCTGGTGAGGGATCTGCACGAATCACCCGACCGGTTGGCCGTGTTGTCATCTGCGTTCGCCGTGGGTCTGCTGGTGGTCGCCGCCATCGGACCGCTCCTGCTGCGGCTCGGGTCGATCACCAAGGTGCTTCGGGGTGGTGCATTCGTCTGTGCGGTCGGGGCACTGCTGCTCGCATTGGCGCCGAGTTTCGTGGTCGCCGTCGCCGGAGGTCTGCTCGTCGGTCTCGGTGGGGCCTTGCTCGTACTGATCGCGCCGCTCCTCCTGGACGGCCCCGCAGCCGCGACCCGGCTCACGAGAGTCAACGCGGTCGCGAGCGCCACCGGAATCTTCGCCCCACTGGCCATCGGCGGCATCGACTCCCTCGGCCCCACCGGCCGCCTCGCCCTCCTAGCGCCCATTCCACCCCTCCTACTCCTGTCTGCCTTCGCCCGCCCGGCCGCCACCCACCCGGCCCAGACGCGAGCCCTCGACCCAGCTGTCGCGTCCCTGCCTGCTGTGGGCTCGGCTGTTATCGGGATGCCCGGGGACAGCGGTGTGGTGCTGTTGCCCGCTGCGGGCTCAGCCGCCGGCGAGTCTGCCGGTGGGGGTGCCGCGGGGGCGGGGGCTAAAGGCGTCAGGGCAGTTGTGCGGGGGTGGTTCCGGGTGGTGTTGGCGGTGGCGGTGGAGTTTTGTTTTGTGGTCTGGGCAGTGGCGCGGCTGCAGGCAACTGGATTGCCGACTGCGTCGGCGGCCTTGCTGGGAAGCGCGTTTCCGATCGGGATGGCTGTGGGTCGGGCGATCGGGCCGTTGCGGGTTCGCGGCTGGTCGCCGGTGGTGCCGGCCGGGGCACTCGCAGCTGCCGGGACCTTGCTGGTGAGCTTGTCGGGCACACCGGTGCTGGTGGTCGCGGGACTTACGTTGGCGGGCGTGGGTGTCGCACCGCTTTACCCGATCACCATCGCGGAACTAGTCGCGACGCCCGGCCTCAGCCCGACGCGACTGGCTGCCCTAGGCGCCCTCGCATCCGGTACTGCGATTCTTCTGGCGCCGGCTGTCTTGGCAGGGCTCGCCACGGTCGTCGAGCTCAGAACCGCCTTCCTCATTCCCCTTCCGCTGCTGATGGCCCTCTTCGCGATCAGCCGTCCCCTCACCTCAGCCCGCTCGCACGCGTCCTGAGGCGGGATTACAGGTGGGCGTACAGCCACGCCTGCTAGCTCCCGACTACCCGGCCCGACCCGCCGCCAGAAGCCCACTACCCGGCCCGACCCGCCGCCAGAAGCCCACTACCCGGCCCGACTCGCCGCTGGTGGGCCACTACCCGGCTCGACGCGCTGGCGGGAGTCGACCCGGCGGGCGGGTCGATCCGGTAAGTGCACAGGTAACGGCGCTTCGATCCGGTAAGTGCACACGTGACGGCAAGTCGCCCCCGGGAACTTCGCAGGGCTTGACAGGGGCGACCACGTCCGACTTACCGGCTCGACCCGTCTGCTTGATCCCGACTTCCCGGCTCGACCCGCCTACTTGATCCCGACTTCCCGGCCCGACCCGCCGCCAGGGGGCCACTACCCGGCTCGACGCGCTGGCGGGAATCGACCCGGCGGGCGGGTCGAGCCGGTAAGTGCACAGGTGGCGGCGCTTCGATCCGGTAAGTGCACGCGTGACGGCAAGTCGCCCCGGTAAGTGCACGCGTGACGGCAAGTCGCCCCGGCAAGTGCACACGTGACGGCAAGTCGCCCCGGCAAGTGCACACGTGACGGCAAGTCGCCCCCGGGAACTTCGCAGGGCTTGACAGGGGTGACCACGTCCGACTTACCGGCTCGACCCGTCTGCTTGATCCCGACTTCCCGGCTTGACCCGCCGACTTGATCCCGACTTCCCGGCTCGACCCGCCTGCGTGATCCCGACTTCCCGGCCCGACCCGCCGCCAGGGGGCCACTACCCGGCTCGACGCGCTGGCGGGAATCGGGTCAGTGGGCGGGTCGAGCCGGTAAGTGCACAGGTGGCGGCGCGTCGATCCGGGAAGTGGGTACCAGCCGACAAGACCTCGGCCCGGATCGCCTCCAGATCAACTCGAAAAGGCCGCACATCAGCTGGAAGAAGGCCGCACATCAGCTGGAAGAAGGCAGGAGATCGGCTGGAAGAAGGCAGGAGATCAGCTGGATGAGGGGCGGTAGCTCAGTTGGAAGTAGGCAGTTCGTAGCGCTTCAGCAGTGAGCGGAGCGCATCCGTGCCGTCCACCAGGTCGTACAGCTCGGCGTGCAGACCGACGCCGCGGGCGCCTTTCACGTTGTTCTCGTTGTCGTCGATGAAGAGCACCGACGAGGCAGGCTGGTCGATCGTCTGCAGGATTGAGGTGAAGTACGCCCCGTCCGGCTTGGCGACGCCGAGGTCGCACGAGTAGAAGGTCTGGTCGAACCAGTCGCCGTAGTGCCGCTCGTCGTGCATGATCGCGCGCCGGTACGACTGCTGGTTGGTGGCCAGGTGGCACGCGATGCCGGCCGCGCGGAGATCCTGGATCAGCTCGACCACCTCCGGCTCCGCCTCGAAGTGACGCCACAGTTCCATCACGCCGTCGACCGGCGTCGTCGAATCCCAGCGATCCAGTACTTCGGCGATGGCGTCGCGGAAGTCGCCCTTGCCTACCAGCGACGGTTGCTCGGCGGCCATCAGGTCGAGCACGAACTCATCGGCGGCCTGGTCCGGCCGCACGAAGGTCGCCAGCGCGCCACGCCAGTCGATGGTGGGCCGCTGGATCACACCATCGGCATCGAAGAGAATCGCAGCGATCGTCATGCCACCATCCAATCAGTCGGTCCGACCCGTCGGCTCCCCGCTGTCCGCAGCCCCGGGTCGGCACCTTGTGGTCGGCCTGTGGGTTGCTCACAGAGCGGGCAGGGCTGAATGCGAGGAGGCAGGTCGACCCCTTGACCGGTTCAGTTGGTATGCGCTTACCTTAGCCATGTCTGAACATTTGTAGACAACTTCTCGCGGAAATGAACATCGAAATGCCATCGAAAATGCCACTTCTCCGGTAGCGACGCGAAGGTGTGGGTGAGGCCATGTCAGTGACCAGACGGAATTTTCTGGCTCTCGGGGCAGGAGGTGCGGCCGCGGCGGCCGGTCTCACCGGCTGCGGGTCGCGAGGTTCGCTCGGGGCGTCCGACGAGCTGAGTATGTGGTCCTGGACCGGCTCGGTGAACGACTCGCTGATCGGTGCGGCCGAGAAGGCCATTCCCGGGGCAACGGCCAAGAAGCTCTCGATGACCCGGATCGGCAGCAACTACAAGACCAAGGTGCTGACCGCCCTGGCCGGCAAGTCGCTGGTCCCCGACATCGTCGCGATCAACGACGACGTCGCCACCTACTTCCCGAACGCGGACCAGTTCCACGATCTGAAGGCGCTCGGCGCCGACAAGGTGTCCGGCGACTACCTGCCCTGGAAGTGGAAGCTCGGCATCACGCCCGAGAACCGGATGATCGCGTTCCCGATGGACACCGGCCCCACCGCACTGTTCTACCGGCGGGACATCTTCGAGAAGGCCGGCGTCGAGATCGACCCGGCCCAGGTGGCGGCCGCCGTCCCGGACTGGGACAGCTTCATCCAGCTCGGCAAGAAGGTCCGCCAAGCGGTCCCCGGCTCGGCGATCACCGACAACATCACCGGGATCTTCGGCTACGGCCTGGCTCAGCAGTCCAAGCGCTACATGACTGCCGACGGCGCCTACATCGGCGACCAGGACCACGTCCGCCAGGTCTGGGACCTGTCCGTCCGGGTCGTGAAGGAAGGCCTGTCGGCCAACGCGCAGGCAGGCACGACCGATGCGAACGCGGTGGTCACGAACGGTCGTCTCGTCGCGTATGTAGCTGCGGTCTGGTGGGCGCAGCTCGGACCGAAGAACGCCGCCCCGGGGACCAAGGGCAAATGGCGGGTCACCACAGCACCCGGGGGCGCCGGCAACCGCGGCGGCTCCTTCCTCGCGATCACGAAGTACTGCAAGGACCCGGAGGCCGCGTTCGCGTTCATCACCTGGCTTGAGTCCGCCAAGAACCAGGCCGAGGCCTTCCTCGACCCCGTGCTCTTCCCGTCCACCCCCGCGAGCTACACGGACTCCAGGCTGACGGCGCCGGATCCGTTCTTCGGCGGCCAGCGCATCGTTGACGTCTTCGCCGAGTCCGCGAAGAAGTACCCGGGTGCCTACTTCAGCCCGTACGACACGATCATCGGTACGCCGCTCGGGGCCGAGCTGGTCAACGTGGAGGTCGGCAGCAAGTCGTCCGACCAGGCTTGGAAGGATGCCCAGCAACAGATCAAGCGCGAACTCACCAGGGTGGGGGCGATCTGAGATGGCAGTCAGCGACACCCTCCGCAGGTCGGTCTCCACCACCAGGGACCCGGCGCCGGACAAACCCCCGAGCAAGTACCGCCAGGCGTTGCCGCAGTACGCAGCGGTCTCGCCGTTCTTCATCCTGTTCGCGGTGTTCGGCGCGTTCCCGGTGCTGTTCTCGATCTACATCTCGTTCCACTCCTGGGACGGGATCGGGCAGATGAAGTGGGTCGGGCTCGAGCAGTACAGCTACCTGCTCACGGATCCGCAGTTCTGGACCGCGATCAGCAACACCCTGATCATCTGGGTGCTGTCGACCGTGCCGATGCTGCTGCTCGCGCTGGTGATCGCCAACGCGCTGCACACCGCGACCCGGTTCCGCAGCTTCTACCGGATCGCGTACTTCATCCCGAACATCACCTCGCTGGTGGCCGTCACGATGGTGTTCGGCTCGATCTTCAGCAACAACTTCGGCCTGCTGAACGCCTTCCTGCAGTCGATCGGGTTGTCCAAGATCGAGTGGCTCAGCCAGCCGTGGGGAATCAAGATCGCGATCGCCAGCATCGTCACCTGGCGCTGGGTCGGCTACAACGCGATCATCTTCCTGGCCGGCCTGCAGGCGATCTCCGCCGACATCTACGAGGCCGCAAAGGTGGACGGCGCCTCGCCGTCGCAGACCTTCTGGCGAATCACGGTGCCGCTGCTCCGGCCGGTGATCCTCTTCACCGCCGTCACGTCGACGATCGGTGGACTGCAGATCTTCACCGAGTCACGAGTCCTGTTCGGCAACACCGACAACATCGGCGGGCCCGGCGGTGCCGGCACCACGATCGTCTCGTACCTCTACCAGAGCGCCTTCATCAACAACCAGTTCGGATACGGCGCCGCGATCGGCTGGGCGCTGTTCATCCTGATCGTGCTGTTCTCCATCATCAACTGGCGGCTGATCGGCGGTGGCGACGAACGGGTCGCTCGCAGAGCCGTCCGGGCAGGCAGCCGCAGCGCCGGCGACCGTAGTACCGGCGAAACCAGCAGCGCTGGGAAGGAGCACGCCGATGCGCACTGAACAGATCCGCACTGAACCGATGCGCACTGAACAGATCCGCACCGTGATCGGTCACGTCGTCCTGATGCTGGGCGTCGTGCTGTCGATCTTCCCGTTCTACTGGATGCTGGTGATGGCCTCGAACACCACGCCGGACATCTTCACCTACCCGCCCAAGCTGCTGGTCGGCTCGCACCTGTTCGAGAACATGGGCAAGGTGCTGGACAACATCGACTTCTTCGGCGCGATGCTGCTCACCCTGATCGCGTCCCTCAGCGTCACCGTGCTGGTGTTGTTCTTCGACTCGCTGGCGGCCTTCGCGTTCGCCAAGTACGAGTTCCCGGGCCGCAACCTGCTCTTCGGGGTGCTGCTGGCAACCTTCATGATCCCGTCGCAGTTGTCGCTGGTGCCGCAGTTCGTGACGTTGGCCGAGTTCGGCTGGATCGGCTCGCTGAAGGCCCTGGTCATCCCCGGGGCGGCGAACGCGTTCGGCATCTTCTGGATGCGCCAGTACGCGCGGGGCGCGATCCCAGACGAGCTCATCTCCGCCGCCAAGGTCGACGGTGCCGGCTTCTTCCGGCAGTACTTCTCCGTCGGCCTGCCGGTACTGCGACCCGGGCTGGCGTTCCTGGGAATCTTCACCTTCATCAATGTCTGGAACGACTATCTGTGGCCATTGATCGTGATGACAGACCCGAACAGGCTCACCCTGCAGGTCGCCCTGGACCAGCTGAACGGTGTGTACGGCACCGACTACAGCATGGTGATGGCGGGCGCGCTGATGAGCGTGATCCCCTTGATCGGTGTCTTCATCATCGGTGGCCGCCACTTCATCGCCGACATCGCCGCCGGCGCCATGAAGTTCTGACCCGCACGCTTCGACGAGGGGAACCTCTGTGCCATCAAGCAAGCTCCGCTGGGGAATTCTCGGCACCGGCAACATCGCCTCCCGGTTCGCCGGCCAGCTTCCGTCCTCCACCACCGGCGAACTCGCCGCGGTCGGCAGTCGCAGCATCGACTCGGCCAACGAGTTCGCGGACCGGTTCGCCATCCCGAACCGGCACGCGTCGTACGCCGATCTCCTCGCCGACGAGACCGTCGACGCGGTCTACATCGCCACTCCGCACCCGCTGCACCCGGAGTGGGCGATCAAGGCCGCGGAGGCCGGCAAGCACGTCCTCTGTGAGAAGCCGCTCGCGATCAACCGTGCCTTGGCCGAGGCGATGATCGAGGCGGCGGTGCGCAACGACGTCTTCCTGATGGAGGCGTACATGTACCGCTGCCTCCCGCAGACGAAGCTGATCACCCAGCTGATCCGCGACGGCGCGATCGGCACCGTCCATCAGATCCAGGCGTCGTTCGCCTTCCAGGCCTCCTTCCGCGCGGACAGCCGCATCTTCGCGGACGAGCTGGCCGGCGGCGGCATCCTCGACGTCGGCGGCTACCCGGTCTCGATGGCCCGCCTGATCGCCGGCGCTGCGATCGGAGCCCCGTACGCCGATCCGGCGGCGGTGACCGCGGTCGGTCAGGTCGGGGAGACCGGCGCGGACGAATGGGCGGTGGCCACGCTGTTCTTCGACAGCGGAATGACCGCCCAGGTCAGCACCGGCGTACGGCTCAGCGACGAGAACCGGGTCCGCGTCCTCGGCAGCGAGGGATACCTCGTCATCGACGACCCGTGGTTCGGCGGCGACGGCAAGCCGACCCACGTCACCGTGCACAAGGTGGGGGAGGAGCCACGGGACGTCTCCGCGGAGCCCGCCTTCATCTATGCGGCCGAGGCGGATGCCGTCGCGGCCTCGATCGAAGCCCGGCAGGCGCCGGAGATGTCGTGGGCCGACACCCTGGGCAATCTCGAGGTCCAGGACGCCTGGCGCAACGCGATCGGCCAGCAGTACGCAAGTGAGCGGGAGGACGCGATCATCCCGACGGCGACCGGCCGCCCGCTGACGCGTCGTACGGATGCTCCGATGACCTACGGCGAGGTCCCCGGGCTGGACAAGCAGGTCTCCCGCCTCGTGATGGGCGTGGACAACCAGGAGACGCTGACGCACGCCGCGACCATGTTCGACGATTTCGTCGAGCGCGGCGGAACCACCTTCGACACGGCCTACATCTATGGCGGTGGACGCGGCGAGAAGCTGCTCGGCCAGTGGATGACCTCGCGCGGCAACCGGGACGAGGTCGTTGTCATCGGCAAGGGTGCGCACACGCCGCACTGTGACCCGGAGTCGATCACCCGGCAGTTGGGCGAGAGCCTGGATCGGTTGCAGACGGGTCACGTCGATCTCTACCTGATGCACCGGGACAACGAGGAGATCCCGGTCGGGGAGTTCGTCGACGTGATGGACGAGCATTTCCGCGCCGGGCGGATCAAGGCGTACGGGGGGTCGAACTGGTCGATCGAGCGGTTCGACGAGGCGAACTCTTATGCCGCCGCGAAGGGGAAGCAGCCGCTCACGCTGCTCAGCAACCACCTCAGCCTGGCGCGGGCGTACGACGTACCGTGGAAGGGTTGTCGGCACGTCAGCGACGACGAGTCCCAGGCGTGGTTGCGGGAGCGGCAGGTCGCGCTCTTCCCGTGGTCCAGCCAGGCGCGCGGGTTCTTCACCGGTCGGGCCAGGCCCGAGGACCGGTCCGATGAGGAACTGGTTCGCTGCTTCTACTCGGACGAGAACTTCGAGCGGCTGCGTCGGGCCCGGGAACTGGCCTCGGCTCGTGGCGTGGAACCGACGGCGATCGCGCTGGCGTGGTTGCTGCACCAGCCGTATCCGGTGTTCCCCTTGATCGGGCCGCGGCACATCTCGGAGACGAGGACCTCGCTGCCGGGGCTGTCGGTATCGCTGACGGACGACGAAGTGGCGTGGCTCACGCAAGGCTGAGCGGCGTCGGACCGAATTGGTGGAGGCTCTGACCGCTGTGTAACATGGTCTGTCGGTGTCTCGACCCTAAACACGGAGAATCATGTCTAAGAAGTGCGATGTTTGTGGCAAGCAGCCGACGTTCGGCAACAGTGTTGCGCGGCTGGGTAAGGGCGCGATGATCCGTCGGGTCAAGGCTCGTACGCCGCGGCGGTTCAACCCCAACATCCAGCCGATCCGCGCGATCATCAAGGGCACGCCCACCAAGATGAAGGTCTGCACCTCCTGCATCAAGGCAGGCAAGGTTCAGCGCGTCGTCGGCTAGGACCCCTCAGGCCCCCAGGGCCTCAACTCCGTGTAGGGCCTCACTAGGCGCCCGGGACTATCCCGGGCGCCTACTGGTGTTCATAGGCTGAGCGCTGGTACGAACACCCATTGAGGACCTCCGAGATGCCGGCGCTGTCGAGCGGGTGTTGCCGGATTACAGGCGTGGGGCGGACCGCCCGCACTCACCAAGTCGCGCTGCCGGTGTCGATGGCCGGCAGTCCAGGCGTGACCAGGCCAAGGCCGCCGGGGTTGGTGAGTGTCGGCGGTCCGGACGTTCCGGGCACCCGCCCGACCGGGGACGTTTCCGGCCGCAGTGGTGCTTGCGCACGTCCCGACCGGGGAGCATCTTCGGCCGCCGGCCGCGCCCGGCCGCCCGGCCGCCCGGCCGCCCGGCCGCCCGGCCGCCCGGCCGCCCGGCCGCCCGGCCGTTCGGCCGCCCGGGCGCTCGACGCCTGAGCTCAGGGCGGATCTACGGGCACTTGGCGATGACGGTGATCTCGCGGCGGTTGTGGTGGAGTTGGCGGGCGTGGAGTACGTCGTACTCCTTGCTCAGCACCTCCAGCCCACGCCGGGCCGAGTCCAGCGGGTTCCTCCCGCCGCCTTTGAGCGTCACGATCGCGAGCGCTCCGCGGCGCAGCTGCGGCACCGCGTCGAGCATCACCCGGGCGCTCATCACCTGGTCCATCCGCATGTCGTTCACCACCACGTCGAACTTCACCTGGTTGGTCCGGAAGAAGTTCCCGGCCGTCGCCTTGACGTGATGCACTCGCCGGTCGGCCGCCACCCGCGGATCCAGATCGCCCGGATCGACCGACCAGACCTCCAGGCCCTGCTGCCGCAGAATGCGCGTCCATCCACCCGGGCTCGCGCCCAGATCAAGCGCCTTGCCGCCGTGAGGCAGCTCGAGCCCAAACGTCTGGATCGCCTCCTCCAGCTTGAACTCCGACCGCGAGACCCGATCGTCGGACCGCGCCAGCCGCATCCGCCCACCCGGCCAGTCGGACAAGCTGTCCTCGAGCCGATTCAGCCCGAGGATCACCGACTTCGCCGACACGAAACACGAAACCACCACGTCCTGCCCAGCCCGGCTCACCGCGATCCCGCGAGCGCCCAGGGCCTCCTCGAGCAGGTGGTAGTAGGACCCGCCGGTCCCCGCGCCGTCCGTCCAGGTTTGCACCGACAACCCCTTCGGATGACGCGGCAGCTCATCCAGAATCAGCTCGGCCAACTCGTGCGGCTCAGGCACCTCGTTCGGCTTGAAGGACGCGAGCTCCATCGTCAGATGCCGCACGAAGATGATCCGCCCGCTCCCGCAGGCCTCGGCGAACTCCTCAACCGAGGGCGCGTTCTCCGTGATCCGGCCCAGATCCCCGCTGACCCGCTCGACCCGTACCCGTGTCCCGAACACGTCCCGGAGCTCCCGAACCGCCAGGTCATAACTGTCGGTAGCCACCGAGAACAACAAAGCACGCACACCGCATCCTAAGTCCGCGCCCAGCGCAACCCGCCGCCCCGCGCCAGCCCCACGCCCCCCGGGTCGTGATCTTGGTGCATGGAAATCGGTTGCCGCGCACGTTGATCCACGATTCGGCGCTGGCGCGGGCGTGGGTACGAGGGCCGACGGAGGGGCCCGCGGGGTGGGTCGGCGTACCGGGGGTTGGGGCGGTTCGGGGGTGGAGCGGTTAGCCTTCCGGGCGTGGAAGAGCTGACGGTTGGGGTGTTGCGGAGCTGGGCTCGGACGGCGTTGGCCGAGCTGGGGCGGGCTCGCCTGGAGATCGATGAGCTCAACGTGTATCCGGTTCCGGACGGGGATACCGGGACCAACCTGTACCTGACCTGGGAGGCGGCGTGTGATGCGCTGCCCGAGGGGGAGCTGACTTTCGCGGAGGCTGTTCAGGCGTTCGGGCGGGGTGCGCTGCTGGGTGCTCGCGGCAACTCCGGGGTGATTGCGTCGCAGCTGGTCCGCGCCTGCGGTCTGCGGCTCGCGGAGAACCTGCCCCGGTATCAGAGCGGCGCCGGGGACAGCGTGCCGGAAGGTGGCGGCGGAGGCGCGCTTGACAGCGTTCCGGGAGGTGCCGGCGGAGGCGCGCTTGACAGCGTTCCGGAAGCTGCCGCCAGAGGCGAGCTTGAGAGCGTGCCGGAGGGTGTCTCCGGACGCGAGGTCGAAGGCGTGCCGGCAGGTGGTCAGGGCGCTGAGCCTGGCGGCGAGGCGGGCGGTGCCGACGGAGGCGGGCGGCGGGCGGTTTTGGCGGATCCGCGGATGAGTGAGGCGGCGGCGTTTGCGGATGCGCTGGTGTTCGCTGCTGATGCCGCGTATGGCGCTGTGGCGCAACCGGTTGAGGGGACCATGTTGACGGTCGCCCTGGAAGCCGCGAACGCCGCGATGGATGCCGCCAACGACGGGGAGACCCTCGCCGGGGTCTGCCTGGCAGCGGTGGCCGCCGCGCGGGAGGCGTTGACCAGGACGACCGAGCAGCTGGAACCGCTCCGCCGGGCCGGAGTCGTGGATGCAGGTGGCGCGGGGCTGGTGGTGATTCTTGGTGCGATGGAGTCGGTGCTCTCGGGCCGAGGACCCGCGGCGACCACCGGTGTCCCGGCCCGGATCCCGCTCCCGCCGCCGACCGACCATCAGGCAGAAGCGGACGCCGGCCAGGCGGGACAAGCCGGGCTGGGCGGACAGGCGGGACAGGCAGGGCCGGGCGCGGGGATCGACCTGGAGCCCGGCGGCCCGGCGTACGAGGTGATGTATCTGCTGGACGCGCCGGACGACAAGATCGGCGACTACCGCCGGCAGCTCGCGGAGCTCGGGGACTCGGTCGTGGTGGTCGGCGGCGACGAGCTCTGGAACGTGCATGTCCACACGGATGACGTGGGCGCGGCGATCGAGCTCGGCATCGACATAGGGCGTCCGCACCGGATCCGGGTGACCCATTTCGCCGACATGGTCCCGCACGCGCCGATACCGGGTCGGGCCGTGATCGCTGTCGCGGCAGGAGAGGGGCTCGCGAAGCTGTTCGCGGAGGCCGGCGCGCTGGTTGTGAAGGGTGGCCCGGGCCGACGGTGCTCGACCGGTGAACTGCTGAAGGCGATCGAGCGGTCGGGCGCGCCGGAGATCGTCATACTGCCGAACGACAAGGACTCCATCGCGGTCGCCGAGGCCGCGGCGACGGCGGCACGGCAGGACGGCATCAGGGTGGCCGTGATTCCGACCAGGGCTCAGGTGCAGGGGCTCGCGGCGATCGCGGTACACGATCCGGCGCAGAGCTTCGACGACGACGTGGTGCATCTGTCCGCGGCGGCCGGGCAGACTCGTCACGGGGCCGTGACGATCGCGGTCAAGGACGCGTGGACGATGGCCGGCACCTGCCGGATCGGCGACGCGCTGGGCGTGGTCGACGGGGATTTCGCCTTGATCACCGACGATCTGGAGACGGCCGCGACCGGGGTGGTCGACCGGCTGCTCGGCGGCGGTGGTGAGCTGATGACGGTGGTTCGTGGCGAGCAGGCGACGCCCGAACTGGTCGAGGCGCTGGTGCGGCACGTGCGGCGGAACCGGAAAGATGTCGATGTCGTGGTGTACGACGGTGGTCAGGAGAGGTACCCGTTGCTGATCGGGGTGGAATGAAGACCGACATCGACCGCAAGCTTCGCGACTTCCTCGGCGCGAAGACGGCCAAGACCTTCGCCGACGTGCTCGGGATCGAGACCGTGGGGGAGTTGCTGCGGCACTACCCGCGGCGCTACCTGAAGAAGGGCGAGCTGACCCCGTTCGACGAGCTGGAGGTCGGCGACCAGGCCACGGTCAGCGGCCGGGTGAAGCGGGTCAACGTGCGGTCGCTGGACACCAAGCTCGAGATCCCGCTCGCCGAAGTGCAGAAGTGGGCCCGGCGCAAGACCCTCACCAAGGTCGTCGTCACCGACGGGCAGAACGACCTGGAGCTCGCCTTCTTCAACCAGCCCTGGCTGGCGAACAAGCTCCAACCCGGAACGGCGGCGCTGTTCTGGGGTGAGGTGACCAGGTTCCGCGACATCATGCAGCTGAAGGGTCCGGGCACCGAGATCCTCGAAGAGGAGGACCTGAGCGAGGAGGAGATCGAGCGCCGGGCGCGCCCGTTCCGCCCGCTCTACCCGGCGACCGCGAAGCTCACGACCGCGACGATCGAGCGCAGCATCAAGATCGTGCTGGACAACCTCGAAGACCTCGAGGACCCGATCCCAGAGCTGATCCTGCGCAAGGAGCGGCTGACCGGCCTGCGGGATGCGCTGCAGAAGGTGCACCTGCCCGAATCGCCCCAGGACTGGGAGATCGCGCAGAAGCGGTTCCGGTTCGAAGAGGCGCTGGTGATGCAGACAATCCTCGCCCAGCGGCGAGCCGTCACCGATGCCCTGAAGGCGGTGCCACGGCAAAAGCAGGCAGGCGGTCTGCTGGACGCCTTCGATGCCCGGTTGCCGTTCAAGTTGACCGATGGCCAGGAGGAGGTCTGCGACGAGATCTTCGCCGATCTGGCCCGGCCGCATCCGATGCACCGGCTGCTCCAGGGTGAGGTCGGCTCCGGCAAGACCGTGGTCGCGCTCCGGGCGATGCTCTCGGTGGTCGACGCCGGCGGCCAGGCGGTCCTGCTGGCCCCGACCGAGGTGCTCGCCACCCAGCACCACAAAACACTGACGAAAATGCTCGGCGAGCTCGCGGAGCAGGGCATGCTCGGCGGCGCCGAACGGGCCACCAGGGTGGGTCTGCTGACGGGCTCCCTCAACGCGGCGTCCCGTCGTACTGCGATGTTGGACGCGGCAAGTGGGTCGGCCGGCATCGTGGTCGGCACACACGCCCTACTAGAGGACAAGGTGCAGTTCGCCGACCTAGGTCTGGTGGTCGTCGACGAGCAGCACCGGTTCGGCGTCGAGCAGCGGGCGGTGCTCAGTCAGAAGTCCGGTGAAAACACACCGCACGTGCTGGTGATGACGGCGACGCCGATTCCCCGGACCGTGGCCATGACCGTGTTCGGCGACCTGTCGGTATCTACGTTGACCGAACTGCCTGCCGGCCGGTCGCCGATCACGAGCTCGGTGGTGCCCGCCGCGGAAAAGCCGTCCTGGCTGGAACGAGCCTGGCAGCGGGTCCGCGAGGAGGTCGAGAAGGGCCACCAGGCGTACGTCGTGTGCCCGCGGATCGGTGACGAGGTGAAGGGCGCGGCGGACGAGGAGGCCGAGTTCGCGGAAATGGACTCGGACAACAACGGGAAGCCGGGGAGGAAGGAACAGCGGCCGCCGCTCTCGGTGGTGTTCATCGCCGACAAGCTTGCCGAGATCCTCGCCGGATTGCGGGTGGAGATCCTGCACGGGCGGCTACCGGCCGACGTGAAGGACTCGGTGATGAGCCGGTTCGCCGCGGGCGAGATCGATGTGCTGATCGCCACCACGGTGATCGAGGTCGGTGTGGACGTGCCGAACGCCTCGACCATGGTGATCGTGGATGCCGACCGGTTCGGCATCTCCCAGTTGCACCAGTTGCGCGGTCGGGTCGGCCGCGGCAAGGTGCCCGGCCTTTGCCTGCTCGTCACGGACAGCTGGCCGGATTCGAAGTCCCGCCAACGGCTGGAGGCGGTCGCCGCGACCACGGACGGGTTCGAGCTGTCCCGGATCGACCTGGAGACCAGACGCGAAGGCGATGTCCTGGGCGTCGCCCAGTCGGGCCGCCGGAGCAGCCTCAAGCTGCTCAGTGTGCTGCGCGATGAGGAGATCATCCTGACCGCCCGGCACGTGGCGAACTCGCTGATCTCGGTGGATTCCGAGCTGGCCGACTACCCGGTGCTCAGGTCGTACGTCCGCAGCACGCTGGAGTCCGAGGCGACCGACTACCTGGAGAAGACGTGACCCGGATCGTCGGGGGAGCAGCCGGCGGCCGGCGGATCGCAGTACCGGCCGGCAGTGGGACCAGACCGACGGCGGATCGCGTCCGCGAGGCGTTGTTCTCGTCGCTGGAGGCGGAGTTCGGCGGCTTCCAGGGCCTGGCCGTTCTGGACCTGTACTCCGGGTCGGGCGCGATCGGGCTGGAGGCGCTGTCCAGGGGAGCGGCGCGAGCCGTGCTGGTGGAGGCGGATCGTAAGGCCGCCGACGTGATCGCGGCCAACATCAAGGCGGTCGGGCTCCCCGGCGCGACGCTGCTGACCAGGCCGGCCGAGAAGGTTGCCTCAGGCGACAATCCTGCCGGTCCGTTCGACCTGGTCTTCGCCGACCCGCCGTACAAGCTCGAAACCGCTGAGCTGCAAGGGGTTCTCGCCGACCTCAAGGAGCGCGGCTGGCTCGCGGACGACGCGCTGGTGGTGATCGAGCGGGGCAAGCGGGAGCCGTGGGAGTGGCCGGCGGGGTTCGCCGCGCTGCGCGATCGCAAGTACGGCGAGGCCCGGCTTTGGTACGGTCACCGCCATGAGCAGGGCACGGACGTGAACGGGCCGATCGGATGAGCAGCCGCGGCCGGATGAGCGAGGCCGGATGAGCAGGGCCGTGTTCCCGGGCACCTTCGACCCGCCGACGAACGGGCATCTCGACGTCATCACCCGGGCGGCCGCAGCCTTCGACGAGGTGATCGTCGCGGCCGGGGTGAACCAGTCCAAACAGCGCCTGTTCAGCATCGAGGAACGGGTGGAGATGCTGACCGAGATCGCCGCGCCGTTCGGCAACGTCCGGATCGGGACCTTCGAAGGGCTGCTGGTCGACTACTGCCGGGCCGAGGGCGCCAGGGTGATCGTCAAGGGCCTGCGATCCGGCGGCGACTACGACTACGAGCTGCAGATGGCCCAGATGAACCGGAAGATGTCCGGGGTCGACACCCTTTTCCTGCCGACCGCGCCGGAAAACGGTTACATCTCCTCCAGTCTGGTCAAAGAAATCGCCAGACTCGGCGGTGAGGTGGCAGACTTCCTCCCAGCCGGCGTGCACGACCGGTTGCTCAGAAAGCTGTAACGCAGCCCCGGATTGGGCTGAATGCCGGGGAGTTGGTAGTGTTGATCCCCGGTCTCAACGAGACCGAGATTCTGCCTGCCCACGCCTGAAAGGGATGTCCTGAGCGTCTTGGACCCGCGGTCCCCACTCGTCATCGACACGCACGAGCTGAACCGCCGCGCCGGGTCCCAACGCGAAGTCTCCTTCACGGCACCGGCACCGGCCGATCTCGGTATCGACGTGATCGGCGTCCCCGAGGGCGACCTGATCCAGTTCGATCTGCGGCTGGAGTCGGTTGTCGAAGGGGTGCTCGTCACCGGAACGGCCAGTGGCCGTCTGGTCGGGGAGTGCGCGCGGTGCCTGGTCGATGTCGAGGAGGACTTCCTCGCTGACGTCCAGGAGCTGTACGTCTACCCGGAGAGTGAAGCCGAGCCGGACGAGGCCAGCCGGATGGAGGGCGATCTGATCGACCTCGAGCCGGCATTGAGGGACCAGGTGGTGCTCGCGCTGCCGTTCCAGCCCTTGTGTACGGACGACTGTCCGGGTCTGTGCCCCGATTGCGGGACACGCCTGGCGGACGAACCCGGCCACAAGCACGAGGACGGCGTCGACCCGCGCTGGACCGCTCTGACCGGCCTGCTCCAGCAGGACGAAGCAGGACAGCAGGACCGCAACAACCAGCAGGGCCGCAACAACTAGCTGCACCGCACCACCAGCACTGATCCAGCACTGCACATACGCCAGCCAGCCGGCCGGGTCGCAAGCCCCCGGCCGAACCGAGGAGTCATAACCGTGGCCGTTCCGAAGCGGAAGATGTCGCGCAGCAACACCCGGAGCCGTCGGGCCCAGTGGAAGGCCACTGCGCCGTCGCTCGTCACCTGCGTGAACCCCGCCTGCCGCGCGAAGCACCTGCAGCACACCGTTTGCCCGACGTGCGGCCAGTACGGCGCCAAGGGTGAGCGTCGCCAGGTCGTCGAGAGCTAACGGTTCACCCAGTGATTTCGGTCAACGCTCAGTGATTTCACCAGAGGGCGGGGGGCTCTACGCCGAGCTGAACCAGCGGCTCGGCGTATCGCTGGCTGACGAACTACTGGAGCACGCCTTCACCCACCGTTCGTACGCGTACGAGAACGGTGGGCTGCCGACCAACGAGCGGCTCGAGTTCCTCGGCGACTCCGTGCTGGGCGTCATCGTCACGGAGTCGCTGTTCCGCAACCATCCGGCGCTGTCCGAGGGCCGTCTCGCCAAGCTGCGCGCCGCTGTGGTCAACATGCGCGCCTTGGCGGGAGTTGCGCGCGACCTCAAGCTCGGTAAGTACCTGCGGCTGGGCCGGGGCGAGGAAGCGACCGGCGGGCGGGACAAGTCGTCGATCCTGGCGGACTGTGTCGAGGCGCTGATCGGTGCCGTTTACCTGGATCGCGGCTTCGAGGTCGCTGGCCGGGTGGTGCACACGTTGTTCGACGAACTGATGGAGTCGTCCGCGCGACTGGGCGCCGGCCTCGACTGGAAGACCAGCCTGCAGGAACTGGTGGCGCAACTGGGCGTCGGCGTCCCGGAGTACGTGATCGCCGAGTCCGGACCGGACCACGCCAAGACTTTCGAGGCGCGGGTGCGGATCGGGTCGGACACCTACGGGCACGGCATCGGCCGGAGCAAGAAGGAAGCCGAGCAACAGGCCGCCGAAACGGCCTGGAAGGCCCTTCGCGCGGCTCACCCGGACAGCACCGACCCGTCCCAGTCCTGAGGTGCCTGAGCTCCCCGAGGTAGAGGTCGTACGCCGTGGGCTCACGGATTTCACCACCGGGCGGACGATCGACGCGGTCGAGGTCCTGCACCCCAGGCCGGTACGACGCCACCTCGCCGGGCCGGACGATTTCGTCGCCCGGCTCAAGGGCCAGGTCTTCGCGACGCCCGCTCGCCGGGGCAAGTACCTCTGGCTCCCGCTGGAGTCCGGGGATGCCGTCCTGACCCACCTTGGGATGAGCGGGCAGTTCCGGGTCCAGCCGGTGGGGGCGCCGGACGAGAAGCACCTGCGGGTCCGGTTCCGGTTCGCCGACGACGGCGGAGAGGTCCGTTTTGTGGACCAGCGGATGTTCGGTGGTCTGTCGTACTCCGAAGGTGGCGCAGAGTTACCCGGCGAGATCGCTCACATCGCCCGGGACCCGTTCGATCCTCTGTTCGACGAGGACCTCTTCGTGGCCGCCGTACGGCGTCGCAAGACGGGGTTGAAGCGGGCGCTGCTCGATCAGTCGCTGGTCAGCGGAGTCGGAAATATCTATGCCGATGAGGCTTTGTGGCGCGCCAAGCTGCACTACGCTCGTGCCACTGACACCATGAAACCCTTGCAGATAAGGGAGATTCTCCGTCATGCCCGTGAGGTGATGGCGGCCGCGCTCGAGGTCGGCGGGACCAGCTTCGATGCGCTGTATGTCAACGTGAACGGGGAATCCGGTTACTTCGAGCGAGGGCTGGCGACTTATGGGCAAGAGAATTCGCCCTGTCCGCGCTGCGGCCGGCCGATCCGGCGCGAAGCGTTCATGAACCGTTCGTCGTATCGCTGCCCGAAGTGTCAGCCCGTGCCACGACACGCCCGGTGGTGAGCGAGATATTGTTAATTGACGGACCCCAGGTTGACCCTTGGCTTAGCCGGTGTCACCCTGAAAGACGGCACACATTTCATGCGCTCCGCGGACCAGGAGCGCTACCTGCCAGAACCCTTCCGGAGGACAGCACAATGGCCAAGGCTCTTTTAGGGCACCTTGGAGGCACTGACCCGCGCATGCTCGAGCAGGTTCGTCTGCTCAACCGGCGTGTCGCCGATCTGGAGGCGCACGTGATGCGCCTGCAGGCAGAGAATGACCATCTGGTCGCAGCCGTACACGACGGCCGTCTGCTCACCGTAGACGAGGCTCTGCGCGCCCCCGCTTCGGTCTGACCACCGAGGTAGCACCACCGCGGTATTCACCACCGCGGTATTCACCGTCCGCACCACCCACGGCGGCGGCCCCCGTCCGGGCCTCCGCCGCGTCTATTGTCCAGCACAGCCTGCGTGCGGAGCCCGGCGGATGTCCGTAGTCCTCCGCCGGTTCTCCGGCTGCAGTCGGTAGACTGCGAACTGGAACTACTTCCCCCGGGTAGCGGCAGCGTCACGAGCAGTTACGACGGTTCCCTTCGGTATCGTCTGTCCTTTCACGGGTTGGGAGCTTCGCTTTGTACCTGAAGAGCATGACGCTCCGAGGTTTCAAGTCCTTCGCGTCGGCCACGACGATGAATTTCGAACCGGGCATCACCTGCATCGTCGGGCCGAACGGCTCCGGAAAGTCCAACGTCGTCGACGGTCTCGCCTGGGTGATGGGCGAGCAGGGGGTCAAGTCCCTGCGCGGCGGCAAGATGGAGGACGTCATCTTCGCCGGCACCTCCGGCCGGGCCCCGCTGGGCCGCGCCGAGGTGGTGCTGACCATCGACAACACCGACGGCGCGCTCCCGATCGACTACGCCGAGGTCACCATCTCGCGGACGATGTTCCGCAACGGCGGCTCCGACTACCAGATCAACGGCCAGAACTGCCGGCTGCTCGACGTCCAGGAACTGCTCAGCGACTCCGGTATCGGTCGCGAGATGCACGTCATCGTCGGCCAGGGCCAGCTCGACTCGATCCTGCGCGCGACCCCCGAGGGCCGCCGCGGCTTCGTCGAGGAGGCCGCCGGAGTCCTCAAGCACCGCAAACGCAGAGAAAAGGCGATCCGGAAGCTGGAGGCCACCGAGGGCAACCTGCACCGGCTCGGGGACCTGATCACCGAGATCCGTCGCCAGTTGAAGCCGCTCGGCCGCCAGGCGGAGGTGGCGCGCCGGGCGGTGACCATCCAGGCGGAGGTCCGCGACGGCCGGTCCCGGCTGCTTGCCGACGACATCGTCCAGGCCCAGTCCGCGCTAGAGGCGGAGCTCAAGGACGAGGCCGCACTGACCGAGAAGCGCGCCCAGATCGAGGCCGCGCTGCGGGAGGCGCGCGACCTCGAGGCCGACCTCGAGGACGCCCTGCGCACGGACGCCCCGGCGCTGCAGGCCGCCCAGGACACCTGGTACCAGCTGTCCGGCTTCAGCGAGAAGATCAAGGGCACCGCCCGGATCGCCGCGGACCGGATCCGCTCGCTGAACGACGAGGCCGAGGAGCCACGCGCCGGGCGCGACCCGGAGGAGCTCGAGCTGGAGGCCGCCCGGGTCCGCGAGACCGAGGCGCAGATCGAGGCCGAGGTGGAGGCTCACTCCGAGCTGCTCGCGGACGCCGTCGAGCACCGCCAGCAGTTGGAGGCGCAGCACGCCGAGGAGGAGCGCCGGATCGCGGCCCTGATCCGGGCGGCCGCGGACCGTCGTGAGGGTCTGGCCCGGCTGACCGGTCAGGTGAACGCGCTGAAGAGCCGCGCGTCCGCCGCCGAGTCCGAGATCGGCCGTCTCGCCGCGAACCAGCGGGAAGCAGAGGCCAGGGCCGCGAAGGCGCAGCACGACTTCACCGCGCTGGAGACCCAGGTGGCCGGCCTCGACGCCGGCGAGCGGGGGTTGGACGAGGAGTACGAGGCAGCCCAGAGCGTCTTCGAGGAGCTGGAGGAGCGGCTCGCGAAGCTCCGCGCGGAGGAGCGCGACGCCGAGCGGGAGCGGACCGGCCTGGCGGCCCGCAAGGAAGCCCTGGAGATCGGCCTGAATCGCAAGGACGGCGCCGGCGCACTGCTGGCCGCCTCCGAGCAGGTGAACGGCCTGATGGGCTCGGTTGCCGCCCTGCTGAGCGTCCGGGTCGGCTACGAGACCGCCATCGCCGCTGCCCTGGGCGAGGTCGCCGATGCCGTCGCCGTGACGCACACCGCCGCCGCCGTCGAGGCAGTCGGGCACCTGAAGGAGCACGATCTCGGCCGCGCCGGAATGCTGCTGGGGGATGCCCCGGCGGAGGACTTCGGTTCGTGGCCCCAGCTTCCGTACGGCGCGACGTACGCGGTCGAGGTCGTCGAGTGCCCGGAGACCCTTCGCCCGGCGCTCCGCCGCCTGCTTCGCAAGGTCGCCGTGGTCGACGACGTCCCCGCGGCGCAGTCGCTGGTGCAGCATCTGCCCGACGTGACCGCGACGACCCGCGCCGGCGACGTACTGGGTGCCCATTTCGCGTACGGCGGGTCGGACGCGACGCCAAGCCTCATCGAGGTGCAGTCCGCGGTCGACGACGCCGCCGAGAAGCTCACGGAAGCCACCACGCGGAGCGAGCGGCTGCGGTTCGAGCTCGCGGCGATGGAGCGCGAGCGGGAGCAGCAGAAGCAGTCCGTCGAGATCACCCTGGCCCGGCTGCACGAGTCGGACGCGGCGATGGCGGCCGTGGCCGAGCAGTTGGCGCAGTTCGGGTCGCTGGCAAAGGCGTCCCGGGGCGAGGCCCAGCGGATGGCCGAGGCGATCGCCGCGGCCGAGGAGGAGCGCGACCGGAACCTCTCCGGCCTCGCCGACCTCGAGCAGCGCCTGAGCGACGTCGAGCAGTACGGCGACGACGAGGGCGACGAGCCTGACCCCACGGAGCGCGACCGGCTCGGCGAGGCGGCCAAGGGCGGACGGGCCGCCGAGATGGAAGCGCGGCTGGCGCTGCGGACCACCGAGGAGCGCGCCCGCGCCCTGTCCGGCCGGGCGGATTCGCTGGAGCGTGCGGTCCGGCAGGAGCGAGAGGCACGCGCCAGGGCGATCGCGCGAGCGGCTCGGCGAGCACGTCAGTCGGAGGCGGCGCAGGCCGTGCATCTGGCGGCCGGCCACGTGCTGGCTCGCTTGGAGCACTCCCTGCAGTTGGCTGCGTCTGAACGTGCGGCCATCCAGGCCGAGCGGGCGGAACGCGAGCAGGCGCTGGCCCAGGCACGATCCGCGACCCGCAACCTGAGCAGCGAGTTGGAGCAGCTGACCAACACCGTGCACCGGGACGCGCTGGCCCGGGCCGAGCAGAAGATGCGGCTCGAGGCGCTCTACGAGAAGGCGCTGGGCGAGCTCGGCACCGAGGTGGACGCGCTGATCGCGGAGTACGGGCCGGACCAACCGGTGCCGCCGCTGCCCTCGCTGGACGCCGCTCCCGACCAGCCCGGCCCGGAGCCCGAGGGCGAGCCGTTCGACCGGGCCAAGGTGCAGAAGCGGCTGAAGACCGCCGAGCGCGCGCTGAACCAGCTGGGGCGTATCAACCCGCTCGCGCTGGAGGAGTTCGACGCGATGGAGGAGCGGCACCGCTTCCTGTCCGAGCAGCTCGACGACCTGAAGAAGTCCCGTCGCGACCTGATGGACATCGTCAAGGAGGTCGACGACCGGGTCGAGCAGGTGTTCACCGAGGCTTACCGAGATGTCGAGGTCGCCTTCGAGCACGTGTTCAGCCGGCTGTTCCCGGGCGGTGAGGGCCGGCTGGTGCTGACCGACCCGGACGACATGCTGAGCACGGGCATCGACGTGGAGGCCCGGCCGCCGGGCAAGAAGGTCAAGCGGCTGTCCCTGCTGTCCGGTGGCGAGCGGTCGCTGGTCGCGGTGGCGTTCCTGGTCGCACTCTTCAAGGCCCGCCCGTCGCCGTTCTACATCCTCGACGAGGTCGAGGCCGCGCTGGACGACACCAACCTCGGCCGCCTGCTGGAGATCTACGAGGAGCTGCGCGAGAACAGCCAACTGCTGGTGATCACCCACCAGAAGCGCACGATGGAGGTCGCCGACGCCCTGTACGGCGTGACCATGCGCGGCGACGGCGTCTCGGCGGTCATCTCCCAACGCATCCGCGAGGCAGAACCGGCTTAGTAGTGCTTGCCTAGCCGGCCGCAAAAACGACTACCCTCCTCGACCCGCCGATGCTGCTGCGAGTGCCCTGGTCGACTGGCCGGTGCGCGCTGCCACTTCCCTGCTCGACTCGCCGGTACGGCTGCCAGTGCCCTGCTCGACTCGCCGGTGCGGCTGCCCTGCCCGACCCACCGGTGCGGCCGCAACTTCCCGGCTCGACCCGCCGGCCGATTCCCACTACCCGGTTCGACGCGCCGGTGAGAGTCGCTCAGGTCGGCGGGTCGGGCCGGTAAGTCGGCCGGAGTC
>NZ_BAAANE010000002.1:0-143086 GCF_039529635.1 Kribbella alba | reverse complement strand
GTCGGGCCGGTAAGTCGGCCGGAGTCGGCGGGTCGGGCCGGGAAGTGGCGGCCGCACCGGCGGGTCGGGCCGGTAAGAGGGCGGGATGGCAGAGCGTGGTGGCGGGTCGGGGGAAGAGGACCGGGTGGCAGAGCGCGGTGGCGGGTCGAACCGGGGAGTGGAGTCGGCTGGCCGGTTGGACCGGCCGATTGCCACTAGCCTGCTCGACTCGCCGGTGCGGCTGCCCTGCCCGACTCGCCGGTGCGGGTGCCACTTGCCTGCTCGACCCGCCGGTCGATTCCCACTACCCGGTTCGACGCGCCGGTGAGAGTCGCTCAGGTCGGCGGGTCGGGCCGGTAAGTCGGCCGGAGTCGGCGGGTCGGGCCGGGAAGTGGCGGCCGCACCGGCGGGTCGGGCCGGGAAGTCGGCCTGGATCGGCGGGTCGGGCAAGGGGAGGGCGGGTCGCGCCGGGAAGTGGCGGCCGCACCGGCGGGTCGGGCCGGGAAGTCGGCCTGGATCGGCGGGTCGGGCAAGGGGAGGGCGGGTCGGGCCGGGAAGTCGGCCTGGATCGGCGGGTCGGGCAAGGAGAGGGCGGGTCGGGCCAGGCACTGGCGGCCGCACCGGCGGGTCGGGCCGGGAAGAGGGCGGGGCGGTCGTGGCGGGTCGGGCAGGGAGGGTGTGCGGGGCGCGGGTGTGGGTGGACGGGCTCGTGATGGCAGGGCGGAGAGGCGTCCGGAGGTCCGGAGGTGGGATGCCCTTGACTAATCTAAGACGACCGGTCACATTGGATGCATGGCACGGCAGAGTATGCGGGAAGAGATCGTCGAGGCGGCCCTGGCTCAGTTTCACGAGCGCGGGTTCAACGCGGCGGCGGTGAAGGACATCACCGATCGGGCCGGGGTGCCGAAGGGGTCGTTCTACAACCACTTCGAGAGCAAGGAAGCGCTGGCCCTGGTCGCGTTGGGGCGGTACGGCGACGGTCGGCGGCTGGGGGATCTGGCCGACAAGTCGGTGGAACCGGTGGCCAGGATCCGGGCGCACTTCGAGTTCCTGCGCGACGAGCAGCTCGAAGTCGGGATCGCCAAGGGCTGCCTGCTCGGGAACTTCGGCGCCGAGATCGTGGATCACAGTGAGACGATCCGCGGCGGCGTGCGCAGCGGTCTGGCCATCTGGGCCGAGATGCTCAGCGGCGCCCTCGTCGACGGCCAGCAGGCCGGCAGCATCCGCAAGGACCTCGATCCCGACGTGACCGCGCGCTACCTGGTCAGTGCCTGGGAGGGCACCTTGATCCAGGCGCGCACCTTCAAGTCGGCCGACGTCTTCGACAGCTTCTTCGACCTCACCTTCAACAGCCTGCTCAAGCCCTAGTCAAAGCTCCCCTCGACCTTCGAGGGGACAGCTCTGCCGATTGCAAGACGACCGACCATCTTAGGAGTTTCACCATGACCACCTATCGCGCGGTGCAGGCGACCGAGGACGGCGCCTTCGCACTGGTCGAGCGGGAACTCACCGATCCCGGACCAGGCCAGGCCCGGATCGCCATCGAGGCCTGCGGGGTCTGCCACACTGACGCCGTCGGCGTGCACAACCTGTTCGGCAACCACCCAGCCGGTACGGCGATCGTGCCGGGCCACGAGCTGGTCGGGCGGATCGACAAGCTCGGCGCGGACGTCACCGGGTGGACCGTGGGCCAGCTTGTTGGCGTGGGGTATCTCGGCGGCCATTGCGGCGCCTGCGCGAGCTGCCGGCGAGGCGACTTCGTCTTCTGCACGAACCAGCCGGCCACGGGCGACACGGTCGACGGCGGCTACGCGGAGTACACGATCGCCCGGGCGAGCGGGCTGGTCGCCATACCGCAGGAACTGACCGCGGTCGAGGCAGCGCCGGTGTTGTGCGCGGGCATCACGGTCTTCAACGGGCTCCGCAAGGGAGCGCCGCGGTCCGGCGACCTGGTCGCTGTCCAGGGCGTCGGCGGTCTCGGCCACCTGGCCATCCAGTACGCCGCCAAGCTCGGCCTGCGCGTGGTCGCCATCGCGCGCGGCGAGGACAAGCGTGAACTGGCGCTGACGCTGGGCGCGGACGACTACATCGACAGCGCGGCTGTCGACCCGGCCAAGGCCCTGCAGGAGCTCGGGGGCGCCCAGGTGATCGTCGCCACCGCTGCCAGTGGCGCCTCGATGAGCCCGTTGATCGACGGCCTCGCCATTCGCGGCCGGCTGATCGTGCTCGGCGGGGGGAACGACCCGATCGAGGTGAGCACCGGGTCGTTGATCTTCGGCGGCCGCAGCATCCACGGGTCCCTCACCGGCACGCCGAGCGAGAACGAGGAGAGCTTCGCGTTCGCCGTCGCGAACCAGGTCCGGCCGATGGTCGAGACAGTTCCGCTGGAGAAGGCGGCCGACGCCTACGCGCGGATGATGTCCGGCGCTGCCCGGTTCCGCATGGTCCTGACCACCAAGCACTGAAAACACCAGAAACGAAGAGGGGTAGAGAATGAGCAAGTTGATTCTGAAGGCGATCGGTGACATCGACGCGAATGTTGCCTTGATCAACGATCTTGACCTGACCGTCGGTCCGGACGAGGTGCTGGTGAGCATCGAGGCCGCGCCGATCAATCCGGTCGACTTCATGCTTGCTGCCGGGACCTATGGGTATCGGGCGCAGGTGCCGTTCGCGCTCGGTTCCGAGGGCGTCGGCCGGGTCGTCGAGGCGGGTGCCTCGGTGGACGCCTCACTTGTCGGTCGGCGGGTGCTGATCGTGCCGAACTACGAGCAGGGCACCTGGTCGGACCAGGTCGTGGTCGCGGCTCGGAACGTCGTGCCGGTCACGGATGACGGCGACCCGCTGCAGCTTGCGATGGTGGGGATCAACCCGCTCACGGCTCACCTGGCGCTGACCAGGTACGTCGACCTGAAGCCGGGGGACTGGGTCGGGCAGAACCTGGGCAACTCCGGGGTCGGGCAGTACGTGATCGCCCTGGCGAGGCACGCCGGCCTGAAGACGCTGAGCGTAGTACGGCGGGAAGAGGCGGCGGAGAAGCTGCGGGCTGCCGGCGCGGACCTGGTGCTTGTCGACGGCAATGACCTCGGCGGACGGATCGCGGCGGCACTGGGGGAGAACAAGCTGCGGCTGGTTCTCGACGGCACGGGTGATGCGACGGCGGGGGCGTTGGCGCAGGCGGCCGAGTTCGAGGGCACGGTGGTCAGCTACTCGTCGGTCACGGGTCAGCCGGTACAGGTGGGGCTGGGTGACTCCATCTACCGGCAGCTGAGCCTGCGGGGACTCTGGATGGTCAACTGGCTGCAGAACGCCTCGCGTGAGGAGCTCGAGAAGACGTACGTCGAGCTCGCGGAGCTGGCCGCCAAAGCAGTGGTGCGGGCGGACGTCGAGGCGACCTACCCGCTGACCGACTTCCGCAAGGCCTTCGAGCACGCGCGGCAGCAGGGCCGCACGGGCAAGGTGCTGTTCAAGCAGCAGTAGATTCGCTCACGCTGGGTGAACGGTGCCCGAGCGGTAGCGGGGTCAGGCCGTGATCGTCATCGAGGCGATCAGGTCGTCGCGGACCTCGAAGGTGAAGTGGGACGGCCCGTTGAAACCATCGCCACCGACCTGGGTGACGATGGTCAACGGGTTGCCCGGCGTGGAGACCCGGGTGTCGGAGAAGGTGGCCCGCTTGCCGATCAGCTCGTTCTCGCTCCAGGAGCGGATCCGGTCCGGGCCGCGGAACTGGCGGCCCCAGTCGTCCACGAATCCGTCAGGGGCGAACGCGGCGACGAAGGCGTCGTTGTCCTGCTCGTCGATCGCGGCCAGGGCCCGCTGGACGGCCGTGGGGAGGCCGGCTGGTGTGGTCATATCGTGACCATAACTCCGGCCTTTTCGTTGAACCGGATCCGCGGGCTGTCCGTGTGGGTGGTGTCGAACTTCAACCCAAGGAGAGACACCATGAAGCGCTTGGCCATTTTCGCCGGATCGGCCGTTCTCGGCCTGTCGGCGCTCACCGCGTGTGGTGGTGACAACAACACCCCGGCCGCTCCCCAGAACACCACGACCACCAGCACGAGCAGCAGCCCGTCCTCGTCCAGCGAGGCGAAGCTGGCCCTCGCCGAGGTCGGCAACTACGGCAAGATCGTTGTCGACGGCAAGGGCATGACGCTGTACATCTTCGACAAGGACACCGCGAGCCCGTCGAAGTCGAACTGTGAAGGCGACTGCCTGGTGAAGTGGCCGGCGCTGATGGCCGGCAGCGGTACGCCGCAGGTGGACGGGGTGGACCCGTCGCTCGTCGGCACGGTGGACCGGTCGGACGGCAGCAAGCAGGTGACCCTGGCTGGTTGGCCGCTCTACTACTTCCAGAAGGACACCAAGGCCGGCGACGCCACGGGCCAGGCTGTCGGTGGCATCTGGTGGGTCGTCGGGGCTGACGGCAAGAAGATCACCACGAAGCCTTCCGCCGCCGGCGGCGGGGGCTACTGACCCCGGATGAACCTCCTCAGCGCCCTCCTGCAGGGCTCCGCCGGGGGCCCTGCAGTGTGTGCCGCGAAGAAATCGCCTATCGTACGAACGACCGCGATGATCGAGGCCGGGAGGACAGCGGTGGGCGACACGGACCGCCGTCCGGAGGCAGCTGAGGCGTTGATCCGCTCTCTGTACGCGGAGCATGGGCGCAGTCTGCTGGCGTATGCGACCAGACTGACCGGCGATCGAGCGGCGGCCGAGGACGTCGTCCAGGAGACGCTGGTGCGGGCGTGGAAGCACGCTGACGACCTGGTCGCGGGTAAGGGGTCCGTGCGTGGCTGGTTGCTGACGGTCGCGCGCAACATCGTCACCGACCGGGCCCGGGCGCGAGCCGTCCGGCCGGCCGAGGTGGCGGAGGTGGAGGATCGGCCGCCCGTCGAGGGCGACCACTCCGAATCGGTGGTGAACACCATGGTCGTGCTGGACGCACTGGACCAGGTGTCGCAGGAGCATCGCGAGGTACTGGTGGAGCTGTACTACCGCGGCCGGTCGGTGACCGAGGCCGCGAAGGAACTCGGTGTGCCGCCGGGTACCGTGAAATCGAGGTCGTACTACGCCCTCCGCGCGCTGCGCACGGTGATGGGATCTGAAGCGGAGGTGGCCAGATGAGCGAGCATGATCACTCGCAGCTCGGCGCCTACGTTCTCGGTGCACTCGACCCGGACGAGGTGCGCGAGGTGGACCAGCACCTGGCCGGTTGTGCTGAGGGACGGGTCGAGGTGGACGAGCTCGAGGAGATGAAGGAGTTCCTCGGCGAGGTGCCGCCCGAGGCGTTCCTGGAAGGTCCGCCCGCCGATGGTGACCTGCTGCTGCAGCGGACGCTGCGCGAGGTCCGGGCGACCGTTGTCGAACCCGTCACCGCTCCGCCGGTCGCCGCCAAGGCAACTCGCCGGTCGCGCTGGTGGATGGTGGCCGCCGCGGTGCTGGTGGTCGCCGGGGCGGTCGGAGGCGGCGTCGTGATCGGGCGGCAGACGGTCGACTCACAGGTGGCCGATGACACGCCGGCCGGTTCCAAGCAGGTGACGGCGACTGACACGAGCACCGGCGTGACGATGAAGACGACGGTGGAACCGCGGACCGGTTGGAGCTGGGTCATCGTCAACGTCTCCGGCCTCAAGGCGGGCGACGAGTGCGAGATGCTCGTGACGGACAAGTCCGGCAAGACCTACGTGGCCGGTAGTTGGGTCGTCTCGGACAAGGCCGCGCGCGAGGGAAGCCGCTTCGGCGGTGGCGTGCTCGCGACGGTCGACCAGGTGCGGTCGGTCGAGATCAAGACCGTCCAGGGCAGGCACGTCGTCACCACACCGGTCTGACCGCCTCTGCTCGGGGTGTCCGTGAATTCGGTTGCCCGGGACGAGAGGATGGAGCTGTGGCGACTTACCCGACGACGACCGCTTCCGAAGATCTCCGGGCCAGGCGCAAGGCGGCCGCGGCCGATTGCACCCGCTGGCTGTCCGGCCGAAGAATCCCCGTAGCAGATACGCTGCGCAGGCTCGCCGATGCAGCGACGGAGACCGAGTCCGACGGCTACGGCAGCGGTGGTGAGGTCGAGCTCCTGGAGAAGGAGGTCGCCGAGCTGCTGGGCAAGCCGGCCGCGGTGTTCATGCCCACCGGGATCGCAGCCCAGCAGAGCGTGCTCCGGGTCTACGCCGATCGGGCCGGGACGCAGCGGGTCGCGCTGCACGGCCTGTCGCACTTCCTGCAGCATGAGCTGAACGCCTTGGAGGAGCTGCACCACCTCCGCATCGAGCGGCTGACCGCCGAGCCGCGGCAGCCCCGACCGGACGAACTTGCCGCCATTCCGGGACAGCTGGCCGCTGTGGCGCTGGAGATCCCTTTGCGCGATGGCGGCTTCGTGCTGCCGACGTGGGATGAGCTCGTGGTGTTCGCCGAGGCCTGCGCTGAACGCGGTGTACCGCTGCATCTGGATGGCGCCCGGCTGTGGGAAAGCACGCCGTACCTCGAGCACAGCCTCGCTGAGGTGGCCGCGCTGGCTTCGACTGTCTACGTGTCCTTCTACAAGGGCCTCGGCGGCATCAGCGGCGCAGCCGTGGCGGGACCCGAGGACCTCATCGCCGAGGTACGCCGGTGGCAGCGCCGCCTGGGCGGCAACCCTTTCACCCTCTTCCCGTACGCCGTGGCGGCGCGCGAGGGCCTCCGTAACGTGCTGCCGCTGATGGGGGACCTCCACGAGCGAGCGGTCGAGCTGGCGGCTGCCTTGCAGGTCGCCGGATTCCGTGTGTTCCCCGATCCGCCGCACACGAACTCGTTCCGCGTCTACGCGCCGCGACCGGCCGAGCAGATCGAGCTGGCCGCGGTGCGACGGATGGAGGCGACGCGCGAGTCGATCAGCTACACCTGGCACGCCGCGGACGTGCCCGGCTGGTCGTGGGTCGAGCTCGTGGTGACTCCGGACACGTTGACCTGGGACGTCGACGAGGCGGCCAAGGCTTTCGGGGAACTTCTGGGAGACTGAGCTCGTAGCACTAGGTGTGAGGTTTGTGTGGGGCAACAATCGGGGAGAGAAATAAAACTGTGCTGACTTTCGTCATCACCATGATCATCCTGCTGGTTCTTTCGGCGCTCGTGCTGCTCGCAGTCGCACGGGGTGAAGGTAAACATCTGGGCTTGTAGCCTGACTCGATGAGACGGCTGATCTTCCAGGAATACGTCACTCTCGACGGGTATGCGGCCGGGCCGGACGACGAGCTCGACTTCTTCGACACGGTCGCCGATCAGGCCGACGATGACAACCTGGACTTCCTCGAGCGCGTCGACACCATGGTGCTCGGTGCGAGGACCTATCGGTTGTTCGTCGATTATTGGCCGACGGCAACGGATGACGTCCTCGCGCCGCGGCTCAACCAGCTGCGCAAGGTGGTCGCCTCGACGACGCTGGACGCCGCGCCTTGGGGTGACTGGGAGCCGGGCGAGGTGATCACCGACGCGGTCGAGGCCGTGGCGGAGCTCAAGCGCCTATCAGCGCGGGCGGACGGTCGATGCGCTACCAGCGGGCTGGGCTAAAAGCCGGTTGCGTTCACCAGTGCTTGGACGATTGGGGCTGCCACGGTCAATGTGGGCACGACCAGGAGTAGGACTGCAGCTGTGTAGGTGGCAGCCGACAGCCACGGGTAGTGAGGCTCCGGGTCGGCCAGGCGCTGGACGCGGAGCACGGTGGACGACTTGGCTGCGGCCAGTCCTGCCTCTGGTGCGGGGGACCCGGCAAGAGCGACCAGAGCCCGCGCCAACGGCACCGGGCCCTTGCGGCGGCGGGCGTCGTCGTCTGCGAGCAGCTCGACGAGCGTGCGAGCCTGCTCCAGGGCAACGTCGCTTCGGACCCAGCGGGGAAACGCCATGTGCAGGGCGGTGAACGCTTCGAGCACCAGGTCGTGCCTGGCGCGTAGGTGAGCCTGCTCGTGAGCAAGCACCGCGCGCAGCTCACCATCGTCGAGACGGTCGAGTGCGCCGACCGACACGACCACCCGGGACCCGCGCAGAGCGGGAAGGCAGTAGGCGAGCGGCGTCTGCTCGGCCAGGACTCGCAAGCCGGGGATCAAGCCGTCCGGAGTCGCCAGTACGTCGACCAGATCGCGGTGCCGCTTCCGCCGGGCCCTGGTCTGCACCGCAACGCGCCCGACCGCCCAGAGGAGCCTGATGCCGACCAGCGCCGTCAACGCGAGCACTGCAGCTGCTGCGAGGTCCCGGAGGGATGACGGGTCGAACCGAGGTTCACCAGGTTGACCAGCGGTCGAGTAGGACAGCGCGATCCCTGCCCCGAAAGCAGCCAGTACCGCGGCCAGCGCGAGCGCCTGCCACAAAGCGACAGCGGCCCGGGGGACCCGATAGGGCCAGCTGGATCGAGCCAACAGAGCTGGTGCGGGACCAGTGAGCACCAGAGCAAGCGCGGCGAGCAGGAACGGGGTGATCACCCCTCCCGCGCCTCCAACCGGGTCAGCGCGTCCCGGAGCAGCGCGGCCTCCTCATCCGTGACCTGGCCGACGAAGCGGACCAGGGCCTCGCGGCGGTCGCCGGAACGGTCGAGCGCATCGCGCATCAGGTCCGCGGCCAGTTCCTCTCGCGGCGCCGCGGCACGGTAGCGCCAGGCCTTGCCGTCTCGCTCCCGCTCGGTCAGGCGCTTCTTCGCCAGCCGATCGAGCACGGTCATCACGGTTGTATAGGCCAGCTCTCGGGTACCTACGAGCCGCTCGTGGACCTCGCGGACGGTCAGCGCGTCCTCGGCGGACCACAGCTGCTCCATCACCAGCCGCTCGAGCTCGCCGAGGGGGCGCGGAGTTCTGGGATCAGTGGCCACGTGACGAGTATAACTACATCGCGTAGTAGATCCTCCGCTAGCATCTACTACGTAACGTCGTAGATGGCTCGGGAGGGCTGAACGCGTGGACACCCTGGATCTGGCCCGCTGGCAGTTCGCGATCACCACCGTCTACCACTTCTTCTTCGTCCCGGTGACCATCTCGCTGGTCGCGATCACGGCCGGCCTGCAGACCGCGTGGTACCGGACCGGCAAGGACAAGTACCTGCGGCTGACGAAGTTCTACGGCAAGTTGTTCCTGATCAACATCGCGATGGGCGTCGTCACCGGGCTGGTCCAGGAGTTCCAGTTCGGGATGAACTGGAGCGACTACTCGCGCTTCGTCGGGGACGTGTTCGGCGCCCCGCTGGCGCTGGAGGGGCTGCTCGCGTTCTTCCTCGAGTCCACCTTCATCGGGTTGTGGATCTTCGGCTGGGACCGGCTGCCGAAGGCGATCCACCTCGCCTCCATCTGGATGGTCGTGCTCGGCACCCAACTGTCGGCGTACTTCATCCTGTCGGCGAACTCGTGGATGCAGAACCCGGTCGGCTTCCGCTACAACGCCCAGCGCGGCCGGGCCGAACTGACAGACATCGGCGCGGTGCTGACCAACAAGGTCGTCCTCGTCACCTACCCGCACACGATCTTCGCCGCGTTCCTGGTCGGCGGTGGGTTCGTGGCCGGTGTCGCGTTGTGGCACCTCGTCCGTCGGCCGGGGATCGATACCGATGCCTTCCGGACCGCACTGCGGCTCGGCGCCGTCGTGGTGATCGTCGCGGGCGCGGGGGTCGCGTTGAGCGGTGACCAGCAGGGCAAGGTGATGACCCAGGTGCAGCCGATGAAGATGGCCGCGGCCGAGGCGCTGTACGAGACGGAGAAGCCGGCGTCGTTCTCGATCTTCACCATCGGCACCCTGGACGGTTCGCGCGAGGTCTTCTCCGTGAAGGTGCCGTACCTGCTGTCGTTCCTGGCCACCGGGCACTTCGACGGCGAGGTCAAGGGCATCAACACGCTGCAACAGGCGTACGAGCAGCTTTACGGCCCGGGTTCCTACAAGCCGAACATCCCGCTCGCGTACTGGACCTTCCGGCTGATGATCGGTGTCGGGATGGCGTCGACGGCGATCGCCATCTGGTTGCTCTGGGCAACTCGCCGGGGCCGGGCGCCGACCAAGTGGCTGGTGCGGACCGCGGTGCTGTTGCCGCTGCTTCCGCTGTTCGCGAACAGCTTCGGCTGGATCTTCACCGAGACCGGGCGGCAACCCTGGCTGGTGTTCGGCCTGCTGCCGACCGCCTCCGGTGTGTCCCCTGGGACCACCGGCGGGGAGGTGCTGACCTCGCTGATCGGCTTCACAGTCCTGTACGGCGCTCTGGCCGTGGTCGAGGTGAAACTCATGCTCAAGTCGATCGGGGCCGGGTTGCCGGACGAGCCGGCGGAATCCGACGACTCCGACAAACCGCTGTCGTTCGCGTACTGAGGGGCTGAGATGGAACTGACAACGGTGTGGTTCGTCGTGATCGCGGGACTCTGGGTCGGGTACTTCGTGCTCGAGGGGTTCGACTT
Organism: Kribbella alba; assembly: GCF_039529635.1. Lineage (NCBI taxonomy): Bacteria > Bacillati > Actinomycetota > Actinomycetes > Propionibacteriales > Kribbellaceae > Kribbella > Kribbella alba. The sequence continues at coordinate 132,717 of NZ_BAAANE010000002.1, read as the reverse complement.
CGGGGTCGGCATCCTGCTGCGCATCCTCGGCCGGGACGAGCCGGAACGGCGGGCGGTGGTGACCGCGATCGGTCCGCATTGGGACGGCAACGAGGTCTGGCTGATCGTGGCCGGTGGTGCCACCTTCGCCGCCTTCCCGGAGTGGTACGCGACCCTGTTCAGCGGGTTCTACCTGCCGTTGTTCGCGATTCTGGTGGCGTTGATCCTGCGTGGGGTGGCGCTGGAGTACCGCGGCAAGCGCGAAGACCTGCCGTGGCGTTCGCGGATGGACACCATGATCACGATCGGGTCGGTGGTGCCCGCACTGCTGTGGGGGATCACCTTCGCGAGCCTGGTTCGCGGCGTACCCATCGATGCTCGGCACGAGTTCGTCGGGACTCTGGGTTCGTTGTTCAGCCCGTTCGCGTTGCTGGGTGGACTGACGGTGGCGATGTTGTTCGTGGCGCACGGCGCGATCTTCCTGGCGTTGAAGACGACAGGGGAGTTGCGGCACAGGGCGAACCGGTTTGCGTCGTACTGCGGTCTGGCGGCGGCTGCGCTGGCTGTCGGGTTCCTAGCCTGGACGCAGGGACTGCGCGGTGACACGTGGTCTGCCGTGGTGGCAGGGCTTGCTGCTGTGGCGTTGCTGGCCGGGCTGGTGGCGAACAGGGTTGGCCGTGAGGGGTGGGCCTTCGTGGGGACTTCCGTCGCAATCGGGCTGGCCGTGGCGTCGTTGTTCGTCGCGTTGTTCCCCGTGGTGATGCCGTCGACGCTGGACCCGGCCTGGAGTCTGACGACCGCCAACGCCTCGTCCACGCCGTACACGCTGAAGGTGCTGACGATCATCGCGGCGATCTTCACGCCGCTGGTGATGCTGTATCAGGGGTGGACCTACTGGGTGTTCCGCAAGCGCGTGACCGTCGAACCGGTCCAGGCGCAATCGCTGACCCCACCCCACCACCCCGGTCAGGCGCAATCGCTGACCCCGCCCCAGCATCCCGGTCAGGTGTGATGAAGCCACTGGATCCCCGCCTGCTGCGACGCGCTCGCGCGGCCCGGCTTTTCCTAGCCGCATCTGTGGTGATCGGCGTCGTCACGGGCCTGCTAGTCGTAGTACAGGCTGTGCTGCTGGCTCGGGGGATTGCCGGTGTGGTGCTGCGTGGGGACAGTGTCGGCCAGGTGGCTTGGTGGTTGGTGGCGGTGGTTGTGGCGCGGGCGGCGTTGGTGTGGTTGCAGGAGGTGGTCGGGCAGCGGGCGGCTGCTGCGGTGAAGTCGACGCTGCGGCAGCAGGTGCTCGAGCATTCGCTGAAGCTGGGTCCGGCTTGGCTCAGTGGAGAGCGCAGCAGCGCGCTGACCACTTTGCTGACCAAGGGGTTGGACGACCTGGATCCCTACTTCGCCCGGTACCTGCCGCAATTGGTGCTGGCGGCAACTGTGCCGGCCGGTGTGATCGCGTGGATGGCGACGGGCGACCTCATCTCAGCGGGAACTGTGCTGGTGACTCTGCCGCTGATCCCGATCTTCATGGCGTTGGTCGGCTGGGCCACTGTCGCTCACAGCAGGCGCCGGCAGCACGCGCTGGCTGTGCTGGCGCATCATTTCGCCGATGTGGTGGCCGGACTACCCACGCTCAAGCTGTTCGGCCGGGCCAAGGCCCAGGCTGCCGCAGTACGACGGGTGACCGACAAGCACCGGGTGGCATCGATGGCGAGTCTGCGGCTGGCCTTCCTGTCGTCGCTGGTCCTGGAACTCCTCGCCAGCATCTCGGTCGCGCTGGTCGCCGTGGGCGTCGGCCTGCGTTTGGTGGACGGGAGTCTGGGCCTGGAGACAGCTCTGCTGGTGCTGATCCTCGCGCCGGAGGCCTATCTGCCGTTGCGGCAGGTGGGCACCCAGTTCCACGCGAGTGCGGATGGGGTTGCGGCGAGCGAGGAGGTGTTCCGGGTGCTGGAGACGCCGCTGCCGTCGCGCGGTGACCGGACCGACGTACCGGACCTGCGGGTGACTTCGCTGCACCTGCACGACGTGACAGTGCGGTACCCGGATCGGGCGGCTCCTGCCCTGGAAGGGTTCGACCTGGACCTGTGGCCAGGCGAGGTGGTGGCGATGACCGGTCCGAGTGGCGCTGGTAAGTCGACGGTGCTCGCTGCGGTGCTCGGGTTCGTCGTACCTGAGCGCGGGGTCGTTGTAGCCGGCGGGAGTGCGGCGGATGAGTTCGAGCCGGGCTTGTGGCGGCGGCAGTTCGGATGGGTGCCGCAGCGGCCGGGACTGCTCGTGGGGAGCATCGCGGACAATGTGCGGCTGGGGCGACCCGCTGCGTCGGATGAAGAGGTGCGGCAGGCGCTGAATGCGGCCGGAGCCGCTGAGCTCGAGCTGGATACGCCAGTCGGTGAGCAGGGGAGGTTGTTGTCGGGTGGACAGCGGCGTCGAGTCGCGTTGGCGCGGGCGCTTCTCACGGAGGCGCCGGTGCTGTTGCTGGATGAGCCGACGGCCGGATTGGACGCCGAGGTCGAAGCGGGCGTGGTTGCCAGCCTGCGGGCGACTGGGCGGACTGTGCTGCTCGTCGCGCACCGGCCCGCGTTGATCGCTGCGGCTGACCGAGTGGTCGAGGTGGGCCCGCGGGAGTTGGTGATGGCATGAGAATCGCGTCCCGCGAGCAACCGGGATTGGTGTCGGTGCCTGGCCGGCCAGTGGCAACCCGGCTCGCGCTCGCTGCGCCTGATCGGCGAGTGGCTGCTCGATTGGTGCTCGCTGTGGTGGCAGGGGTCGTGGCGTCCGGGGCGGCTGTGGGGTTGCTGGCCACCTCGGCGTGGCTGATCACTACTGCGGCGGCGCAACCGCCTGTGCTCATCCTGATGGTGGCGATCGTGGCTGTGCGGGCCTTCGGCGTCGGGCGGGGGGTCTTCCGCTATGTCGAGCGACTTGCGGCCCACGACGCGGCGTACCGGGTGTTAGGGGAGGTGCGGTCGCGGGTCGCCGGGCGGTTGGAGGAACTGGCGCCGGCCGGGCTTTCGCTGCGGAGCGGGGATCTGCTTGCGCGGTTGCTGCTGGATGTCGATGCAGTGCTCGATCTCTGGCTGCGGGTGGTCCTGCCAGTGCTGGTTGCTGCGGTGACCGCCACCGCGACGGTTGCGTTGCTGGTCGTCCTGCTGCCGGTGGCAGGCGCATCGGTTGCGCTGGCCGTGCTGGTGGCTTGCACGCTGGTGCCGTGGCTGACGGCTGCTACTGCGAGGCGGGCTGAGCGGGCGATTGCTGGAGACAGAGGAGAGGTAGCTGCTGGTGCTACCGAGGCCCTGTTGACGGCCGCTGACGTGGTTGCGTTCAACGCCGTGGACGACATCCTTGCTGGTTTCACAGCAGCTGATGCACGGTTGGCCGCAGCTGAACGTCGCTCTGCCTGGAGTGCTGGTCTCGGCAACGCGCTCCTGGCGCTCTGCGTGGGTGCAGCGACCGTGGCGGGGCTGGTGCTTGGCAGCCAGGCGGATATCTCGGGACCCGTGTTCGCCGTTCTGGTGCTGACGCCGCTGGCGCTGGCTGACGTGCTCGGTGGGATCCCAGTGGCGGCCCAACTGGCGATCAGAGTCCGTACTTCGTTGTCGCGGCTGCGGGAGGTCCTTGCCGCGCCAGTGCCCGTGGTGGAGCCAGTCGTGGCCGAGCAGTTGCCGTCTGGCAGGGGCCTGCAGGTGCGTGGGCTGCGGGCTGGGTATGAAGGTCCCGACGTGCTCCGGGGGATTGACCTGGACCTGCCCGAGGGGAGCCGGGTGGTGGTGACCGGTCCGAGTGGCTCAGGTAAGAGCACGCTGGCCGCAGTACTGCTTCGGTTTCTGGATCCGCGGGACGGGGAGTTGCTGCTGGATGGGGTGGACCTGCGGCGGCTCGCCGGTGATCAGCTGCGCTCGGTGGTCGGGCTGTTGACGCAGGAGAGCCACGTGTTCGACACGAGCATCCGCGAGAACCTCCTGCTGGCGAGACCCGGCGGCAGCGACCTGGAGCTCTGGCGAGCCCTCTACCGGGCCAGGTTGGGAGAATTCGTCGAGGGACTGCCGGAGGGACTCGACACGATGGTGGGGGAGCACGGCGCACGGCTGTCCGGTGGCGAACGCCAGCGGCTCGCGTTCGCCCGGCTGCTGCTGGCGGATCACGACGTGCTGGTGCTGGACGAGCCGACCGAGCACCTCGACGAGGAGACCGCCCGAACCTTGCTGGCCGACCTGTTCGTGGCAGCGGGCCGCCGTACCGTCGTACTGCTCACCCACCGGCCTGAGCTTGCTCCTCACGTAACGCAACCAGTGCTGGACCTCAAGTGAGGGATGCGGGGAGCGGGCCGGGCGTCTGCCAAGATGGGGGATCGTGTTGACCACTCAGCTTGTCACCCTGCTCACGGACCAGGCCCTGATCGCCATCATCGCGGTGATCGCTGTCGTGCTGGTCGGCGGCACCGCCGGACTGGTCGTCACCAGGCGCCGCAGGGCCGAACTGCCGGCCCCCGAACCAAGGCCGGAGATCGCCGAGCCCAAGGTCGGCGACGACGCCGAGGTGCCGCGGGACACGCCGACCCGGACCCTCGAGGACACCGAGCTGCCCGACGCCGCGGACCAAGGTGCGGGCGCCACGACGACGCTGGAGAAGCCCGAGTCCGCGCAAGGCCGGCTCGTCCGGCTGCGGGCGCGGCTGGCCAGGTCGCAGGGTTCGCTGGGCAAGGGCCTGCTGGCGCTGCTGTCGAGGGACACGCTCGACGAGGAGGCGTGGGAGGACATCGAGACCACGCTCATCACCGCCGACGTCGGGGTCGCCCCGACCCAGGAGCTGGTCGAGCGGCTGCGGACCCGCGTTCGGGTCGAGGGGGTCACCGCGGACCAGGCTCGCGCGATCCTGCGCGAGGAGCTGGTCGCGCTGCTGGATCCGACGCTGGACCGTTCGCTGAAGGTCGAGCGCAAGGGCGACCAGCCGGCGGTCGTGATGGTCGTCGGCGTGAACGGCACTGGGAAGACCACGACGGTCGGCAAGTTGGCCCGAGTGCTGGTCGCCGAGGACAAGCACGTCGTGCTGGGCGCGGCCGACACCTTCCGTGCCGCGGCGGCGGATCAGCTGCAGACGTGGGGCGAGCGGGTCGGCGTTCGGACTGTGCGAGGTCCCGAGGGTGGTGACCCGGCCAGCATCGCGTTCGAAGCGGTCAAGCAGGGCATCGACGAGTCGGCCGACGTCGTGCTGATCGACACCGCCGGGCGGCTGCACACCAAGACCGGCCTGATGGACGAGCTCGGCAAGGTCAAGCGCGTCATCGAGAAGTCCGCCGAGGTGGACGAGGTACTGCTCGTCATCGACGCCACCACCGGCCAGAACGGACTGACCCAGGCCCGCGTGTTCGCCGAGGTGATCAACGTGACCGGCCTGGTGCTCACCAAGCTCGACGGCACCGCGAAGGGCGGCATCGTGATCGCGGTCCAGCGCGAGCTCGGCGTGCCGGTGAAGCTCGTCGGCCTCGGCGAAGGCGCCGACGACCTGGCTCCGTTCGACGCCGAACAGTTCGTCGACGCTCTGCTGGACTGAGGGCCATCGGCTACGGCCGTGTTTGCAGGAGCGCTGATCTGGTACCTGGGCGGGTATGAGGCCGAGGATTGTGATTGTCGGGGCCGGGTTCGCCGGGTTCCACGCTGCGAAGACGCTGTGCCGGGTCGCGCGAGGCCGGGCGGAGATCGTGCTGGTGAATCCGACGGACTACTTCCTGTACGTGCCACTGTTGCCGGAGGTCGCCGGGGGGATCCTGGAGCCGCGCCGGATCACCGTGTCCCTCGCGGACACCCTGCCGGAGGTCCGGCTGGTGCTCGGTGAGGTCGACGGGTTCGACCTGGAGGACAGACAGGTCCGGTACGAGACTCCGGTCGGCATGCACAGGGAACTCGGCTATGACCGGTTGATCCTCGCCGCCGGCAGCGTCAACAAGCTGCTGCCGATCCCCGGCGTCGCCGAGCATGCGCACGGGTTCCGAGGGATACCCGAGGCGATCTTCCTGCGCGACCACCTGACCCAGCAGATCGAGCTGGCTGACGCTACGGACGACCAGACTGAGCGGGACTCGCTCTGCACGTTCGTGGTCGTCGGGGCCGGTTACACCGGGACGGAAGTAGCCGCGCAATGCGTGCTCTACACGGAACTCCTGAGGAAGCGGCGCCCGCGGCTGCGGAACCAGCGGGTCCGGTGGATGCTGCTGGACATTGCCGAGCGGGTTCTGCCTGAGCTGGACCTGCGGTTGTCGCGAACGGCCGACAAGGTGCTGCGCGAGCGAGGTGTCGAAGTACGGACGGGGCTGTCGGTGGCGGAGGCGCAGCCGGACGGAGTACGGCTTACCGACGGCACGTTCGTCGCCACTCAGTCGCTGATCTGGTGTGTGGGCGTCCGGCCTGATCCGGTGGTCGAGGGACTCGGGCTGAAGACCGAGAGGGGCCGGCTGGTCGTCGACGAGTACCTGAACGTGCCGGGCCATCCCGACGTGTTCGCTGCCGGGGACGCGGCCGCAGTACCGGATCTGGCCCGGCCAGGCGAGCTGACGCCGATGACCGCACAACATGCCGAGCGGCAGGGAAGGCGGGTGGCGCACAACGTGGCCGCCACGTTCGGCACGGGCGAGCGGAAGCCGTACAAGCACAAGGACCTCGGGTTCGTCGTCGACCTCGGCGGCCTGCAGGCGGCAGCCAACCCTCTGCAGATACCTCTGGCCGGACTGCCGGCCAAGGCTGTGACGCGTGGCTACCACCTGCTGTCGATGCCGGGAAACCGGATGCGTACTGCGACCGAGTGGCTGCTCGACGCGGTGCTCGGTCCGCAGACGACCCACCTGGGCGTCATCCCGGCCGACGACGTCCCGCTCGAGACCGCCGGCCCGGAACGCACCCGACCCCACCGGTAGAAGCGCTGTCCCCGTCGGGGCTTCAACCCACACTTTCGGGGGGGAACCCCCAAGAACCCGGCCGCACGGGAACCGACAGACACAAGGGTGAAGCGGGGTCGGGGTGTGGGTTCGTCTTCCAGCGACGGCAGCGCAAAGATGTAGGCGCGAGGCGGACGTCGGGGTTCGCCCGGGGTGATCAGCCAGACCGGAGACTTTGACGTGACTGCTGACGTGACGAAGCTCGACGATCTGCTGCGGGAGTTGGCGCCGCAGGTTCTCGGCGCTCTGGTACGGCGCACGGGCGACTTCGCCGCGGCCGAGGATGCCGTCCAGGAGGCGTTGATCGCGGCGGCACGGACCTGGCCGCGGGACGGGCGGCCGGACCATCCGCGCGGGTGGTTGATCCAGACTGCGAACCGGCGGTTCATCGACGAGATCCGGCAGGAGCAGGCCAGGCGGCGCCGGGAGGAGTTCGCGGCGCAGCGGGATGTGCCCACGGAGGACGTTGAGGACACGGACGACACGCTGCGGTTGTTGTTCCTGTGCTGCCATCCGGCGTTGACGTCCGCGTCGGCGATCGCGCTCACCCTGCGGGCTGTCGGTGGGTTGACCACCGCCGAGATCGCCAAGGCCTACTTGGTGCCCGAGGCGACGATGGCGCAGCGGATCACCCGGGCCAAGGTGCGGATCAAGGACGCGAAGTTCGAGCTCGACCCGACCGACGAGCGGCTGCGGCAGGTCCTGCACGTGCTCTACCTGTTGTTCAACGAGGGATACACGAGCAGCAGCGGACCTCAGCTGCAGCGGAGCGACCTGTCGACCGAGGCGATCCGGCTGACGCGGATGGTGCATGCCTTGCTGCCGGAGAACGGGCAGGTCACCGGGCTGCTCGCACTGATGCTCCTCAACGATGCGCGTCGGCTGGCCCGCACCGGTACTGCGGGCGAGCTCATCCCGCTGGCAGACCAGGACCGCACTTTGTGGAACAGGGGGTTCATCACCGAAGGGCTCGAGTTGGCTGTGGACGCGTTCGCGCGGCCGCCGCTGGGGGAGTACCAGTTGCAGGCAGCCATCGCCGCCTTGCACGACGAGGTGGATCGCGCCGAGGACACGGACTGGCCGCAGATCCTTGGCTTGTACGACCTGCTGGTCAGTCTGTCGGGCAACCCGATGGCCAAACTCAACCACGCGATCGCAGCCGCCATGGTGCGAGGACCCGAGGCCGGACTGGAGCTACTGGTCCCATTGGACGCGGAACTCGCCGGGCACTACCGACTGGACGCAGTACGGGGGCATCTGTACGAGATGCTCGGCCAGACCGAGTCTGCCGCGAGCCACTTCCGCGCGGCGGCCCGGCGTACGACGAGCCTGCCCGAGCGGGACTACCTGACCACCAAGGCGGCCGCGGTCAGTGGTGCTGGGCGAAAGCCCCGGTGATCTCGTCGAGCCCCTCACCCGTTGCCAGCAGCAACCGAAGCAGCACGCGCGCCTTGTAGGGATCCAGGAAGCCGCCGTCGATGAGCCCGCGCTGCAGTAGATCGGACTCGGACCCCACGGAGCTGTAGGTGCTGCGGAGCACCGAGCCACTGCCGGTCCGCGACGTCAGGACCACTGGGATGCGTTCCGCCAGCGCGCCGAGCACCGGTGCGAGCGCGGCCGGCACGTGCCCGACGCCGAAGCCCGCTACCACCAAGCCCTGGTGTGTGTCGGCGAGTCCCTCGAGCAGCAGGCCGTCGTCGTCCAGCGTGACCGTGTACAGCGCGACCTTGGTGGCTTCCAGTTCCGCCGGCTCAGCACGACCCGGTACGCCGTCCTGTCGGTCCGGGCGGGCGAGGATCCGGACCTGCCCCTCCACGACCTGGCCGATCGGGCCGGCGTTGGGCGACGCGAACGCGGCGGTACTCGTGCTGTGGGTCTTCCGCACCCAGCGGGCCGCGTGGATCTGGTCGCTGAACACGACCAGGGCGCCCAGGTCACGGGCGGCGGGGGAACAGGCGACCCGGGCGGCGGCCAACAGGTTCGCCGGGCCGTCAGGGCCTGCCAGGGTCGGGTTGCGCATCGCACCGGTGAGCACGAACGGGTTGGAGTGCGGCCAGACCTGGTCCACCAGGAACGCGGTCTCCTCGAGCGTGTCCGTTCCCTGCGTGACGACGATCCCGGTCGCGCCGTTGCTGATCGCCTTTGAAGCCGCGTCGACGACATCAAGCATCGTGGCCACGGTCAGGTTCGAACTGGGCACGGCCGCTATGTCCTGCACCTCCACGGGCCGGCCCAACTCGACCAGACCCGGTACTGCGTCGGTCAGATCCGCTCCGGTCAGGCGGTTCGAGCCGCCCGCCATCGCGATAGTGCCGCCAAGGGTGAACAGGGCGATGCTCACAGGGGAGGTCCTCTCGTTCGTGACAGGCCCGCGAAGACTACTACCTACGGAAGAGACCCGGCTGGCAGTGGCCGCGCGGAGTGGTTGAGGAGTTGAATAGGGGTGGGAGGGTGGATGCGCGACACGGTCGACCCAGAATTCGCCTCGTACGTCGATGCGCGGCAAGGCAGGTGGCTCCAGTCGGCTTACCTTGTGTACGGCGATCTGGAGCGGGCCGAGCAGGAGCTTCTGCACGCCTTCACGAAACTGTCCCTGCGCTGGGGCAAGGTGGACGACCCGGACGCGTTCGTGCAGCGCCTGCTGTACGACGCGGCCCTGTCGCGCTGGTCCCGGATCAAGCCGCTGCTGGACGAGGACGACCACCCGGCCAAGGCGGCTTTGGCAGCTCTCACCTCCACCCAGCGCGCGGTTCTCGTGTTGTTGCACTTCGAGGAGCTCACTGAGTTCGAAGTAGCCGACGTACTGGGGATGTCGCATGCGGCAGTGCACGGGCACGGGCAGACGGCGCTGAGCCGGTTCCGCCTCGAGCTGGGCACTGGGGACTGGCGTGACGTGACGCGGAGGGACTGGGGGTGAGACGCGAGGACGTCAAGACGCTCCTGGGCCAAGCAGCGGATCGCCTGCCTGAGCCGGACCTGGCGGACGCCGCCTGGGCCGGTGGTGTGGACATCCGGCGGAGGAGACGACGCAGTACGGTCGCCGCACTGGTGTTGGTGGTGCTGATCGCCGTGGTCGCCGCGCTCGTCGCCGGATTCGGCGGTGGCCGGGCCGGAATCTCACCGCCGACCACGCTGCCTTCCGTGCTGACCGGCCAGATCCCGCCGACCGGGCAGATCGCAGGCCTCGACTTCTGGATCGCGCCTCCCAGCGGGAGCGAGGCATACCTGGACCGGGTTGCCACACCGCTGGGCGACTCGTTGCGGCTGCCGAACGACCCGGCCGCCTTGCAGGACGAACCGCTCGACCAGATCGCGGCCGTGGTGCTGTCGGACCCGCCCGGCCCGTTCGAGCCGCTGCTGCTTGGCAAGAACGGTCGCTGGGCGCGAGCGGACGTACAGCTCACTGAGATCAACACCGGCCCACCACTGAGTGCGGGAGCGGTCTCGCCGAACGGAAGGTTCGTCGCCTTTCCGCAGCACGGAGCCGTGATCGTGGTGGACGCTACAAATGCGGGTGTCCAGCGGTTCAACGTGCCGGCGCAGGACATCCGCAGCGTGAGTTGGCTGCCGGACAGCGATCGCCTGCTGTTGGGCGGACCGGACGTTGCCTATCGGATCTTGACAGGCCAGGGCGGCTTCGGCGAACGCAGTGTCACCGAACTGGATCCCAGCTCTGACCCGGACGCGGTGACAGCGCCGTACAGGCTCGGTGGCGGCGTGGGGCAGGTGCAGCTGTTGCGTTACGCCATGAACGGCGGTTGGTTCTTGACCGCCAAACCTGAACTGCCGGCGGAGGCGTGGGTCGGGCAGACCTTCACCGGTGGCAATACTGCCGCGCGCCTGCTCGTCTCGAGCCGGCTGCCGCAGGTGGTGACCGCGGCATCCCGCCCGCAGATGGTGGCAGCCATCTCCGCCCAGCCGAATCGGCCCAGCCGACTGCTTGTCCTGGGCGAGACCCCGTCAGCTACTCCGCCGCCGACGCCTGGGCCGGCCGCGCCGGAGATTGTTCGCGAGCCAGGTTGTTGCTTCGTGCTCGGCTGGTTCGACGACAACACCGTCCTGGTGCAGGTGCAAGGCTGGGTGATCAGCTGGGAGCTGAGCACCGGCAAGGTCCGCCGGGTGACCGAGCTCGAGGTGAGCAGGGTCGCTCTCGGGCCCGGCATCCGGGGCTGACGCGGGCTGTAGCGGCTCGAGCCGGCTATTCGAGAACGATTGACCTCATCGTCATGGCGACCAGGTCATCGGCCGCCTCCGGCGTGGGCATGGCTTCACCGGTGAGGGCGCGCAGGACCAGCACACCCGCGACCCACTGCACCATCAGGACCGGGTCCGCTGTCGCCCGGATCGGTTCACCGCGCTGCCGGGCCCGATCCAGCGCCGCAGCGGTCAGCACGATCCGCTTCTGGAGGAAGGCTCGGTAGAAGGCGGCGAACCGCTCGTCCCGGTTCGCCTCCGAGACGGCGAGGCGGACCAGCGCCACGCCCTCCTTGCTGTTCACGAACTGCAGGGCCGCCAGATAGACCTGCCGCAGGTCGCCCGCGATCGAGCCGGTGTCCGCATCGGGGATCTCGATGTCGAACAGCTCGGTCATCGCGTCGTTGGCCAGTTCTTCCTTGCTGGCCCACCGCCGGTAGATCGTGGCCTTGCCCACGCCCGCCGCCTCGGCGACGTCGTCCACCGTCATCCCGTCGAATCCGCGCGCCAGCAACAGCTGCACGGCGTACCGGCGGATCCTGGGCTCTGCGTCCGGATCCCGTGGCCTGCCGCGGCGCGGTCGCTCCCCGCTCGTCGTCCCCATTTCTTCGTCCCCAGCTAGGACAGGCGCGGTGGCGCGGCCGCGGCCTGTGTGGTCAGGCCAGAGTGCCACAGGTCGGCCGATGTCACCTGGATGTCACTTGGGGAGGCGCTTTGTCACATTCCCGAAACATGAGGACCGATCGGCTGAAACGGCGCGCCGACACCGTTTGCGGTGTGGCCGTGCGCGGGCTTCCCGGCGTTGTGGAGTCCCCCTGATGAGGACGCGGGCCACCCCCAGATCGATGGAAGGGATGACGTTGATGGAGATCAACGCCGGCGATACCGCCTGGGTCTTGGCAAGTGCCGCCCTGGTGTTCTTGATGACACCGGGACTGGCTTTCTTCTACGGCGGCATGGTGCGCGTGAAGAGCGTGCTGAACATGATGATGATGAGCGCCATCACCATCGCCGTCGTCACCATTTTGTGGGTGGTGGTCGGCTTCTCGCTGACCTTCACCGGTGACACCGGGCACGTGATCGGTGACTTCTCGGCGGCCGGACTGAAGGGCCTGATCGCGCCCGACGCGGTCAGCGGGACCATCCCGACGCTCGCCTTCGTGGCCTTCCAGTTGATGTTCGCGATCATCACCCCGGCGCTGATCTCCGGTGCCATCGCCGACCGGGCCACCTTCCGTGGCTGGATCGCGTTCGTCGTGGGCTGGACGTGCCTGGTGTACTTCCCGGTCGCGCACTCGGTCTGGTTCCTGGACGACGGCAACGGCGGCTGGATCGGCGACAAACTGAAAGCGATCGACTTCGCGGGTGGTACGGCGGTCCACGTGAACGCCGGTGCCGCCGCCCTCGCACTGGCCCTGGTCCTCGGGCGCCGGGTGGGGTGGCGCAAGGACCCGATGCGGCCGCACAGCCTGCCGCTGGTCATCCTCGGCGCCGGTCTGCTGTGGTTCGGCTGGTTCGGCTTCAACGCCGGCTCCGCGCTGAGCGCGGGCACCACCGCCGCGGTCACGTTCGTGAACACCCAGGTCGCCACGGCGGCCGCCGTGATCGGCTGGCTGATCGTGGAACGGATCCGGCACGGTAAGGCCACCACGCTGGGCATGGCCTCCGGCGCGGTCGCCGGTCTGGTCGCGATCACCCCGTCCTGTGGCGCGGTCACGCCGGTCGGCGCGATCATCCTCGGTGTGCTGGCGGGTGCGATCTGCGCCTTCGCGGTCTCCCTGAAGTACAAGCTCGGCTTCGACGACTCGCTCGACGTGGTCGGCGTGCACCTGGTCGGCGGTCTGTTCGGCTCGCTCGCGATCGGCTTCCTGGGTACGGCGGCGGCCCCGTCCGCGGTGAACGGGCTGTTCTACGGTGGCGGTGCGAGCCAGCTCGGCAAGCAGGCGCTGGCCAACCTGGCCGTCGGTGTGTACTCCTTCACAGTGGCCTTCATCCTGGGCAAGGTCATCGACAAGACGATCGGCTTCAGGCTGCCGGAGGACGACGAGGTCACCGGTGTCGACCAGGTCGAGCACGCCGAGACGGCGTACGACTTCCTGGCCGCGGGCTCGGGCCTGCGCGGTCACAGCACCGTGGTACGCACGGCGGAGCCGGGCGAGGTCGAGGAGACCGAGTCCACTGAGAAGGAAGGCGCGAAGGTATGAAGGCGATCACCGCGGTGATCAAGCCGCACAAGCTGGAAGACGTCCGGGCCGCGCTGGAGACGTTCGGGGTGGCCGGTATGACGGTCACCGAGGCGAGCGGCTACGGCCGGCAGAAGGGCCACACCGAGGTCTACCGCGGCGCGGAGTACGAGGTGGACCTGGTTCCGAAGGTCCGGCTCGAGGTCGTGGTCGAGGACGGTGACGCCACCGAGGTGGTGGACGTGATCGTGAAGGCCGCGCAGACCGGCAAGATCGGTGATGGCAAAGTCTGGGTGGTTCCCGTAGAGACAATCGTCCGGGTCCGCACCGGTGAGGTCGACGGAGACGCCCTCTAGATGGTTGATCGAGCAGAGCAGCGGCGCGCTCGTGCCGAGGAAGCCGACGCGCTGCTGCACCTGCTCCTCTCGCAAGCCTGTGACGCCCTCGGTGTTCCCACCGAGGGCGTCGCGCTAGTCGCGGTAGGCGGCTACGGCAGGGAGGAGCTGTCGCCTTACAGCGATCTCGACGTGATGCTCGTGCACGTCGAGGGGTACCCACGGGTGGACGAGCTGGCAGCGAAGATCTGGTATCCCCTCTGGGATTCCCGGACCCGGTTGGACCACAGCGTCCGGACGGTCGCCGAGGCCCAGCAGCAGGCCGCGGACGACGTACGGGTCGCGCTGGGCCTGCTGGACGCGCGGCATGTGGCCGGGGACTCTCTCCTCACACTGCAACTGCGGTCCGTGCTGATGGCCGACTGGCGCCGTACGGCGAAGACGCGGCTGCCGGCGTTGGCCCAGGCCTGCCGGGACCGCGCGAACACGGTCGGGGAGCTTGCGCACCTGGCCGAACCTGACTTGAAGGAGGCGTACGGCGGGCTGCGGGATGCCGTGGTTCTCCGGGCGCTGGTGGCCTCGTGGCTGGTCGACGTACCGCATCCAGTGGTCGAGCGAGCCCGGCTTGACCTGCTGAACATCCGCGACGAGCTGCACACGGTCGCTGGTCGCGCCACGGACCGGCTGGTCGCTGATGTGGCCGGGGAGGTCGCCACCGGGCTTGGTATGGCGGATCGCGACGAGCTGTTGCGGCATGTGTACTCCACCGGGCGGACCTTGGCCCACGTGTGCGACGTGTCGTGGCGACGCGTCGAGAGCCTGGTGTCGCGGCCGCCACGTTCGCGTCGTCGTCACCGCAGTGGTGGTCCGCTGCTGCTCGCACTGGACGAAGGCGTCGGGCAGCACGAGGGCGAGGTCGTCCTGATGCCTGATGCCCGGCCGGAGCGCGATGCTGTACTCGGTCTGCGTGCTGCGGCCGTTGCCGCGGACAGGGAGCTGGTGCTGTCGCCTGCGGTGTGTTCCCGGCTCGCCAATGACGCCGCAGCCCTGCCAGAGCCGTGGCCTGGTGAGGCCCGGCGGCTGATCTGCGCGCTGCTTGGTGCAGGGCCGGGTCTGCTCGAGGTCTGGGAAGCACTGGACCAGGCCGGCTACATCTCGCGGCTGATGCCCGAGTGGGACACCGTGCGGTTCAGGCCGCCTCAGTCCGCGGTGCACCGGTACACCGTCGACCGGCATCTGCTGGAGACCTGCGTCGAGGCGTCGAAGATGGTTCGCGACGTGCGGCGCCCGGACCTGCTGCTGGTCGCCGCGCTGGCGCACGACCTGGGCAAGGCGGTCGAAGGCGATCACAGCGTCACCGGTGCCGTGATTGCCGCCAAGGTTGCTCGCCGACTGGGTTTTGCTTCCGCTGATGTCGACACGATTGCGTTGTTGGTGCGGCAGCACCTCATGCTCGGCCAAGTAGCCACCCGGCGGGATCTGGACGACCCGATGACGGTGGAACTGGTCACGGGCATAGTCGGAGAGACGGACACGCTCGACCTGCTGGAAGCTCTCACCTACGCCGATGCCCGCGCTGCGGGGCCCGCTGCGTCCTCGCCTTGGCGGATGCGGCTCGTGGGTGAGCTGTCCCGTCGAGTGCGGGGTGAACTGTCCGGGGGAGGCGCCGGGCTGTGGACCGAGGCTCCGCCCATCCCAGTGCCGCAGTTGCACCAGGTGGTCGGCGTGGGACGGCTTGGGGTGACCGTCACGGAACACCTCGGCGATCTGCGAGTGAATGTCGCCGTGCCTGATCAGGTGGGAACCCTGTCGACGGTTGCCGGAGTACTGGCGGTCGAGCGACTCGCAGTACGGTCTGCTGTGATCACTTCGGTCGAAGGGCTGGGCATCTCGCAGTGGTCGGTCGCTGGTTCTCCGCCGGATCCCGTGCGGCTGCGCGACCGGCTTGCTGTGGCTCTGCGGGACGACAGCGATCTAGTACGCCGCTTGGCCGCGCGGGACTCGTCTGCCGTAAAGCAGAAGGTCGCTAGTCGCGTGGATCTGCTGCCGGACGCATCCGAGACCGCCACTGTGTTGCAGGTGCGAGCTCATGACCGTCCCGGCCTGCTCTACGACGTCACAGCGGCTATTGCTTCGACAGGTGCTGACATCCGCTCAGCCCACGTGAGCACGCTCGGTGCGGAGTGCGTGGACGTCTTCTACCTGACCGACAGCGACGGCTCTCCCCTGGAGGACGAAGACGCCCTAACGACGGCCAAGTCCGTGCTGGATCGCCTGACCTTCTAGGGTCTTGGGTGTGGATCTTGTAGAGGCTTTCCAACTCCAGGCTGCGGCTTGTGAGGATCTGGGCTCACCCCTGTACGCCGATCTGCTGCGGCGGATCGTGGACGACTACGAGCTCGGCGGGGTGTCCACCAAGGTCCTCGCCGGGTACGAGGCCGAGCCCGGCCCCTCGGCGCTTGCCCTGCGTTTGCTGGGCTCGGTGCACCGACTAGTTCTCGCTGGGGAAGCACCGGAGCTTGCCGCGTTCTACCCGAGTGTCGGCGGCGAGTGGGACCCGGTGCTCGGTTGGGAGGCGTTCGAGCAGGTCCTGCAGGCGCGCGGCCCCGAACTGCGCAGCCTGCTGACCCAGCCGCCGCAGACGAACGAGGTAGGTCGCTCCACTGCGTTGTATGGCGGCCTGCTGCGTCTGGCCGAGTCGGTGCCCCTGCCGGTGCGGCTGTTCGAGATCGGCACGAGCGGCGGGCTCAACCTGCGCGCCGACCAGTTCCGGTACAACCTCGCCGACGGGACCGGCTTCGGCCCCGCCGACAGCCCCGTGCAGTTCACCGATGCCTGGTCCGGCAGGCCGATCACCCCGGCGCCGGACCTGCGGATCGTCGAGCGGATCGGCAGCGACATCGCCCCGGTGAACCCTCTCAGCGAGGACGGCGCGCTCACACTCACGTCGTACATCTGGCCCGACATGTTGGCCCGGCTCGACCGCCTCCGCGGCGCGCTGGAGGTCGCCCGGAAGGTGCCGGCCGACGTACGCCGGGAAGACGCGCTGTCGTTCCTCCGCGGCGTCGAACTGGCAGAGGGGCACGTCACGGTCATCTGGCACTCGGCGATGTGGCAGTACCTCACACCCGAGGAACAAGTCGGCGCCGACGAAATGATCGCCGCCCTCGGAGCCCAGGCCGCCCCGACGGCTCCGCTGGCCCGCCTCTGCCTCGAACCGATGCGCCGTACTGCGGACTCGCCGCACGAGTTCCTCATCGTCCTCCAGGTCTGGCCGACTGGAGTGACCCGAATCCTGGGTCACGCCGAACCCCACGGCCTACCCGCCGTCTGGGAATGAGGTTGCGTCCGAAGGCGCGCGGGGCCGGACCCTCAGCCCTTCGGACGCAAGGGATTCATCGGGTGAACCGCGAAGGGCTTCGTGCTGACAACACCAGGCGGTGGCTGCTGATGTCACCGACCGGCGGCCCGATCACCAAATCAACTTCGCCGGGTTGCGATGGAAGGGTGGAAGGGATGACAGAGCCAGATAGCGTCTGCTTATGTCACGCCTGACGCCTGACGCCTGACGCCTGACGCCTGACGCCTGACGCCTGACGCCTGACGCCTGACGCCTGACGCCTGACGCCTGACGCCTGAGGCGCAGGGTGTGGATGGTGGCCTCCGACGCCCCTACCTCCCGGATGCAGCCGCTTTCAGTCGCGCCCGTGGTCCGTCGGCCCATGGCGCGTTTTCGGCGGCTGCCACCTCCCAGGACTGTGCAGACCATCGCGCCGCGAGCCCTCCCCGAGCGACGGTCTCCCGCTAGCCGCCTCCCAGGCCGGCGCCTGCCCACTCAAGAACCGCATCACATCGAGCCCGTCCGCCCCCGACACCGTGCTAGTGCCAGCTGTGTCGAAAGTCGCCGAAGTGCCACGATCTCGGCGGATGTGATCCGGTGGGGCCACAGCGCCGAAGTCGTTGCTTTGGGCAAGCGTGCTGGGTCGGTGCGTCCGATCCCGGGTCGCCGCAGAGCTGACTTCGGGCGTCAGCGTCCGTGCCCCTTCGAGCGTCAGCGTGCGTGCCGCTTCGGGCGCGGGGGAGTCGGCGGGGAAAGTCTGGGCCGGGTGGGCCCGGTAGTGGCGGCAGATCTCGTCGACCTTGGCGTTCAGGCTGAGACGAATGTCCTCGGCTGCAAGCTCTCCCGCAGCAGTCGAGCTCTGGTGCAAGGTCGGCCAGTGGGGATGCAGCATCGCCTGGATCAGCACGGCCCGCACCGCCCGCCGATCCTGCTCACGATCGGCAACCACCTCCGGCAACCGATTCCTCACCACGCCGTCTGCCAGCTGATCGAAGTGCATGGCCGCGGGGCCGCCAGTCGCCTCCGCGAGAAACGCGTAGCGATCCTTGGCCGGACCCGACACCTGCGTCACCAGACTGTTCATCGCCGCGTATGCACCCGGGTATTGCGGCTCACCCGGCCGCAGCCCCGGATAGCCCGCGTTGACCGTGAAGACCTCGAAGTCGTTCATGGCCCGAAGCTCCGCGAACCCTTCCATCGCGCCCCGCGCGTGGAGAGTTCGTACGGCGTTGGGCTCGTCAGGCGCGTCGGTCTGCATCCCAGCATGGGTTGCCTCGTGCAGAACCGTTGCCAGCGCCTGCGCCTGTTCGTCCTGAATGGAGGCCGGGGATGAAGGACTCAGGTGCTGGAGCACGAATGCTTCAGACATCCGCATATCGCCGGTCCTCGGGTCAAAGCTGCCCCAAGCGACCTTCGTGGTGGTGGCGTAGAGATCGCCGCTCCAACGGTCGACCGGGGTAGGCCGAATACTTCGAGCCAGTCGATACAGCCGCGCGAATTCGCGGTAGACGGCTGAGTCGCGCGGGACCGGCCGGTCACCGTCGCGCATCGGCTAGTGGGCCTGTCCGGGTGGGTCCTCCAACGGCCAAGTCGGGTCGCGCAGTTCGTTCTCGATGTGCTCCAGAACTCGGGTCATCGCGCGGATGTGCGGGGCTTCATCCTCGGCGGCTCGGTCGGCGATCTCCCAGATTTTGCGGCGGGCTTCCTCCAGGGCGGCGATTTGCTCTTCGACGGTGCCCCCATCGGGATACGCGTTGGCGTGGACCTTGCCCGCCTCGTGGTAGAGCGCGCTCCATTGCCTGGGTGGTGGTGGCGGGTCGGCCAGGCGGTCGATCAGGGTCTTCGTCCAGGTGCGGTCATGTTCTGAGGCGTCGTCCGGGACCAGCGCGCGCAGCTTCTCCTGCTCTGCCGCAACGTCGGTGCCGTCCTGGTTGCGCACCTTGTCGCGGGCGCGTGAGAAGGCCGTGTTGAACTCGGCCAGATCCAGCGGCATGGGGTCTCCTCGGTGATCGTGCTGCCTACTGAAAGTCACGATATCCAGCTGGCGAGCGGGCCGTCGGTGGTTATCCACACGGAGCGCGGTTGCTACTGGGCGGGGTGGGTGGTGCGGAGGGCCGGTAGACTCGTCGAGTTGCCCGGGTCTGTTGGGGCGACCATCTGCTCCACCGAAAGAAACGGACTGTCCTCTCGTGTTCGACACGCTTTCCGACCGCCTCTCCGCCGCGTTCAAGAACCTGCGCGGCAAGGGCAAGCTGACCGACGCCGACATCGACGCGACCGCGCGCGAGATCCGGATCGCGCTGCTGGAGGCGGATGTCGCGCTGCCGGTGGTGAAGGAGTTCATCGCCGCGGTCAAGGAACGGGCCGGCGGTGCCGAGGTGCGCGGCGGGCTGAACCCGGCGCAGCAGGTCATCAAGATCGTCAACGAGGAACTCGTTCGGATCCTCGGTGGTGAGACCCGGGAACTGCGGTTCGCCAAGCGGCCGCCGACCGTGATCATGCTGGCCGGTCTGCAGGGCGCCGGTAAGACCACGCTCGCCGGGAAGCTCGCGAAGTGGCTGAAGGAGAGCAAGCACCAGACCCCGATGCTGGTCGCGGCCGACCTGCAGCGCCCGAACGCTGTCACCCAGCTGCAGGTCGTCGGTGAGCGGGCCGGAGTGCCGGTGTTCGCTCCCGAGCCAGGCAACGGAGTCGGTGACCCGGTCGAGGTCGCGCGGCAGGCGATGGAAGAGGCGCGGACCAAGCAGCACAGCGTGGTCATCGTCGACACGGCCGGCCGGCTGGGTGTCGACGAGGAGCTGATGAAGCAGGCCGCGGACATCCGCGACGCGGTCACCCCGGACGAGATCCTGTTCGTCGTCGACGCGATGATCGGCCAGGACGCGGTCAACACCGCGCAGGCCTTCCTCGACGGCGTCGGCTTCGACGGCGTGGTGCTGGCCAAGCTGGACGGCGACGCCCGCGGTGGCGCCGCGCTGTCGATCGCGCAGGTCACCGGCCGCCAGGTGATGTTCGCCTCGAACGGCGAGAAGCTCGAGGACTTCGACGTCTTCCACCCCGACCGGATGGCCTCACGCATCCTCGGCATGGGCGACGTGATGAGCCTGATCGAGAAGGCCGAGCAGTCCTTCGACGCGGAGGAGGCGGCCAAGACCGCCGCCAAGCTGCAGAAGAAGGGCGGCAAGGACTTCACCCTGGACGACTTCCTCGCCCAGATGCAGTCGGTCCGCAAGATGGGTCCGCTGACCAAGATCTTCGGCATGCTGCCTGGCGCGGCCCAGTTCAAGGACCAGCTGGAGAACTTCGACGAGCGCGAGATCGACCGGATCGAGGCGGTCATCCACTCGATGACGCCGGCCGAGCGCACCGACCCGAACATCATCAACGGCTCCCGGCGGGCCCGGATCGCGAAGGGCTCGGGCACCGAGGTGGCCACCGTCAGCGGTCTGGTCGAGCGGTTCTTCGAGGCCCGCAAGATGATGTCCGCGATGGCGTCGGGCAAGGGCATGCCAGGGCTGCCGGGAATGCCCGGAATGCCGGGCATGGGCGGCGGCAAGAGGGCGAAGCAGGTCAAGAAGGGCAAGGCCAAGCGTGGCTCTGGCAACCCTGCCAAGCGGGCCAACCAGGGGTCCGGTGAGCCGGCCGCCCCGCAGCCCGGTCAGCTGCCCGCAGCCTTCGGCGGTGGCGCCGGAGCCGGCGCCGACGGTTTCGAGCTGCCCGACGAGCTGAAGAACCTGCTCGGCCCGAAGTGACCTACCCGCGCGAGGCCGCCCCCAACGGGCCCGCTCGAGGTAACTGCTCGTGTTCGGCGCGGCGTCATCGACAGTTCAGGAACTGTTCTGTTCAGGCGTGAATGGAGCGGTGCGCGACGGCCCGCTGACCGTTCGTTACTCGATCCCCTCACTTTTGGGCACTCCGGAACTGGTTGCCCAAAACGATCCGGCCGCTAAGATCGTGACAACGCCCGAAGCGACACGAGTACTGCGGAACGTTGGGGGACGGTTCGATGAGGCAGCAGTTCAAGGATCTGGACACGTGGCGGGGCAAGTTGACCGCGACGTGGATCTGCCTTGCGCCGCCCGCCGCCATGGTCGCGATCTTCATCGCCGGCGGTGTTCCGTCCAACCAGTTCGTGGTGGATGCGCACGCGTTGACCCAGCCTCGGCAGGACTCGGTGTTCGACGGCCTGGCGACCGACGTACCGACCCAGCCGGGCGTCGACGGCAGCGTCGGAACCGAGAAGCGCTCGTCGATCGACGTTCCCATCACGGGTGCCGTCAACCCGACACAGTCGGTGATAGCAGGAGTCAGTGGAGACGCCTCCGGCATTCCCGGCACTGTGCTCGCCGCGTACCAGAAGGCGGCGAACGACCTCGCCGCGGCCAAGCCGGCCTGCCACATCACCTGGCCGCTGCTGGCCGGGATCGGCAAGGTCGAGTCCGCCCACGCGAGCGGCGGTCGGGTCGACGCGGCCGGCAAC
The DNA here is from genome assembly GCF_039529635.1 of Kribbella alba. Taxonomy (NCBI): domain Bacteria; kingdom Bacillati; phylum Actinomycetota; class Actinomycetes; order Propionibacteriales; family Kribbellaceae; genus Kribbella; species Kribbella alba. The sequence continues at coordinate 111,281 of NZ_BAAANE010000002.1, read as the reverse complement.
ACCCGCGGCAAGATCCTCGGCCCGGTGCTCGACGGTGGGCCAGGTATGGCGGCGATCAGTGACACCGACCAGGGCCGGTACGACGGGAACACCCAATGGGACCGGGCGGTCGGTCCGATGCAGTTCATCCCGGGCAGTTGGGCCGCCTTCGGGGCCGACGGCAACGGTGATGGGGTCAAGGACCCGCACAACATCTTCGACGCGACCCGCGCGGCGGGGGACTACCTGTGCGCCGGCGGCTCCGACCTGAGCAACCCGCAGGGTCTGGTCCAGGCCGTGCTCAGGTACAACCACTCCATGGACTACGTGTCCACGGTGCTCCGGTGGATGCAGTCGTACAGCAAGTCCACCGTGACGATCCCGGACACCCCGGGCACGATCGCGCCGCCCGCCGGCGATCAGGGCAACGTCCAGAAGGACAACACCCCGATCCCGGGCGACAGGACCGGTTCGGACCCGACCTCCGCGGCCACAAGCAACCCGACGACCGCGCCGAGTCAGCCGACGTCGACCACGCCGGGGAAGCCGCCGAGCTCGACCACCAATTCGACGCCGCCCCAGTCGCCGACTACGAAGCCCACGTCGCCGAGCCCGAAGCCGCCGGTCACCGTTACGTCGAGCCCCAGGCCGCCGGCGACAACGCCCACACCGACGGCGCCCCCGCCGAGCTCGACACCACCGGATCCTTCGACGTCGACCACGCCTCCGGCGAACACCACCAGCTCGCCGGCGACCACCCCGCCAGCGACGCCGTCGGACACGCCGCCAGCTGCGCTTCCGCCGTGCGATCCGACCGGGCCGCCGCCTGCTCCGGTCCCCACCCCGACGTGCACCCCGGCGCCGGCCAGTCAGTCCTCGGCCGCGGGCAGCAGCCCGCTCTCGGCGTCGGTGACCACTACTCCCTCGGCAACACCCTGATGCAGTTGAAGCCCCCAGAGCTCGGCAGACTGGCTCTGATAACCACCTGCTCGTCGGGCCGAACGCACTAGCGGTTTCCTCAGCTAGGGTCACGCCTGGGCCGGAGTCACCTCAAGACCCGTTTCCAGGGACCGGGCCCCGGCCTTTCGGGGAGCTGCCTGGCGCGGGGTTGAGCGCAGTACGGGTGCCTTCTCACAGGGTGTTATCGGGTCAGGTAACTTTCCGTCGTACTTCGGTAACTTTCTGGCGTGTGGGTCGTTGTGGGAACTATGCGCCTAACCCGTAGTGGTAACCGTCGGGTCAAAATAATCATCGCTTCACTGTGCACGGCCCCCCTCCTGGTGGGGGCCATCGTGACAGTCGCCTCGGGAGGGACCGGTGCCTCCGGTCAACTCGCGGCGGACAGCCCGGTCGCCCCATCGCCTGGGGCCGGGCTGAACAGTGGTGAATTCGACGAACTGACCATGATCGTCCCGCAGCGTCCTGGAGTGGACGGCCGGATCGGATCTGACAAGCCCGCCCGTGCCGATGTGCCCGTGCAGGGCGCGACCGACGGCCGGTCCGTGGTCCGGCCGGGACGACCCGATGCCGTCAACGGCATCCCCCGCGGGGTCTTCCCCGCCTACCGCCGGGCCACTGCGAATCTCGCCGTGGTCCGCCCCAACTGTGGGCTCACCTGGCCGCTCCTGGCCGGCATCGGCAAGGCCGAGTCGAACCATGCGAGCGGTGGCCGGGTCGACGTGGCCGGCACGACCCGCGGCAAGCTGCTCGGTCCCGTGCTGAACGGCAAGGGCGGCACCGGCCGGATCAAGGACACCGACAAGGGCCGTTACGACAGCGACCTCGTCTGGGACCGCGCGGTCGGCCCGATGCAGATCATCCCGGGCGTGTGGGACGAGTTCGGCGCCGACGGCAACGGTGACGGCTTCCGCAACCCGAACAACGTGTACGACGCGGTCACCACGGTCGCGGTCTACCTGTGCTCCGAGGGCGACGACCTGAAGCGCCCGCGGGACCTGGTCGCGTCCCTGCTGCGGTACCAGCACTCCAAGGACTTCGTGGCCACGGTGCTGCGCTGGATGCGCGTCTACAGCAAGAGCGCGGTGCTCATCCCGAACGCGAAGGGCAACCTGTCCGCCCCGAAGGCGGCCGGCAACGCCGAGCGCAAGGTCGACCCGCGGGCCGTTCCGGACGTGCCGGACGACCCGAAGCCGGGCACCGCGACGAAGCCGACGAAGCCGACAACGACGGCCAAGCCGAGCATCCCGGACCCGATCCAGACCCCGACCACTCGTCCGACCAAGCCGACGCACCCGCCGACGGACACGCCGACGCCGACCCCGTCGGACACGCCGACGCCGTCCGACCCGCCGACTCCGACCCCGTCGGACACCCCGACCCCGACGCCGTCGGACACCCCGAGCGGGTCGCCGTGCGCGGCCGAGACGAACCCCACTCCTTGCACCCAGGGCAGCGGCTCGCACGGCTGACGCCTCTGCGGTTACGGTCGGCGGTATGTCCGACGTAATCAGGCTCACCGGCACGGTGCTGCCGGCCGGTGAGCAGCAGGAGATCCACCTCAGCGGCGGGCTGGTCGTCGACCGGCCCGCCGCTGCTGACGTCATCACCGTCAGCACCGGCGGCTGGATCGTGCCCGGCCTGGTCGACGCGCACTGCCACATCGGCCTGGATCAGCGGGGCGCGGTCGATCCCGAGACCCAGGAGCAGCAGGCGATCGCCGACCGCGACGCCGGCGCCCTGCTGGTCCGCGACGCCGGCGCACCCACCGACACCCGCTGGATCGACGACCGCGAGGACCTGCCGAAGATCATCCGGGCCGGTCGCCACATCGCCCGCTCGAAGCGGTATATCCGCAACTACGGCTGGGAGATCGAGCCCCACGAACTGGTCGCGTACGTCGAGCAGGAGGCTCGCCGCGGCGACGGCTGGGTCAAGCTCGTCGGCGACTGGATCGACCGCGACGCCGGCGACCTCACTCCCTGCTGGCCCGCGGAGACCTTGACGGCTGCGATCGCCCGCGCCCACGAACTCGGCGTCCGGGTCACCGCGCACGTCTTCGGCGAGCACGCGCTGCCGGATCTGCTGGCCGCCGGGATCGACTGCATCGAACACGGCACCGGCCTCCTGCCCGGCATGCTCGACCGGATGGCCGCGGCAGGTGTCGCCGTCGTGCCGACGATCATCCAGCTCGAGAACTTCCCGCAGTACGCCGATCAGGCGGCCGAGAAGTTCCCGGTGTACGCCGCGCACATGCGCGACTTGTACGACGGGAGACGGGAGACCCTGCGCGCGGCTGTCGAGGCCGGGGTGCCCGTATTCGCGGGCACGGATGCGGGTGGCGTCCTCGGCCACGGGCTGGTTGCTGAAGAGATCCAGGCGCTGACCACGATCGGCATGACCGGCGAGCAAGCCCTGGCAGCCGGTTCCTGGGCAGCCCGCGAGTGGCTCGGCGTCCCCGGCGAGCTGGCGCCTGGCGCCCCGGCCGACCTCGTCGTGTACTCCGAGGACCCGCGCGCCAACCCCGCAGTACTGGTTCATCCGCAGCTGATAGTCCTCCGCGGCCGTATCGTCAAGCGCTGACAGTGTCGTCGAACAGTGACCGGCTAATTTCAGTCTGTGACGGGAAATATTCACCTAGGTACTGGTCTAGACGGAAGAAATTGCCCTAGCGTGTGGCGCACCCGCCGACGCCCCTCGGTGGGACGGACGTCGCGGGAGGCGCGGCGGACGTCGCAGGGAAGGAACAACCCCGATGGGTAAGACCGCCCGAGTACCCAGACTGACCGCGGTGCTGGCCGCCGCAGCCGCTGGCGCGATCGCGCTGAGCGGAGCGCTCCCCAGCAGCGCCGCCCAACCGCCCGAGCCGATCGGCTCCGCAATGCCTGGTGAACTCGCCAAGGCCTTCGAGACCGCGGCCACCAGGTACGACGTACCCCGGGAGGTGCTGGTCGGCATCGGATACGCCGAGTCCCACCTCGACGGCCACGACGGACTGCCGAGCCAGGACAACGGCTACGGCGTGATGCATCTGGCCGGCAACCCCACCAACCCGACCATGTCCGAGGCGGCCAAGCTGACCGGGCTGCCGGTCGAGAAACTCGCCAAGGACTCCGGCTCGAACATCATCGGCGCCGCCGCCGTGCTGGACTCGTACGCCGACAAGGCCGGGCTGCAGGGGTCCGCCCGCAAGGACCTGGCCAAGTGGTACACGGTGGTCGCGCAGTACCCGCACTCCGCCGACGGCCCGACCGCGCGGCTCTACACCGACGAGGTCTACCGGATCATCGGTCTGGGTGTCGGCGCCGAGGGGGTCACGTCAGCGCCCAAGCAGGTGAACCCGGACCGCGGCAGCTACGCGAACGTGGCGCCGCTCGGCACCCGGACGAAGGCCTCGCTCGCGGCGGCGGACTACCCCGGCGCGATCTGGAACCCGGCCAGCGCCAGTAACTACAGCGTCGGCCGGACGAGTGCCGTCAGCACCATCGTCATCCACGTGACGCAAGGCTCGTACGCCGGCACGATCAGCTGGTTCAAGAACGCGTCGGCCCAGGTGAGCGCGCACTACGTGGTCCGGTCCAGCGACGGGCAGATCACCCAGATGGTGGCCGAGAAGGACACCGCCTGGCATGTCCGCAGCGCGAACCCGTACACGATCGGCATCGAGCACGAGGGATTCGTGGACCAGCCGTCGTGGTTCACCGACGCCATGTACCGGGCCTCGGCCGTGCTGACCAAGAACATCGCCGAGCGGCGCGGGATCCCCAAGGATCGGGCGCACATCGTCGGTCACAACGAGGTCCCGGGCAACGACCACACGGATCCAGGGCCGAACTGGAACTGGAACTACTACATGCAGCTGGTCAACGGTGGCAACCCGAACCCGCCGACGTACAACTTCACCACGTACGGGAGCGGCGTACGGGTCCGGTCGGACGCCAAGGTGACCGCGCCGATCGTCGCCACGCTCGCCGGCCCGACGCAGGTGTTCGTGGTCTGCCAGAAGCAGGGGGACCCGGTGACCGCCGAGGGCACCACCAACAACTGGTGGTCCAAGCTGCGCGACCAGGGCGGCTACATGACCAACATCTACATCGACCACCCGGCGGCGCAGCTGCCCGGCGTACCGATCTGCACCTAGGCCGCGGCGGTCGGGGGGCGCCAGGCCTCGAGCTCTCGGACCTCCAACTCCAGCCAGGCAGGTAGGCGACGACGCCGGGCGAGGGCAGCAGGCAACCTGGGCAGGGCCGCGGCCAGGGTGTCGAGGCCTGCCTCAGACAACTGACGGGCAACGACTGGCCACGGTCGACGCATCACCGTCGTGAGGAGCGCGTTGCGAGTGATGCGTGTCCGGCGGGCCGTGTCGGTCTGCCTGACCTTGGACGGGTGGTGGTGCACGACCAGCTCCGGGACATAGCGCAGTTGCCAGCCGGCGGCCGCCAGATCCACTGCCACCCGGTCCTCCTCCCCGGCGAAGAACACCACCGGGTCGAATCCGCCCACGGCCAGGAACGCCTCCCGGCGCACGACCGCGCCGCAGGCCGCGAACCCGAGAACCGCTTTGCCGGGAGCATCGCCGGCGGCGTCGAGGGGGGACTCGGCCATCAGCCGGCACAGCGGATCTTCGGTGTTGTCGCGGCCGAGCAGGATGCGGGCAGCGAGCAGCCCGACCCGTGGATGTTCGTCGAGCAGGGCAGCGGCGCCCGCCAACGCGCCCGGCGCCCACCACGAGTCGTCGTCGGCGAACGCCACGTACGGCGTCGTCGCGCGCCGGACGCCTATGTTCCGCGCCGGCGCGCCGAGATTCGCGCCCAGCCGAACCACGCGGACGTAGGGAAACAGCCGCTCGACGGCATCGGCGGTGGCGTCGTCGGAACCGTTGTCGACCAGGATCACCGGGTCGTCGTGATAGGCCAGGCTCCGCAGCACCTCCGCCCTACGGTTCCGGCTGATCACGACGGTGGTCACCTGCCGAACCGCCATCGCCGGCCTCCCGTCTCCGGCGCCAGCGGTGCCCATCGCTGAACCCGATAAACCGGCCAGACAGCAGCGGGCCCCGGATCCCCTTGCGGCAAGGAGATCCGGGGCCAGCGCTGTCAGCAGACAGGTACGCCTGGCAGCTGTGCTGCTGGGTTGTCGATGTAGATGTTGCTGATGAAGCCGCCCTGGTCGCGCAGCTTGGACCACCAGTTGTTCGTGTATCCCTCGGCGGTCACTGTGTCACCCTGCTTCTGGCAGGTCACCCAGACCGAGGTCGGACCGGCCAGGGTGGTCACCACGGCCGCGTTCAGCCGGGCGTCCGCGCGGACCCGGATGCCGGATCCCCAGGTCATGAAGGCTCCACCGGTACCGCCGCCGCAACCGTTGTCGCTGGTCAGGTAGTACTGGTTGTACGAGCCCGGGTAAGCCAGTGCGGAACCGTTGATGACGATGTTCTGGCCGACCCCGTTGAGCAGTTGCTCGTAGTGGATGTGCGGCCCGGACGAGTTGCCGGTGCTGCCGGTGACGCCGATCTGCTGGCCCTGGGAGACCTGCTGGCCGTTGGCGACGGAGTACGCCGAGAGGTGGAAGTAGTACGTCTTCCAGCCGCCGCCGTGCTCGATGGCGATGTAGTTGCCGGCGCCGCTGGGCTGCGAGAACCGGTACGCCGTACCGGCTGCTGAGGCGAGCACCGGAGTCCCGTTGGTGACTCCGCCGTCGGCGCGAACGAAGTCGAGCGCGCGGCGGACCTCGGCCGAGTGGTGGTCGTAGGTCCAGCGTTGCCCACAGGGGAACGGGGCCTTGAAGTTGGGAGCGGCCATCGCCTCGGTCGGTACCGCCACCAAAGTGGCGGCACCGACCAGGAGCGAGGCGAGGACAGCGAGGAATCGTCTGAGCGGCACGATGATCAGTCCCTACGCGACCGGTCACGGGCGGTGATACCCGTAACGCCTGGAGTGATGGCATCAAGCTAGCGCACCGGAAGTGAGTAAGGAACAAATCAGACGGGCCGACCGTCAATGATTAACCTACGGTCGAATAGTGCCTTGCGTCAGGCCGGGGTGATCTCGTCTGGCACGGCCTCCAGCGTCGGCGTCTTGCCGTTGCTGCTGAGCGAATCGATCAGCTGCTTGGCCAGCGCGAAGCCCGAGCCACCCATGGTGATGGTCTTCACCAGGGTGTCTTCGATGCCTTGGGCACCATTCAGCACGACCATGTTGCCGACCTTCTCGAAGGAGCTGGCGGCCGCCCGGACGATCTCCGGGTAGGCCTCGGCCAGCTGCTGTGCGACGACCGCGTCGGTGTTCGTGGCCAGCGCCTCGGCGCGCGCCTTGATACCGGCCGCCTCGGCCATCGCCTTCGCCTGGACCGCGAGCGCCTCCGCCTTACCGTTCAGCTCGGTCGCCTTCGCCTGGGCTTCACCGCGCAGGGTGACCTCCCGGGCCTGGGCCTCGGCGGCCGCGATCTGCGCGTCCCGGGCGGCCTGTGCGAGCGTGCGCTGCTTGTAAGCCTCCGCATCGGCCGGTTTCAGCACGCTCGACTCGAGCTGCTTCTCGGCCAGCGAGGCGTTCAGCTTCGCGGTCTCGGTCTCGGCGACCACGACTTCCTGGCGGGCCAGCGCCTCGGCCAGCGGGCCGGACTGGGACGCCTTGGAGTTCGCCTGGTCCACCTCGGCCTGGTAGCCGGCCTGGGCGATCGAGCTCTGCCGCACCGCGGCGGCCTTGGCAGCGGCGGCGACCTGCTCGCGCTCGGTGGCCTCCCGGTCCCGCTCGGCCTGCGCGATCCGCGCGGCCGCCTCGACCGCCGCGGCCTGTGGACGGCCGAGGTTGCGGATGTAGCCGGACTCGTCGTCGATCTCCTGGATCTGCAGGGAGTCGACCACCAGGCCGAGCTTCTCCATGTCGCCGGCCAGCGAGCCGCGGATGTTGGTGGTCAGCGTCTCCCGGTCGTGCAGCATCTCCTCGACCGTGGTGGAACCGACGATCGCGCGCAGGTGACCTGCGAAGAGCTCGTGGATGGTGGACATCACCTGCTCGTCGCTCTGCTCCAGGAACCGCCGGGCCGCGTTCGCGATCGAGCCGTAGTCGTCACCGACCTTGTACGCCGTGACGCCCTTGATGTGCAGGGGAATCCCCTGACTGGAGACACAGGTGACGGTCAGGGGAGTCGCCCGGATGTCGAGCGGCAGCCGCCGTACGGTCTGGAAGCCGGGCAGCACCGCGGTGCCGCGGCCGACGACGATCTTGAAGCCGAGCGTCTCGTTGATCTGCTCCTGGCTCGAGTGCGCGCCGAGGCCGGAGATGATCAGCGCCTCGTTCGGCTCGGCTACCCGCCAGACCATCCGGAACAGGAGCAGCAGAATCACCAGCGCGACGGCGCCGGTGATGAGGTACGTCCAGAGCATTTCCCCTCCAGGGAACAAGTGGTTCAGAAGGCGCGGGCGACGTAGACCGTGCGCGGCGGGTCGAAGTCGACCACCACTACAGGCGTGCCCACCTCGATCACCTCGTCGGCCGCGGGGTAAGCGTAGAAGGCCTCGGTGGCACCGCGGACCGGCAGCATCACCTCGCCGACGATTCCCGGTGCGATCCGGCCGATCACGCGTCCTCGCTTGCCAACCATGACGCCCCCTCCGACGCAGCCAGAACCACTTCAGTTCCTGCAGCCTAGCCGTCGCCGCGGACAGGTCCGGCCGCCGCGGCAGGGGGCCACGGCGGCCGGGGTGGAGGGGGTGGTCAGCCGCGGATCGCGCCCTCGGTGGCTCCCTTGATGAACTGCCGGGCGAAGACGATGAAGACGACCACCAGCGGCACCATCGCCATCAGCGCGCCGGTCATCACCATGCTGTAGTCGACGCCGTGGCTGCGGTTCAACTGCGACAGCGCCACCTGCAGGGTGAGGTGGTCCGGGTCGGTCAGCACGATCAGCGGCCACAGGTAGTCATTCCACGAGGCAACGAAGGTGAAGATGCCGAGGAACGCCAGCGCCGGCCGCGCCGACGGCAGCGCCACATGCCGATAGACGCCGAGGAAGCCGCACCCGTCCAGCGTGGCCGCCTCCACGAGTTCGTCGTGGATGGAGTTCTGGAAGTACTGCCGAAGCCAGAAGATCCCGAACGCGTTGGCCGCTCCCGGGATGATCAACGCCTTCAGCGACCCGACCCAGCCGAACGCGGCCATGGTCTGGAACTGCGGTACGGCGGCCAGTTGGGCGGGCAGCAGCATCGTCGCCAGCAGGATCACGAACAACGCATTGCGCCCCGGGAACCGGAACTTCGCGAACGTGAAGGCGGCGAGCGAGTCGAAGAACAGCACCAGCGCGGTGGTCGACACGGCCACGATCACGGTGTTGCCCATCGACTGGAAGAACGCCACGTTCGCCAGCACCTGCCGGACGTTGTCGTCGAACTGCGACCCGAAGCTGAACTTCGGCGGGAACCGGTAGATGTCGGCGGTCGTGTTGGTCGCCATCACCAGTGTCCAGAAGAACGGGAACAGGCAGACCAATCCGGCCACCGTCAGCAGGGAGTGCAGCACGATCCCGCGCCACTTCATGGCGTCCTCCTGCCGCGGAACAGCCGCCAGTTGATTGCCGTGAACAACAACACGAGCATGAAGATGCTGAGGGCAACAGCTGCGGCATAGCCGTAGTCGTTCGCGCCGAAGGCCTGGTTGTAGAAGTACATGACGACGGTGAGGCCGCTCTGGCCGGTGCCGCCGCTGTTACCGACCATCACCTGCGGTTCGGTGAAGGTCTGCAGCCCGCCGATGGTCGAGATGACGACCGTGAACAACACGACCGGCCGCAGTTGCGGCAGCGTGATCGAGAAGAACGTCCGGAACGGCCCAGCGCCGTCCACCTTCGCCGCCTCGTACTGCTCGGTCGGGATCGCCTGCAGGCCGGCCAGGTAGATGATCGTGTTGTAGCCGGTCCATTGCCACACGATCATCGTGGAGATCGCGATCTTGATGCCCCACGGTTGCCCGAGCCAGTCCTCGGTCGGCAGCCCGAGTGCCCGCAGCCCGGCGTTGACCAGCCCGAAGTTCGTACTGAACACCGCGGCGAAGAAGATCGCGGTCGCCACCAGCGAGGTGATGTTCGGGATGAAGTACGCGATCCGGTAGACGCCCTTGAACCGCACCGCCGAGTGCAGCATCACCGCCAGCACCAGGGCCAGGCACAACGTCGGCGCGGTCGACATGACGAACAGCACGATCGTGTTCCACAGCGACAACCAGAACGTGCTGTCCTGGACCAGGAACCGGAAGTTCTGCAGCCCCACCAGCTGCCGCGGGCCGAGCCCGTCCCACTTCTGGAAGGCCAGCAGGATGGTGGACGCGACCGGGTAGAGCCCGAACACCGCGAACAGGACGTAGAACGGCGACAGCGCGAGGTAGAACCGCCAGTACGACCAGACGGACCGCCTGCGCGCCTGCTTCGGCGTACTGGCTCGGGCCTTGGGTGGGGTCGCCGTGAGCGTCACTGCACGCCCTGACGCTTGCCGATCTGCTTCGCCTGCGAGACCGCGTCCTTCCAGGCCGCGTCCGAGGACTTGCTGCCCGACTGAACGGTCTTGAGAGCAGTCGCGTACGGCGCGCCGACCGCGGCGTCGAGGGGCGCCTCGTAGGCGATCGGGATGTTCTTCGCGGCCGGGCCGAACACGTCGATCGGCACCTGCCCGCCGAAGAAGGGGTCGGCCGCCTTCAGTTGCGGCTTGTCGTAGGCGGCCGGCGTGGCCGGGAAGATCTGCGCGTCGGCGAAGGCCTTCGCCTCGTTGTCAGCGCTGAGCATGTACTTGATCACCTCGAAGGCGGCGGCCGGGTCCGCGGCGTTCCTGGTGATGGTGAGGAACGAGCCGCCGAAGTTCGCCGGGCCGCTGGGCGTCGGGGCGAGTTTCCACTTGCCGGTGCTGGTCTTGCAGGCCGCCTTCACGTCGAGCGCCACCCACGCGGCGCCGGTGAGGGCGGGCACCGTGCCCTGGTCGAGCCCCGCGTTCCAGTCCGGCGTACCGCCGAGGGTCTTCGCGTCGACCTTGGTGCTGATCGCCTTGACCGCGAGGTCCCAGGCCCGGCGAATATGGTCCTGGTCGCCGATGAACTTGTTGTCCTTGTCGATGTAGCGATCGGTGCCCTGGTTGACGATCAGGCCGTACATGTCGGTCGCGTCGGAGACGATCAGCGCCTTCGGGTTCGCCTTCTTCAGTTCCAGCCCGGCGGCGAGGAAGTCCTCCCAGGTCTTCAGCTGGTCCGCGACCTTCGCCGGGTCGCCCGGCAGTCCGCCGGCGGTGAAGATGTCCTCGCGGTAGTAGAGCGCGGTCGGGCCGATGTCGATCGGGATCCCGATCACCTTGCCGTCCAGGGTGGTGGCCTGCTTGACCTTCCACTCCAGGTAGTCGCCCAGGATCGAGTCCGCGCCGACCGTCTTCAGATCCACGAACCGGTTCGCCTGGGGCAGGATCGAGGCGATGTCCTCGCCTTTCACACCGGTGATGTCGGGGATCGAGGTACCGCCGTTGAAGGTGGTCAGCAGCTTCTGCTTGAAGTCGCCGCCGATCTCGGAGTACTTGAGGTGCTGGTCGGGGAAATGCGCGATGGTGTCGTCGAGCACGGTCTTGCCCAGGCCGCCCGGCCAGCACCACAAGGCGATGTTGCCGGTCGCGTTCTTCTTGGTGGATCCGGTGTCCATGCTGGACGAGCAGCCGGCGACGGTGCTGCCGAGCATGGCGGCGAAGCCCCCGGCGATCAGCGTGCGACGTGAGAGCTCCATGTTGTCTACCTTCCTAGGTTCGCGCGCACCAGCGCGCCGATTGCCCCGTCTGACGAATTGCGGTGGTGCCACGCTGCGATCTCTGCCCAGGTCGGCGCCGCGTCGGCACCGCCCAGGCGGGTCACTGAGAGGGCCGCGACCAGCGAGGCGAACCGCACCCGCTCAGTCAGCGACAGCTCCCACAAGGTGGCGGCGATGAACCCGGCGGCGAAGACGTCGCCTGCGCCGGTGGTGTCCACGGCTTTGACTGGGAAGGCCGGTACTGCGAGCTGTTCGCCGGAGCGCGCGTCGATCGCCAGTGCGCCGTTCGAGCCGTCCGACACGACAACCACCGGGACTCTCTCGGCGAGGCGGTGCAGCGCCTCGGCCGGTGTCGTCGTCCTGGTGTAGGCCATCGCCTCGCCGGCGTTCGGCAGGAAGACGTCACAGTGCTCGAGTTGGTCGAGAACTCCGGGGTCCCACTGCTCCGAGGGGTCCCAGCCCACGTCAGCGAAGACGAGACTTCCCGCGGCTTTCGCCTTGGCCAGCCAGTCGTTCGGCCAGGGACCGATGTGCGCGGCAACGGCCTTCGCTATCGGCGGGGTGGTCAACAGTTCGTCCGCGCTGAGCGGGGGAGTGGTGCCCCGGGTCACCAGAGCACGGTCGTTGTCATAGGCAAGGGCCACCGTGACCGGGGTCGGCCAGCCCGCGACCTTGCGGGAGTGGGTCAGGTCGATGCCCTCGACGGTCTCGAGCTGCTGCCAACTCCGGTTGCCGAGGTCGTCGTCACCGAAGGTCGCCACCAGGCCGGTCCGCAGGCCGAGCCGGGCGAGCGCGACGGCGAAGTTCGCGATGCCGCCCGGACTTTCGGCCGAGTCGTCGGCCCAGACCTCCGTCCCGGGTCGGGGCGGAGTGGGCAGGCCGAGGACGAGGTCGTGAAACACCAGGCCGGACACAACCACGTCCAGCTGCTCGCTCATCGTCAGCACACTCCTGCAGGGTCGATCAAATTCGTGCAGTCAGTGTGGATCGTTCGAGCAAACTACGCAATACCTCTGCAAAATCTTGCGCGAGTCTGACGGAGTTTGCATGGTACGGTCTGTCCGTGTTGCCAAAGCAACGGCAGGATCAGATCGTGCGCGCGCTCCGGGCCGACGGGGCCGGGGGTGTGAAGGTGCTGGCCGCCCAACTGGGGGTCAGCGAGGCGACGATCCGGCGCGACCTCGAGCAGTTGCACGAGCAGGGCCGGTTGACCCGGGTCTACGGCGGCGCGCTCGCGGTCGACGGTGGGGATGAACCTTTCAGCGAGGTGAGCGCAGTACGGGCCGATGAGAAGGACAAGATCGCTCGGCATGCGGCCTCCCTGGTCAGCGACGGGCAGTCGGTACTCCTCGACATCGGGACGACCGCACTGCGGTTGGCCTACCACCTGCACGGCCGGTCGCTGACGGTGGTGACGAGCAACCTCGCGGTCCTCGAGGAGTTGCAGAACGACGAGCAGATCGAGCTGATCATCCTGGGCGGCTTCGTCCGGCGTAGTTATCGCTCGCTGGTCGGGTACCTGACCGAGGAGAGCCTGCGCCAGATCCACGTCGACTGGCTGTTCCTCGGGACCAGCGGAGTGCGCCCGGACGGCCGGGTGATGGACAGCACGATGATCGAAGTACCGGTGAAGCGGGCGATGATCAAGGCCGCCGACCGGGTGGTGTTGCTGGCCGACGCGACGAAGTTCCCGGGCCACGGCGTGGCCAAGGTGTGCGAGCCGTCCGAGCTCTCGATGGTGGTGACCGAGCCCGGCGCCGACGAGGCGACCCGGGCCCAACTGGTGGAGGCAGGGGTGCAGGTGGTGCTCGCGTGAGACTGGCCATCCTCGGCGGCGGTGGGTTCCGCGTGCCGCTCGTCTATCAGGCCTTGCTGTCCGATCGCGGCGAAGGCCGGATCACCTCGGTCGTGCTCTACGACACCGACCGCTCCCGGCTGGCGTCCATCGGCTCCGTACTACGGCAGCAAGCCGCGGCGGCGTCGGCCTCGGCGGCGGCCTCGGCCTCGGCGGCGGGCTCGGGCTCGGGTGCTGCTCCGGTCGTGACCGAGACGACGGATCTCGACGAGGCGTTGCGGGGCGCGGATTTCGTCTTCTCCGCGATCCGGGTCGGCGGACTCCAGGGGCGCACGATCGACGAACGCGTCGCGCTCGACCTCGGCGTACTGGGGCAGGAGACGGTCGGTGCGGGCGGCATCGCCTATGGGTTGCGGACGTTGCCCGTGGCTGTCGGGATCGCGCAGCGAGTGGCCGAGCTGGCTCCGGAGGCGTGGGTCATCAACTTCACGAATCCCGCCGGGATGGTGACGGAGGCGATGATCCCGTATCTGGGTGACCGGGTGATCGGGATCTGCGACTCGCCTTCCGGGCTCGGCCGCCGGGCGGCGTTGGCTCTTGGGCTGGATCCCTCGCAGGTGGTCTACGACTATGCCGGACTGAACCACCTCGGTTGGTTGCGGCGGCTGGAGTCGGGTGGTGTCGACCACCTGCCGGCGTTGCTGGCGGACCCCGCGGCGCTGGGCGACTTCGAGGAAGGCCGCCTGTTCGGGGTCGAGTGGTTGCGATCGCTGGGGTCCATTCCCAACGAGTACCTGCACTACTACTACTTCGCGCGGGAGACGCTGGCGGCGGTTCAGTCGGTGGAGCAGACCCGCGGGACCTTCTTGTTGGAGCAGCAGTCCGCGTTCTATGCGGACACCGCCCGCCAGCCGTCGAACGCGCTGGAGCTGTGGCAGAAGACCCGGGCCGAGCGCGAATCGACGTACATGGTCGAGAGCCGAGCCGTCGCCGACGCGGGGGAGCGGGACGAGCGGGACATGTCGGCCGGCGGGTATGAGCAGGTCGCGCTGTCGCTGATGCGGGCGATCGCGCACAACGAGCGGGCGTCGCTGATCCTGAACGTCCGCAACCGAGGCACCCTGCGACACCTGGATGACGACGCGGTGGTCGAGATTCCGTGCACGGTCGACGCCAACGGTGCTCGCCCGGTGACGGTGTCGCAGTTCACCGACCACCAGGCAGGGTTGGTGTGCTCGGTGAAGGCCGTCGAGCGGTCGACCATCGAGGCGGCCGCCACCGGGTCCCGCTCCGCCGCGATCCGGGCGTTTGCCTGGCATCCACTGGTGGACTCGGTCACCGCGGCGCACCAACTCCTGGACAGCTACGTCGACCAACTGCCCGAGCTGGCGGCGTTCCGCTCCTAGATCGTCCCGACCCGCGGCCCTCCGGTGCTCCGGGTCGGGCCCGCCGCGGTCGCGAGGGCAGGATTGGTTCAGGCTGGGTGGATCTGGCAGAATAGCGGGCTGAGTCCGTCTGGATCGCGTGCAGCCCTCTAACTCCACGTCCCTTTCGGCCCATCCGAGTGGTCACTCGTTGTCCCCACGACGCCGGTGCGCTGCTCAACCAGACATGAAATCCCGAGGGAGACCCCACAAACGTGGCAGTCAAGATCCGTTTGAAGCGCATCGGCAAGAAGCGTGCGCCGCACTACCGCATCGTCGTGATGGACGCCCGCACCAAGCGTGACGGCCGCGCCATCGAGGAGATCGGCAAGTACAACCCGAAGACCGAGCCGTCGTTCATCCACGTCGAGTCGGAGCGGGCGCAGTACTGGCTGGGCGTCGGCGCGCAGCCGACCGAGGCCGTCGAGGCGATCTTCAAGGCCAGCGGTGACTGGCAGAAGTTCAAGGGCCTGGAGGCCCCGGCGCCGCTGCGGGTCAAGGAGCCGAAGCGCGACAAGCAGGAGATCTTCAACGAGGCCCTCGCCGAGGCGCACGGCACCGTGAAGACCGACGCGGTCACCACCAAGAAGACCACGGCCAAGAAGGCTGAGCCGAAGGCCGAGAAGAAGGCCGAGGCCGCTCCGGCTGCTGAGGCCCCGGCTGCCGAGCCTGCAGCTGTCGAGCCTGCAGCTGTCGAGGCTCCGGCTGCTGAGGCTGCTGCCGAGGCGCCGGCCGCGGACGCCGCTGAGGCCCCGGCCGCCGACGACGCCAAGGCCTGACCATGATGGAGACCGAGGCGCTCGAGCACCTGGTCCGAGGCATCGTGGACAACCCTGACGACGTCAGCGTCCGGTCCCGCAACCTGCGGCGCGGGCGCACCCTCGAGGTGCATGTGCACCCCGACGACATCGGCAAGGTGATCGGCCGCAACGGCCGGACGGCGACCGCGATCCGCACGGTGGTCGGGGCGCTCAGCTCCGAGCCGTCGGTCCGGATCGACTTCGTCGACGAGCTCAACCGGCGCCCGCGCCGCTGACCTCGCAGCAACTCCCTGGAGGGCCGCACCCACACCGGGTGCGGCCCTTCGGCTGTCTTGGATCAGACTGAGCAAGACCCGGCGCCGAGCGGAGCCGTGGGCCGGTCGAGACTGGCCGGAGCGTCCAGTGAGACTGGACGGAATGCGCTGACAAGGTGGACACCTTGCCGGCGTGTCGGCAAGGTGAGCAGGCAATGGAACGAGCAGGAGGAACTGCGGTGCTGGTGATCGTCGGCCGGATCGGTCGGGCCCATGGGATCAAGGGCGAGGTCGGCCTGGTGGTCCGTACGGACGAGCCGGATCGCCGGTTCGCCGACGGTGCGAAGCTCGTCACCACCGAGAAATCGCCGAGGACCCTCACGATCGCGGCCAGCCGTTGGCACAGCGGGCGGTTGCTGGTGAAGTTCGCCGAATCGCCGGACCGGACCACCGCGGAACTGTTGCGCAACCTCGAGCTGCAGGCCGAGATCGGCGAGGACGAGCGCCCGGAGGACCCGGAGGAGTTCTACGACCGCGAACTGATCGGGCTCTCCGTGCGGACGACCCACGGGGTCGAGGCCGGCGAGGTGATCGACGTGGTGCACCTGCCTTCGCAGGACCTGCTGGAGATCCGCCGCCCGGCCGGAAACGCGGTACTGGTGCCGCTCGTCGAGGAGCTGGTTCCGGAGATCGACCTGGGCGGCGGATACGTCGTGGTCGCCGATCGCCCCGGTCTGCTTGACCCAGAAGGCGCCGAGGTGGTCCCGACCGACCCCGCAGGCGAGGCGGACGTGCCGGCCGAGCGAACCCCGGGGGCCGAGGAGGACGCGGTGGCCGAGGGAGGCGCGGTGGCCGAGGGAGGCGCGCCGGCCGAGGGTAACGTCGGAGCCGAGGGGAACGTCGGAGCCGAGGGAGACGCGGGGACCGAGGAGAACCGGCAGGCCGAACCGGCTCAGGGGGATGTCGGGCGATGAGGCTCGATGTCGTCTCGATCTTTCCGGAATACCTGGCCGCGCTGGACCTGAGCCTGGTCGGCAAGGCGGCCAAGAGCGGCCTGCTGGATGTGCATCTGCACGACCTGCGCGAGTGGACATACGACCGGCACCGGACCGTGGACGACACCCCTTATGGCGGTGGTGCGGGGATGGTGATGAAGCCCGACCCGTGGGGTGAGGCCCTTGATGCGGTGGCTCCCGCGGCCGGGCCGTCGCAGCCTCGGCTGATCGTGCCGACGCCTGCAGGCCGGCCGTTCACGCAGGAGTTGGCTTACGAGCTTGCTGACGAGCCTTGGCTGGCCTTCGCCTGCGGTCGGTATGAGGGGATCGACGCGCGGGTCGCTGCCCATGCTGCTGAGCGGATGCGGGTGGATGAGATCTCCGTCGGGGACTACGTGCTCAACGGTGGCGAGGTCGCCGTGCTGGTGATCGTGGAGGCCGTGGCCCGACTGTTGCCCGGGGTGATCGGCAACCCGGCATCCCTGGCCGAGGAGTCCCACTCGGGCGACGGTCTGCTGGAGTACCCGGTGTACACGAAACCCCCGTCCTGGCGCGGACACGACGTACCGGACGTCCTGTTGTCAGGCAACCACAAGCTGGTGGCCGAGTGGCGACACGACGAGTCCGTACGCCGTACTGCCGAGCGTCGGCCGGATCTCCTGGCTGCCTGGGGGGCTGCCGTGGGCCACAAGGCTGATGAGGTGGAACCCAAGGAGGATGCTGCCTTGCTGGTGAAGGTGCTGCCGACCACCGAGGCTGATGCGGGGGAACTGCTCACTCTCCAGCGTGCGGCATACCTCTCGGAGGCCCAGGCCTACGACGACTTCAGCATCCCGCCACTGCAGGAGCCGCTGGAGGGTGTTGTCGAGCGGATCGCGCAGGGAGTCGTCTGGAAGGCCGTGGCCGGTACCAGGATCGTCGGGTCGGTCCACCTCGCCGTGGAAGGTTCGCTGGGCCGGATCAACCGCCTGATGGTGGCGCCGGACTGGCAGGCCCGCGGTGTCGGGTCGAAGCTGCTGCGGGTCGCCGAACAGACCGCGCCCGCCGAGGTCACGTCGTACGAGTTGTTCACGGGTGCGGAGAGTGAGCGCAACCTCCAGCTCTACCGCAACGCCGGTTACCGTGAGATCAGGCGGGAACCACAGACGGCGAAGGTCGAGCTGGTCCTGCTGGCCAAGCGGCGCCGGCGACGCTGAATCTTGCGCGCAGGTGGCTGATTTCGTTGCTACTCGCGCATATGGCAAACTTGGTCGCTGTTGCCGTTCGGTGCTCCTGCCACAGGGGGTGACCACCGCATGACAGCATCTTTCGACTCTCACCACCGACCATTCGTGGGTGACCTGTGGCACGCGCGAGGAAGAGACACCTGATGAGCAACATCCTGAACGAGCTCGACAACGCGAGCAAGCGCGACGACATCCCCGCCTTCCGGCCCGGTGACACCGTGAAGGTGCACGTCAAGGTCGTCGAGGGCAACCGGTCCCGCGTCCAGGTGTTCCAGGGTGTCGTGATCCGGCGCCAGGGTGGTGGCCTGCAGGAGACCTTCACGGTCCGCAAGGTCAGCTTCGGTGTCGGTGTCGAGCGGACCTTCCCGCTGCACACCCCGATCGTCGACAAGGTCGAGATCGTCACCCGCGGCGACGTGCGCCGCGCCAAGCTGTACTACCTGCGCGAGCTGCGCGGCAAGGCAGCCAAGATCAAGGAGAAGCGGGACATCCCGGCCTCCTGATCGTCTAGCGACGACGGTCAAGTATGGCGCCGAGCACTGCGACTCGCGCTCGCCCGGTAGCCAGGAGGGCACGTCGCAGCAAAGGACGTCACCGTAGGCTCAAGCAGCGGAATCCGCTGCTGAGCCTGCTCGTGGAGATGACCACCGTGACGGTGCTCGCGTTGGTCATCACGGTCGTCTTGCGGCTCTTCGTGGCCGAGGCGTTCTACGTGCCCTCGGAGTCGATGTACGACACGCTCACGACGAACGACCGGATCCTGGCCGAGAAGGTCAGTTATCTGCACCGTGACGTCCAGCGCGGCGACATCATCGTCTTCAAGGACCCCGGCAACTGGCTGAACGAGGAGCAGAAGCAGCCTGGCACGCTGCGCCAGATCGGTGAGTTCGTCGGTATCCTGCCGCGCAGCGGGGAGGGTCACCTGGTCAAGCGGGTGATCGGCATCGCCGGCGACCGGGTGATCTGCTGCGACCGGTCCGGCCGGATCATGGTGAACAAGATCCCGCTGGACGAGCAGGAGTATCTGCTCAAGGACGCGAAGCCGTCCCTGCAGCCCTTCGACGTGGTCGTTCCGCCCCGTTCGCTGTGGGTGATGGGTGACAACAGGGCCGAATCCGCCGACTCCCGTGCACACATGGGAGGCCCCGGTGGAGGGTTCGTGCCCGTCGACAACGTGGTTGGCCGTGCCTGTTGCGTAATCTGGCCGTCTGACCGGATGACGATGCTGCGTCCTCCGGAAACTTTCAAGAAGCCGGGGCTGAAGAAGTGACTGAGACACCGACAGCGACGAAGCAAAAACCCGCCCACCGCTCGGGCCTCGCAGCCGCCGCTCGCGAGTTCGTGCTGATCGTGGTCGGTGCTCTCATCGTCTCGTCGATCCTGCGGGCCTTCGTCGGCCAGATGTTCATCATCCCGAGCGAGTCGATGCAGAACACCCTGCTGGTCGGCGACCGCGTGGTGGTCGAGAAGCTCACCGACGTGCAGCGCGGTGACGTCGTCGTCTTCGAGGATCCGGGCGGCTGGCTGGGCGCGGAGGAGAGCGGCCAGAAGCGCGGCTCGATCGGCCGCTTCTTCGAGGTCGTCGGCCTGCTGCCGGACTCCAGCCACGGACACCTGATCAAGCGCCTGATCGGTATGCCGGGCGACAAGGTCGCCTGCTGCGACGCCAAGGGCCGGCTGACGGTGAACGGTCAGCCGCTGGACGAGACGAGCTACCTGTACCCCGGGGACGCGCCGTCGGCGATGGAGTTCCAGGTCACCGTGCCGGCCGGGAAGATCTTCGTGATGGGGGACCACCGGTCGGAGTCGGGCGACTCCCGCGTCCACCTGAGCGACACCGGCCCGGCTGGCGGCAGTCCCGGCGACGCCGCCTTCGTGCCCCTGGACAAGGTCACCGGACGCGCGATCCTGGTGGTGTGGCCGGCCAACAGATTCGCCAATCTCGGTGTACCGGACACCTTCAAATCGGTGCCCGCACCGGGACCTGCCCCGGACAAACCCTCGATCTCACTGACACCACCACCGAAGTGAGCGAGGTACCGGTGCGGAACGAGGCGCAACGGAGTCGCGGATGAGCGCCCTGCCACGGGGCAGCACCATCCGGCGGGATGCCGGACTGTACGGCTACGAGCGGGCCCTGCGTCGGGTCGGGCTGGATCCGATCGCAGGCGTCGACGAGGCGGGTCGCGGCCCCTGCGCGGGTCCGTTGGTCGCCGCCGCGGTGATCCTGCCGGACGGCAAGCGCGGCCAGGTCCCCGAGCTGGCGGACTCGAAGCTGCTGACCGCGAAGGCGCGGGACCGCTGCTATGACGAGATCCGCAACCGCGCGCTGGCCTGGTCCGTAGTGTCGATCGAGGCGGCCGAGTGCGACCGGCTCGGCATGCACGTCGCCAACGTCGAGGCGCTCCGCCGGGCGCTCTTCCGGCTCGACCTGCGCCCGCAGTACGTGCTGACCGACGGTTTCGGCGTCGACGGGCTCGGCGTACCGGGCCTCGCGATCTGGAAGGGAGACCGGGTGGCAGCGTGTATCGCCGCGGCCTCGGTGATCGCCAAGGTCACCCGGGACCGGATCATGCAGCACTGGCACGAGGTGTATCCGCAGTACGACTTCGCGGTTCACAAGGGCTACTGCACCCCCGAACACCAGGCCGCCCTGGACGAATACGGCCCGTGTCCACAACATCGACGGCGGTTCGAGAATGTCCGCCGCAGTCTGCGGCCCGATATGGGACAGACTGTGACCAGTCCCACCGGAGTGGAGAGCCGATGAGCGCTGACGACCTTGAGAAGTACGAGACCGATATGGAGCTACAGCTCTATCGGGAGTACAAGGACGTCGTCGGGATCTTCAAGTACGTCGTGGAGACCGAACGGCGCTTCTACCTGTGCAATGCGGTCGACCTGAAGGTCCGCACCGAGGGCGGTGACGTGTACTTCGAGGTGACCATGGCCGACGCCTGGGTCTGGGACGTCTACCGCTCCGCCCGCTTCGTGAAGAACGCCAAGGTGGTGACGTTCCGCGACGTCAACATCGAGGAACTGGCCAAATCCGACCTGGAAGTCCCCAAAGACTCCGACTTCGGCCGCTGACCGCGCCACCGCCCGAAGCCCCAGCCGCGAGCTGGGGCTTCTAGCTGTGGGCGTCAGAAGCGGCTTGTATTAGGCGCTGGGCCAGGTCGTGGGCGGCGGCGCGGAGCTCGGGCGGGGAGATGATGCGGTACGGCGCCTCGAGCGCGGTGAGGTGCCGCGCGTACCAGAATGGCTCGTCAGTGCTTCCGACCAGCCGCGTGCGGCCATTGTCAATCGGCTCGAGCCTGCCGAGGCTCCGCGGCAGCCATTGCCCGACGGCATCGAGCGGGGCGTCGACGACTACCTCCACGTGGTACCGCCAACCGGTGCTCATCTGCTCCTCGATCGCCGCGATCGGATCGAGGTCCTCGGGCCGGTCGAACTTCTCGTCGAGTAGGACGGCCGTGCTGACCCGGTCGACGCGGAACACCCGCCTGGCGTCGCTGGTGTGGGACCACGCCAGCAAGTACCACCGGCCGCGCCATACCGCCACGGCCCACGGGTCGACCTCCATCACGCGCTCCTCCCGCAGCCGATAGGTGATGCGCACCCGGCGCCCCGCCTCGCACGCCCGTACCAGAGTGGCGGTGGTCTCCGGATCGGGTGCCGCGGACACCAAACCGGTCTGGGCCGTGATCACCTGGCGGATCGCCGCGACCGAGTCCGCGATCGAGCTCGGCAGCAAGCGCGTGATCTTGCCGATCGCGCTGCCCACCGGATCGGCTGTATCAGCGGCGCCCCGCCGTCCCTCCAGCGCCGCCATCACGAGACCGAGCGCCTCGTCCGCCGACAACATCACCGGCGGAAGCCGGGTCCCGCGGCCGAGCCGATAGCCGCCGTACCGTCCCGTCGTGGACTCGATGGGGATGCCGGCCTCACGCAGCAACCCGACATACCGTCGGACGGCCCGGTCAGTGACGCCGAGCCTGCGGGCCAGCCGCTCGGCCGAGACGCCGGGATTGTCCTGGAGCACTTCCAGCGCCAGGAGCGCCCGCGCGGTCGGACTCAATGCCTCCATCACCCGAACCTCTTTCCCGGACGCATCCCGTCCGGGAACGACACTAGCGTG
Source organism: Kribbella alba (assembly GCF_039529635.1). NCBI lineage: Bacteria > Bacillati > Actinomycetota > Actinomycetes > Propionibacteriales > Kribbellaceae > Kribbella > Kribbella alba. The sequence goes on along the minus strand of NZ_BAAANE010000002.1, from coordinate 88,985 downwards.
AACTACCCAGCCTCAAGCACTCTCTGGCACCACCACCACCGGCCGGTCGCGGTCGGCTGCCGGGACTTTCGTCGACTGGCGCCAAATGAAGCCGCTATCGGTCGAAGAACCCGGTAGTGGGTCTAGCGGTCGGCCGCGCTGCCGTGGGCACCGAACCAGGTTTGCTCGGTTAGGTGGCGTGGTGGCCGAGGGAGTGGCGGTGGTTCTCGGAGAGGCGCCAACCTGGGGCGACGTACTCGACCAGGTCGGCTTCGGCCAGGGTTTCCAGGCATTCCTGGACGGTTTCGGTGTCGAGGCCGGCGGTGGCGGCGATTCTTGAGGCCGGAGCAGGTCTGATGACGGGCACGGCGTCGAGGGTCCGGCGGACATCCGGGTCGAAGTGGTCGGTTGGTTCTGCTGGGGCGTGTGGGTAGGTCGTGAGGCGGTCACCGAGAGGCGAGATCGCTTCGACGACGTCTGCGACGCAGGTAGCGAGGATGGCATTGCGCTCGCGGACCAGCAGGTGAGCACCGGCGGACATCCGCGAGGTGATAGGCCCGGGCACGGCGAGAACTTCGCGACCGCACTGCTCGGCCCAGCCGGCCGTGTTCAGCGCGCCGCTGCGCACAGCTGCCTCGACGACGATGGTGCCGAGCGTGATGGCTGCGATCAGTCTGTTCCGAGCGAGGAAGCGCAACTTTGTCGGCGAACACCCAGGAGGCAACTCGCTGACGATCAGCCCTTCCTCAGCTATCCGGTCGAACAGTGCGGTGTTGGTCTTCGGATAGCTCACGTCGACGCCACAGGCAAGCACCGCGATGGTGATGCCGGCCCCTGCCAGCGCCCCACGATGGGCCGCCGCGTCGATCCCGTACGCCCCGCCCGACACCACGGTGACTCCGCTGTCACCGAGCCCGCCCGACAGCTCCGACGCCACGTGTTCGCCGTACGACGAACAAGCGCGAGAACCGACGACCGCAACCGATCGCTCGACGGCTTGGCGGAGATCAGCCTTGCCACGGACCCAGAGACCGAACGGCACACCGCCTCGACGACTGAGTCGACCGGCTTCGGCCAGTACCTCGATCTGCTCCGGCCACTCGTCGTCGCCGGGGATCACGAACCGCGCACCGGCTGATCGGGCTCGCTCAAGATCTGCTTCCGGGTCGACGCCGGCCAGTCTGGTCGACCATCGCTCCAGGCCGGGTCGCCCGCTTCGCAACCACTGCCAGGCTTCCGCTGCGGGCAGCATCCCGAACTTTTCGAGCGCCGCGTCATCGCCGGGCTCGATCACTCGCGACAACCCCGCGCGGGCGATCCTCTCGGCATCGTCGCCGGTCCCGTTCGACGAACCTCTGGCCGAACCGATGCGTCCGCCACCGTCCGCGGACCCGACCGCGGGCGAGGGCCCGGCATCCACGGCTGCGGGGGTGGACGAGAGATCGATGCCGTCGGCAATCTTCTGACGCTCGGTCTGATCGAGGAACTCGGTGGCTACCATGGCCGGTCGCTTTCTTTGGAGGTTTGGGCATCGTTGGTGGTGCTCAGCCGCAGCTCGCGATCTCGGATCGGGCGGGTGTCGTCGAGCGGCGTCAGCGCTGCTCCGCTGCGGAGCTGAAAGGCCTGATGTGTCAGCTCCCGGGTCGGGCCGGCGAGGCCCTCGAGATCGGCCAAAGTCCAAGCAAGCCTGGCCACGCGATCGAAGCCGCGTGCGGTGAGCACGCCGTCGGCGTAGTGCGATTCCAACGTCTTCTGACTGAGGTCATCCAGCGGATACTCACGGCGCAGGACCGGTCCGGGAACTTCACTGTTGAGGACCCAAGGCGTGTCTCGATAGCGGAACGCCTGCCGGTCCCGGGCCGCCGAAACCCTCGCTGCAACCTCAGCTGTGGACTCCGGCTTCTCGTCGTCTGTCAGGCCGCGGCTTGCCGGGAGGATCTGACGCTGGATGTCGATTCGATCCTTGATCGGCCCGCTGATCCGTTGCTGGTAGCGATTGAGGATCTGGGGTGTGCAGGTGCAGATCCCGTAAGGCGTGCCGGCCTGGCCACAAGGGCACGGATTGGCGGCCAGCACCAACAGGAACCTGGCTGGGAACTTGGCTACCGCCGCCGCGCGGTGCACCTCGATGAAGCCGGACTCGAGGGGTTGCCGCAAGGTGTCGAGCGTCAGCGGGTGCATCTCGGGTGCCTCGTCGATGAACAGGATCCCGCGGTGGGCACAGCTGATCGCTCCAGGGCGAGGCATTCCCGAGCCTCCACCGATCAGGCTCGGCAGGGACGCCGTGTGATGGGGCGCGATGAAGGGCGGACGCACCACGAGTTCCGCGTCGCTGGTGAGCAACCCGGCCAGCGAATGCACGGCTGACACCTCGAGCGAGTCGTCGGTGCTCAGGTCCGGCATCAACCCGGCCAACCTCTCGGCGAGCATCGTCTTGCCAGAGCCCGGCGGTCCGTGCAGATAGAGATGATGTCCGCCTGCGGCGGCTGCCTCGATGGCGCGGCGACCTTCGTGCTGCCCGAGGACGTCGTCGAGATCCACCTCCGGCAGGCGCGTGAGTGACTCGGAGACCAGCCGCGGTTCAGCACGTGGTGGGGTCTCGTCGGGGATCTCGTCGCCTCGGAGCAACGCGAGGACCTGGCGCAACGACCGCATGCCGTAGACCTCGATGCCCGGCACCAGCCGTGCTTCGCCCGCGTTCATCTCCGGCACGATGATTCGTTCGAAGCCGGAACGAGAAGCGGCCAGCGTCATGGCGAGCGCGCCACGGACCTCACGGATCCGGCCGTCCAGACCGAGCTCGCCGATCACCACCACCTCGCGCAGGTGCCGTCCGTCGACGACGCCGCCCGCGGCCAGAAGCGCGCAAGCAATCGCCACGTCGTAGTGCGACCCGGTCTTGGGCAGGGTCGCGGGCGACAAACCGATCGTCACCTTGCGGTCCGGGAACTTCTCCTGGCTGTTCGCGACTGCTGCGCGGACCCGATCTCGTGCCTCGTTCAGCGAGGCGTCCGGGAGGCCGATGAGGGTCGTCTTCGGCAGGCCCTGGGCGATATCCGCCTCGACCTCGACCAGGTGCCCTTCCAGGCCGACCAGCGCCACGGACCAGGCATGGGCCAGGGCCATCACGCCACGCCCTTGACGTGGTCGACAGTGGGTTGGACGCCGCGGGGGCAGAGGACGGCGATGATGTCGATGCGGACCTCTGGCGGACGGAGGTCGTGCTCGCGCAGCCAGCGGCCGAGCAGTTGGCGGAGGGTGGCGAGTTTGCGGTAGGTGATGGACTCGAGCGGGCTGCCGTAGTTCAGCCCGCGCCGCGTCTTGACCTCGCAGACGACCAGCGCGTTTCCGTCGCGGGCGACGATGTCGATCTCGCCCAGCTCGCACCGCCAGTTCCGCTCCAGAATCGCGAAACCGGCTTCCGCGAGGTACCTCGCGGCGAGATCCTCGCCGTACTGCCCGACTGCGTCCTTGGTGCGCATCGATGACCACCTCCGGCTAAGAACATGCCGGGATTGCCACCGATCTCAGGACCGACTTTCGAACCTGTGGAGAACTGATGTCCCGGCGGCGTTGGAGCATCGCCGCTGACGGGACATCAGGGGTTCAGGAGCGCATGTGTTTACCGCGGGTCGACTTCGGCGGCGTCCGGACCGCCCGGAGCTCACCGGTGTCGGACCCCGGCGAGGATGACGACCGGATCGCCTGCAGGCCGCCGGTGCCGGGGTCTGTGTCGCCGATCTCGAAGTCCCAGCTCTCCTCGTTGGCCAGCCGGCTGTGCCAGCGGCCGTAGAGACCGTAGATCGCCGCGCCGAGCAGCATCCAGACGCCGAACTTGGTCCAGGTGCTCGTCTTCAGGTTGAGCATCAGCCACAAGGTCGCGCCGAGCGACAGCAGTGGGATCAGCGGCACCATCGGGACGCGGAAACCGCGCTCGAGGTTCGGCTCCGTACGCCTGAGTGTCAGCACACCGACCGCACAGAAGGCGAAACAGAACAACGCGCCGATGACGAGCAGTTCCTCCAGCTCCAGCACCTTCGGGTACAGCGTCAGCACGACGGCTGCCAGGCCGGCCGTGGTGGCCGCGCGGGCGGGGGAGGAGTAGACCCGGCTGACCCGGCCGAGACTCTTCGGCAGCAGACCATCACGGCCCATGTTGAACAACACGCGGCTCTGTGCGATCAGGACCACCATGATCACCGTCGTCATCGCCAGGAGAGCACCCAGGTTGACCACCTTGGCCGCCCAGCCGGCTCCGACCGCATTCATCGCCTCGGACACCGGCGCCGCGCCACCCAGTTGCCCGTACGGGCGCATCCCGACCAGCACGACGGCCATGGCGACGTACAGGATCGTGACGGCGCCGACGCCGAGCAGCATGCCCTGCGGGACTGTCTTCCGCGGGTTGCGGGCGTCCTCGGAGGCGGTCGCGATCAGGTCGAAGCCGATGAAGGCGAACACGATCGAACTGGCCGCGGTGAAGATCCCCATCATGCCGAAGGAGCCGAACGACGAGTCGAGGATCCAGCCGAGGACAGTCGGGCTGGCGGCTGCCGGTGCGGCTCGCGACATCGGCACGAACGGGTGGTAGTTGGCCCAGTTGATGTGGGTGGCGCCGACGATCACGACCAGCAGGATGACGGCGACCTTGGCGAGCACGACGACCGTCAGGACACGGGTCGACAGCTTCGTGCCGGTGACGATCAGTGCGGTCATGATCAGCAGCAGCACCGGCGCGACCAGGTTGACCTTGGCGTCAGGGCCGAAGAACTGCGCCGCCCCGGCGGGCAGGCTGACACCGAACCCGTCGAGTGTCGCGAGGAAGTAGGCGGAGCAGACTCTGGCGACGATCGCGGCAGCCGTGACGAGTTCGAGCACCAGGGCCCAGCCGACCAGCCACGCCCACATCTCGCCGAACGTCACGTAGCTGAACGTGTACGCACTGCCCGAAACGGGAATGGTGGACGACAGTTCCGCGTAGCAAGCGGCCGCGAGCACGCAGACAACCGCCGCGACCAGGAACGACACGATCACGGCCGGCCCGGCGACATTGGCCGCCTGCTTGCCGCTGAGGCTGAAGATGCCGGACCCGATCATGACGCCGAGGCCGAGCACGACAAGATCGCGCCGGCCGAACAGGCGTGGCAGACGGTGCCGCGCGTCCTCGACTCGAGTGAACGCCGACTCGACCGGCAGGCGCCGGCCTACGGTCTGTCCGTTCGCTGAGGGGGCCATGGTCAGGGGTGCCTCCGTTGCTACTAGGGCAATCGGGCCGAACAGTAGTCGACCACTGGTCTACGGGCCAGACCTCCTTTGTCTCGACCTCCGCGCGGTGGCTTGCTCTGCCGGGGAGACTCCCGCATGGTCAAGACATGGCGCCGGACGATGTCAGCGGAAACCCTTCTCTGTCAGAAGGTTTCACTGTGTTACTGGCTGACTACGAAAGGCATCTGACGGCGGAGAGAGACCTCAGCAAACACTCGGTGCGAGCGTACCTCGGTGATGTGGCAGATTTAATCGAACATTTGACTCGGCTTGGTCACGATGATCTGAACGGCCTCGACATCCGCGCACTTCGGTCGTGGCTGGCCAAGCAGCAGAGCCTCGGCAAGGCGCGCAGCACGATGTCGCGCCGGGCGACCGCCGCGCGAGTCTTCACCGCCTGGGCGCAGCGGACCGGACGGATCGCGACCGACCCGGGTGCGCTGCTTGCCAGCCCCAAGCCGCACAAGACCCTGCCGGGCGTCCTCGGGCAGGCGGACACGCGAGCAGTCCTGGAAGCCGCAGCCGTGGGGGCCGACGACGGCAGCCCGGTCGGCCTGCGTGATCTCGCCATCATGGAGTTGCTCTATGCAACGGGTATCCGGGTCGGCGAACTCTGCGCGCTCGACATCGACGAGGTCGACCCGTCCCGCCGGGTGGTCCGCGTCTTCGGCAAGGGCCGCAAGGAACGATCGGTCCCGTACGGCGTACCGGCAGCCGCTGCGCTGGACACGTGGTTGCAGGTGGCGCGACCGGAGCTCGTCCAGCCGGGGAGCGGGCCGGCGTTGTTCCTCGGCGCGCGCGGCGGGCGGATCGACCAGCGAACGGTGCGGCGGCTCGTCCACGCGCGGATCGACGCGGTGGACGCCCCCGACCTGTCGCCGCACGGGCTGCGCCATACTGCCGCGACCCACCTGCTCGAAGGTGGTGCGGATCTTCGCAGCGTGCAGGAACTTCTCGGTCATGCCTCGCTGGCCACCACGCAGATCTACACGCATGTCTCGGGCGAACGACTGCGACGCGCCTACGAACAAGCCCATCCACGGGCCTGACCTCGGGCCCGGATAAGGCAGACTGCGGAGCATGCGGGTTTCGGCGAAGTCTGACTATGCGCTGCGAGCGCTGATCGAGATCACCCAGCACTGGATGGCGAACGACCCCTCGGTGGTGTCGGCCGAGGAGTTGAGTCGCGCTCAGGGCATTCCGCACGGCTTCCTGCAGGGGATCCTCGCCGACCTGCGCCGGGCCGGTGTGTTGTCGAGCCAGCGGGGGCAGTCCGGCGGGTGGAAGCTCGCCGTCGACCCGAACGAGGTCTCCGTCGCCGATGTGATGCGGGCCGTCGACGGGCCGATCGTGAGTATCTCCGGGGTCCGGCCCGAGAGCGTCGCGTACAACGAGCGCGCCGTGGTCCTCCAGCGCGTCTGGATCGCGGCCCGCGCGAGTCTGCGGGACGTGCTGGAGCACACCACGCTGATCGACCTCGCCAAGGGCAAACTCCCGGCCGGCGTCGAGCGCCGCTCCCGAGACGAAGACGCCTGGCAAGCCCGAGTCCCCGGCAGCTGAGCCGCGGCTCGAGGAGTCCGGGTTCCCGGTAGTCGACCTGCGGCTCGAGGAGTCCGGGCCCTCGGCAACTGACCCGCGGCTCACGAGGTCGCCGAATCCGCCGGAGCCACAGCTGGTCGTCATTTGCGCCGGATCCCATTCAAGCCGTTCGCCGGGATCGCGCGCCTCGATACCTTCGCGGAGCTGTCCTCGGGTCTGGCCGGGCGGTCAGCGGCGGACCGGCGTTGTGCGGTGGTGGGTGAGGGGTCCATCAGTGGCGCCTGATCAGCAGGGTGCTGCCGATGGTGATGAGGGCGGCGAGACCGACCACGATGGGTGCCGCCGGGCTGCCGGATTGGCGATCGGCGAGCTGAATCGCGTTGTCTCCGGCTGAGATTTGACCTTCGCTGCCCGGTTCAGGCGCTGGTTCAGGGGCAACTTGGGCACGTGGGCCTGGCCTCGGCAGAGCAGGACTTGGCAGGCCAGAACTCGGCGCGAGCAGCGCTCGCTCGGCGGCGGACGGGCTTGTGGCGCTGAAGCCTGTGTCCGAGGTTCCGGCTGCGGTGTCGGGGTGGCTAAGCGGCGTTGTAGGTAGGTCGGCGGTGGGGAGCAGGCGGACGGTTCGGCTGCGGAGTAGGGAGAGCGGGTTCAGGTAGAGGGTGGATTGGCGGAGGCCCCAGTGGAGGCAGGCTGCTGGAGCGCAGTGGCTGGCGGCAGCGGACAGGCGGCCGAGCTGGGTCCCCGGGCTGACGGTTGCGCCTAGCTGGATGGCTGGGACCACGGGCTCGTAGGTGGTGCGGGTAGGGCCGTTGGAGACGACGACTACGCCGCGGCCGGCCAACTGTCCGGCATACGTGATCTTGCCGGCCGTGGCTGAGAGGACGGGTTGGCCGGGCTTTCCGGCCAGGTCGACGCCACGGTGGCCGGATAGCCAGGGTTTCGCGGGCTGCTCGAAGCCACGGACCACCTCGGGTCGAGGGCTCAAAGGCCAGACGGCAGGCGGCCCGGGCGCGGCAGTGGCAGCGGCAGCGGCTGCGACGGTTGGTGGGGGAGGAAGGCAGAGCAGTGCGGGGACGAGCAGGACTCCGGGGAGGCGGCCGAATGAGGGGTTCATACCTTGAATGTGCCGTCGACGGGTGCTTGAGACGGTGGTGAATTCGGAGGCTGTGGACAACCTGTGCCCCGGTTCGACCCCGACGGGGGCTCTCCCGTAGACTTTGGGTGGCGTCCCATGCGAGTGGGACGACTTCGCACGCCCGCATACCGAACAGCCGACTCCAGGCGAACACCCTGATGGCGGCCGACGGGCGCACCACTCGGTCCCGGTTCTCCGGGATTGGTGCGCGCGGGCGTCAGGCGCGGCGGACCAACCGGTCCGTTGCGGGACAACCGAGACTGTGCCGTCCGGACGAACAACCGGGCCGGCACGACAGGAGGAACACCTCATGGCCGTCGTGACCATGAAGCAGCTGCTCGAGAGCGGCGTCCACTTCGGGCACCAGACCCGTCGTTGGAACCCGAAGATGAAGCGATTCATCTTCACCGAGCGCAACGGCATCTACATCATCGACCTGCAGCAGTCGCTGTCGTACATCGACCGCGCCTACGAGTTCGTCCGGAGCACCGTCGCCTCCGGCGGCGCGATCCTGTTCGTCGGCACCAAGAAGCAGGCCCAGGAAGCGATCGCCGAGCAGGCGACCCGGGTCGGCATGCCCTACGTGAACCAGCGCTGGCTGGGCGGCATGCTCACCAACTTCCAGACCGTCAACAAGCGGCTCCAGCGCCTCAAGGAGCTCGAGCTGCTGGACTTCGACGACGTCGCCGCCTCCGGTGTGACGAAGAAGGAGCTGCTGCAGAAGCGTCGCGAGCACGACAAGCTGCTCAGGACCCTCGGCGGCATCCGTGACATGGCCCGGGTCCCGGCCGCCGTGTGGATCGTCGACACCAAGAAGGAGCACCTCGCCGTCGACGAGGCGCGCAAGCTGAAGCTGCCGATCATCGGCATCCTGGACACCAACTGCGACCCGGACGAGGTCGACTTCCCGATCCCGGGCAACGACGACGCGATCCGCTCGGTCGGCCTGCTGACCCGTGTGGTCGCCGACGCCGTCGCCGACGGCCTGATGTCGCGTGGCGGCCAGGGCGCTGCCGCGGCCGGCGAGGAGCTGGGTGCCGAGGAGCCGCTGGCGGCCTGGGAGCGTGAGCTGCTGGAGAGCCAGAACGGCACCACCGAGGCCAAGTCCGAAGAGGCCCCGGCCGCCGCGACCGAGGCCAAGACTGAAGAGGCCCCGGCCGCCACGACCGAAGAGGCCGCGGCCGACCCGGTCGAGGAGATCGTCGAGAACCCGCCGGTCGCCGAGACCGCCGCGGTGGCCCAGACGATCGCCGAGGCCGACGACACCCCGGTCGAGGGCACCAAGGCCCCGGAGCCCGAAGAGGCCTGATCGGCCCCTGGTCGCCCGGCGTGCTGCCGGGCGACCGCATCATCCAGCTGACGCACCGACAAGACGAGAGAACGAGGAATGGCGAACTACACCGCCGCTGACGTCAAGAGGCTCCGCGACGCTACGGGCGCGGGCATGATGGACGCGAAGAAGGCGCTCGAGACCACTGACGGCGACTTCGACAAGGCGATCGAGGAGCTGCGCATCCACGGCGCGGCCAAGGCCGCCAAGCGCGGCGCGGAGCGCTCCGCCACCAACGGCCTGGTGGCCGCGGCGGAGAACGCGCTGATCCAGCTCAACTGCGAGACCGACTTCGTCGCCAAGAACGAGCAGTTCCAGCAGCTCGCGGCCGACATCGTCGCGCACGCCGCGGCGAGCAAGGTCGGCGACGTCGAGGGTCTGCTCGGCGAGAAGCTGGCCGACGGCAAGAGCGTCGGCGAGAACATCGAGGCCCTGGCCGCGGTGATCGGCGAGAAGCTCGAGCTCGGCAAGGTGGCCGTCTTCGACGGCCAGGTCGCGGCGTACATGCACAAGCGTGCGGCCGACCTGCCGGCCCAGGTCGGCGTACTGGTCGAGTTCGAGGGCGACAACATCGACGCCGCCCGTGGCGCTGCGATGCAGGCCGCCGCGATGCGTCCGCTCTACACCACCCGCGACGAGGTCCCGGCCGAGACGGTCGAGAGCGAGAAGCGGATCGCCGAGGCGACCGCGCGCGAGGAGGGCAAGCCGGAGCAGGCCCTGCCGAAGATCATCGAGGGCCGGGTGAACGGCTTCTTCAAGGAGGTCGTGCTGCTCGAGCAGGCGTCGGTCCAGGAGAACAAGAAGACCGTCAAGGCAGTCCTGGACGAGGCCGGCGTGACCGTCAAGCGGTTCGCTCGCTTCGAGGTCGGGGCCTGACGGCTCGCCGACCACAGCTAGTCAACGCAGTCGACGAGGAGGCCGGAGTCGTGACGGAAACCCTGGGTACCGAGACGAAACCGGCCTCATCGCCGTTTCCGGCCGCCTACCACCGGGTGCTGCTGAAGCTGTCGGGTGAGGTGTTCGGCGGCGGCAAGCTCGGCGTCGACCCCGACGTGGTGAACTCGATCGCCAAGCAGATCGCCGACGTGGTGCGGGCCGGCGTCCAGGTCGCCGTGGTGGTCGGCGGCGGCAACTTCTTCCGCGGTGCCGAACTGCAGCAGCGCGGGATGGAGCGCAACCGCGCCGACTACATGGGCATGCTCGGCACGGTGATGAACTGCCTGGCGCTGCAGGACTTCCTGGAGAAGCTGGGTGTCGAGACCCGCGTCCAGACGGCCATCACGATGGGCCAGGTCGCGGAGCCGTACATCCCGCGCAAGGCGGACCGGCACCTGGCGAAGGGCCGCGTCGTGATCTTCGGCGCGGGCTCCGGCATGCCGTACTTCTCCACCGACACGGTCGCCGCCCAGCGCGCGCTGGAGATCGGCGCCGAGGTGCTGCTGATGGGCAAGCAGGGCGTCGACGGGGTCTACGACTCCGACCCGAAGCTGAACCCCGACGCGGTCAAGTTCGACCAGCTCTCCTACGACGACTTCCTCGCCCGGGGCCTACGGGTCGCGGACGCGACGGCGATCAGCCTGGCCCGCGACAACGCGCTGCCGATCGTCATCTTCGGTCTCGAGGAGGGCAACATCGCCCGCGTCGTGCGTGGTGAGAAGATCGGCACGGTCGTCTCACCGGGTCAGTAGCCCGGAAGGCACTATGATCACGGCCAACACACGGGCCGATGTCCGATATCTGGTAAACCAGGGTTCGTAGGGTTGGAGCGGCCGCACCGGTGCGGCCCCGAGGAAGCGAGGAATGTCGTGATCGACCAAGCACTCCGCGATGCCGAGCAGAAGATGGCGAAGGCCGTGGAGGTCGCCAAGGACGACTTCGCCGCGATCCGCACCGGCCGTGCGCACCCGCAGATGTTCGCGGGCATCGTCGCCGACTACTACGGCAGCCCGACGCCGCTGCAGCAGCTGGCAGGCTTCCAGGTGCCGGAGCCGCGTACGGTCCTGATCTCGCCCTACGACAAGAGCGCGATGGCAGCGATCGAGAAGGCGATCCGTGACTCCGACCTCGGCGTGAACCCCGGCAACGACGGGTCGGTGATCCGCGTGGTGATGCCGCAGCTCACCGAGGAGCGCCGCAAGGAGTACATCAAGGTCGCGAAGACCAAGGCCGAGGAGGCCAAGGTCTCGGTGCGCAACATCCGCAGGCACGCCAAGGACCAGGTGGACAAGACCGTCAAGGACGGCGAAGCGGGCGAGGATGAGGGGAAGAGTGCTGAGAAGCGCCTCGACGGGTTGACGAAGAAGTACGTCGACTCCATCGACGAGCTGCTCAAGCACAAGGAAGCCGAACTGCTCGAGGTGTGATGGGCCTCGAGCAGAGCATGCCCGCGTCAAGCCGCGCCGGGCGGAACGTGCCTGCTTCCATCGCAGTCGGTGTCGGGCTCGGTGCGGTCATCGTCGGTTCGCTCGTCTGGGAGAAGGTCCTCTTCGTCTTCGTCGTGCTGGCTGCCGTCCTGGTCGCCCTCGACGAGCTGGTCCGCGTGTTCCACAACAGCGGCGCGAAGCTGTCCCGGATCCCGCTCTTCGCCGGTACGACGGCGATGCTGGTCGCCGCGTACTTCGGGGGACCACTGGCCCTGCTGGTCGCGTTGGCGCTGACAGTGCTGGCTTCGATCTTCTGGCGGATGCCCAGTGGTTCCAACGGTTTCGTCCGTGATGTGACGACCAGCGTGTTCCTGATCGGCTACGTGCCGATGCTGGCCGCGTTCGCGATCCTGCTGGTGCAGCCGGATGGCGACGGTCCCCGACGGGTGGTGACGTTCTTCCTCGTCGTGGTGGCAAGCGACGTCGGCGGCTACGTGGTCGGCGTGCTCTTCGGCAAGCACCCGATGGCTCCGACGATCAGCCCGAAGAAGTCCTGGGAGGGTTTCACCGGGTCCACGCTGGCCTGCATCGGCGCGGGGATCGCAAGCGTCGTCTGGTTGCTTGATGGCCAATGGTGGGTCGGAGCGATCGTCGGTGGCGTCGCGGTGCTGACCGCGACGGTCGGCGACCTGGCCGAGTCGATGATCAAGCGTGACCTCGGCATCAAGGACATGTCGAACCTGCTGCCGGGGCACGGCGGCGTGATGGATCGGCTGGATTCCTTGCTGGCAACGGCTCCGGCTGTCTGGCTGCTGTTGCATCTACTCGTTTGACGCCGTCCCGCGCGCCGAGGTCAGATGGCGTCATGACCACAGCTCCCGACGGGCGTTCCCTGCTCGGCGACATCGTCCGCCTCGACCGGCTCGTTGCCTCTGACATCGACTCCCTCTACGCCGCGATCGGCAACGAACGGGTGTACGCCGGTGGCTTCGGCGGCGGTATCGCCGCGATGCCCGCCGACGCGGACCAGATGCGCGAGCAATGGGTCGTGTCGTCAGCCGCGCGTACGGCGTACGTGGTGCGGCTGGTTGGCGACAGCGCGCTGGGAGCCGCAGGCACAGTCGTCGGTACTACGAGCCTGGGCGACGTGGATCTTCACAACGAGTCGGTCCACCTCGGCTGGACCGGCTACGCGCCGGCCGTGTGGGGCACGGCGGTCAACCCGGCCACCAAGTTCCTGATGCTCCAGCATGCCTTCGAGGACTGCGGATTCGGCCGGGTGAAGATCCAGACCGGGCTGACGAATACCCGGTCCCAGGCCGCGATTGCCAAGCTCGGCGCCACCCGGGAGGGCGTGTTGCGGCGGCACAAGCAGTTGGCGGACGGCTCGTTCCGCGACACCGTGGTCTTCTCCATCCTCGCCGACGAATGGCCAGAGGTCCGCAAGGGCCTGATGGCCCGGATCAGCGGCTAGCCAGGCTCCGGAGCCCGGCCAGGTCGGCCAAAGCCTGGTAGGACTCGAGCAGGTCTGCCCGGTCGTAGGTGTTGGTAGTCACGAGCACCTCGTCCGCGGCTGTGCGCTGCACGAGGCCGCCCAATGCCGCATCCACCTCAGCCGGCGTGCCGTAGATCTGCCCGCTGAGCGACTGCTCGAAGATGCCGCGCTCCTTCTCGGTGAGGTCTAGGTGCAGGACTTCCTCGACAGGCTGCAGTGGTGGAAAGACCCCGCGAGTTCGCGAGTAGGCAGTGGACCAGGCTTCGGGCAGTAGGAGTCGCCGTGCTTGTTCGGTCGTGGCAGCCACCGCCACTGTTGCGGCTAGCACGACGTACGGGCGGTCGGCCCAAGCAGCCGGGCGGAAGCCGGAGCGGTAGCGCTCGAGCCAGCTCAGGAGCTCCGCCGCGCTGCGGACTCCGGCGATCACCAGTGGCAGACCTAGCGAGGCTGCGAGGAGTGCGCCTTCGCCGACGGCCAGTACGTACGGCGGCACGTGCAAGCCTTCGCCAGGTCGCGCGTGGACCTGCGGGTGGTTGCGCTGGGTGCCGGTGAAGTAGCCGAGCAACTCGCGGACCTGTGCCTCGAAGTCCTCCACCGCGTCCTTGTCGACGCCGAGCGCGCGGCGGATCCCATTCGTGAAGCCGACCGACCTCCCCAGGCCCATGTCGATGCGGCCGGGGAAGAGCGACTCCAGTACGCCGAACTGCTCCGCGACCACAAGTGGCTGGTGATTCGGCAGCATGACGCCGCCTGTTCCGACTCGGATGCGCGTGGTTGCCGCAGCGATGGCCGCGGCGAGCACCGTCGGAGCCGAGCCCACAACGCCTGGCACGCTGTGGTGCTCGGACACCCAGAACCTGTGGTAGCCAAGCTCCTCGACCTGCTGCGCGAGCTGGACTGTTCCGCGCAGCGTCTCCGCCTCGCTCTCGCCGGCCCGGGTACGGGACCGGTCGAGGATGGACAGAGGCACACCGGCGAGCGACGGCTGGGGGAGTGCTGCTGGCGAGTCCATGATGCAAAGTCCAACGGCCCCACCCAGACGCCCATTCCCCCGCCGCAGGGTCAGGAGACCGCGGTGGAGCGGCTGAGCTCCTCCCACTCAGTCAGCTCGGCCAGGATCGACTCGTGGTACTCGCGCAGCCCGTCGACGGCGTCAGTGCCCAAGAGCAGCCGCAGCGGCGGCTGGCTGACCTTCAACCAGTTGGCCCCCTGATCCCGCCGAAGGGGTACTCCGCGCAACTCCGCGCCGGGCGACTCGGCCCGGCACTCCGGCATCCGAAGCTCCTCGGGCCCTCGCCCGAGGCTCTTCGGCGTTCTCGGGGGGTGGTGAGGGTCACGGGCACGGAGAGGACGTGAATTTGTGAACGAGGTGGGCGCCGGGGGACAATCGGGTGCGATGACTACCTCCCTCCCGCTTGTTTTCGATGAACCGCGCCGTGCCAAGAAGCCGCCGCGGCACCTGGCCGACCTCAGCGGCGAGGAGCGTCGTACTGCGGTGACGGCCCTGGGCGAGCCCGCATTCCGGGCCAAGCAGCTGTCGAACCACTACTTCTCCCGGCTGGTGTCCGACCCGGCCGAGATGACTGATCTCCCCGCAGCCTCCCGCGACAAGCTGGTCGCCGAGCTGATGCCGCCGCTGCTCACCAAGGTCCGCGACCTGGAGTGCGACAACGGCACCACCCGCAAGACCCTGTGGAAGCTGCTCGATGGCTCGCTCGTCGAGTCCGTGCTGATGCGCTACACCGACCGCACCACGATGTGCGTCTCCTCCCAGGCGGGCTGCGGCATGGCATGCCCGTTCTGCGCCACCGGCCAGTCCGGGCTGACCCGCAACATGAGCACCGCGGAGATCGTCGAGCAGGTCGTCGACGGCGCCCGGGCGCTCGCGCGCGGCGAGATCGCCGGCGGTCCCGGCCGGGTCAACAACATCGTCTTCATGGGCATGGGCGAGCCGATGGCGAACTACAAGGCCGTGATCGGCGCGGTCCGCCGGTTCACCGAGCCTTCGCCGGACGGCCTGGGGATCTCCGCCCGCGGCGTGACGGTCTCCACCGTCGGCCTGGTGCCGCGGATCAACCAGCTCGCCACCGAGGGCATCCCAGTCACGCTGGCACTGTCGCTGCACGCGCCGGACGACGAGCTGCGCGACGAGCTGGTCCCGATCAACAACCGGTGGAAGGTCGACGAGGTCCTCGACGCCGCCTGGGGGTACGCGGAGAAGACCAAGCGCCGCGTTTCGATCGAGTACGCGATGATCCGCGACATCAACGACCAGGCCTGGCGTGCGGACCTGCTCGCGGAGAAGCTCGCGGCGCGTGGCGACTGGGGCTGGGTGCATGTGAACCTGATCCCGCTGAACCCGACGCCCGGCTCCAAGTGGACCGCCTCGGACCCCGCCGACGAGCGAGAGTTCGTACGCCGGTTGCAGGCGGGCGGGATTCCCACCACGGTCCGCGATACCCGAGGCCAGGAGATCGACGGCGCCTGCGGTCAGCTGGCCGCCAGCAGCCGCGACTGACCTGCTCCGCCCCGACCTCATCGGGCGGTGCCGGCCGGCTAGCCATGCCGCTCGAGTGGCGAGGTGTCGCCGACGAGCCAGAGGTGGCCGAAGGGGTCGAAGAAGCCGCCTTGCCGGTGCTTGCCCCACGGCATCTCATGGTCCCGGACCGGGTCGTGATTGTTCGCCCCCGCCTGAACTGCGTGGTGGACGAAGGCGTCCGGGTCGTCGACGAACACCTCGACCCTGACGGTCGTCGTACCGAGCTCACCCGGGCTGTCCCAGCCGTTGTTGCCCGGCTCGGCCAGGAAGAACGGCGCGCCGGCGATCTCGAGCCCCACGACCGAACCGAGGTTCCACAGTTCGGTGGCGCCGAGGGCGCGTCGGTACCACTCGGCGGCGACCGCCGCATCGGGCACGGCCACCATCAACGAGATCGTCGCCGCCTGAGCTCGCTCCCGGTCCATCACGTCAGCCCGCGTCGGCGAGGAGCTTTGCGAGGGCGGCGGGTTGGGAGAACATCGGCCAGTGGCCGGTGTTCAGCTCTACCAGCTCCCAGTGCGGCGATTTCAGCAGCTCCCGCACATCCGATGACGGCTCGAGGCCGTCCATCAGGCACTTGAGGTAGGTCGTCGGGAGTTCGCTGATCGGCCGGACCAGTTCGGCCGGCTCGCTGATGGACCGCCCCGGATGCGGCGTACCGCGCTGGAGGATCGTGGCGATCGCGTCGTCTGTCAGATCCTGGTGCGCGTAGTCCGCGGCTTCCAGCGGAGGCCACAAACCACCCGACTCCGCGAGTTGCCCCTCGACCCATGCGCGCCCCTCGTCGGACCACCCGTCGATGAAGGACTTCCCGTCGGTCGGCACGTTCGAGTCGACGTACACGACCCGGCGCAGCCGATCGCCGATCCGGGCAGCCGCCTGTCCGACCGGGATCCCTGAGTAGCTGTGTCCGGCGAGCACGACGTCCCGCAGGTCGTTCTCCTCGACCACGGCCACGATGTCGCCGACGTGCTGGGCCTGCCCGACCTCGGCAGCATCCTCCCCGGCCCGCTCAGCCAGCCCCGACAACGTCACCGGATGAACCCCGAACCCCTCATCCCGCAGCGCTCCGGCCACCTCTGCCCAGGCCCACGCCCCCAACCAAGCCCCCGGCACCAACACAAAGTCAGTCATGCCCGCCACCGTAAACGCCCCCTCCGACAGTTCTTGAACGATTTCCCGCGCGAGAGGTCAGCCGGCGCGGCGTACCGGCCGACAGGAAGTAGTCGTCAGAACGGATCGCGGCAGCGGGGTCCTACGCGGGGCGGCGGACCTGGCTGGCGGATACCTCCTGTCGGTCGGTACGCCGAGTTCGCGAACCTGCCCGCCGGCGTGTCCCCGTTCACGGGCCGCCGCCGGTTGGCCCACCACATCGGGACCGGAGTCGGTGGTTCCCGCCTCAGTTGGTGGGGGTCACCAGGGCGGTTGCTTCCTCGATGGTGTCGACCAACGTGACGGAGGTGGTCATGGGGCGGCCACTCGCCAGGGATTGGAGGAGGGGCCAGACGGGGAGGGTTCGGGTCCAGTGGGTGATGCCGACCAGGATCATCGGGGTTTGGGTCGCTTTGTCGCCGTAGTAGTTGGGGGTGACGGCCTGGAAGATCTCCTGGACGGTGCCGGCGGCCCCCGGCAGGTAGATGATGCCGCCGCGGGCCCGGCTGAGGAGGACGTCCTCGCGCTGGGCGTTGGAGAAGTACTTCGCGATCGAGGTGGCGAACACGTTCGGCGGTTCGTGGCCGTAGAACCAGGTGGGGATTGAGAGACCACCGTCGCCCGGAAACGAGCGGCGTACTGCGAGACCCGCGGCGGCCCAGACGGTCACTGACGGGCGGAAGGACGGGACCACCGCCAGCGCCGACAGGGCAGCCTCGACGGCGGAGTCGTCGTACGACGCGAGCGAGGAGCCGAGGTTGGCTGCTTCCATGGCTCCGGGGCCTCCGCCGGTGGCGACGGTGAGGCCGGAGCGGGCCAAGGCTCTCCCCAGGAGGACGGCCGAGCGGTAGTTCGGGTCGCTGCGGAGTACGCCGTGGCCGCCCATCACGCCGATCCAGGGACGGCCGACCACTCCATCGCGGTCCCCCAGGGCGTCCGCGATGGAGTGGTCGTGCAGCGCGGCGGCAAGGGTACGGCTGGTGTCGCCCTTCTCGTCCTGTTGCCGGGACCACGCGTAGATCTGGGCGTCCGGCGTCGCGTCGTACCCCTGGTCGAGACCGGCGTAGAGCTCGTCGGCGTCGTACAGGCCGCCTCGGTACGGGTCGAAAGGCAGGGCAGGGATCGTCGGGAAGATGAGCCCGCCGCCGTCGCGGATCCAGGCGGCCGCCTCTTCCTCCAGCGCGCAGCCGAGGAACACCGAGCCCATCGGCGCCAGGCCGAGCAGCACCGGCGTCCGCTCGAGCAGGGACACCGACTGCACCCGCCAGCCGGCCATCGAGGTGGCTCCCGCGGCCACGATCCGGTCGAACTGCGCCAGGGACTCGATGTCCACGTGCGGGATGCTCGGAGTCGTCACGATGAGCACTGTAGGTCGTGCCGGGCCTGCCGTCCGGTACGCGCACCACCCGGAGTCGCGACCGCAGTACTGCGGCCCGGTTGAGAGGGCGGCCCTATGAGTCAGGACCGAGATGCGGTATTGCTAGGACATGACACATGCGGAGCTCTGGGAGCGTCACAAGGCCGTCATGCCCGACTGGCTTGCGTTGTACTACGAGGAGCCGATCGAGATCGTGCGGGGGTCCGGCCGCCGGGTCACCGACGGGGAGGGCAACGAATACCTGGACTTCTTCGCCGGCATCCTGACCAACGCGATCGGCTATGACATCGCGGAGATCTCCGACGCCGTCCGGGAGCAGCTGGCCAGCGGGGTCGCGCACACCTCGACGGTGTACCTGATCCGCCGGCAGATCGAGCTGGCCGAGAAGATCGCCGAGCTCTCGGGCATCCCGGACGCCAAGGTCTTCTTCGCGAACTCCGGCACCGAGGCGAACGAGACAGCCCTGCTGCTGGCCACCCAGAACCGCCGTTCGAACCAGGTGCTCGCGCTGCGCAACTCCTACCACGGGCGCGCGTTCGGCACCGTTGCGATCACCGGCAACCGCGGCTGGTCCGCGAGCAGTCTGTCGCCCGTGAACGTGCAGTACGTGCAGGGCGCATACCGCTACCGCAGCCCGTTCCGGGAGCTGCCGGACGCGGAGTACATCAAGGTCTGCACCGACGATCTGCGCAACGTCATCGAGACCACCACGGCCGGTGATGTCGCCTGCATGATCCTCGAGCCGATCCAGGGCGTCGGCGGCTTCTCGTCCCCGCCGGACGGCCTGTACGCCGCGTTCAAGGAGGTGCTGGACGAGTTCGGCATCCTGCTCATCTCCGACGAGGTGCAGACCGGGTGGGGCCGGACCGGGGAAAACTTCTGGGGTATCCAGGCGCACGGGGTGGTCCCCGACGCGATGACGTTCGCCAAGGGGCTCGGCAACGGGTTCGCCATCGGCGGTGTGGTCGCGCGGGCCGGCCTGATGGACAGCCTGAGCGCGAACTCCCTGTCGACGTTCGGCGGCAACCCGATCTCGACCAGCGCGGCGAAGGCGACCATCGACTACCTGCTCGACCACGATCTGCAGGCCAACGCGGCCAAGCGCGGCGCGCAGTTGATGGACGGGCTCCGCGGGATCTCGGAGGAGTTCCCCGAGCTGGGCGACGTGCGCGGGAAGGGCCTGATGTTGGCCGCGGAGATCGTGAAGAATGGCCAGGAGCCAGACTCCAAAACCACGGCGAAGCTGCAGCAGGAGACGAAGAACCGCGGTCTCCTGATCGGCAAGGGGGGCCTCTACGGCAACGTGCTGCGGATGGCTCCGCCGATGACGCTCACCGAGGAAGAGACCACCGAGGCACTGGAGATCATCCGCGACTCCTTCGACACCCTGCGCTGACCCCGTCGGCTTCGGTTGTCCTAGGCAGTGCATCCGGCCCCGGGATGACTCCGGGGCCGGATGACACCTGCAGCAGCTGACCTTCGGGTCAGTGGACGGTTGCCTGCGGGGGCTGGGCTGAAGCTGCCGCGGCGGCGACTGCGGCCTGGTCGATCTGGTCCGGGGCGATCGGACCGCCGGCGGAGCGGCCGCGGCGGCGGGTCCGCTGCTCTACCCAGTTCGCGGCCAGGCCCAGGAAGTAGTTGACGGTCACGAAGATCGCGCCCACCACGATCAGCGCCGGCAACAAGTTGGACTTGAAGTTGCCGATCTGCTCCGCCTTCCGGAGCAGTTCCTCGTAGGTGATGATGTAGCCGAGCGCGGTGTCCTTCAGGATCACCACCAACTGGCCGACGATGGCCGGCAGCATCGCGGTGATAGCTTGCGGCAACAACACCAACCGCATCGTCTTGCTGGTCGTCAGACCGATGGCCAGCGCGGCCTCGTTCTGGCCGCTCGGCAGCGAGAAGATCCCCGAGCGGACCAGTTCGGCGACGACCGAGCCGTTGTAGAGCGTCAGACCCGTGACCACGGCAGCCAGCGCGAGCCGCTCCGGTGGGAACACCTCGTAGAAGGCGTACAACGCGTAGGTGAACAGCATCATCAGCAGCACGGGGACCGCGCGGAAGAACTCGACGATCACACTCGACGGCCACCGGATCCATGGCGCCGCCGAGAGTCGCCCGACGCCCAGCAGTACGCCGACGGTCAGTGCCAGGACCACCGAGATCGCAGCCGCGGTGAGCGTGCCGATCAGGCCGGGGATCAGGTACTCGGTCCAGATCTCGGCGGTCAGGAACGGTTTCCACTTCGCCGCGGTGAGCTGACCCTTCTCGTCGAGCTTGCTGATCACGAACCACAGTGCGGCCAGCACCACGAGAATGCTGGCGATGCCGACAAGGGCATACGTCCGCTTCGCGCGTGGGCCGGGGGTGTCGAACAGAACCGAGCTCATCGCTTCACCGCCAGGCGCTTGGACATCGAGGTGAACAGGACACCCACCGGCAGGGTGAGGATCACGAAGCCGACGGCGAAGACGCCGAACACCACGAAGATCTTGTCCGGCCGGTTCTCCATCATCACCTTCATCACCGCCGACGCCTCGGTGACACCGATCACCGAGGCGACCGTCGAGTTCTTGGTCAGCGCGATCAGCACGTTGCCGAGCGGGGCGATGGCGCCACGGAAGGCCTGCGGCAGCACGACGTACCGCAAGGTCTTCAGGAACGGCAGGCCGATCGCGCGGGCGGCCTCGGCCTGACCGAGCGGGATGGTGTTGACACCGCTGCGGATGGCCTCGGCCACGAACGACGCGTGGTAGACCGACAGGCCGAGCACGGCCAGCCGGAAATTGTTGTCATTGATGAAGGTGTTCGAGTCCTTGTTAGCCAGCGAGACGCCGAGCTGCAGGAACAGGCCGAGGTTGCAGAACACGATGACCAGGGTGAGCGGGGTGTTCCGGACGATGTTGACGTAGGCGCTGCCGATCACCTGCAGCACCCGAACCGGCGACACCCTCATCACCGCGACCACCGTGCCGATCAGCAGCGCGAACAGCGCCGACGCCAGCGTCAGGTAGATGGTCATCTTGAAGGCTCCGAGACCGTCGTACTCGGAGAAGAACTCGGAGATCACGTCCATGTTTCTCCTGCAGGGGCAACGTTTGGGCGCAGACCACGCACGCACGTGGGGAGGGACCGGCGACGGTCCCTCCCCACCGGCGGATCAGGTCAGGCGCAAGGGTCGAACGTCTTCGGAGGGTTGGTCGCCGGGTCCAGCTTCAGACCGGACGGACCGATGTTCTTGTCGAAGGCCTTCTGCCACTCACCGGAGTCGACCATCTTCTTGAGTGCGTCGTTGACCTTGGTGCAGGTCTCGGTGTCGCCCTTCTTCAGACCGACGCCGTAACGCTCGGTGGAGAAGGTCTTGCCGACCACCTTGAACTTGCCCTGGTTGGCCTGCTGCGCGGCGTACCCGGCCAGGATCGTGTTGTCGGTGGTGACCGCGTCGATCGCACCGGCGCCGAGGGCCTCGACACACTTGGAGTAGGTGTCGTATTCCTGCAGCTGCACGGTCTTGGCGAACTTGTCCTTGACCTTCTGGGCCGAGGTCGAGCCGGTCACCGAGCAGAGCTTCTTGCCGTTCAGCGTTTCCGGGCCGGTGATGTCGGTGTTGTCCGCCTTGACCAGCAGGTCCTGGCCGGCGACCAGGTAGGGACCGCCGAAGGAGACCTTCTGCTTGCGGGCGTCGGTGATCGAGTAGGTCGCGAAGATCATCTTGACCTGCCCGTTGGCGAGCAGGGTCTCGCGCTGCGCGGACGGGGCCTCCTTGAACGTCACGCTGGTGTAGCCGAGCTCCTTGGCGACGTAGTTGGCCACGTCGACGTCCATGCCGGTGTAGTTCGAGCCTTCCTTCAGGCCGAGGCCGGGCTGGTCGAACTTGATGCCGACGGTGACCTTGTTGTCAGCGCCGGAGCCGCCGGAACCCGAGTCACTGCCACATGCCACCAGACTGGCCGAGGCCAGGACCGTGATACCGAGGGCAGCGATG
Source organism: Kribbella alba (assembly GCF_039529635.1). Taxonomy (NCBI): domain Bacteria; kingdom Bacillati; phylum Actinomycetota; class Actinomycetes; order Propionibacteriales; family Kribbellaceae; genus Kribbella; species Kribbella alba. The sequence goes on along the minus strand of NZ_BAAANE010000002.1, from coordinate 66,825 downwards.
ATCCGCTGTCGCATGTCATTTCCTCCAGAATTCGGTACAGCTCAGAAATAGCGGGATGGCGGTCAGTGGGTGAGGATCTTGGAGAGGAAGTCCTGGGCCCGCTTGGTCTGCGGGTCGGTGAAGAACCTCTCCGGTTCGGCCTCTTCGACGATCTGGCCGTCGGCCATGAAGACGACCCGGTTGGCCGCCTTGCGGGCGAAGCCCATCTCATGGGTGACGACGATCATGGTCATGCTCTGCCTGGCCAGCCCGATCATCACGTCGAGCACCTCGTTGATCATCTCCGGGTCGAGGGCCGAGGTCGGCTCGTCGAAGAGCATCACCTTCGGATCCATCGCCAGGGCCCGGGCAATGGCGACGCGCTGCTGCTGTCCACCGGACAACTGCGCCGGGTACTTGTCGGCCTGGGCGGCGACCCCGACCCGCTCGAGCAGGGCGCGGGCATTCTCCTCAGCCTCGGACCTGGACTGGCCCCGGACCTTCATCGGGCCGAGCGTGACGTTCTGCAGGATGGTCTTGTGGGCGAACAGGTTGAACGACTGGAAGACCATGCCGACGTCGGCACGGAGCTTCGCCAGCGCCTTGCCCTCGCCCGGCAGCGGCTGCCCGTCGAGCATGATGGTGCCCGAGTCGATCGGCTCGAGCCGGTTGATCGCCCGGCACAGCGTCGACTTGCCGGACCCCGAGGGGCCGATCACCACCACGACCTCGCCCTTGCCGATGGACAGGTTGATGTCCTTGAGGACGTGCAGGTCGCCGAAATGCTTGTTGACGTCCCGCAGGCTGACAAGACCGGTTGTCGTCACGGTATCGACGGCTGAGGAATCGCTCATGGCCAGAACTTAGCGGAGGCTGGGGGTGACCGCACGGCCCCCCGGTTCCACGGAGGTAACGATCTGCGACTACGAACACGGTGAGCCATCATCTCGTCACACACCGAACGATCGTGCAGGATTTCCCTTGCCGCTGACGGAAAGCGAGTGATCACTTTCACTCGGTGAAGCTCGGACGTATCGTGCGGCCGAGGCCAGCTTCGTGGAGCCTTGACCCGGGCGACCCGTCGCCGCGGTTCATCGCGCCGATCGCGATCGACTCGTCGAACTCGAGCGGGTTCATCACCGGCGGACAGTATGTCTACACGTCCACCAAAGGCTGGGGGATGCGCAGCGCGAGCGAGTGGACGAAGGCGTTCGATCTCGGCGCCGGTCACTCCGCCACGGCCGTGGCGATGCGCGACGGCGTGGGCTACGTCAGCTGGTGCGGGCCCTGCAACAACACCGGCTTCGCCAGGGGGCTGGCCACCAATGCGGGCGGTTCGTGGCATCAGGTGAGCCTGCCCGGGACATTCCCGAACCGGTATCTGGCCGGCGTAGGGATCGACCCGGGCTCCGGCCAGCATGCCTATGTCGCGGTGAACGGCTTCTCCCGCCGTTTCACGGAAGGCCCTGGCGCCGGTGTCGGGCACATCTACGAGACCAAGGACGGCGGAGCGACCTGGACCGACATCACGGCGAACATGCCGGACATCCCGGCCAACTCGGTCAAGCAGTTGGCCAACGGTGCAGTGGTGGTCGGGTCCGACCTGGCGACGTTCTACCGGGCGCCCGGCGCGACGACGTGGCAGGTGCTGGGCACCGGCCTGCCAACGACGACCGTGATGGACATCGAGTCCGGGCCGGACGGCAACATCTACGCCGCGACCCACGGTCGGGGAATCTGGAGCGTGACCCCGCCGGCCTGAGCGGTCAGCCGGGACGGCCTTGCCGCGGCTGGGCCGTCCCCGGTGGTCAGGTGACTATGCCGTAGTCACGGATCTTTCGGTAGATGGTCGCGCGCGACATCCCCAGAGCGATGGCGGCGGCCGGCTTGTCGCCGCGGTGGGCGGACAGCGCCTCGACGATCGCGTCGCGTTCGAGCGCCTCGATCGCGGTCAGCTGCCGACGGGTGGTGGCCAGGCACTCGGGCGGCAGGTCCTCCAGCTCGACCAAGCCGGACCGCCGCCGCCTGGCGACCGCGGCCAGCACCGAGCGCAGGTGGGTGACGTTGCCGGCCCAGGGCAGCCGCATCAGCTGGTTCATCGCCATGGTGGAGAACGTCAGGTCGGTGACGCCCGCCTTCGTCAGCAGGGACCGCACCAGCGCAGGCACGTCCTCGAGGTGATATCGCAGGGGAGGGACGGCGACGGTGCGCGGGAAGTAGCGCAGCAGCTGGATGCTGAGCTGGTCGGAGATCTCGGATCGGTCGGCGAGCACGGTGAGCGCGACCCACGGTTCCCGGGCTTGAGCGCCGTCGCGCACGTTCTGCAGCAACGCCGCGAGGCCGTCGAGGACCTCGCTGGTCAGCAGGTGCGCGTGCCGGATGATCAGGTCGGCGCCTGAGTCCAGCTCCTCGTATGCCTCGCTCAGCAGCTCATCAGCCGTAGCTGTCTCAGTGGGATCGAGCACCACCAGGCGCCTGTTCGGCGACACGTGATCGTGAGCCGCGCGTAGCAGCGTCAGCTTGCCCACACCAGGCTCACCCTCCGCCACCAGCCACTCGCCCCGGCTGCAGGCGTCCAGCACCTCCTGGGTCACGTGCCGCCAGACCGCGCTGGCCTCTGCCGCACCGGGAATCGACGGGGTCCGGGCGCTTGTCACGCTCCGCACCGCAGTGCGCTGTTCCTTGATCTGGATGACCCCTCCGGCGAGGGTGTCACCGACGAACGTGGGGTGGTAGGCCAGCCGGGCGACCAGTCCGCTGGGCAGGTCCGCCAGGAACACCTCCGGCTTCGTGCCGCCGCGCGCATCGCGGGTGCGGTCGATCAACGCGGCCTGGTCGATGGCGTCGAAGCGCTGCTGGGCGTGCGAGTTCATCATGAACACCTCGTCGCCGAGCGCGAGCACCGAGCCGCCACTGTGCCGGCAGGCGGCGTAGTAGTCGCTGAGCAGCGCGTGGTCGAGGGCGTTCGCCTCCTCCACGACGAGCTGCTGGATCCGGCGGGCCGCGAGCTTGGCAAATGACAGCAGCAGCGAGTTCGAGTTGTTGGCGTGCGTGGTGATGTCCACGACGCCGAGCAGGCCGCCGGTGACGGGGTGGGTGATGAGCGCACCGGCGCAGGAGAACATCCGCAGCGGGCCGGTGTAGTGCTCGGCGCCGTCGACCAGGATCGGCCCGCCGACCTCCAGGGCGGTGCCGATCCCGTTGGTGCCGACGTCGGACTCGGCGTACCGGAAGCCTGGCGCCAGGTCGACGGAGTCGAGGCGCCTCAGCAGCGCGGGGTCGCCGCCGCGGCGGTCCAGGACGGTCCCCTTGGAGTCGGTGAGGATGATGCAGACCGGCTCGTTGTGAAGCTCCGACGTCAGGGCGTCGATGACCGGGCGAGCAGCGCGGCTGAGCGTGGACTCACGGTCCACCCGGTCGACGTACGACGGGGACGGGCGGTCCACGTCGACTCTCGATGCCTCCGAGCGCTCCCAGGAGATGCGGATCGAGCTCCGGACAGGCACCAATGCACCCATGGTCGTCTCCTTCATGGCAGTCCGTCACCAGCGGAACACGACCCACGCTAGCTCGGTGGTGGCTGTGAGGACCGTCTCACATTGAGACACCACGCTGGTGCCGATCAGGCCTTCAATTCCTAGTCATACGCAGCCCGACGTACCGCTGGAGCCGCTCAGACGGCCGGCTCCCGATTCTGGAGGTACACATTGAGTAGGCAGAGTCTCACCAAGGCGCATGCCAAGATCACCGAACTCTCGTGGGAGCCGACCTTCGCCACACCGGCCACCCGGTTCGGGACCGATTACACGTTCGAGAAGGCGCCGAAGAAGGACCCGCTCAAGCAGATCATGCGCTCCTACTTCCCGATGGAGGAGGAGAAGGACAACCGCGTGTACGGCGCCATGGACGGCGCCATCCGCGGCAACATGTTCCGCCAGGTCCAGCAGCGCTGGCTCGAATGGCAGAAGCTCTTCTTGTCGATCATCCCCTTCCCGGAGATCTCCGCCGCCCGGGCGATGCCGATGGCCATCGACGCCGTCCCGAACCCGGAGATCCACAACGGGCTCGCGGTCCAGATGATCGACGAGGTCAGGCACTCCACGATCCAGATGAACCTCAAGCGCCTGTACATGAACAACTACATCGACCCGGCCGGGTTCGACATGACCGAGAAGGCGTTCGCGAACAACTACGCGGGCACCATCGGCCGGCAGTTCGGCGAGGGGTTCATCACCGGTGACGCGATCACCGCCGCGAACATCTACCTCACGGTGGTCGCGGAGACCGCGTTCACCAACACGCTGTTCGTGGCGATGCCCGACGAGGCCGCCGCCAACGGCGACTACCTGCTGCCGACGGTGTTCCACTCGGTGCAGTCCGACGAGTCGCGGCACATCAGCAACGGCTACTCGATCCTGCTGATGGCGCTGGCCGACGAGCGCAACCGACCGCTGCTGGAGCGCGACCTGCGCTACGCGTGGTGGAACAACCACTGCGTCGTGGACGCCGCGATCGGGACGTTCATCGAGTACGGCACCAAGGACCGCCGGAAGGACCGTGAGAGCTATGCGGAGATGTGGCGTCGGTGGATCTACGACGACTACTACCGCAGCTACCTGCTGCCGCTGGAGAAGTACGGGCTCACGATCCCGCACGACCTGGTCGAGGAAGCCTGGAACCGGATCACCAACAAGGGCTACGTGCATGAGGTCGCGCGGTTCTTCGCCACCGGGTGGCCGGTCAACTACTGGCGGATCGACGCCATGACCGACACCGACTTCGAGTGGTTCGAGGACAAGTACCCCGGCTGGTACTCGAAGTACGGCAAGTGGTGGGAGAACTACAACCGGCTCGCCTACCCGGGCAAGAACAAGCCGATCGCCTTCGAGGAGGTCGGGTACCAGTACCCGCACCGCTGCTGGACCTGCATGGTGCCGGCCCTGATCCGCGAGGACATGGTGACCGAGAAGGTCGACGACCAGTGGCGGACCTACTGCTCGGAAACCTGCTACTGGACCGACGCCGTCGCGTTCCGCAGTGAGTACGAGGGCCGGCCGACCCCGAACATGGGCCGTCTCACCGGCTTCCGCGAGTGGGAGACCCTGCACCACAACAAGGACCTGGCCGACATCGTGCAGGACCTCGGCTACGTCCGCGACGACGGCAAGACCCTGATCGGGCAGCCGCACCTCGACCTCGACGACCCGAAGAAGATGTGGACCCTCGACGACGTCCGCGGCAACACCTTCATGAGCCCGAACGTGCTCCTGAACGAGATGTCGGACGCCGAGCGCGAGGCCCACCTGGCGGAGTACAAGGCGAACGGCACCAAGTCCGCCTGACCACCCGATCTGGCTGGTGGCGGCGTGCTCAGAACCGCCGCCACCAGCCAAACCACCCAGCGTGAGGAGGCCCGACGTGGCCGACACCCACCGCATTCGCTTCGAACCGGTCGACATCGAGATGGAGGTGACCGAGGACGACAAGATCCTCGACGCGGCGTTCCGCCAGGGCATTCACCTCATGCACGGCTGCAGGGAGGGGCAGTGCTCCGCCTGCAAGTCCTACATCCTGGAGGGTGAGCTCCAGATGGAGCGCTACTCCACCTTCGCGTGCAACGACGCGGAAGTTGCCGAGGGCTACGTGCTGCTGTGCCGGGCGCACGCCTACAGCGATTGCACGATCGAGCTGCTCAACTTCGACCCGGACGAACTGCTCGGCGGGATCCCGATCCAGACGCTCAGCGCCCGGATCGCGGCGATCGAGCCGGTGACGCGAGACATCGTCTCGCTGCGGCTCAAGACCGAGGCCCCGCTCGAGTTCAAGCCGGGACAGTACGTCGACATCACCATTCCCGGCACCGACGACCACCGGTCGTTCTCGATGGCGACGACCCAGTCCACACCCGACGAGCTCGAGTTCTTGATCAAGAAGTATCCGGGGGGCAGGTTCTCGGCGCTGCTCGACGGCGAGCTCGCGGTCGGCCACGAACTGGCGCTGACCGGGCCTTACGGATCCTCCACGCTCAAGGACGGACACGTGCTCCCCGTGGTGTGTGTCGCGGGTGGGGCGGGGATGGCACCGATCCTGTCCATCCTGCGGCACCTGCGAGAAACCGGCAGCACCCGGCCGGTCCGCTTCTACTACGGCGCACGGACCGCGGCGGACCTCTTCTACCTCGACGCGATCAAGGAGCTCGGTGCGGACCTCACCGGCTTCGAGTTCATCGCCTGCCTGTCGGAGTCGATGGAGGGCTCCGACGGCATCGAGGCCGAGCAGGGCAACGTCACCGACATCGTCGAACGGCGCGAGTCCCAGCTGCCCAAGTGCGAGGTCTACCTGTGCGGTCCGCCGCCGATGGTGGACGCCGCCCTCGGGTTGCTCGAGGCAAGCAACGTCCCGCATGACCAGGTCTTCTACGACAAGTTCACCAGCCCCGCGACCGAGTGATCTCCCACCGATCAGCACTGGAGTTGAGATGGCGCAAACCGTAATCCCCCCGAAAGAGCGCAGCTTCCCGAAGATCGAGTTCACCGACTCGGAGGCAGGAGCGCTGGAGTTCCCGAGCTCGAAGAGCCGGACGTACAACTACTACAAGCCGGCCAAGCTGCGCGCGACGATGTACGAGGACGTCACGGTGGACGTGCAGCCGGACCCGGACCGGCACCTGAGCCAGGGCTGGATCTACGGCTTCGGCGACGGCCCCGGCGGCTACCCGAAGGAGTGGACCGCCGCGAAGTCGTCGAACTGGCACGCCTTCCTCGACCCGAACGAGGAGTGGGACCAGACGATCTACCGCAACAACTCGGCGGTCGTCCACCAGGTCGACCTCTGCCTGCAGAACGCCAAGCGGGCCAGGGCGTACGACGGCTGGAACCCGGCCTGGCTGAAGTTCATCGAGCGCAACCTCGGCGCCTGGATGCACGCCGAGAACGGCCTGGCTCTGCACGTCTTCACCAGCATCCAGCGGTCCGGGCCGACGAACATGATCAACACCGCGGTCGCGGTCAACGCGGCCCACAAGATGCGCTTCGCCCAGGACCTCGCACTGTTCAACCTCGACCTGTCCGAGGCTGACGTGACGTTCGACGGTTCGGCCCACAAGGAGGTCTGGAAGGACGCTCCGGAGTGGCAGCCGACCCGGGAGGTGGTCGAGCGGCTGACCGCCGTCGGCGACTGGTGCGAGCTGCTCTTCGCCACCAACATCGTCTTCGAGCAGCTCGTCGGATCGCTGTTCCGCAGCGAGCTGGTGATGCAGATCGCGGCCCGCAACGGCGACTACATCACCCCGACCATCGTCGGCACCGGTGAGCACGACTACGACCGCGACCTCGGTTACAGCCGCAACCTGTTCCGGCTGCTGACCCGGGACGAGGAGTTCGGCGAGAGCAACAAGGAGCTGTTCGGCGAGTGGCTCGGTCTCTGGGTGCCGCGCTGCCTCGCCGCCGCACAGGCACTGCAGCCGATCTGGTCGCAGCCGGCCGACAAGTCCGTCACGTTCGCGTCGAGCCTCGACGCGGCCAAGCAGAAGTTCCGTTCGCTGCTCGAGGATCTCGGGCTCGACTCTCCGAAGGAGCTGGACCAGTGACCATGCAGTTCGGATCTGACACCGAGTTCTCCAACAAGTGCGGCGTCACCTTGATGAACACCCCGATCGGCCGGGTCGTGGCCGAGGTGATGGGCGCGAAGGAAGGCGTGGAGCTGACCGAATACCCCTCGATGATCCGCGTCGACGGCGTCGGGCTGCTCGACTTCGACTACGCCGAGCTGACCGACGCGCTCGGCTCCGAGTTCGACGGCTCGGTGTTCGAGGAGATCAGCTCCACCCACTACGGCCGGATGGTGCACCTCGACGAGAAGACCATCCTGTTCGCCAGCCCCGAGGATGCGGCCGAGTACATCGGCTTCGACCTCACCACGAAGTGAGACGCCATGTACGAGAAGAACGGTGAGAAGTACTTCATCGTCGACGCCCACATCGCCCTGTGGGACGCTCGCGAGTCGAATCAGAAGAACATCCACGGCAAGCAGTTCATCGACTGCTTCTACGACTACCACAAGAACCTCAGCCCCGAAGAGGTCGTGTGGGACTACGACACCTACAGGTACTACGGCGGCCAGCGGTTGATGAAGGACCTGTTCGAGGACGGGTACGTCGACCACGCGATCTTCCAGCCAGCCATCCTCGGCGACTTCTACGAGAACGGGTTCGGGCAGACCGAGGAAGCCTTCGCTCTGACGCAGGAGAACCCCGGCAAGCTGACCTACAACCACGCCTGGGACCCCCGCTTCGAGGAGGCCGGGCTCAAGCAGCTCCGCGAGGACGCGGCCCGGATGAACCTGCAGGGCGTCAAGCTCTACACCGCGGAGTGGCACGGCGACTCCCGCGGCTGGAAGCTCGACGACCTGTGGTCGCGCCGCTACCTCGAGGAGTGCCTGAAGCTCGGGATCAAGAACATCCACGTGCACAAGGGCCCCACCATCCGGCCGTTGGACCGGGATGCCTTCGACGTCGCGGACATCGACAAGGTGGCGACCGACTACACCGAGCTGAACTTCATCGTGGAGCACGTCGGCCTGCCCCGGCTCGAGGACTTCTGCTGGATCGCCACCCAGGAGTCCAACGTGTATGGCGGGCTCGCGGTGGCCATGCCGTTCATCCACACCCGGCCGGGCTACTTCGCGCAGATCATCGGTGAGCTCCTGTACTGGATCGGCGAGGACAAGATCCTCTTCTCCAGCGACTACGCGCTCTGGACGCCGAAGTGGCTGATCGAGAAGTTCGTCGACTTCCAGATCCCGGCCGACCAGACGGAGTACGCGCCGATCACCGTCGAGCAGAAGAAGAAGATCCTCGGGCTGAACGCCGCGAGCCTCTACGACATCGACGTTCCCGAGGAGCTGCGGCTCCCCACCGCCGCCGGTGACACGGACGTGGAGGTGGCAGCAGGCGCCAAGGAAGCCGTGGCCTCATGACCGCGGTGACAACCTCCTTCGAGAGCGAGGTGACGGCGGCCCTGGCGACCGTCGTGGACCCCGAGCTGGACCAGCCGATCACCGACCTCGGCTTCGTCCGCTCGATCCGGATCGACAGCGTCGGCGTGACCGTTCACCTGCGGCTGCCGACCTCGTTCTGCGCTCCCAACTTCGCCTATCTGATGGCGTCCGACGCCCAGGACGCGCTGCGGCGCGTCCCGGGGGTCGGGCGGGTCAGGGTGTTCCTCGACGACCACCACGACTCGGCCAAGATCAACGCCGGCCTGGCGCTGAGCGCGGGGTACCGCGGCACCTTCGGACCCGAGGCGGAGGAGAGCCTGGACGAGCTGCGCCGGACGTTCCAGCGCAAGGCACACACAGCGGCGATGGAGCGTTGTGTGATGGCGTTGCTCAAGAGCACCGGCCGGACCGTCGAGGAGGTGCACGGGCTCACGCTCGGCGAGCTGCCGGGCGGCTCCCACAAGGAGGCGCTGTTGCGCCGCCGGACCGATGTCGGGCTCGGCATCCGCCCGGACGATCTGGTGCTGGTCGACGACGACGGCGTACCGGTGGAAGCGGAGGCAGTCCCGCTGCGGCTGCGCTTCGCCAGGGCGGTGCGCATCTCCGTGGAGGGGAATGCGCACTTCTGCCGCGGACTGCTGGCGACCAGGTACGACGACGAGGACGGCGGGCTGTCCACTCACATCACGAACACGAGGAGAGCCTCATGAGGGCGGTGCAGGTCATCGGTTACAACACGAAGCTGCAGCTCACCGAGATCCCGGAGCCACAGGTCAGCGGACCGCTCGACGTCGTCGTCAGGATCGGCGGCGCCGGCGTCTGCCGAACGGATCTGCACATCCTCGAGGGCCAGTGGGCCGAGAAGAGCGGTGTGGAGCTTCCGTACACGATCGGCCACGAGAACGCCGGCTGGGTGCACGCGGTCGGTGACGCTGTCACCAACGTCCAGGTCGGCGACAAGGTGATCCTGCACCCGTTGATCACCTGCGGGCTCTGCCGGGCCTGCCGGTCCGGTGACGACGTGCACTGCGAGTCCAGCGGGTTCCCGGGCATTGACACCGACGGCGGCTATGCGGAGTACCTGCGGACCACCGCGCGGAGCGTAGTACGGATCGATGACGCGCTGGAGCCGGCAGATGTCGCGGCGCTCGCCGACGCGGGCCTGACGGCGTACCACGCGGCGGCCAAGGCCGCGCGAGCTCTCCGGCCGGGAAACGTCTGCGTGATCATCGGCGCCGGCGGCCTCGGCCACATCGGGATCCAGGTGATGAAGGCGATCTCGGCCGCGACCCTGGTCGTGGTCGACAGCAACCCGGCGGCGGTCCAGCTGGCCGTGGAGATCGGTGCGGACCAGGGAATCGTTGCCGACGGCACCCAGATCGCCCAGGTGCTGGAGCTGACCGGCGGGGTCGGCGCGGAGGCCGTGGTCGACTTCGTCGGCGAGGGCGGCGCCACCGCCGACGGCGTCGCGATGCTGCGCCGGGCCGGCAACTACTACGTGGTCGGGTACGGCGAGAACATCGACGTCCCCACCATCGACGTGATCTCCACGGAGATCAACTTCATCGGCAACCTGGTCGGGTCGTACAACGACCTGCAGGACCTGATGGTGCTCGCGGCCCAGGGCAAGGTCGCGTTGCACACCACGAAGTACGCGCTCGACGAGTTTCAGCAGGCGATCGACGATCTCGACCGCGGCCTGGTCCGCGGCCGGGCGATCCTCATCCCCTGACTCGACAAAACGAACCGAAAGGTGGTCTGACGATGGCGAAGGAACTGCGGTTCAACGTAGATGCACGACGGCTGCTCGAGTCCGGGGTGAACGCACTGGCGGATGCGATCAAGGTGACCCTGGGCCCGAAGGGCCGCAACGCGGTGCTGGAGAAGCTGACCGGTCCGCCCACGATCACCAACGACGGCGTCACCATCGCCCGGGAGATCCAGTTGCGCGAGCCGTTCGCCAACATGGGTGCCCAGTTGGTCAAGGAAGTGGCGATGAAGACCAACGGTGTCGTCGGCGACGGCACCACCACCGCCACGGTGCTGGCTCAGGCCATGGTCCGGGAGGGACTGCGCGCCGTCGACGCCGGCGCCAACCCGATGCGGGTCCGGCGCGGTATCGAGCAGACCGTGCCGGTCGTGATCGAGACGCTGCGGTCCCGGGCGGCCGACGTCGGTGGCCGGGAGGAGTTGCAGCACATCGCGACCCTGGCCGCCAGCGACGACGAGGTCATCGGCGCCGTCATCGCCGACGCGGTCGACTGGGTCGGCCGTAACGGCGTCGTCACCACCGAGGAGTCCGACACGCTCGGGATGTCCGTGGAGGTCGTCGACGGCATCGAGTTCGACCACGGCTACGTCTCGGCGTACATGGTCACCGACCGGGAGCGGATGGAGACCGTCTACGACAACCCGGTGATCCTGCTGACGAACAAGAAGATCACCCAGGTGCAGGACATCATGCCGACCGTCGAGGTGGCCCAGCGCGCGGAGCGTCCGCTCGTCGTACTGGCCGAGGACGTCGACGGACCGGCGCTGCAACTGCTTGTCGGCGGCAACATGCACAACACGATGCGGTCTGTCGTCGTGCACGCCCCCGGCTTCGGACACCGGCGGGTCGCCGAGCTCGAGGACCTCGCGACCGCCCTCGGCGGACAGGTCTTCGCGAAGGACACCGGTCTGGAGCTGCAGGAGGTCACCCGGGAGCTGCTCGGGTCCTGCGACCGGATCACGATCACCGAGAACAGCACCACGATCGTCGGCGGCCACGGTGACGCCAGCGCGGTGGAGACCCGGATCTCGCAACTGGAGAAGCAGTTCGAGCGGGCCAAGATCGACGCCGACCAGGACAGCCTGCAGCTGCGGATGGCACGGCTGGCCGGCAAGGTGGCGGTGATCCGCGTCGGTGGCGCGACCAGTGTGGAGCTCAAGGAGCGGATGCTGCGGGTCGAGGACTCGCTGGCCGCGACCCGGGCCGCGCTCGAGGAGGGTGTCGTACCTGGTGGCGGCACCGCCCTGGTCCAGGCGCAGCAGGTGGTGTCGAAGGTCGAACTGACCGGTGACGAGGCGATCGGTCGTGAGGTGGTCCGGCGCGCGCTGCCCGAGCCGCTGCGGTGGATCGCGATCAACGCTGGGTACGACGGTGACGAGGTCGTCGCACGGGTGGCCGAGCTGCCGCTCGGACACGGCTTCAACGCGCTCACCGGGGAGTACGCGGACATGTTCGAGCAGGCGGTGATCGATCCGCTCAAGGTCACCCGGGCGGCGCTGGAGAGCGCGGCCTCGATCGCGGCGCTGCTGATCACCACCGAGACCGCTGTCGTCGAGGAGGTCTTCGGCAACCCCGGGGCGATCATGGCGCCGGGCTTCGGCGATCTCGCCGAGGGCATGGTCCGCCCCTCGAACATCTACTGACCCGTCTGTTCGTCAGCTCTTGAAAGGAGTACCGCCGTGGACGACACGCTGACGGTCGTACGACGCCTCCAGCTGCTGGAGACCTTCCTGCACAGAGTCCTCGGCGTCGGCCTGGACGAGGTCCGCGCGGAAGCCGACGTGCTCGAGCGGGGGCTCAGCGAGCGGCTGGAGGACCTCATCGACGCCGCTCTCGGGTATCCGACCCGGGACCCGTACGGGGCGCCGATCCCGCCCAAGGCCGGATGAACACCGACCGCGGATCGCTGGCACTGTCGCCGCGGCCTGCCTCGAGAACCTCGGGGCCGGCCGCGGCGGCCAGGCGCACGATCGATCCGACCTCGCCCCAGCTCGCCACGGCGGCGCGCACCTTCGGCCTGCTGTTCGCCCCGATCCGGCTGCACCTAGTGGCGCTGGCCAGCTGCGGTGAACACGACGTCGGCACGCTCGCCAAGCGGGTGGGCGTCAGCGTCGCCACCGCGAGTCAGCATCTGGCCAAGCTCCGGCTGGCCGGTCTGATCAGCGCCCGGCGCGAGGGCCGCCGGCAGATCTACACGGTCGACGACCCCCACGTGATCGCCTTGGTCGAGCAGATCTTCCAGCATGTCGCCCCGGACGGCTCGCTCGCCCCGGATCCGCCTGCTGTCAAGGTCGGGGACGGGCCCGACAGCAACCGCCTGCAGCGATCGAGTTGGCGGCCGGGGGTTCTTTGACGACAGCCTCCACGTCGGCGAGCAACTGCTGCCGGGCGGTGGGCGAGCTGACGCGGCCTCGGGTGACGACGGAATGGTGGTGCTAGGCCCACTCCCGGGCGATGCGGTGGCGGCCCGCCGTACGACGTAGTCTTGGTGGCTGTCATGCGTACTTATGAGGTCCGCACCTACGGGTGCCAGATGAACGTTCACGACTCCGAACGCCTTCGCGGGCTGCTGGAGGACGCGGGCTATGTCCGTGCGCCCGAGGGCGACCAGGCCGACGTGGTCGTGTTCAACACCTGCGCGGTCCGCGAGAACGCCGACAACAAGCTGTACGGCAACCTCGGTCACCTCGCGCCGGTGAAGGCCAAGAAGCCCGGCATGCAGATCGCCGTCGGCGGCTGCCTGGCGCAGAAGGACAAGGCCACCATCACCAAGAAGGCCCCCTGGGTGGATGTCGTGTTCGGCACCCACAACATCGGCTCGCTGCCGGTGCTGCTGGAGCGGGCCCGCGTGCAGGAGGAGTCCCAGGTCGAGATCCTGGAGTCCCTCGACGTCTTCCCGTCGACACTGCCGACCCGCCGCGAGTCGCCGTACTCCGCGTGGGTGTCGGTCAGCGTCGGCTGCAACAACACCTGCACGTTCTGCATCGTTCCGGCGCTGCGCGGCCGCGAGAAGGACCGCCGCCCGGGCGACGTGCTGGCCGAGGTCGAGGCACTGGTCGCAGAGGGCGTGCTCGAGGTGACGCTGCTCGGCCAGAACGTGAACTCCTACGGCGTGGAGTTCGGCGACCGCTACGCCTTCGGGAAACTGCTGCGCGCGTGTGGCTCCGTCCAAGGCCTGGAGCGGGTCCGGTTCACCTCGCCGCATCCGCGCGACTTCACCGCGGACGTGATCGAGGCGATGGCCGGGACGCCCAACGTGATGCCGTCACTGCACATGCCGCTGCAGTCCGGCTCGGACCAGGTGCTGAAGGCGATGCGCCGGTCCTACCGCCGCGACCGCTACCTGAAGATCATCGAGGAGGTCCGTACCGCGATGCCGGACGCGGCGATCACCACCGACATCATCGTGGGATTCCCCGGCGAGACCGAGGAGGACTTCCAGGGCACGCTCGACGTGGTCCGGCAGGCCCGGTTCTCCGGCGCCTTCACCTTCCAGTACTCCAAGCGACCCGGCACGCCCGCCGAGTCGATGGAGAACCAGGTACCGCGCGAAGTCGTGCAGGAGCGTTACGAGCGGCTGGTCGCGCTGCAGGACGACCTGGCCTGGGCCGAGAACAAGAAGATCGTCGGCCGGTCCGTCGAGGTCCTGATCGCCGAGGGCGAGGGCCGCAAGGACGCCGCCACTCACCGGCTGTCCGGCCGAGCCCGGGACAACCGGCTTGTGCACTTCGCGCTTCCCGAAGGCGCGAAGAAGCCGCGACCGGGTGACATGGCAACAGTCGAGGTCACCTACGCGGCCCCGCATCATCTGGTCGCCGACGTCTTCGGTTCGGTACGGCGTACGCGTGCGGGCGACGCGTGGGAGGCAGCGCAGGGTGCTCCCGCAGGCGCGGCCGTCGGCTCTGGCGCGCCGGGCGTGATGCTCGGTATGCCGTCGATCGGGGCGCAGCAACCGCTCGAGCCCGCCACCGGCGGCTGCCAGGTCGGCTGATCCGTGCCGGCTGACTCCTTGCTTCCGGCGGGAGCCGAACCGTTCGCCTCCGGGCGGGATGCGGATGTCTACGCGATCAACCCCAGTCCAGGCCTCGAGGCCGCCCTAGCCTCCCCAGCCACGCGGCCCCGCCGTACGGAGCGACAGGAAGTAGTCGCTCGATCGCCTCGTCGGGCCGTTCGACGAGGCGGCGGGCCCTGGGATTCAGGCGGACCGTATCGCTGACCGGTGACTACTTCCTGTCGGTCGGTACGCCGTCCCCCGGCAGACGAGGCAATCGTTTGGGGCGCACGCTGATCCACGACTGAGTGGCCATACCAGAAGGCAGAGCCGAGGGAACTCGCGGCGCTGCCTACTCGAATCCCTGGGCGATCACCGCGGGGAGGCCGCCGGAGCGCAGGCCGGCCAGCACTCGCGCCTCGTGCGGGACGACCGGATCAGGAAGCTTGTCCAGCGAATACCAGTCCAGGCCGGCCGCCTTGTCCGGCTCCATCAGCCGCGGCTCGCCCTCCCAGCGGGAGGCGGTGAAGAAGAAGTCGACCCGCTCGTCGATCGGCAGGCCGTTGCCACCGGTGCGGTGCATCGCGGTCACCGGGACCAGATCGGCCGGGTCGATCTTCACCCCGACCTCCTCGCGGACCTCCCGCAGCGCGGCCGTCAGCACGGACTCGCCCTGCTCGACGTGGCCGGCCGGCACTGCCCAGTAGCCGTCCATGTAGCCGGTGTTGGCCCTGAGCAACAACAACACCTCGTCGCCCCGGCGCAACACGACATAGGCAGCGGGAATCACCTGGAACCGATCCATGCCCGACACCTTAGAGGTCCCTGCAGACAACAGAAGGGCCGCAGGGAGTGGATCCCTGCGGCCCTTCGGAGACGAGGCTCAGGCGGGCCCGCTCGGCCGGTTGTCGATGTCGTCGTCCTGACCGTCGAGACCGTCGAGACGGTCCTTGGCGACATCCACGCCCTGGTCGATCTTGTCGCCGTACTTGCCACCGGTCTTGTCGTCAACGAAGTCGCCGGCCTTGTCGAGACCATCGCCGACCTTGTCGCCGTGCGAGTCGACCAGATCGGTCGCCTTGTCCTTCAGGTCCTCGGCCTTGCCCTTGAACTTGTCGAAGATGCCCATCTCGGGTCCCATTCCTAGCGTAGTGAACTGCTTACAGACAGCTAGCGCAGATCTTCCCACCAACCAGGCCTGAGGTGTGGGATGTGCTAGCTCTCGTCGCCGGTGGGTTCCGACTCCACGTCGCCACCGCTGTCGGTGCCTTCGGTGTCGTCATCGCTGAACTCGACGTCGCCGCCGCTCGCCTTCAGTTCCACATCGCCGCCGCTGCGCTTGGCGGCGTCGAACTCGCCGTCCAGGTCCAGGGCTTCCTTGGCCGGGTCGGTCTCTTCGTCGAACGGATTGGTCACTGATGTTCCTCCCGAGTCGGTCCTGCTGCGAGTTGCTGCTGTGCTGTTGCTGACCCCCGGACCCGTTCCTACCGAACTCAGGGGGTCATCACAACCCTTTCGGCTGCTCTTGTCCCAGAGTTCACGCCGGTGCGGGGGCGGGGGAGAGTGACCCGGCCGAGGCGCTGTCACACTGGTCGGATGGTCGATCCAGTCGTCGTCGCGATCGTCGGTCCCACGGCGGCCGGCAAGTCCGACCTGTCCGTTGCCCTGTGCAAACGACTGCAAGGCGAGGTCGTCAACGCCGACGCGATGCAGGTCTACCGCGGCATGGACATCGGTACGGCGAAGATCACCGCCGTCGAGCAGCAGGGGATCGCGCACCACCTGCTCGACATCCTGGACGTCACGCAGACCGCGACCGTCGCGGAGTTCCAGCAACTCGCGCGAGCCGCGATCGACGACTGTCTGGAGCGGAGGATCGTCCCCGTCCTCGCGGGCGGTTCCGCGCTCTACGTCCGCGCGATCCTCGACGATTTCGCCTTCCCCGGCACCGATTCCGCAGTACGGGAGCGCCTCGAGGCCGAGCTGGCAGACCACGGGTCCGGCGCGCTGCACCACCGCCTGGCCGAGGTGGATCCGGCCGCCGCGGAACAGATCCTGCCGAGCAACGGACGCCGGATCGTGCGCGCGCTGGAGGTCATCGAGATCACCGGATCCCCGTACGTCGCGACGCTCCCCGAGCACAGGTACGTCTACCCGAACGTGGTGCAGGTGGGACTCGACGTGCCCAGGCCCGAGTTGGACGAGCGGATCGACCTCCGGGTGGACCGGATGTTCGAGCAGGGGTTCGTCGACGAGGTCCGGGACCTCCTCGGGAAGGGACTGCTGGAGGGCCGTACCGCGAACCGCGCGCTCGGGTACTCCCAGGTGATCGCGTTGCTGGCCGGAGAGATCTCCGAGGCCGAGGCGCGGGAGCGGACCGCGCAGGCGACCCGGCGGTTCGCCCGGCGGCAGGATTCCTGGTTCCGCAGGGATCCCCGGATCACCTGGCTGCGCTACGACGACCCGGACCTGGTCGAGCACGCCTTGTCCGTAGTACAAGGCAACCGTTCGGCGGCGGTCGGCGTAGTCGAGGTGGAAGAGGGCCCGGGGGCTGTCGATGCGAGGGGGTGACCGTGAGGCCGAGTTCCGCGAGTATCTGCTCGCGGACCGCACCAGACTGATGCGTACGGCGATACTGCTCACCGCGGGAGATGTGCACACAGCCGAAGATCTGGTCCAGACCGCCTGCACCAGGGTGTACCTGCACTGGCACCGCATCCGCCACGACGGCGCCGGGCCGTATGCGCACCGCATCCTGGTCAACGCCTTCCTGGACGAGCGCCGCCGGGCCGGCCGCCACCCCGAGATGGTGACCGCCGAGACGTTCGAGCCAAGGCTGGCGCAGACCACGGACCCGGTGGACACGCTGGCTGTCCGGCGGGCCCTGCTGGACCTGGCTCCGCGGCAGCGCGCGGTGCTGGTGCTGCGGTACTTCGAGGATCTCGACGTGGCGAGTTGCGCGCGGATCCTGGAGTGCACCGAGGGGACCGTGAAGAGCCAGACGGCGAAAGCCCTGAAACGACTGAAGGATCTGATGGCCGATGATCCGGCCATCGATCCCACGACCGGGAGTAGTTGAGTGGACGAGGTGAAGAAGCTGCTGACGGAGTTCGCCGACCGCGTGGTCGACGGTCTCCCGCCGGCGGACGTGGACGCGGACGTGGCGCGTGGTCGCCGCGCGCTGTTCCGGATCAAGGCTCGCCGCCGGGTGACCGGGGTGTTGTGCGTGGCGGCTGCGACTGCCGCTGTCGTCGCGATCGGGAACCAGGTGGATTGGTTCGGCGGTGGCGGGACGGAGGTCGCCACCGGGACCGCTGACAAGGACACCGCTCCAACAGCCACGCCGACGCCGGCCGCCTCGCCGTCCCAGGCGGACGACACGCTGTCGCTGTTCTCGGGCGCCGCACTCGAACTCGTCGCGAACAAGGAGACCTGGAGCACGATCTCCTGCAAGCTCGCGCCGCGGGGCTGGACCGAGGAGAAGCCGGCCGCGGCCGACCGCGTAGTACTGACGCCGCCGAGCGCGCGGACGTCGGATGACGAAGCCAAGCTCGTACTGCGGTCCGCCGCCGACGCGCAGAGTCTGGCGTCGGTGCGGGTGGTCCGGACGGGCGGCAAGGTCTTCCAGGTCGGGACGGCCGCAGGGCGCGAAGTCGGCCAGGTGAAGCTCGGCGATCGCTGGCTCATCGTCCAGCTGCCCGTGCAGCACCAGGATTGGACGGATGATCTCCTGCGGCGCTTCATCGGCTCCTGCAGCATCTCCTGACGCGCTTCGACTGGCGGTAACGCCTCCGGCACGGTAGGCAAGGGCCTGTCCCTGTACGCCGATCCTGCGGAGGACCCGGTGATCCCGAAACGCCTGGCGGCAGCCTTGACGGCTGGCGCGCTCGTACTGTCCGGCCTGACTGCCAGCGGCGCCGCCGCCGGCTCGACGCCTCAGCCACCGGCGAAGACCCCCACCGCCATCGGTTTCGGGGGCGCCGTCTCTTCGGTGGACCCAGAGGCCACCAATATCGGCCTGGATGTGCTGCGGCGCGGCGGCAACGCCGTCGATGCCGCGGTGGCGACCGCGGCTGCGCTCGGCGTGACCGAGCCGTACTCCGCCGGCATCGGTGGCGGTGGCTACTTCGTCTACTACAACGCGAAGAACCGCAAGGTCTCCACGATCGACGGCCGCGAGACCGCGCCCGCGACGATGCCGAAGGACGCGTTCATCAACCCGGCAACCCCGGGCAAGCCCTACAACTTCTTCCCCGAGCTCGTCACCTCGGGCGTCTCGGTCGGAGTGCCTGGCACGTTGGCGACCTGGAACTCCGCCCTGCGCCAATGGGGTTCGCTCTCACTGGGCAGAGCGCTGCAGCCTGCTGCCGACCTGGCTGATCGCGGGTTCGTGGTCGACCAGACCTTCCGCAGCCAGACGCTCGACAACAAGGACCGGTTCTCGGCGATCGTACCGACGGCCAAGCTGTTCCTGCCGGGTGGCGACGCGCCGCAGGTGGGTTCGGTCTTCAAGAACCCGGAACTCGCACAGACCTATGAGCTGCTGGGGGAGAAGGGTCCCTCGGCCTTCTACAGCGGACCGCTCGCCCAGGAGATGGCGTCGGTGGTGAAGAACCCGCCCAAGGCGGCCGGGACCACCTTGCCGGTGATGCCGGGATACCTGACGACGGGCGACCTCGCGCAGTACAAGGTGATCGATCGGGATCCGACCAAGGTCCGCTATGAAGGGCTCGACGTCTATGGCATGGCGCCGTCGTCGTCAGGTGGAACCACCGTTGGCGAGGCGCTGAACATCCTTGCTCCGCAGCACTTGTCGAAGATGTCGACTCCGCAGGCGTTGCACACGTATCTCGAGGCATCGGCCCTGGCCTTTGCCGACCGGGCCGCGTATGTCGGCGATCCGGCGTACGTGAAGGTGCCGACCAAGGAGTTGCTTTCGCGTGGGTTCGGGGCTGAGCGTTCGTGCCTCATCGATCCGGATCACGCTTCGGTGAAGCCGTTGAAGGCTGGGTCGCCGGATGGTTCGTATACCCCGTGCGCGGCCGGAGTGGCGTCGCCTCAGCGGCCCGACACCGAGGGGCTGTCGACGACGCATCTGGTGGCCGCGGACAAGTGGGGCAACGTGGTCTCCTACACGCTGACGATCGAGCAGACAGGTGGCAGCGGGATCACGGTGCCGGGTCGCGGATTCCTGCTCAACAACGAGCTGACGGACTTCT
This sequence comes from Kribbella alba, assembly GCF_039529635.1. NCBI lineage: Bacteria > Bacillati > Actinomycetota > Actinomycetes > Propionibacteriales > Kribbellaceae > Kribbella > Kribbella alba. The sequence goes on along the minus strand of NZ_BAAANE010000002.1, from coordinate 46,868 downwards.
CCGCGGTCTACGTCCAGACCGACCCGAACCGGATCCAGCCCGGCAAACGGCCGCGGTCCTCGATGTCGCCCACGATCGTGCTCCGCGGCGGCAAGCCGTTCCTGGCCCTCGGCTCGCCGGGTGGTTCGACCATCATCACCACGGTCCTCCAGACCTTCACGAACCGCCTGGACCGCGAGATGACGCTCCCCGAGGCGATCGCGGCCCCACGCGCCTCCCAACGCAACACCGTGGCCGTCACTGCCGAACAGTCCTTCATTAACGCGTACGGCGCGGCTCTCACGCCCTACGGCCACATACTGGTCCCGGCCGGGGCCCCCGGCAGCTCAGCCGCCGAGATCGGTGCAGTAGCAGCCCTCGAGTTCCTCCCCGGCGGCGCCACCCTCGCGGCAGCCGAACCCACCCGCCGAGGCGGCGGCTCGGCCGGCACGGTCCACCAGCTCTGGCCCCGCTAGCCGGTTCAGATGGTGGTGATAACAGCGGCGACGAGGGCGGCGCGCTCGGGCAGGGCGGCGGCGATGATCTGCTCGTGGGTTGCGTGAGCGCCCTTGCCGCGAGGGCCGAAGCCGTCGAGGCTGGGTACGCCGAGCGACCCGGTCACGTTCGTGTCCGCGGCGCCGGCCGCGGGCCGACCGCCGACCTGCTGACCGACGGAACGGCCGGCAGTCACGATCTTGGCGAGCAGGTCACCACCCGACCCGGACGGCTGCCAGGCAGGCCGGTTGGACAGGACCGAGACCCGCACCTGGGCGCCGTCCCGAACAGGCTCCAGCCCGGCGACGGCGTCGAGCACGGCGCGCTCGGTTTCGGGATCGACGAACCTGAAACCGAGCTCCGCCGAGGCAATTCCCGGTACTACGTTCGTCCGTCCCCCGCCGGAGATGGTGCCGACGTTGCACAGCACCTCATCGTAGGTCGCGACCAGCGAGCGGACGGTGATGAGCTGGTCGAGGAGTTCATCGATCGCGGAGATGCCCGTCCCCGGGTCCAGTGCGGCGTGGGCTTCTCGCCCGGTGATCTCGATCCGGACCCGGCTGCTGCCACGGCGGGCGGTCTTCAGGTCGCCGTTCGGGTGCGGCGGCTCGAGTCCGAGGGACGCCACCACGCCGGCTGACTCGGCGATGACGAGTTCGCGCGCGGTCGGTGAGCCGACCTCCTCGTCGGCGACCACGACGATCCGCACCGGCCGGTGGTCGAGCCCGAGCTCCGCCACCAGTTCCAGTGCGGTCTCCAGCACGACCAGGCCGCCCTTCATGTCGAAGACCCCGGGGCCGTGCACGATGCCGTCCTGCTCGCGCCAGGACATCGGGCCGGCGAGTTGGCCGACCGGCCACACGGTGTCGTGGTGACCGAGGAAGAGCACCGGCTCATCGTCTGCGCGCGGGCCGCGGCCGGGGAGGTTCGCGACCACGTGATCACCTGTTGCCGATGGCACCCTTCGAGCGGTCGCCCCCAGTTCGCCATACCTGGCGACCAGGCGGTCGGCGAACGCGTTCAGCGCGTCGGAATCACCCGTGGGGGTTTCGTGCGCGACGTACTCGTGCAGTCGCCCGAGCATCTGCGTGGCCTGTCCGGCAGCCGCCTGTGGCAATCCGATCTCCATGGATAGTCAACGTATCATCAGCCGGCCACGTGGGGACACGGTGTGGTTTCGCCTTTCGGACAGGCGTTGACCGCAGGTGCTTCGACGGTATTAACTCCGGAACTGAGAGTTATCCGTTACGTATCTTTGGTTCGCAGGAGATTGATGACAGCGCAGAGCACGACTGACGGGTTCCGTACCGTCACGCTCACCACGCCGGCGCAGTACGCGGAGGCCGCTGCGCTCTACCGCTCTGTGTTCGGCTACCGGCAGCCCGACTACGGCCTGAACCCCAGATTGCTCGGCGCGCTGGTCAGCAACGGCGGTTCGGTGGTCGGCGTGCTCGACGAGGCGGACCGGATCGTTGCCTTCGCCTACGGGTTCTGCGGCACGGACGGGCAGACCTCTTACCACTACTCGCAGTCCGCGGTGGTCGCGGCGGACCGGCAGGGCCTGGGGCTCGGCCGACGCCTGAAGCGAGCCCAACGCGAGGTGGCCCTGCAGCACGGCATGACGCGGATGCGCTGGACCTACGACCCGATCCAGACCCGGAACGGACACTTCAACCTCGATGTTCTCGGCGCCCGCGGCCGCTGGTTCAAACAGAACATGTACGGCGAACCGTGGACCGACCGGGTGATCGTCGAGTGGGATCTCGGCGCGGAAGATCGGCCGGCGAACAGCCGGCTACCCGTGCCGGCTCTGACCGAGGCGGACTGGGGCATCCCCGGCGGTGACGGCGACCACCTGTGGTTGGCGCTGCCGTCCGACTTCTCCGCTCTGGCGGCAAGCCGTCCCGAGGTCGCCGAGCAGGTACGCCGAGACGTCCGCTCGGCCTTCACCGATCTGCTCGGCAAGGCCGTGGTTGCGCTGTCCTGCCGGCGGCTCGATGGCGAAACAGCGGTCTACCACTTCGGCCCGGCTCCGGAGGCGGGCGATGTCTGAGGCCGAGGATCGGCAGGCCCGCAACAGGGAGCTGGCCAGCCCCCACCAGCGGTACGACGCCCGCTTGCAACGGCGTTCTTCCACCCTGCTCCAGCAGCGGGTGGTCGAGCAGGAACGGGCCTCGATCACCGAGGCGCTCGACCTGATTCTCGCCGACGACTCCATCGCCCAGGCGGCCGCACGGATCGTCGCCGCCCGCCGCCGGTTCATCGTCGGCTCGAGCAAGTCCTTCTCGTACGCCTCGCTGCTCGCCTTCGACCTCAGCGCCGCTCTCTCGCACGTGACGTTGATCGACGGCACGGTGGTGCGCAGCGTCGATGTGCTGGCCGACGTGCGATCCAGCGACCTGATGGTGGCGTTCTCGCTGCGGCGGTACCGGCGCGACACCGTCGAGGTCGCCCGGCGGTTCGTCGAGGCCGGCGGCGAGCTGGTCGCGATCACCGATTTCGACGACGCCCCGCTCGCCGGTCTTGCGCACCAGTGCATCTATGTCGCGACCGGCAGCGCGTCGTACGTGGACTCGCCCACGGTGGTCGCCTCCGTCCTGCACGTGCTCGCGACGCTGACCACGGCGAGCGCGAAGGGCGCGCGGCGGCGGCTCGGCGAACGCGACCGGCTGAACACCGAACTGGGCCTCTATGTCGTCGACTGAACCGAAGGGAACTCCCGTGCGCGTCACTGCCGCCCGGCTGCACCGAGTGCGGCTGCCGCTCGTCCATGCGTTCCGGACGAGCTCTCACAGCAAGGCCGGGCTGGACCACATCCTGGTCGAGCTGGAGGACGCCTCCGGGACCGTCGGCTGGGGCGAGATCGCCTCACCGTCCGATCCGTACTACGCGCCGGAGACCGTGGAGTCGTGCTGGCACATCGCCGAGCACTACCTGCTCCCGGCGGTGCTCGGGCAGGAGTGGGACGCGGCTGAGCAGGTTCCGCAGTACTGGGCGAAGGTGCGGGGCAACCAGTTCGCGAAGGCCGGGGTCGACGTCGCCGCCTGGGTGCTCTGGTCGACCGTGCACGGAGTACCGCTGGCGAAGGCACTCGGCGGGACCCGGACCGAGGTCACCGCGGGCGTCTCCCTCGGGATCGAGCCGACGGTGGACGAGCTGCTCGCCGAGGTGCGACGCCAGGTCGAGGCCGGCTACCCGCGGGTGAAGCTGAAGATCGCTCCGGGGTGGGACGTCGAGCCGGTGCGGGCGGTCCGGGCCGAGTATCCGGACCTGGATCTGCACGTGGATGCCAACGGCAGCTATTCGGAGTCCGCCGAGCAGCTGGCCGCGTTGCGGGCGCTCGACGAGTTCGGTCTGACGATGATCGAGCAACCCTTCGCGCCCCGGGATCTGCTCGCCCACGCCAGGTTGCAGCGAACCGTGGAGACTCCGGTGTGCCTTGACGAGAGCGTGGAGACACTGGCCGACCTCGAGACGGCGTTGTCGCTCGAGGCACTGCGGGTGCTCAACATCAAGGTGTCCCGGATGGGTGGGCTGACCGTCGCCCGCGCGGCGCACGACCTGGCCCAGCAGGCCGGCATCCCCGTCTGGTGCGGCGGCATGCACGAGTTCGGCATCGGGCGGGCCGCCAACGTGGCGTTGTCCAGCCTGCCCGGGTTCACGCTGCCGTCGGACGTCTCGGCCTCGGAGAAGTACTACGCGCGCGACGTGGTGACGCCACCCGTGGTCGCGCGGCAGGGCGTAGTACGGGTGCCGGAGTCCGCGGGCCTCGGCCACGGCGTGGACACCGACCTGATCGCCGCCAACACGATCGCCACCACCACGATCGCCACCACCGCGCTCTGACGCGCCTGACCGCCCCCCACGACAGAACAGGACCCCGATGAGCACCAGCACGACCGCACCGAGGAAAGAAGCGAACGCCTACGACGTCGACCTGTCGCCCGGTCGTCGCCGGGTGGTGAACCTGCTCGCGGCCATCGGGCTGGTGGTTTCGGTCATCGCGGGCGCGGTGACCGACGGCCCGACCCTGTGGGGCCTGCTGCCCATCGTCCTGTACGCCGTCCTGTGCCTACTCGGCATGGACATCGTCGTGGGCACGGTGCTCGCGGTCCTGTCGGGTGTCCTGATCGTCGGTCTGAGCCCGATCGAGACCGGCACGCTGCTGGGGGAGTCGCTGGCGGACTCGGTCACCGCGATCGGCCTGATCATCGTGCTGGGCGCCGGCGTCGGCGAGGTGCTCCGCGTGACCGGCGTCGCCTCGACGATCGTGCATGGCGTGATGCGCGCGGTCGGGGAGCGCAGCCGCGCCGCGGTGGTTCTCGGTGTGATGATCGCCTGCCTGCTGCTGGTCGCCAGCCTCGGCACCCTCGCCGGTGCGCTGGCGATCGCCGCACCGATCGTGCTGCCGATCACGGCCCGCCTCGGCTACACCCGCTCGGCGACCGCATCGATGTTGTTCATCGGCGGCTGCGCCGGCCTGACCGTTGCGCCGTTCGCCGGGTCGAACGTGGCGATCCTGACCGCGGCCGACGTCAGCTACCTCACCTACCTCGGCTACGGCGCCGGGCCGTTGGCGCTGCTCTCGCTGATTCTCGGGCCGCTCGTGGTGGCCTACATCCAGCGCCGGACGGTCGGGACAGGCGACGAGTACGACATGACTGAACTCGTCTCCGACGACAGCCTCGAGGCTGCGCGGGCCTCCCGGGCCGCGACGGTCGCCTTCCTGGTGACTCTGCTCGCCGGCGTTGTCTACGCGACGATCACCGAGGCGGGCACGAACTTCCCGCTGCTGGCACTTCCGGTGCTCGGTGTCGTCACCGGTCTCGCCGGACGACTGCCGGCCCGGGACATCGCCGAGAACATGTACCGCGGTGGCGCCAAGCTGATCAGCATCCTGCTGCTGTTCTGGTTGCTGGCGGCGTTGTTCGAGCTGATCGACAAGCTGGCCCCCTTCAAGGTCATCCTGGACGCGATCGGCCCGGAGTTGGCGACGGTGTCGGGCTTCGGTGTCGCGATCGCGCTCGCCCTGCTCGGCTGGGTCGGCGTACCGGGAGCGACCGCGGCGCAGGTCGTCCTGCTCGACAAGGTGTTCGGGACACTGGCGGCCAGTGCCGGAGTCGGTCCGGCCGCCTGGGTCGTGGTGCTGCTGTTCGCGTCCAAGGCAGACACCTACGGGCCCTTCCCCAACGCCAACATGGTGGGGGCGATGGGCCTGGCCCGGTCCTCCAACCTGAAGAACATGATGATCACCGGATGGCTGATGCTGGTGCCGGCCTGCATCATGTACGCCGTGATCCTGCTGGTGACGACATGATCGGCGCGATCACCGGCGGACTGGTCATCGACGGGACCGGAGCCGAGGCGGCGCCCGCGACCATCCTGATCGACGGCGGGCGGATCACGGGGGTGCTGCCCGCCGGCGCGGAAGTGCCGCCCGGCCTCGAGGTGATCGATGCCGGGGGCAACATCGTCGCCCCGGGGTTCATCGATCTGCACTCGCACGCGGACTTCTCGGCGGAGGCGAGCCCGGAGGCGATCACCCAGTTGCACCAGGGGGTCACCACGCTGGTCACCGGGAACTGCGGTTGGTCGCCGTTCCCGATCACCGACCTGGAGCAGTTGCGTGCCGGTACGGCGTTCCTGGCCCCGGAGAACACCTGGTCCTGGCGGGACGGCGGGGGGTTCGCGGACGCCCTGAACGGTGTCGGCCTCGCGATCAACCTGGCATTGCAGGTGGGTCACTCCGCGCTACGACTGGCTGTCCTCGGCGGAGCGGAGCGCGCGCCTTCCGAGGCAGAGTTGGAGCAGATGCAGGCGCTGCTCCGGAAGGCAGCGGAGCAGGGCGCGGTCGGGTTCTCGACCGGCCTGATCTACGCGCCCGGCACCTTCGCGGGCGCGCCGGAGGTCGCCGCTCTCGTAGCGACTGCCGCGGAGTGCGGGTTGCTCTACTCGACGCACATCCGCAACGAGGGTGCGCGCTTGCTGGAGGCGCTGGACGAGGCGATCGAGGCCGCCCGGGCCGGTGGCGCCAGGCTGCAGGTCTCCCACCTGAAGGCGATGGGTCCGGCGAATCACGGCAAGGTCCACGCCGCGCTGGAACGCCTGGACCAGGCCCGGGCAGAGGGTCTGGATGTCGCCTGCGACGTCTATCCCTACACCGCGTCCAGCACCACGCTCACGGCCCGACTACCCACCTGGACCATGGAAGGCGGTACCGCCGGCCTGCTCGCTCGTCTCTGCGATCCAGCCGAGCGCGAGAGGGTCGCGGACGCAGTACGGGAGCAGGCCATCCTTGATCCGGGCAACGATCCGGGCAACGTGGTGATCGCTTCCCTGCCGCCGGGTCGCTACGAGGACTGCCGTGGCCTCAGTCTTGCCGAGATCGCCCGGCGGGACGGCGTGGATGGCGCCGAGGCGGCCCTGCGGGTGCTGGAGCACCACGAGGCGGCGGTCAGCGTGGTGAACCACGGGATGAGTGAGGACGACGTGGTCGCAGTGCTGCGCCACCCCTGGACGAGCGTGGCCAGCGACGGCTGGATCCTCCGACCGACGGGCAGCGGTCACCCGCACCCGCGCAGCTTCGGGACGTTCCCGCGGGTGCTGGGCCGCTACGTGCGCGACCAGGAGGTGCTGACCCTGCGCGAGGCGATCCGCCGGATGACCTCGCTGCCGGCGTCGCGGCTCGGCCTCGACGATCGCGGCGTGGTCAGACCCGGAGCTGTCGCGGATCTGGTCGTGCTGGATCCGCAGCGGATCGCCGACCGGTCGACGTACGACGATCCGTGGCAGTTGTCCGTCGGGGTCGAGCACGTGCTGGTCGCGGGAGAGCCGGTGCTGCGGGACGCAGTACCGACCGGGCTCCGGCCGGGGCGTGTGCTGCGGAAGGTCAGCGCGAGCTCGTGAGCCTCTGGGGCTGCCTAGGCGATCAGGCGTCGTCCCGCTTCCACAAATAGACGGCCGGCTCAGCTCTCACGGGTCGAACCGTACGATCCTCCTATGAGCACCGGCACCTTCCCCTGGCTGAAGGGGCACGGCACGGAGAACGATTTCGTGCTGCTGCCCGATCCCGACGGGTCCGTCCACGGGGATCTCGCGCCCGAGCTGGTCCGGTTCCTGTGCGACCGGCATGCCGGGATCGGCGCCGACGGGGTGCTGCGGGTGATCGAGGGGTCGAAGCAGTCCTACGTCGAGGACGGTGGCGACTGGTTCATGGATTACCGCAATGCGGACGGATCGATCGCCGAGATGTGCGGCAACGGCATCCGGGTCTTCGCCAGGTACCTCGCCGACGCGGGGTTGACCGGTGACAAGCCCGTCCGGGTCGGGACCCGCGCGGGAGTCAAGGAACTCGTCCTCAACGACGACGGCACGATCACCGTGGACATGGGTGAGCCGGCGTTCCCCGGCCCGGCCGGGATCGTGGTCGACGCGAACGGGCACCAGTGGCCCGCCCTGCACGTGAACATGGGGAATCCCCACGCGGTGGCCTTCGTTGATGATCTTCGAGAGCCCGGCCCGCTGTTGGACCAGCCCGGCTGGTCGCCGGCCGGCGCCTTTCCGAGCGGCGTGAACGTGGAGTTCGTGGTCCGCAAGGGCACGAACGAGGTGGCCATGCGGGTGCACGAGCGCGGTGCGGGGGAGACCCGGTCCTGCGGCACGGGCACCTGCGCGGTCGCGGTGGCGTCTGCCCGCGCCGCGCACCAGGAACGACCGGTCACCTATCGGGTCGGCGTACTGGGTGGTGCGGTCACGGTCACGTGGCGTGAGGACAACCATCTCGAGCTGACCGGGCCCGCCGTGGTGCACGCGCGCGGAGACTTCGACCGCAGTTGGCTGCCCGCCTGAGCGGGAATCCGGGGGCGCGCCGAGGCGTTGAAATGAAAACGGGTCGCCCGTCTGGGTGACGCGTGCCACGATGGAAGGTATATGACGACCCATTCGAACGCATATGACGAGACCACCGACGTCGACCTTGACCTGATCCAGGACTCCGACGCCGAAGATGAGTCGACGTCGTCGGGTTACGACCAGGAATTGAGCCTCGAGGGACTCGAGCTCGAGGAACGCCAGGCGCTGCGGCGCGTGGTCGGGATGTCGACCGAGCTGACGGACATCAGCGAGGTCGAGTACCGCAAACTTCTGCTGGAGCGCGTGCTGCTGGTCGGTGTCTGGACCGAAGGCAGCGCCGAGGACGCCGAGAACTCGCTGGCCGAGCTGAAACTGCTCGCGGAGACAGCCGGTTCGGAGGTCCTGGACGGCGTGATCCAGCGGCGCAAGAAGCCGGACGCCGCTACCTTCATCGGTAGCGGCAAGGTGCAGGACCTGCGCAATCTGGTCGCTGCCCTGGGCGCCGACACGGTGATCGCCGACGGCGAGCTCGCGCCCGCCCAGCTGCGCAACCTGGAGGACAAGCTCAAGGTGAAGGTGGTCGACCGGACCGCGCTGATCTTGGACATCTTCGCGCAGCACGCGAAGAGCAAGGAAGGCAAGGCCCAGGTCGAGCTGGCCCAGCTGCAGTACATGAAGCAGCGCCTGCGTGGTTGGGGTGGAAACCTGTCCCGCCAGGCTGGTGGCCGAGTCGGTGCTGCCGGCGGCGGTATCGGTGGCCGTGGTCCCGGTGAGACCAAGATCGAGACCGACCGGCGCCGGATCAACACCAAGATCTCGAAGCTGCGCCGCGAACTGAACGCGTTGAAGGGCACCCGCTCGACGATGCGCCAGGAGCGCCGCCGCCACTCGATCCCCTCGGTCGCGATCGCCGGCTACACCAACGCCGGCAAGTCCTCGCTGCTGAACAAGATCACCGGTGCGGGCGTGCTGGTCGAGAACGCGCTGTTCGCGACCCTGGACCCGACCACCCGGCGGACCACCACGTCCGACGGACGGGTCTACACCTTCACCGACACCGTCGGGTTCGTCCGGCACCTGCCGCACGACATCGTCGAGGCTTTCCGCTCGACGCTGGAGGAGGTCGCGGACGCGGATCTGCTGCTGCACGTGGTGGACGGTTCGCACCCGGACCCGCTGGCCCAGATCCAGGCGGTTCGCGAGGTCCTGAACGAGATCGGCGCCTCGGACGTGCCCGAGATCATCGTGATCAACAAGGGCGACCTGGCCGACCCGATGGCGCTGGCTCCGATCCTGCACCGCGAGCCCCGGGCTCTCGTGGTCTCGGCCCGGACCGGCGAAGGCATCGACAAGCTGAAGTCGCTCGTCGAGGCCGCCCTGCCGAGGCCGGACGTGGCAGTCGACGCACTGCTGCCGTACGACCGCGGCGACCTGGTCTCGCGGATCCACTCCGAGGGCTCGGTCGACCAGCTCGAGCACACTGCGGACGGCACCCGCCTCACTGCCCGGGTCCACGCGGACCTGGCCGGCGACCTCGCGCCGTACGCGGTCTGGCAATGAGTCAGTAGCAACCGGCAAAGGCCGGCGGCCCGGGAGGAGATCCTCCCGGCCGCCGGTTTTTGTGTGCGGGATGTCAGCTGCGCTTGGAGACCTGCACCTTGATGGTGGTGCCGGAGCGCGACTGGACCTTGATGTTGACGCCATTGTTCGGCACCTTGACGCCGGCCTGCGGCTGCTCGGGGTACCAGTAGGTCAAGCTGTCGTTGAACGTCGGGATGCCGTTCTGGCCACGGATGTAGCTGGGCCGGCCGTTCACGTGCAGTGTGACCGAGTCGGCCTTCTCGAGGCCGAACGGCGCGTCGTAGCCGCCGACGCGCGGGCGCCAGAGCTGGCCGTCGAGACGGTTGATCGGGACCGGGTGCGAGTCGACCGGCAGGACCAGACCTTCACCGGGGTGCACGTTGGTGTTGTTGTCCGACTGCGAGGTGTCCCAGTACCAGACCAGCAGGCCGTCCTGGTACGGGAAGTGCTCCACCTTGTCCGGGAACGAAGCGCCGAAGCCGAAGTTGTACGGCCCGGTCTTCAGATTCTGGTCGTAGGCCGCGTAGTTGATGTGCGAGGCCAGATAGTAGTTGTCGTACGCCGTGGTGAAGCTGGCGCCGGCCGAGCTGAAGCCGTTCAGCGTCCAGCCCTCGGGAGTCGCCTCCGCGCCGGAGTCCACCAGCGTGGTCCCACCCGACGTCACCTTGATGTCGTCGGCGAAGAAGCCCTTGCCGCCTGCCGCCGGGTCGGTGACGTAGCGGAACTGCAGGCCGACCGTCTTGCCCGCGTAGGCGGACAGGTCGAAGGTGGCCGGGACCCAGCCGTTGCTGCTGCCGTCGATGCCGTTGCCCTCGGCGGGCTTGGTGATGTTGCCGGCGATCGGCTTGTAGCCGGTGCCGTCGTTCACCTCGACATAGGCATAGTCACAGGCGTCCGAACCGCAGTCCTCGATGTCCCAGTTTGCCTGGAAGGTGAGGCTGGCGGCGCCGGCCGGCAACGTGACCTGGCGGTTCATCGTGTGGGTGAAGTTGTTGCCCTGACCGCTCCACCAGGTCTTGCTGCCCGCAGTTGGCGGCACCAGCGCGGTGACGACCTGCTTCTTCGGCAGGGTGACGACGAGTCCCTGTGCCTTGGACGAGTTGTACTCGTGCGGGCCGAGCTCGACGGTCCGGTTCTGGCCGGCCGCGACGATCTCGTAGTCCAGCCAGCCGAGCTGCAGCTTGTCCCAGATCCCGAAGTCGGCCGCCTGCTCGCCGAGGCCGCCGTCAGTCGGCTTGCTGACCCGGCTCTGCGCCATGATCGTCCACCAGTTGACGCCGTTCTCCACCGGCGCACCGGAGGTGTCGTAGTGGTCCGGCAGGCCCAGGTCGTGGCCGTACTCGTGGGCGAAGACGCTGATGCCGCCGTTCTCCGGCTGGATCGTGTAGTCGCCGACCCACAGGCCGGTGTCGCCGATCTGCGCGCCCCTGGCCGGGTTGTTGGCCGGGCCACCGGCCGTACCGACGTACCAGCGGTGCGACCAGATCGCGTCCTCACCCTGCTGCGGGTCACCGTCGGCCTGGTCGCCACCGGCGTGCACGATCTGGAAGTGGTCGATGTAGCCGTCCGGCTCGTTGAAGTTGCCGTCACCGTCGTAGTCGTATCGGTCCCACTGGTCGAACGTCTTCAGGTCGGCGGTGATCTGTGCTGTGGTCCGGCCGGCCGCCTTCTGGTCGGTGACCCACTGGTTCACGGCGTCCTGGACCAGGGCCCAGGTGTTGCTGCAGACGTTGCCTGCGCACGGGTACCCGTTGGACCGGCCGTAGCGCGCCTCGTTGTAGCGCACCTTGACCCAGTCGGTGACCTCGCCGTCGACGCTGTAGCGCCCCGAGGACTGCTTCTCGTAGTACTTCTTGACCGAGTTGACCGTCGCGCCGGTACCGAAGTACAGCTGCTGGTAGTGCGCCTGGTCGTAGTTGGCCTGCCAGACGGTGGAGTTGTCCACCGACCGGTCGGGTGCGGGGATCGCGTTGTTCAGGGGGCCCTGGAACGTGGCCGGACCCGGGACGGCGGGTGCCGTGTCCTGGTCGGGGTAGTTCGGGTGCCGCTCGTCGCCGAACTCCGCCAGCACGACGAAGATCTTGTCGGTCTTCTCCCGCGCCAGCTCGACGTACTGGTCGACCTTGCCCTGGGCGTTCTTCTGGCCCTTGGCACCGGCGGTCTTGGTGCCCAGCTTGACCACTGTGCTGGTGCCGCGCTTCTCGGGCTTGGCGGTGCCGTTGAGCACCTTGGTCAGGGCTTCCTGACGCAGTTCCCGACGCTTGTCCTCGAGCGGGCTTGGCAGCTCGTCCGGACCGGAGACCTCACTGGCTGTCGGCGCCGTACCCAGTTCCCGGGACGGTGCGGCGTTGCTGGCCGAGGTCAAACTCAGGCCGAACGTCGCCGCGAGAGCCAGGCTGAACAACCCGGCAGATACCTTGCGCACGATTCCCTCCCTGCTCATGAAAAGGCACACCGCGCGTGATGACGCAGTGTGACCATGGCTCCCCCGAGCGTGTGGTTCTGCGCGACAGTACGGGGAAAATCGGCCCTGATGAAGTAGCTCGACGGAATTTCCACCGCAACGGGGGGAATCCTTCGCGCCCAGGCCTGTGAGTCACACTGTGCTGCATGAAGGCGGCCACGGACGACGCGCGGCAGCCCCGTGATACCGCGGATCTGCTGCTACCGCTGTGGCGGGCGCTGGTGGTGTTCCGATGGATCACCTGGGCGTTCGCCTGCTTCGGCGTGTGGACCCGGTGGGACGGCATCCAGCGGCACTCGGGAGCGATCGTCCAGCTCGCGCTGATGGGGGTCTGGACGGTGATCGCCTCGATCGGGTACAGCCGGCACTGGGGTCGCCGGAACACGCGGCTCGCGTTCGCCGACCTGATCGTCACGGTCGGCTGCATGTACGCCACCCTGCTGGCCCAACCGCTGGTCGACGTCCGCGCGGGCGCCTCCGTCCTCACCTCGGTCTGGGCCGCGGGTCCGGTGCTCGCCCTGGCCATCTCGCGCGGCCGGGACGGCGGACTCCTCGGCGCTGTGGTCGTCAGTCTGGCCCTGCTGTCGTTGCGCGGGGTAGATCACGCGTGGGACATCCTCAGCAACGTCCAGTTGCTCCTGGTCGCGGGACTGGTCGTCGGGTACGCCGCGACCACGATGCGCCGGGCCAACGTCAGGCTCCGCGAGGCGATCGCCGCCGAGAGCGCCACGGCCGAACGTCTCCGCCTGAGCCGGTCCATCCACGACGGCGTGCTGCAGGTTCTCGCCCAGGTGCAACGACGCGGTACTGCGATCGGTGGCGAGGCAGCCGAGTTGGCAGCCCTCGCCGCAGAGCAGGAAGTTGCCCTGCGCACCTTGATGGCATCGCGCCCGGCTACCGGCGAGCGCGGCCGGATCGACCTCTGCATGTTGCTGCTGCCGTTGGCCACGCCGCGAGTCGACATCGTCGTACCAGCCGAGCAGGTTCCGTTGCCGACGGCCATGGCCACCGAACTCGTTGCCGTGGTCAAGGAGGCGCTGAGCAATGTGGACAAGCACGCCGGCCCGGACGCTCGATCCTGGGTGGTGATCGAGGACCTCGGCGACGAGGTGCTGCTGTCGATCCGCGACGATGGAGCCGGGACGACGCCCGATCGACTGGACGGCGCGGGAAGCGACGGACACCTCGGGGTGAGCCAGTCGATCCGCGGCCGGCTCACCGATCTGGGCGGCAGCGTCACGGTCCGGACCGCCCCGGGCGAAGGGACCGAGTGGGAGATGAAGGTGACCAGGTCATGACGACCCGGGTGATGATCGTGGACGACCACCCGATGTGGCGCGAGGGCGTCGCGCGGGATCTCGGCAGCCGTGGCTACGACGTCTGCGCGACCGCCTCGGACGTTGCCGGCGGCATCAGGATCGCCCTGGCGACCCGGCCGGACGTGGTCGTGATGGATCTCCAGCTCGGCGACGGCTCGGGCGTGGACGCCACCCGCGAGATCACCGCCGCGCTCCCCGACACCCGCGTGCTGGTGTTGTCCGCCAGCGCCGAGCAGACCGACGTACTGGCTGCGGTGAAGAACGGTGCGTCCGGCTATCTGGTGAAGTCGGCGTCGCTCGATGAGTTCGACGACGCCGTACGCCGGACGGCCGAGGGTGACGCCGTGTTCAGCGCGGGCCTCGCCGGACTGCTGCTGGGGGAGTACCGGCGGCTCGGGGCCGGGCCGGAGGTGCCGCACCTGACGGAACGGGAGACCGAAGTACTACGGCTGGTCGCGCGCGGGTTGACCGCCCGCCAGATCGCGACGCGGCTGGTGCTGTCCCACCGGACGGTGGAGAACCACGTTCAGAACACCCTGCGGAAGCTGCAACTCCACAACCGCGCCGAGCTCGTCCGTTATGCCATCGAGCACGGCATCGACTCGGACGAGCCCGGCACGTCGACGGGCCCTACCGGCTAGAGGCCGTTGCTGAAGAGCAGGCGGGTCACCGTGCCGCCGGCTCCGCTGACTGCCTTGTCCGCGTTCGTACACTGACCGTTCCACCCCCGGTGGTCTGCTCTGTGTCACGACACCTGTACAGCGGGTGCCCATCTCCCGGAGGCTGCAGTGAAACGGTCGTCCCTCGTCCGCGCGATTTTCGCCTTCCTGGTGCTGGCGGCTTCCACGTACGTCGTACTGACCGCGCGGCCGGAACTCGGCCTGGACCTGCGCGGGGGCACCCAGATCGTGCTCGAGGCGAGCGACTCCCCGACGGTCAAGGCGACCAAGGAGACGACAGACAAAGCCTTGGAGGTACTGCGGCGCCGCATCGACGCGCTCGGAGTCTCCGAACCGAGCGTGACCCGGCAGGGTGAGCGCAGGATCATCGTCGAGCTGCCCGGCGTTCAGGATCCCCGCGAGGCCGCGAAGGTGATCGGCAAGACCGCCCAGCTGACCTTCCACGAGGTGCTCGACCAGGTCGCGGCCAAACCGGCCAAGCCCGCGGCGGGGGAGTTGTACCTGCCCAGCGACGACGGCGCCGGCGTACTGCAGTTGGCCAAGCCGGCGATGACCGGTGAGCTGGTCGGCGGGGCAGACGGCCTGCTCGATCCGCAGCAGGCCGCGCAGGGCTGGTTCGTGCAGCTGGACTTCAAGGGCGACGGCGGCAAGGTCTGGGCGGACATCACCGGCAAGGCGGCGTGCCAGCCGGTCGGATCTCCCCAGCGCCGGGTCGCGATCGTGCTCGACAACGAGGTGATCACCGCACCGCAGGTCGATCCGAACGGCGGCAACCAGCTCTGCGACATCGGCATCGGGGGCGGCACCAGCACGATCACCGGCTCCTTCACCGAGGCGGAGGCCAAGGACCTGGCCGCGCTGATCGAGGGCGGCTCACTCCCGGTCCCGGTCACCGTGATCGACCAGCGCACGGTCGGTCCGTCGCTGGGTAAGGACGCGATCCAGGCGAGCGCGATGGCCGGCGTCATCGGCGTCGCGCTGACCGCGCTCTTCATCGTCATCGTCTACCGGCTGGTCGGCCTGATGGCCGTGCTCGGCCTGATCGCCTACGCAGGCATGTCGTACGCCGCGCTGACGCTGCTCGGCGCCACCCTGACGCTGCCCGGTCTGGCTGGTTTCGTGCTCGCGATCGGCATGGCGGTCGACGCCAACGTGCTGGTCTTCGAACGGGCCCGCGAGGACTACCTCGGCGGCAGGACCGATGGCCTGCGGCGTTCTCTGCGCAGCGGATTCCAGAACGCGTTGTCGGCCATCGCGGACTCCAACGTCACCACGTTGCTCGCGGCCGGTTTGCTGTTCTTCCTGGCCGCCGGGCCGGTCCGTGGATTCGGCGTGACGCTGAGCATCGGCGTACTGGCCTCGATGCTGTCCGCCCTCGTCGTGACGCGGGTGCTGGCCGAGTTCTTCGTCTCGCGGAAGTTCGTGCTGAACCGGCCGCGGATCAGTGGGATCGCCGGTCACGGGCGGGTTCGGACCTGGCTCGAGGCGCGCCGGCCACCGCTGATGAAGCACAGCCGGCGGTGGCTGATCATCACGGCGGTCGCGATCGTCGTGAGCCTTGCGGGTGTCGGGGTCCGCGGGCTGAACCTCGGGATCGAGTTCACCGGCGGCCGCCTGCTAGAGGTGAGCACGGCGCAGCAGATCACCCCGGACCAAGCGAGAGTCGCTGTGGCCGAGGCCGGCTATCCGAATGCGGTGGTCCAGTCGTCCGGCACCGACGACATCACCGTCCGGACCGGAACGATCAGCGATGACGAGGCCGAGAAGATCCGCGAGTCCATCTCCAGGATCGGCGGCGGCACCGAACTGATCCGCAACGAGAACATCGGCCCGTCCCTGGGGAACGAGCTTCGCAACAAGGCGTTGACAGCCCTCGGCGTGGCCCTGCTGGCCCAGCTCGCCTACCTGGCGGCCCGGTTCCGCTGGACCTTCGGGGCGGGCGCGGTGCTGGCCCTGCTGCAGAACGTGGCGGTGGTCGTCGGGGTCTTCGCCTGGACCGGCAAGCCCGTAGACGGCATCTTCCTCGCCGCGATGCTGACCATCATCGGCTACACGGTGAACGACTCGGTCGTCGTCTTCGACCGGATCCGGGAGACCCGCAACGCCCGCTCGACCGAGAACCTCGGTCCGGTCGTCGACACCGCGATCGTGAACGTGCTGCCGCGGACCATCAATACCGGGATCAGCACGCTGTTCATCCTCGCGGCCCTGTTGTTCCTCGGCGGCGACTCCCTCTCGGACTTCGCCCTCGCGCTGCTGCTCGGCATCCTGGTCGGCACCTACTCGTCCAACCTGACTGCCGCGCCGCTCCTGGTGGAGTTGGAGAAGCGTTACCCCGCCCCACCGCCGCGACCCAAGGTCAAGCAGCGCGATCGCGACTCCGAACCGGATCGCGGCGCCGTCGTCTGACTTATCCACAGGCCCGGGCGCAGCAGTCAGAGATTGTCCCCGGCTGCGGCTAGGGTGTGGCGGTGGGTGTCGAGGTGCGAGAACTGCTGGAGGCCGCGGTCTCCGGGATCGGCGGTCAGACGCGGCCGGGCCAGGTCGAGATGGCCGAGGCGGTCAACGGGTCGATGGAGGACGGATCCCATCTGCTCGTGCAGGCCGGCACGGGGACGGGGAAGTCCCTCGGCTACCTGGTTCCCGCGTTGCTGCACGCGTTGGAGGACCGCCGCGTCGTGGTTTCCACCGCGACCCTGGCGCTGCAGTCGCAGCTGGTGGATCGGGACATGCCCGCCCTGCTCGAGGCCACGGAGAAACTCCTGCCCCGGCGCCCGGCGTATGCGATTCAGAAGGGCCGCAACAACTACGCCTGCCTGCACCGGATCCGGGAGGGCGCGCCCGACGAGGACGGCATGCTCATCGACGTGCCGCCGCCGGGTGCGGTCGGCCAGCAGGTGCTCGAGCTGCGCGACTGGGCCGAGCAGCAACTGCTCGACGGTGAAGCCGGCGACCGCGACCACGCGCCCTCGCATCAGTACCAGGCTTGGCAGCAGGTCGCGATCGCCGCGCGCGAGTGCCTCGGCGCACAGAAGTGCCCGTACGGCGATGAGTGCTTCGCGGAGAAGGCGAAGGAACAGGCCCGCAAGGCGGACATCGTCATCACCAACCACGCGTTGCTCTCGATCGACGCGTTCGAGAACCACACCGTGCTGCCCGAGCACGACGTCGTGATCGTCGACGAGGCCCACGAACTGCCCGCTCGTGTCACCGGCGCCGCGGGGGCCGAGCTCTCGCCGCAGCTGGTCGAGCGCGCGGCCAAGCGCGCCAGGCGATTCGTGGACGACGACAACGCGGACGACCTGATCGACGCCTCCGACGCCCTGCGCGCGGCGCTGGACGAGACCCGCGAGGGGCGGATCGAGGCGGCGAACGGTGCCGTGCTGGAAGCGGCGGCGTTGGTCCGGGACGCGGCGCGCTCGGTGTACTCCGACCTGAACAAGAAGTCCGACGACAAGGACGACCCCGACGGCGCCAAGCGGCAGTCGAAGGGCGCGGTCAAGGAGATCTTCGACGTCGCCGAGCGGGTCGCCGCGCTCAGCGACCTCGACGTGGTCTGGCTGATCGACCGTGAGCGCTTCGGCCGCGAGCTCCGAATCGCTCCGCTCACCGTGGCGGGGTTGCTCCGGGAGCTGGTGCTGAAGGATCGGACCGTCGTGCTCACCTCGGCGACGCTGACCCTGGGCGGCGACTTCGACGCGATCGCCCGGCAGGTCGGCCTCCGCCCGGCGGACAAGCTCGACCTCGGCGATGAGCTGCCTTCGATCGACGCCGACTCCGAGACCGGGCCGCTGCCGTGGCGTGGGCTCGATGTGGGGTCACCTTTCGAGTACGAGAAACAAGGCATCCTGTATGTCGCGAAGCACCTGCCGCCACCGCACCGCGACGGCCTCGGCAAGAAGCAGTTCGAGGAGATCATCGACCTGATCACGGCCGCGGGCGGTCGCACGCTCGGACTCTTCTCGTCCCGGCGTGCTGCCGAGGCGGCCACGGCTGCCGTTCGCGAGGCCACCGAGCTGAAGGTGTTGTGCCAGGGCGACGCGCAGCTGGGCGAGTTGGCGCGCGAGTTCGTCGACGACCCCGAGACCTCTTTGTTCGGGACACTGTCGCTCTGGCAGGGCATCGATGTACCAGGGTCGACCTGCAACCTGGTGATCATCGACCGGGTCCCGTTCCCGCGGCCCGACGAGCCGCTGATGGCCGCGCGGCAGCGGGCCGTTGACGAGGCCGGCGGGAACGGGTTCATGGCGGTGGCGGCCACGCATGCGGCGTTGCTGCTGGCTCAGGGGACCGGCCGGCTGATCCGCCGGACCACCGATCGCGGTGTGGTGGCGATCCTCGACCCACGGATCGTCACCGCCCGGTACGGCGGCTACCTGCGCGCCTCCTTGCCGCCGATGTGGCCGACGGCCGATCGTGAGAAGGTGCTCGGCGCCTTGAAGAGACTCCAGGACTCATGAGCCCGGCGGGCGGGCCCCCGGTGCTGCCGATGATGGCGGCACTGGGACCGATGCCGTCCGGGCCGGGCTGGTCGTACGAGCTGAAGTGGGACGGCATCCGGGTGATCGCCGAGCTGGACGAAGGTGTCTGCCGGCTCTGGTCCCGGAACAGCCGCGACGTGTCCGCGGGATATCCCGAGCTGCTCGGCCTGGCGAAGTCGTCGGGGCTGCGGCTGCCCGCAGTACTGGACGGTGAGATCGTCACCCTGGACGAGAAGGGCGCGCCGTCGTTCGGCTTGCTCCAGCGGCGGATGCACGTCCGCGATCCGCGTCAGCTGGCCCAGCTGATCAACCAGGTGCCGGTCTCTGTGCGCCTCTTCGACGTGTTGCGGTTCGACGGCAAGTCATTGCTGGAGGCAACGTACGACGATCGGCGTGGGTTGCTGGACTCGCTGGACATCGACGACCCGTTCTGGGAGATCCCGCAGGCGTATGCCGATGGCGAGGAGGCGCTGGAGCTGTCGGTGTCGAACGGCCTCGAAGGGGTTGTCGCCAAGCGCCGGAAGTCGCGCTATCTGCCGGGCAGACGCAGCTCGGACTGGGTGAAGGTCAAACCTGTCCAGACCCGGGACGTGATCCTGTGCGGCTGGCATCCGGGGGAGGGCAACCGCGAGGGCAGGATCGGTTCGCTCTACTGCGGCGCCTACCGCGACGGCGAGCTCGTGCTGATCGGCAAGGTCGGCTCAGGCCTGGACTTCGCCATTCTCGAGATCCTCAGCGCCGAACTGGCCGCCCTCGAGATCGACCATCCACCCTTCGACGTCTCGTCCGTGCCCGGTCCCGACCGCCGGGCCGCCCATTGGCTGGACCCGCTCCTGGTCGCCGAGGTCACCTATTCCGGCTGGGCCGGCGACGGCCGCCTCCGCCATCCCGTCTGGCGGGGCCTCCGCCTGGACATGGACCCCGAATCGGTCACCCTCTGATCAATCGCTCGTTTCGCGCGTGCTGGGAGCAGGAACGGCGAGCGCCGCCTCGACCTTGTCGGCGAGCTTGTCCGGCGTATGAACAGGCGCATACCGCGCGATCACACTCCCGTCGCGCCCGACCAGGAACTTCGTGAAGCTCCACTTGATCCGCCCGCCGAGCAACCCACCCTGCTCGCGTTTCAACCAATTGAACAACGGCAGCGTGCGCGAACCGTTGACATCGATCTTGGCGAACATCGGGAACGTCACGTGATAGATCGTCGAGCAGAAGTTCGCGATCTCGTTCTCGTCGCCCGGCTCCTGGTGACCGAATTGGTCGCAGGGAAACCCGAGCACCGAGAACCCCTGCTTGCGGTACGTCTTGTACAGCTTCTGCAGGCCCGAATACTGCGGCGTATACGGGCTCTGCGATGCCGTGTTCACCACCAGGAGCACCTGGTCACGGAAGTCGGCAAGAGACTGTTCATTGCCTTCGATCCGTGTGGCACTGAAGTCATAGACAGTCGTCATATCTCAATCGTGACATGACAACGCCGACTCCGCTCGCCGTCTGAGATGTCAGACACGCCGCAGAACTGTTACGACCTTCCCGAGAATGGTGGCGTCCTTGCCGTCGATCGGCTCGAAAGCGGGGTTGTGCGGCAGCAGCAGAATCTCGTTCTTGGTCTTCTTGAACGTCTTCACCGTCGCCTCGCCGTCGATCATGGCGGCGACGATGTCACCGTTCTCCGCGGTTGGCTGCTGGCGGACCACGACCCAGTCGCCGTCGCAGATCGCCGCGTCGATCATCGACTCACCCTTGACCCTCAGCATGAACAAGGTGCCCTCACCGACCATTGCCCTAGGCAACGGGAAGACCTCCTCGATGTCCTGCTCCGCGAGGATCGGGCCACCGGCGGCGATCCGGCCGACGACCGGCACGTTCACCGCGTCCGGGTGCGCGTCGCCCGCACCGGTCTCGTCGTACGAGGTCTGGCGGACCGCGCCGAGGGAGCCCCGCCGGGCCGAGTCGGCGACCTCGTTGGGGTAGCGGACCTCGATCGCCCGCGGGCGGTTCGGATCGCGGCGGAGCAGTCCCTTCTGCTCCAGCACCCGAAGCTGGTGCGACACCGAGGAGGAGCTGGTCAGCCCGACCTTCTCGCCGATCTCCCGCATCGAGGGCGGGTAGCCCCGGCTGTCCACCGAGTCGCGGATGACGTCGAGGACCCGGCGCTGGCGCGGGGTCAGACCGGTGGCGTCGCTTGGACCGTCGGGCAGCTCGGACACGGTCTGGTCGGTGACCCCCGCAGTGGTGCGATCGTCCTTGCTGGAACCGCTCGGCGTCCTGGCCATCGGTGGCAACTCCTCGGGTCGGGCCGGCAGTCGGGCGCCGGCCTTGCTTCATCGACTGAGAAGACCGTAGACCGAATCCTGAGATTGTTCAAACATCTGTTCGAAGGCGTGTCGGTTCGCACGTTTGTTCGCGTGTCGGGTTATGGGCGTGAGCGCGACGGGTTGCCGGCCGGGAATTTCCCCGGCGTGTCCTGGTTGGAAATGGTTGCGCTCGTCGTGGTCGTCGGTTAATCATTCGTACAGGCGTTCGATCGAACAGGTGTTCGGGCCGGGCGGCGAACGAAAACTGTCGGCGGCGGCCGGTAGACAGAGATCGACACCGCAGCACGAGGTCTGAACGAGGTCTGGAGGATCCGATGAGTACAGCGGCCCTGGCAGCAGGCGCGACGCCTCAGGTGACAGTTGCGCCCGAGGTCGACGGCACGCGCCCGACCCGTCGCCGACGGATCGCCGGTACGACGACCGAGCGCATCCCGGTCCGCGCGTGCTCCGGCGACGACCTCGGGCGCCGCGCCCAGACCCGAGTGGCGGAGATCGAGCCGCCGGCCCTCCGCCTGACCCGGCGCGGTCAGGTGGTGCTCAGCACGGTCTCGGTGCTGATCTTCGGCGCGGCGATCGCCGTTCTCGGCCTGCGTGTGGCCGGCGTCCTCGAGCCCGAACCCCAGTTCACCCACACCATCTCCGTCGAGGTCGGCGCCGGCCAGAGCCTCTGGTCGATCGCCCAGGAGACCAACCCGACCGAGAACCCGGCCACCGTCGTCGAGAAGATCGCGGACCTCAACAACCTCCGCGGCCCCGCCGACATCACTCCCGGCCAAACCCTCCAAATCCCGACCCGCTGACCCCGCCCTTCCGGTTGTTCTACTGGGCGAGCAGCGCGGAGACGTCCACCGCCTGACCGGTTTCGAAGGACTGGTTGGCGGCCAGGCCGACCAGCAGTGAACGGGCGCCGTCGTGGTGGTCGGCGCTGCGACCCAGGGGATCTTCGTCGCCGTCGCCGAACAGAGACTCCAGCAGACGCGCATCGCCCCCGCCATGACCCTGACCCAGTTCGTGGTGGAGCAGCGTCTGCGGCGGCTCCCACAGCGGGTGAATCGTCAGCAGAGCCTCGGTCTCACCCGGCTTCGCATCGCCATGTTGTACAGCGGTCGAGTGCTCCTGCTCCTCGGCAGGCGTCGCGAACGTGTTCTCGCGAACCAGTAGTTCCAGCCGTCCAGCGCTCCCGTTGAACCCGATCCGGTAACCCTCCCAAGGCGAGTACGCCGTGAGGTGATAGCTGAGCGAAGCGCCCGACGAATAGCGCACCAGCACCGCCATGTCGTCCTCGATGGTGATTCCCGGCGCGAACACGTTCTGGTCCCGGTGGTACCCGTCCTCGTGCTCGGCTTCGAGATAGAGCTCACGCAACTTCTCGGACGCGGCCAGCTTGATCGCGAACGGATCGTCCTTGGCCTCGGCCGAGCCGTCCGCGCGGTCGTAGTCTCTGGCCAATCCGCGGCGCTTGCCGTTCTCGTCGCCGTAGAAGAAGAGCTTTCCGTCGGCGTACACCTTGACCGGCTCGGAGTCGATCCACCAGTTCACCAGGTCGAAGTGGTGCGTCGCCTTGTGCACCATCAGGCCACCGGCGTTCGCCTTGTCCCGGTGCCAGCGGCGGAAGTAGTCCGCACCGTGCCGCACGTCGAGCAGCCATTCGAAGTGCACCGAGCCGATGTCGCCGATCGCGCCCGAGGCGAGGACTTCACGCACTTTCTCGTGCACCGGGTTGTAGCGGTAGTTGAATGCCACCCGGACCGAGCCGGACGACTTCTCAGCCGCGTCGAGAATCCGCCGGCACCGCACCGGATCCATCGTCATCGGCTTCTCGGTGACCACGTCGAGCCCCGCCTCCAGCGCGGCCACGATGTAGTCGTCGTGGGTCCGGTCCATCGACGTCACCACCACGACGTCGACCCGCTGCTCCTCGAGCATCCGGCCGAAATCACCTGCCTCGTACTGCGGGACCGCGGCGTATCCGTAGCGTTCGGCGATCCACCGATTGTGGACGGCGATCCGCGTCTGGTTCACATCGCAGAATCCCACCAGCTCCGCGCGATCGGCGTACGGGCCGGCCAGCGCGTCCACGAAGGTCTGCGCCCGAGCCCCCAATCCGACCACGGCATAGCGACGGCGTGCTTCGTTGGCAGTTGGCACAAGCGCTCCCTCAGAGACGGCAAACGTTTGCAATTCGATCACGTTCGCACGCAATCGAACAACCCCCTACTTCACCGTTCGGAGCCAAAGATCCGCGTAGCGCCGCCCGTCTACTGCCGTAGCGACCTGTACTACGGTCGGCGCCGCGCCGTGCGGGTCGCTCGTCAGATCGCCCGACCAGTCCCGGGTGTCCACGATCGTGCGACCTCGTGACCAATTGCCGGACAGCTCGACGCGGAGCGGGAACGCCTGCGTGGTCAGGCCCGCCGGGTCGATCACGGCGCAGACCGCGCCACCGTCGCCGATGCTCGCGGCCTTCGCCCGGTAGAGCTGGCTCCGCTTCTCGATCAGCGCCCGCGCCAGCGAGGCGGACGTCGAACCCTCGAGCGCACGAGCCTCCTCCAGCGAGATCTCCACGTCGTAGAACACGTCCAGCCCGTACATGGTCACCGGTACGCCGAGGTCTCCCGCCGCGCTGAGCACGATCGCCGCGGCTTCCGGATCGGTCCAGATGTTGAACTCGGCCGAGGCGGTCGCGTTGCCGATTCCGGCGGCGCCTCCCATGAAGACGATCTCCCGCAACCCCGCGGCGGCATCGGGGTAAGTCCTCAGCAGCAGCGCGATGTTCGTCATCGGGGCCAGCGGGATGAGCGTCACCTTCTCGCCGCTCCGGACCGCCTCCAGGAGCACGTCGCGGAGCAACTCGACCGCGTGGCGCGCGTCCGGAGTACGGGCTGATCGGGGCCAGTCCAGGTCGCCGAGGCCGTCGGTGCCATGCACGTGCGGCGCGGCCCGCACCGGCTGCAGCAGCGGCAAGGCCGCGCCGCGGGCCACTGGGACGTCCGGGCGGCCGGCTGCCTCCAGTACGGTGAGCGTGTTGATGACGACCTCGTCCAGGCCAACGTTGCCGCCGACGCAGGTCACCGCCTTCAGCTCCAGGTCGGGGTGTCGGGCAGCAAGCAGCAGCGCACAGGCGTCGTCGAGCCCGGTGTCGACGTCCAGGATGACCGGTTTCATACCGACATCCTCATGCATCCGAACTGCCCGTCCGGGGTCCGGCATGATGTGCCGGCCGCATGACTGACGAGGAGCTCGAGAGAGAGGCGCTGGGCGTCGCTGCCCGCCCCTGCTGCCGCTCCCGCGACGGGTACCGGCGACTGTTCCACCAGCATGTGCTGGGGCGGACCGGGGCTGCGATTTCGACTTCTGCGGCGCCCTCCGAGAGACCCCTCCGGGGGGTGCTCCGGCGCCGTATTCTGCGCCTGTCCGGGGCCGTTGCGGTGGCGCCACGCGGGACTACACGGGGCCGCGCGGGTGTTGGAACAAAGAGACGCGCGCGAGATCCGATCGTTCTTGCAAACTGTCGGAGCAGGGACGTAGCATCCCTAGATGTAGTAGTTACACCCGTGTAAGTCATCCACAGGTAGTGGTTAGTACACACAGGTCATACACAAGTTGTCCCCAGCTGATCCACAGGGAGGAGTGGTCGTCGTGCATTGTCCCTACTGCCGGCACGTTGACTCCCGGGTGGTCGACAGCCGGGTCGCCGAGGACGGCGGAGCGATCCGCCGCCGGCGGCAGTGCCCGGTCTGCGAGAAGCGGTTCACCACCGTCGAGCAGATGCAGCTCACGGTCGTGAAGCGCTCCGGCGCCACCGAGCCGTTCAGCCGGGAGAAGGTCATCAGGGGAGTCGGCAAGGCCTGCAAGGGCCGGCCGGTCGACGTGGACGCCCTGGCCCGGCTGGGCCAGCAGGTCGAGGACGCGCTGAAAGGCAGCGGCTCGCCGGAGGTGCCCGCGCACGAGGTCGGACTGGCGATCCTCGGACCGCTCCGGGAGCTGGACGAGGTCGCGTACCTGCGCTTCGCGAGCGTCTACCGGCAGTTCGAGTCGGCCGACGACTTCGAGACGGAGATCGCGCTGCTCCGGGCCGAGAAGGAGCCCGAGGGCACCGAGCCCCGCCCGCTGAAGCCGACCCAGCAGACATAAATCGGGGAATTGCAGCAACCAGCGGTACGCAGTACAGGCACGACCAACGGGGCGGCCCCGACAGGCCGCGGCAGTGCAGACACAGGGCAGACACAGGGCGAGGAGCAACCATGACAGAGACGGTGACCGGCCACTCGGGGCCGACCAAGCGGTCGGCGGCCGGGTTCCGGGGGCGCAAGAACGCACCCGCGGGACTCACCATCGAGCGCATCTTCACGACCGAGGGGATCCACCCGTACGACGAGGTGACGTGGGAGCGTCGCGACGTCGTGCAGCAGAACTGGAAGACGGGTGAGACCGTCTTCGAGCAGCGCGGGGTCGAGTTCCCCGACTACTGGAGCGTGAATGCCTCCACCATCGTCACCACCAAGTACTTCCGCGGCGCCGTCGGCCACGACAACCGCGAGTGGAGCCTCAAGCAACTGCTCGACCGGGTGGTCAAGACCTACCGCAAGGCCGGCGAGGACTACGGGTACTTCGCGTCCCCGGCCGATGCCGAGGTGTTCGAGCACGAGCTGACCTGGATGCTGCTGCACCAGTACTTCAGCTTCAACTCGCCGGTCTGGTTCAACGTCGGCACGTCCTCGCCGCAGCAGGTGTCGGCCTGCTTCATCCTCGCCGTGGACGACTCGATGGACTCGATCCTGAACTGGTACAAGGAAGAGGGCCTGATCTTCAAGGGCGGCTCCGGTGCCGGTCTGAACCTGTCCCGGATCCGTTCCTCCAAGGAGCTGCTGCAGTCGTCCGGCGGCACCGCCTCGGGCCCGGTCAGCTTCATGCGCGGCGCGGACGCGTCGGCCGGCACGATCAAGTCCGGTGGCGCCACCCGGCGCGCGGCCAAGATGGTCGTGCTGGACGTCGACCACCCGGACATCGAGGAGTTCGTCGAGACCAAGATGCGCGAGGAGGAGAAGATCCGGGTTCTCCGCGACGCCGGGTTCGACATGGACCTCGGCGGCCGCGACATCACCTCGGTGCAGTACCAGAACGCGAACAACTCGGTCCGGGTGACGGACGAGTTCATGCGCGCGGTCGAGGAGAAGGGCGAGTTCGGGCTGCGCGCCCGGATCGACAACTCGATCATCGAGACGGTCGACGCCCGCGAGCTGTTCGACAAGATCTCGCACGCCGCGTGGGCCTGCGCCGACCCAGGGCTGCAGTACGACGACACCATCAACGACTGGCACACCACCCCGGAGACGGGCCGGATCACCGCGTCCAACCCGTGCTCGGAGTACATGCACCTGGACAACTCGTCCTGCAACCTGGCCTCGCTGAACCTGATGAAGTTCCTGACCGACGACGACTCCTTCGACTCGGAGAACTTCGTCAAGGCGGTCGAGCTGATCATCACCGCGATGGACATCTCGATCTGCTTCGCCGACTTCCCGACCGAGGCGATCGGCGACACCACCCGCGCCTACCGGCAGCTCGGCATCGGCTACGCCAACCTCGGCGCACTGCTGATGGCGACCGGCCACGCCTACGACTCGGACGGTGGTCGCGCACTGGCGGGCGCTATCACCTCGCTGATGACAGGTACGTCGTACAAGCGCTCGGCCGAACTGGCCGGCGTCGTCGGCCCGTACGACGGGTTCGAGCGGAACAAGGACGCGCACACCCGGGTGATGCGCAAGCACGCCGCGGCCAACGACGCGATCCGGACGATCCACGAGATCGACAAGGACGTGCAGAAGCACGCGACGGCAGCCTGGGAAGGCGTGCTGAAGCTCGGCGCCAAGAACGGCTGGCGGAACGCGCAGGCCTCCGTGCTCGCGCCGACCGGCACCATCGGCTTCATGATGGACTGCGACACCACCGGTATCGAGCCGGACTTCTCGCTGGTCAAGTTCAAGAAGCTGGTCGGCGGCGGCTCGATGCAGATCGTCAACCAGACGGTGCCGCGGGCGCTGCGTCAGTACGGCTACACCGAGGAGACGATCGAGGCGATCGTCGAGTACATCGCCGAGCACGGCCACGTCGTCGACGCACCGGGTCTGAAGACCGAGCACTACGAGATCTTCGACACCGCGATGGGCGAGCGGGCCATCAAGCCGATGGGCCACGTCCGGATGATGGCGGCCGCGCAGCCGTTCCTGTCGGGTGCCATCTCGAAGACCGTCAACCTTCCTGAGACTGCGACGGTCGAAGAGATCGCCGACGTCTACTTCCAGGGCTGGAAGCTCGGCCTGAAGGCTCTGGCCGTCTACCGCGACAACTGCAAGGTCGGCCAGCCGCTGTCGGACTCCAAGTCCGCCAAGGCTTCTGCGGCCGCGGAAGCGCCGGTCGTCGAGAAGATCATCGAGTACAGGCCGACCCGCAAGCGTCTGCCGAAGTCGCGCCCGTCCCGCACCACGTCCTTCAGCGTCGGTGGCGCCGAGGGCTACATGACCGCCGGTTCCTACCCGGACGACGGTCTGGGCGAGGTCTTCCTGAAGATGGGCAAGCAGGGTTCGACCCTGGCCGGTGTGATGGACGCGTTCTCGATCGCGATCTCGGTCGCCCTGCAGCACGGTGTGCCGCTGGAGACCTACGTCCAGAAGTTCACCAACCTGAAGTTCGAGCCGGCCGGTCTGACCGACGACCCGGACGTGCGGATGGCGCAGTCGATCATGGACTACATCTTCCGCCGTCTGGCCCTGGACTACCTACCGTTCGACGACCGTGCGGCCCTGGGCATCTACTCGGCCGACGAGCGCTCCCGGCAGCTCGACACCGGCTCGTATGAGGCCCCGGTGGAGGTGTCCGAGGCCGAGTCCCTGAAGGCGGTCGAGCCGGCCGCCGAGAAGCCCGTCGAGGAGGCAGCGTCGGCCAAGACGCTCGACACCTCGGAGGTCCGCACGACCGCCGAGATGTTCGAGCTCATCACCGGGACCTCGGTGGACGCACCCCTGTGCTTCACCTGCGGTACCAAGATGCGCCCTAGCGGCTCCTGCTACGTCTGCGAAGGCTGCGGCAGCACGTCCGGCTGCAGCTGACACCCCTAAGTGAAAGCGCCACGGCCCCCGGCGGGTTCCACCTCCCCGGGGGCCGCAGCGCGTCTACCGCTAGCCGTCGGCGGCTTCAGCCCATCTTCCAGAGGATGAGGTCTTGGCAGTGTTTCGCCTGCTTGGTCACCGACATGATGAACCCCCCTGTAGATGGGCGAGGAAGAACCCCGGCTCCATCCGGGATGTCGCGCGGCTACTTCGGGCGTTACACAGGCGGGCTTGCGGTTTAGCGCTCTCGGGTAGGGATTGTTGCGGGTGTTGGTCGCGGGCCGCGAGCACCGAACTGGGTAGTCGCAAGAGGTCTGGAGGTGGTGAGCGGCTTCTGGCCGGTCCAGGCGTGCGCGATGGCGCGTTGCATGTCGCGCTCAGCTTGGCGTTGGGCTTCGTTGCCGCCGGAGGACGCGGGCCGGTGGCCGAATCGGTCTAGGTCGGGCTGCTTGCTCTGTAAGTCTCGATCGAGCCGTGCGCTGGTTTGTTCGTATACGTTGCCGGCGCCGTGGCGCGGGCGTACGGCAAGGAGTTCGCGGCCGTTCAGGGGTCCTTCGAGGTTCATTGCCGGGATCTCGCGGAAGGTCAGCCGGTGGTCGGCCTTCTGCTGTGGATCAGACTGCAGCTTGGACGACACACAATCGCGAAG
This sequence comes from Kribbella alba, assembly GCF_039529635.1. NCBI lineage: Bacteria > Bacillati > Actinomycetota > Actinomycetes > Propionibacteriales > Kribbellaceae > Kribbella > Kribbella alba. Next base: position 17,939 of record NZ_BAAANE010000002.1, on the reverse strand, counting down.
GTCCCCCTCGCCAGCTTCGTATCCGAGGACGTGATGCCCGTCCGACCGCCCCGACATCAAATCAGACATCTCACGAACGATCTGCTTACGCAGGAAGTCCTCTTGGAACAGTTCGCCGATCAGCAGCTCGACCGCTGGCTGACTGGTCACTTCCGTTCATCGTCCTCGCGGCGTATCTCCTCGAGCACTCGTTCCGTCTCAGGCCCCATCATCGCGGCGAACTCATCCAGGGTCATCGCACGGCTGGTCGAGAGCGGTTTGGTGTTGTAGGTGCGGGTTGTGGGGTCGTCCACCTGGCCGGCAGGTGGTTCGTCGTCGCCGCGGAGGTGGCGGTATTGCTGCGGCGACATGATCACGGCCGCGGGCTCTGTCGAGTCGCTCCACAGGATCGGGGCGGTGAAGCTGCCGGCGCGGATGGATTCGACGATCGCCGGCAACTGAACGCTGATCGCGTCGGGCGTGAACGGCTCGCCAGTGGCGGCAAACTTGTCGAGTCCGCCGAGATCCTCGTACTCATCAAAAGTCAGCAGAACGGCTTCGGGCTTGCCGTCATCACCGAAGGAGAAGGCGAAGCTGCTCTCGTCGCGGAACCTCGCCAGCACCGCGGCCGGGTCGCGTCGTACGTCGTCGACTGTGGGAATCTCTGCGTCGTTTGCTGCCATCCCATGATTCTAGGAACACGAGCGGTTTGCCGGCGGAAGTTATACACAGCCCGAGAAACCACGGCCTCGTGGATGCCGATGCCGTCAACGTTAACTGCAGCACCCGAAGGTTGCCTCGGGCCCCAGACGGTTCCGGACAGGCTCCGAGCCCTCCGACAGTCAACTTCCTGGCAAAGGTGTTCGGTGGCAACGCTACTCGATCCAGCCCTGATTCTGATGTGATGTTTCCCCTTGTGGATAAGGGAAAACGGCTGACCGTGGGTTTGCGGTCAGTTAATCAGTCAGCGTAGACTCGAACACATGTTCGTAGAGGATGTGACCCAGTTGGCCGCGGCCGAGACACTCGCCGCGACCGGTGAGTGGCACGCCTTGCAACGCGAATCTGAGGTCAAGCTCCTCCAGCTCGCAGTGCACTATGCCGACCTGTTCCCCAGCCCGGCAAGGGTCCCCGATGACCAGCCTGGTGGTGAACGCGGCGTGGTGTATGGCGGGGCCGGCTGCCCAGCTATCGCCGAGTTCGCTGTCGCAGAGTTCGCGGCGATGCTCGGCGTGACATCGGAGTCGGGGGCTAGGTTCATCGGTCAGGCGCTCGCGCTGCGGCACCGGTTGCCGCTGACCTGGGCGCGAGTGGAGTCGGGTCAGGCGACGGCATGGAAGGCCCGGTTGATCGCGACCGCGTGCCTGCCGCTGTCGGTAGAAGCGGCCGCGCTGGTCGATGCGCGGGTCGCGGGGATCGTGGACAGCCTGAGTGCGATCCAGGTGAGCAACATCGTCAAGGCTTCGATCTGGGATGCCGACCCCGCCGCGGCCCGCGCTGCCAGCGAACAGAAGGTGAGGGAACGTGGCGTTTGGCCGGGGCGTTCCGATGAGCACGGCACCACCAAGCTGTTCGCCAAGGCGGCTACCGGCGATGTGATCCGCTTCGATGCCATCATTGCCCAGATCGCCGACGGCCTGGCCGCCATGGGTGACACCGATCCCCTCGACCTGCGTCGGGCCAAGGCGCTAGGCATCCTCGCCGACCCTGCCTTCGCTCACGAGTTGCTGGAGGTAGCCCAATATCTCGCCACCAGCCAAACGCCGACCGAGCCGAGTGAACAGGGTGAAGGCCCGGCACGAGCTAAGTCCACCGGGCTTCGCGATCACGGTGGAGCGGACGCTGCACCGGCCGGAGCCAGCGCGCCCAACGTAGACCGCGAGTCGGCCGGAGCTGACGGCGAGCGGACCGGCGAGCGGACCGGCGAGCCTGCGCAAGCGGCTGACATACCCAGCGCCGGGGACGCCCCGAGCACGGATGACCGCCGGCAGATCGACAGCGAGCGGGCCGATGAATTGCAGGCAGACGAGGTGACCCGCGATGGTCAGCCGGCTGCTGACCTGTTCCTAGCCGACGAACCCGGCCCCGACGCCGAAGCCGATCGGGATGCGCCCGACCCGAGCCAGCCCGGTCACCCGCTCGATCCGCCCCCACCACCCAGCCGTGGCAAGAGGAGAGGCACTGCGGAAGAGACCGTGCGCGGCATGGACTTTGCCGCACGACGGGACCTCGCCGCGAGGTTGGCCGCGATCAAGGAAGCCGCCGACACCGCCACCTGTGACCCCGGCGAGAGCTCTGTCGGAGGCGACGCGGATGGGCCGAGCCCGGGCGACACAACCGGTCGCGGTCCTCGGCGCAGAGCCCGACGTAGACCCGGGCGGACGAAGATTTACCTCCACATCACCGACGAGACGCTCCTTGCCGGTGGGGGAGTCACGCGCGTCGAAGGCTTCGGGCCGGTGTTTGCCGCAAAGCTGGCCGAGTTGCTTGGTCATGACCACATCGACGTCCAGCCGGTGATCGACCTCAAGGATCACCTCAGCGTGAACGCCTACGAAATACCACGTCGGATCAGGGAACGCGTCAAGCTCACCTACCCGGTCGAGCAGTTCCCGTTTGGTGCGGGCGAAACGACCAACAGCACCGACCTCGACCACGTAATGCCGTTCGACCCGACCGGGCCGCCGGGACAAACCAGCACGAGCAACCTCAGACCCCTGCGGCGCTTCAGCCACAGGGTAAAGACCCGCGGCGGTTGGAAGGTCCGACCCATCGACGGCCACGCGCTGGTATGGACCACCCGCCACGGCTTCAAGTTCCGCGTCGACCACACCGGAACCCACCGGATCACCGACGAGGAAGAGATCTGAGCGGGGAGTTCTGTGCCATCAACGATGAGGCCGCAGGTCACGTCGCCATCATGCGGTTGTTCACCGGCGGCATCAGCGGGTTCCTTTCCGGCCACTCCGCCGCCATGCGGCTGCGCGGAGTCGCCGTTCACGAAGAGTCCGTCCTCGCTTCGCTGTTGGCTGGACTGGGCGGTGGAAGCGGGGCTGACGTACCTTCGGTGGTGTGAGGGAGATGGTTGATCTCCTCGAGGTAGGTGAGGCCGCACTTGCCGACGGGGACTGGGTGGGGGCGCGGGCCGCGTTCGGCGAGTTGGTCGGGGTCGATGAGACCGCCGACAGTTTGTCGGGTCTGGCGGCCGCGCACTGGTGGCTGGGCGACATCCGCGGCGCCTTCTCCTGTTGGGAACGGGCCTTTGCAGCCTCCGCTCAAGCCGACCCGGTACGGGCGGCCCGGGTGACCGTCCGGCTCGCCGTGCTCTACGACGCCAATGCAGGGAACTCAGCCGTCGCGAAAGAGTGGGTGGCGCGTGCGGTTGAGCTCTCGCTGATTCTGGACGACCCGGTTGTCACGGCGTGGACCCTTGTGGCCAGGGGCGCGGCGGAAGAGGACCCTCTGCAAGTCGCCGCCTGGGCCGAACGAATCCTGCGAGCCGGCCAGGATGCCGATGACCGCGACCTGCAGCTCCACGGGCTGAGCATGTGGGGCTCGGCCTTGATCGATCTCGGCCGCGTGACCGAGGGCGCGGCCATGCTGGACGAGGCGTTGGCCGGCGCGCTCGTCGCCCAGCCCATGAACCTGGACACGGTGGTCTTCGCCGGCCGCATGTTGATGCAGTCGTGTGTGCGCGGCGCGGATTTCCTCCGGGTCGTGCAATGGATCCGGTCTCTGGCCGACTTCACAGAACGATATGGCTGCCCATACCTGCACGCGATCTGCCGGGCCTCGTACGGCGCAGTACTGGTCGCTACCGGGGACTGGGTCAGAGCCGAGACTGAGCTTGCGGCGGCGGGGGAGCTGGCTGGTGATTCCCTGCCGGCGGTTCAAGCAGAGGTGGCTGCCTATCTGGCGGATCTCCGGCTTGCTCAAGGACGCGTTGATGAGGCTCGTCGGCTTCTGGCCGGGTACGAGGATCGCCTCGTCGTACGGCCCGTTCTGACCGCCGCTCACCTGGCGGCCGGCGAGACAGCGACGGCGGTCGCAATGGCCCGACGACAGCTCGACAACCTGGAGGGTCGCTACATCGAGGAGTCTTGCCTTCGGGAGGTGCTCGGCGAGGCCTACCTGGCCGGCGGTGATTTCGGCAGTGCCTCCGACGAAGGCAGGCATCTCGCCACCGTCGGCGTCCGCGCAGACAGTGTTCTGATCAAGGCCCGGGCCGAGCGGCTACTGGGACGGGCGTTGCTCGCGGCGGGCGACAACGACGCCGCACAGGATCACCTGGCCGCAGCGGACGCGCAGTACGCGTGGCTCGAGATGCCGCTCGAAGTTGCTCGCACTCGGCTGGCACAAGCCGTCGCGATGTCGACCGAGCAGCTGGAGTCCGCTGTGGACGAAGCACGCGTCGCCTTGACCGTCTTCGAGGATCTGGGCGCCGCCCGGGATGCCGATGCGGCCGCCACCTGGCTTGAATCTGTCGGCGCCACCGCGGGTCGCAAAGGGCCGAGGGGGCTCGGCGTTCTCACCAAGCGCGAGCGCGACGTCTTAGGTGTGTTGGCGGAGGGCCTGTCGAATCCAGAGATCGCCGCGAGCCTCTACCTCAGTCGCCGAACCGTCGAACACCATGTCGCCAGCGTCTTGTCCAAGCTCGGCCTCCAGAACCGAACAGAGGCTGCCGCTTACGTCGCGCACCACCTTGTCGAGAAGTAGCAGCGTCAGTGCCCGGCCCGGTCCGAGTCGGCAGGGGTTGAACCCGAGCCGTCCAGCGCCGACAGCTTCGCCAGCTCGTCGTCGGTGAGCTCGAAGTCGAACACCGAGAGGTTCTGCTCCAGCCGTGTCCTGTCAGACGACTTAGGGATCGGTACTACGTTCAGCTGGACCTCCCACCGCAGCACGATCTGGGCAGGCGTCCTGTCGTGCGCCCGGGCGGCTTCGACGACGCTCGGGTGGTTCAGGAGATCGCCACCTTTGCCGATGGGACTCCAGGCCTCGGTGACGATGCCGTGCTCGGCATGGAAGTCGCGGCTCTCCTGCTTGGTCCACAGCGGGCTCAGCTGGATCTGGTTCACCTCCGGAGCGACGCCGGTCTCGTCGATCAGCCTCTGCAGGTGGGACGGCTTGAAGTTGGAGGTCCCGATCGCCCGGACCAGCCCGGCCTCGCGCAGGGCGATCAACCCGCGCCAGGCCTCGACGTACCGGTCCTGGTCCGGGTTCGGCCAGTGGATCAGCAGCAGGTCGAGGTAGGACACGCCCAGCTTCTCGGCGCTCGCCTCGAACGCGGTCCGCGCGCCCTCCACGCTGTGCCACCGCTTGTTGAACTTCGACGTGACGAAGACCTCCTCGCGCGGAATGTTCTTCAGTGCGCGGCCGACGCCGACCTCGTTGCGGTAGTTCTCCGCCGTGTCGATCAGGCGGTACCCGAGCTCCAAAGCCTCTCCTACGGCCCGCTCGGCGTCCGCGTCGTTCATCGGTGAGGTGCCGAGTCCGAGCCGCGGCATCGCGGCTCCGTTGCTCAGCGTGACGGTCGGGGCGAGTTCACTCATCGGGCATCCTCCGCTGGGTTTCTGCTGCCGCCACGGTATCGGTGGACATCGGGCGGAAACTGTCGCCGGGCTGGGTCATGATGGGTCGGTACCCCTCGGAGGCGGGGATCAGCACGCGGAGGGGTGGGCGATGAAGAACCGACTGATCACGCTGGTGGACCTCGGACTCGATAGCTCCTTCGACGCGTCGATGACCTTCGTGCAGGGCATCACCAGCAACATCAACGCCGGCTGGAACCGTCCGGTGATCGACGTGAACTTCGTCCGCACCCGCGACCACGAGACCGCCTTCTCCGCGCTGACCACACCCTCGACCGTGCTGCACGTGATGGCACACGGTGACCACAGCGAGGAGCCGTCGTTTCTGAGCACGGACGGGGAGACGCAGGTCTCGCTGAACGCGCTCGCGGACTGGTTCGTGGACCGCCAGTGGGGGATCTGCAGCGGGGTGGTGATCGCCGACGGCTGCAAGACCGGCATCGGCAAGTGGCAACGCGCCATCCGGGACTGTCTGCAGGACGACATCACCTATATCGGCACCAGCACGGTGATCGGCTGGTACGAGGCGACCGTCTTCTGCTCGGCCTTCTACGGCGCCCTGGTCCGCAACCGCGGCCGCGGCAAGAGCCCCGCCGAGCAAGGCTGGGACGCCGCCAACCGCGCGATCCGCGCCTACGAAACCCTCACCGACGCTCGCTGCCCCTACAAGCCGGTCACCCTCAGCCCCTCCCGCCGAGCCCTCCGCTCCCTCACCGGCTGAGCCACCTGATGGTGGTGGCGCCGTTGTGGCCGTGGATGGTCAGGAGGGCGTCGATACCGTCCTGCCAGACCGTGGTGGTCGGGTATCGGCCGCCCCAGTGCAGGGTCACCGTGCCGTCGGACCACTCGACGCCCTCCGCGACCACGCCGGTGCCGCTCACGCCGGAGACGTCGACATGCCGCACCAACTGGAAGCAGCGTGGTCCCGCCTGGGTGGCAACCTTCAGATGGCGCCGCCTGAGCAGCGCCGTCGGTCTACCGCTGATCTCGTCCATGGGCCCAGTCAACGCTCGCCGGGCGCGACCGACCATGAACCGGACCTGTATCCACAGGGCACTGAAAGCGCACCCGCCAATCACTGGATCGCCGTAACCTGATTGCAGGGAGTGATCGAGATTCGCGAGGAGCGAGCCGATGACAGTCATCGACCAGTGGACCGGCAGACACGCGCACGCCTTGCGGGCGGCGATGCGCCAGACCAACGAGGCGTTCGCCGAGCACCTCGGCGTCTCGGCCCGCACCGTAGCCAAGTGGCGTGAGCGCCCGGAGATGGTGCCCAGCCCGCAACTTCAGGAGGCCCTCGACACCTCACTCAACCTGGCGCCTCCCGACGCCCGCGCCAGGTTCACGGCGAACCTAGGCGCCGAGGAGCCCCCTCCAACCCTCGACGACTCGGTCCTCGGCCAGCTCCACGCCGCCGTCGGCGACCTCGCCCGCGTCCTCGCCCGGATTACGACCAGCACGTGAAAGGCTTGGCCGGATGAGACGACGACCCGTGGAGTCCGCCAGCATCCGCACGGTCGGGTACAGCGTTTCCACCCGCACCCTCGAGCTTGAGTACGTGAACGGCAGCATCTACCACTACTTCGACGTCCCCCAACCGACGTACGCCGGCCTGCTGGCCTCGCCAAGCATCGGCAACTTCGTCAACACCGAGATCAAGCCGTACTACGAGTTCGCCGAGGTGTGACGACTACATCGGCTGGACCTCGAAGATCTCGATCGCGAACCGGCCCTTGCCCTCGGTGAGGAACGGGTGGCCGTCGAGCAGCGCGCGGGCGGCGTCCAGGTCGTCGGCCTCGACGATCGTGTAGCCGTTCTGGTCACTCGGCTCGGCGGACGTGCCGTCGTCGCGGACCGACGCGCGCGGCACCAGCGGATTGCCCTGGTCCACGATCGACCCCGCCGCCTTGCCCATCCAGTCGGTCCACGCCTTCATCTGCTCCTCGCCCTGCTCCGGCGTGAAGTCCTCCATCGGCGTGGCCGGTCCACGGTAGAGGTACAGGTACTTGCTCATGGCGCATCTCCTTGTCTGGCGCGAGCGGCGAAACCGCCCGCGGAACCCGCCCTTGGGTGAGCGTTCTCTTCCTTGACGAACGACGGCCGGTGGAATCGACAGGAAGGTCAGCCGGTTTCGTTGCGTCAGCGGCGGGCACCAGAACGTAGACCCACGGGGGTGCGCCGGCACCAGGAGGTAAACATGGCTACTCGTACAGCGAGTGGTTCACGCATCATCACGATCGTTGTCCTTGTGTGGTTGCTGATCGGACTCGCCGCGGCGGCACAGCGGAACTACTTCTCCAGTTCCGACGCCAGTTGCGCGAAGGTCGGCACTGTTCTGGTCACCATCGTCGCCGGACCGCTGAACTACGTCGGCGCGAACCCGAAGATCGACTGCACCGCCCCGCAACCTTCGAAGTGACAGCCGTGGAGCGGTGAGGTGATCGCATCAGGCCGTTCTGGGCAGGCGGATGACCACCTCGGTGCCGCCTTCGGCCCGTGGTCCCATGGTCAGCTCTCCGCCCAGCTCCCGGATGCCGTCGTGGACCAGCTGAATGCCCAGGTGACCCGGCCCCGGGTCGTCGCCCGGATGTAGGCCGTGCCCGTCGTCGGCGACCCGCACCACGAGCTGCCGATCGTCGGCACCGATCTCGATCCAGGCATGGCCGGCGCCGGAGTGCCGCGCGATGTTGGAGCTGCACTCGCGGACCGCGCGATAGATGGCGGCAGCCAGTTCGGACCGCAGTTGGTCACCGATGTCCACCTTGACCGAGACGTCGATCCCGTTGCGCCGCAGCCGCTTGGCCAGATCCTCGATCGCGAAGGGCAACCCCGTCGCGGTGAGGTCCGGCGGATAGATGTCCACCATCAACGTCCGCAGGGAGCTCACCGCGGACCGGACCGTAGTGGCTACTCCGTCGAAGGCCGCGCGGGCCCTGGGGGTGGTATCGGGCGGCAGAGCCGTCCGCAGAGCACCCATCGCATAGCTGACGCCGGCGAGGTCCTGGACCACCCCGTCGTGCAGGTCACGCGCGATCGACTGGCGTTCTCGTTCGGACGCGGTCAGGGCGTTCGCCAGCAGTCGGCGCCGTTCGGCGTCTGCCCGGGAAGCCCGGCGGATCAGGCCGATCGAGATCGGCAGTTGCGCGAGCACCAGGAGCATCAGCGACAGCAGGGCATAGGTGACCACACTGCCGGTCAGCTCCGTCCGGGCGCGATCGACCCGTGCAGTCGTCGTGTAGACCTCCAGGCAGAGCGTCCCGCCGGACTCCAGCACCAGTGGCACGTAGACCTCGACCAGGTGATCGCCGAGCACCTCTCGCGGTTCGGAGAAGTTCTCCTCGTCGCTCAGATCGGAGATCGCGGTCTGGCTGGTCCCGTGGTCGATCGCCAGGGCGATGTCCTGGTCCAGCGGGAACCTCCGGCCGACCGCGGTCGGCGCATCGGAGTACAGCACGACGCCCTCGCGGCTCCAGACCTTGATCCGGGCCACCCCACCGTGCTCCTTGCGGGCGTGGACGGCCTCGTCGAGCCGCACGTGCGCGGCCTGGTCGCCCTCCAGGACGGCCGGGATGGCCGGTGCGAAGACGACCTTGCTGAGCGTCTGGGCCGACCGCTCGGCCTCGGTCAGCGCGGTCCGCTCGGCGATCTGGCGGGACGCGACCACGGCCGCCACGCCGACCAGGACGAACGCCGAGAGTGCCGTCAGAACCAGCGCGATGACCGCACGACGCAGCGACCTCGGCCCATTGTCATGCGTCATCGGAGGTCTCGATGATGCCCAGGCGCTGAGCCTTGAGCACCGCCTCGAGCTGCGACCGTACGCCGAGTTTGGCGTGGATCGACTTCACATAGCCCCGGGCCGTGTTGACCGTGATGCCCAGCAGTCGCGCGACTGCCACCGGAGCGACTCCCTTCCCCAGCAGCGTCAGCACCTCCCGCTCCCGGGAGGTGAGGCTGGCTGCCCCCGGATCGGCCGACGGCGACCTGGAAGGGACGGTGGCGAACATGGACGAGGCCACCGTCATCGCGCCGCTGCGGGCGTCCCGAAGGATCGTCAGCATCTCGTCGAGCGCGCCGGACTTCGGCGCGAAGGCGTTCGCGCCGGCCTGCGCGGCCCGGACCACCCAGTCGGCGTCCCGGTGCGCGGTCACGACGACCACGACGACGTTGGGCACCGCCTCGCGCAGCTTGCGGGTGACGTCGAGCCCGCTCTCCTGATCGAGCTCGATGTCCATCACCACCAGGTCAGGCAGCAGCTGGGTCGCCAGCCTGAGTGCCTCCGCCCCCGTCCCCGCCGTACCGATGCACTCGAAGTCAGGCTGGCTGCTCACCGCGAGCGCCAGCAGCTGGGCGAAGGTTTGATGATCGTCGACGATCATCACCCGGGTCGCCCTCCCCACAATGGTGGCAGTGCGCTGCCCATCGCGGTCACTGACCGTGGTCATACCAAAACGTTGATTCATCCCTAGCCCCCCGGCTCGCGCAGAATCCGCCCACCCGCGGCCCCCTGCGAAGTCCATATAAGCACGTTCCGTGACTCCCGTCACCAACTAGTTGAACGCTCAGGCCTGGGAACCTGTATTGGGGATGGTGCTGAGCGCACGGATTGCGGAATTGTTGAGCTCATGACGAACCGCCTCCTCCTCGTCGACGACCACGAACTGGTCCGGGAATCGATCCGCCTCGCGTTGTCCGGACTGCCAGACATCGAGGTCGTCGGTGAGGCGAGTGACGGGCTGCAGGCAGTCGAGGCCGCGGCCCGGCTGCAGCCTGACGTCGTCCTGATGGATCTGGCGATGCCCTGTCTCGACGGTGTCAACGCCACCCGCCTGGTGCTGACCTCGGATCCGGCCGTGCGCATCGTGGTCTGGACCTCGGCCCCCAGCGGTGGCGCCCAGGAGCTGGCGGCGCTGGCGGCCGGTGCGGTAGCGGTCGTCTACAAGGACTCGCCCGTGGACACCGTCATCGAGGCGATCCGCTCGGCCGTCGAGGTCAGAAGCGTCTAGAGATCGCCGGGGCTCGGCCACAGCCGGATCCTCACTTGGCCGATCAACGCGTCCAGCGGCACAGGCCCGAGTGTCCTGGAGTCGACTGAGTTCGCGCGGTTGTCCCCGAGCACGAAGACGCTCCCGGACGGCACCGTCACCGGTCCGTAGTACATGCCGTCGACCGTGCTCTGGTCCACAGCGCGCTCCGGCACGATCCGAGCGTTGACGACCAGTTGCCCGTCCTCGATCCCGACCTCGTCGCCGGCGATCGCGGCGACCCGCTTCACCAGCGCGCCGTCGGGTCCGTCGAAGACGACCAGATCGCCGCGGGCCGGGCCCTGCGACTTGTAGGCCCGGGTGGCGATCAGGATCTGGTCGCCCGACTTCAGCGTCGGCTCCATGCTCGACGACGACACCCGCATCGGCTCGCCGAACTGCAGCAGCACCACGACCAGGACGACCAGCAGCCCGGCGATCGACAGCAGCAACCGTCGACGCCGGACCGCGGTCAGCCGAGTGCGCCTGTCAGCCGCAAGATCCACAGTGCCACCCCAGCCAGCAGGATCGTGTTGAAAGCCCAGCGCCGGCGTCGTCCCTGCATCGTTGCCAGCAGCAACAAGAGGGTGCCGAGCTGTCCGATTGTGACCAGAATCCGTACCAGGTCGTCCTTCTCCGGCTCGCCATGCGGCCCGACCGGGACACCGCTCGCCGTCGCGACGACGAAGGTGCCCAGCAGGACGGTCATCAGGATGACGCCCGCCATGGGCGCGACCGGTCCCTCGGAGGTCCAAAGCCAGCGGGCCATGCCCAGCTGGAGCACGGCAGCGACGAGATAGGGAAGCACGTACCCGAACCCGTGGGCGAGCTGCTGCTGCACGACGACCAGCTCGCCCACGCCGGTGAGCCCGCAGAGGAACGCGGCCCCCGATCCCCAGCCGAACAGGGCTTCCTCCCCGGGCGGGACCGGGTCCTCGTCGTACGACGGATTGCGGCGAGGCACCACGACCGGCTCATGCATCGTCGGCTCCGAGTGGTCCGGCCGGCAGCCACCTGGCTGCATCTGCGTAGATCGGGTCGTCGTAGTCGTGGGGCGGGTCCACCCGGAACTGCGACATCATGTCGTGGTCCTCGTGGACCAGGTTGTGGCAGTGGATCATGTAGCGGCCGGTGTGCGGGCCGAACTTCATCACCAGCCGGACGGTCTCGTTCTCGCCGACGAAGACGACGTCCTTGCCGCCGAGCTCCCAGGGATTCGGTGGCTTCCCGTTGCGATCCAGGATCTTGAAGTCGACCAGGTGGATGTGCACGGGGTGCCACCAGCCGCCGGAGTCGTTGACGAACTCCCAGATCTCGATGTCGTTCAGGTTCGGATCGGCCAGCACCATCTGGAAGCCCGAATCGATGACGTCCTGCCAGTCCTTGCCATTGATGGTCCAGTGCCCGTGCGAGCGGATGAACTCGAACCGGCGGGTCTTGGTGGCCATCGCCTCGGTGAGCATCATCGCGGACTCGGCCGGATAAAGCACGGCCGGCACCGTGTTGTTGGTCGGGTCGGTCGAGTTGCTGGTCACGTCGAAGGCCATCACGTTCCCGGTGGTCGGGTAGTTCACGATGTTCTTGACCCCGAGGTTCTTCAGCACGATCCGCTGGCCGATCTTGTACTTGGCGAAATCGATCACCACTTCGTACCGCTCGGCGGTGCCCTGCCGGAAGCTGGTCACCTGCTGCGTGCGCGGCATCAACCCGCCGTCGGTGCCGACGAAGGTGAACGGGTCGCCGGTGCTGAGCGCGAACTTGAAGCCGCGGGACACCGACGCGTTGAGAATCCGGAACCGGTACTTGCGGCGCTCGACCTTCATCACCGGCCACGGCGACCCGTTCACCAGGATGACGTCGCCGAAGATCCCCTTGTGCTCGGGGTCGTCGAAGAGCAGTTGCCCGTTGGTGTCGAACGCGGCGTCCCTGATCACCAGCGGCACGTCGTAGCGGCCCTTGGGGAGCGTCGTCGCCATCTCCACGTCGTCGTGCAGGATGTACATCGCGGCCAGGCCCATATAGGCGTTCTCAGCGGTGTGGTGAGAGGCGTGGTCGTGATACCAGAGCGTCCGCGCGTCCTGGTCGTTCGGGTAGTGGTAGTCCTTGTACTGCCCCGGCCAGGTGATGTCGCTCGCGTACCCGTCGTACTGCGGGAGCGAGTCCGACCCGTGCAGGTGCACCGAGGTCGTGGCGTCATAGCCGAGCCGGGGATGCTTCGCCGGCAGCGCGTTCACGTGCCGCACCACCGCCGGTCGCCCCCGGTAGTTGTTGATGGTCGGCCCCGGGAAGTACCCGTTGTACGTCCACACCTCGGTCTTGAACCCCGGCAGGATCTCCTTCGTGGTGCTACGCATCGTCATGTCGTAGTAGTCGGTATGTAGCCCTCTGTACGCCGGTACCGCGACCGGCGGCACTTTGAACGGCACGGTGAATGGCGCCGGGAACTTGCTGGCCGGCAGCCGGGTCGCCGATACCTGGGCATGCACGGTCCGCTCCAGTGGCAAGGCCACCGCAGCTGTCCCCAAAGCCCCGAATTTCAAGATCTCTCTACGTGACACGCCCTGATCGGTACGTGACACAGCCCTGTCATACATCTGTTTCCCCCTGCACCCTGTCCTTCACAGGCCCCCACAGCCGGTGCTTCCCACGCTCGACGGTCCGTCACGCGCACGACTCCGGAACACCCTCGGGGTGGGGGGTGCGGGATCCCCAACGTTGGTTGGGTGCGGGAGCCACCACCCATGTTGGGGTGCGCGCCGCCGCCAGGTTGAGGGATGTGAGGAGGCTCGCGTGGCCCCGACACTGAGTGCATCGGGTGTCGTAACCGCCGGTGAGTCGCACCGGATACCCCGTCCGTGGCCGGGCTGGCGCATCACCCCCCTTGTCAGCCCGGCCACCCACCCAGGTTGCGATTCGGCCACGAAGACGCCGTGTAGTGCTGGCGGACGCCGGTGCCAGGTGGTTCTATAGGCACGCCCCCCTTCATTTTCTGACCGTCTGTGTCGGCATAGGGGTGTGGCTGTGGAAGACAGCGCCGGGTTCGGGGGTACCGGGTCGTCGGCCGCTGCTGTCCGCCCGATTCGCGGGTTCGTCCTCGCTTTGGTCCTGACCGCGCTGGCCGCGTTCCTGCTGTCCGGGGGAGCGGCCGCCATCGCCGCCAGATCGATCGCGGAGAAGTTCGCCCTGGCCGAGGCCGCCAGGTCCGCTGAGACTCTCGGTGCGGTGATCTTCGCTCCGAGGATGTCCGCGGTGATCGCCGGCGACGTCGATGCCAAGGCCGCGCTGGATGCGGCGGTCGAGGCCCGCCAGAGCGACAACGGTGTCGTGCGGGTGAAGGTGTGGGACCGCGACGGCACCGTCCTGTACTCCGATTCGCCGCGAATGATCGGGAAGTCGTTCCCGGTGACGAGCGACATCACAGACTCCATCGATCGGCAGCAGAGCCACGCCGAGGTGTCGAACCTCTCGGATCCCGACAACGCGGCAGAGAGCACCCTGGACCGGTTGGTGGAGGTCTATGTGCCGCTGGACCTGCCCTCGGGGGAGCGACTGGCCCTGGAGGTCTACTCGAGCGAGGCGAGGGTCTCGCTCGCGCGGAGCCAGCTGATCAAGACCCTGGTGCCGTTCGTGCTGCTGGCGCTGGTGGTACTCGTCCTGGCCCAACTTCCTGTCTCGGTCTGGCTGCTTCGCAAGGTCAGCCGGGCCGCTGCCGAGCGGGGACGACTGCTGCTCAGCAGTGTTACGGCGTCCGAGCGGGAGCGGCGGGCGATCGCCCACGACCTGAACAACACGGTGGTCCGGGATCTGATCGGCGCGGACGCGGCGATGAAGTCTGTCCAGGCCGACCTGCCGGTGAGTGCGTCGCCTGAGTTCCGCGGTTCGCTGGATCGGCTGACGGGGGTGGTGAGCGGTTCCGTCGGCTCGCTGCGCACCTTGGTGGTCGCCGTCTACCCGCCCGATCTCGCCGAGGCGGGGCTGGCGGACGCCCTCGACCGACTGGCCGACCGGCTGCGGCTCGATGGCGTGGACGTGACTGTGACGGTCGACCTGCGGTTCAAGCCGAGCCCTGCGGTCACCGCGGCGGCCTATCGGTGTACCCGCGAGTGCCTGACGAACATCGCGAAGCATGCCGGCGCGTCGCAAGCCTGGATCGAGCTGGTGGGCGATGCCCGGTGGCTTCGGCTGAGCGTCGCCGACAACGGTCACGGCGTCGCTCCCGCGGTCGGCCTGTGGAAAGCCGGGCACCTGGGTCTACAACTGATGCGCGACGCCGTCCACGAACTGGACGGCACGCTTTCGGTGCGGCGCCGGCCTGGTGGTGGCACGGAGATCTCGATAGTGCTGCCTCTGCAGGCGGTGGCGACACAAGGCTGACGTACCCCTCGTATTGAGGGGTCCGTGGTCCCCATGCTGCGGCTGGCCGCCGTCCACGTGGGGCGGGCAAGCTGTGACTCGACTTCAGTCGTATCCGGGGGGAAACGCATGCGTCGCCTGCTCATCATGCTCGGACTGGCTATCGCGTATGCGTTCGCGACCGCTGGACCGTCAGCAGCTCACACCGGCCTGCTCACCAGCGAACCCGCAGCGGGTTCGGTGGTCACCAGCGCGCCCCACCAGGTTGTACTCACTTTCCGCGAGGCCGTCACCGTAGTGCCGGGCTCCGTCCGTGTGTACGACGACCGTATGCGCCGGGTGGACATCGACGGCATCGCCGGTACGACGACCCAACAGGTGGTCCGGGCAGTTCTCCCAGGCCGCCTTGGGCAGGGCACCTACTCCGTGGCCTGGCGGGTGGTGTCCGCCGACGGACATCCGGCGGCCGGCAACTTCCGGTTCTCGATCGGTGCGCCCAGCTCAGTGGTCGGCACGATTCCATCGGGCGACGACTCGGGTGACGCCGGGGTGCTGCTCGGCTTGCTGCGTGGGCTGGGGTATCTCGGCCTCGCCGCCGGCCCCGGCGTACTGATGGTGGTGCTTGCTCTGTGGCCGGCTGGTCGCCAGGAGGCGAGGCCACGCCGGATGATCTGGTCCGGCCTCGCGCTACTCGCCGTGTCCTCGCTGGGGGCTATCGCTGTCGCGAGTGTGTGGACCAGTGGCAATTCGCTGGGTGATACCTGGCATGGAAGCTCGCACGATGCCGCTAGTGGCTTGTCCGACTTCGCGTATGCCGCGCGCTTCTACTCTCTGCTCGCTCTCGGTGTGGTGATCGGTGTGTCAGCCGTTCTAGAGCGCCCGCTCCGGCTCTTGACAGGGATTGCTTCGCTCGCGCTGCTGTGCACCTGGCCCCTGGCCGGTCATGCCGTGACAGGCCGGCAGGTTCCGCTGGCCGTCGCTGCCGACCTCCTGCACCTCACCGCCATGACCCTCTGGCTGGGAGGCCTCGCACTCGTCGCAGTGAGCCTGGCCCGCCCGGCGCTGGTGCTGGAACTCGCTGCAGTCCTGCCTCGGTTCTCCCGCTTGGCTTTCAGCTGCGTGGTCGTTCTGGTGATCACCGGCACCTACCAGGCCTGGCGCGAGCTCGGCTCAGTCTCAGCACTGACCAGTACGCCGCTGGGCAGGTTGCTGCTGGTCAAGGTGTCCTTCGTGGCTGTGCTGGTTGCGTTTGGAGCCCTGGCCAGACGGTGGGTGCAGCGTCATCTGATTCCCACGGTCCTGCAGGTGCAGGTGGTCGCCGCCGGGCCAGTGTCTGCGCCCGTGGGGGACACGGTGATGGGGGAGATGGTCGTCCGCCAGGTGCTGCCCGATCGGAAGCAGATCCGGGCGCTGCGGCAGGGATTGGTGGCGGAGCTTTGCATTGGTGTCGTGGTCCTCGGTGTCACTGCGGCGTTGGTCGCGACGAGTACTGCTGTCTGAGGGGTGTGGGGGGATGGTTCTGCGATGGATCGCAAGAGTGGTGGGGATCTGCATCGCCGGCGTGCTGCTGCTCGGTGCGATTCCGGCGTTCGCTCATGTGCACGTGCACCCGGACAAGGAGGTCAAGCCGGGGACCACCGATGTTCAGTTGACCTTCCATGTTCCGAACGAGAGGGCCTCCGCGCACACGGTCGCTGTGCGGGTGAGACTGGCGGCCGGTCTGGCAGGTGTCCACGCTGAGAATTCACCCGGCTGGACCGCCACGCCGGAGCCCGGGGCGCAGGGGACCCTGTCGGCGGTGACGTGGAAAGGCGGCTCGATCGGTGGAGGTGACGGCGTCGACTTCGCGGTGCATGTCGACAGGCTGCCGACCGGGGTGGCTCAGCTGACGTTCGCCGTGGACCAGACCTACGACGACGGGGAAGTGGTGAGCTGGAGCGAGGCGACCACCGAAGGCTCGCCTGAGCCCGAACATCCTGCGCCGGTCCTGGTGCTCGACGGCGCCGAGTCCGCGGCGGCGCCTGGGACGGCCGGAGTCACTGGGGCCTCTGGGGCCTCTGGGGGAGCGGCGAGAACTGCTGCGGTCGTGACGGCGGCGGTGGCTCTGCCGGCGCTCCTGGTCCTGCTCGCCGACGGACGGATCCGTGCGTCGAATCGCCGGCAGAAGATCGCGGTCGGACGGGAATAGCCCGGCGGGGGAGGCGGTTACATCTGATGCCGTCCGGTTCAAGACCCCCGGGCTTCACACTCCGCCGCTACGAGCGGCCACTCGCCGAGAGGCGTCACCGGACGGCGCTGGACTTGATGGGTGGTGGACACTCTGTCTGCCGCCCATCACGGCCTCCCCGGCGCACTTGTGTGGCGGGGGATGATGGACCCAAGGAACTCGCGGTGACGCGGGTGACTGGTGTGGTGCAGGGAGGGTGCAGACCCCGATTTGCATCTTCACCGTGAATGTCAGTAATGTTCTTCTTGTTGGAGCGAGTGCGGGACGCGAAAGCGGCCGGACGCTCCAAACTCCCTGAAGGTCCTAGGAGCCGAAACACGCCCCAAGCGGGTTTCGGTCACTGAGACACGCAGAGAGGCTGGGACGAAAGAGGCCGATTTGACTGGCCCCGGACGAAACAGTAATGTTTGGCGGGTTGCCCCGGAGCTTCAAACGAAAGTCTGAAGCGCGGTGTGCGTCCGATTCTTGAGAACTCAACAGCGTGCCGAAAGTCAATGCCGAAATATGCATTAACCCCGTACACGGCATTGGATGATTCCATCTACCCCGGGTCTCTTCGAGATTTTGGGTGCTGGGTTGTCTGTTGTCCGTGTTCGGATTCCTTTGAAAAACAATGATTCAAGTCAGTTTGATTGTTTCTGAGATATCAAAGGATCTACTCAATGTGTTGACTCTCCACATCTTCGGATGTGGTTTGTTTATAGATTTCAACGGAGAGTTTGATCCTGGCTCAGGACGAACGCTGGCGGCGTGCTTAACACATGC
>NZ_BAAANE010000001.1:266961-399130 GCF_039529635.1 Kribbella alba | reverse complement strand
TCTGTGTGAGTGAGGCCCCGGCCCGCAACCCCGTCACCACGACGGCGTCACGTCATACCGTCTAGCGCCCCGCACCGGACGACCTCCGGTGCGGGCACCGACTCCGCCCCAGTTGATCTCCCGCCCGGCTTCAGGCCGGGCGGGAGGTCAGGGCCTGTTCGATCCAGCCCGCCGCGGCCCAGGCCGCTTGGTTGTCGATGGCAATGATCTGGAGGCCCACCGGGAGACCGGGGCTCGGCAGCGGGATGCTGTACGTGGGGTGACCGGTGAGGTTGGCCAGGCGGGTGTTGCGCATCAGCCTCGCCCGGATGGCCACGGAGTCGGCCGCGACCTCATCGATGGCCGGGGCAACGATCGGCACGGTCGGCAGCAGCAGCGCGTCCACCTGACTGAGGATGACCTCGACGGTCGCAGTGAGGGCGGCTGCGTCCTCCCGAGCTTGGACATACCGCCAGGCCGGAACCTCTGCCGCATCCCTGAGTCTTTGCTGTACGTCGGGCTGGTACGCCCGGGTGTCTCGTCCGGCATGGTTCGCGACCGCCTCGGGGCCCTGGAGGTCCACGCCGGTCCGATTGGTCGCAGCCCAGTCGGGAAGCTCGACCTCGCTGGTGGTCGCGCCGGCCGCCTGCAGCCGACCGAGTGCCGCCTCCCAGGCTTGGCCGACCTCTGCCGAATGGTCGCGGTGTTCCGCATTGGACACCAGGCCGAGGCGCGGCGGGCCCGCAGTACGGGGTGTTCTTGCTTGGCCAGAGAGGGCGTCGAGCGCGTACTGCGCGTCGGCGACGGTTGCCGTCAGCACGCCGACGTGGTCGAGGCTCTG
This sequence comes from Kribbella alba, assembly GCF_039529635.1. Taxonomy (NCBI): domain Bacteria; kingdom Bacillati; phylum Actinomycetota; class Actinomycetes; order Propionibacteriales; family Kribbellaceae; genus Kribbella; species Kribbella alba. The sequence continues at coordinate 398,310 of NZ_BAAANE010000001.1, read as the reverse complement.
CGCGAGCGGGAACACGCCGTCGGCGGACAGGGTGTCCCGGGCGGGCTTGAGGCCGACCACCCCGCACAGTGCGGCGGGGATCCGGATGGAGCCGGCCGTGTCCGTGCCGATCGCCAGTGGGACCACGCCGGCCGCTACTGCCGCTCCCGCGCCGGCACTGGAACCGCCGGTGATCCGCGAGGGGTCATGCGGGTTGTGGCAGGGCCCCACACGGTTGGACGTTCCAGTGCAGCCGTATGCGAACTCGTGGCTGTGGCTGAGCCCGATGACGATCGCCCCGGCGGCCCGCAGCCGGCGTACGACGTCTGCGTCCTCGGTGCTGACGCGGTCCATCGAGCGCGACCCGCAGCGGAACGGCAGGCCCTCGACCTCGATGATCTCCTTCACGAGAACCGGGATGCCCGCGAGTGCACCGGTCCGGTCGTGCTCGGCCGCCGCCCGCCGGGCCCCTTCCGCGTCGAGCTGGACCACCGCATTCAGCTCGGCCGTTTCTTCCGCCCGCTTCAGCGCCCGCTCGACGAGCTCGACCGGATCGATCTCGCCGCTTCGGACCGATGCCGCGAGTTCCTCGATGGATTCCACAGGAGTATCAGAGCACGCCGATGGCAACCTCTCTGCCGCTTGCACACCCAGTGAGAAAAGCGAAACAGCAGCGTCACGGCTGGTTGCTACCGTCCGGATCATGATCGACAGGGTGGAACTGATCGAAGGGGTAGAACTGCGGCCGGCCACGAGCAGCGACGAGGCCGTGCTCGCGCTGACGACGGCCCAACAGGCCGAACTGGCCGCGATCTACGCCGAGGACCAACCGCTGGTCGGACTCCACCGGGACATCGAGTTCACCCTGCTCCTGCTCAGCGGCGCCCCGGTCGGTTGCGTCGGGCTCCAACCCGTGGCGCCCGGCGTCGGTGAGATCAAGCGGATGTACGTCGAACCCACGTCCCGCGGCTGGGGCCTGTCCCGAGTCCTGCTGGCCAGCGTGGAATCCGACGCACGGGCTCGCGGCCTGACCACCCTCCGTCTGGAGACAGGCACCGAGCAACACCAGGCGATCGCCCTCTATACCCACAACGGCTACCTCCCCATCCCGGCCTATCCCCCGTTCGAGAACGAACCAGCCTCCCTCTGCTTCGCCAAGGACCTCGCCTAGAGCCGGCCGCCGTACAACTGGTCGCCGTACACCTGATTCAGGCCGATGGTCAGCACCTGCGGATCGAGGTCTCGCTCGAAGCCGGCGCCGCTGTAGCAAGCCAGGATGGTGTCGGTCGTGTCGTAGTCGCCGGACAACAATTGCCGTGCCCGACTCAGCCGCTCGATGTGCCGCCGGCCCATCACCTCGCCCCACTTCACTTCACCGAGCGACAGGATCTTCCGTCGGTTGCCCGGCGCGGCCGGCGCGAGAACCACGACATCGACTTCGATCTGGGTTCGGCGATAGTGGTCCGCGACGACACCCGCTCCGATCTCGCCCGGGAGTTCACCGAACAGGGCCTCGGGCGCCGCCACTGCGAACTCCCGGCAAAGTTGCTCGAAGTGCGGGCCGACGACCTGCGAGGAGAACCGGGCCTTGGCCGCCTCCCAGACGTTCGTCGCCCGGCCGCTCTCGAGCAGGCCCCATTGCGGCCGCATCACCACCTGATAGAAGACGACCAGTGGCTCAGCCACATGGTAGGTGGACCTGCCCGGTCGGAAGATGTCCGTCTGTCGCCTCAGCAGGCCACTGTCTTCCAGCACGACGAGATGATGACCGATGTCCGTCGCCTTCCGTCCGACGTAGTTCGCGATCCCGCCGCGGGTGCTGTTGCCGGCGGCAACCGCTGCGAGGACGGAGTGGTACAGCGCGGTGTCCCGCACAACCAGCTCCTCCTCGAGCAGATATCTGGCCTCGCGAAAGAGTGGGCTGGCCGGGCTCAGCACCGTCCGGAGGATCCAGGCGTCGAAATCTTCGATCGACCCGGGACTGTCGTCGTTGACGAAGCGCCGGTAGGCCGGCGTGCCGCCGACGACTGCGTGGAGGAGGGCGCCAGACGTGGGTCGGTGATTCCCCAGAACTCAGCCGCCAGCGGGTGGTCGAAGGGGCGAACAACCAACTCGAGGGTCGCTCGACCACGCAGGGGCGCAGTGCCCGACAGCAGTCCACCCATCACCGACATCGCCGAACCGCAGAGCAGCAGTTTGGTGCTCCGGCCCGCAGAGGCCGCTTGATCGATCTCACGCTGCAGGATCGAGGGCAGGGCGGGCGAGACCTTGCTGAGGTAGGGAAACTCATCGATCACGAACGGTCCGGCTGAACTGTCGGTGGAGAAGAGGAACCGGACCGCCTCGTCCCAACTGTCGAAGCGGGGCGGCGACGGTACGCGGAGATGTTCGCCCACCGCGGCAGCGAAGAGCGTCAACGACTCCGTCTCGGTTGCTTCGGTCGCGCCGAAGTAGAGTCCGCCGGTCCGCTCCGCCAGCGCGTCGACCAGATAGGTCTTGCCCTGCCGACGCCTGCCACTGACGACTCCCAGCTGCGGATGGTCCGCCGGCCTTGTCGCAAAGCTCGACAGATTACTCCACTCTTGATCGCGAGCGAAGATTCGATCCGGCTTCCTCATGTTATGGAAGTGTACTTATAATAAGTGTGCTTATACAATTTTAGAACTGATCGCCTACCGAGGGAGATCGAGGACGAGGTCCGCGCCGTCGGGGCGGAAGCCGACCTTGTTGAGGTAGGAGGCGGACTCGCGCATCCGTCGCGGCGCCATCACCTGGCGGAAGCCGTGGCCGGCGAAGACATCACTGCGGCGGTAGACGAACTCGCCAGGGGTGAAGTCGCGGTACTCGGGCAGCACATAGTCGAGGTCGATCTGAGCGCGGCCGTCGCCGGCGTCGTGGGCGAGGACCACGCCGACTGTGCGATCGCCATGCTGGACGAGGAACGCGTACGGGCTCCCCGCCGAGGTGAAGCCGGGGTTGAACCGGCTGATGTCCTTGCCGTGCGCCGCCAGGACGTGACCGAGGTAGGCGTCACTCTGCCTGACCTCCAGCACCTCGTACTGAGCGGCGTCGTGCCGATGCCGGAGCAACCGCCACAGGTGCACGAGGTTGATGACCGCGAGTACTGCGTTCATCCCGACCATCGGCCAGACCTGGATGGCGAGGTTGAAGCCGACCAGGATCACGCACCCGATCAGGTTCAGCAGGCGGAGTCGCAGGATCCGGGTCTGCAGCAACGACAGCACGACCAGCGCCGACCCGCCCCACCCGATGATGCTCCAGATGTCCACGTCGTGAGGCTAGACCAGGTGAACAGGTGGTTCGGTCCGGCACTTGTCAGGTTACGGGTGCGGAGGCCCTTCGGTCCTGTCTTCGCGGGCTGTGGACAAAGCTCAGGAGCGGTTGTTCCACCAGGTGAGGAGGGCGTCGCGGGCCCGGTCTTCGCCAAGAGGACCCTCGTCCATGCGGAGTTCCATCAGGAAGTGGTAGGCCTCGCCGACCTCGCGGCCGGGGCCGATGCCGAGGATCTCCATGATCTGGTTGCCGTCGAGGTCGGGCCGGATCGCGTCCAGCTTCTCCTGCTCCCGCAACTGCTCGATCCGCTTCTCCAGATCGTCGTACGCCGACCGGAGGGCCTCCGCCTTGCGCTTGTTCCGCGTGGTGGAGTCGGCCCGGGTCAACACGTGCAGGCGGCTGAGGAGCTCACCCGCGTCCCGGACGTACCGGCGTACGGCGGAGTCGGTCCACTCGCCGGTTCCGTACCCATGGAAGCGGAGGTGGAGCTCGACCAGCTTGGAGACCTGCTCGATCTGCTCGTTGCTGAACCGGAGCGCCTTCATCCGCTTCCGGGCGAGCTTCGCGCCGACGACATCGTGGTGGTGGAAGGTGACCTTGCCGTCGCCCTCGAACTTGCGCGTCCTGGGCTTGCCGATGTCGTGGATCAGCGCGGCGAACCGCACCACGAAATCGGGCGTCTCCACGTCGTCGAGGCGGTCCTCCAGGTCGATCGCCTGGTCGAGCACCGTCAGTGAGTGCTGGTACACGTCCTTGTGACGGTGGTGCTCGTCGTCCTCCAGCCGCAGCGCCGGGAGCTCTGGCAGCACGTGGTCGGCAAGTCCGGTCGACACCAGCAGGTCGAGCCCGATCCGGGGATGCGGTGCGCAGATGAGCTTGATCAGCTCGTCCCTGACCCGTTCGGCCGACACGATCGTGATCCGCTCGGCCATCGTCGTCATCGCGGCCACCACGGCGGGGTCCGGGGTGAAGTCCAGTTGGGCGGCGAACCGGGCCGCGCGCATCATCCGCAGCGGGTCGTCGGAGAACGAGTCCTCGGGCGATCCGGGCGTCCGGATCATTTTGTTCGCGACGTCCGCCCGGCCGCCGTACGGATCGACGAACTCGTGCGACGGGAGCCGTACCGCCATCGCGTTCATCGCGAAGTCACGGCGGGCCAGATCACCCTCGAGGTTGTCGCCGTACTCGACCTCGGGCTTGCGTGAGGTGCGATCGTAGGACTCCGACCTGTAGGTAGTGATCTCCAGGACCCACTCGCCCTTCCGACAACCGATGGTGCCGAACGCCTTGCCGATGTCCCAGACGTGGTCCGCCCAGCCGGCCAGCAGCTTCTCCACCGCCTCCGGCCTGGCCGAGGTGGCGAAGTCGAGGTCTTTGCTCCCCCGGCCTAGCAGAATGTCCCGGACAGGACCTCCGACCAGGGCGATCTCATGGCCGGCCGAGGCGAAGCGGGCACCCAGCTCGTCGACCACCGGCGCGATCTGCAGCAGCAACTGGACAGCTTTGCGCTGTAGTGCGGACAACGATCCGGAGGAGGCCGAGCGGTCGGGAGTAGAGGACACGGGGAACTAGGTTACGGTGACGGCGTGTTCAGACGGCGACTGAGGCTCTCCGCGGCGATCGCGGCGGGCCTGGTGTTCGTTGCGTCGGCAGCGGTTTCCGCCTCGACGAGCGCGGTCGCGAGCCCTGCGGCGGACGACCCGGTGGTCGCTGTGACCATCGACTCCTTCACCCCGGCGACCCCGCAGCCGGGTCAACCCGTGACGATCACCGGGCGGGTCACGAACACCAGCAGCGTCACCTTCGAGAACCCGCAGGCGATCGCCTGTGTGGACGAGCACCGGCTGACCACCAGGGCCCAGCTCGCGGCGATCCCGACCGAGGACAAGCCGCAGAACAACAGCTGCACCGGCCTCACCAATGCCGACTCCACCACGTTCCAGGCGTTCACTGCTCCACTCGCTCCCAAGGCGACGGTCAAGTTCCAGCTCGTCGTGCCCTGGGCGGAATGGCACATCGGCAAGAACCCCGGCGTCTATGTGGTCGGCGTGATGTTCCGCGGCAACTTCACGGACCAGGACCGCAAGGTCACCCGGGTGACGGCGGGCCGGACGCGGACCCTGATGCCGGTGATCGACGGCCGGCCGACAGCGCGCAAGGTGAACACGGCGCTCGTCGTGCCGCTCGAACACCGACCGACCATGTTGAGCAACGACCGGTTCGCGAACGAGTCGCTGGCCGAGTCGATGGCCCCGACCGGCGCACTGGGGCGACTGCTCGCGCTCGGGCAGCAGCGCAACGTCACCTGGCTCGTCGACCCCGCGATGCTCGACGAGGCGCGCCAGATGCGCGACGGCTACCGCGTGGTCGGCGCCAACAACCTGACCAAGCCCGGCACCGGCGCGAAGGTGGTCGCCGCCTGGCTGAAGGCTTTCGACACCAGCCGGGCCAAGAACCCCGTCGTCCTGCTCCCTTACGGCGACCCGGACGTCGACAGCCTGATCGACGCGGGCGGCGGGCTGAAGGATCTCGTCGGACAGTCCCGCGCGGCCACCGAGCAGTACAACCTCGGCGGAGGCCAACTGTTCAGTTCCGGGCTCTGGCTCGAGAACGGCTCGGTGAGCAGCCGCAACCTGGCCGCCGCCTCCACTGGGTACGCCGGGGCGAAGGCGGACGACGTCAACCTCGTCACGAGCTCGTCCTGGCCCACCGCGGACCGGCCGGCCCTGTCGCCGTCACCCGTGTACGACGTGCTCACTCCCGAAGGTCCGGTCCAGAGCGTCCGCACGGTGATCGCCGACTCCGCGCTGACCGCGGGTGGTCCGGACACGGCGTCGGCGTCCTCGCCGATCCAGGTGCGGCAGCGCTTCGCCGCTGAGACCGCACTGCTCGCCTCCACCGGTACTGGCTCGATCTCCGTGGTCGCCGTTCCGCCGCGGAGCGCAGGCACCGACGGCCAGGCCGCCGCCGCGCTGGCGCAGGATCTGTCGCTGCCGTGGATCACGCCGGTCAACCTCAACAGCGTCATCGCGGCCACCCCGAAGCCGTCGGTCACGAAGGCACCAGTGTCACCGCGGTCCACGGCCGGTCTGCCCAACGGCCAGCTCGACCAGATCAAGCGACTGCACGGCTCGACCAACACGTTCATCTCGCTGCTGACCAACGCCGACAATGCTGACGAGAATCTGCGTCGTGCCTTGCTGCGGGCCAGCTCCTACAACTGGCGTGGCTTCCCGGACGAGGTCCAGCGGTTCATCACCTACGAGCAGAGCACGGTGAGCTCTCAGCTGAGCAAGGTGCACCTGGTCACCAACTCCGGTGCACGAGGCGACCGCCAGATCAGGGTGAACCTGTCTGCCGGCAAGGGCACCTTCCCGCTGACCGTCGCGAACGAGCTCGAGGTCTCCGTCCGGGTCGGTATCCAGGTGTCGTCGCCGAACCGGACCGACCTGAAGATCGAGCCGCTGCAGACCAAGGTGCTCGGAGCAGGCCAGAAGGCGACGTACCAGATCAACGCGAGCGCCGAGCAGAACGGCCTGATCCGGGCCGATGCCCAGGTGATCTCGGCGCAGCAGTTGCCGGTGGGCCGCTCGCAGGAGCTGGTGATCCAGGCCGCGCAGTACGGCAGCGTCGGCTGGATCCTGGTCGGCGCGGCCATCGCGCTCCTCTTCGGTACGTCGGCCGTCCGCATCTACCGCAGGATCCGCTCCGAGCGGCGCAACCCGTCCGCGCCGGAGCCAGGCTCGGATGCCCTGCACCCAGCCCCGCTCGACCCACACGATCTGAACGGCACGACCGAACCAGCCGCCGGGAAACCAGCGGGCGGGGAACCAGCCGCGAAGCCGGCTGCCGATGAGGTGCAGCGTGTCCGGATCGCCTCGGACCACGCGAACGGAGTACCGGAGAACGGCACCGCGGACGTGCCTCACGGCGTACCAGGGCAGGCGCCATCGTCGACCGAGAGCTTGAAAGAAGGAGTCGGGACGAAGGATGGCTGACCGCACCCTGCGTTCCGCGGCGGTGATGGCAGCCGGAACGGTCCTGTCCCGCCTGCTCGGATTCGTCCGGATCGCCCTGCTCGCGGCCGCCATCGGCACCGCCCTGCGCGGTGACATCTTCACCGCCGCGAACACGATCCCGAACAGCCTCTACATCCTGCTGGCCGGCGGTGTCTTCAACACCGTGCTCGTGCCGCAACTGGTCCGGGCGATCAAGAACCACTCGGACGGCGGCCAGGACTTCACCAACCGGCTGCTCACCTTCGGCTTCGTCGTGCTCGCGGTCGTCACGGTCGCCTGTGTGCTGCTCTCGCCGCTGATCGCCGAGCTCTACCTTCCGAACGAGCTGAAGGACCCCTCGCGGGCCTCCGAGCGTGCGTCGATGATCATGTTCGTCCGGCTCTGCCTGCCGCAGATCTTCTTCTACGGCGCCTTCGTCCTGGTCGGCCAGGTGCTGAACGCGAGGCGCCGGTTCGGCCCGATGATGTGGGCGCCGATCGCGAACAACATCGTCGCCTGCGCCTCGATCATCGGCTTCCTGCTGATCTATCGGGTCGGTGACAACCCGCCGACCTTCAGCGGCGGCGAGGAGTTGCTGCTCGGCCTCGGCCACACCATCGGCATCGCCGTCCAACTGCTGGTACTGCTGCCCTACTTGAAGGCCAGCGGCCACACCTACACGCCCAAGTTCGGCTTGCGCGGCACTGGGCTCGGCCACACCGCAAGGCTGGGCTGGTGGACCGTGCTGTTCGTTGCTGTCAACCAGGTGACCCTCGTGGTGGTCACCAAGCTGGCGATCGCCGGTAGCGCCTCGGAGACCCCGGGCGCCAAGGCAGGGCTGGTCGCCTACAGCACGGCCATGCTGATCATCTTGGTGCCGCACGGGATCGTCACTGTCTCGCTAGCGACCGCCGCGCTGCCGCAGATGTCGGCGCTGGCGTCCGAGGGCGACGTGACCGAAGTGGCCCGCCTCTCGGCCCGGTCGATCCGTCAGACGCTGGCCATCGTCGTACCGGCCGCGGCCGCGATGATCGCCTTCGCCCATCCGATCACCACGGTGATCGCCGGGTACGGCGCCGGTAAGAACAACACGCAGTTGATGGCTTACACGCTGATGGCTCTCGCGCTCGGCGTGGTGCCCTTCACCGTCCAGTACTTCCAGTTGCGGACCTTCTACGCGTTCGAGGACACCCGGACGCCGTTCTTCCTACAGTGCGTGATCGCCGCCACCAACATCGCGGCCGCGCTGATCGGCGTGCGGGTGCTGCTGGACGAGGACCACCTGCGCTTCAGCGGCGTCGTGCTCGGCGGCGCATATTCGCTCGCGTACCTGGTCGCCGTGCTGATGTCGCGCAGCGTCCTGCGCCGCCGCGTCCCCCGCGTGCCCGGCGCCGGAATCGGGCTGCCGCTGCTGGCCATGGTCATCGCATCGGTCGCAGGTGCCGGCTTGGCGAGGGCTGTCCTGACAGCGATCGACTCGGTGACGGACTGGAGCGGCCCGCTCACCTCCGCGCTCGAACTGGCCATCGCCGCAGCCGTGATGCTCCCGGTATATGTCGCGGTGGCGCGGGTACTACGTATCCACGAGGTCACCGGAGTGGTGTCCATGGTCACATCCAAGCTGCCGGGAGGCTCCCGCCGCTCCTGATCGGCCGCTTGTGCGCTAGTGCACCACTTGCGCTGTCAGCGGGGCACTAGCATGGGGGCTGCGATCGGACCGCCAACCGCTCGCGACCGGATCCCCGCCGCCGGATCCGGAGCGGAGACGCAGGCCGACCAGTGCATCGAGGAGGGCGAGAGACACCGTGTCGAACCAGACGGTCAGTCCTGGTGCCCTGCTCGCCGGCCGCTACCGGATCGCCGAGTTGCTCGCGGAGATCGACGGTGCGCGGGTGTGGCGGGCAGTGGACGAGGTACTCAGTCGAGCTGTGGTCGTGGACGTGCTGCCGGTCGGCGACCCGCGGACGAATCTGCTCTTCGACGCCGCCCGGCGAGCGGCCGCCGCGGCCGACCCCCGCTTCCTCCGGGTGCTCGACTGCGACATGCACGAGGGCGTCACCTACTGCGTCCGTGAGTGGGCCGGTGGCCGCCCGTTGGAGCGGATGCTGAGTGCCGGGCCGCTGACCGGGCAACAGGCCGGCTGGCTCGCCCGCGAGGTCTCCGAAGCGCTCGAGAACCTGCACCGCACCGGCCACACGCACGGCTCGATCAGCCCGGCAACCGTCGTCGTGACCGACGCCGGCGCCATCAAGGTCGTCGGCCTGTCCACCGAATCCGCTCTACGCTCCACCGGCCCCGGTACGCCGGAGCAGGACGTCCGCGCGCTCGGTGAGCTGCTCTACGCCTCACTCACCGGCAGGTGGCCCGGCCCGGCACCGGCCTGGGGTCTCCAGCCCGCACCGTTCGAGCACGGCCGGTTGCTGAGCCCGCGGCAGGTCCGCGCCGGCGTACCGCGCTCCCTGGACGACATCGCGGACCGGCTGCTCGGCGATCCGCCGCGCCATCACGCGGTGCCGATCACCAGCGCGGCAGGGCTGTCCGCGGCGCTGTCGGGTGTCGTCGGCAGCTCCCACGAACCGCCGAGCCAGATGGACGAGACGGTCGCGGTGGCCCGGCAGAACGGCAGCATCGACGACGCGACCCAGGTGGTCCCGCCGGTGCAGATGCCGCCTGCCCTCGACCCGACGCCACCGGCCAACTCTTATGCCGGCAACGGCCAGGCACCGGCCCAGGCGACGTACCTGTCCGCTGCCGAGACCCGGCCGGTGCCCAGGCGGAGCCAACCGAGCCAGAACAGCAACGGCCACGGTCGGCGCAGGCCTCCCGTCGACGAGCCGAAGCCCCGTGGCAGTTGGGGCGGCCGGATCCTGATCCTGCTCGCCGTGCTTGCGCTGCTGTCGGTCATCGCGATGGCGCAGTTCCTGGTCAAGGGCGCGATCAACAAGGACCAGGGCTCCGGCACCGCCACCGGCAACAGCACGCCGAAGGCTTCCAGCGCGCCGCCCGCGACGAACCAGAAGGTCACCATCGTCGGCGCCAAGGACTTCGACCCGCCGCCGGGCAACGGCGAGGAGCACCCGAACGACGTCAAGAACACCTACGACGGCAAGGAAAGTACGACCTGGACAACCATGTCGTACAAGAAGCGTCCGGACCTCGGTGGGACCAAGAAGGGTGTCGGCATCTACTACGACCTCGGCGAGCTCACCGACGTGTCGCAGGTGACGGTCAACCTCGTCGGCGACAGCACCAACCTCGAACTGATGGTGCCGAAGTCCGACCCGAGCACGCCGGCCACCACCGTCAGCGGCTGGCAGTCGGTTGCAAAGGCCGACCAGGCCGGTTCGCAAGCGGTGTTGAAGCCGACGAGTCCGACCAAGACGCGCTATGTGCTGGTCTGGCTGACCAGCCTGCCCCAGGAAAGTGACGGCAACGGCTACCGGGGCGAGATCTCAGAGGTCACGATCCTGAAATGACCTCCGGTATCGATTCGATCCCCACCCCACCGCCCCGGTCGGGCATCACCCCGATCGGGCCGGCGGACGGATCCGCTAACCGGCCCGCCGGGTACGAGGCGATGGACGACCACGAACTGCTCCGGCTGCACGTGGCCGGCAACCCCGACGCGTTCGGGTACCTGGTCAAGCGGCACCGGGACCGGATGTGGGCCGTCGCGATCCGCACCCTCGGTGAACCCGAGGAGGCCGCGGACGCCCTGCAGGAGGCGTTCATCTCGGCGTTCCGCCGGGCCGACTCGTTCCGGGGCGACGCCAAGGTGACCACCTGGCTGCACCGGATCGTGGTGAACGCCTGCCTGGACCGGATCCGGCGTCGCCAGGTGCGGCAGGCCGACCCGCTGCCGGAGGACGAGGACCGCGCGGCCGAGATGGCCGGACCCGTCCAGGAGGATGCCGCCGAGGTCCGCGAGCGCCGGCTCGACGTACTGAACGCACTGAAGCAGATCAACTCCGACCAGCGCAGCGCCCTCGTCCTGGTCGACATGGAAGGCTACTCGATCGAGGAGGCGGCCGCCATCCTCGGCTGCGCACCGGGCACGGTGAAGAGCCGGTGCGCGCGCGGCCGGGCCCGGCTGCTTCCCCTGCTCCGGCACTGGCAGACCACCCGCGGCGGCAGCGGAGTACCGGAGAAAACTGCCGCGGAAACGGTGGGAACCGAATGACCCGGTCCCTCGTCGAAGCGGAGTCGCCCAGGACTTCCCTGCCTGACCCGTGCGGGCAGGTCCTCCCCCACGACCCCGTGATCCGGAGCACTTCAGCGATGACCACACTGCGCACCTCCCGTGAGGGGGCGAGTTCCCGATGACCGATTCCGGTCTGCCGACCAGTGAGCACCTCGAGCACCTGGATACGGATACGATCGCCGACCTGATCGAGAACCTGCTGCCCGCCGCCGAGGCGCATCGCGCGCGTGAACATGTGAAGGCCTGCCCCGACTGCCAGCAGACGTACGACGCGCTGCAGCAACTGTCCGAGGACCTCGCCGACGAAGGCCGCGCCGACATCCCGATGCCGGCCGACGTGGCAGAGCACCTCGACTCCGTGATCGTCTCCGAATCCGTACTGCGTGCCTCCACGGTCGGCGTGCACTCCCTGGTCCAGCTCCGGGAGGAACCACGCCGCCATCTGCCGAAGCTGCTACTCGCTGCGGCCGCGGTGATCATCGTCGCGGGGGTAGGAGTCGGCGTCGTGATCAGCACCAGGGACCACGGCAACGAGGGCGCGGCCGGGATCAGCACGACCGTCCCTGCGGGGGAGGTGCCGTCGTTGACCACCGAGAAGGTGGGTCCCTCCGCGCAGCGGTGGCTGGAGAACTCCAACGATCCGGTCATCCACGGCGACGCCGACGAGGTGAGCTGCGCCCGGATCTTCGCGTCCGGCCGGCCGAACCCCCAGCTCCAGCTCGTGCAACCGGCCAAGGTGAATGGGAAGCTCGTCACAGTGATCGGCCTGGAGAGCGGTTCACCCCGCGACATCGAGGTTTTCGTGGTCACCGGCTGTAGCAGTTCCGGGGGCGTTGCCAGCCCGATCTACGACACCACCGTGACGCTGCGCAACCGTTGAGCCCACTCGGTGAGCCCTTGGCATGTGCCGGCTGTGGGGTGGGTACCGTGGGAATGGTCGGCCTCTAGGATCCGTTGAGTACGACGTATCACTCGACGACAAACCGAGGAACGCCTTCATGAGCGACTCCACCGTCCGCAACGTCATCATCATCGGCTCCGGCCCGGCCGGTTACACGGCCGCGGTGTACGCCGCGCGTGCGCAGCTGGAGCCGCTGGTCTTCGAGGGTTCCGTCACCGCCGGTGGCGCGCTGATGACCACCACCGAGGTGGAGAACTACCCCGGCTTCGCGAACGGCATCATGGGCCCGATGCTGATGGACGAGATGCGGACCCAGGCTGAGCGCTTCGGCGCCGAGCTGGTCCCCGACGACATCGTCGAGGTCGACCTCACCGGCGACATCAAGGTCGTCACCGACTCCACCGGCGCCGAGCACCGCGCCAAGACAGTCATCCTCGCGATGGGTTCGGGCTACCGGAAGCTGGGCCTGCCCGACGAGGACCGGCTGTCCGGCCACGGGGTGTCGTGGTGTGCGACCTGTGACGGGTTCTTCTTCCGCCAGCACGAGATCGCCGTCGTCGGCGGTGGCGACACCGCCGTCGAGGAGGCGACCTTCCTGACCCGGTTCGCCGACAAGGTCACCATCGTGCACCGCCGCGACGAGCTGCGCGCCTCCAAGATCATGGCCGAGCGCGCCTTCGCGAACGAGAAGATCCAGTTCGCCTGGAACTCCGAGGTGGCCGAGATCCACGGCGATGACAAGGTGACCGGCATCACGCTGCGGGACACCGTCACCGGCGAGACCCGCGAGCTGCCTGTCACAGGCTTGTTCATCGCGATCGGCCACGACCCGCGCTCCGAGCTGGTCAAGGGCCAGGTGCACCTGGACGAAGAGGGCTACGTGCTGGTCCAGAACGGCAGCACGAACACCAACCTGCCGGGCGTTTTCGCATCCGGCGACCTGGTCGACCACACCTACCGCCAGGCGATCACCGCAGCCGGCACGGGCTGTTCCGCCGCGCTGGACGCCGAGCGCTTCCTGGCCACGCTGGAGCACGCTGCCACCTCGGCAGCTGCCGCAGCCACTGAGCCTGTCTCCGTCTGACCTCTCATTCTCGAGAAACAACCCGAAGGAGTTCGCCGTGGGCGAGAACATGAACGCCGTCACCGATGCCGAGTTCGACACCACCGTGTTGAAGAGCGACAAGCCGGTGCTGGTCGATTTCTGGGCCGAGTGGTGCGGTCCTTGCCGCCAGGTCTCGCCGATCCTGGAGGAGCTGGCCGGCGAGCACAGCGACAAGCTCACCTTCCTGAAGATGAACGTCGACGAGAACCCGGTCACCCCGAGCAACTACCGCGTTACCGGTATCCCTACCATCAATGTCTACGTGAACGGTGAGCTGGCCAAATCCATCGTCGGTGCGAAGCCGAAGGCAGCGCTGCTGAAGGAACTGGCCGCCTTCACGGACTGACAGAGCACCGCCCGCCTGACGGAGTACTGCCTGAGACTTTGCAGGCGTCCCGGCAGGATTTTTCCGCCGCACGGCAAGGAGCATTGATGTCCGGCCAATTGTTGGATGGTCCTCACGGCGCCCGGATCTACCGGATCGGTGACAGCGGTGAGGCTGTCGCCGAGATCATCGCCAAGCTGCAGCGGCTCGGCCTGCTGGAGCCGGGCGGTCACGACGTCTACGACGAAGCGACTGCGAACGCCGTGCGGGGCTTCCAGCAACAACGCGGACTGATGATCGACGGCATCGTCGGCCCGCAGACGTATCGCGCGATCGACGACGCACGTTGGCGGCTGGGTGACCGGCTGCTGACGTACGTCGTCTCGCACCCGCTGACCGGGGATGACGTGGTCGCCCTGCAGGCGAAACTGCAGGAGCTGGGCTTCGCCGTCGCCCGGGTGGACGGCATCTTCGCAGCAGACACCCAGCGCGCGGTGACCGAGTTCCAGCGCAACATGGGCCTGCCGGCCGACGGCACCTGCGGCCCCTCCACCTTCAAGGCCCTGCAGCGGATCCGCCCGATGGCCACCGGCGGCCGGCCAGACGCGCTGCGCGCTTCCGAGGCGGTTCGAGCCGCCGGGCCGAGGTTGTCCGGCAAGACCGTGGTGATCGACCCCGGCCATGGCGGGTTCGACTACGGCTGGGAGGGGTACGGCCTGCGCGAGTCCGACGTGGCGTACGACCTGGCCTCCCGGATCGAGGGACGCCTGGGCGCGACCGGCGTACGGGCTTATCTGTCCAGGGGCCGTGATCAGGGGCCCGACGAACTGGCGCGGGCGGCGTTCGCGAACGAGACGGACGCGAATCTTTGCGTGTCCCTCCACACCGACGGGTCGACGAACCCCCTGGCGCAGGGCGTCGCGACGTACTACTACGGCGCCGATCTGCACGGTGCCTCCTCCAGCGTGGGTGAGCAGTTCGCGGGTCTGGTGCAGCGCGAGGTTGTCGCGCGGACGGATCTGCTGAACTGCCGAACCCATGCGAAGACCTGGGACCTCCTGCGCCGGACCAAGATGCCCGCGGTGCGGCTGGAGATCGGCTACGTGACGAACCCGCACGACGCGTCCCGCCTGGCCGACCCGGAGTTTCGCGACGTGGTCGCCGAGGCGATCGTGGTGGCGATCCAGCGCGTGTACCTGCCGCCGGAGCAGGACGCCGCCACCGGCATGCTCCGCTTCGGCCAGCTCACCGTCTGAGACCCGCAGCCGGGTACGAGTGTCGGGATGAATAGGTCAGTTCATGTGCGGGTGCCCACTGACCCGTCCGTGGTTCGGCTCAGGGCCTGCTTCCTGGAACGGCGCCCGAGCACGAAGAACCCGATGTAGGAGATGACCAGCAACGCGAACCCGACCTTCTCCGCCAGCCAGGTGTAGCCCTCGGGGTAGACCGTGCCGTCGACATAGTGCTGGATGAAGCCGCCCTCGTAGGGCTGCTCCCCACCGCTCCGGCGGAGCTCCTTCTCCAGAGCCGTCACCGGGCAGCCGAAGTCCAGGATCACGATGCTGAGGTTCCACACGGCGATGGACAGGTGCACCCAGATCAGCCGGCGCCACCGCCAGGCAAGGAAGCCGCCGATCAGGAAGAAGACCAGCAGCGCGGCGTGCACCACCATCACCACGTCAGCGAGGAAGCGGTACACCATGGCCGGCCGTCCCTTCCCTGCGCGCCTACTTGAGGGACTCGGGGCTGACCCCGTCGCGAACCGTCACCGGCGCAGGCGGCGAATGCTCTGGCCGGATCGCGCCCATCAGCCGTTCCACCGCCGCCTCCATCTCGCTGCGCCACGTCACGGCCGAGCGCAGGTCGAGCCGAAGCCGCGGATTGCGCGGATGCTCCCGTACTACGCCGAAGCCGACCGCGCGGAGGAAGTCCGTCGGCCAGACACAGCCCGGGCCGTCCCATCGGGAGTCACCGAATGCCTCGACCGCGCGGAACCCGCGCTTGAGCACATCCTTCGCGACCGCCTGGACCAGGATCTTGCCCAGTCCCATGCCGAGGTAGCGAGGCAGGATCCGCCCAGTCGCCAGCACCACGGCGTCAGGACTCACTGGAGCGGTCGGAAACGCCTGGATCCTCGGCAGATAGGCCGCGGGTGCGTAGACGGCATAGCCCGCGGGCTCGTCATCGACGTACAGGACGACGCCGGCGGTGCCCCAGTCGAGCAGCAGCTGGGAGAGCCAGGCTTCCTTCTCGAGCTCGGTGTCGCCCGTGCGGCTGGCCTGCCTGGCCGCGACCGGGTCGAGCTCCCAGAAGACACAGGAGCGGCATGGCACCGGTAGCGCGTCGAGGTTGGCGAGCGTCAGTGGTTCCAGCCGTCGGGCCATCAGCAGATCCGTCGGGCTCGCGTCATCGTGCGGCCGGCGCGGGCGTCCGGACGTCAGGCGTCTCAGCGGCCTCAGGGGCCACATAGCGTTGTTGCACCTTCGCGGCCGGTTGCCGTCGGAAGAGCTCGCCGGCGAAACCCGCCAGTACGCCGAGAAGTAGTCCTCCGAGCGTCCACCCGAACGCCTTGCCCACGCTCATCCCGTTCCTGCCTTCCGCAGCACTCCAGGCCCGCAGGCCCGCCCAGGCCGTCTCAGCTGCCAGTCGCCAGCATGGTCGAACCTGCCCCTATAAGGCATGGTAGTGAGAGGTTGCGCCGATCGGCAGCCCGGGCACGGGAACACGCTCGGCTACTTCAGCGTAACCTGGACCCTTCCCCTCGAGTCCGCATCTTGGAGACCCGCCGTGAGTGCTGACCTGCCCGACGTCCGGCAGACCCGTCTCGACAACTACGTCGACCGGTACGCAGCACGGACCAAGGGCATGACCGCCTCGGAGATCCGGGCGCTGTTCTCGGTCGCGAGCAGGCCCGAGGTGGTCTCGCTGGCGGGCGGCATGCCCAACATCGCCGGTCTTCCGCTCGACGTGGTCGGCAGCGCCGTCCGCGATCTGGTGGTCGACAGCGGCTCGATCGCGATGCAGTACGGCTCGGGCCAGGGCGATCCGACCCTGCGCGAGCAGATCTGCGACGTGATGCGGCTGGAGGGCATCGACGCACACCCCGACGATGTGGTCGTCACCGTTGGTAGCCAGCAGGCGGTCGACCTGGTCACCCGGGTTTTCTGCGATCCCGGCGACGTGGTGATCTGCGAAGCCCCCTCGTATGTCGGGGCCCTGGGCGTGTTCCGCGCCTATCAATGCGAGGTCGTTCATGTGGCCATGGATGACGACGGGGTTCAGCCGGAGGCGCTGGAGCAGGCGATCGCGGCGGTCCGGGCGGCCGGCAAGAAGATCAAGTTCTTCTACACGATCCCGAACTTCCACAACCCGGCCGGTGTCTCGTTGTCGGCCGAGCGTCGCAGCAAAGTGCTGGAGATCTGTCAGCGGGCCGACCTGCTCGTGCTGGAGGACAACCCGTACGGGCTGCTCGGGTTCGAGGGCGATCCATACCGCGCACTCCGGGCCGATGACCGCGAGGGAGTGATCTACCTCGGGTCGTTCTCGAAGACCTTCGCCCCGGGGTTCCGCGTCGGCTGGGCGGTCGCTCCGCACGCAGTACGGGAGAAGTTGGTGCTGGCCCAGGAGTCGGCGACGCTTTGTCCGCCGGTGTTCAGCCAGCTCGCGATCTCGTCGTACCTGACCCGGCATGACTGGCTCGGCCAGGTGAAGCAGTTCCGGGAGATGTACCGGGAGAGACGCGACGCGATGCTCGCGGCCCTTGCGGAAAAGATGCCTGCGGCAACGACGTGGACCAGGCCTGGTGGTGGGTTCTACGTGTGGCTGACCTTGCCGGCCGGGCTGGATGCGAAGGCGATGCTGCCGCGCGCCGTCACCGCGCGAGTTGCCTATGTGCCCGGAACCGCCTTCTTCGCGGATGGTTTCGGCAATCAGTGCATGCGGCTGTCCTACTGCCACCCGACGCCGGAGCGGATCAGCGAGGGTGTCGCCCGGCTGGCCGCCGTGATCAACGAGGAGCTCGAACTCCGCCAGACCTTCGGGCCGCTTCAACCGGGTGCGGGCCGCAATTACGACGCTCCGGGGCCGGAGCTCAGTTGATGCCCGCGCAAAGGTCGCGTTCGGATCCGCAGCCGCCCCAGCGGGCCGGCAGACGGTAGCGGTACCTTTCGAATGGGCCTCGGGACCGGCGCCCCGCCGGAGTCGCCCACGAGTGATCGGGAAGTTTCTATGAGTGATCTGGGTCGAGTGCTGGTGCTGGCCGGCGGGTTGTCGCACGAACGAGATGTCTCGCTGCGCTCCGGCCGGCGAGTAGCCGACGCCCTGCGCAGCGTCGGCGTCGAGGTCGAACAGCGAGACGTCGATGCCAGCCTGGTCGAACGACTGCGCAACGATCCACCCGACGCGGTCTTCCCTGTCCTGCACGGAGTCACCGGCGAGGACGGCGCGCTCCGTCAGGTCCTCGACCTGTACGGCGTGCCGTACGTCGGCGCCGATGCGGCCGCCTGCCGGACTGCGTTCGACAAGCCGGTCGCGAGCACCATGGTCGGCTCGGCCGGGCTGAGCACGCCGCCGTCCGTCGTGCTCGGGCATGACACCTTCCGCGAGCTCGGCGCAGCCGCGTTGATGGAGGCCGTGATCGGCGAGATCGGCCTGCCGCTCGTGGTGAAGCCGGCCCGCGGCGGCTCGGCCCTCGGCGCGTCGATCGTGCGATCCGCCGATGAACTGCCGACGGCCATGGTGAATTGCTATGCCTACGGCCCGGTCGCGCTCATCGAGCAGTACATCGCCGGCACCGAGGTTGCCGTGACGGTCGTCGACACGGGTGATGGACCTCGCGCGCTCCCGGCCGTGGAGATCCAGCCGGACTCGGGCTTCTACGACTACGAGGCCCGCTACACCGCCGGAGCCACCCAGTTCGTCGTACCGGCTCGGTTGGATCGGGCGGTTGCGGCGGCCTGTGCAG
Organism: Kribbella alba; assembly: GCF_039529635.1. Lineage (NCBI taxonomy): Bacteria > Bacillati > Actinomycetota > Actinomycetes > Propionibacteriales > Kribbellaceae > Kribbella > Kribbella alba. The sequence continues at coordinate 379,544 of NZ_BAAANE010000001.1, read as the reverse complement.
CTGCGGCGATCACCGCACACCAGGCGCTGGGGCTACGCGATCTGTCCCGCTCCGACCTGGTCGTGGACGCCGAGGGCGTGCCGTGGTTCCTCGAGGTCAACGTCGCCCCTGGCATGACGGAGACGTCGCTCGTCCCGCTGGCCGCGGAGGCAGCCGGGGTGGAGCTCGGCGTACTGTGCCGCGACCTCTTGGCCGCTGCCGCCGCCCGCTGAGGTTCCGATGCCCGTCGCCCCGACCACCGATCCGTTGGCTTTGAGTCCACAGGCGTCGCCGCGACCCCTGTGGCGGACGATCCTGACTCCCCGCTGGACGGGTCTGCTGGCGTTGGCCGTGACGATCGCCGCGGTGATGTGCGTGCTCGGGGTCTGGCAGCTCGACGTCTACCAGTCGAAGACCGCGGCCGCGACGGCCAAACGAGCCGAGGGCACGCCGGTGGCCCTCCAGTCGTTGTTCTCGATCGACTCAGGCCTGCCCTCCAAGGCGGTCGGCCGACGAGTCACCGTGACTGGCACCTGGGGACCGGCGGCCGACCAGATCTACGTCTCCGACCGCCGCTACGACAACCGCGACGGCTTCTGGGTCATCACGCCTGTCCTCCTGGACACAACCAGTACGCCGGGGGCCTCCCCCGGCGCCGCTACCTCCCCCAGCACCCCTGGCAACGGTGTGTCCGCCGGCACCGTCGTCCCTCCCGGCACCGGGGCCACCTCGGACACCGGCGCCTCGGGACGGGCGGAATCAGCTGGCGCGGTGATGGTGGTGCGGGGGTGGGTGCCGACTACCTCGGATCCGGCCACCAAGGCTCCCACCGGCCGGGTCGAACTGATCGGCGCGGTCGCCGCCTCTGAGGCCCAGGACTCCTCTGGGGACGCCGCGAAGGGGCGAGTTCTTCAGTCGCTCCGGATTCCGACGATCGTCCATCTGGTCGACTACCGCGTCTATGACGCCTTCGTCGTACTGGCATCGTCCGCGGTGGCGCCTCCTGCGCCAGGCTCCACGCCATCCAGCTCCCCTGCTTCCACGCCGTCTACATCCGCGCCCTGGACGTCCGCGGCGTCGTCAGCCGCCCCGATCATCGTCCCGGCGCCGAGTCCTCCCACGGACCACGCGGGACTCCGGAACGTCGCCTACGCCTTCCAGTGGTGGATCTTCGCGGCCTTCACCCTCTGGATGTGGGGACGGATGGTCCTCGACGCGCACCGCTCGGCTGACCCCGACCAGCCCGAGAGCGGCCTGGAGCCAAGCGGTACCGTTTCAGCGTGACCTCCCCCGTAGACCCCGCCACCGCCGCCAGTTCACAGACCGCCGTCACCCCCGCGATCCTCGGCGCTCTGAAGCGCTACCGGGTCATCGCGTACGTGGTCGGCGTGATGCTGCTGGTGCTGCTCTTCGTCGCGATGCCGCTGAAGTACCTCGGCGACAACCCGTCCGCCATGAACGTGGTCGGTCCGCTGCATGGGTTCCTGTACGTCATCTACCTGCTCGCCTCCTTCGATCTGGCCCGCCGAGTCCGCTGGAGTCTCCCCCGCCTCGTCCTGGTCGCCCTCGCCGGAACCATCCCGTTCCTGTCGTTCTACGCCGAGCGCAAGACCACCCACGAGCTCACGCGCTCCTGATCGACGTCCGCTCCTGACCGCCGCCTGCGGGTCGAATTCGGTCGCCGCGGGAGATCGGCTGTTCTAGGTTCGGCGCATGACCGCCCACATCCAGCGTGTGACCCAAGCCGATCGCGCGAGCTGGAACCAGATCGCCCCCGAACGCCACGGCCAGCCCGCCGCCTTCTTCCAGGCCGGCGGACTCACGCTGGAGCACTTCGAACAAGAACTAGCCGGCGACGTACGCGGTAAGCGAGTCCTGCAACTGGCCTGCTCCTCCGGCGACGAAGTCCTGTCGTGGGCGAACCTTGGCGCGATCGCCACCGGCACTGACATCTCGGACGTCGCCATTCAGATGGCACGCCGTAAAGCCTCTGACGCCGCGATCCAGGCAGAGTTTCGCCAGGCAGACATGTTCGACCTGCCTGCCGATCTCACCGCCGTGGATCTCATCTACTTCAGCTGGGGCGCCATCTGCTGGGTTCCCGACCTGGCCGCCTTCACCCAGATCCTCGCTGACCGCCTCCGGCCGGGCGGCTCGGTCCTGCTGGGCGATCACCACCCGCTCTGGGAAGTCCTTGCCGTTCGCGGCGACGATCACCTCTCCGTCGCCGGCGACTACTTCGGGCGCACCACCCCGCGAGCCGACACCGACGACGCCAAACGCCCGGTAGGCGCCCGAGGCAACCCGGACCCGCCGCCCTTCTCCGCATTCGTCTGGCCGGTCAGCGACGTCGTCATGGCGATGATCGGAGCCGGCCTCAGACTCGACGCCTTCTTCGAAGGAACAGATCCAGCCATGTACGACGGCCTCGGCCCTACCGCCGCACACCTGCCGTGCTACTACGTCATCAAAGCCACGAAGCCCTGACCTGCCAGGTCGGCAGGTCGATGTTTCATGTGAAACATCGACCGACAGATCTCTAAGTAGTTTTGTCGACAAATCTTGCTTTGCTCGCGGTCGCGGCTGACTGGCCTATACCGACGACGGTGGGGAAGGTGATCCGTCCCCGGGTCGCAAGCCTGACCAAATCGCTTAGAAGGCCGCTCACCGAACAATCCAGGCCATTGGCCATCCACCCACCAGCAAGCCGGTCAGGTCTCGATTGCCGCATCGCCCTACGGCCGACGCTCCGGCAGCGGATGGCCGGAGTCCTAGCAGGCCGCTGATATGGGCTGAAGGGCCGTCGGGACGTTGACAGCTGCCTTCTCCATGGCTGGATCTTCGCGTCTGGATCAACGAGAAGGTCAGCGCACCAATTCGTGACGGCTTCGGCGGCACCCTGACCATCGGCTACGTTCCACACGTCGAGTGCCCTTGACGATCACCGAGATGCTTGACCCGGCTGTGAGGTCGAGGTTCGCCACACCCGTGCCGGCGGACGCCGTAAAGCGGGAACGTGCCGCGCTTGCGGTGGTTCGCAGAACTCGGCCTTCGCCAGCTCTGCGGTGAGGTCGGCGATGCTCTCGAGGAACCGGGCGCTCGTCATCAAGGTCGGGTCCCGCAGCTGAAGGGCTGCGCGGTCAGCTAGCCTCGTAGGCGCCCGCGCCTGACCGCAGCCCCGACCAGCTGCGGCGACGCCGAACATCGGGTCCAGGCCAACCTCGCCGCCACCCGCGAGATCGGCCGGTCTCGACGCAACCTTGACTGCGCGTCGATAACTGGCTCTCTTGGCGGATCTTCCCCGCCGATCTCCGCGGCGGACGCTCCCCGCCGACGTGCCCGCCGGACCCTCCCCGCCGATCCCGGCGGACGCTTCCCGCCGATGTGCCCGGCACACCCTCCCGGCAGACACTCCCCACCGACCCTCCGCGCAGACCCTCCCGGCCGCGTTCTCCGCAGACCCTCCCGGCCGCGTTCTCCGCAGACCCTCCCCGCCGACGTGCCCGGCGGACAGCGACTGCGACCACTTCTCGACGATCGAGGCGATCTCGCGGTTGTTCCTCAGGTCGTCCAGGACATCAGACACTCCCGGCGGACGTTTCCCGGCGGACGTTTCCCGGCGGACGTCTGCCGGCGGCGCCACGAGCGAGTCGGCGGTTGGCGCTCGACTCCGCGACCGGACCTTGCCAGCAGCGTCCCCAGCGAGCTCACCATCGACTCCCCGGCGCACGTTGACGGCCATCGTTCGGTCGACGTTCAGGGTTCGCGGTCGAGGCTGTTTAAGCCGGGCTGCGACCAGCCGGCAAGTCGCTGAGCCATGCCGCGCGAGAGCGATGCGGCCGCAGTTTCATGTGCCGCCGCACTCCGCGGTGGGGGGAACTGGTGGAGTCAGCCTTCGTTCTTGCTGGGGTCCATCAGCGTGACGATGCGTTCCAGGTCGTCGATGGAGGCGAACTCCACGGTGATGCGGCCCTTGGTCTTACCGAGGTCGACCTTGACGCGGGTCTCGAAGCGGTCGGAGAGGCGATCGGCGAGGTCGACCAGGCGCGGGGCCACCGGCTTGTTGCGGCGCCGGGCAGGGGTCGGGGTGTCGGACGACATGTCGCCCATCGCGACGATCTCTTCGACCGTGCGGACCGAGAGCCCCTCCGCGACGATGCGCTGAGCCAGTCGTTCGATCGCGTCGCCACTAGGAAGGCCGAGAAGGGCGCGGGCGTGGCCGGCGGACAGGACACCCGCCGCGACCCGGCGCTGGACAGAGGCCGGCAGCTTCAGCAGCCGCAACGTGTTGGAGATCTGCGGGCGTGAGCGGCCGATGCGGCTCGCCAGGACCTCCTGGGTGCAGCCGAAGTCGTCGAGCATCTGCTGGTAAGCCGCTGCTTCTTCGAGCGGGTTCAACTGGCTGCGGTGCAGGTTCTCCAGGAGGGCGTCGCGGAGCATCACGTCGTCGGAAGTCTCACGGACGATCGCCGGGATGGAGGTCAGCCCGGCCAGTTGGGTCGCGCGCCAGCGACGCTCGCCCATCACCAGCTCGAACTTGTCGTCATCCAGCCTGCGGACCACGATCGGCTGCAGCAGGCCGATCTCCTTGACCGAGTGGACCAACTCGTCCATCGCGTCCTCGTCGAAGACGCTTCGCGGTTGCTTCGGATTCGGCGTGATCTTGTCGACGTCGATCTCCGCGAACTCGGCACCCGGAACCGCGGCGAGCTCGGGCTCCGCCTTCACCGGCGGTGCGCCCGGGATCGAGCTCGACTTGCTGCCCAGCGTGGTGCTGCCGGGAGCGGGCGTGCTGGGAATCAGCGCACCGAGTCCACGTCCGAGTCGGGTGTTCATCGACGCTCCCTCGAGATTCGACTGCCTTGAACTGACAACTACCTGATCCTGCCGACTACTCAACTACTCGCTCTGCCACTCAGCTACTCGCCCCGCCCACCCGACCAACCGCCACTCAGCCTCGCTGCCCTGCCTATCTCAGCCAGCGTCACCGACCTTCAGTCGGCCCAGTCAACATCAGCCGGCCCTCGAACCCTTCAGCCGACCCACAACCTTCGGCCAGCGACCGCACTTTCAGCCTGCGCCACCGTAGCCGGTCGCCCTACCTCAACACGCATCCCCCGGCCCACTCGGGACCTTCGGACCAATGTCGTTCGTCGTCTGCTGCTCGGAATCAGGACGCCCACATCACGGCGGTCCGATGCCGTTCCAACTTCCGCTGCGCTCACAAACCGGACCGCGGCTCTGTTGGTGGCCGACGGCGTCCTGCTCGGTTGTCGTAGGAGATCCATACGGCCGGGTCTTGCACGTCCTGTGGAGTGCGTTGGCGCCGCGGTGCGGCCAAGCGCGGGCCGGTCAGGCGTTGTTGCGCATCGCAATTTCGCGGGAGGCTTCCAGGTAGGACAGCGCTCCAGCTGAAGCCGGGTCGTAGGCGAGCACGGTTTGTCCGTGGCTCGGCGCCTCCGAGATACGGACCGAGCGTGGCACGGCAGTCCGCAGTACTGCGTCCTGGAAGTGGCCACGGACCTCCGCTGCCACCTCGCCTGCCAGTTTCGTGCGGGCGTCGTACATGGTGAGCAGGATGGTGGAGACGTCCAGTCCCGGATTCAGATGGGACCTCACCATGTCGATGTGCCGGAGCAACTGGGAAAGACCTTCGAGTGCGTAGTACTCACTCTGGATCGGGACCAGTACTTCGCGGGCCGCAGTCAACGCGTTCACGGTGAGCAGGCCGAGCGACGGCGGGCAGTCGATGAAGACGTAGTCGTACTTCTCACCAGCGGCCTCGGTCTCGGCCAGGTGTGCGTCGAGCGCCTTCTTCAGCCGGCTCTCGCGAGCGACGATGCTGACGAGTTCGATCTCGGCACCGGCCAGATCGATCGTGGCCGGGACGACCATGATGCCGGGGTGCTCGGCGCAGGGGGCGAGCAGTTTGCTCAGCGACTCCCCCTCGATGATCGCCTCGTAGATGCCGGGGGTGCCTTCCGAGTGCTCGATGCCGAGTGCGGTCGAGGCGTTGCCCTGGGGGTCGAGGTCGATCACCAGGATCCGCGCGCCGTACAGCGCGAGGCCGGCGGCGACATTGACGGTGGTGGTCGTCTTCCCGACGCCACCCTTCTGGTTGGCGACCACGAAGACCCGGGTCTCGGCGGGCAGCGGGAACTCGCGGCCCATGGTGCGTCCTTCATTCACGAGCAGGGTCCGTTCGGTGGCGGCGGCGATCGGAGTTTCGAGGAGTCGTCGCTGAAGCTCGTCCGACGTGGCCCGCGCGGCGATCTGTGCGGCAGTCATAGCGCCCATTCCGATAGGTGCGGGACTTGGCCCGAAGAGGATGTCTGTGGGGGTCGGGGCTGGTTTGCCCCCAGGTTCATCCACAGGCTTCTGTGGATGAATTCCCGCGTGCGGAGGTGTTTCCAGGGGGTAGTCATCCACAGGTCGTGGGGATTCGGGGAACTCCTCTTCAGCGTCCGCGGTGGGTGCCGTTTCACGTGAAACAGGCTCTGGCGTTTCACGTGAAACGTGCTCCGACGGGGAACCGATCGGCTCACGGTCGAGGCCGAGCGATGCCGCCGCGCGAAGCGGTGAGGGAGTTGCAGTCATCTCCGCCGAACTACTGTCATCCAGAATCGAGGCGTCTTCGCGCCCACTGACTTCCGGAGAGTTCTCACTGCTCACTCGGCGGGCCGACTCGCCGGCGCTGTCGATCTCGCCCACCCCGCCGACTACAGCTCCGGTGTCGGCGTCGGCGTCGGTGTCGGCGTCGGCGTCGGCGTCGGCGTCGGCGTATCTGTCGGTGCCAGGGGCGGTGGCCAACTCAGTGACGCTATCGGCCGAGGGCTCGGTGAGCCTCACGGTGACGGGCCTAGCCCCACTGGTGGTCGCCGACTCAGTGACAAGACCCACCTCGCCCTGGGTGTCCCTGACCGTGGCGGGCTCGGGCACGCTGGTGGACGGCACCTCATCGACACTGACGGACGGGCGCCCGGCCAGGGTTGTGGTCGGCGCCTCTTCGACGGTGGTGGTCGTCGCCTCATCGACCGTGGCCGTCGTCGCCTCATCGACGCTGCCGAACGAGCGCGCCTCAACGCTGGTGGCCGGCGCTTCATCGGCACTAACGGACGGGGGCCCAGCCATGCTGGCGGTGGGCGCCTCACCAATGTTGGTGGACCCGGGCTCACCGACGCTGGTGGACGCCGACTCGGCGACGACGCTAGTGGACGCCGGCCCCGCGATGCTGGTCGACGCCGGCCCCGCGATGCTGGTCGACGCCGGCCCGGCGATGCTGGTCGACGCCGGCTCGGCGACGCCGCTGTCCGGCTCGCCTTGGATCACGGCTGTGCTGCTTGCCGCCAACGAGCCGAGCGAACTCGCCCCAGTCCTTCCAGCGGCCGCTTCATCAGCGGTCGGCATCGGCGCCTGTGAGCGGGCCGCCCAGTCGTCGACACCAACACCTCTGGAGGGCGAACTGACGCTGTAGTTGCTTGCCGGACCGGTGCCGTCGGCACCCATGAAGCCCGGGCTCTCTAAACCGGGGCGCTCTAAACCGGGGCCCGCGAAACCGGGGCCCGCGCTGTCGACACCGGCCGAGCCGCGTTCCCTGTGCGGCGAAGGGTCGTTGCCGCCAGCATCCCGCCGGTCGACCAAGACGCCTTCCGCTGAGCCCCCACCGGCGTTAAAGCCTTCGACGCCGATTGAGCCCGCATGTGGTGTGTTGGAGCTGTCGCCGTCCGCTGGTCCCACGCCGACGCCACTAGTCGCGGAGTCGGAGGTGGTGCTGTCTGCAGAAGAGGACGAAGCACCTTCGGCGGCAGCCGCGGCGGCTTCGGCTTGTGGTTGGCGGGTCGGTGATGCCACGGTTCCGGATGCGGGAGGGTCCACCTGGGGTGTGGGCGAGCCGGACTGCTGCTGCGTGTTCTGGGGCGAATCCTCGAGGAGGGGATCCGGGTCCGGGACCACCACGCGGATTGGTGCCGGGCTTGAGGCCGGCCAACCGATTGCTTGTGTCGCCCGGGGTTCACCGGTGCTCTTGCCAGGCCATCCGAGGGCACGACTCACGAACCCGCTCACCTCCCGCGTCTTCTGTGCTGGGATCCCCGCGCAGCACGTCCGGCCACAATACTCACGACAGTCGTCGGCTGGGCCAGTTCATCCACACCGAGTTGGTGAACGTGCCATTCCTCCGCGCCGAGGGCCTCCAGTTCGCGTTCGGATCCGGCCAGTTCCTCCTCTGCCGAGGAGCCCTTCATGGCGAGCATCAGACCACCCTCCGCACACAGCGGCAGGCACCAGCCCGCCAACTTGCCGAGCGGTGCGACTGCCCGCGAGGTGACCACATCGAAGGAAGCGGGCGCCAGGTCCTCCGCTCGCGACCGGACGACCTCGGCGTTGGTGCAGTCCAGCTGCTCCACGGCTTCCTGCAGGAAGGTGGTGCGCCGGAGCAGCGGCTCGACGAGCGACACCTGAAGATCGGGACGAACGATGGCGAGCACGATCCCCGGCAGCCCGGCCCCGGTGCCGACATCAGCGACAGTGGCTTCCTCCGGGATCAAGCGCTCCAGCAATGCGCAGTTCAGCAGGTGCCGCTCCCAGAGCCGGGGCACCTCGCGCGGACCGATCAGGCCGCGCAGCGTTCCTTCAGTCGCCAGCAACTCCGCATAGGCCCCAAGCCGCCCCGCCGCTCGTGGGTATAGCTCCTCCACGAGCGGCGGTGTTTCACGTGAAACGTCACCCGTCACGAGCAGAACACAGCGATCACTGCGCGGGCTGGACGACGACCCGGCGGCGCGGCTCCTCGCCCTCGGACTCACTGGTCAGGCCGGCGGCCGCGACGACGTCGTGAACGACCTTGCGCTCGAACGGCGTCATCGGGTCGAGCCGGACCGACGAACCGGTGGCCTTCACTTCCTCGATCGCCTTCCGGCCGACCTCTTCCAGCTCAGCCTTCCGGTTCGCGCGGTAGTTCGACACATCCAGCATCAGCCGGGACCGCTCGCCGGTCTCGCGGTAGACCGCCAGCCGGGTCAGCTCCTGCAACGCCTCGAGCACCTTGCCGTTCTCGCCGACCAGGTTGCTCAGGTCCGCCCCGACGATCGACACCGCGGCACGGTCGCCGTCGATGTCCATGTCGATGTCGCCGTCCAGGTCGGCGATGTCGAGCAATTCCTCGAGGTAGTCGGCCGCGATGTCGCTCTCGGCCTCCAGAGCCTTCAGACGGTCAGCCGCCTCGTCAGTTGCCGGCGTCGTCGACTCGGTGTTCTGCATGCCGTCGCTCACGGCCACTCCTTCAGGTTCGAGATCCGCCCCACGGGGACCCAGGTCGTACAAAGCAGAGGAAAACAGGGAGGTACCGGCGCGGACCGATCAACTGTCGGTCTTGCGGCTGGCCGGCGACCCACCACCAGACTTCTTCTGCGCGGCCTTCTTCTGGGCGGCCTGTCGAGCGGCGCGGGACTTCGCGGCCGGCTGACGCTTCGCACCCGACGATGTCTGCTTCGCGGCGGCCTTCTTCGCCGCGGTCGGCTGCTGCCCGTTGCTGGACGACTTTGTCTCGGTCTGTCCGTTGTTCGCGGCCGCTCCATCATCGCTGGAATCGGTCGGCGCGGCGCCGCCGGTGGAAGCGGCAGAGCCCGCGCCCCCACCCCGACGGTTGCTGCGCGACTGACGCTTCGGCTGCTGCCGGTTCGCCGGGCGACGATCCGTAGCGACCGAACCCGACTCGCCGTCGGCGCCGGCCAGGCCCTCGTCGGCCGGCTTGCCCGCGCGCAGGTTGTGCTCGCGCTTACGGGCCTCCATCGCGTCGAACGCCGGGGTGCCGGGAGCCGGGTTGCGGCGGATCACGTAGAACTGCTGGCCCATCGTCCACAGGTTGGAGACGAACCAGTAGATGAGCACACCGATCGGGAAGTTGAAGCCACCGATCAGGAAGAACACCGGGAAGACGTAGAGCATGATCTTCTGCATCTGCGCCGCCTGGCCCTCGAGGGCCTCCTTCGGCATGTTCTTGCGCATCAACTGAAGCTGCGTGGTGAACATCGTGGCCGTCATCAGGATGATCAGCACGATGGCGACGGCCTTGACGTTGTTGGCCCCGGGACCGTTCGCCTTCAGGAAGGTTTGCGAGATCTCCGCACCGAAGATCTTCGCGTGCTGCAGCGACTGGACGTACGGCTCCATGATGCCGCTGTGCGCCCTGCCCTTCGATGCGTAATCGAGCACGCGGAACAGCGCAAGGAAGATCGGCGACTGAAGCAGCAGCGGCAGGCACGAGGAGAACGGGTTGGTGCCCGTCTCCTTGTACAGCTTCATCATCTCCTGACCGAGCTTCTCCCGGTCATGGCCGTACTTCTTCTGCAGCTCCTTCATCTTCGGCTGCAGCAGCTGCATGTTCCGGCTGGATCGGATCTGCCGCACGAAGAGCGGAATCAGCAGGGTACGGATGACGATGGTCAGGCCGGCGATCGACAAAGCCCAGGCCCAACCGCTGTTCGGGTCGAACACCTGTGACAGCAGCCAGTGCCACCCCACCAGCAGCGCCGACACCGCCCAGTAGAGCGGAGTCATCACGGCGTTGAACAGGTTTACGATCCCGTCCCACAAGGCGAGTTCGGGGATGGCCAGAAGAGTCACTCAAGCACCTCGCTGCACAGGCCCGGCGTCGGCTGACGATTCGGGCTGGTTGGCGGAGACGGAGTCTCCGCGCTGGTCGACATCTGTTGGTGGAACGGGGTCGTAGCCGCCGGGGTTCCACGGGTGGCAGCGGGCGAGTCTCCTCGCCGCCAGCCAGCTACCGCGCACCGCACCGTGGCGTTCGACCGCTTCCAGGGCGTAAGCAGAACAACTGGGGTAGAACCGACACACCTGCCCGTACATCGGGCTGACGAACTTCCGGTACAACTTCAGAAAACCAATGATCCCGTACTTGACGGGTGCGATCTTCATCGCGCGTCCAGAACTCGCTGCAGCGCGCCATCGATGTCGGCCACCAGTTCGTCGTACGACGACGCAGCAGACGTTGGCAGGGCACGAACGACAGTCAGGCTGCCGGCCGGAAGATCCGGGAGTCGCGCAGCCATCACAGCGCGCAAGCGGCGGTGGACGCGGTTCCGCAGAACCGCATTGCCCACCGCCTTGTTCACCACGAATCCGACACGAGCAGGCTCGACCTCTGGGTCGGCCTGCACCAGGAAATGGACCACCACGGCACGCCTACCGGCGCGCCGTCCGGAGCGGACGGCGCGGCGGAAGTCGTCGGACCGACGGAGCCGGTTCGACGCAGGCAGCACGAGGTGGTCACCGTCACCAGCGGTGTCGGCCGGACGGCTCAGGCCGCCAGGCGCTGACGGCCCTTGCTACGACGGGAGGCGAGGATCGCGCGACCCGCACGGGTGCGCATCCGAAGACGGAAGCCGTGCTTCTTGTGCCGGCGACGGTTGTTCGGCTGGAACGTCCGCTTGCTCACTGGAATGACTCCGGTTACTCGAGATCATGATGTCGACAAATCCACTGGTAGATCTGCCCCTGGTGCAGGTCCTGCAAATCGCCCGAGAAACCTGTCAACAAGCAGGGTCCCTCATGGAGCGCAGCACGAAACGGCCGGTTCAACACCGACCGATCCACGGTACGTGGCCGCCTGTGGACAGGTCAAACCAGCCGTCCCCATAGTTTTCCACAGGTCTGTGGAAGAAACACGTCGTCACCCACTGATCCCGGCCGCTACACACGGCTACCGCCCAATCATGGCTACGCTCCGACGTCTACCCGACACGCCGACGGTTGCCCCCAATTTGGCATCCATAGCCTGTGGATGACGGCTTGAAGCAGCGTGGCAGGACTTGTTAGCGTCAGCCCCTCACACCAGAGGTCCCCATCCCGACATCGGTAACCAACTAGCTCCGCGCTTCGTTCACAACTGTGGACAACGGTGTGGACAATGAGGAAACCGGCTGAGGAGAACGGCAACTGCAACCTGCGGCCCTCCGGGTCGCGCCAGCAGTGGCCGGGTGGCCGGGTCGAAAGGTCGCGCAGATCCTTGGCGCCGGCCACCGCAGCGAAGGATTCGGGGAGCAACGCGTGGTCGAGGACCAGTCCGCCAATGCGGAGATCAAGGCCGAAGTAAAGGATCTGACCGAGGCCTGGGCACGGGTTCTCGCCGGACTGCCACCGAACCAGCGAGCCTGGCTGACGAATTCCCGGCCGGTGACGCTGCATGAGAGCACTGCGATCGTCGCGGTCCCGGACGACTTCACCCGCGGACAGCTCGAGACCCGGCTGCGGCCGGACCTGGAGCGCATCCTCACCGAGAGTTTCGGCCGGGACATCCGGATCGCGGTCACGGTCGACCCGTCGCTCGATCCCGAGCTCCGCGAGCCCGCGCCGGCGCAGCCCGTAGTACAGGCGCCTGGTCTTCAGTCGGCTCAGCCGTTTCAGCCACTGCAGCCGAACCAGTCCATGCCGGGTCAGCCGATGTCCGGTCAGCCGATGCAGTCCCCGGCGCAACCGGGGATCCAGCCGACCGTCAACAGAGCCACGGATCCGATCGGCCACCCGCTGACCTCGGTCGCGCCGCCGCCGAACGGTTCGGCGCCGACCCAGCCGGCCACCGAGGCACAGGGGGAGGCGCGGCTCAACCCGAAGTACACCTTCGAGACCTTCGTCATCGGCAGCTCGAACCGGTTCGCGCACGCCGCGGCCGTCGCCGTCGCCGAGGCACCGGGCAAGGCGTACAACCCGCAGTTGATCTACGGCGACTCCGGACTGGGCAAGACTCACCTGTTGCATGCGATCGGGCACTACGTCCGCAGTCTCTACACCGGCGCCCGAGTTCGGTATGTCTCCAGCGAAGAGTTCACCAACGACTTCATCAACGCCATCCGCGATGACAAGGCCGCGCAGTTCCAGCGCCGGTACCGCGACGTCGACGTGCTGCTCATCGATGACATCCAGTTCCTCGAGGGCAAGATCCAGACGCAGGAAGAGTTCTTCCACACCTTCAACACGCTGCACAACGCGAACAAGCAGATCGTGATCAGCTCCGACCGCGCGCCGAAGCGGCTGGAGGCGCTGGAGGACCGGCTGCGGAACCGGTTCGAGTGGGGCTTGATCACCGACATCCAGCCGCCCGACCTCGAGACCCGGATCGCGATCCTGCGGAAGAAGGCCGCGACCGAGCGCCTGACCGCGCCGCCGGAGGTGCTCGAGTTCATCGCCAGCAAGGTGCAGACCAACATCCGTGAGCTGGAAGGCGCCCTGATCCGGGTCACCGCCTTCGCCAGCCTGAATCGCCAGCCGGTCGATCTGAGCCTGGCCGAGATCGTGCTGAAGGACCTCATCCCCGAAGGCAGCAAACCCGAGGTGACGGCCAGCATGATCATGGGTCAGACCGCCTCGTACTTCGGGCTGTCCATCGACGACCTCTGCGGTTCGAGTCGCAGCCGGGTGCTGGTGACGGCCCGTCAGATCGCGATGTACCTGTGCCGCGAGCTGACGGATCTGTCCCTGCCGAAGATCGGACAGCAGTTCGGCGGCCGCGACCACACCACCGTGATGCACGCCGAGCGGAAGATCCGGCAGTTGATGTCGGAACGACGCAGCGTCTTCAACCAGGTCACCGAACTGACGAACCGGATCAAGCACCAGGCCAAGCAGCAATGAGCCCGTCGACCGCGCCGAACCGCTTGTACGCCAAGCGCTACGGCGCGGTCACACGAACCACACAGCCTGGGGACAGTCCTGTGGATAACTGTGGGTATGTCCGTGGACACTTCCGTCTCACCTGTGGATTGGCTGTGTGGATCGCGAGGGTCGTCACCAGCCGTCCCCCGATCGCCCCGAGTTCGTCCACACCCGGTCCCCAGCCAGTTTCGGCCTCTGACCTGCGATTTCACCGCTTTTCCACAGTATCCACCGGTGCGAACAACCCTATGGAATCTGTAAGGAAGTCCCAGTCCACAAAAGGGTCTGGCGGCCCGACCTGGGGAAAACTCGACTTTCGGCCCCTTTGGGAGCACTGTCGGAAGGACCTGTCAGGCTGTCCCCGGAACCAGCAGAACTCCGGGGGCGCGACCCGCCCGAACCGCCATGTCAAGCCCGGTTGGCACACATCACATCCGTCCGTGGCAGGATCTGCCTGGCACACAGCCGAATCAGGAGGCACCCAGCGGTGAAGTTTCGCGTCGAGCGCGACGTACTGGCCGAATCGGTGGCCTGGGCCGCGCGCAGCTTGCCCAGTCGTCCCAGCGTCCCGATCCTTGCCGGGCTTCTCGTCGAGGCCGAGGAAGGGCAGATCACTCTGTCCGGCTTCGACTACGAGACCTCCGTGCGTGTCACCGTGCCGGCACAGGTGGCCGACACCGGCAAGTGCCTGATCTCCGGCCGGCTTGTCGCCGACATCTCCAAGAGCCTTCCGAACCAGCCCGTGGACATCTCCGTGGACGGCGCGAAGGCCCAGGTCACCTGCGGCACTTCGCGCTTCACGCTCCAGACGCTTCCCACAGAGGAATATCCGGCTTTGCCGGACCTGCCAGCGGCCAGCGGCACCGTGAAGAGCGATGTTTTCGCTCAGGCCGTCGCCCAGGTGGTCACCGCCGCGGGCCGGGAGGACACCCTGCCGGTGCTCACCGGCGTACGGGTCGAGATCGAGGGGTCCACGATCTCCCTGCTGGCGACCGACCGGTACAGGTTGGCGATTCGTGAGCTCGAGTGGAACCCGCAATCCCCAGATGCCTCTGCTGCCGCGCTTGTGCCGGCCCGGGTGCTCGCGGAAACCGCGAAAGCGATGACCGGGACCGACATCATCGTGTCTCTGGCGACTCCTGGCAGCGGCGAAGGCATCGTCGGCTTCGAAGGCGAGGTGTCCGGCGGCAACCGTCGCGCCACCACACGCCTGTTGGACGGCGAGTTCCCGAAGGTTCGCGGCATCATCCCGACCGACGCGGCGATCGCGACCCGGGTCCGGATCGACACCGCGACCCTGGTCGAGGCCGTGAAGCGCGTCGCCCTGGTGGCCGAGCGCAACGCACCCGTCCGGCTCACCTTCTCCGACGACACCGTCACCCTGGATGCAGGCAGCGGTGACGAGGCCCAGGCTTCGGAGTCGATTGAAGCTCGTGTCGTTGGGGAACCCGTCACCGTGGGGTTCAACCCGACGTACCTGCTGGACGGTCTGAACGCGATCGGAACACCGGTCGCGCACCTGGCGTTCACCCAGGCGACGAAGCCGGCCGAACTGACCGGTGTGAAGGACTTCGACGGCGAGCCGATCAGCGAGTTCCGGTACGTGCTGATGCCGGTCCGCCTGAACAGCTGAGAACCAGCTGGACAACCGGAAAGCCAACAGAACAAGGGGATTCACGATGGAGCTCGGCCTTGTCGGTCTCGGCAAGATGGGCGGCAACATGCGCCAGCGGATCCGCAACGCCGGCCACACGGTGATCGGCTTCGACCACAACCCGGACATCTCCGACGCCAAGGACCTGGCGGATCTGGTCGGCAAGCTGACGGCACCCGGCCAGCCGAAGGTGGTCTGGGTGATGGTGCCGGTGCAGGCCATCGACGCGGTCATCAACGAGCTCGCCGAGCTGCTGTCCCCCGGCGACATCGTCATCGACGGTGGCAACAGCCGCTGGACCGACGACACCCGCCGGGCCGCGCAGCTGGCCGAGAAGCAGATCCGCTTCGTCGACTGCGGCGTCTCCGGTGGCGTCTGGGGTCTGGAGAACGGCTATGCCCTGATGTGCGGCGGAGACGCTGAGACAGTCAAGACGGTCATGCCCATCTTCGAGGCGCTCAAGCCCGAAGGCGAGTTCGGCTTCGTGCACGCCGGCAAGGTCGGCGCCGGACACTTCACCAAGATGGTCCACAACGGCATCGAGTACGCGATGATGCAGGCGTACGCCGAGGGCTTCGAGCTGCTCGAAGCCTCCGAGATCGTCGAGAACGTGCCGGAGGCGTTCGCGTCCTGGCGCGAGGGCACCGTGATCCGGTCCTGGCTCCTCGACCTGATGGTGAACGCCCTCGAGGACGACAACCACCTCGAGAAACTCCGCGGGTACGCCGACGACTCGGGCGAAGGCCGCTGGACCGTGGAGGCCGCGATCGATCTCGCCGTCCCGGTGCCGGCGATCGCCGCTTCGCTGTTCGCGCGGTTCTCGTCCCGGCAGGAAGACTCCCCCGCGATGAAGGCGATCGCGGCGATGCGGAACCAGTTCGGCGGCCACGCGGTCAAGGGCGCCGAGGACCCGTCGTACGCGACGCCCCCGATCAAGCACTGAGGTGTATGTCACCGCCCTGGGTCTGCTCGACTTCCGGTCCTACCAGCAGGCGGAGGTCCAGCTCACCCCGGGCGTGACCGCCTTCGTCGGACCGAACGGTCAGGGCAAGACCAACCTGGTCGAGGCGATTCACTACACCGCGACGCTCGGTTCGCACCGGGTCGCCAACGACGCGCCGCTGGTGCGGGCCGGTGCCGCGCGCGCGATCGTGCGCACGGAGATCCGCAGCGACCACCAGCGCGATCTCGTCGTCGAGCTGGAAATCAATCCTGGGAGGGCAAATCGGGCTCGGGTGAACCGCGCGCCGGTCCCCCGGCCCCGAGAAGTGCTCGGATTGCTCCGCACGGTGCTCTTCGCGCCGGAGGATCTGTCGCTGGTCAAGGGCGATCCGTCCGAGCGCCGCCGATTCCTGGACGAGTTGCTCACCCTGCGGACACCCCGGATGGCAGGCGTCAGGCAGGACTACGACCGCATCCTGAAGCAGCGGAACTCGCTGCTCAAGAGTGCCTCGATGGCCCGCCGGCAGAACCGCTCCGGTGGTGCTGCCGAGGGACAACTCCGCACCCTCGAGGTCTGGGACTCGAACCTCGCGCGGGCCGGCTCCGAACTACTCGCCACCCGGTTGGAGTTGCTGGAATCCCTTCGCCCGTTGGTTTCCGGCGCGTACGACGCTGTTGCCCGAGGCAAGGGAGATGCCCGGCTCGAGTACAAGTCGTCCGTGCCGTTGGAGCCGGGCGTCACGAGTCGGGACCAGCTCGGCGAGGTGCTGCTGGCCGCAGTACAGGACAGACGGCAGGACGAGCTCGACCGCGGGGTATCACTGGTCGGGCCGCACCGCGATGACGTGGTCCTCGGACTCGGCGACTTGCCTGCGAAGGGGTATGCGAGTCACGGTGAGTCCTGGTCGTTCGCGCTCGCGCTGCGGCTGGCGTCGTACGAGTTGCTCAAGGCGGACGGGGGTGAGCCGGTGTTGATCCTGGACGACGTG
This sequence comes from Kribbella alba, assembly GCF_039529635.1. Lineage (NCBI taxonomy): Bacteria > Bacillati > Actinomycetota > Actinomycetes > Propionibacteriales > Kribbellaceae > Kribbella > Kribbella alba. Next base: position 362,312 of record NZ_BAAANE010000001.1, on the reverse strand, counting down.
TTCGCCGAGCTCGATACCCAGCGCCGGGACCGCTTGGCCGAGCTGGTCGCGCCCGCGGAGCAGGTCCTGGTGACTGCCGCGGTCGGGGCCGACGTACCAGATGAGCTGAGTGGAGTGCGGTTCGACGTGGGCGACGGGACGGTACGCCGTGCCTGAGGACGTGGATCTCCGTCCGGACGCGGACCTGCTCGGCGGGTTCGGCATGCAGCCACTGCCCGAGCGACCCGAACCGAAGCCGCGCCGCGAGCCGCCCAGAAGCGAGCCGAAAGCCCGGAATTCCTCTGAGAGCGGCATCGAGAGCGAGCTTGCCGACACCCTTGACGAGCCTCGAAGCGGTCCCGACCACGACAAGCAGGGCCTCGAACTGGCAAAGGCGCTGGCGGGCCGGCTCAAGGGGATGAGCCCGGTCAAGCCGGTCAAGAAGACGCGCCGTCGCAGGCCCGGTGGATCTCAGGTCAGCGGGTCCAGACCCGACGACCGCGATCCGCAGTTGCTGACGAACACGCTCGGCCGGCTGATGCGGGACCAGGGCTGGGAGGTCGACGTCGCGGTGCACGGCGTGATGGCCAGGTGGCCGTCCATCGTCGGGCCGGAGATGGCCTCGCACTGCAAGCCCGAGAGCTACACCGATACCGAGCTCACCGTGCGGACCGACTCCACCGCATGGGCCACCCAGGTCCGCCTGCTCGCACCTGACCTGGTCCGCAGGCTGAACGCCGAACTCGGCGACGGAACGGTCACCCGCGTCAAGGTCGAAGGGCCGAACGCGCCCAGCTGGCGCAAGGGTCCGCGCACCGTCCGCGGCGGCCGCGGTCCCCGCGACACCTACGGCTGAGCAGCCACCGATCAGCCTGCGGTGACGACCCACCGCATCCCCTAGGATCGGGCGCGATGCGCACGATCGTTGACGGCTTTCGCGACCTGCTCCACCTGCTCGCAGACTCCCTCCGGCTCTGGTGGCGGAACCTGCTGCCTCTGACCACCTGGTTCCTGGCCGGCTACGTCGGCTACCGGGCGGCGATCGACGGTGCCATCTGGCTGGCCGAGCACCAGCACTCGAGTCTTGGCGTCGGCGTGTTCTCCGCCGGTGTGCTGATTCAGATCGCGACCACGGTCGGCATGATCCGGACCTGCGCGAGCTCCCTTTACCGCTGGCGCGACGCGGCTGTGAACAAGAACGAGGAGACCGCGGACCCCACCCAGCAAGGCCTGATGGAACTGCTCTCGGTCACGCTGCTGCCGCTGGTCGCTGTCTGGTCGGCCTGGGGATTCCTCGAGGACAAGGTCTCGCGCCTGACGGTCAGCAACTTGGTCGAGCGAGGCACCCAGCCCGGCTCCGGGTTCTTCGTCCTCGGCGGCCACGCGTGGCGGGCGTACCTGCCGGCCATCGTCATCCTGCTGGTCCTGCGGCGGGTGATCGAGGCCGTGGACGACCGGTGGCCGAGCCGACCCGCCAAGTTCGCCCAGGTCTGGGCCGAGGCGTTCTTCCTGCTGCTGACGGTGGTCGTCGTGCCGTATGCGGTGAAGGACTTCAAAGGCTGGTTCAGGCAACGGAGCTTCTGGTACGTCTCGGTCGACTGGTGGGGAGGGCTGAAGGACTTCTTCGGCGGCATCCACATTCCGATCCCGGCCGGCATCGAGTTCCTCTGGGGCTTCTTCTTCGAGACCCTCTGGCCGTTGTTCAAGCTCGGCGTCGGTGAACCGCTGACCTGGCTCGCGATCACCACCGTCGTGTTCGGGCACCGGGTGCTGTCGAGCGGCGGGGTGTTCCGGGGGACCCGGCTGGAGCGTCGCCTGGGCAGCGTGCAGGAAGATCCGGACGCACCGAAGCCGAACAGATTCGTCGCAATCACCAACCAGGCGCCGAATCTGCTGCTCGGAGGTCTGCGGGAGAAGTTCTACCCGACCTTGAACGCGTTCCGGCTGCTGGTCCGGGTCGGGCCGGTGTTCCTCGGCGTGGTCTGCCTGGGCTACACCCTCTGGCTGCTCGGCAGCGACTGGACCTACATAGCGCTGCAGCGCCTGATCGGTGTGCATGGCGAACGCTGGGGCCTGATGAACAGCGAGATCGCAGAAGCGATCACGAACATCTTCTTCGAGACGCTGCGGATCGCCTTGCTGGCGGCCGCTTTCGACCTCTGCATCTCGGTGGGAGCCCAGCGACTGGCCGAAGCCGCCGAGGCCGATGCGGCGGCCGAGGCCGACCCGGAGGCCACCACGGCGGCGACCGTCTGAGTCACCGGGTGAGCAGGACCCGGCGCTGCTCGTCGCTGTCCTCGACCTGGATCCCGCTCAGGTGCGGGACCGCTGACTGCGGGACCACGTAGATCTGGGCGATCCGGCCGGTCTTGTTGCGGGTGAACGGGTGGTCGTCGTCCCCGCAGTACGTCGGCAGGAAGTAGCCGTAGGCACTCTGGCTCTTCCACAGGTTGCCGCGGTCATCTCGCAGCATTGCCGTGCAGGTGAACCCACTCGAGCCCATCTTCAGTCCGTCCAGCGGGGTGATGGACGCCGTCACCAGAATGACCACCGAGCCGGCCGGCTGCTCCAACTCGATCTTCTTGCGCTCGGAGTCCGCCAACTGCGTGTACGGCTGCAGCGAATCGAGGTTCCACCGGACCTTGCCGATGGTCACCGGCCCCTGGTCCACGACTTCGGTCACGGCGCCGTCCCGGTACACCCTTTCCGCGTCATCCAGATAGGTGCGCGACAGAAGGAAGGCGCTGAGTGCCAGCAGCGTGAGCAACAAGGAGATCTGGGCGGTGAGCCGGACCGTGCGGTTCATTCGGCCACCCGGGTGACCGACGCGGGCTTCAGATACTCACGGCCGGCCCGCTCCACGAGTTGCGCGGCGATCTTGTCGTCCGGCACGCCGAGGTCGACCTCGACGTCCTGCGCCAGGACGGTGAAGAACTGGACGGGTGCGATCTTCAGGACGAGTCCTTTGAGGTCGGCGGGGTTCACTTCGTAGATCAGCGCGCCGGTCTTGGCGAAGCCCGGCTCGGAGAACTCGACGCCGTTCCCGATCGATCCACCGACCGGGGTGTACTGGGTGCCCCCGTCGGCAAACAGGGTGGCGGTGTTGCTGCCGGGGTCTTCGGTGCCACGAACCGTGTCGTACTCGACCGCGAGGAAGACCCCGTTGGTCTCGACCGCCTTGTCGGTCTCACTGGGCAGGTAGGACTTGGCGAACTTCACCCGGCTCACCGCGACGGTCGACGTGCCGAACTTCAGTTCCTGTCCGATGGTGCCGTGCACGACCACCCGGACGGTGCTGTCGTAGACCTGGTCGGGATCCGCCAGCCGGGTCAGGCCGCCGAGCAGCACGAACAGGATGCCGACAGCCACCGTGGCCGGCCGATACACCTTCACTTGGTCTCCGTCGTGGTCGTCGCCGGCACCCGCACCACCGCGATCGGCTCCGCGTTGTGCCAGTACGAGTTGTCGGACGCGCCGAGCAACGAGTCGTCGGACTCGTACTTCTCACCCTGGATGCCCAACTCGATCACGTCGGCGCTGAAATCCGCCGGTACGTCGAACTTGGTGGTGCACGTCTCCGCCGGAAGTCCGTAGACCAGCACGTAGTTCAAGTCGCCGCGGCAGGTCGCACCGTTGGAGTCGATCAGGTCCTTGCCATCGCCGGGAACCAGGAGCAGCAGACTGCCGAGTACCGAGCTGCTCTTCTGCTCCTCTTTGTCGATGTTCTTCAGGTCGATGGAGACCTCGACCCGCGCCTTCGCCGGGTCGTACTTGTTCTTCGGGGTGCGGATGATGCGGGCCGAGGTGACGCCGTACTCGAACCGGCCGGCCTCGACGGTGACGGGCGCCTGGAGGGTGTCGACCTTGCGGCCCTGCTTCGCCTTCCAGCCACCGGTGAGAAGGATGACCAGGGCCAGCACCACGACGAGAGCGATCGCGATCAGCCACTTGCGCCGGTGCCGGTGGATCACCCGATCGGCGATCATGGCGTCGATGACGTCGTCCAGACTTTCCACGCGGATGATCCTAGGGGCCGCCGGGTCCGGCGCGCCGGGTCTCGTACCCCAGACAGTCAGGGGCGATCCGGCCAGAAGCCACTGAGTGCCTTGAGCGCTTTCCGAGCCCCCTTCCCGCGTGGGGGGACATACCCGGGAGTCCCAAAACACGCCCTGTCCACAGTTTCGGCCGCCTCATGGCAGGTTCTGCTTCGGTCGACGGGTAAGATGGAGACGTTGAAGTGGCCGCCGGTGCTGATAACACAGTATGGGCGGCCCGCACTGTGATTCGATGCCCCACGCAGGTGGGGTCCGAGGAGGACAACAGCCGGTGACCGACGAGCCGACCGAGACCGACGCAACCCCGTCCGCCGACGACATCGGCACCGTCGTACCCGAATCAGTCCTCCACAAATCAGGCGCGGTCGAAGGCACGTATGACGCGAGCGCGATCCAGGTGCTCGAGGGCCTCGACGCGGTCCGCAAGCGCCCCGGTATGTACATCGGTTCCACCGGTGAGCGCGGTCTGCACCATCTCGTCTACGAGGTGGTCGACAACGCGGTGGACGAGGCGCTGGCGGGTTACTGCGACAAGATCGTGGTCACCTTGCTGGCCGACGGGGGCGTCCGCGTCGTCGACAACGGCCGCGGTATCCCGGTCGACATCGTCCCCTCCGAGGGAAAGCCCGCGGTCACGGTCGTGCTGACCGTTCTGCACGCCGGCGGCAAGTTCGGCGGCGGCGGTTACAAGGTGTCCGGTGGTCTGCACGGCGTCGGTGTGTCCGTCGTGAACGCGTTGTCCAGCCGACTCAAGGTCGACGTCCAGAAGAACGGCAAGATCTACACCCAGTCGTTCACTGTCGGCGTCCCGGACGAGGATCTGGCCGAGGCCGGCACGTCCACCTCGGACGGCACCACGATCACCTTCTGGGCCAGTCCCGACGTCTTCGAGACGACGAACTACTCCTACGAGACGCTGTCCACCCGCTTCCGTGAATACGCGTTCCTGAACAAGGGCCTCGAGCTGGTGATCCGGGACGAGCGCCCCGATCACATCGACGAGGACGGCAAGCCGGTCGAGCAGTCCTTCAAGTACGACGACGGCCTGGTCGACTACGTGAAGTACCTGACCGGCATCCGCGAGGCGGTGCACCGCGACGTGATCGCCTTCGAGGCGGCCCAGGGCGAGGACTCGCTCAGCCTCGAGGTGGCGATGCAGTGGAGCGGCTCGTACCAGGAGTCGGTGCACACTTTCGCGAACGCGATCAACACCCATGAGGGCGGCACCCACGAAGAGGGCTTCCGCGCCGCGCTGACGACTCTGGTCAACTCCTTCGGCGAGGACCAGGGCATGATCAAGCGCAAGGAGGACCGGCTCACCGGTGACGACGTCCGCGAGGGTCTGACCGCGATCATCTCGGTGAAACTGGGCAATCCGCAGTTCGAGGGCCAGACGAAGACCAAGCTCGGCAACACCGAGGTGAAGGGCTTCGTCCAGAAGGTCGTGAACGACAAGCTGGGCGCCTGGTTCGAGCAGAACCCGCAAGAGGGCAAGGAGATCATCCGCAAGGCCACCGCGGCCGCGAGTGCCCGGATCGCCGCCCGCAAGGCGCGCGACCTGGCCCGCAACCGCAAGGGTCTGCTGGGTGGCGGCGGCCTGCCGGGCAAGCTGTCCGACTGCCAGTCAACGAACCCTGAGGAGTGCGAGGTCTACATCGTCGAGGGTGACTCGGCCGGTGGCTCCGCCAAGGGCGGTCGCGACCCGAAGTTCCAGGCCATCCTGCCGATCCGCGGCAAGATCCTGAACGTCGAGAAGGCCCGGATCGACAAGGTCCTGCAGAACAACGAGGTGCAGGCGATCATCTCCGCCCTCGGGACCGGCATCCACGAGGACTTCGACGAGGAGAAGCTCCGCTACCACAAGATCGTGATCATGGCCGACGCCGACGTCGACGGCCAGCACATCCGGACCTTGCTGCTGACGCTGCTGTTCCGCTTCATGCGACCGCTGATCGAGCGCGGTCACGTGTACGCCGCGCAGCCGCCGCTGTACAAGATCCGCTGGAGCAACTCGGCGCACGAACTGGCCTACACCGAGCGCGAGAAGGACGGCCTGATGGCGGCCGGCGCCGAGGCAGGCAAGAAACTGCCGAAGGAGAACGGCACCCAGCGCTACAAGGGTCTGGGTGAGATGAACGCGCAGGAATTGTGGGAGACCACGATGGACCCGGCCAACCGGGTGCTGCTGCAGATCACCCTGGACGACGCGGCCCGCGCCGACGAGACCTTCGCGACGCTGATGGGCGACGACATCGAGGCCCGTCGGAACTTCATCCAGCGCAACGCCAAGGATGTCCGCTTCCTTGATATCTGAGGGTGGCCCGGGCCGTGCCCGGGCCGACCACTCGCCGCGCCGCACTCACCGACGTACTGAACTGAACGGGACGAGCACCAGATGACCGAGACCCCCATTTCTCCGGGACACGACCGGATCGAGCCCCTCGATCTGCAGACGGAGATGCAGCAGTCGTACCTCGACTACGCGATGGCCGTCATCGTCGGCCGCGCCCTGCCGGAGGTGCGTGACGGCCTCAAGCCGGTGCACCGCCGCATCCTCTACGCGATGTATGACGGCGGCTACCGGCCGGACCGGGGATTCTCCAAGTGCTCGCGCGTCGTCGGTGACGTGATGGGTCAGTACCACCCGCACGGCGACTCCGCGATCTACGACACCCTGGTGCGGCTGGCCCAGCCGTGGGTCATGCGCGCGCCGATGATCCAGGGACAGGGCAACTTCGGTTCGCCGGGTAACGACCCGGCCGCCGCGATGCGGTACACCGAGTGCCGGCTGGCTCCATTGGCGATGGAGATGGTGCGCGACATCGACCAGGACACGGTCGACTTCCGCCCCAACTACGACGGTCGCTCGCAGGAGCCGGTGATCCTGCCCAGCCGCTTCCCGAACCTGCTGGTGAACGGCTCGGCCGGCATCGCGGTCGGGATGGCGACCCAGATCCCGCCGCACAACCTGCGCGAGGTCGCGGCCGCGGCGAACTGGGTGCTGGAGAACCCGGAGGCCACCCAGGAGGAGATCCTGGCGAAGTGCATGGAGTACATCAAGGGCCCGGACTTCCCGAACGGCGCTCTCATCGTCGGCTACAAGGGCATCGATGACGCCTACCGGACCGGCCGTGGCTCCGTCACGATGCGCGCGGTGGTCGACATCGAGGAGGACGCCAAGGGCCGCACGAGCCTGGTCATCACCCAGTTGCCGTACATGGTGAACCCGGACAACCTGGCGCAGAAGATCGCCGAGCTGGTCAACACCGGCAAGATGAGCGGTATCGCCGACATCCGCGACGACACCTCGTCGCGGACCGGCCAGCGGCTGGTGATCGTGCTGAAGCGGGACGCCCAGCCCCGCGTAGTACTGAACAACCTCTACAAGCACACGCAGTTGCAGGACACCTTCGGCTGCAACATGCTCGCCCTGGTCGACGGCGTGCCGCGCACGCTGAGCGTGGACCTGTTCATCACGCACTGGCTGGAACACCAGATCGAGGTCATCCAGCGACGGACCAGGTACCGCTTGCGCGAGGCCGAGAAGCAGGCCCACATCTACCGCGGCCTGGTGAAGGCGCTCGACGCGCTGGACGAGGTCATCGCGTTGATCCGCCGTAGCCCGGACGTCGAAGAGGCCCGCAACGGCCTGATCTCGCTGCTGGAGATCGACGAGATCCAGGCCCAGGCGATCCTGGACATGCAGCTGCGCCGGCTGGCCGCCCTGGAGCGGCAGAAGATCATCGACCGGCTGAACGAGCTCGAGGCGGTCATCGCCGATCTCGAGGACATCCTGGCCAGCCCGATCCGGCAGCGGCACATCGTCCGCGACGAGCTCGCCGAGATCGTCGACAAGTTCGGCGACGAGCGCCGCACCGAGATCATCGCGGCCGACGGCGACCTGTCTGTGCAGGACCTGGTGCCGGACGAGGACGTGGTCGTCACGATCACCCGCGGCGGCTACGCCAAGCGCACCAAGACCGACCTGTACCGCGTGCAGAACCGCGGCGGCAAGGGTGTTCGCGGCGCCACGATGCGCGCCGAGGACGAGATCGGCCACTTCTTCGCCACCACGAACCACCACTGGATGCTGTTCTTCACCACCAAGGGCCGCGTCTACCGCGCCAAGGTCTGGCAGCTGCCCGAGTCGGCTCGTGACGCCAAGGGCTCGCACGTGGCCGGGCTGCTGTCGTTCCAGCCAGACGAGGAGATCGCCCAGGTTCTGACGCTGCGCGACTACGAGCAGGCGCCGTACCTGCTACTCGCCACCAAGCGTGGTCTGGTGAAGAAGACGGCACTGACCGACTATGACTCCGCCCGGCAGAGCGGCATCATCGCGGTGAACTTCCGCGAGGAGGACGACGAGCTGATCGGCGCGGAGCTCGCCTCGGCCGACGACGACCTGATGCTGGTCTCCAAGAAGGGCCAGTCGATCCGCTTCACCGCGAACGACGAGCAGCTGAGGCCGATGGGCCGGGCCACCTCCGGCGTCACCGGCATGAAGTTCCGCGCGGGCGACGAGCTGCTGTCGATGGCCGTGATCCGGGCCGGCTCGGAGGAGGACGCGCAGTACGTCTTCACCGTGACGAACGCCGGGTATGCCAAGCGCAGCCGGGTCAGCGAGTACCGCCAGCAGGGCCGTGGCGGTCTCGGCATCAAGGCGGTCAAGCTGAACGACGAGCGCGGCACGCTGGTCGGCGCGCTGATCGTCGTCGACTCCGACCAGGTGCTCGCGATCAAGTCGAGCGGACAGGTCGTCCGCAGCCGGGTGGACAGCGTTCCGGTCAAGGGTCGCGACACGATGGGTGTGAAGTTCGCCGGAGTCGGGGAATCTGATGCTGTGGTCGCAATCGCTCGCAACACGGACCTCACGGTGAGTGAGGAAGAAGACGAAGCCGTCGAAGGCATCCCCGCCGATGCCCAGGATGTGGACGCACTGCCAACCGAAACAGCCCCTGAAAGCGTCCAGAATGATGACCAGCATTCGACGGACATCGAGGGCGCGGCTACCGTCGAAGACGACGAAGCCGGCCAGGAGGGCACCTGATGACCAACCGCGCGAGGCCGACATGGCCTGATGGGGCGGCTGACAGCTCCAAGTCCCAGACGCCACCTGGCCGCAACAGCCAGGGCGCCAACGGGAGGGACCAGTCCACCCCACCGGCCACACCAGCCTCCAACGGTCGCTCTGGTTCGTCCGGCAACAGCGGACAGCAACGACCCGGTACGCCGGGCGGCCAGAAGCCGGCGGACTTCCGCCAGCCGCAGCGGCCGGCGCCCCCGTCGACCCAGTCGGGGTCCACCGCTGGCAAGCCGGCGCGTCCTCCGCAGCAGCCGCCGGTCCGTCCGGCCGTGAAGCAGGCCCCGCCGACCACCACGCCCTCGGCCACGCCGCGCCCCGCGACTCCGAGCACGCCAGGTCGCCCCGAGCCGCGCACGCCTGCGGCGACACCCGCAAGTGGCGGCCAGCCCGTGACCGCGGCGTACGGGCAGACCGGGAAGGTGGTGACGCCGTCCTCCGCCCCGGAGACCTTCGGGGACAAGGTGAACGCGGCGAAGCAGGCCGTGCTCGAGAAGGCGGCGGCGGTCAAGGAAGCGACCCAGGGCTCACTTGCCTCGGTAGGCTCGGTCGGGCTTGACAGCAAGGCCAAGACCGCGACGGCCCCGGCCGTCAAGGCGTCGAAGCGTCCGCAGACCCGGAAGGCACGGCTGCGGTTGTCGCGGCTGGACCCGTGGTCGGTGATGAAGACGTCATTCCTGCTCTCGATCGCGTTCGGCATCGTCACCTGGGTCGCGGTGTTCATCGTCTGGTCGGCGATCGGCGCGGCCGGTGTCTTCGACAACATCAACAACACCGTCTCGGAGGTGCTCGGCACACCATCCGCCGAGCCGTTCCGGATCGAGAACTACATCAACACCGGCAAGGTGATGGGATTCACCACCCTGCTGGCCTGCGCGGATGTGCTCATCATCACCGCGCTGGCGACGCTCGGCTCGTTCCTCTACAACATCGCGGCCACCCTGCTGGGCGGCCTGGAAGTGACGCTGGCCTCCGAAGACTGACCACCCCTCGCCGCTTCCGGTCGGGCGCACGTAGGGCCCGATCGGAACCGGTTTGGGAGAGAGGCGGTCAGTGCGGTAATCTCTCCCGGGTTCGACCCCGCGTTGCGGGCCTATAGCTCAGACGGTTAGAGCGCTGCCCTGATAAGGCAGAGGTCACTGGTTCAAGTCCAGTTAGGCCCACCCCCTGACCCAGACCGATCCAAGGAGTCACCGGTGCTGAAGAAGGTTCTGCTGGTTCTCCTGGCCGGCGTCGGTGGATACTTCATGTACAAGAAGACCCAGCAGGCCCGCGCCGAGCAGGACCTCTGGGCCGAGGCCGTCGACCCGGTCACACCGGGTCGCTGACCACCCCCACGGGGGCGTAGCTCAACTGGCAGAGCACTGCCTTTGCAAGGCAGGGGTTAGGGGTTCGAGTCCCCTCGTCTCCACAACCTTCTTTCTCCTGGTCAGAGCCTAATTCCCGGCTCCCTCCCCCACCGAGGTTGACCGCCAGATCCATCCACGTGCCACACGCGTGCCACATCAGGCCTGCTCACGAGCATCCTCAATCCGGGCGCTCAGCCCATCCGCGATGTGCCGGTCACGGTCCTTCGAGATGTGTTGGTAGATCATCGCCGCCCGCGAGCTGGCGTGACCCATCCGCTCCATCAGCTCCCGCAGGGTGGCACCTTGGGCAGCCGCCAGAGTATTGCCCGTGTGCCGCAGATCGTGAAAGTGCACAGCCGGTACGTCCGCCTCGGAAAGGCCCGCGACCCAGATGTCTCGGAAGTTCTGTCGCCGCAACCTCCCGCCCTTCTCCCCCACGAAGGCCAGACCATCAGGACCGGTCTCAGAGAACTTCGCCAGGTGCGACCGAAGGTCAGCAAGCAGCGCGCCGGGTATGGCCACACGACGCCGCCCGGCAGCCGACTTCGGACCCTTGATGATCAACTGCCCGTTGGACAGCTCGGCCTGTGACTGGTGAACCCGGACAAACCCCGCCTCAGCGTCAACGTCCATACGGCGGAGCGCAGCCAGCTCACCGAATCGCAGGCTTGTGAAGGTGGTTAGGAGCACCAGCATCCGGAAACGAGACGGCATCACGTCGGCGACCTGGAGAACTTCACGCACCGTCAGTACCGGTCGCTCAGGACTCCGGTCATCGCCGGCACCCTTGATCCGACACGGGTTTCGCCTGATCAGCCCATCGTCCACAGCCGTGCTCATGACGGCTCGCAGGAGCCGGTAAGCCGCGGCAACGGATGCCTCACCAGTCCACCGTCGAGCAGCTCGGCGCGCCACCGGCGAACGTCCGCCTCGCGCACCTTGTTGACCGGGAGATTTGCCGAACGTCGGGAGCACCTGAACGCGGAAGGCGACCTCGTAACGCTCCCGAGTCGTATCCGCGAGCCTCCGCTCAGCCAGGCAGGAACTGCCGAACTCCCCCACTATTTGCAGGCCGATCCTGCGAGATGGGATGACTGGAAGGCGGCAGTTCGTCGCGCCTCGAGGGCGGGGGACCGACCCGCTCGTCGAGAACCTCTACCGCGACGAGTAACCGGATCCGTCGCGACTCGAGCGGTTGTTCCGGTGAGCTGGTGCTACCGCCCTGCGAACCGCTCCAGGGCGCCGAGCAGACCAACGAGATGCGACAGCTCATGCCAAGCGGTCTCAGGTTCAACGTCACCCCCGCTCGCGAACATTCGCCAGGTCGCCACTCAGTTGGCCCACCGTCAGCGACTCGGCATCTCTGCTCATGTCGAACGCATCGTCCACCTGGAGATGCCAGTAGTAGTCGTCCTGCAGAGCGACCTCTGACCCAAGCCGCTCCTCCGTTGCAGTCAAGGCTCGACTCAGTGCGGATCGGAGTTCTTCGATACTGACAAAGAGCGGTTCGGCCATGCCGGAAGCCTGTCAAACGACGTCGGCAACGTCCGCACATGCCGCACTGAGGGCGACCACGATAGCCCGACCATGCCGCTGTCGGGGCGCAGCACGGCGTCAGGCGTCCGCGGGCCCAATGTCGCCCTTGTCCTCTTCAACGGGACATTCGAGTCTTCGCGAGACTACTTCGGCCTGACGCATGGCACGCCTAAGTCCTGTTGACATGTCGAAGTGGGCCAGCCCCAGGACGACGGTCTCCCCGCTCATCGGCACCACGGCTGGGGGCACCCACGCGAACACCGCCCCCTGCTCGCGAGTCACCGTGACTGCCCGAATGGTGTCTACGGGGATCCGCTGGCTTCGCACACCCGCGAAGGGCTTCACAACCAGTCCCTGGCCGTCCGCGAAAACGCCGCTCCGCAGGGCGAAGGGCGAGGCCCAGGCCGAAGGTGACTATCACTGCAGGTATGCCGTACATGACCCATTCGAAGGCGTCATGCTGGGCGTAGTCCGGCAGCGGTTCGAATAACGACGGCAGTTCCAGGCCAACGAATATCAGGCCTATGGCAGCGATGACCCATCGCCATGGGCTCCTGCCGATTGCTCTCCGTCGCACGGCCAGAGTGTAGGCGAGTGGGGCAGCCCTCCCATTGCACGGCGGGCGCCCGCTCATGTAGCCGCGATCCGCGCGTCAGCTGACGGAGGACAGCCAGCTAGGCCGCTCTCTGCCGAATTTGGCTCTTATGGATCAAGGCGCGCCTTCGGCGCGCGGCGCGGCGTGCGCGTGCGGCCTCCGGCCGTTCACCGCCGCGCCCGCTCTCGGTGTCTTTCCTGAGGACCAAGGGGCATTGCCTCCGGCGGGGGCCTCACGACTCCGGGATGACGGGTCCGATTTGGCCGGCTAGTTCGGAAGTCGGGTCGGGGCCAGGTCGACCTATGTGCGGGCAGCGCACATCGGCGAACCGGGCACGTGTGCGTCTCGCCCCGATCAGGTCATGTGCTTCGACCTGGTGAACATGGCCATGACCAGTCCGACCGGCCCCAGGACGCCGTACATCGGGTGGTAGATGCCCTTCGCCTTCGCTAGGTACTCCGCAGCGTCGTACCACCTGATGATGCAGACCACGAGCGATGCGAGAACCGCCAAACCAGTCAGCCGCCTAGGCCAACCCTGCATAGCTCCGGCGAGAAGACCGAGCACAACCGCGCCCACCGTCGTCGCAGATGCCACAGCGAACGCCCGCCAGAACTTCCGCCATGATTGCTGCACGCGGAGGGAAGATGTGCGACTCGGACGACATGCCCGCATCATAGATGCCGTGGCCCCAGGTCGGCTTTGCTGACGGATTTGCTAACAAACGGTGTGGATCGGGGTGGACGATCAGGCACGAGCCGGGCCGGATCCACGCTCACGCCGGTGCGAGTGAATGCCCGCGTGGACCGGTGCGGACGGGTCTGCGGCAACTTTGAATCTCAGTTCCAAACTGCCGCTACGCCTGAACAGGACCGCCGGGGTGGAGACGCCTGTCTAGCCAGCGAGGCCATTTTGGCCATCGGTTCTCCCAGTCCAGCTTCCACGACCGATTAGCGAAGCCAACAGGATCGAGCTCAATCCCTCGTTGCCCGATCAGCTCACCGTGTTCACGCAGCAGTTCCCGCAGTCGCGGCAGGTCCACCTCGTCAGTCAGGTCCAGGACAACTTCCTCGTTCTCCGCCCTCGTCCGGATAACCCGACCCGTCTCGGTTAGCGCCGCTTTGTACTCGCCGCACTCAACGTCGATCGCTTCCATCCAGTCTGCGGCCCATGCGAGCGACGGGAACATGTACACGTCCACATCGTCGAACAGGAACACAACTCGTGGGTCGATATCGGACACGTCCTCATCATCACGCCGTACCCTCGCCTTGCAGGGAACCGACGTGCGACAAACGTGCCACACGGAGCGCACCCTGACGGGCGTAGCCGGTTAGTCACGGTCACAAACGAGCTCGTCTTCCGCACGGCGGATCTGCGCACAGGTACGCGTACGCCACGGGATCGCCTTTGCAAGGTAGGGGTTAGGGTTCGAGTCCCCTCGTCTCCACAACCTTCTTTCCCCAGGTCACGGCCACATTCGACGCCTGACCGGCCAGGTAGCAAGAGAATCTCCTGACTCTCCGTGCCCTCCGCGTGCCCTTTCACTTCGAGTCCGCCGCGTTCCGAGCCGTATCAATGAGCGTGCAGACCAGGGGTTGGAGCCGGACATGCACCACGAGCTACGTCCGACCGACGTTGGCGTCGGGCTCGGTAGCCACGACCCTGGCGTCGCGACCTTCACCGCCGATCTGTATCACCAGGGCATGTTCCCCCTGATCGTTTTCACCAGGGCGAACGCTCCCACCACAGTGGAGCGTTTCCCCCGAGGCGAGGCAATCCACTACGCCGAGCACGCCCGGAACTCGGCGTACCAGCGAACGCCATAGTCATCGAGCCCCGAGCCACCAACACCGGGGAGAACCTCGTTCTCACCCGAGCCGCCCTGGCTGAACGCGGCATCTTCCCCCAAGTCGGTCACCCTCAGCTCCCGGCCTTACCAGATCCGCGCCACCTGTCTGCCAACTGATCCGCAACATGGCCGGCGCGCTCTATCGAGGACTGACGTCGTCACGGGTGGCGGCCTGGTCGGCAGCGGCCGGTTCCCTCCTGATTTCCGCAACCAATCAGCGGCATCTCCGATGCCGCGTTGGGTTCGGCTGACCCAGAATCGAAGGCACACCAGCTGACGCTCGAGGACGCGCGGACGGCGAGCCATCGCACAAGGAGGAAAGTCATGTCATCGGGAACAATCACCACAAGCGACAGCGTCGAGATCTTCTTCAAGGACTGGGGAAGCGGTCAGCCGATCGTGTTCAGCCACGGTTGGCCGCTGTCAGCCGACGACTGGGACAACCAGATGTTGTTCTTCCTGCAGCACGGGTATCGCGTCGTCGCCCATGACCGCCGTGGTCACGGCCGATCGACCCAGACCGGCGACGGTCACGATATGGACCACTACGCCGACGATCTGGCCGCGGTCGTCGAACATCTCGACCTGCACGACGCTATCCATGTGGGCCATTCGACCGGCGGCGGCGAGGTTGCCCGCTACCTGGCGCGACACGGCGAAGGCCGGGCCGCCAAGGCCGTCCTGATCGCAGCGGTGCCACCGCTGATGGTGAAGACCGACGCCAACCCCGACGGCCTGCCCAAGGAGGCCTTCGACGACCTGCAGGCACAGCTGGCGGCAAACCGCTCGGTGTTCTATCGCGCGCTGCCGTCGGGACCGTTCTACGGGTTCAACCGGCCGGGCGTGGAGCCCTCCGAGGCGATCATCGACAACTGGTGGCGCCAGGGCATGATGGGCGGGGCGAAAGCCCACTATGACGGCATCGTCGCCTTCTCGCAGACCGACTTCACCGAAGACCTGAAGAAGATCACCCTGCCGGTGCTGGTGATGCACAGCGAGGATGACCAGATCGTGCCGTACGTCGCCTCGGGCCCACGCTCGGCGGAGCTGCTCAAGAACGGGGTTCTCAAGACCTACAAGGACTTTCCGCACGGCATGCCGACCACACAGGCCGACGTGATCAACGCCGACCTGCTCGAGTTCTTCAGGTCTTAAGCACCCAACCCGTTCTCACGCCCAGGCTTCCCAGCGGCTCGGACGTGAGAAGCCTCGGCGGTGGAGTCGCGCCCTAGACCTCGTCACCGCTCCGCTTCGAATGAACGAAGAAGCCCGGCCGGTCGAAGCAACCGCACCATGCCGGTTCGCGACGCCATGGCTACGCATGCGCCGCGCCTTGACCCTGGACGGCTTGTCGCCAGCAGCCTGCGTAGCCCAGGCTGCGACGCTTCCGTCCCGCGGCCAGCCGCCAGAGGGCTCTACACCGGGGCGGCTGGTCGCGGGGCGCCCGATCCTCAGGGGTGGGGCCGACTTCGACCTCGAGCTGATCGAGAACCGGACGCTCGACGGCAACACCCAAGAGCTCATCTACCGACCCGCCCTCCATTGACCTTTTCGCGGAAGAAGTTTGAGCTAAGGCCTGGTCGTTGTGGGACGTCCGCATCTGCCGCCGAGAGGGAAGCGCGAACATGCCGAGATCAGTACGGCT
This sequence comes from Kribbella alba, assembly GCF_039529635.1. Taxonomy (NCBI): domain Bacteria; kingdom Bacillati; phylum Actinomycetota; class Actinomycetes; order Propionibacteriales; family Kribbellaceae; genus Kribbella; species Kribbella alba. The sequence goes on along the minus strand of NZ_BAAANE010000001.1, from coordinate 346,221 downwards.
GATCTTGACGCCGGACTGTCGCTAGCATCGTCGGCATGGCAACGCGGCTTGTTCAAATCAACATGAAGGCTCGGGACGATTCCGTGCTGGGCGGTTTCTGGGCGGAGGCGCTCGGCTGGGGAGTCTCGAGCGAGGGACCCGGCGTGACCAACCTCGAACCCGAGGGCTTCGTCTACCCCGACCCCGTCGCCGTCTGTCTCGACCTCGTCGCCTCCCCGGAACCCAAGACGGTAAAGAATCGCGTGCACGTCGACCTCGCCGCTACCTCGGCTGCCCATCAGAAGGAGCTGGTGGCGCGCTTAAAGGGTCTCGGCGCAACACCCGCCGACGTGGGCCAGGGTGACGTTCCATGGACGGTCATGGCCGACCCGGAGGGTAACGAGTTCTGCGTGCTGGACTCGCTGTATGGAGACACCGGACCGATCGCCACGGTAGTGGTCGACTGCGCGGATCCGCGAGCCATGGCCCGCTTCTGGGGCAAGGCCATGGACTGGACCCTGCATAAGGTGACCGACCACAACGCGGTACTGCGCTCCGCCAAGGGCGTCGGCCCATATCTGCAGTTCCTCCGCACACCCGACGTGAAGACCGTGTGGAACCGAGTCCATCTCGACCTCCGCCCATACCCAGGTGACGACCTGGAGGCCGAGGCGGCCAGACTGCGGACTCTCGGCGCCACCGCCATCGACCTAGGCCAGAGCGATGTCCCGTGGACGGTCCTCGCCGACCCGGAAGGCAACGAGTTCTGCCTCCTCGCCCCAGGCTGACCCAAACCCTCTTCATCCGCTCACTACGCCCACGAGCCCGGACTTGCGACGCGCCCTAGCCGGCATTGCCTACAAGCAATTCGGCACGTCCGGAGCAGCCGCTGTCCGTGCTATCACGCCGAGATCGGGTCCCCTCGGCGAACCGAACGGCGGCACGGATCACTGGTGCTCGAACACACTTCGCGAGCCGACGCCGGTAGTCTCCGGGATCGTGGACCTTCTTCAGGCAGCCGCCGCCCAGTTCGAGCGAACTGTCGCAGGGTCCCGATCGGCTAACAAACGGATGCCCCGGGCGCAGCCGGCAATAGGCGAGCCATCCGTTCCCCAGCTGTGCAACATCGAGGACACCCGCTTAGGAATGGCGGCGCGCGCGGCCAGCGGAGGCTGAGCCAGGCCACGCAGGAGGGGGCGACCTGCGGCCACGGCGGCACGGAACTCAGCCAGGTGTTCAGCCCTTGGTGCGCAGCTTCCAGGGTCAGAGTGTCGCCGGTGTCCCCTAGTCTCCGTGGCCATGACGGATGCATCTTTTGTCGCCGCTACGCGGGACTCGTACGACGCCTTGGCCAACGAGCATGCCGACGTGGTGGCCTCAGGAATGGAGGACAGGCCCCTCGACCGCGCGCTGTTCGCCGCTTTCGCAGAGTTGGTGCGAGCCGGCGGCAACGGCCCCGTCGCCGACGTCGGCTGTGGGCCGGGCCGGGTGACGATCCTGCTGTCCAGCCCGGGGCTGGACGCATTCGGCATTGACTTGTCGCCCGGGATGCTGGCGTTGGCCCGTCGAACCTACCCACAGTTGCGGTTCGAGGAGGGGTCAATGCTGGCGTTGGAGTTGCCGGCCGCCTCCCTCGGCGGACTGCTCGCCTGTTACTCGATCATCCACATCCCGTGGGAACAGCGGCCGCAGGTCTTCACCGAGTTTCACCGGGTGCTCGCACCAGGCGGGCTGTTGATGCTGGTCTTCCAGATCGGCGATGAGAGGGGGCATCGCGCTGAGTTCTTAGGCACGCCTGTCTCCCTCGACTGGTACCGGCAACAGCCGGACGAGGTCGCCGATCTGCTGCGCGAGGCGGGCTTCGAGATGTCGCTGACGGCAGTACGTGAGCGTGAGGGCACGGAGAAGACCACACAGGGCTACCTCCTGGCCCGCAAGCCCCGGTGATGAATGCCTGACGGCATCTCCAACAGGGGCCCGTATCCAACGGTCCGTCAGCTGGGTTCAGGTATCCAGCACAGGCAAAACGGGTGGCCTGCGGGATCGGCGTAGACCTGGAAACCGCGAGCGGCTGCGCGATCTTCGGCAGCTTTCAACAGTCGACCACCCAAGCTGATCACCTGCTCGTGGGCAGCGTCGACGGCGTCGATGCCGACGAGGTAGAAATCGAGGTGCATCTGCTGCGGAGCCCCGTCGGGCCACTCCGGCGGCACATGGTCCGGTGACAACTGGACACCAAGCGCATACCCGCCATCGACCCAGATGGCGCGCCATGTGTCGCCCCACTCCTCGACAGTGCCATCCAGGAACGCTGCCCAGAACGCAGTCTCCACATCGATGTCCGCAGCGTCGAAGACGATCATCCGATGCTTGATATCCATGGCTCGCTGATCGGTCACCTGGGCAGTGTGGCAGCCAGCCAGGACCACCGTACGGATCCTGGCCCTGGTCCCTGGCCACGGATCACTGGCCGGATCACTCCACGCAGAGGCAGAAGGGGTGCCCAGCCGGGTCGAGGAACACCCGAAAGGTCGTACCGGGCTGGTGGTCGTGCTTGGTGGCGCCGAGGTCGAGCACCGCCGCTTCGCCGACGTCGAGGTCATCGACGATCACGTCGAAGTGCATCTGCTGGGGCACCTTCTGGTCCGGCCAAACCGGGGGTGTGTAGTCCTCCACCTGCTGGAAGGAGATGCAGTGCCCGTAGTCAGCGCGGACCTCAGCCCAGCCGGCGGAAACCTCGACCTTCCAATCCAGCATCGCGCCGTAGAAGGTCGCGAGGGCGCCGGGATCGGGGCAGTCGATGACGATGCTTGGAAAGCGTGCGATAGCCATGCCGGAAACGCTACCTGCGATTGCGGACGATCCGTGTCCGGATGACGCACCTGCCGGTCTCAGGGCTCCGTTGGCCGGGCCTCGGACTCGCGGGACACCTTGTGTCGTGCCGTTGCCTTGTGCCGGGGCCTGCCGCGGCCTTCCGCCGGCGTGGAGAAGGTGCTCAGACCCTTGAGCACCTGCAAGTAGATCAACGCAGCCTGGGTGCGAACGAGCTTGTCTGATCGGCGGGAGAGAAGTCGTCCAAGCGACGGCACGCCCAAGGTCTGCAGGCCGGTGCGGGTGGCCCGGTGCAGGGTGCCGTGCGTCACGCCGGAATCAGCCGGCGCCTGTCTGCCCGTCACCCGCACCGGCTGCTGTCTGGCCAGCGTCGCCCGGACCGGCCGCTGGCTGCTCGTTGTCGTCTGAACCACGGACATAGCCCGGCAGGGAGCGCACTACCTCGGGCGGCAGAGCCAAGCCGTCTTCATTGGCGGGGTTGACCGCCAGCCACAGATCCTGGCCTGGCCAGTTGGCGGCGAGCTCCGCGATCGGGAGTCGCACGGCTGTCGCGGGATCCGCGCCTGCGGCCCGCAGGGCGTCCTCCGTGAGGAACACAGGGATGTACTGCGTGCCGCCCTGCTCGATCACCGGCAGCGTGATCGCGCCCTCGGGCCGTTCCTCGCCCTCGGCCGGCGGCTCCTGAGGCAGCAGCGCGATACTGGCGGCGAGCTCGCTGAGCACCTTCTGGGCGTTCATCCTGTCCCTCTGGGCCGCAGCTTCGTCCACACCTCCGGCACGCTGGGCATCGCTGACCGTCTGGTCTTCCGAGGTGCTCATGGTGGTTCTTCCTCTCACGGAGTTCCTCACCGGCACTTCCACGCTAGGTCTCCCCCTCTGCGCGACACATCACGTGTTCTGGCAGTCCACCGCCTGCAGGACTGCGGCAGAACGTCGGTGAATTCTGCGCGCTGTCCTTCGCTCAGTAGCTGCTGAGGGCAAAGGCCGCGGTCAGTTCTCTCGGTAGCGGGGTGGCGCTCGAGGGCGTCTGTAGGCCAGAAGGTGGCGAGGGCCCAGCGATGAAGCCGACGAGATGTTCTGTTGCCGAGGGCTACGAGATTGTTGCCTTTGGCTACGAATATTCGGGTGGGCGTGACAGTTGGTTCACGGATTGTCACGGGTTACTCACCGTTTGTTTGCGGGTGCGTGCAGATGTCCGGATCGGCCTAGCGGGCGGGTGAGCCGACAGCTGAGTCTCTGTTGAGGAAGCGACATGGAGTGACCCACTGACGACGTGATCATGCGGGGACCGATCGGGCCTGCGTGAGTGCGACTACGGAGGATCCGGACACGTGCTCGAGACCTATCGTGGCATCCCCCACCTGCTGGACACGTGGCTCGTATTGACCGGGATGGCCCTTCCGGTCGCGATCTCGTCGGCCCGGAGGCCCGGCAACGTGGTCCCACGGCTGGCATCCCTTCTGTTGCCGGCGTCGGTCGCGCTGATTCTCGCGGCGACACTGAGCCCGACCGCGCAGCGGCTCGCGGCGGTGGGGCAATGCGGAACCCACCTGACGACCACCGGCGGGCTGACCTCGCTGCAAGGGCTGCTGAACGTGCTCCTGTTCGTCCCGGCGGCGGGGATGTTGACGCTCGCCAGCGGGCGCCCGGCCGACGGGATCGCGGCGGGGATCGGATTGTCGGCGGCGGTCGAGGCCATCCAGGCGTTGGTACCGCCGCTCGGGCGGTCGTGCCAGCTGCACGACCTGATCGCGAACACGCTCGGCGCCTTCGCCGGCGTCGGACTCGCGGCTGCCCTGCAGATGATCACCCGGACGCGGGTGCTGACGAGTCCCGCGTACGTCGTGGAGCACAGCGCAGTACTGGTGATTCGGGGCGGTGGGACGGCGCGGCATCGGCGCGGTGGGTTGGTGCCCCGGCCCGTGCCGGTGATCGCGAAGTCCGCCAGCAGGTTGCGTCCGGCGGCAAGGGTGCGCTGACGGACGTCAGGTGAAGAAGTGAAGAGGCCTCAGTGAACGGCCGCATAGTTTTCCACAGGGTGTGGATGGACCGGGGGATGAACCGTCACCTGCCTGCAGATATCCACAGGTCAGGGCCGGACGTCGAGGCCGAGTGCGGTGGCGATGACGATGGCCTGGGGGAGGTCGATGATGGCGTTCTTCAGGTCCACCGTGAGTGGGTCGAGCATGGAGAGATCTGAGCCGCGCAGGTCGCACCCGGACAGGTCGGCCCGCTGCATCCAGGCGCCGGAGAGGTCGACGTTCCGGAGTACGGCCTTGGCCGCGCGCAGGCCGGTGAGGTCCGCCTCGCGCAGCTTCACGCCCGAGAGTTCAGTACTGCGTAAGTCGGCGCCCGGGAGTCCGACGAAGGACCAGTCGCCGCCCTCCACCTTCAGCAGGTTGAAGGTGCAGTCGTCGAACATGCTGCCCATCAGCTTGCACCGCGTGAACGTGCTGTCGAAGAAGGAGCAGCGGATGAACGTGCAGTTCACGAACGCCGCGTCGGTGTGGGTGGACGCGTTGAAACGGACTCCCCTGAACGTGCACTCCTCGAACACCCCGCCGCGATTCGTCACCTCGGTCAGGTCGGAGTCGATGAACAGCACTCGCGTGTACGTCTGCCCGGACGGATCGGCGTCGTCCCAGTCCCGGATCGTGGATTCGGTCGGCGGCGCGGAACGCCCGTGCTTGCGGTCTGCCACAACACTCCTTCAAGTCGGCTCACTGCATTGTGACGACCTCGACGGACAAATTTCAGCCGATCGTCAATCGCAGCGGGCAGGATGTGGAGGATGACCGGATCAGAGCGGGTGATGGTTTTCGGTGCCGGCGGCTTCCTCGGCGGCAGGATCTGCACGCTGCTCGCCGAGCGCGGGATCGAGCACCGCGGCATGACCAGGAGCACCGGCGACCCACACAGGCGGTTCGACCTCGCCATCGACCACCACTACGCGCTGGATACCCAACTCGGGATGTACAAGCCGACCGCGATCATCAACGCGGCCGCGGCGACCCACGGCGACGTCCGGGCGCTGACGCTCGGCAACGTGGTCGCCGTGGAGGCCCTGCTGTCCTCGATGCGGAGCCACGCGAACAATGCGCGATTCGTTCAGATCGGTTCGGCCGCGGAGTACGGCGGGGCGGCGCGCGGGACGAGTCAGGACGAGCAGGCGGAGCTGCGCCCGGGTGCGGCGTACGGATTCACCAAGCTGGCCGGGTCAGAACTCGTACTGCGGGCCCAGCGGAACGGCGCCGACGCGGTGGTGCTCCGGTCGTTCAACATCAGTGGACCGGGCTCCCCCGAGACCACCCTGCTGGGGCGCATCATCAGGCAACTGGGGACCACCGACACGCTGCAACTGGGGTCACTCGACGCCTGGCGGGACTACGTCGATGTACGGGACGTCGCTGAAGCGGTTGTGGCGGTGGCGACCGCTGACGAAACGCTGCCGCCGGTGCTCAACGTGGGATCGGGGCAGGCCGCGCTGGCCAGGGATGTCGTCAACCGGTTGGTCGAGCTGAGTGGAACGGATACGAAGGTCGTCGAGGGTGCCGTTCACGCAGGGCATGCCGGATCGCCGGCCGACGCGGTGCCGTGGCAGCAGGCCGACACCACCCTGATCGCCAAGCACCTCGGGTGGTCGAGCAAGATCGGCCTAGACCAGTCCTTGATGGACACCTGGGCAGCTCGCGCTTGAATGGGCGGGTGGAGATCCGCTCAGCCTGTCAGCCCGCCCCCGACCGGGTTCCACCCGCGGTCAACGAAGATCTGGTGCTGAGCGGGCCGGATTTCGTCATCGTGCTGGACGGGGCGACCGCGCCGCCGGGGATCGAGTCCGGGTGCCGGCACGACGTCGCCTGGTTGGTCGGACGGCTCGGTGGCCAGTTGGTCGTGCCGTTGCTGGGGAGGTCCATGGCGTCGCTCGCGGACATCCTGGCCGACGCGATTGCCGCGGTCTGCGCGGCGCACGCGGAGACCTGCGATCTCGCGAATCCGGACAGTCCGTCCTCGACGGTGTCGATCGTGCGAGCCGCGGAAGATCAGGTCGAGCATCTCGTGCTCGCGGACTCGCCGATCGTGCTGCGTTCGCCTGATCGGCGGATCACCGTTGTCGCGGACGACCGGATCGACCTGCTGCCGGAGTACACGTTCCAGACGGTTCGGAGGCTGCGGAACCAGCCGGGCGGCTTCTGGGTGGCGAGCACCGCGCCCAAGGCGGCGTACGAAGCAGTGAGGGGTACTACGGAACGCGTCGAGGTGGAGGTGGTCGCGCTGTTGACCGACGGCGCGTCACGGTATGCCGAGCGGTACGGGCACAGCTGGCAGGACCTGGTCGCGCTGCTCGAGACCGATGGCCCGCAGGCGTTGATCGATCGCGTCCGCGCCTACGACACCAACGCGGCGGACGGCACCTTCCGCGGCAAACGTCACGACGACGCGACCGCGGCGATCTGGCGCCTCTAGTTAGGCTCCTGCCACGCGCCGCCGCCACCTTGTTCCTGACCCCCGTACGACGGGAACGAGCGAGGTGGTTCCGCCGGTTGCCCCGCTCCGAACCCGGGCCGCGGCGCGTACCGCGGCGGCAGCCCCAGTGGAACCTGGCCTGCGACCGGGCCGGGTGGAACCTGACCAGGCAATGCAGGCGCGTGCTGCCCCGGCGGATAGTGGCCCGGCGGATAGTGGCCCGGCGCGTGGTGGGTCGGACCCGCGGAGTGAGGCGGTGGGAAGAGGCCGAGGGCTTTGGCTCGAGTGTCCTGCCAGGTGGTGATGCGGAGCAGGAGTAGCGAGATCATGACGCCGGCGGCGATCAGCAGGACGGTGGCAATGGTGAAGCCGATGTTCACCGCGAGGGCGACGCGGACCATGTAGTCCTGCAGGTCGTAGATGTCTACATAGTCGCCAGTGGCGTCGGCGGCATCGATGCGATCGGCAACACGGATCATCCACACGAGGAAGCTGACGACCGCGAAGCCGCCTCCGCCCACGATGATCACCCAGAAGGCCGTCCACGAACCCCACCAGCCGTACAGCAGTTTGCGGAGCTCACCTGACCTGGCACCAGCGGGCTGCACTTCTGGCTCGCTCGCCCGGGCGACGTCCTCGATCACCTGCAGCGGATACCAGAACTGGATGATCGGGCAGAACCAGCCGCCGACGATCCAGCCCGGCGCATGCCGATGGGCGGCGCTGTGAGAGTTGTAGCCGCCTTGGTAGCTGGCTGCGAAGGCGGGCTTGATCGCCTCCGTGTTCTCCCGGGCCTGCCAGAGCCAGACCAGGAAGATGATCCCGGTGGCGACGAACAGGTAGCCGGCCAGGTCGAGCAGTGGCCCGGTGCCGGCGATCGTCCGGGCCCCGCGGTCGATCTCGTCCTCGGAGAGCAACCCGTAGACGAATCGCTTGACGCCTTCATACGAGGACCAGAGCGCGATCGACTGGATCACGGCGACGATCGCTGTGAGCCCCATCATCGCGATGCTGATCAGCGCAGTCAGCCGCGACGGCCGGTATTTCGGCGTCGGGCGCACCACCCGATATCCCGCATGCCCCACCGGATAGCCCGCAGGCCCCACCGGATAGCCCCCGGGCGCCACCGGACGAGACGCCGGCGGCCCGGCATACGGCCCTGCCTGTCCGTGATACTGGCTCACGGCTCCCCACCTCCCCAGTCCCCTCGCTAGACAAGTTAACCCAGCGCAGGGTGCGGCCAGAGGTTGTCCACAGGTCAATAGCTGCAGTTTGGAGCGGCCTCGAAAGGCTGGGCCGATGAGCAGTTCAGACCGACGCGAACGCCGCCTGGGCCGCGGGCACAGCCAGCTCCCGCTCCACCGACGACAGCCCGATCCGGGTCCGCCGATCCAGCAGATCGTCCTCCGTCATCGCCCCTTCATGGCGTACTGCGAACCGGAGCTCCGCGTGCGTCGTCGCCAGCCCCGGCGCGATCGGAGTCAGCAGCTCGGGCGAGACAGCGATCACCTCAGCCGCCTCCACGCCGTACCGCTCGACGAACCGCGCCGGAGCCCGCACAGCAGCAAGTCGCGCCTGGTCAGCCGCCCCTACCAGCGGGATCCGATGCGTCAAGCAGGGGCGACGCGTGACCCGATCAGCCTGGGCCAGCCCGGCGTCGAGCGCGTCCTGCGCCATCCGCCGATACGTCGTGAGCTTGCCGCCGACGATCGTGACGAGCCCGTCCGTCCCCGTGATGACCGCATGCCGCCGCGAGATGTCTGCGGTCTTGTCCTCACCCCGGTGATGCCCGGTGTCGAGCAGTGGCCGCAGCCCCGAATAGGTTCCGACCAGGTCAGCCCGGGTCAACGGAAATCGCACCGCCGTACTGATCGTGTTCAGCAGGAAGTCGATCTCGGCCTCGGTGGCGACCGGTACGTCGCTCACCGGTCCCGGCGCATCCTCGTCGGTCAGCCCGACATAGACCCGACCCTCAGGCGCAGGGATCGCCATCACCACGCGCCGCAGTTTCCCCGGCACCGGCACGGTGAGGATCGCCGACAGACCACCGAAGGCAGACTGCGGCAACACCAGATGCGTGCCACGGCTCGGCCGGAGTTTGATGCCAGAGGCAACTTGATCCGCCCAGACGCCGGTCGCGTTGATCACCAGCGACGCGTCGACGTCGATCCGCCGCCCGGAGAACTGGTCCACCACCACCGCGCCCCGACCGGTGACCTCCGAAGCCGCGCAGTGGGTCAGCACCCGAGCGCCGTACGACGCGGCGGTCCGGGCGATCGCGACGACCAGCCGCGCATCGTCGTACAGCTGCCCGTCCCAGGCCATGAAGCCGCCGCGCAGGCCCTGCAGGCGCAGGGTTGGCGCATACCGGAGGAGCTCGGTGGAGCTGACGCGGCGTGAGTGTGGCAGGTAGTCGGCGCTGGTGCGAGCAACACAACGGAGCACGTCGCCACCGAGGAAGGCTCCCCGCAGGCTCACCGCTTGAGCGAACCTTGCCTCTGGCAACCAAGGTGCGATCTGCGGCATCGGGTGGACGAGGTGCGGAGCGGTCGTCTTCATCAGGATGCCGCGCTCGACAGCACTCTCGTAGGCGATCCCGACATGCCCGGAGATGAGATACCGCAGTCCGCCATGGACGAGCTTGGAACTCCAGCGGCTGGTGCCGAAAGCCAGGTCGTGCTTCTCCACCAGGGCAACCGACAAACCGCGGGCTGCCGCGTCCAGCGCGACCCCGACGCCGGTGACGCCGCCGCCGATCACCAGCACGTCGACCTTGCCGTTCGTGTCCAGCCAGTCCAGGTCTCGCGTCCGGCGGGCCGCGTTCAGGCTGGCGTTGCCGACCGCCATCATGGCGTCAGGTACCTCGTGAGCATCACCCGCAGCTCCTCGTCGAGCCTCGCGTACTCCTTCGGCTCGGCCAGGACGGGACCCGAAACGGCCGAGGCCAGCGAGACCAGGATGATCTGCCGGGACAGCCAGTCGGGGTCACCCTCGCGGATCGAACCATCGTCCTGGCCGGCTCGGATCCCCGCCTCGACCAGGGCCAGGTGCGCCACCGTGCTGCTGCCGCGCCGCTCGAGCAGGTACGGCGTGAGGAACTCCGGGTCGAGCTCGATGATCTTGCGCATCAGCGGATGGGTCCGGGTCTTCGCGACCACCTCGACCACACCCTCGACCAGCCGCGACCGTCCATCCACCGCATCGGGCTGGAATGCCGACACGAGCGCGGTGGTCCACTCGCGGGTCATCAGCGCGGCCACGACCGCCTGCACGTTCGGCCACCGCCGGTACAGCGTCGCTCGCGAGACCTCCGCATGCCGGGCGATGTCGGCCATCGTCATCCGGCGCATCCCGATCGCGAGCAGCAACTCGTACGCCGCGTCCAGGATCCGCTCCTCGCCGATCGCGTTCGCGGGCGCGGGCCGGGTCGAGCCGGTGGATTCACTGTCGACTTCGCTGCTACGCTGAGACATCACGCGTCAGAGTGTATCAGCGACTTTGGCGTCCCGGAATGGTCTCGCGGGAGCCGGAATCAGGGGTTCTGCTCCCGCGAGACGCTACCGGAAAAGCGAGCGATGGGGAGCCTTGATGAAGCCGGAGATGACCGAGTCCGACCTTCCGGTGGTGCAACTCACGCCGGGTCGCTGGGGCGACCCTGCCCATCCGGTCGAGCTTCCCGCTGCGGCTGTCGAAGCACTCAAGCACCTTGGCGTACGACGGCCTGCCGCTGCTCAGGCTGATCCCACTGACCGTCCGGGCCTGACGGATACCACCTTCCTCGCCGAACTCCTCGGCAAGGAGCAGGTGAGGACCGACCTGGAGACGCGTTGGGGTCATACCCGCGGCTACTCGACGCCGGATCTCCTTCGGCACCGCGCGGGTGACACCTCGGACATGCCCGACGCTGTGGTCTACCCAGGCTCACACGACGACGTACAAGCTCTTCTGACTGCGTGCTCCGAGCGCCGCATCGCGGTGGTGCCTTATGCGGGTGGGACCTCGGTGGTGGGTGGTCTCGCGCCGGCCCGCAGGTTTGTCGCTGTCGACCTGCGGCGGCTCGATCGCCTGCAGAGCATCGACGAGATCTCCCGGACCGCGACGATCGACGCCGGCGTACGCGGTCCGGCCGCCGAGGCGTTGCTCGCGGAGCACGGATACACCCTCGGCCACTTCCCGCAGTCCTACGAGGGCGCGAGCATCGGTGGATATGCCGCGACCCGCTCGAGCGGTCAATCCTCAGCGGGGTACGGGCGGTTCGACCAGATGGTGGTCGGGCTGACCCTCGCGACACCGCGCGGCACGATCAAGCTGGGCCGTGCGCCGATGTCCGCGGCCGGGCCCGACCTGCGGCAGTTGGTGCTCGGATCGGAGGGCGCGCTCGGGATCATCACCTCGGTCGTCGTGCGGATCCGCCCGAGGCCGACGGAGAGGTCGTTCGAGGGCTGGCGGTTCGAGTCGTTCGACCAGGGGCTGGCGGCGATTCGCCGGCTCGCGCAGGACGGACCAGTTCCGACCGTGCTGCGGTTGTCCGACGAGGCCGAGACCGCGGTGAACCTTGCCGATCCGGAGGTGCTCGGCGGCAGCACAGGCGGCGTACTGGCGATCGTCGGTTTCGAAGGGCCGCGGCATCCGGGCGTTGCCGAGGTCCTGACCGCAGCGGGCGGGCAGCCGTTGGGCGAAGGACCGGGCGAGACCTGGCGGCAAGGGCGGTATCGCGCGCCCTACCTCAGGGATCCGCTGCTGGACGAAGGCGCGTTGGTGGAGACCCTTGAGACTGCCGGCTTCTGGTCGGCGTTGCCCGCGTTGAAGGCGGGGGTCACCGAGGCGCTCGTCAAAGAACTCTCGGAGCAAGGCACGCCGCCGCTCGTGCTCTGCCATCTGTCGCATGTCTACGAGACGGGCGCTTCGCTGTACTTCACTGTCATCTCGGCACAGACCGACGAGCCGGTCGCCCAATGGCGCAAGGCGAAAACGGCCGCCAGTGAGGCGATCGCCGAAGCGGGCGGAACGATCACTCATCACCACGGCGTCGGCACGGACCACCGCGACGCCTATGCCGCTGAGATCGGTCCCCTAGCGGTCGAGGCACTCCAAGCAGTCAAGCGCGTCCTCGACCCCCACAACATCCTCAACCCTGGCATCCTCATCCCGTGATCTGAGGATCAAAGCAGACCTGTATCCACAGTGGTATGCACAACTGTTGATAACTTGCGCTACGCAGTCGAACTATTGCGGAAAGTTAACAACTTCCTTAGGGTGTGGCGAATATTGCCCCTCCGGCCGGCGCCCCGATTGCCGGTCCTCCGCCCCGAGGAAGGTGCAGTTCATGGTTCTGCCCGCCCCCGCGCGCCCAGGCAGGCGACTAGCCGCCGCCCTGGTCGTCACCGTCGGGACGGCAGTCGCGAGTACCGGACTGTCCGCCGCCGCGGTCAACTCCCCCGCACTCCACCAAGCGCCCGCCGCGATCCAGGCCGCCGGTGCGTCCCTACCGTTCACAATTGTCGAAGCAGAGAGCGCTGCCACCAACGGCAGCAAGATCGGCCCGAGCTACACCCAGGGCAGCCTCGCCACCGAGGCCTCCAACCGGCAGGCCGTCACGCTGAGCGGCGGCCAGTACGTCGAGTTCACCGCGCCCGGCACCACCAACGCCATCAACGTCGCGTACTCCGTTCCGGATGGCCGCACCGGCACCCTGTCGGTCTACGTCAACGGGCAGAAGCTCTCGCAGTCCCTGGCGGTGACGGCGAAATACAGCTATGTCGACACCGGCTGGATCGCGGGATCACGCACGCACAAGCTCTACGACCACGCCCGGCTGCAACTCGGTCAGACCGTCAACGCGGGCGCGAAGATCAAGCTGCAGGTGGACGGCGAGAACACCGCCGGGCCGTACACGATCGACGACGTCGAGTTCGAGCAGGTCGCCGGCCCGGCTGGTCAGCCGGGTGGCTCGATCTCGATCACCGATCGCGGCGCGGACCCGAACGGCAACAACGACTCCACCGGCGCGATCCAGCAGGCGATCGACGCCGCCCGCGGTTCCGGCGGGGTGGTGTGGATCCCGGCTGGCCGCTTCCGGGTCGGCGGCACGATCAATCCCGACGGTGTGACCATCCGTGGCGCCGGGCGCTGGCACTCCACGCTGCTCAGCCAGCACCTGATCGACCGCCCGAACGGCGGCGGCAACGTGAAGCTCTACGACTTCGCGGTGATCGGCGAGGTGACCGAGCGGAACGACTCCTCGCCCGACAACTTCGTCAACGGCAGCCTCGGCCCGAACTCCGTCGTGTCCGGGCTCTGGCTGCAGCACCTCAAGGTCGGGCTCTGGCTGACCGGCAACAACGACAACCTGGTGGTCGAGAACAACCGGTTCTACGACATGACCGCGGACGGCCTGAACCTGAACGGCACCGCGTACAACGTGCAGGTGCGGAACAACTTCCTGCGCAACCAGGGCGACGACGCGCTGGCGATGTGGTCGCTGCACGCGGCGAACCGGAACAGCACCTTCGCCAACAACACGATCGTGCAGCCGAACCTGGCGAACGGCATCGCGATCTACGGCGGCACCGATCTGACCGTGCGGGACAACCTGATCTCCGACACCAACGCGCTCGGCGGCGGGATCGCGATCTCGAACCAGTCGTTCGGCTCGCCGTTCTACCCGCTCGCGGGCACGATCGACGTCTCCGGCAACACGCTGATCCGGACCGGCGCGATGAACCCGAACTGGGGTCAGAACCACCCGCACGGAGCGATCCGGGTGGACGCGTACGACACCCAGATCAACGCGGCCGTGCGGCTGACGAACAACCGGCTGGTGGCGAGCCCGTGGTCGGCGTACCAGTTCGTCGATGGCGGCGGAGCCGGTAGGCGCGTGCAGAACGTCACGGTGGACGGCGGTTCGATCGAAGGCGTCGGCACCTTCGCCTTCCAGGCAGAGACGGCCGGTGCCGCGTCTGTCAGCAATGTTGTCGCCAGCAACGTCGGACGGGCGGGCGTCTACAACTGCGCCTATCCCAGCGGCACCTTCTCGCTCAGCCGTGGCGCGGGCAACAGTGGTTGGGACTCCACCTGGAGCGGCTGCAACTGGGTGGAACCAGGCACCGGCAGCACCACACCCCCGGCCGGCAACCTCGCCGCAGGTCGGCCCGTAACCGCGACCAGTTCGGTCCAGACGTACGTCGCCGGCAACACCGTCGACGGCAACGCGAACAGCTACTGGGAGAGCGCGAGCAACTCCTGGCCTCAGTCGCTCACGGTCGACCTGGGAGGCAACCAGAACATCAAGCGCCTGGTGCTGAAGCTCCCGCCGAGTTCCGCCTGGGCAACCCGGACGCAGACCATCGAGGTGCTCGGCAGCACCACCGGCTCGTCGTACAACCAACTGGCGGGCGCTGCAGGCCGCGTCTTCAACCCAGGCTCAGGCAACGCCGCCACGATCACGCTGCCGTCGGCAGTGAACACGCGGTACGTGCGGCTGACCTTCACCGGCAACACTGGCTGGCCGGCGGGCCAGTTGTCGGAGTACGAGGTCTACAGCTCCTGACCCACTGACCGGAGCGGCCGGCCACTGCCCTGTCCGGCCGCTCCGCCCCGGGTCAGCTGTGCTTGAAAGCACGGTGTGGCTCGCGCCGCCCGCAATGTTCGGCAGCGGAGCCCGGGTGTCTTGTGGAAGTTCACCCAGCAATGCATCCGGAGATCTTGACCTCAAGTTCACTTCAAGTATGAGAGTGACGGGCATGACTCCCGATACTCTGACCCGTCCTGTTGCTCTCATCACCGGTGCATCGGCCGGTCTCGGCCTCGCGCTGGCGCATGGCCTGGCCGACCGTGGCTGGGCCCTGATCATCGACGCACGCGGCGCCGAGGCACTGAAGGATGCCGCCGACGCCCTGGCTGGCCGAACCGACGTGGTCCCGCTCGCGGGCGATGTCACCGATCCCGAACACCGGGCCGACCTGGTGGAAGCAGTGGGCGAGCTCGGCCGGCTCGACCTGCTGGTGAACAACGCGAGCTACCTCGGACCAAGTCCGCTGCAGCGGTTGACTGCCGCCGACCTGGACGAGCTCCGGCGCGTGTACGAGGTCGACGTGATCGCGCCGATCGCGTTGACCCAGGCTCTGATTCCGGAGCTTGCCACTGCGGCCGGCACGGTGCTCAACATCAGCTCCGATGCTGCAGTTGAGGCGTACGAGGGCTGGGGTGGGTATGGCTCGGCCAAGGCGGCTCTGGATCACGCGAGCGCTGTACTGGCTGCGGAGCACCCCGATTTGGCCGTCTACGCGGTGGACCCGGGCGACCTCCGTACTGCGATGCACCAGGCCGCCTTCCCAGGCGAGGACATCTCGGACCGCGCGGAACCAGCCAGCGTCGTACCGGCGTTCCTGCAGTTGCTGGACAGCCGGCCGGCAAGTGGTCGCTACCGGGCGGCGGAGTTCGCCCCGGCGGTGGCCTCGTGAGAGTTCATCCACAGACCAGATTCACCTTGCCCGACGAGCTGAACGCGGCCGAGCCGCCCGAGGCCCGGGGGTTGGCGAGGGACCAGGTGAAGCTGCTGGTCGCGGAGGGGTCGACCGTCACTCATACCCGCTTCGACCGACTCGGTGATCACCTACGTCCCGGCGATCTGTTGCTGGTGAACATGTCCGGCACGCTGGCGGCCGCAGTCGACGGCTCGCGGATCACGGGGTCCGGGGTCGCGCCAGTGGCGGTGCACTTCTCCACTTGGCTTGACGACGGCACCTGGGTGGTCGAGCTGCGGAACGGCGGTTTACCTCTGTTCGGCGCGGCTTCGGGCGATCAGGTGCAGCTACCTGAAGGTGTGCTCACGCTGCTGTCGCCGTACCTTCCAGAGCAGAGCAGGTTGTGGCGAGCGCGGCCACCAGTGGCGGATGTAGTCGGGTATCTGCGGAGGCATGGATGGCCTATCACCTACAAGTACGTCGGGCAGCGGTGGCCGTTGGCGCTCTACCAGACCGTGTTCGCGCGAGAGCCCGGCAGTGCGGAGATGCCGAGTGCGGGGAGGCCCTTCAGCTTCGAGCTGGTGAGTCAGCTCGCTGCGGCCGGCGTGCTGTTCGCGCCGATCCTCCTGCACTGTGGTGTGTCCTCGCAGGAGAGCCACGAACCACCTCTGCCCGAGCGGTACGACGTATCGGAACACACAGCGCGCCTGGTGAACTGGGTGAGGGCGAACGGCGGTCGCGTGATCGCTGTCGGAACCACCGCAGTACGGGCGATCGAATCAGCTGCTGCGCTGGACGGTTCGGTTGCCGCTGGTGGTGGTTGGACCGAGTTGGTGCTCGGTCCGGATCGCCCGGCGCGAGTTGTGGACGGCCTCATCACCGGCATGCACGCGCCCGAGGCATCACACCTTCTGCTGCTCGAATCCGTGGTGGGTGGCGAGGTCGTGCAGCATGCATACGACGCAGCCCTCGAGCGGCGCTATCTCTGGCACGAGTTCGGCGACACCGCCCTGATGCTCCGGAGCTGAGCTACTCCCCGGAGTCTGTCCGGGGAGTAGCTCCAGCATCACGCCTGCCAGCTCCGTGCTATTCAGCCGGTTCGTCGGCGCCAGACACCTGTTCGCCCGGCCTTTCCACTGCCCCGACCGCGGCGAGGTCCGCAGACGGCCCGGCCGCCACCACACCCCCCGGCTCGACCGGAAGCGCGATCTCGCCCTGGACCACCAGTGCACCCTCATTGCCCGGGCGGGCTCGCTTGTCCACGGCCCGGGGACTCATCGCGCCCACCACCGCTGCAATCGCCACCCGAAAACCGCCTGTGGATGAACGGTGACGGCCGCGCCGAAAAAAAGACTTCTCTCCATCACGAATGTCCTTACCTGCAAAGGTCCCCCGTTGGGACGCCACCCGGTTAGACGAGCGACCGGTACCCAACGTCATGCCCGACCCCGGACCGACGCAAGATTGTGGCCTAGGCCCGAATTGATTTGCTTTTCAACAGCCCTTGTATCGCAGACCGGGCACGGTCGGGCGGGGCTTCGGGTCAGCTATTGCTGCTCGCCGGAGATCCAGTTCCAGGTGGCCGGCAGTGCCTCGTCGAGCGGCGGCAGTTCGGGGTGCCACTTCAGCTCCCACTCGAGCGAGAGCCAGTAGTTCCTGCCTTGCAAGGCCTGCCGGAGTTGCTGGACGGGGTAGTCGCCGGCGCCGATCGCGACCGGCCTGTAGTCCCGGGCGGAGTCGGTGTCCTTGATCTGGACGAAGTCGAGCCAGGGTTCGAGCAGTTCGAGCGACTCGGCCGGGGTCTCGCCGTGGCTCCAGGTGTGCGCGCTGTCCCAGATCACCTTGGCGTTGTGATCGGGCACTTCGGCGTCCAGCAACCTGCAGAAGGCGGCCATCCTGCTGGCCGCGGAGTGCGAGTCGTGGGTCTCCAGGAGCACGTGCACGTCATTGGGTGCGGCCAGGACCCGGTCCATCGCGCGGAGCTCCCCTGGCGTGGGGGATACCGCAGTCCCTGAATCATCGTCACGCAGGAAGACTCGGACCCCACGCGCGCCCAGCTCCGCGGCGAGTTCCAGGTGCTGGTCGAGGGGTTGTTCCTCGACGCCGCAGAGGTGGACGTAGCTGTTGACCGCGAGGATCTCCAGCCCTGCATCGGTGATCCGGGCCTTGAGTTCGCGTCGCTCGGCGGCGGACAGACCGACGTGAGTGAACTCGTCGTTCGCGGCTCGAAGCTCGAGGCCCTTGATGTTGTTGCTCCGGGCAAGCTTCAGCACGGTGTCGAGCGAAGCGCCGGAACAGCCGAGAGTGGAGAAGGCGAGGTTGGTCATCGGTGCTCAGACTAGGCAGATCCCAGCTATCGCTGCAAGCGCTTGCCACCCGTCGTGGACGTTCGGCGCCCGTCCGCCCGGAACGTTGAAAGGCCTGACCCCGGGGGGAGGGGTCAGGCCTTCTGGAGGGTGCCGGCGGGGCTGGAGGGAGGGGGTCAGACCCAGCGCCGGCGGGGGTGGGTGCGGGGAGCCGTCGTCTCCGAGTCGTCCTTGGCGTTCTCAGGAGTTTCGGCCGGCTGCTGCTCGTACGAGTACGGCGACTGATACTCGGTGGACGGCTGGTCCGACGAGTAGTTGCTGCTGTAGTCCGTGGTCGAGTAGTTGCTGCTGTACGACTCGGGGGTGTAGTTCGGGCTGTACGCGGTGTCGTAGCTCTCGGTGCCGTAGTCCGTGCTCTGGTAAGAGCTCGGCGAGTAGGACGTCGAGTCGTAGGACGAGCTGTACGTGTCGTAGCTGGGCTCGGACGAGGTGAACGACTCGTACGAGCTGTAGTTGGTCTCGGGGTTGTACGTCGACTCCTGCGAGGAGCGCTGGTACGACGAGTCCGAGTAGTCCGAGGTGTACGACGTCGTCTCGTACGTCGGGGACACCGCCGGAGCGTCATACGCGGCGTACGTCGGATCCGGTGCGTAGGTGGGCTCCGAGGAGTTGTACGACGGCTCCGGCCCGTACGACGGGACCGGCGGCAGCGGCTTCGACGGAGTCAGGAAGTCGTCCTGCTCGGGGAGCGCCGGCGCCTGCTCGTAGTACGAGGAGGGGACCGCGGACTGGACGATCGTGGAGGGGCTGTCCACCGCGACCCGAGCGGCCCGGCGACCGGCGCGCGCAACAACCGGCTCGGGCTCGGGTGCGGACTCAACCGGTTCCGACGACGTCAGGTAGTCCGACGAGCCCTGGTACGAGTAGGGCTCCGAGTAGGAGCTCGCCCACGACGGCTCGGCCGGCTCGTACGAGGACGGCGTGTACGACTCCGTCTGCACCAGCGAGAGCGAGGCCGGCGCGACGGTCTCGGCCTGCCAGCTGTCCAGCGGAGCCGAGAGCAGGTCGTCGTTCGAAGGGGTCGTGTACGGGTTCGCCGGGGTGGACCAGGTCAGGCTCTCCGGCGCGGAAGCCGACTGCTGGTAGCTGGTCTCTTCGGCAGCGCCGGTGTCCTCCCGCCAGGACTCCACCGGGCTGAACTGCTGGGTCGCCGGGCCGTTGTCCTGCCAGGTCTCGACGACGGCGGCGAACGGGCTCCACTGCGGCGGGGCCTCCTCGGCGCCACCGCCGGCGAGCTGCAGCTGCGGCTCGGGCTGACGCTCCAGTCGCAGCGCGGGAGCGATCGCGATCGGCTCGGCGATCGCCTGCTGCTCGGAGGTGTCGTCGTCCGCGGAGCTCGGGCCTGCGGTGAGCGCGGCGTAGGTCGGCACCGCGGTCAGCTTCGGCGCGCGCTGGTCCCACCACGGCACCCACTCGCGGCTGGTCTGCATCGCGGTGATCTTGCGGATCACCATGGTGGCGGCAACCGCGGAGACGGCGGTCAGCACCAGTGATGCCGTGCCGGCCAACGCGATCCCGCGCAGCGACCCCACGGTCGCCTCCATCCACATCAGGAACCGGCGGATCACCACGTCGAACGCGAGAGCGCCGACCCAGGTGCACCACCACACCTTGGTGAGGAGGGGCTTCCCGAGCCGGCGCAGGTCGTCGGCGTACACAGGCGTCTTCGGATCGCTGGCCAGCCAGACGTCGTCCACGATCTGCTTGGGGTACCAGAGATTGGGTCCGGGGCAGAACCAGCTGGCCAGCACCCAGCCGTGGCCGTGGCGATGGTCGGCCTGGCAGAAGACCTCGGAGTTGACCCGGGCCCGCCACAGCCAGATCACGAAGACCACGGCGGCGGTGACGGAGATGATGACGTTCGGAATCGCGGTGATCTTGGCGATCGCGTCGGCGCGGTTCAGGTCCGCGTCGTCGACGTTGAGCCCGCCACCCAGGTACTGGTGGACGACGCCGTAGGTGTTCCAGTCGGACCAGGTGGACAGCAGGTGCGTCACGGTCGAGGCGCCGAGCAGCCCGATCGCGATCCGGCCGACGAGGCCGACCTCCTGGAACTCCTCGGCCGAGTGCGGCTGCCATTCCTCCTGCTCTTCGGCAGGCGAAAACAGCGGTGCTGGTTGCGGGTGGCTCACGTCGTGCGTCCCTCGCGTTGCTGGAACTCCGTCTGTTCGGCGTTTCGGTCGAATCCTGCCCCCGCGTGACCGAGCCACATTGATACCACGAAGTAAGTACCCGTGTGGAGTCAGTCCCAGCACGGAGGGTATCGACTTAACGAGTTCTTTTCGTACGCCCATCACCACTTGTAACGACGGACCGAACGGTCCGTGACGGTTCGCTTTACAGAGCAGGCGGTTTGAACGGCGGCCGAGCCTGATCCGAGGCCCACCAAGGAGTCCACGGCCGCTGCATCTGCAGGTCATTGACCCGCTGGATCAGCAGCACCGCGAGCACGGCGGCTGCCGTCATGCTGACGGCCGAGATGCTGGACAGCGCCGCGTTGGTGCGCAGCTCGGCGAGCTGCGGGGCACCGTCCAGCGCACTTCGCTGCGCCACGTTGTCGAGCACCAGCCCGACCACCCAGGTGATCCACCAGGCCCAGACCAGCGGCGTGCCGGGGATGGTTCGCAGGTTGACCGTCTGCGGCGGCGTGCGGGGGTCGCTGGCCGCGACTATGTCGTCGACCACCCACTTGGGGTACCAGAGGTTCACCACTGGCACGATCCAGCTGCCGAGCACCCAGCCCCGGGTGAACCTGTGCTCGCCGCGGCAGAACATCTCCGCGTTCCACCGGACCCGCCAGAGCCAGACGACGAACACCGCCGCGGCCGCGAACAGCGCGAGCGCGGCGATGATCCCGAACGACCCCGAGATGAGATCGGCCTGGTCGAGCTTGTCCTGGTCGTCGCGGTAGGCCCGGACCACTTCGTAGGAGTACCAGTCGGACCAGGCGGTGGCCCAACTCGTGACCGTGACCGCGCCGATCAGGATCGACGCGCCGAGGCCCATCGCCTGCTCGGAGGTGAACCACCGGTCCAGCGGTGGCTGCGGAGGCCGGCTCGGCATCCGATGGGACCCGCCCAGCCGCTTGGCTTGCTCCGCGTTGGCTTGCTCCCCGTTCGCCTGCTCCCCGTACGCCGGTACGCCGTACGCGTTCGGCTCGTACGCCGAAGGACCGGTCACGTGCACCCCGCGTTCGCCGGGCCCGGTGCCAGGGATGAGCGACCGGGCGGAATCCGCCGCCGTTGTGAGGCGGACGCATCACAAATAGCACAACCCGATGTGATCGAGCGAGGACATTGAGTGCGGGTGAAAAGTGTCGGTGCCGGGGCGGAGGATGGACCCATGCGCTGGTCCGTGATCGATTCGCCCATCGGTGACCTGTCCTTGGCTGTGGACGAGGAGGGTCTGTGCTGCGTGCGGTTCGGGGCGGTCGACGTCGAGCCGGAGCTCGAGCGCGACCGCTTGCTGGTCGAGGCGCAAGAACAACTCAAGGCGTACTTCGCCGGCGAGCTGACGGAGTTCACCGTGCCACTGTCGGTACCCGGCGGATCCGAGTTCGAACACGCGGTCTGGGGCCGGCTGCGCCAGATCCCCTATGGCGAGATGCACACCTACGGCGAGGTGGCGAAGGCGGTCGGCGATGCAGGCGCGGCCCGCGCGGTCGGGGTGGCGTGCAACCGCAACCCGATCCCGGTGATCGTGCCCTGCCATCGGGTGGTCGGAGCCGGCGGCAAGATGGTCGGCTTCGGCGGCGGCATCCCTCGCAAACGCCACTTGCTCGAGCTCGAGGCCCGCGTCAGCTTCGAAACCCTCTGGTCCTGACCGACAAACCGCCGGACGCGATCGTCAACTGTCTGACCAGCAACCTCCTGACCGGCAACCTCCTGACCAGCGACCTCCTGACCAGCGACCTTTTGACCGGCGACCTCCTGCCCAGCGACCTTTTGACCGGCAACTGCCTGCCAAGGCAGTACTTGACCGGCGAGGGCGGTGGCCGGAAAGGGCCATCCAAGCGCTAATGTCGCGGTGAGCGATCAGGCTGACACGATTTCCGCACCCGTCGGTCTGATCCGGTCCAGCACAGCATCACCACCCCCCAGCACGCCCGAGACCACCCGCATCCCCGAAACCAGCAGCCGCCCTCCTCGATCAGCGCCGCCAGCTTCCAAGGGTTCGTCTCCGAAACCCGGGCCAGGTGGTCCGGCAACAGCGGTCCGTCCGCCGCTGCCGTAGCAGCGCTGAGTACCCATCGCCCTGACCCCTGCCTGCCCCCGGAGACCAACGAGATGAGCCGAACGCCGTCCAGCCCCTCGCCCAGCCCTGACCTGAGCGAGCTGATGGACAAGAGTGCCGAAGAGTGGTCCGCGCCCGAGATCCAGGACACCGCCCGGTCGGCGTTGCGGGTGCATGCGCCCGACCGCGAGCCCCTGACCTGGATCAAGCGCTTCGGGGTGGTGCCCTGGTTGCATCGCAACGATGCCGTCTGCCGCGAGTGTGGCGGAACCTATCCCTGCATCACCCATCGCTACGCGACCCAGCTGCTGTCCGCCGGCCGCATCACGACCACCCGCGCCCCGGCCGACGAAGACCAGGGCCTCGGTCCCAGCTGACCGCTGGGACCGAGTGCGGCAGCTATGACGAAGGCCGCGATCCCTGGAGGGGATCGCGGCCTTCGCCGTTGCGGTGTTCGGGCCGGTTCAGTTGGACCGGCTCACGAGTCGGTCGGCTTCGACGGGGTCGAGCGGCGCTGGCCGCCGGTCGCCTTCTTGGCGGCGCCGTTCGACGTCGTCCTCGCCTCGTCAGTCGTGGCCCCGGGACCGTCGGCAGGCTGGCCGTCGGCGGCCTTGGCGTCCGCGTCGTCGGTCTTCCCGTTGGAAGTCGACGTGTCCGTCTTGGTGTCGGGCTTCGCGGCCGTCGTCGCGGAATCGGCCGGTTTGTCGGCGGCGGGGCGCGACGTAGTACCGGCTGGGGCCGAGCTGTAGTCGCGGCCGCTGGTCGGGGTCGACTGCCAGGCCGGCTCCGGCGGGGTGAGCAGCTTCTTCACGGCCGCGGCGGCGAGTGCGCCGAAGCCGAGGAACAGCACGACCTTGCGGAGCTTGTGGCTCTTCTTCGGTGCGTCGATCTCGCCCTTCAGCGCGGCCTTGGTGGCCCTGCCCCGGCGGCTGGTCTCCTCGACGACCGGTTCGGCGGCCGCCGCGAGCGTGGCCAGTGCGGCGGTCACCTTCGGCAGCAGGTCGTCGTTCAGCCGCTCACGCGCCTTCTCGGCGGCGTGCTCGGTCGCGGGACCGACCTTGCTCAGCGCTTCGTCGAGCACCGGTCCGGCCTTCCCGACCGCGGCGCTCGCGATGGTCGCGCCGCGTTCGACGGCCTTCTCGGCGTACGGCGACACCTTCTCCCGTGCGGTGCCCACTGCCGGTGCGAGGCGGTCCCGCACCTGACCGGCGACCGGACCGACCTTCTGCGATGCCGACTCGGCGAGTGGCCGGACCCGATCCTTCGCGGTCTCGACCCGGCCCTTGGACTTCAACAAACCCACGGTTCCTCCTCGGTGGTCGTCCGCGTCGGTACGACCACTCTGCTGGCCCATCGGCGGTATGGACGACCTGGTACGGCTCTGGACAAATCCGGCTTCGTCTGCATCGTACGACGTACCCAGCCGATAAACGGCCGGGGCCGAGCAGATCAGGCCGAATGAAGCCCGACCGGGCCGGTCCGGCCGGGCGATTGTGGCCGGGTTGGGGACTCGTGACAGGATCGATGCCGTAAGCCGTAACCGATGAGGAGTGTCTCGTGGCCGAAGAACTGTTCGCGACGCTGGAGACGACGAAGGGCGACGTCGTCATCAAGCTTTTCCCCGACCACGCGCCCAAGACGGTGCAGAACTTCGTCGGCCTGGCCGAGGGAACCAAGGAGTGGACCGACCCGCAGACGGGTCAGCCCAGCAACGAGCGCTTCTACGACGGCCTCGGCTTCCACCGGGTGATCGACGGGTTCATGATCCAGGGCGGCTGCCCGCTCGGCACCGGCACCGGCTCGCCGGGCTACGCCTTCGATGACGAGATCCACCCGGACCTGCAGTTCGACCGCCCGTACCTGCTGGCGATGGCGAACGCGGGCATCCAGTTCGGCCGCGGCACCAACGGTTCGCAGTTCTTCGTGACCGTGGTCCCGACCCCGCACCTGAACCGCAAGCACACCATCTTCGGCGAGGTCGCCGACGACGAGTCCAAGAAGATCGTGGACGCGATCGCGACCGCGAAGACCGCGCCGGGCGACCGGCCGATCGAGCCGATCGTGATCAACAGCGTCAAGATCGAGCGCAAGAACAGCTGATCCACCGCTGGGCCGGCCTGCTCGGGGCCGGCCCCGACGACCGGTCGCGACCGGTCGGCCAAACATGACCCGGCCGAGCACCGACCCGGCTGAGCACGACTTGGCCGGACAACGACTGGGGAGGACCACGGCGTGACCGAGACCGTCTGCTACCGGCACCCGGATCGGCCCGCCGGGGTCCGCTGCCAGCGCTGCGACAAGCCCATCTGCCCGGCTTGTATGAACAGCGCGGCAGTCGGGTTCCAGTGCCCGTCCTGTTTCAACGAGGGCGTGAAGTCGGTCCCCCGCACCCGGACGTCTTTGGGTGGCGTCGCGCGCGGCAACGCCCAGATCGTCACGCTGACGATGCTCGCCATCAACGTGCTGGTCTTCATTGCCGTGCGCACCGGCAGCAGCCGGGTGGTCAACGACCTGGTGCTGGTCCCGGCCCTGGTGGACACCGAACCGTGGCGACTGCTCACGTCGGCCTTCACCCACGTGCAGATCTTCCACATCTTCTCGAACCTCTTCATGCTCTACCAGGTGGGTCCACCACTGGAGCAGATGCTCGGCCGGGTCCGGTTCGCGATCTTGTATCTGCTGTCCGCGCTGGGAGGCGGCGTGGCCGTTTGGCTGCTCAGCGCCCCCGGCGGCGCGACCCTCGGTGCATCCGGTGCGGTGCTCGGCCTGGTCGGCGCCCTGCTCGTGATCAGCAGGGCCCGGGGCCTCGACGTGACCTGGATCCTCGCCTACGTCGCCATCACCGCGGTGATCTCGTTCACCATCCCCAACATCTCCTGGGAAGGCCACCTCGGCGGCTTCGTCACCGGTGCCGCCGTCGCCTGGCTCTTCCTCCAGGGCACCAAACGCCGCCGCAAAGCCCGCACCTGACGCCGCCGCGCTCCGCGCTAACCGACGTGTTCCCGCGGCGCGCTCCGCGCTAACCGAGCGCTCCCGCGGCGCGCTCCGCGCTAACCGAGCGCTCCCGCGGCGCGCTCCGCGCTAACGCCGGCGCGCTCCGCCTCGCGCCTTGCGTCCGAACGACGGCGGGGCAGGACCCGCAGTTCCTCGGACGCAAGGCACCCCGAGCACCCCGAGCACGCCGGCGCACCTCGACTCGCGCCTTGCGTCCGAACGACGGCGGGGCAGGACCCGCAGTACCTCGGACGCAGGCACCGCGAGCACCCCGAGCACGCCGGCGCACCGCGACTCGCGCCTTGCGTCCGAACGACCGCGGGGCAGGACCCGCAGTACTTCGGACGCAGGCACCCCGAGCACCCCGGCGCACCCGGACCCGCGCCTTGCGTCCGAACGACCGCGGGGCAGGACCCGCAGTACTTCGGACGCAGGCACCCCGAGCACCGCGAGCACCCCGAGCACGCCGGCGCACCGCGACTCCCCGCCTTGCGTCCGAACGACCGCGGGGCACAGGGGGTCCTGCCCGGCACTTCTTCGGACGTAAGGCGTTAGCGCGGTGAGGTAGTCGGGTCCGGCGAGGTCAGGTAGTGCTGGATGGTCGGGGTGAGCCAAGCGACGACGGCTGCGCGCGGCATTTCGGCCACGGGGCCGAGAGCCAGCACATACCGGCACAGAGCAAGCCCGAGCGATTGCGTCGCGACCAGGCCGGCGCGAACTGCCGTGTCCGGGCCGCCGCCGGTCAGCTTCGCTATCGCGGGCCCGAGTTGCCCCATGAAGAGTTGACGCATCCGGTCGGCGGCGGCCTGATTGGTGACGCTGGCCCGCAGTAGTGCCATCAGGGTGTCGTCGCCCTCCCAGCGATCCAGGAAATGCTCGATCAACGCCGCGCCGAGCTGGTCGCGGGGCAACTCCGACAGATCGGGCAGGCGGAGGTCGAACTCGGCGGCCGCGGCGAACAGCTTCTCCTTGTTGCCGAAGTACCGCATCACCATCGCCGGGTCGATCGAGGCGTCGGTGGCGATCGCCCGGATCGTGGCTCGCTCGTACCCGTCCGCGGCGAACCGCTCCCGGGCCGCGGTGAGGATCGCCGCCCGCGTCTGGTCCGACCTCCGCGCCGGCACCGCGGAATCCCCCGCGCTTCCGGCACCCGGCGTACGAGCTGCTGCTGTCATGGGCCAACCGTAGGTCAACAAGCGTTGACATGGGAAACCGACGCGCCTACAGTCAAGTCAACAAGCGTTGGCCAACAATTGTTGACCTGATCAGAAGGAGTCGCATGATGAACGGAATCCCGGAGCGGACCGAGGTGCTGGTGGTAGGCGCGGGCCCGGTGGGCCTGGCGGTCGCGGTCTCGCTGGTGCAGCACGGTCGCGAGGTGACCGTGATCGATCGGCAGGCGGCCGGCGCGAACACCTCGCGCGCATCGGTGGTCCACCCGAGGACCCTCGAGCTGCTGGAGCAGCTGGGTGTCACGAAGCGGCTGACCGAGCTCGGCCTGCACGTCGAGCAGTTCAACATCGCGGACGGCGACCGCACGCTGGTGCCGGTGCGGTTCGACGGACTGCCGACGGCTTATCCGTACGTCCTGATGGTTCCGCAGAACGTGACCGAGCAGGTGCTGCTGGATCGGCTCGAAGAGTTGGGCGGCTCGGTCCGCCGCCCGTACGTCGCGGCCGGGGTCAAGCAGACCGCCGACGGGGCGGAGGTCACTTTGGACAGCGGCGAGGTCATCCAGGCGCAGTACGTCGTCGCGGCCGACGGCATGAACAGCAAGATCCGTGACGAGGCGGGCCTTGGCTTCGACGGCCGCGACACGCTGCCGCTGAACTTCACGCTGGCCGACGTCCGGATCGAGGGCGGCCTGCCGAAGGATGAGGTCCTGCTGTACTTCTCCAGGCCCGGCCTGCTCGTGGCTGCTCCGCTGCCGGACGGAAGCTTCAGGTTGGTCGCAGAGGTGGAAGAGGCGCCGGAACACCCGGATGTCGCCTACGCGCAGCGCCTGCTCAACACTCGGGGACCGCAGGAGACGACCGCCAGGGTGACCGAGGTGGTGTGGGGATCCAGGTTCCGCATCCACGAGCGGGTCGCCGACCGGTACCGTGACCGAAGGATCGTGCTTGCCGGTGATGCCGCGCATACGCACAGCCCGGCCGGCGGTCAGGGCATGAACCTTGGCCTGCGCGACGCCGTTGCGCTTGGGGACGCTCTCGCCGAAGCGCTGACCAGTGGCGATGAGAACAAGCTCGACGAGTACGCCACCAACAGCAGGGCCGAGGCCGTTCGAGTCGTATCTCTGGCCCACCGGCTGACCAAATTGGCGACAGCGCCTGCGGTCATCCAGCCGGCCCGGAACGCGGGACTCCACCTGCTGTCGTATCTGCCGCGGTTCCGGCGCGGTCTGGCAGAGCAGTTGGCCGCCATCGGCCACCGCTGAAGACGCCACCGGCACCACAGAGGACTGACCGTACTACGCGACGGCGGGCTCGGCTTCACCTTCGAGCACGGCGGGAGCACCTTCCACCCGGCCTCTCGAACCTGGTGAACCACTACTTCGGATCCGGTTGCACGGCCGGCAAGGACGCGCCAGCTGATCGTGACGAGAGGCGCCACCTTCACCGCCAACCTCCACGCCTGCGCGGCGGTGCTCTAGCCGCTGGTGGATTCCCTGATTTTCAGCGTGTACGGAACGATGAGGTCGCGGCGGTCGGCCTCACCGCTCCCGGAGATTCGGTCCAGCAGCACCGCGACAGCGTTCTCGGCCAGCCACTCCTTGTCCGGCGAGATCGTGGTGAGCGAAGGCGAGTGGAAGCGGCCGTCCTCGATGTCGTCGAAGCCAACGACCGCGACATCACCCGGCACGGACAAGCCGGCATCGGCCAGCGTCCTCAAGGCGCCCAGGGCCAGCAGATCGTTGAAGCAGAAGACCGCGTCCGGCGGCTCGGGCAAAGCCAGGAGGTCTCTCATCGAGGCGGCGCCGTCCTCACGGTGATACCCCGTCCCGGCCAATTCCAGGGCAGGGTCGTGCTCGATCCCTGCGGCCTTCAACGCCTTCCGATATCCCCTGCGCCGAACGGATCCGGTGCCCGCGCCACCACCGACACCGATCGCCGCGATCCTGCGCCGGCCCAGGGAGATCAGATGCGTCGTGGCGTCGAACGACGCCTGCACGGAGTCCACCGCGACGTGGTCGAGGTTGCCGCCCGCGTGCCGTTCGCCCAGCAGTAGAAGGGGTTTCGCCGTGTCGGCGGCACCGATCCTGGCCGGGGCGGTGGTGATCGGCGAGAAGATGATCCCGTCGATGAGTTGCCCCCGCATCCCGTCCAGGATGAACTTCTCGGCCGCGGCCTCCCCCTCGGTCTGGTCGATCAGCACGGTGATCCCGCGCTTCTTCGCGGCCCGGCTGATCGCGGCGCCCAGCTCGGCGAAGTACGGCGAGGCCATCTCGGGGATGGCCAGCGCGATGAAGTCCGAGCGGCCCTTGCGCAGCGACCGGGCGCTCACGTTCGGCTTGTAGTCGAGTGCATCGATCGCGGCCTGGACCTTGGCCCGGGTGTGGGAGGTGATGTGCGGGTAGTCGTTGATGACGTTGGAGACAGTCTTCACCGAGACCCCGGCGCGTGCCGCTACGTCACTCAGCCTGGTCGCCATCGCAACTCCCTCCTGATCTGAAGCCCGAGTGTGCCACGCCCACGACACGCCAGCCCTTTACAGCCAATGTCAATCGTTGTAGAACTCCAGATTAAACGTTGTAAGGGCCTAGCTGGAGGACTTTGTGGCCGGCCCCACCGCTGCCTCGGTGCCGGTGCTCATCCTCTACATCTTCGTCCAGCGCTATGTCATCGAAGGTGTCGCCCGCAGCGGCATCAAAACGTTGATCCAGTTCCGAGAGGACTCCGCCCGTGCCTCCTAGAAGATTCCTGGCCGCAGCGCTCGCTGTGGCTGTCATAACAACTGTCGCCGGTACTTCGACCACCGCCGCCGCGCCGCCGCAGCCACCGGTGACCACGCTCAACCCGATCTCATCATCCTTCGCCGACGCTTTCGCCGACCCGTCGATCATCCAGGGCCGAGACGGCTACTGGTACGCGTACGCCACCTCCGACCCGCTTGTTGCCAATGGCCCCTTCGGGCTGATGCACATGGCGAGAACCAAGGACTTCAGCTCCTGGGAGTACCTCGGCACGGTCTTCAACGACACCACCAAGCCGGCCTGGGCCGCGCCGGGCTCGTTCTTCTGGGCACCGGACATCCGCTACTTCGGCGGCCGGTACGTCATGTACTTCACCGTCACCGACACCCTCGCCAATCCAGGCGGTGACCCGGCGATCGGCGTGGCCACCGCTCCGACGCCGGCCGGTCCCTGGACCGCCACCGATGGACCGGTCGTCGCCCCGAAGCCAGACGGCAACGGCGGCTACTTCGGCACGATCGACCCGGCCATGCTCACCGCAGCCGACGGCAAGCGCTACCTCTACACCGGCGGCTTCTACGGCGGCATCTCCGTCACCGAACTGTCGCCCGACGGCCTGCACTCGGTTGGTACGCCGACCCAGGTGACCGTCGGCGACCGCTACGAGGGCTCCTACGTCGTGTATCGCGACGGCTGGTACTACCTGATGGGCTCGTCGATGAACTGCTGCGCGGGCCCGACGACTGGTTACTCGGTCTTCGCCGGGCGGTCCCGCTCGCCTCGCGGTCCCTTCGTCGACCAGGACGGCGCGAGCCTGAACGAGTCGAGGGTCGGCGGCACGACCGTGATCACGCAGAACGGCAACAAGTGGATCGGTCCCGGGCACCACGCGTTCATCACGGACGCCGCCGGGCAGGACCACATCGTTTACCACGCCATCGATCGCGGCACGCCCTGGCTGACCGATCCCTTCGGCATCAACCGCCGGCCGATGCTGATCGACCGGATCGACTGGATCGACGGCTGGCCACGGACCCGCGCCGGACTCGGTCCGTCCGACACGCCGCAGCCTGCTCCGGCCACCGGCTCGGCCGCGGGCATCAACTCGACGGACCCGGCAGGCGGACTCCGTGGTGCGACCAGGCAAGCTGGTGACTCGCTTGGTGGCCCCACCGCCTCCATCTCCGGCGCGGCAACCACGCGGCAGTCGGCGCCGGGCGGTTCGCTCCGGGTGGACGCCGATGTCCGGCTCGGCTCCAGTTTCACGACCGTGCTCGGCGGCTCGGTGGTCGCGACTGTCTCGGCGACCAAGGTCAGCATCGTGGCTGGCGGGCGTACTGGGAGTGCACCTCTCCCTGCCGACTTCAACCGGACTGGCTGGAACAAGCTCAGTGTGCAGGTCTCCGGAACCACTGTGACTGCAAGGTTGAATGACGCGGGGCTCGGCGACGTTTATGCCGAAGCACAGCTCGCAGTACCGGGGTTGAAGGTGCGGTCTGCGCCAGTGAGTTGGCTGGGGTCCGCTGAGGTGGACAACCTGACGGTGCGTGCTGTGGCAGACCCGGTACGCCGGTTGGCCGCCGTACCGGAGGCTGGAAAGCTGCTGGCGGGTGATGAGTTCGACGGCAATGGGTTGGGCGCCGGGTGGACCTGGGTCCGGCCGGACAGCAAGGCGGTTGTTGCTGATGGCAAGCTGTCTTGGCCGCTGCAGAACACGGATCTGGTCGGGTCGGGCAACAACGCCGGGCTGCTCTTCCACGACACGCCCGCCGGTGACAGGTGGATCGCGGAGACCAAGCTGCACCTTGATGTCGGTGAGGGCGACATCCGCAACTACCAGCAGGCCGGGATGATCGCGTATCTCAACGACAACGACTTCGCCCGGCTCGGGGACGTGTCGATCTGGAGGACGCGGCAGACCGAGTTCGGCCGGGAGTTGGTGGCGCGAGCCGACGGAGCGACCAGCTATGGCGGTGCGGCCATCGGGCGGCCCGCTCCGACGATGTGGATGCGGCTGGCCTATCACCGCAACGCTGCGGGTGAGCACGTCTATCGCGCCGGCACCAGCGTGGATGGCGTCAACTGGACCTGGGGTGCTTCGTGGGTACTGCCGGCCGGGGTGACGCCCAAGCTCGGCCTGTATGCACACGGCGACCAGACCGGCGTCAACCCGCCGCCGGTCGCAACCTTCGACTACCTGCGGTTCTACACGAGCAAGTGATGTTGCGCTGGCCGGGGTTGCTGCTGTTGCTGGCGTTGACCAGTTGCGGTGGCGGTGACCCCGGCAGCGCTGATTCCCCTGAGGGAGCGACTATGGGCTTCACGAATCCTGTGTACGACAACAACTTCGCCGATCCCCAGGTGATCGCCGTCGGCGACTCGTACTACGCGTTCGCGACGAACGGCCCGCTCGGCAACATCCAGACGCTCAAATCCGCCGACCTGGTGTCCTGGCAGCAGGTCGGCGATGCCTTGCCCGCTCTGCCCGCGTGGACCTCGCCGGGGAAGGTGTGGGCACCCGAAGTCGCAGTACAGGCCGCTGATCGGTACGTCATGTACTACACGACCTCCCACGACGAGTCGCATCGCCAGTGTGTGGGGGTCGCGGTCGCGTCGAAGCCCGAAGGTCCCTATGTCGACAAGTCGAGCAAACCCCTGATCTGTCAGGAGAACGAGGGCGGCTCGATCGACGCGAGCCCGTTCACCGACTCGACCGGGCAGCGCTGGCTCTACTGGAAGAACGACGGCAACGCGATCGGGGTCGACACCTGGATCTACGCGTCGCGCCTGTCCCCCGACGGCGTCTCGCTGGTCGGCGAGATCGCCAGACTGATCAAGCAGACACTCCCCTGGGAGGGCGACCTCGTCGAGGCGCCGTACATGGTCGAGCGCGGGGACAAGTTCCACCTCTTCTACTCCGCCAACGCCTACGACAAGGCCTCGTACGCCGTCGGCCACGCACTCTGCGCCAGCCCCGCAGGCCCCTGCACCAAGTCCGGCGACCCGATCCTCACCTCATCCGACGACGCCGCCGGCCCGGGCCACAACATGGTGCTCGTGAAAGACAACCGCTACTGGTTCGTCTACCACGCCTGGGACCCGGCCGCGGTCGGCTCTGACCCGCCCGGCCGCACGATGTGGCTCTCCGAACTCAGCTGGACCGCCGACACCCCCCACGTCCAACCCCCGCTCCACAACAACCCCTCCCACCCCTGACGCCCGACCGAGCACTGTTGGCCCGTCCAGACATTGCCGCCGGGCGTCGGGCATCGGCCTACTCGTCGCCCCGACGGAAGCCTTCTGACTGGGTCTCTTCGTCGGCGACTCGGACGCCGTAGCGGAAGGCAAGTTTGCCGCCCAGGTTGCCGGAGATGCCGAGCAGGGCGAGGCTGACGATCGACCAGACGAGCGGACCCGGTGGGACGACGTCCTTGTCGGACAGACTGTTGCGCCAGAGCCAGTTGACGAAGTACATCGCGATGACGGCGAAGTTGAGGCTCATGTGCAGCAGGCCGGTCCGGAACGCCGGGGTACCGGCCGGGATCGAGAAGAGGTCGATGATCCCGGCGACCGCCGCCACCACCGCACCGATCAGCCCGATGCCGATCAACCACAGCGACCCGCGGGCGAGGAAGCCGGACTGACCGGCCACCTTCGAGCCGACGTCGAACACCAGGCTCGCCACCCACGCGCCGATCGGCACCGTGACGAGGATCGGGTGGTAGGGGTGCCCGTACGGGCCGGCAAGAGCTGCCGTCCGCGGCACTTTCGCGCGTCGGTCGGTGATCCGGTCCGGGACAGGCTGGTCAACCACGTGCGGTCTGTACCCCTGACGCCTCGTCACATGCGCGTACTACCCGCGTTCGGTTTCGGAGTGGTTCTGGGCGCGATACCCGTAGGTCGCCTGATGCACGGTCAGGTCGCTCTCCACCACCGCGCCGAGGGCACCACCGAGGGTGGCCATACACGAAACCAGCCAGGCGATGCGCAGATAGTTCTGCGTGGTCGGCGCATGGCCCAGCTCTCGTTCCAGGACCGGATCGAGCAGCAGGGCGGTGTCGCAGAAGGTCGTGATCACCAGCAGTGCCGCGAACAGGGTCAGGGCGCCGAGCACGATGGTGGTGGTCGTCGCGACGTTGACCAGCCGGACGCGACCACGGGCCACGGGTGAGCGGGCATGTTCCCACAGGCCATGGGCGACGATCAGCGTGATCGTGATCGCCGAGACCGAGAAGAACCCCAGCGCGAGCAGTCGCGGCCAGCTCATCGCATCGCCGATCCGCCAGATGGCGGGTGAAGTGAGTCCGAACGCTCCGGTTCCCAGGGCGGCGACCAGTGCTCGGGACAGACCGATGATAAGCCGCCAGGGACGGTTGGCGCGAACCATTCCGAGCAGCAGCCGGAGGTTGCCGGGGCCCGTCGCGGTGACGAAACGGACGGTATCGCGGTCCGTGACCGGGTATCCCACCGGCGAGGACAGTTGGCGCAGGTCACGCAGCCGGACCCCGAGTCTGGCCCGGCGACTCCGGCCGCCCTCGCTGTTGCGCGTATTGGTGCCCTTGTCACTGGCGAGACCCTCTACCAGGCGCACCACCGCCTCGGCGACCCGGTCCTCGACCTCCACCGCACCGAAGGCCGGTACCGACACCACCCCGACGCCGAGCGGCACGCTGGCATAGGCGGTGACCGGCCGTCGACCGATGCGTAGCGGCAGCGTGGTCAGGCAGACCGCGAACTGCCAGTCCTGGTCGACCAGGTGCTCCCGCGCGACCTTGACGAGATCCACATCCATCGCGGCCGCGCCGGCCAGTGGCTCGGTCAGGACATCCACCCGCCACTCGACGTCCGGCGTGTGCTCGGCCAGTTGCTTCGTCAGCCGGCTAGCCAGGCCGTCGGCCAGGTCGCGCGGTAGCCCGGGCGCCGCGACCAGGCCGACTGTCAGCACGTGCTTGTCGGCGGTTTCCTCTTCCACGAGGGGGAGGTACCCATCTCGCTAGGCCCGATCCTTCAGGACCTGGGCGAGGAGGTGGAGCGCTCGGTGGAGATCGGCGTCGGACGGCGTGGCATAGCCGATCACCAGACCCGGACGGCCGGGGGTGGTCCGGCGGTAGTCGGAGAGCGGGGCGACCACCACGCCGGCGGCCCGGGCGCGCGCGGCGATGGTGTGGTCGTCGACGGATTCGTCCAGCAGCAGGGTGATGTGGAGGCCGGCGTCCTGGCCGATGATCTGCCCGTACTGCGAGAGTACGGAGCAGGTGTAGTTGCGGCGCTCGGCGTACAGGCGGCGTGCTCGCCTGACCACCTGGTCGAGGTACCCGTCCCGCAGCATCGCGAGGAGCGCCGCCTGCATCGGCCAGCCCGGCCAGTCCCCCGACTCTGCGCGGTGCGCCGCCAACCGATCCACCACCGGGCTCGCGGCGACGAGCCAGCCCAGCCGCAGGGCGGGGCTGAGCATCTTCGACAGCGTGCCGAGGTGGACCACCCGGTCGAGGTCCAGTTGAGCCAGCGCGGGCAACGGCGCCACGTCGTACCGGAATTCGCTGTCGTAGTCGTCCTCGATCAGCGTCGCGCCGGTGCTCCTTGCCCAGCGGATCAATTCGTTGCGTCGGGCAACGGGTAGCCGCCCGCCCAACGGGTATTGGTGTGACGGCGTCACGTAGACCGCGGACAGGTCCGGACCGAGCTCGGCAACCCGCAGACCATCGGCGTCCACCGGGATGTCGACCACCGCCAGCCCGCGATCGCGCGCCGCGGCGACGGCGCTGAGATAGCCCGGATCCTCGATCGCGATGCGTTCACCCGGTCGCCGCGTGACAGCGAGCAGCAGGCGCAAGCCGTGCGTGGTCCCGTTGGTGATGAGCAGGTTCTCGGGCCCGCACGCGATCCCGCGCACCCGGCCGACATGCTGCGCCAGCGCCGCCCTCAGCGCCGGTATCCCCGCCGGGTCCTCGTACCCCCGCGCCGGAACCTGCGCCGACACCTCCCGCCAAGCACGACGCCACCCGGCGTCCGGCTCCGCACCGATGAACGGGATGCCAGGCCGCAGCGACAACAACCGCTCGTCCGGTTCGACCGCCGGCTTGACCCGCCGCCGCTGAACAGACTGCAGCGGTACTACGTCCGCAATGTAGGTGCCCGAACCGGTCCGTCCCGCGATCCATCCCTCGGCGTGCAGTTGGTCATAAGCCGCCTGCGCCACCGACCGCGACACACCCAACTCACGGGCAAGGTCGCGGGTGGACGGCAGCCGATGGCCGGCCCGGAGTCGCCCGTCACGCACTGCGGCCCGGAACTGCTCGGCCAACTGGAGATGCAGTGGCCCGGCACCGCCCCGGCGGAGCACGAGTGGGAGCGAGCTATCCAAAGTGGACTACCTGATTCGTGCGGGAATGGATCGTGCCAGCATGCCACTACCGCGTCACGCTGGTTCCATGACCGTCACGACGCCACTGCAGCCCACCGACCGGACCTCCCTGCGCCGCTCGAAGGAGCGTGCCGCCTCCGACCGCGAGGTGCTGCACGACGTGCTCCGTGAGGGGATGTTCTGCCACCTCGGTGTGATCGTCGGCGGAGACCCCGTGGTCCTGCCCACGGCGTACGGGATCGATCTGGACAAGGGGCCGGACGGGACGCTCTACCTGCACGGCTCGGTGGCTGCGCGGAGCGTGGTCGCGGCGCCGCGGCAGACCATCTGCGTGACCGTCACCCACGCGGACGGACTCGTGCTGGCCAGGTCCGCGTTCCACCACTCGGTGAACTACCGGTCGGCCGTGATCTTCGGGACACCGCGGGTCGTCACCGACCCGGACGAGAAGCTGCACGGCCTGAACGTGATCGTCGACCACCTGGTGCCGGGCCGGTCGAAGGGCAGCCGGCCGCCGAACCGCAAGGAGTTGGCGAAGACCTCCGTACTGGCGCTGTCGCTGACCGAGGCCTCGGTGAAGACCCGGGCGGGCCAGGCGAACGACGACGAGGAGGACCTCGACCTGCCCTACTGGACCGGCGTGATCCCGCTCCGCGTCGTCGCCGACGAGCCCGTCAACAAGGACGACTGCGATCTGCTCGTCCCCGCCCACGTCCGCACCCGGGCCAGCCTCCTCGGCGCCCCTTCTTGAATTGCTCTCACGGGCTGGTGAGCGGCTTCAACCGCCGCTGCACCAGCCCGTCGAGGTTGTGGTTCTAGGCAGCAGTGCCCTTGTTGTAGCTCTTCTGTGCCCAGAAGTAGCCGACCAAGGCGATGGCGATGCACCAAGCGATGGCGAGCCAGCCGTTGCCGCTGTCCATCGGCATTCCCAACAGCAGGTGGCGCAGGGTGTCGATGATCACGGTGAACGGCTGGTACTCGGCGAACCAGCGGATGCCGCTCGGCATCGACTCCAGCGGAATGAAGGTGTTGCTCAGGAAGGGCAGCAGCAGGCTGATCGGCAGGACGATGTTGCTCGCCCCCTCCGCGGTCTTGCTGGTCAGGCCCAGGGCGATCGCGAACCAGGTCAAGGCGACGGTCAGCGCGACCAGCAACCCGCTCGCCAGCAGCCAGTCCACGAGCGACGCGTTCGGGCGGAACCCGATCAGGATGGCGAAGCCAACCACCAGGGCCAGGCTGACGATCGTCAGGATCACGTTGCCCAGCACGTGTCCGGTCAGAACGGCCGGCCGGAAGATCGCCATCGTCCGGAACCTGGCGACGATGCCCTCGGTCATGTCCATGGCGGCGCCGACCGCGGGGGACATCGTCCCGGACGCGATTGACATCAGCAGGATGCCTGGGGTGAGGAAGTCGATGTAGTCGAAGCCCTTCCCGCCGCCGAGACCAGCCGAGAAGGTGTCGCCGAAGACGAGGCCGAACAGCAGCATCATGATGACCGGCATCCCGAGGGCGCCGAGCGACAAGCCGGGGTAGCGCAGGGCGTGCCGCAAGTTCCGGCGCAGCATCGTGGCGGTGTCGGCCATCGGGTAGGAAACGGTGCTCATCTGCTCGTCACTTTCTCGTTGGTGTTCTCGTTGGCGATCGGCTGACCGGTGACGGCGAAGAACACGTCGTCCAGGTCGGGGGTGTGGACGGTCAGTTCGTCCACCTCGAGGGAGGCGTCGTCGATCCGGGCCAGCAGGGCGCGCAATGAGTGCACGCTCCCGTCGTTCGGCACCTGGAGGACCAGCGCGTCGTCGTCCCGGGCACCCACCGGCAGCGCCTGGGCGGCCAGCGCGAACTCCTCCGGCGCGTTGAACCGGAGCCGGATGTGCCCACCCGGTGCCAGCCGCTTCAGCTGGGCCGGAGTGCCTTGGGCAACAAACTGGCCGTGGTCCAGTACGGCGATCTGGTCGGCGAGCTGGTCCGCTTCGTCCAGGTACTGCGTGGTCAGCAGGACCGTGACACCACCGGCGACCAGTTCACGGATGAGCTGCCACATGCTGTGCCGGCTGCGCGGGTCGAGCCCGGTCGTCGGCTCGTCCAGGAAGATGATCCGCGGACTGCCGACCAGGGTCATCGCGAGGTCGATCCGGCGCTTCATGCCACCGGAGTACGTCATGGTCAGCTTCTTGCCGGCCTCAACCAGGTCGAACTGCTCCAGCAGCTCGGCTGCCCGGCGGCGCCCTTCGCGTCGGCCGAGGTGGCACAGGTCGGCCATCATGATCAGGTTCTCCTCGCCGGTCAGCAGGCCGTCGACCGCGGAGAACTGGCCGGTGACGCCGATCGCCGCACGGACCGCTTCGGGGTTCTGGTGCAGGTCGTGCCCGGCTACCCGGATCTCGCCGGCGTCGGCCGTGATCAGGGTGGAAAGGATCTGGACAACCGTGGTCTTGCCCGCGCCGTTCGGCCCGAGCAGGGAAAAGACGGTGCCTTCGGCAACGTTCAGGTCGATGCCGTCGAGCACGACCTTGTCGCCGTAGGACTTTTGCAGTCCGCGGACGTCGATCGCGGGGGCTGAGCTGTTCATGGTTCCTCGCTTGTTTTCGGGCAGGGTGAACCTGACCCAGGGTGGCCAAAGGGACTTGGAGGAGGAGGAGGTTCAGGGCGTACTGATCCAGCCGGCCGGCTCGATCGACGAGCCGCCGATGGCGGGATCAGCGTTGTTCAGTTGGTGGCTGGTGGACGGGTCAGATGTCGAGGTCCTCCACGGTGGGCTGGTCAGCCGCCTCCTCGACCAGCGTGTAAAGGTCGGCCGGGATCAGCTCGCGCAGGTCCTCGACCGTGTCGACGACGTGCAGCGTGGCCTCGCCCTGCGCCATGCTCCAGGTCTGGTTGCTGCTGAGGCTGCCGATCCAGCTCCGCCAGCCGGAGTGGTTCTGCTCTTCACCGTCGACAGTGGTGACGCTGCTGTACTGCTGGCGCCGGTCGGCGTGCAGGACGAACTTCCCGGTCCGGCTGCGGAAGACCTTGAAGGCCTCGTAGCCGTTCTTGTTGGACCGGCCGCCCTCGGCGAGCAGGACGCCGGAGAACCGCTGCTTGCGGCCCGCACCGCGACCCACCCGGACGGTGATCTCGTCGAAGCCCTCGAGTCGGCCTTCTTCCAGCTCCACATACCGCCGGAGCGCGGTCGAAATGGCTTGGGACAGATTCCCGGCGATCTCCTGGGCTCGCTTGTACAGCGCCAGGTCGTCGTCGGAAACGTAGATCGTCTTGTTCGGCATGTCTCTCTCCTCCTACGTAGAACTATACGTAGGTCACTACGTACATGTCTACATACATTTCCACGAACCTCAACCAAGCCGGCCGCCGTGGTCCCCGGTAACGGACTCGGCCATCACGCGCGCGGCTCGAGCATCCACTACCCGGCTCGACGCGCGGCTCGTGCATCCACTTCCCGGCTTGACGCGCCGTTGTGCATCCACTTCCCGGCTTGACGCGCCGTTGTGCGGTCACTTCCCGGCTTGACCCGCCGTCCCGCCGCCTCCGCTACGGCGAGTCGAGCAGGCAAGTGAAGGTTGGCCAGCGGGTCGAGCCGGGAAGTCGGGTGGATAGCGGCGTGTCGAGCACGGGAGTCGGATGGGGCTGGCCGGTCGAACCTCGTGGTCATGGGTGGGGTGGTGATTGCGTTGCATGGTGCAGGTCAACGGGCGTCGCATACCGCGCGTGATTGGGCCGACGCACTGGAGCTCGGGTATGCGTTGGTCAGCGTTGAGTCGTCCCAGCTGATGTCGCCGATGTATCGGAGCTGGCCCGATCAGGAGAGCGCGGCGGAGGGCATCGCCTGGGCGGCGCAGCTGGCCACCCTCGCACGGTCGAGCGCCTACCCGGCCTCGACCCGGCCTCGACCCTGACTTCCCGCCGGATTTCGCGGCTCGGCTGGCTCAGCTCCTTCCCGGCTCAGCGGGGTGAGTACAACCAGGGGTGCTTGAGGTCGAAGAAGGACGGCATGCCGACGGCGAGCGAGTTCAGCTCGTCCATCTGCGCCTTCATCTCGGCCGGTGGCTCCTTCTTCTCGCCCTCGCGGGCCTCCTCCTCGGAGGTGAAGTACATCGCCATCGTGTAGTCCCCGTCGTCGTACATCGCCGCGATACTGCCGACCATGTCGGGCCGGAAGTCCGCCCACTTGCCGGAGTCCTCGGTCATCAACTCGCGGGCCCGGTCCGGGTTGGTGCCGCGGCCCTGCATGACCTGGACGAAGCCGGCCGAGTTCGGGTCGCCGACGAGATCGGCCACCACGTCGTCGCTCTCGTGGAAGGTGGCGTCCTCGCTGAAGAGGGCGGAGAACTCACTCCACCACTTGTCCTGCTCAGGCCGCTCGCTGTTGCCCTGGGCGGCCGCCGCCGAATCGAAGCGGGCCAGGGCGATGAACTGGCCGTTGTCGGTGACTCCGGCCGTGGTGCCGAGCCAACCGCTCGCGTCCGGCGCGAGCCCTTCCACCCAGCGATCGAGCGCTGCATGCACCTGCTCGGCGTCTGAGACCTGCCCCTGAATAACCTGAACGAACATCACGAGACCTCCGCTGTCTCCCCGGCCGGGGTGACCGGCGGATTCGACGTTACGCCCGGTGGCCGGGGCGGTCGACGCCTCGATCTTCCCCAGTTGTGGACAACGCGGTGATCAAACCTTCTTTATCCACAGATTCGTGCTCTCTCGGACCTGTTCGGTCGAAAACCTGGGGGCAACCTGGGGAAAACCGCGCTGAAAGCTGTGCACAGCTGGGGATACCCGTGTGGATAACTCCACCCATGTAATTCGGTGCCGGGACTAGATCCACTGGGTGGAGACGACGAAACCGACCGCGATCAGGCCCATGCCGATCAGCAGGTTCCAGTTGCCCAGGTCGTTCATCACCGGGATGTTCGTACCGGCAACGTAGAAGACGACCAGCCAGGCCAGTCCGAGGAGCCAGCAGGCCAGCATCAGCGGGGCCACCCAGACCCGGCTGGTGGTGCGCGGCTTCTTCGGAGTCTTCTCGACCTTCACCTTGTCGGAGGACTTCTTCTTGTTGCGGCTGCTCGACTCGGGCACGACTTCGACTCCTTGTAGCGGACACTAAGGTGAGTGGTGTCGCCTCGGTTCGCGAGGCCGGCACCAGCCACACCACTGGGTCTGGCCTCGGTTAGCGTAGTGCAGACAGGAGCAAGGGGTTACGGGTGAGCAGGCTGCGGCGTATTTCGCTCTGGCGCGCGCTTGCGCCGCTGGCGCTGCTTTGCGCGGGTCTGCTCTTCGCGACCAGCGCCACCAATGCCCGCGGCACCGATTTGCGCCCTAGCCGGAACACTACGCTCGCGGGCCTGATCGAGGAACAGAGCCGTCGCAGTGCGAGCCTGACCCGGCAGCACGCGGCCCTGACGCAGGACATCG
The DNA here is from genome assembly GCF_039529635.1 of Kribbella alba. Lineage (NCBI taxonomy): Bacteria > Bacillati > Actinomycetota > Actinomycetes > Propionibacteriales > Kribbellaceae > Kribbella > Kribbella alba. The sequence continues at coordinate 305,202 of NZ_BAAANE010000001.1, read as the reverse complement.
AGAAACTGCAGGCCCAGCAGGGTTCGATCCCGACGAAGCTGGCCAGCCAACTCAAGGACCTGTCCGAGCAGGTCGGCACGACGCCGGTCACCGGTCCCGGACTCACCGTCACGTTGAAGGACGCTCCGCCCGAGGTGGTCAAGGACAACCCGGACGTCGACGCCGACTGGCTGGTGATCCACCAACAGGACATCCAAGCGGTGGTGAACGCGCTCTGGGCCGGCGGTGCCGACGCGATCTCGATCCAGAACCACCGGGTGATCTCGACCACCGGCATCAAGTGCGTGGGGAACTCGGTGGTCCTGCACGGCGTGCCGTACCTGCCGCCGTACCGGATCACCGCGATCGGCGACCAGCGCAAGCTCCAGCAGGCGCTGAGCGACTCGCAGTACATCGACAACCTGCAGGACTATGTAGTGAAGTTCCAGCTCGGGTACGAGGTGAAGAACCAGTCCACGATCGCGATGCCGGCGTACGAGGGCACCCTAGACCTGCAGAGCGCGACCGTGCCGGGCTTCGAGAAGACCCCGACGGTCAGCCCGAGTACCAGCGGCCGGTAGGGCCGGTGGGCTCAGCCTGACCTGCAAGAATGGACCGCATGCCGCGGATCCTTGTCGTCGACAACTACGACTCCTTCGTCTACAACCTCGTGCAGTACCTGCAGCAGTTGCAGGCCGACACCACCGTGCTGCGCAACGACGAGGTCACCCCTGACCAGGTCGCGGAGTACGACGGCGTCCTGCTCTCGCCAGGCCCCGGTACGCCGGAAGAGGCCGGGGCGTGCGTGGACATCGTCAAGGAGAAGGGCGGCGAGGTGCCGATCTTCGGCGTCTGCCTGGGGTTGCAGGCCATCGGCGTCGCGTACGGCGGGGTCGTCGGCCGCGCGGACGAACTCCTGCACGGCAAGACGAGCCAGGTCTTCCACGAAGGCGCTGGTGTGCTCGCGGGGCTGCCGTCGCCGTTCACCGCGACCCGGTACCACTCGCTGGCGATCGAGCAGGACAGCGTGCCGGACGTCCTGCAGGTGACGGCCAGGACCGAGGCCGGCGTGATCATGGCCGCGCGGCACCGGGACGTGGCGGTCGAGGGCGTGCAGTTCCACCCGGAGTCGGTGCTGACCGAGGGCGGCCACCGGATGCTCGCCAACTGGCTGGAGATCTGCGGTGACGCCGGCGCGGTCGCCCGCTCGGCCGGCATGGCGCCCGTCGTCAGTTGACCACCGGCCCGGCGAGGAAGCCCTAGCTCAACGGTCCTAGTTCAACGGACCTAGCGCTCACGGACCTAGCGCTCACGGACCTAGCGCTCACGGACCTAGCGCTCACGAATCTAGTACGACAGCCGTGGTTCGTGATGATGCCTTTCGGCAGGGGGCCGCGGAGGGCTGGGTGGGTGCGGCCCTGACCAAGAGTGGGGACCTGGGACAGGTAGTCGGGACCTTGAACACCTTATTTCGTGTCCGCGGTCCCTGTTTGGTGTTCAAGGTCGCCGCTTCGGGACCGCTGGCAGTCCGGGCCCGTCCCCGCAACACTCCGGCTGTACTTCTAGTGCACACGGATCTGCGCAATGGACCTAGCGCCAACGGATCGGGGCGCAACGGGCCGAACGCAACAGATCGGGCGCAACAGGCCGGGCGCAACGGATCGGGCGCAACGGATGGGGCGCAACGGATGGGGCGCAACGGATGGGGCGCAACGGATGGGGCGCAACGGATGGGGCGTAGACAAAGGACCGCGGGAAGAATCCCGCGGTCCTTCGTGCTGCTGGGTCAGCCGTTCTTCCCGCTGTTCCCCCCTGCGGGAGCACCCCCGTTGGGTGGGGCGCCGCCGATGGTGATGGGCGGGCTGTTCGGGTCGGTCGGAGTGTCGGTCGGGGTGGGCGTCGGGGTCGGGGTCGGCGGCTTCACCGCGATCGTCAGCGTCACCGTGGTGCCCTTGTCGACCTTGGTCCCCGGCTTCACGCTCTGCTTCACCACGGTGCCCTCGACCGCGTTCGGGTCGGAGCTGTCCTGCTTGTAGCCGACGTTGAGGCCGAGGTCCTTCAGCGTCTTGGTCGCGTCGTCCTGGATCTGCGTGGTGACGTCCGGAACCGCGATCTTCACGCTGCCGGTCGACACCGTCAGGGTGAACTTCGTGCCCGGCGCGTACTGACCGCCGGGATCGGGGCTGATGCTGACCACGGTGCCGGCCGGCGACTGGCTGTCGACCGTGTTCGACTTGGAAGCGACCTGGAAGTTGCCCGGCGAGCTCGTCAGCAGGTCTCGCGCCTCCGACTCGGACTTGCCGATCACGTCCGGCACCGAGAAGGTGTTCGGTCCCGCGGACACCACCACGGCGACCGTGGAGTCCTTGTCGGCCATCGCGTTCGGGCCCGGCTTCTGGCTGATGATCAGGCCCTTGGCCACCTCGGCGCTGGCCGCCGACGTCTGGCTGAGCTTCAACCCCTTCGCCGCAAGCAAAGCGGTTGCCTCTGTTACCGACTTGCCGGCCACACTCGGTACTGCGACCTGGACGGGCGCCGTCGGGCCGGCATTGTTGCCGTTCCCCATGTTCGTGATGATCGCGTACGCGCCGACTGCGACGGCAACGATCGCCAGGCCGAGCAGGAAGTAGGCCAGTCCGCGGTTGCGACGAGCCCGGGCTGCCTCGGCTTCGTCCATGCCGTCGTCGGGCGGCTGGATGTCGCCCGGCGGCCGTCCGTAGGCCTGGGTTGCCGCGGCTGCGGCCGGTGCGACCGCGGTGGCCGGGATCGCGCGGGTCTCGGCGACCGCCGCCATCGGCGCGGTCACCTGCTGCCCGGAGAGCACCCGGTGGATGTCCTGCCGCATCTCCGACGCGCTCTGGTACCGGTGGTCCCGGTTCTTGGTGAGCGCCTTCAGTACGACGGCGTCGACCTCCGGCGGGATGTCCGGATCGAACGAGGACGGCGGTGCCGGCTCCTCCCGGACGTGCTGGTAGGCCACCGACACCGGTGACTCGCCGACGAACGGTGGCCGGCCGACGAGCAGTTCGTAGAGGAGGCAGCCCGTCGAGTACAGGTCCGAGCGCGCGTCGACCGTCTCACCACGAGCCTGCTCCGGCGAGAGGTACTGCGCCGTACCGATCACCGCGGCGGTCTGGGTCATCGTGGACGAGGTGTCCGCGACGGCCCGGGCGATGCCGAAGTCCATCACCTTGACCTGGCCCTGCGGGGTCAGCATCACGTTGCCGGGCTTGATGTCGCGGTGCACGATGCCGGCCCGGTGGCTGTAGTCGAGCGCCTCGAGCACGCCGGAGGTGATCTCCAGGGCGCGCTCGGGCATGATCTTGCGGCCCTCGCGGATCAGGTCGCGCAGCGTCTTGCCCGCGACGTACTCCATCACGATGTACGGGATGGTGATGCCGGAACCGTTCGGGTCCGGCTCCTCGCCGGTGTCGTAGACCGAGACGATGGTCGGGTGGTTCAGCGACGCGGCCGACTGGGCCTCACGCCGGAATCTGGCCTGGAAGGTGGAGTCGCTCGCCAGATCGACCCGGAGCCGCTTGATCGCGACCGTTCTTCCGAGCCGGTTGTCGATGCCCTTGCGGACATCAGCCATGCCCCCTCGACCCAGCGGTTCGCCCTCTTCGTAGCGACCGCCGACGAGACGTGCCTGCGATGTCATTCCTCTGCCTTCCAACCTGCGCGGATCAAACCTGTCCGAAACACACTCAATTTGCCCACGGTAGCGGTGGCCACACATGGGCCCCCGGTCGGTCGACGTACCGTCACCGGGTTATATCGCATCGTCATCACTGGCCCAGCACCGCTTCCATCACCTTCTTGGCGACGGGCGCGGCGAGCGTGCCGCCGGCGATGTCGTTGCGGGCGACGTTCGCGTCCTCGATCATCACCGCGACCGCGATCTTCGGGTCGTTCGCCGGCGCGAACGCGGTGAACCAGGCGAACGGCGGCCGCGACGGCGAGGTCTGCGCGGTGCCGGTCTTACCCGCCACCTGGATCCCGTTGATCTGGCCCGGCTTGCCGGTGCCGTTCTGGACCACGTCGACCATCATCTGGGTCAGTTGGGATGCGACCTCGGGCGACACCGCCTGGTGCAGCGACTCAGGCTTCGTGTCGGACACCGTCTTCAGGTCCGCCGTCTTCACGCTCTGGACCAGGTAGGGCTTCATCACGTTGCCGCCGTTGGCGATCCCGGCCGCCACCATGGCCATCTGCAGCGGCGTGGCCTGGACGTCGAACTGGCCGATCGCGGACTGCGCGGTCTGCGGCGCGTTCGGGTCCTGGGGGAACTGGCTGGCGACGGCGCCCAGCTCGGGCAGCTGCCGCTCACCGAAGCCGAACTTCTCGGCCTGCTGCTGGAGCGCCTGCGCGCCGAGGTCGAGGCCGACCGAACCGAAGGCGGTGTTGCAGGAGTTGCGCAACGCAACGGTCAGCGTCGCGTTGTCGCTGCCGGCGCAGTTCTGGCCGTTCTCGTTCCGCAGCTTGACCGTGGTCTGCGGCAGATCCAGCTGGGCAGGCGATCGGACCGTGGTCTGCGGGGTGTACTTGCCGCTCGACAACGCGGCCGCGGCGGTGACGAGCTTGAACGTCGAGCCCGGCGGGTAGAGCTCCTTGGCTGCCCGGTTCGACATCGGCCGGTTCGGGTCGTTGTTGAGCTTCTTCCAGGCCGCGCTGACCTTGGTCAGGTCATGGCCGGCCAGCTCGTTCGGGTCGTAGGAAGGCCGGCTCACCATCGCGAGCACCTTGCCGGTCTTCGGCTCGATCGCGACGACCGCGCCCTTCTTACCGGCCAACGCCCCGTACGCCGCGAGCTGTGCCGCGGCGTTCAGGGTGGTCGTGACGCTCGCACCCTGCTGGCGCCGGTCCGTGATCACGTCGACGACCCGGCGGAAGGCCATCGACGGGTCGGACCCGTTCAGCTGTGAGTTCTGGGTCAGCTCCAGGCCGCCACGACCGTAGAGATAGGAGTAGTACCCAGTGACCGGTGCGTAGGGTGCGCCGCCGCCGACCGGGTAGGTCCGCTGGTACTTGAACTGGTCGTTGATCGGCTTGCTCTGCGCGATCGGCGTACTGCCGACCAGGATCGGGCCACGGTTCACCGAGAACTGGGAGTCGCGCACCCGGCGGTTGTCGTTGCGGGCGTTCAGATCGCTCGCCCGGAACGCCTGCAGGTAGGTCGAGTTGGCCATCAGCGCGAGCATCATGATGATCGCGGCCACGGCAAGTCGTCGGATAGCTGAGTTCACTGCTTCTGCACCGCCATTGCGATCGTGTCGTCGGATACCGGAGCCGCGGGGGTCTGCGGTCGGCGGGCCTGGTCACTGATCCGCAGCAGCAGCGCGACGATCGCCCAGTTGGCGACCAGCGATGTACCACCCAGTGCCATGAAGGGCGTGGTCAGACCGGTCAGCGGGATCAGTCCGGTGACACCGCCGACGATGACGAACACCTGCAGGGCGAACGACATCGCGAGGCCCGCGGCGACCAGCTTGCCGAAGATGTCCCGGCAGCCGAGCGCGGTCCGCAGGCCCCGCTCCACGATCAGCGTGTAGACCAGGATGATCGCGATCATCCCGGTCAGGCCGAGCTCTTCGCCGAACGAGGAGATGATGAAGTCGCTCTGCCCGAAGAGGGTGAGCTCCGGGTGCCCCTGGCCGAGCCCGCGGCCCAGCACCCCGCCCCAGGCCTGGCCCATCAGGCCGGTCGCGACCTGCCCGCCGACCTCGTTGAACGGGTTCAGCCAGTCCTCGACCCGCTTGTGCACGTGTCCGAAGGTCTGGTACGCGAAGTACGCGCCGCCGGCGAAGAGCAGACCACCGATCAGCAGCCAACCCGCCCGTTCGGTGGAGATGTAGAGCAGGATCAGGAACAACCCGAAGAACAGCAGCGAGGAGCCGAGGTCCTTCTCGAACACCAGCACGCCGAGGCTGACGCCCCAGGCGATCAGGATCGGTCCGAGGTCGCGGGCCCGCGGCAGGTCCAGCCCGAGGAACCGGTGCCCGGCGAGCGTCAGCACATCCCGCTTCACCACCAGGTACCCGGCGAAGAAGATGACCAGTGCAAGCTTCGCGAACTCACCCGGCTGGAAGGACATCCCGAGCAGGCGGACCCAGATCCGCGCGCCGTTCAGGTCGACACCCAGGCCGGGGACCAGCGGCAGCACCAGCAGCACCAGACCGCCCAGACCCGCCGTGTACGTCAGGGCCTGCAGGCGGCGGTGGTCCCGGACCACCAGGATGACCACGAGGAAGAGGATCACCCCGACGGCGGTCCAGGTGATCTGCTGTGGAGCCGCCGGTGACCTCGGGGTTCTTCCGTTGGCCTGTGCGGTCGCGGCCAGTCCCAGGTCGATGCGGTGGATCATCGCGACCCCGAGACCGTTCAGGAGCACCGCGCACGGCAGCAGCACCGGATCGGCGTACGGGGCGCGGTAGCGAAGGGTCATGTGCGCGATCACAGCCAGCAGGCCGATTCCCGCGGCGTAGTAGCCGGTACTCGCCGGCACCTTGCCCTGGACGGTGAGTCCGATGTTGACGTAGGCACCGACCGAGACGCCGATGGCCACGATCAGCAGCATCAACTCCACCCCGCGCCGGGTGCGCGGGATGATCTGGATGACGGAGGTCGACGCGATGCTCATCGGACCCCGTCACAGTCGTCGGGGCTGGTGCCGCTCGGCGTCGAGGCCGGGCTGGACGGCGCGACCGTCGCTGTGCTGGTCGGCGGCTTGGCTGGTGTCGAGACCGGTTTGCCCGACGCGGGCGGTGTGCTCGGCTTGGGAGTCGTGGTGGGCCTGGGGGTCGTCTTCTTGGCCGCGCACGCGTCCGCGGTCCGCTGCAACTCGGTCACGATCGTGCGGGCGCCCGAGAGATTGTCTGCCTGGATCGTGCCCTCCACCTGTTCACGGCTGTACGTCGGCAGCTTGTCGACCTGCAACGTCTGCATCTCGTAGATGTTGGACAGGTTGAGGCCGGGGATCTGCTCGTCCACACCCTTGAAGATCGCCACGTAGTCGCCGTTCGTGCCCACGTAGTACTGGTTCTGCGTCCAGCTGTAGGCGAACCAGCCGCCGCCGACGATCAACCCGAGCACCACCACGAGCGCAGCGAGTCGCCGCAACCACAGGAACCGCTTGGGTGGCCTCGGTGCGTACCGCAGCTCCTCGGGATCGAAGTGCCCGCTGCCGCCACCCTCCCCGTCGCCGTGCACCCCGACAGGGATGGTCGGCTCGGTCCGTCCGGTGCCACCTTGCGCGAGCTCGGCAGCTGCCCCGACCAGCTGGGGCTGATCGCCGCTGGCCGGTGCGGTTTCGACCACATCCGCGACGATGCAGGTGACGTTGTCGTTCGAGTTGGCCTCGAGGGCATGGGTGATCAGGTCCACCACGACCGAGTCCGGCGTACCGTCCGACATCGAGGTGGCGATCACCTGGTCGCTCACGTAGTCGGGCAGTCCGTCGCTGCACAGCAGCAGCCGGTCGCCGGCCTGGACGTCGAGCATCTCCAGGTCCGGGTCGGAGTCGGGCCGGCCGTCCAGGACCCGGAGGATCAGGTTCCGGTGCGGATGGGTGAAGGCCTCTTCCTTGGAGATCCGGCCCTCGTCCACCAGCGACTGGACGAACGTGTGGTCGTGGCTCAGCTGCTCCAGGTGCCCGTCGCGCATCCGGTAGGCCCGGGAGTCGCCGAGGTGGGCGAGGCCGAGCTGCTGTCCGTCGAAGAGCAAGGCGGTCACGGTCGACCCCATGCCCTCGCGCTCGGGATCCTCCTCGACCAGCTCGGAGAGCCGTTCGTTCGCGCGGTGCACCGCGCCGGCGAGGGCCTCCATCATGTCCGCGCCGCTGATGCCGGGCTTGTCCAGCCGCCGGATCACCTGGACAGCAGCCGCACTGGCCACCTCACCCGCGGCGGCTCCGCCCATGCCATCGGCAAGGAGCAGCAGGTGTGGGCCGGCGTACGCGGAGTCCTCGTTGTTGCGGCGGACCCGTCCGACGTCGGACAGTGCGGCGTAGTCGAGCGACAAGGTCATGGGCGGCGACCTACTTCGCGATGTTCAGCGTCGTACGACCGATGCGGATCGAACCGCCGATCTCGGCCGGCACCGCACGGGTGACCCGCTGGCCGTCCAGGTAGGTGCCGTTGGTGGAGCCGAGATCCTCGACCCACCACTCGCCCTCGGACTGGAACACCCGGGCGTGCCGGGTGGAGGAGTAGTCGTCGTCGAGGCGGATCTGGCAGTCCGAGCCGCGGCCGATCACGACCGGCTCGGAGGTCAGCGTCGCGCCGACGCCGGCCTGGGGGCCGTCGGCGATCGTCACCGAGCCCGGCTGGCCCTTCTTCTTCTTGACGGGCTTCGACGCCTTCGGGGTGCGGCCCGTGGGCGCGGCCGGCGCGGCTAGCGCGCGGCTGTCCACCTTGGCGCCGAACAGGTCCGACCGGATCACGGACAGGACCGCTAGGACGAACATCCACAACAGGGCCAGGAACCCCAACTTGATCAGGGTGAGTGTCAGTTCCGACATGGAAGGTCAGTCACCACCCGCTGCTCGGCGGCTGGGCGATCGGCTCGTCCGCTAGGCGCAGCGTCATGGTGGTGTTCCCGATCCTCACGGTCGATCCGTCGGTCAGTTCGGCCTCGGCGGCCCGGCGCCCGTTCACCAGCGTGCCGTTGGTGGAGCCCAGGTCGACCAGGACCACCCTGACACCTCCTGGTCCTTCCGGCATCAACCGGATCTCCGCATGGCGGCGGGAGACCCCCGGGTCGTTGATCTGGATGTCCGCGTCGGTGCCGCGGCCGAGCACGACGCCCGGTGGGTTGATCGGACGCCGGCGCCCGTTCACCTCGAGCATCACCTGTGGGTGGCCCTGGCGTACCGGCGGTGCGGCGGGCGGCGGGACCGGCGCGCTCTGCAGCACGGTCTGGCCGTCGTTCGGGTCCGGCGCGAACGGCTGCGGTTCGGGCGGGCGGCGGCGCTGGGGGTTGCTGACGGTGGCGCTGACGACGCGGAACTTGCCGGTCGGCAGGTCGTCCTGCTGGGTCAACTCGATCTCGATCGGTCCGGAGAAGGTGTAGCGCTGGATGTCGGCGTGGTCGCGCAGTTCGTTGGCCAACTCGTTGTTCAGGGTTCGTCCGTAGGCATTCAGCCGCTCGAAGTCACCGGGGCCGAGCTCGATGGTGAAGTGGTTCGGCACCAGGCGACGGTCCCTGGACAGGATCCGGGCGGTGTTGTCGATCTCACGCTTGAGCGCCGCGGCCAACTCGATCGGCTCCACGTCACCCTTGAACGCGCGCGCGAAGACACCGCTCACGATGCCCTCGAGGCGTCGCTCAAACCGCTGCAGCGGTCGCACGCGTCCTCCTCTACGGTCGGGTCGTCGGCTGGGGCCAACGATGGTGCTTGCCGTCCGGCGCCTCCATCAGGCTCGCCGCACGCCGTGCCCACCAGCCCGGTGGACACACTGGTACGACGATCGATCGTATCGGGAGGTTCGAACCAACCCGCAATGTCAGAGTCTGCCGTAGGCCGTGCTAATGTTTTCCCTCGGTCGCAGGTGGCGGGTTTTTCTCGCTCTAAGTGACCAGCGCGCGGGTGGCGGAATAGGCAGACGCGCACGGTTCAGGTCCGTGTGCCCGAAAGGGCGTGGGGGTTCAACTCCCCCCTCGCGCACAGCGTCTCGAACTCCCGGTCAGTCTTTCTGACCGGGAGTTTTTGCTTGTCCAGGGCCACTTTGATCGGTGGCCTTGCCAGGCTCGGATTTCGTCCTTTCGGAGGATCCCGGGCGGTGCCCGGGTGGCGTGGTTGGGACATGGCGCAGGGACGGCAGGGGTGGACAGGGCGCCGGACGGGGTCGGGGCTGCAGACTCGCTCGGAAGAGGTGCCTGCCCCCTGCCTCTCGAAGGAGATCCGACCCATGTCCTCATCCGTGAAACGCGCCGCCACCCTCGCGGCTGTCCTCGCGCTCGGCAGTACCGCGGTGGTCCCCGCGGCCGCCGCTCCACCCGCAAGCTCGACCACCTCGGCCGGGACCACCGCCGGCCCGGCGCCCGCAGTACAAGGGAAGTCGGCCAAGGTCACGCTGATCACGGGCGACGTGGTGGAGGTGAGCGATGCCGGTGGCGGGAAGAAGGCCGCCAGTGTGCAGCCTGCGCCCGGGCGGGAGGGGATCGCATTCCATACGATCGAGGTGGACGGCGGCCTGCGGGTGTTGCCGAGTGACGCTGTGCCCTATATCTCTACGGGCGTCCTGGATGCGGACCTGTTCGATGTGAACGAGCTGATAGCGGACGGCTTCGGAGACTCAGCGGCGAGCAGCCTTCCGTTGATCGTCCGGTACTCCGATCAGGCCGCTGCGCGGACCCAGTCGCTGGCCGGTACTACGTCTGTCAGGCAGCTCCCGTCGATCGGCGCCACAGCGATCACCGCCACCAAGGACGAACTCCCCGCCTTGTGGAAGACCATCAAGCCGGCCCAGAACGCCCGGACCCTGAACACCGGGATCGCCAAGGTCTGGCTCGACGGCAAGGTCCATCCGGTGCTGGACCGGAGCGTGCCGCAGATCGGTGCACCCGCTGCCTGGCAGGCCGGATACGAAGGCGCCGGCGTGGACGTCGCAGTACTGGACACCGGTGTCGACGCGACGCATCCCGACCTTGCAGGCAAGGTCAAGCAGGCCGTGGACTTCTCCGGCAGCCCGACCGGCACGGTCGACCACTTCGGCCACGGCACGCACGTCGCCGCGACCATCGCGGGGACCGGCGCCGGCGCGGGCGGAACCCGCAAGGGCGTCGCACCCAAGGCTGACCTGCTGATCGGCAAGGTGCTCGGCGACGACGGCATGGGCTACGAGTCCTCGATCATCGCCGGGATGGAGTGGGCCGCGGCGCAAGGCGCCAAGGTGGTCAACATGAGCCTCGGCGGCAGCGCTACCGACGGCACCGACCCGCTCAGCCAGGCGGTCAACGACATCACCGCCCGGTCCGGCACGCTGTTCGTCGTGTCCGCGGGCAACGAGGGCATGGACCAGTCGATCGGCACTCCCGGTGCGGCGGCCTCGGCCCTGACCGTCGGCGCGGTCGACCGTAACGACGCCCTGGCCGACTTCTCCAGCCGCGGCCCGCGCCTCGGCGACGACGGCCTCAAGCCGGAGATCACCGCGCCCGGCGTCGACATCGTCGCCGCCCGCGCGGCCGGCACCGCGATGGGCCAGCCGCTCGACGCCCTCTACACGGCCGCATCCGGTACTTCGATGGCCGCGCCGCACGTCGCGGGCGCTGCCGTCCTGCTGGCCCAGGCGCACCCGGACTGGAAGGCGGATCGCCTGAAGGACGCGCTCGTCAGCACGGCCAAGACGACCACGGACCTGAGCGTGTATGCCCAGGGCGCCGGGCGAGTCGACGTCGCCCGGGCTGTTGGCCAGAAGGTCTACGCGACCGGTGTCGCCGACTTCGGCCTGCAGACCACGACAGGCGCCTCGACGAAGACGATCACCTACAAGAACGACACGACCGCGCCGGTGACGCTGAACCTCGCGGTCGGCGTGGACAACCTCGACTCGCACCAGCCGGAGACGGACGCGCTCAGCCTGCCCAGCACGATCACCGTGCCCGCAAGCGGCAGCGCCGACGTACCGGTGGCTCTGGACCCGGCCAAGCTCGACCGCGGCCTGCACAGCGGCTGGATCGTTGCCACCGGCCCCAATGGCGTCGTCACACACACCGCGGTCGGCGCGCTGCGGCAGGGGCCGAGGCACACTGTCACGCTGCGCGCGGTCGGCCTCGACGGCCAGCCGGCCGGGGTGCCGGTCGTCTCCCTGTTCGGCGACAACTCGCGGTCCGACACCCTCGCCTGGATCCCCGAGGGCGGGACGTACAAGGCGGAGGTCGAGGAAGGCACCTACCTGCTGCACTCGATCGTGGAGAACAACGACCCGCAGGACGAGAAGGTGAGCCTGTTCACGGATCCCAACATCGCCGTGACCAAGGACATCGAGGTGGTCATCGACGCTCGCAAGGCGGCTCCGATCACGATCGAGACGCCCAAGCCGTCCGAACAGCAGGCTGTGCTGAGCTACTACGTGCACCGTGTGTACGGCAACGGCCGCACGATCAGCCATGGGGTGATGCACTTCAGCACCGTCAAGCAGGTCCTGGTCACGCCGACCAAGCCTGTGGCCGAAGGCAGCTTCGAGTTCTCGTCTCGCTGGCAACTGGTCGCGCCGCTGGTCCAGGCCTCCGTCGCCGGGGTGTCCGGGCCGCTGGACATCAACCTGTTGCACCAGTCCCCGTCATTCGAGGCCAAGAAGCGGTTCAGCCTGGTCTCCGCCGGTCCGGACCTGCGCGGTGTGAAGGGTGCCATCGCAGTACTGGCCACTAGCGAGGACGGCAGCGAGCAGGAGCAGATTGCCGCGGCCGCCAAGGCCGGTGCAGCCGGAGTCATCCTGGTCCGGCCGCCGGACTGGTCGGCGTGGACCGTCTGGAACCCTACCGGCGACCGTGAACCGATCCCGGCGATGGTCACCACCACCAAGGACGGCCAGAAGTTGATCGACCGTGCGCGGGCCGGTCGCGCCACGATCGACCTCACGCTGACCACCTCCAGCCCCTACCTGTACGACGTGCAGCAGGTCTCGGCCGGACAGATCCCCAGCAAGATCACCTACAAGGTGACTGCCGCCAACAGTTCGCGGGTGACCACGGCGTACGCGGACAACGGTGGGTTCAACTGGGCCAAGGAGCAGCGGTTCGGCTGGCGGCCGTGGCAGGAATACTCCTGGAACGACTCGCAGCGGTTCGTCCAGACCCCGAAGGTGCGCGAGGAGTGGGTGACTTCGGGTGACTCGCTCTGGCAGCACCGGGTGAACCACCTCTTCACCTGGGACTCGATGAACCCGCTGGCGGGCGGCATGACCTCCGTACCGCGCAGCTACAAGCCCGGGTCCTCCACTGAGACCTGGTTCGGCCCGGTGGTCCGCCCGGCCGCTGCGCCGGGGGTGGTGTCCACCCGGACCGCGGACAGGTTGTCGCTGCGCGTGCCGACGTTCGTGGATGCGGCCGGGCACTACACGCTCGGTGAGACCACGTCTGCCTCGGCCGTGCTCTCGCAGGACGGCAAGGTCGTGGCGGAGCTCCCCGACGCCTGGCAGGACGTGATCACCAGCGGCGCCGACTCGGCGTACAAGCTGGAGCTGTCGACGGAGCGCGTGGATCCCGAGGGTGAGTGGAACTGGGGGACCAGGACTCGCACGGTCTGGGACTTCCGCTCGAAGACGACGTCGGCGACTACGGCGCTGCCGCTGCTGCAGGTGGACTACTCGGTGCCGACTGATCTGACCGGGCGGGTCACGGCGCGGCCGCATCTGGTCGGGTTCAACGTGCACCAGCAGGCCGGAGCCGCTGCGCCTCGCTCTACCTCATTGCAGGCCGAGGTGTCGTTCGACGAGGGCAAGACGTGGCGCCGGATCATCGCGGTCGGGACTCGTGGCCACTACGTCGCGATGGTCCCGGCCGGCAAGGGGACGGTGTCCCTGCGGGTAGTTGCCGGCGACAACGCAGGCAACAAGATCAGCCAGACGGTCATCCGGGCCTACGGGCTGAAGTAGTAGCTGGGCGCGGGTAGGTGGAACCTGCCCGCGCCTTCCTACAACCAGTCACGCCTGGCCGCCTGGAACGCGAGGCCGGTGCGTGTATCCACACCGGCCAGGGACATCATCCGGTCGAGGCGGCGCTGAACAGTACGGCGGCTGATGCCCAGCTGCGACGCGATCGACTTGTCCGGCACTCCTGCAACCACCAGGGAGAGCAAGAACCGCTCGGAGTCGTCCAGGCCCTCCGGATCCGGCGCCGCATCGGACTGAAGCCGCACCGGAGTCGCCTGCTCCCAGTGAGTCTCGAAAAGTGCGAGCAGAGCGTCGAGTAGCTGGCCCCGGCCGATCACTGCGGCTGTTGGCTCTCCTATCCCCAACTCGTCATCCCTGACCAGGGGACAGATGGCAGTAGCTCGGTCGACGATCGCCAGGCGGACCGGGAGGTACGCGAGCGTCCGAGCCTCCTCACCCCAGCTGACCCCCTCAGCGATGGTGTCGAGCTCGCCGGGCGTCTCCAGCAACGCCCGCTCATAGATAGCCCGATACCGTACGCCGCGGCTGAGTGCGCCGTACTCCTCTGTGTTCTCCGCACCCGGCATCGCGAGCGGGTTGGCCCGGCAGAACCACAGGATCTCCTCCCGGGCCGAGTTCTGCAGGTCGCGCAGGCGGTCCCGCAGCGCGGTGGCGCCGACGATCACCTCGACCAGGTGGTGCGCGTCCCGGCGGCTCGCACTCGCGCGGAACTCCTCGCTGAGCGAAGCGACGGTCTTGCGTGCCGATTCGAGCGACTCCTGCCGCCGGAGCAGCGTCGTACCGAGGGCGACGTCAGGCGGCAGCGGCCGGAACACTGGCTCCTCGCCCGGCTGGACAGCGACCAGGCCCTTCGCCTGCAGCCGCTGCAGCACCTCGTCCGCCTCCTGCTGCGACAGCTTCGCGACCTCCGCCAGTTCCGCCGACCTGGCGACGGACAGTCCGACCAACAGTCGGTAGGCCTGCTCCTCGCGGGCATCCAGCATCGACCCGTCGTGCATCGTGCGTCACCTCCCCGTGCTCGGAGCACAACCTAAGCAGGCGATCCGGCGCGGTGGCGAGCATTTTCGTCCATCGATCGGCTCGGGCTCCGGCACAGCTGCGTCAGCCGGGCGGGCTGGCACTCGTGGCACCGGAGTGCCATCACGAAACCCGTAGGTCCCCGTCACTACCGGTGAACGACGCAACCGCGACCTCCCGCCCGAGCCGCCATCGAGAGAGAACACCATGAACTGGACCGACTATGCCGGTGTCGCCGGGCTGGTTGCCGCCGCCGCGCTCGCCGCCTGGCTGCTGCTGGGCGCCGGCAACACCACCCCGCACCGGGGCGACCCCCGCCACGCCGCCCAACCCGCTCTGACCACCCGCACCGGCCGCCACCGAGCCCCCGCTGCCCGGCTACTGACCCGCCTCCGCCCCCGCTGACCGCCCACCAAAAGCTCGACCGCCGGCAGTCAGGGCCGGCGGTCGAGCTATTTCAAGGGCTTCCATCCGCGGTCGAGCCACCCGGGCGCGCCGAGGGCGTTGGCTGCCGGGTTCTTCGGCCGCTGGCGGCAAAATTCGGCGCTACCGGACGAAGAAGCCGGTAGCGGTAGCCGGGATCACTCAGGTGGTCGTGCGGTTGGCGGAGCGGGGGTCTGTTACCCGGCGGGTGCGGTAGATGTCGCCTTTGAGGGCGGCGGCGCGCCACGGGCGGGCGAGGTTGAGGGGGACGTGAAGGTCGGGGGCGTCTCGGTCGAGGTCGGCGATCGCGAGGTCGGTGTCCGAGAGAAGGGCGTCATACGTGCCGGTCGGGGCGATCAGTCCGGACGGCATCAGGTGGTTGGTCTGGGCCGGCAGCGACATCGCCACCCAGTAGGAGTTGATCGCGGCGTAGGCCCGGGCCTTGACCTCGAAGACCGAGTCGATCGGGTACGCCGAGAGGAGCAGGCACTCGACGCCGAGGCGTTCGTACTCCGAGAAGAGGTGCGGGAAGTTGATCTCGACGCAGATCATCAGGCCGAACCGGTAGCCGTCGACGTCGAACACCACCGGCTCGGTGCCCGGGCTGTAGAACCGGGTGATCTCCGTCTGCGAGCAGAACCGTTTGTCGTAGCGGTCGACGAGCTCACCCTGGTCCGAAATCACGTAGAGGCTGTTGTGCGGGCGGTTCGGGGGTGTCAACGGATGCGCGGAGCCCAGCACGACCCACAGACGAAGCTCCGCGGCGAGCGCCATGATCTGCTCGAGCTCGTCGCGAACCGCGGGCCAGTCGACGTCGGCCCAGTCCTGGATCTGCTCCTTCGCGTATCCCGACAGCAGGCCTTCCGGGAACTGCACCAATCGGGCCTTCCCGGCGGCCGCCTTCCGCATCAGCTTGCGGACCGTGGACCCGTTCGTCCGCGCGTCGGCGGTCACCTCAGGCTGAGCAATGGCAATGCGAATCCCCGTCATCGCCCAACGGTCTCAGGACCCGCCGACAGAATCCGCGAGCGCCACGAACCGATCCAGGATCTCCGGCCAGTCGCTGAACTTCTTCCGATCCGCCGCATTGCCGTCGTTCCACCCGCCGTGCTCGAAGCCGATGTGGCAGCCGTCCGCACCGGGGGTGAACGCCACAGTGATCTCGCTCGGCCACTCCGGCGTCTGCGCGAGCGTGGAGGTGTAGACCAGCCGGCTGGGCGGCGAGGACTCCACCACCTGGCCGATGACGAATTCGCCGAGTCCCCTGTGCGTGAGCACCACCGACTCCGGCCCGATCGTCAGCTTCTCGAACGAGCCGGGGTCAGGCGTGTACTTCGGATGCCACCACTGCCCGGCGACGTACACCTCGAAAGCCTGCTCCGCCCCACACCGCAGGTCGTACTCGTGCACGATCGCCTCGAAGCCCATGGCGTCATCCTCGGGCCGCCGGCTCCGAACCGCAACGGCCGGCTGCCGCCCGAGATGCACCGTACGCCGGTCCGCCCTACTCGCCGACCTTCTTGGAGCGGAGGGTGATCTTGGTGTCGAGGGACGTGGTGGTGCCTCCCGCGGGGATCTGCGACACGACCACCCAGTTGCGGTCGTTGACCAGCAAGCGTCCCTTGCCTGAGGCATCTTCCTCGGTCAGGTAGTAGAACCCCGCCGCCTGCATCGTGTCCTGCGCCAGCTGATGGTTCACGCCGACCACGTTCGGGACCACGCCCACTCTGGGCGCCGGAGTCGCCTGCGGCGGGCGGACCGTAGTACCGGCTGTGACTGACGGCGGCGGAAGCGATGGCAGGGTGCCGGGGCCAACGGAGGCGTTCAACGAAGGCAGAACGTCGGTCACCGTCACAGTCGGTTGCGCGACCGGCCCAGCACCGCCGCAACCTGCGGCCAGCAACACCACACCGCAGAGCGCCAGCCTCATCTAGCTGACCTTACTCAGCACCAGACAAGCTGCAACTGAGCCTTGACGACACGCCTCGCCATCCCGGTGCGGCCGGCGACGGGCGGGTGGAGGATCGGTGGCATGACTGCTCAGCAGGTTTTGCGCAGGTGGGCTTGGCTCGGCACGTTCGTGATCGGCAGCGGGCTCTACCTACTGGTGCTCGCCGTGGTGACTGACACGAGGAACCCGAATCTCGTCCCGACGATGATCCTTCTTGGTGCCCTCGTCGTCCCGCTGACCTTCGTCCTGTTCGCCGACGGCCGCTCCGGCCGGTGGCTGATCGACGGGCCGACCCTCGGCGTCTCGCTGCTGTTCGGCGGCGTTGTCGGCGTAGTGGTGGCCGGCCTGGTCGAGTACGACGCGATGCGCAAGCTCGGCGCGCTCCCCATGCTCGGCGTCGGGTTGATCGAGGAGGCCGCCAAGCTGGTGGTCCCGGTCGTCCTGGTGCTGTTCTTCGGCCACCGGTACCGCTCGATCGCCGGCGGCATCGTCATCGGGGTCGCCGTCGGGACGGGATTCGCGGTGCTCGAAACCATGGGCTACGCGTTCGTCGCCCTGATCCAATCGGGTGGCAACATCGGAGCCGCCGAGCAGACGCTGTTCATCCGCGGCCTGCTCTCCCCTGCGGGTCACGCCGCCTGGACCGGAATCGCCTGCTGGGGTCTCTGGCGATTCGCTGTCGCCCCGAGCGGCAGGCGATTCCTCGGCTTTCTCGGCATGTACGCGCTGGCCGTCGCGCTGCACACCGCCTGGGACGGCATCGGCGGCTGGGTCACCTACGCCATCGTCGGCGTCATCTCGATCGGTCTTCTGGTCATCGGCCTCAGGCGGGCTCAGCGCCTCGACAGCAGCGTCCCGGCCTGACGCTTCCGCGCCGGCCCAGCTGGGCGAGCGCTTACCTGTGCGCTGCACTGGTCCGCTGAATTCTTTACCAGTGAGCCGACTGGTCTATTGCGTGATGTGCAACGACTGGTGCGAGTCGTGCTCTGAAAACGGAAGGTTTCAGGCAGGTTACCCCAAGAACACGCTCTCACGACTTAGTAACGGAACCTACTGAACTATTGACGGGTCTGCGGAAACTGGGCAATTCTATGCGCCACTGAACGACAGGTTCATACCAGTCAGCCGGAGCCTGATCCGGCTACTCCGCCCGAGGTGATCCGATGAAGTTCCGTTCCCTTGCCGTCGCCGCAGTCGCGGCTCTCTCCCTCACCGCGCTCGCCGCGTGTGGTTCCGACGGCGGCGACACGAACGCCGCCGCAGGTCCGAAGACCATCGACGTGTGGCTGATGAAGGGCAGCGTCTCCGACGACTTCCTCAAGCGCTTCACCGACGACTTCGCCACCAAGCACCCCGACATCAAGGCCAACGTCCAGATCCAGGAGTGGAACGGGATCGGCCCGAAGATCATCGGCGCGCTGGCCAGCAAGGATGCGCCGGATGTGATCGAGGTCGGCAACACCCAGGTCGCGCAGTACTCGGCCAGCGGTGGCGTCAAGGACCTGACCGACAAGAAGTCCGACCTCAAGGGCGACGACTGGATCGAGGGTCTGGCCGGACCGGGCAACTACGAGGGCAAGCAGTACGGCATCCCGTACTACGCCGCTAACCGGGTCGTCGTCTACCGCAAGGACCTGTTCCAGGCGGCCGGCATCACCACCCCGCCGAAGACCCGCGAGGAGTGGCTGGCCGACACCGCCAAGGTGAACACCGGTGGCAACCAGGGCATCTACCTGCCCGGGCAGAACTTCTACGTGCTGTCCGGCTTCATCTGGGACGAGGGCGGCGACCTCGCGGTCAAGGACGGCGACACCTGGAAGGGCGCGCTGGAGACCCCCGAGGCATTGAAGGGGATGGACTTCTACCAGCAGCTCCAGGCACTCGGCAAGGGCCCGAAGGACTCCGACGAGGCGAAGCCGACCCAGACCGACGTGTTCGCGCAGGGCAAGGTCGCGCAGATGATCGCGGTCCCGGGGGCGGCCGAGTTGATCGCGCAGGCGAACCCGGCGCTGAAGGACAAGCTGGCCTTCTTCCCGATCCCGGGCAAGACCGCCGACAAGCCGGGTGCTGTCTTCACCGGCGGGTCCGACCTGATCATCCCGGAGGCCTCGGCGAACCAGGACGCGGCGTACACGTTCATCAAGGACCTGGCCGGCGAGCAGTGGCAGACCGATCTGGCCAAGACGATGAAGTACGTGCCGAACCGGACCAGCCTGGCGTCCTCCGTCGGCTCGGACGAGGGTACGGCGGCGATGGCGGCCGGTGCCGCGAACGGCAAGGCGACGCCGAACTCGCCGAACTGGGCCGCGGTCGAGGCGAAGAACCCGATCAAGGAGTACCAGACCAAGGTGCTGACCGGCGGTGACCCGGCCGCCGCGGCGAAGGCTGCCGACGAGATCATCACCCAGGCCCTGAACTCGAAGTAGAACCATGGCTGTGGCTGAAGCAGAAACCACCACAGCTGTTGCCCCCGCCCCCGGGACCGGTACGCCGGTCCCGGCCCGGCGGGGGCGACCCCTGTGGGTGCGAGTCCTTCCCTACCTGCTGGTCGCGCCGACCGTCCTCGGTACGGCATACCTGCTGGCCTATCCGCTGGTCCGGAACCTGCTGATCTCGTTCCAGAAGTTCGGCATCGGCCAGCTGATCCGCGGCGGCGCCGAGTTCGTCGGGTTCGACAACTACCGCAAGATCCTCACCGACCAGATGTTCTGGGACGTAGTCCGCCGGACCTTCGTCTACACCGCCATCAACGTCGGCCTGATCTTGGTGCTGGCCACCCTGGTCGCAGTACTGATCGGGGCCCTCGGCAAGTGGATGCGGTTCGCCGTGATGAGTGGCCTGGTGCTCGCCTGGGCGATCCCGGTGATCGCGGCGACGACCGTGTTCCAGTGGCTCTTCCAGTCCCAGCTCGGCGTGGTGAACTGGGTGCTCGTGGCGCTCGGCTTCAAGCAGTACGACGGGTACGCCTGGTTCGCGCACGGCACCTCAACCTTCGCGATCATCGTCGTGCTGATCGTCTGGCAGTCCGTGCCGTTCGCGGCGCTGACGCTGTACGCCGCGATGACCACCGTGCCGAAGGAGTTGCACGAGTCCGCCCAGATCGACGGCGCGGGTGGCTTCAAGACGTTCTGGCTGATCACCTTCCCGATCCTGCGGCCGATGTTCGGGCTGATCCTGTGCCTGGAGATCATCTGGATCTTCAAGTGCTTCGTGCAGATCTGGGCGATCAGCCAGGGCGGCCCGGGCAACGCGACCCTGACGCTGCCGGTCTACGCGTACCAGATCGCGCAGTCGCTGAACCGCTACGACCTGGGCGCGGCGATCTCGATGGTCACGGTGTTGCTGCTGACCGTGGTGCTGCTGGCCTACTTCCGGCAGATGTTCAAGGAAGAAGGTGAGCTGTGAGGACCCGCCTCAGCCGCAGGATCACGCTGAACATCCTGGCCCTCGGCGTCTTCGCGTTCTCCGTCTTCCCGGTCTACTGGATGGTGCTGACGGCCTTCAAGCCGACGAAGGACATCCAGGCGGAGACCCCGTCGTTCCTCCCGACCAACATCACCTTCAGCCATTTCAGTACCGCGGTGCACGCGGACGGGTTCTGGCTCTTCTGGCGGAACTCCGCGTTCGTCGCGATCAGCGGCGTCCTGCTGGCTCTCGTGGTCGCGTGCCTGGCCGCGTTCGCGGTCGGGCGGATGCGCTGGAAGGGACGGCAGGCGTTCATCCTGATGGTGTTCGTCGCCCAGATGACGCCATGGGAAGCGTTGCTGATCCCGATGTACGTGATCGCCCGCGACACGAACATGCTGGACAAGTTGCCGATGCTGACACTGATCTACTTCATGATGACGCTGCCGTTCACCATCGTGACCTTGCGCGGCTTCCTGAACGCGATCCCGATCGAGCTCGAGGAGGCCGCGCAGGTCGACGGCTGCAACCAGTTCCAGGCGTTCCGGCGGATCGTGTTCCCGCTGCTCGCGCCCGGGCTGCTGTCCACCTCGCTGTTCGGTTTCATCACCGCGTGGAACGAGTTCGCCTTCGCGAACCTGCTGATCATCAAGGAGCAGAACCAGCGCACCCTGCCGGTCTGGCTGTCCTCGTTCAGCAACACCTTCGGCACGGACTGGGGCGCGACGATGGCCGCGGCGACCCTGTTCATGCTGCCGGTGCTGCTGATCTTCCTTGTTCTGCAGGGCCGGGTGACCACGGGTGTGGCCGCGGGCGCAGTGAAGGGCTAGTCCGACACGATCAGCTGCTGAATCAGTAACCCGTCAGTACTGTGAGACGGCCTCCGGAACCCATGGACAATCCGTTCCGAACTGAGTACGGTCCGTAGCGGCGTCCGCATCGCGCCAGACCCTGGAGTGGGACATTTCGTCCCTTCCCACCGGTCGGTGAGGTGCTGCCCGCCAGTAGCGCCTCGCTGGTGAAAGGGCGAGCAGGTCACGGCAGCAGTCGCGGCCTGATGGGGGCCCGGACACCTAGGTGGGGCGGCCCGCGCAGCACGCGCCCGCCGCCCCACCGACTCAACTGCCCAGACCACACCTGACAGCTGGGCTTCGCCTGATCGTCGGACAACTTTTGCCGGCATTCACGTTCGATGGACGCCACGGGCGGGCAGACTGGCCTGCGACGCATTGGTTCCCAACCGCCCCTGGGAGAATCGCCGTGCCACTTCTTCGTGCTTCGCGACCCACCCTGATCGTCGGCCTGATCCTCGCGCTGCTCGCCTTCGGAGTAACGCCGTCGACCGCCGCGACCACCGCCACCATTCCTGTCAGTACCGCGCTAGCACGCCAGGACGGGTCAGTCGCCACCGTCGAGGGCTACGTCGTCGGGCAGCCGACCGCCACCAACACGGTGGTCCGGAGCAATTTCCCGAGCGACACCGCGCTGGCACTGGCCGACTCGAGCAGCCAGACGAGCACGTCGGCCATGCTCTACGTCCAGATCCCCGCCACCTTCCGAGCGCAGTACGGGCTGCAGACCAACCCCGGACTGCTCGGCACGAAGATCACCGTGACGGGGACGCTCACGGCGTACTTCTCGCATCCAGGACTCAAGGATCCGACCGCGTTCAGCGGTGGCGGCTCGGGTGGTCCCGGCACGCCCCCTGACCCGGGCGACTACTACGCGAACGCCGCGGGCAAGACCGGCGCGGCGCTGAAGTCGGCTCTGCACACGATCATCTCGAGCCAGACCAAGCTGACCTACGACCAGGTCTGGAACGCGCTGAAGGACACCGACCAGGACCCGGCCAACGCGAACAACGTGATCCTGCTGTACTCCGGCCGCTCGCAGAGCAAGACGACCAACGGCGGCGGGGTCAACGACTGGAACCGCGAACACGTCTGGGCGAAATCACACGGCGACTTCGGTACTGCGACCGGCCCCGGCACGGACGTGCACCACCTCCGGCCGGAGGACGTCTCGGTGAACGCCTCGCGTGGCAACCTCGACTTCGACAACGGCGGCACCGCGGTGACCGAGTGCCCCGGCTGCACGGCCGACGGCGACTCGTTCGCGCCGCGGGCGGCGGTTCGCGGCGATGTCGCACGGATGATCTTCTACATGGCCGTGCGGTACGAGGGTGGCGACGGGTTCGCCGATCTGGAGCCGAACAACTCGGTCAACAACGGCAGCGCGCCGTACATCGGCAAGCTCTCCGTGCTCAAGGCCTGGAGCGCGGCCGACCCGCCGGACGCCTTCGAGAAACGCCGCAACCAGGTCATCTACGACACCTGGCAGCACAACCGCAACCCGTTCATCGACCACCCGGAGTGGGTCGCCTCGATCTGGCCCTGATCGTGGACACTGCTTCGAAGCGAGCGGCCGGGCGAATAAGTTGAGCGCATGAATCTGCCTCGCTTCCACCTCGCCATGCCGGTTGACGACCTCGCCGCCGCCGCGGAGTTCTACGGCTCCGTGGTCGGCTGCGAGCGCGGCCGCCGCTCCGACAGCTGGATCGACTGGAACCTGAGCGGCCACCAGTTCGTGACCCACCTCGCGCCGGCCCGCCCGCAAGCGATCCACAACCCGGTCGACGGCCACGACGTGCCCGTCCCGCACTTCGGTCTGATCCTCACCATCCCCGACTTCCACGCCCTCGCCGACCGCTTCCGCGCGGCCGGCACGACCTTCGTCATCGACCCCTACCTCCGCTTCGAGGGCCAACCAGGCGAGCAATGGACCATGTTCCTTCACGACCCCGCCGGCAATGCCCTCGAATTCAAAGCCTTCGCCGACGACTCCCAGGTCTTCGCCACCTGACCTCCGACCAGAGCTGCCCCGGACGTCATCGAGCTCGACGAGAAGTTGTCGCAGCGGGCCGCCGACCTGGCTGTGGGTGGCTCGCTCCGCGGCTATGACGCCGTGCGCTGCGCTGCGGTCGAGCAGGTCTGTAGACACCGGCCTCTTCGGCGCGGAGTACAGCTTCCGTTGAATACATCGGCTGATGTACTGTCTCCGGTTGTGGACACGATCAGTCGGGGTGAGGTGTTGGCGCGGTTCGGGAATGCGTTGTCTGATCCGACTCGGACGCAGGTGATGCTCGTGCTGCACGAGGGGCCGAGCTATCCGGCCGACCTGGCTGAGCGGATCGGCGTCAGCAGGCAGTCCTTGTCGAACCACCTGGCCTGCTTGCGCGGGTGCGGGCTGGTCGTCGGGGAACCCGAAGGGCGTCGTACCCGCTATGAGCTCGCCGATCCGAGCCTCGGTACGGCCCTCGACGAACTGCTCAGGGTGGTGCTCGCCGTCGACCCCGCCTGCTGCCGCCCGGACGCCGAGGGCGACTGCAGATGAACGAGCCGTCCCTCGCCGCCAACCAACCGCCAGTCCTACCTCTGGTCTCTTCGGACCGGACTGCCGGAGCCAGACGACAACAGCTTGGTCGGCGGGCGCAGTGGTTGGCGGGGGCGAGTGTTGGTTACAACCTGGTCGAGGCCGGCGTCGCGATCTCGGCGGGGTCGGTGGCGGGCTCGGTCGCGTTGGTGGGGTTCGGGCTTGATTCGGTTGTCGAGGTGGCTAGCGGGCTGATCATTCTGTGGCAGTTCCGGCACCCGCTACCCGAGACCCGCGAGCGTCGTGCTCTGCGGTTGATCGCGCTGTCCTTCTTCGGGCTCGCCGCGTATGTGACGGTGGAGTCCGTGCGCGCTCTGCTGACCCAGAGCTCGGCCCACGCCTCGGGGATCGGGATCGGCCTGGCGATCGCCTCGCTGGTGGTGATGCCCCTGTTGTCGTTCGCGCAAAGGCGTACCGGCAAGGCTCTTGGATCCAACGCAGTGGTTGCCGATGGCACCCAGACGCTGTTGTGCACCTATCTGTCCGCGGTGCTGCTGGTCGGGCTGGTCTTGAACGCGACCCTCGGCTGGTTCTGGGCCGATCCCGTCGCCGGACTGGTGATCGCAGCCGTCGCAGTCCGCGAAGGCGTTCAGTCCTGGCGCGGTGAGGGCTGCTGCGCGCCCGCTCAGTCCGGCGCTGACAAGTCCCCGACCTGCGACGACGGCTGCTGCGCGGACTAGCAGCAAGCTCAGCTGGGTTGAATGCCTCCAGCTGCAGCGCAATCGCGTGATCCCGGCTCTCGTTGGCGCCGCTGTCGGGCAGCATGGCGTACTGCGTTTAGGCGTGTCGGTTAGCCTGACTTAGGTTTACCTAACAACTCCGCTGATGTTTGAGAGGAACCGTGGTCGCGTGAGCAACCCCGCACCCCGTAGCCGCCGGGCGAAGCTGGCGGTCGTGCGCCGGACGGAGCGGATCACCCCGCACATGATCCGGGTGGTCTTCGGTTCCGACGACTTCGCGGACAACGGCACCAGCGACCACTACGTTAAGCTCCTGTTCCCCCAGGCCGGCGTGACGTACCCGGACCCGCTGGATCTGGGCGTCGTCCGGGAGCAGTTCCCTTCGGAGCAGTGGCCGACCATGCGGACGTACACCGTACGCAGTTGGGACGAGGCGACCCACGAACTGACGATCGACTTCGTGCACCACGGTGACGAAGGGGTCGCGGGTCCCTGGGCGGCTGACGCGCAGCCGGGCGACAAGCTGTGGTTCAACGGCCCTGGCGGTGCATATGCGCCGGACCAGGCGGCGGACTGGCATCTGCTCGTGGGTGACGAGAGCGCACTGCCGGCGATTGCTGCCGCGATCGAGGTGCTCCCGGCGGGCGCGCACGCGAAGGTGTTCGTCGAGGTCGAGGACGAAACGGAGGAGCAGAAGCTCAGCGGTACCGGCGACGTCGAGGTGACCTGGCTGCACCGGGCCGGGACCACTGCCGCCCGCGGTGACGGCCTGGTCGCGGCCGTCGAGGGGCTCGAGTTCCCGCCCGGCGCTGTGCATGCCTTCGTCCACGGCGAGGCCGGCTTCGTGGCCCGCCTCCGCAAGCACCTGTTCACCGACCGGGCCCTCCCGCGTGCCCAGGTCTCGCTGTCCGGCTACTGGCGCCTCGGCAAGAACGAAGACGGCTGGCAGGCCGAGAAGGCTGAGACCGCCCGCAAGGAACGCGAAGCCTCCGCGTAGAACAACCTCAACCATCCGCGCAGTTGCGGCGTCGTACGGACCATGACTGCTGATCCAGCGCTCTTCGATCGGTTCGCCGAGGATTACGACCGCTTTGTCAGCCTGCAGCCCGGCCAGAACAGCTCCTGGATCACCAGCCTTCGTCTCACCGGCGAACGAGCCGTCGACGTCGGCTGCGGCTCGGGCCTGGCGGCCGCGCGCTTGGCGGACGACTTCGACCACGTCCTGGGCGTCGACCTCAGCGAACCGATGATCGCGATCGCCCGCGCCAAACGCCCCCGTCCGAACGTCGAGTACCGCGTCGCCGACCTCTTCGAGCTGGACGACGACGGGTTCGACCTCGTCTACAGCCACACGATGCTGCACCACCTCCCGAACTACCGGGCTGGCCTCGACCAGCTGAAGTCCCTGGTCCGCCCAGGCGGCACGGTCGCCTTGGTCGACAACGTCTGCGACCTCTACCCGACGCCTCCCCGCGAGGTCTACACCTGGCCCGCCGTCTGGGGTTTCCCCGCCGAGGTGCGCCGGATCGGCCTGCGCGACGCCTGGTTCGAGCTCCGCTTCTGGCACAGCAAGCCCTGGCTCGAACACCTGCTCAGCGACGTCTACCTGTCCCGCCGGCAGTTCCGCGAGGTCTACGACAGCGTCTTCCCGGGCGCGGAGTACGAAGACCTCGGCTTCGCTCTCGCGATGCGCTGGACCGACGAACGCGCCGGCTGACAAACCGCGCGGCTGACGGCCCGCGCGCGGCTGACAGTCAGGACTTGGCGGCGGAGATGCGGCGGTTGAGAAACTCGGTGATGGCCGGGCCCTGGTCGAGCGGCAGCACCCAGTCCTCGCCTTGGGCCTGCAGGATCATCGCCGGTCCGGCCGACGAGATCGGAGGCGCCGGCAGCGCGATCGGGAACTTCAGCCGCTCGGATCCGGTCAAAGAAGCCGGATAGACCCCGGTGATCGCCGTGAGCGGATAGGTCCGCCGGCCCGCGCCCGGGATCCCACGCGCCCGGACCGTCCGTCCGCGCACCGTGACCGAGGTGGTCCCGATGGTCAGTGTGGTCAACAGCATGCCGCGAAGATTGAAGACCGGCTCGTACGGCGTGGTCGCCAGGTCCGGGAGCACCGGTGCCAGGATCGCGCGCTGGGCGGACAGCCCGAGGAACGCGCCCAGGAACGCTCCGAACACGGTGCCGATCGCGAGAGCGACCGTGAGTGCGGGGACGTCGAGCACGAAGGAGTAGATGGCCGTGTAGAGCACGGAGATCCCGCCGAACAACGCACCGACGGCGGTCCACCGACCCGTCTGATAGCGATGCCGACCGCGCAGGAACCACCCGAGCACCAGCAACGCGAGCGGGAACGCCACAGCCGGCCAGGCGAACGGCGTCCTGGCGCTGCCGATCCACACAGTCACCGCCAGAAGCGCCACCGGGATCCCGAGATAGACGAGCGCCACCGCAACCTGCGCCCGGCGATGCCGGCGGGCTACTTCGCCCACGGGATCGGGCGCTTCCACTGAACTCACGGGGAAAACCCAAGCACACAATCGCCTGACGTCCTACTGTCGGGATTCGTCAGCCATGTCGAGGAGCCCCGTGTCGCCCGAGTTCGCCGTACCGGCCGCGTTGATCGAGACCCACAGCAAGGACGCGAGTGCGCTGCCGTGGCTGAACTCCTTGCCCGAGCTTGCCGCGGGCTACCTCGACAGGTGGACGCTCACGCTTGCCGGTGAGTCCCTGTACGGCGCTGCGTCGCTCGTGCTGCCGGTGGTTCGCGAGGACGGGACAGGCGCGATGCTGAAGCTGCAGCCGCTCAACGACGAGAACGTCGGGGAGGCCGTCGGTCTGCGCACGTGGAACGGTGACGGCGTGGTCCGGGTCCTCGAAGACGACCCCTCGACCGCCACGCTGCTGCTCGAACGCCTCCACCCGCAGTCGCTGTCGTCGCTACCCGACCACGTTGAGGCCACGCGGATTCTGGCGGAACTCCTCGCCCGGCTGACCGCAGTACAGGCTCCGCCCGAGTTGCGGCGACTGGCTGATGTCGCCGGCGCGATGGTCGAAGAGGCTCCTCGGATGATCCCGCTGCTGGGCGATCCCGCCGAGCGGTCCCTCGTACGCCGGTGCGTGGCGCGGGTGGTCGAGTTGCTTCCCGAGTCGGGCGATCGCCTGCTGCACTGGGACCTCCACTACGACAACGTGCTCGCCGCTGACCGCGAACCCTGGCTGGTGATCGACCCGAAACCGCTGGCGGGTGATCCGTGCTTCGAGCTGTTCGCGGCGATGAACAACCGGTGGGAGGACCTGGTCGCGACCGGGGATCTACCGCAGGCGATCCGGCGGCGGTTCGAGCTGATGGTCGGG
Source organism: Kribbella alba (assembly GCF_039529635.1). Taxonomy (NCBI): domain Bacteria; kingdom Bacillati; phylum Actinomycetota; class Actinomycetes; order Propionibacteriales; family Kribbellaceae; genus Kribbella; species Kribbella alba. The sequence continues at coordinate 277,345 of NZ_BAAANE010000001.1, read as the reverse complement.
GTGCTCGGGCTCGATCGCGAACGGGCCGTCGGCTGGACGCTCGGGCGGATCCTGCAGAACGTGCTGTGGGACCTCGAGGACGGTGAGCACCGGATCGAGCCTGTCCAGGTCGCGATCGCGGAGGCCCTGATGGACCCGACCACCTGATTACATGATTACCCTGCAATCTTGAGGAGGTTGGGGATGACGACACCGACGGTGTACGAGTGGGCGGGCGGGGCGGAGGCGTTCCGGCGGCTCACCGAGGTGTTCTACGACAAGGTGCTGGAGGATCCGCTGCTGGCGCCGGTGTTCGCGCACATGAGCGACCAGCACCGGGAGCACGTCGCGACCTGGCTTGGCGAGGTGTTCGGCGGACCGAAGCGGTACACCGAAGAGCTGGGCGGATATCCGGCGATGCTGTCGCACCATCTTGGCTTGGCCCTGACGGAGGAGCAGCGGGCCCGGTGGGCGGTGTTGATCGCGGCCAGTGCTGATCCTGCCGGGTTGCCGAACGATCCGGAGTTCCGGTCGGCCTTCGTCGCCTACGTGGAGTGGGGCACCCGGATCGCCCTCGCGAATTCCCAGCCGGGCTCGACCCCGCCGGCGAAGGCGCCGGTGCCGCGCTGGGGCTGGGGCGAGGCGCCGCCGTACCAACCCTGAGCCGGTACGGCGTGGCGCCCCCCGCGGCTGCGGGTTGGTGGTGCGCCGGCCTGGTCTGGCTGTGGTGCGCGGCTTGTGGGTGGTGTTGGTGGCGTGGTCTGCTGGGGTTGGTGGTGGTGTTGGGGGTGTTTGGGGCGGGTAAAGCTTGAAGTGTCAGAGACCGTGGGGGAACTGTGGATCCTGGGTTTCGATATTGTCGCGGTTCATGACTAACCCGGTGGACGGGGATGCGAGGGTGAACCACTGTGACCGCTCAGCTCGAGTACCCCGATTCACAGGAGTCTGAGGCGCTGCTGTCGATTCAGGGGCTGTGGAAGGTTTTCGGTCCCAAGCCGGCTCGCGTTCCACACCGGGCGGATCTTGCGAGGCTCGGGCGCGCGGAGTTACTGGCCAAGACCGGCTGTACTGCGGCGGTCCGCGACCTGAGCTTCGACGTGGCGCCCGGCGAGGTGTTCGTCGTGATGGGGCTCTCAGGATCAGGGAAGTCCACACTCGTCCGCTGCCTGACCAGGCTGATCGAGCCGACAGCCGGCAGCATCGTGTTCGAGGGCGAGGATCTCCGCGCGGCCGACGAGAAGCGGCTGCGGACGCTGCGGCGCAGCAAGTTCTCGATGGTGTTCCAGCACTTCGGCCTGTTGCCGCACCGCAAGGTGATCGACAACGTCTCCTACGGTCTGGAGGTGCGTGGCGAGAGCAAGCCGGACCGCCGCCGCCGTGCCCAGGAGGTCATCGACCTGGTCGGCCTGACCGGCAACGAGCAGTTCTACCCCGAACAACTGTCCGGTGGCATGCAGCAACGTGTCGGCCTGGCAAGGGCGCTGGCCAACGACCCCGACGTGCTGCTGTTCGATGAACCGTTCTCCGCGCTCGACCCGCTGATCCGCCGGGAGATGCAGACCGAAGTGGTCCGGCTGCACCGCGAGGTCGGCAAGACGATGGTGTTCATCACCCACGACCTGTCCGAGGCGCTCAAACTGGGCGACCGGATCCTGCTCATGCGCGACGGCGCCGCGGTCCAGCTCGGCACGGGCGACGAGCTCGTCGGAGCTCCGGCCGACGACTACGTCCGGGACTTCGTCAGCGACTTCCCCCGGGCCGACGTGCTCACCCTGCGCTGGATCGTCCGGGAGCCGCGCCCCGGGGAACAGCTGGACGGCCCTGAGCTCGGCCCGGACGTGCTCGTCCGCGAGGCGACCAGGCTGGTGCTCGAGTCGGACCGCCCGGTGAAGGTCGTGGCTGACGGGCAACTGCTCGGCGTGATCGGCGACGAGGAGATCCTCGCCGTCGTCGCGGACGCCTGATGGCCTCCATCACCGGCTCGGTGGAGATCCGCGTCCGCCGGCCGCGGCGGGTCGTGGTCATCGGCGTGCTGCTGGTCGCCTGGGTGGCCGCGTGGTTCGTGCTGCGCGGGATCGACACGCTCACGATCGGGGGTCAGGAGACCACCGGGCTGCACCGGTGGCTGACCGACCACCGGGACTTCCTCGGCAGCGGAAACGCCGTTCTGGACGGGATCCGGATCACTGTCGACCACCTCGTCATGGTCCTGCAGAACGTGCTCGCCCAGCCGTCGTACGGGCGTCCTGTGCCCGTGATCGGGTGGCTCGGTGTGGTCGCGGTCTCGGCGTACCTGGCGTGGGCCTTCGGGAACTGGAAGGTGGCGCTGCTGGCCGCGGCAGGGCTGTCGTTCGTCGGCCTGCAGGGGCTGTGGCAGGAGAGCATGGACACGCTCTCGCTCACTCTCGCGGCCGTGCTGCTGTCGCTGCTCGTCGGCATCCCGCTCGGCATCTGGGCAGGTCTGTCGAACCGCGCGTTCAAGGTCGCGACGCTCGTGCTCGACCTGATGCAGACGCTGCCGACGTTCGTGTACCTTGCGCCGCTGACGCTGTTCTTCGCGATCGGCCCGGCCGCCGCGACCATCGCCACCCTCATCTACGCTGCGCCCCCCGTCGTGCGTCTCACCGCGCACGCGATCCGCTCGGTGCCGTCCGAAAGCGTCGAGGCCGCGCGATCGCTGGGATCCACGCGCGGGCAGACGTTGGTGAAGGTCCTGCTGCCGATGTCCCGCAGTACGGTCGTGGTCGGGATCAACCAGACCATCATGGCCGCACTGTCGATGGTGACCGTGGCTGCTCTGATCGATGCGCCCGGCCTGGGCCAGACCGTGCTGAAGGCGCTGCAGACGCTTGACGTCGGCGCGGCCTTCAACGCCGGCCTGGCGATCGTCGTGCTCGCGATCGTGCTCGACCGCGTGACCACCGCGGCCGGCGACAGACCCTGGCGTACTGCGAGTGTGCGGCGCAAGGTGCTCCTCGGCGCAGGCGCTGCGGCCGCACTCGTCGCGGTCTGGTTTTCCCGGACCTATGTCTGGGCGGCCGAGTTCCCCACCGACATCAACCTCGGCCCGCGGATCGCCGCGGCGGCGGACGACGTGACCAACTGGGTGCAGAACGTCTTCGGCGGCTTCACGTATGGCGTACGCGACGCCGTGACCAACGGGATTCTCAACCCGCTGGAGGCACTCCTCACCGAGTCCCCCTGGTGGCTCGTGGCTGCGGTGATCGTGGCGTTGGCCGCCTTGCTCGGGAGCTGGCGTGCTGCCGTGCCCGCAGCGGTTTGCCTCGTCCTCCTGGTCGCGACCGGAGTGTGGCACGACAGCATGGTGACGCTCGCGGCGACCTTGCTCGCGACGGTCGTGGTGGTCGCCGTCGGGCTGGTGCTGGGCGTGTGGACCGGGCGGAACCACCGGGTGGACAGCTGGGTGAGGCCGGTGCTCGACGCGGGCCAGACGATGCCGCCGTTCGTTTACCTGGTGCCGTTCCTCGCCTTGTTCGGCACCAGCCGGTTCACCGCGATCGCGGCCGCGGTGGTGTTCGCCGTACCGGTGACCACCAAGATCGTTGCCGATGGCATCAGAGCGGTCCCGGTCGCGACGGTGGAGGCGGCGAACTCGGTCGGATCCAGCACCTGGCAGGTGATCAGCAAGGTGCAGCTCCCGGTCGCGCGCCGGGCGATCACGCTGGCCGTGAACCAGGGCCTGATCTACGTGCTGTCGATGGTGGTCGTCGGTGGCCTGGTCGGCGCTGGTGCACTTGGGTACGACGTGGCCGCCGGGTTCGCGCAGAGCGAGCTGTATGGCAAGGGACTGGCCGCAGGGCTCGCCATCGTGCTGGTCGGTGTCATGCTCGACCGGATCACGCAGGCCGCGGCCCGGCGTACACGGAAGTTCAGAGGAACAGTCAGAGGAGACAACCTGTGGTGACCAAGAAGCTCCGCTCAGCTGGGGTGCTGACCGCCCTGGCGCTGGCCCTGACCGCCTGTGGCGGGGCGAAGGTGGGCGAGGCAGACAAACCGGCCGCCGGCGGTAAGGACTGCGGCACCTTCAACCTGGCCGTCAGCCCCTGGGTCGGGTACGAGGCGAACGCGGCCGTGGTCGCCTATGTGGCGACCAAGGATCTCGGCTGCACGGTGGTGAAGAAGAACCTCAAGGAGGAGATCGCCTGGCAGGGCTTCGGCACCGGGGAGATCGACGCGAACCTGGAGAACTGGGGCCACGAGGACCTGAAGAAGAAGTACATCACCGAGCAGAAGGTCGCCGTGGAGGCCGGATCCACCGGGGTCAAGGGTGTGATCGGCTGGTACGTGGCGCCCTGGATGGTCGAGAAGTACCCGGACCTGAAGGACTGGCGCAACCTCGACAAGTACGCGGCGATGTTCAAGACCTCCGAGTCCGGCGGGAAGGGGCAGTTGCTCGACGGCGACCCGTCGTACGTGACGAACGACGAGGCGCTGGTGAAGAACCTCGGACTCGACTACAAGGTCGTCCAGAGTGGCAGCGAGACCTCGCTGATCCAGGCCTTCCGCCAGTCCGAGGCGCAGAAGAAGCCCTTGCTGGCCTACTTCTACGAGCCGCAGTGGTTGTTCGACGAACTGAAGATGGTGAAGATCGACCTGCCGCCGTACAAGGCCGGCTGCGACACCGATCCGCAGAAGGTCGCCTGTGACTACCCGCCGTACGACCTGGACAAGATCGTGTCGAAGAAGTTCGCGGACTCCGGCAGCCCGGCGTACGAGCTGGTGAAGAAGTTCAACTGGACCAACGCCGACCAGAACCAGGTCGCGAAGTACATCGCCGAGGACAAGCTGACCCCTGACGCCGCCGCCGCGAAGTGGGTCAAGGACAACCAGCCGAAGGTCGACGCCTGGCTCGGGAAGTAGGCCCCGGAGCCGTCCCCGCGCGGAGGCGAGGGGACGGCCTGGATTTCGGGTTGAGCCTGGTCGAGGCCGTCGGCAACTATCACGGCGCGCTTTAGCAACGCCGACGACACGCCGGAATTCGGACAAAACCGGGTAGCGTCGGTTTCATGATCATCGTGACAGCTGCACTGAAGGGCGGGGTCGGGAAGACAACCACGTCGGTGTACTTGGCCGCGCTGGCATCTTCCAACCGTCGCACGGCCACCCTGGTCGACGCGGATCCACAAGGCAGCGCTGCCGACTGGGTCGACAATTCCGACGACGAGCACCTGGCCAGGATCGAGATCGCCGAGGCGCCGACCGAGCGCCTCCTGACCAAAGCGCTGGACAAGGTGCCGCCGGAAGGTATCGGCGTGGTGGACATGCCGCCGTCGCACGAGCGGCTCCTGAACAAGGCCCTCGAGCGCGCCCGGATCGTCCTCATCCCGACCCGGATCGGCGGGGTCGAGACACCCAGGGTGAAGGCGGTGCTGGACCTGGTCCCCAAGGGGACGCCGGTCGGTCTGGTGATCTGTTCGGCCCGGACCTATACCCGCAGCTACGCCGAAGCCATGCAGCAGTACGCCGAGGAGGGCATCCCGGTCTGGGGCACGATCCCGGAACGGGTGTCGATCACGGCCGGCCCGATGGGCCCACTTGCCGAGGACGGCCTGGAGGCCTACCGCAAGGTCTGGCGCAAGATCCTGGCAGCCGCCCGCAGCTGACCTGGCTCGTTCGAGCGTCCTTCCAGCCTCATAGGTGGAAGGACGCTGAGCCCTGCCCGGTCACTGCCCGCTCATTGCATGGTCAGCGTTTGAAGGGAGATTCGCCGCGGACGTAGGAGCGGATCACCGTGGCGGCCGCGCCGCGAGCCCAGTCGTCGAACGTGTGCGAGCGCAGCATCAACCGGCAGTCGCCCGCGGCACCGAACGCATGCTCCGCGAACGTCTGCCGCATCCGCTGGTCGTACAGGTCATAGTCCGCCACACCCTCGCCGGCGATCACCACGAGCTCCGGTCCGACCAGGTTCACCATCGCGGCCAGCGCGGAGCCGATCACCTCACCGGCCCGGTCGAAGGCCTCTCTCGCGTGCGCGTCACCGCGGTGAGCGAGTTGGATCGCCCCCGAGAGATCCAGCTCGGGTTGTCCGGTCGTCTCCCTGATCCGCGCGAGGATCGCATCCGACGAGGCGACGGTCTCAACGCAACCACGACGCCCACAGGTGCAGACGAGGTTGCCCGGCGCCAACGGCAGATGTCCCAGTTCGCCTGAGACGCCATGCGCCCCCTGCACCACCTCACCGTTGACGTAGAGCCCGCAGCCGACCCCGGATCCGATCGTCACGACCGCGAACGAGTCGGCATCCACGCCCACGCCGAACCAGTGCTCGGCCACGGTCAGCGCACGGACGTCGTTCGAGACCACCACCGGTACGTCCAACTTCTCGCCCAGCAGTTCGGCCACCGGCACGTTCCGCCAGCCCATGAACGGCGAATCCCGCACGTAGCCGTGTCCGGCGTCCACGTCGCCGGAGACCGCGACGCCGATCCCGACCAACGGCCCGGCCGGATCGGTCTTGTCCTCCAGCGTTCCGATCAGCTCCGAGGCCAGGTCAGCGAGTCGCTCGAGGACGGTTCCGACCGACGTGTCCGGCAGTTGCCGGTGCCGGACCGCCCGGATCCCCGCCTTGAAGTCGGTCGTGACCCCGATCAGATCGGTCGGTGTCACCTTCAGCCCGATCACGGAGACGCTGTCGGCGACCACTGTGAGCGGACTGACAGGCCGCCCGATGCCGAGCTCGGATCTTCCCGGAACCGTCTCCTCGGTCACCGCGGGGTGGTCCGTGACGAACCCGGCGTCGATCAGCGGCGCGACCGCCTTGGTCACCGCGGCCTGCGACAACCCGGTACGCCGCGCGATCTGCACCCGCGGTATCGGCCCCTGGGTGAGGATCTTGGTCAGCACCTCGACCCCCGCCGGCGTACCCAACGGCAGCGGACGGTTCGGCTTCGGCATGAGAGCAAACTACCGCCTGGAAGCTTCACTCGCCGGATAACTAGGGCACGCGTCCGGGGTGAGCGGCCGGTGACGCAGGATCAGCCCGTCGCGCAGCCGTTCAAGCCGGGTCTCAACTGGGTGATATGTCGACATTTGCCAGGGTCGGCGAGGCCAGCGCCCAGCGGATCGTTCGAGTCAGCCCCTCGCCGGCCGCCCGCACCATCGTGTTCTCCGCGAGTGGCAGATACGGCAACCGCAGCGGCCACCGGGTCCACCGCGGCAGCAGCCCGACCGCAGCCGCCGTCAACACCCCGTACGCCGGACGCACGGCCCACGGCACCGGTGGATGGACCAGGATGAAGCGTGCCGCTTGCCTTGCCTCGGTGGTTCCCCGCAGTTCGGGCCGGTACTCCTCCAAGGTCTGCTGGAGTTCCGCCTCGGTCGTTGGCGGGTCAACGACACCAAGTCGGCGAGCCACGCGAGCCATGTCCTCGACGTACGCGTCCCGCTCGGCGGCGTCCAGCGGCGCAGCGCCATACCGCTGGTGTGCGGCCAGGAAGCTGTCCACCTCGGCCACGTGAACCCACTTGAGCAAGTGCGGATCCGACGCGTGATAGGGCCGCCCGTCCGGGCTGGTCCCCCGAACCCGCTCGTGGATTGCACGCAGCCGCTCGACCGCCGCCTCAGCGTCCTGAGCAGCCCCGTACGTCGTGATCGCCAGGAAGTAGCTGGTCCGCTGCAGCCGGCCCCACGGGTCGCCGCGATACCCGGAGTGAGCCGAGACCGCTGCCATCGCCAGCGGGTGCAGCGACTGGAGCAGCAGAGCGCGTAGTCCGCCCGCGAACATCGAGGCGTCTCCGTGCACCCGCCGGATCGGCCGGTCCGGCTCGAACCACCTAAGGCCAGGGGTGTTGTGAACCCGCGCCCGCTCGGACCCCGGATCCGGTCCCGCGACCTTCGTCAGGATCATCCGGGCCAGCCCGTCCCTCAGCGGCTCGAGCATGCCCTGGGTCAGCGGTGGAATGGTGGCGGCCATGAAACCAGTCTGCCCACCACTCCAAGCCCCCCGTCAACGGACGTCCGAGGACACCGGACCCGGGTAGAGGCGTGAACCGCTACTCTCTGCCGGCCCATTCGTCGGCGAGGAGGGAATAGAGGAGGGAGTCGCGCCAGCCGCCGTTGGTGAAGACGTGGTGGCGGATGCGGCCTTCGTAGGTGAAGCCGAGACGCTTCACGACCGCGATCGAGGCGAGGTTCTCCGGGCCGATCGCGGCACTGACGCGGTGCAGGTCCAGCGTTTCGAAGGCGAACCGGAGCATTGTTCGACAGGCGTCGGTGGCGTAACCGTGTCCCCAGTGGTCCGCGGCGATCGCATAGCCGAGGTGAGCGGCCTGGACGCCGGTTGGCCCGAGCCGGACGAAGCCGACCATCCGGTCGTCGTCAGGGCGGGTGACGGCGAGCAGATAGTCCGGACGATCTTCGTGCTGGGCGCGCTCGACGAGGTTGCCGAGCGCCTTCTGGGCGGCGGCCCGGTCGCGGCTGTCGAAGGACAGCCAGTTGGTCACCCGGTCATCACCGACGATGGCGAGGTAGGCCTCCAGGTCGTCGAGCCGGAACTCGCGCAGGCTGGTGCCGTCGCCGATGAGTGGATCCATTCGTGGAGGTTATTCGACCTGAGGTCTAGCGGGGAAACGACTGCATCGGGGTCCGGGTGAAGGTCTCGATCTCTTCCTGCAGTTCGCGGGCATCGTCGGCCCGGCCGGACTGCCGCAGGGCCTGGTGCACCCGGCGGGCCGAGTGGACGACACCGTTGATCCGGCGCTCGGCCGGGAGACCCAGCACCGGCGCGATCGCGTCGGCCGCCCCGTCGAGCTCACCGTTCGCGATCCGGGTGATGGCCATGGCGGCGTGGCTGCCGGCGGCGTCGCCGAAGGCCCACTCGGGGTGCGACTGGTCGGTGTAGGCGTCCACTGCCTGACGGGAGTACCGCTCGGCGGTGTCCACCTCACCCGGCAACCACGCGAGCGCGTCGGCCGCGTAGTACAGCTGCCGGTTGCGACCGAAGGTGCACAGGCCGCCCATCTCGTCGAGATCGTCGTCCTGGACCGAGGTCCACGCGTTCTCGGCCCGCTCGAGCGCGGCCCGGGTGGCGTCCGCATTGCCCAGCGCGGCCCAGGCGCGGGCCTCGCTGACGGGAAGCCAGACGCTGGTGGTGCTGTTGGCCTGCTCGGCGTAGCCGGCGCCCAGCTGGGCATAGCGCACCGAGTCGTGCGGGTTGCCGGCCCAGTAGGACACCAGTGACTGCAGGCCGCGGACCCAGGCGCGCAGCCCGTGGTGGTCGGCGTTGTCGGCGCAGAGGAAGGCCGTCCTGGCCTGGGTCAGGGCGGCGTGCGGGTTGCCGAGGTCGTGGGACGCCTTGGCGAGCAGACCACCGGTCACGCCGCCGAGGAAGTAGAGCTGCCGCAGGTGTTCCGGGCGCTGCCGGCTCTCCAGCAGTGCGAAGACAAGGTCCTGGGTCTCGACGAGCTGTCCGAGGATCTCCGGTAGCGGGCGCTGCGGGTAGGCCTTCGCAACGTGTCTCACATCGTCGTACACCTGTTCCATAGCCTCGCTACCGAGACCGGTCTGGGCCGCGAGGGCGAATGCCCGCGCACGGCTGGCAGCCATGTCGAGAACCTCCATCTCATTACCTGTCGTGATCCGTCCACTCGAGGCAGACGCCGGCACCATCTGCCCGGCTTGCTCGGGGACGTACGGGGCGAGAAGCTCCTCGACCGGCTTGCCGAACATGCGTTGCAGGGTGCGCCGGGTCTGTGGAGTGGTGCCTGCACGCTCGCCCGATGCGAGGCGCCGCAGGTGCCGCTCGGTGATGGTTCCACCCAGCTCGACGAACTCGGCGACGATCTCGGAGTAGGTCTGGTTCCGGCGCTGGATCAGGTGCGCAAGAACCGTTCTTGGCGTATACCTCCCCGCCATCGTTCCTCCCGTTCACGTCAGGTCAGACGTTGTCTCGACTGAATGCCTCACGACAAGGTGCAGACCTCCTTTGTCCGCCAGAGGTCCTGAAGAGGTCCGGGAAAGGTCCGGTCCAGGTCCTAGAGCGGTCACGCTCGGTCTGTGCACCATTACTGCCATGACAACCAGTAAGTCCAACTGGTTGCAAGGCCTGAGAGTTACGGGGTGAGCAAGTAGTGACAATCGCGGAGATGACGTCGAGACAGCACCGGCGCAGAGTTCGGGTCTGGTTCGGCGAGCACGTGATCGCGCAGTACGTCGCGGAGGCGCCGCTGGCCGCGCGTTACGAGCAGGCGATGCGGAGGCGGTTCGCCGGTCTCCGGGTCACGAACGACATCCTCGGGCCGCAGGACATCACGGACAACTGAGCCCGTCGGGTCCTCCTCAGACCCGGCTGTTGCTCCTGGGGTCTCCTCACGTCCAGGAGTAGCGAAATGAAGGTCCGGGGCACTCCTCAGCCCCGGACGAAACCCGAGGTGCGGTCCGGAGCACT
>NZ_BAAANE010000001.1:0-266929 GCF_039529635.1 Kribbella alba | reverse complement strand
CCGCCCACCGGCCCGGCTGGGCCGGCGGTTGACTCCCTGTATCGCCGCCGCCCAGCCGTTCCAACCACCTCCTGGCCGACACCTCGGGCCGGGCGGAACCAGTGGCTCGTGACACCTCACCACGAGCCACTCTCCGAGGTGGCCGACTCCGCTGTGTGACCGCCGCGCCTGGGCGGTCACACAGCGGAGCCATTTGCGCGTGGTTGCCGCACCGTTGTGCCGGGATTCCTGGGCCTCTGACTGACATCCGGCTCTACGGCCGGTAGTGCCATCCCGGTGGCGCTCGGGTGATGCAGGGATCCGCCTGCAGGCGCTCGATGTCCGCCTCATGTCCGGTCAGGACCTCACCTGGACCAGTGACCGGTTCCAGCCGCAACCGTTCCGTGACCCGGGTCCGTACGGCGAACGCGACGATGTCCCGCAGCCGGCGATCACCGTCGCACCCGCCCTTCGTACTCCCACTCCCAGTCGGTGACGGCCGCGAGGATCTCCCCGGACCTTCCAGCCGGTCTCCTCCTCGACCTCGCGCGCCAGCGCCGGGCGTCTACTCTCAACGGGGAGGTCGATCGTGCAGATCCAGCTACTGGGTGGTTTCGGTGTGGATCGTGGCGGGGAGCCCGTCGAACCCAGGGCGTGGCGTCTGCGTAAGGCGCGCACGCTCGTCAAGTTGTTGGCGTTGACGCGTGATCAGCGACTGCACCGTGAGGTGCTCCTCGACACGTTGTGGCCGGACCGGGATCCGACGTCCGCGGTCAACAACCTCCATCAGGCGTTGCACGTCGCCCGTCGGGCGCTCGCGGGTGATGGGCCGACCAATGGGTTGCTGGAGTTGCGTGATGATGTTGTTTCGCTGCTGACGGACGGTCTCGTCGACGTCGATGTGCGGCGCTTCGAGCAACTGACCGCGCTCGCCCGGGCCGGCGGCGACCTCGCTGATCTCCGCGCCGCGGTGGCGGCGTACACCGGCGATCTGCTCCCCGAGGACCGGTTCGAGGACTGGGCCGCCCGGCCGCGTGAGGAGCTCCGCGAGAATTTCTGCGATCTCCTCGTGGACCTCGCAGACACCATTTCTGCTGGCGGCGCGCAGGGGTACGAGGTGGAGGCACTCGACGCGCTGCAGCGCGCGCTGGCGACAAACCCGCTCCACGAGCGTGCGGCTCGAAGCCTGATGCGGCGGCATGCGGCGATGGGCCGACGCTCGGAGGCCCTGGCACGGTACGAGCAGTTGCGCGATGACCTGCGCGCGGCGTACGGCACCGATCCCGACCCAGAGACGCGAAGGCTGTACCGCGACCTGCTGACAGGCAGCCTCGAGGATGAGGCGCCCCGTGCGCCCGACCTGGGCGGCCACAACCTGGCTCCGGCGCTGACGAGCTTCGTCGGGCGCGAAAGGGAGATCGCGGATGTCCGCCGCCTGCTGAGCCGTGGCCGGCTGCTCACGCTCACGGGGGTGGGGGGTGCCGGCAAGACCAGGCTTGCGGAGGAGGCGGCTCGCAGACTGGTCGACTCATATCCCGACGGGGTCTGGGTGGCGGATCTCGTGCCCGTAGCCGACCCACGTCTCGTCGCCGACACGGTGGCGGCGGCCCTGGGGCTGGATCCCGCGGCGGGTGCCGATCCGTTGCGCACCTTGGTCGCGCGGTTGGCCCCGCGGACCCTTCTTCTCGTGCTCGACAACTGTGAGCATCTCCTCGCCGCTTGTGCTGAGCTCGCCAACGCGGTGCGCCGCGGCTGCGCGGGTGTCACGGTGCTGGCGACGAGCCGCGAGCCGCTGCGGGTTCCGGGAGAGGTGACTTTCCGGGTGCCGTCGCTCGAGCTTCCCGAGCCTGGGGACGCCGGCGACCTCGACAGGCTCGGGAGTCTCGCCTCTGTCCGGTTGTTCCTTGACCGTGCCCGTGATGTCCGGCCCGACTTCGTGCTCGACGCGGGTAGCACCGGGTCCGTTGTGGAGATCTGCCGGCGGCTCGACGGTATTCCACTCGCCCTGGAGTTGGCCGCTGCGCGGATGTCCCACCTCGAACCGGCAGAGATCGCCGAGCGGCTGAGCGAGGCGCTCCCGCTGCTCGGACGAAGCGGCCAGATCACCCGGCACGCGACCCTGCGGGCCGCGCTCGAGTGGAGCCACGAGTTGCTGTCGGAGGACGAGCAGGTCCTGCTGCGCCGGCTCGCGGTCTTCGCCGGCAGCTTCTCGCTCGTGTCAGCCGAGCAGGTGTGCGCGGACGAGCGGCTTCCGGTCCGCGACGTGCTGGACTGCCTCGGCCGGGTGGTCGACAAGTCTCTGCTGCAGGTCGAACGTGCCGGTTCTCATTCCCGCTACCGACTGCTCGAGACCATTCGACAGTTCGCCCTGGAGCGACTCGTCGAAGCGGGCGAGGTAGAGCAGTTCGATGCCGCACACTCCCGGCATTTTCTGGATGTCGCCCGCCACCACGACCTGGAGCGGGCAGCCGGTGTCGTCGTCGAACGCCCCCAACTGCTGGACGCCGATCACGACAACCTCCGCGCCGCACTCGGCTGGGCCCTACGCAACGACCATCAGCGGGCGTTGTCGCTGGCCGTCAGCCTGTGGCCGTACTGGCTGGCCCGGGGTCATTTCGTCGAAGGGGCGGGCTGGCTCGAACGCGTCCTCGAGGTGGCGGCCGCACCGTCACCGGAGCGGGCACGTGCGCTGTTCGCCCTGGCGGTCCTCGACGCCCGCAGAGGTCTGGGTGACCGACTGCGGGGTCTGGGCGACGCCGGCGTCGGTGTCGCCGAGCAGTCAGGTGATCCAGCCGAGGTCGTCTACGCGCGGGTTCTGCGCGGCACCCTGCTGCTGAGCAGTGCCAACCTCGACGAGGTCGAGCGCACCGCGACGAAAGCGGTTGCCGATGCCGAGGCGCTGGGGGCGGCGCCTGCGGCCGCGGCGGCCCGCGGACTGGCCGCCATGGCTGCCTTGTTCCGCGAGGACGTGACGTCGGCGCAGCAACGATTCGGCGACTGCCTTCGCCACCTGGGTCTGATCGAGGCGACAGTCGTCCCCTTCTTCCCAGCCGTGACGCTGTCCCTGCCGCTGGTCCCAGTCGACGGTTTGTCGGTCCCGGTGTTCGAGGAGTCCTGGCTGCTCGGCCGTAGGGTCGGCGCCCAGCAAGGCCGTGGCTACACCCTCTCGGCGCTCGCCGACGCCCATCGTCTCGCCGGCGACCTGGACAACGCGATCGACGCGGTACGGCGCTCGGTCGCTGTGTTCACCGACATCGACGATCCGGCAGGGCTGGCCCACGCTCTCAACCATCTGGGCTGCATCGAGCGCGACCGCCGGCTGTTCGAGCCGGCCGACGAGCATCTGCGCGAGGCTTTGCGGATTCGCGCGCAGCTCGGGGACCGCCGCGGTGAGAACGTGAGCCTGGCCAACCTCGGGCTGCTGTCCGCGGCCGCGGGCGACCTCGAAGCGGGACGACGGTTCGCCCGCCAGGCTGTCGACCGCGGCGAGGCCGTCGAGGATGCGCCGGGAGTGGCGGGTGCGCTGCTGGATCTCGCCGTCGTCGAACTGTTCGCCGGCGAACGGCACGCCGCCCGCGTACTGGCCGAACAGGCGGTGGAGGCTTTTCAGCCGCAGGGCTACCTGCGACTCGAGGCGTGGACCCGGCTCCTCGCCGCCGAGCTCGCCCGTGACGACAACGACTCGGCGGCGCTCGTCAGGCATGGCCGCACGGCGACCGAGCTCTTCGCCCGCCTCGGCTGCCAGCTCGGTACGGCGCGGGCAGCCACGCTGCCCGTCGGGGACTCGAAGCGCGCTCCTTCACGGCCCGCTAAGGCGCGCTAAGCCGCTGCAAAGGCGGTCTTCCTAGCGTCGTGTCCGTCCACTCAGGACGTCTCAGGCTGACGATCGAGGAGCAACGATGACAACGACTCAGGCGCGTCACGACGCGTTGGGAGAAGCCACGCTAGGAGAGCTCGCCCAGGCATTGCGTGGCGTGCTGATCCGCCCGGAAGACCCTTCGTACGACGAAGCACGATCGATCTGGAACGGCGCCCACGACAAGTTGCCGGCTGCCGTCGTGCAGTGTCACGGCGTGGCCGATGTGCTCCGCGGCGTGGAGTTCGCACGAAGCGAGGGCCTGTCGCTCGCGATCCGAGGTGGCGGCCACAGCATCCCCGGGTTCTCGACCTCCGACGGCGGTCTCGTGCTCGATCTCTCAGCGATGAACGGAGTCCGGGTCGACCCGGACCGGCGCCGGATCGTGGCGCAGGCCGGCTGTCTGTGGCGCGACGTCGACGTCGAGGCGCAGGCGTTCGGGCTGGCGGTCACCGGTGGACTGGTGTCCACGACCGGTATCGCGGGCTTCACCCTCGGCGGTGGGATCGGGTGGCTCGTTCGCCGCTGCGGGCTGACGTGCGACAACCTCGTGGGGGCCGACATCGTCACCGCTGACGGTCAGTACCTGCACACCAGCGAGGACGAACACCCCGATCTCCTTTGGGCCTTGCGCGGTGGTGGCGGCAACTTCGGCGTCGTCACGTCGTTCGAGTTCCGGGCGCACGAGGTGGGTCCGACGGTCTTCTCCGGCCTGGTCTTCTACCGGGGCGAGGATGCCGCCCAGGTGCTCCAGGGCTTCGGCGAGGCCGCGGCGAACGCGCCCGACGAGCTGTCGCTGGCGGTCAACCTGACCACCGCGCCGCCGTTGCCGTTCCTGCCCGAGGAGATCCATGGCAAGCCCATCGTCGCCGTTCTCGGCGTGTGGTCGGGCCGGACCGAGGACGGTGACGCGGCGACCAAGCCGTTCCGCGGGCTCGCGCCGGTCGTGGCCGACGTTTTCGGCCCGATGCCGTACGTCGCCATGCAGTCGCTCCTCGATCCGCTGTACCCGCGCGGCATGTGGAACTACTTCCGCTCGGCGTTCTTCAGCGACCTCGGCGCGACAACAGTCGACGCGCTCATCTCGTCGTACTCCGAAGCGCCCAACGCTGTCTCCGAACTTCACATCCACCACCTCGGCGGAGCAATGGGCCGGGTCCCGGCTGACGCCACCGCGTTCGGTACCCGGGACCGTGAGTACATCCTCAACGTCGTCGCCCGGACACCGGATTCGGCCGGTTTCGACGGGGTGGTCGAATGGGCACGCTCGGCGTCCGCGGCGCTGGGCCCGGACGCGGCGTCCTATGTGAACTTCACCGGCGAGGCGAGCGACGAACGCGTCCGAGCGTCCTACCCGCCGGCGACCTATGCGCGGCTTGCCGCGGTGAAGGGCCGCTACGACCCGACCAACCTGTTCCGGCTCAACCAGAACATCCCACCGTCGGTCAGTCCGGATCGGCAACCATGACCACCGTCCGGTGGCGATCGTGGCCTGTCGCGGCGAGCTGCGGCGGCGCATAGCTCAGTCCATACCACCGCTGGTCCAGCCGCCTGGGGGGAGCGGCTGGATCAGCGGCACCGCGGCAGCCTTGCTGCGATTGCGTCGGCGACGGCCAGGGGGTGCGGGCTGGCAGACTCGACCGTATGCGAGCTGATCGGGCGGTGCTGTTCAAGTTGGCGACGAGCGATCGGCTGGAGCAGGTGGTGAAGGGCCTGCCCGGCGGGGAGGCGAATGCCTGGCGCGCCGCCTCCCGCTACGTGGCCGGCCGGACTCTCGACGAGGCGCTCGCGGTCGCCACCGGCCAGCTCGGCAAGGGGCACGGCGTCAGCCTCGACCTGTTCGGCGAGATGTCGACCGATCCGGAACAAGCGGCCCGCGTCGTCGACGAGTATCTCGAGCTCGCCAAGCTGCTTCCGGACGCGGATGTCTGGCTCTCACTCGACCTCTCGCACCTCGCCCTGGACGTGGACCCGGCCGGTGCCGCGGAGCTGGTTGCCAACGTTGCGGAGGCTCTGCCCCCGGGTCGCCTGCTCCAGATCGGAGCCGAAGACACCACCCGGACCGACCAGATCCGGCAATGCGTGCTGGAAGTCGCCGGTCGCGGCCTGGCGGATCGGCTCGGCGCCACCGTGCAGGCGAACCTGAAGCGTTCACCGGAAGACGTCGAGACGTTGACCTCTGCCGGTGTCCACGTGCGGCTCGTCAAGGGCGCGTACATAGAATCGACCGGCGCACACCCGTACGGCGAACCGACCGACATCGCGTACCTCCAGCTGGCACACCAGCTCGCGGCCAGCGGGGCAAGGTGGTCGCTGGCGACGCATGACGGCCGCCTGCGCGAGGCCGTTCAGCTATCCCTCGGCACGGTCCCCGTGGAGCAGCTCCTCGGGGTGCGACCCGAAGTACTGGATGAACTGCGCGACCGTGGCATCCCTACGCGCGTTTATGTGCCCTACGGGCCCGACTGGTTCCGCTACTGGCTCCGCCGCGTCGCAGAATCCCGCGGGGCCTAGTCCCGGGGCTGTTCCTTCACCCGGTTGGGCATGAAGGCCGCGGCCACGACCAGTAGGACCGCGGCGGCTGCGGCACCGTAGTACACGTCGTGGATCGCTGGGGCGAGCACGTTGCCGGGGAGTTTCTCGAGCTCCTTCTGGTTGCCGCCGACCCGGGAGGCGACCACAGCGTTCGCGACTGCGCCGAACACGGCGACGCCCACAGCGCTACCTACCGATCGGGCGAACATGTTGGCACCGGTGACCACGCCGCGGCTCCGCCAGTCGATCGAGGACTGGGCGGCGACCACACCGGGTGAGGCGGTGAAGCCGAGGCCGAGCCCGATCACGAAGCAGGCCAGTGCGAGGTACAGCACCGAGCTTCCGGGGCTCACGCCGAGAAGCAGACCTGCGCCGATGACCACGATCGCGGCGCCGAACAGCATGGTCGTCCTGTACCCCAGCGACAGGTAGATCCGGCCCGCCAACGACGCCGCGATCGGCCATCCGATCGTCATCGCCGCCAGCGCGAACCCCGCGACCAGCGCGGACGTCCCGAGCACACCCTGCGCATACAGCGGCACGTACGTCGACAGCCCGACCATCAGTACGCCGACCAGCAGCGCGGAGGAGTTCGCCGAGTTCAGTACGCGTTGCCCCAGCACCCACAAGGGCAGGACGGGTTCCGCGGCTCGCCGCTCGACGAACACGAACGTCACCAGCAGCACAACAGCCAGCGCCAGAACCGCGATGCTGATCGCGGAGTCCCAGGACCACATCACGCCGCCTTCGAGCAACCCGAGCAGCAGCAGCGAACCACCGACCGCGAGCAGGATCGACCCCGCATAGTCGATCTGGTGTTTGGTCTGCTGCGCGATCCTCTCGTGGAACCGCCGGCTCAGCACCCACGCGGCGGCCAGGCCGAGCGGGATGTTCACGAAGAAGATCCAGCGCCAGGAGATGTAGTCCGAGAACACCCCGCCGAGGGTCGGCCCGACGAACGAGGCGATGCCCCAGACGCTGGCGATGTAGCCCTGCACCTTGGCCCGCTCGGCGACGCTGTAGATGTCGCCCACGATCGTCATCCCGATCGGCTGGATCGCGCCCGCACCGAGGCCCTGGATCAGCCGGAACGCGATCAGCGCGGGCATGTTCCAGGCGAACCCGCAGAGCACCGAGCCGAGCACGAACAGTCCGACCCCGAGCAGCATCATCGGCTTCCGGCCGCGCTGGTCCGCGAGCTTGCCGTAGATCGGCACCGACACCGCCTGGGCCAGCAGGTAGATCGAGAACAGCCAGGGGAACTGTGTGAAGCCGCCGAGGTCCTCGACCACCGACGGCACGGCGGTCGCCAGGATCGTCGCGTCGATCGCGACCAGCCCGACGCTCAGCATCACCGCGAGCAGGATCGGCCCTCGCTCGGACCGCAGCCCCACACTCGCCCGGTCGATCCGCTCAGTAGTCATGACAAAGGGCAACTTACGTGACCTGACAACGATTACCGAGCGGTGCCCGGCAGGTGGGATGCCGCCGGCGCGAGCCGTCGGCCGGTCCGCTCCGGAGGGTGAAACGCGGGCGACGGCCACCTGCGGCCCGCAGGCTCGATAACCTCCGTGGATGAGGATCCGCGGCAACGGCCTGCTCAGGGTCGTCGTACTGGTCGTGACCCTCTCGCTGACCCTGGTGCTGCTGCCGATCGCGATCAATGTCGGCACCGGCGGGACGGCCCCGGCCTTCCTGGCGCAATACGTCGACTGGACCTGGCCGGTGATCGGGCTGCTCTGGCTGGTCGCGATCCTGACCGGCCTCTGGGAGTTCCGCAGCCGCCGGACGGTCGGCCATTCGGCCCGCTCGGCGGACCAGCCGAGGAACCGCCCGAACGCGCTCGCCCGGATCGACCGCTACCTCGCCGACCGGGTCGCCGGCTCGCTCGCCTCCAGAACCCGGCTGGCTCTGGCGCTCGACGAACGGCCAGAGGCAGTGATCCCTCCGTACGACCTGCTCGTCCAGCCGCTCGCCAGCAGCGTCACGGAGATCCGCGAGGACGCGGACATCGCGACCGCCTTCGAGGACCTGCAGGACTCGGTTCTGATCCTCGGCGCACCCGGTGCCGGCAAGACCACGCTGCTGCTGGACCTCGCCCGCTCGTTGGCAGCGCGAGCGCACAGCGAACCCGAGCACCCGATCCCCGTACTGGTCGACCTGGCCGGTTGGAGCGGCTCGACAGCCCGGCATGACGACGATGATCCCGATGACAGCGCGCTGCTCGCCGGATTCGTTCGCTGGTTTCTCGACGAACTGAGCAGCAGGTACCAGATCCCCGTCGCGGTCGGCCGCGTCTGGCTGCGCAAGGGCAGACTCGGGCTGCTCCTGGACGGCGTGGACGAGATCGCCGGAGCCCAGCGGGGCAAGCTGGCCCCAGTGCTGGAGGAATTGCAGCACCGCTACCTGATCGGCCAGTTGGCCGTCACCTGCCGCATCCAGGACTACGAGCGGCTCCCGCAACCACTCCGGCTGTACGGCGCTGTCCGCATCCGCCCGCTCAGCCGTCGCCAAGTGCTCGACTACTTCGCCTCGGCCGGCCAGGAACTCGCCGGTGCCCGAGCCGCGATCGAGCAGGACGACGACCTGTGGGACCTGGTCGACTCGCCGCTGATGCTCAACGTGATGGCGCTTGCCTACCGGGGCCGGGACGCCCGCGACATCGCCGCGGGCGCGGTCGCCGACCACCGTCGCGAACTGTTCGACACCTACGTCTCCGAAGTCCTCGCGCGCTACCGGTCGACCGGCCGTCAGTACGACTCTCGCTCGGCCGTCCGCTCCTTGTGGTGCCTGGCCTGGTGGACGCGGACCCGCGCAGGTGACCGCATCGCAGTACCGCGACGGCTGACTCCGAACGGGTGGTACGGCCTGGTCCTGCCTCCTGTGGGCTACCTGGCTCACATGGTTTGCCTGCCGGCCTTGTTCGCTGGGCTGGTCGGCGGTGCCACGCTCGCCACAGCCGCCCTGTACGGCGTACCTGCCGGGCTGGCGGTGGGCGCGTACGGGCTCCTCCTGGTGCATGTCCGCCCACGCACTTGGTGGGTGCTGCAGGACAGACAGAACCAGCCGCGGCTCCTGCTGACAGCCGTGATGCTCTGCACGGGCGCGGTAGCGGGACTGGCGTCGGTCATGATCGGCGCTGGACTTGTGTCGCTGCTGCCCGCCTGGCTCGGCCTTGCTCTGGGGGCGGCAGCGGTCGGCGCGTCGTACGGGCTGGAGCTCATCTTGTCGACCACCAACGGTCGCCGGCTGCTGCTGGGCGTGCGGCTGGCCCTGGTGACGGTGCTGGGCTGGCTCGTCTTCACCCGCTCGGAATCGCCTGGCAAGTTCGTCGCCTGCTTGGCGGTGGGGCTGATAGTTGCCCAGGGCATCCGTTTGGTCAAGGCGCTGCCGATGGATCACCGGGTCTATCCGCACAGCGCGGACGAGTCCCAGGACGGTCCGCGAGCGACGTGGCGAATGGATCCCTGGGTGCTCGGTGGCGTGCTGGTCGGGTTGCTGACGGCCGTGATCCTGGGCGCGAGGATCTCGCCTGAACCCGAGGCGGTCCTCGGCGTGCTGGTCGGCGGGATCGCGGCCAAGGCCTGGCGGCGAAGGGCGCCCCTGTTCGCCGGTGGCCCCTCCAGGATCCTGCACGGGTTGTTGCTGCGTTGGAGCGGGTATCTCCCGTGGCGCCGCGGCCCCTTCCTCCGCTACGCAGCCGATCGCTATGTGCTCGCAAGAAGCGGGCGAAGCGAGTATGCGTTCATCCACCTGCTGGTGCGGGACCACCTGGCCGACTGCGACCCGGACGCGTTGGCGGCGAAGGTCGACCGCCGGATCGCCGAGCGAGCCCGCCGGCGAGGCTAGTGCCCGTGTCTGAACTCCATTGGCACCGCGGCACTAGCGTGCGGCGGTCAGGGCCTGGTCGAGGATCGTGGACCACTGGCGAACGATGCCGCGGCGGCGGTGGGCGTCATCGGTGAGGAGGTCGGCGAGGCCGAGGCCGCGGGCCAGGTCGAGGACGCCCTGGACCGTCTCGCGGACGCCGGGGGTCCGCTCGTCGACCTCGAGCACCTCCAGCAGGGCGCGATGTGCCTGACGTCCGACGTGCGCCTCCAGCCGCACGATCTGCTGCCGAAGGGGCTCCTCGGTGGAGGCCGCGACCCACAGGTGGAGCGCCGCGCGGAACAAAGGCCCGGTGTAGACGTCCGCCAGCATGCTGACGATCGCCTCGGTCCTCCCGTCGCCGCTGGGCAGTCCCGCGGCCTGCGCCCGGATCTCCTCCAGCCGCACCTCGGTCATGTACTCGACTGCCGCCGCGAACAGATCCGCTCGGGTCGGGAAGTGATGCTGCGCCGCACCCCGCGAAACCCCCGCGCGGGCGGCGACCACAGCGACCGTCGTGGCCGAGTAGCCCACCTCGGCCAGCGACTCGAGCGCGGCCCCCAGCAGCTTCTGCCGGGTGGCGCGGCTCCGGTCCTGCTGGGGCTCGCGCTGCGCCTCGCTCACGACGACTCCAGGAAGCTCAGCGTCCGGCCCGCCAGCTCACTCACGGGCCGCCTCCCGTGCTCGGAGCTCGCGCCGCAGGATCTTCCCCGAAGCCGCCTTCGGGACGGCGTCGATGAACTCCACCTGCCGGATCTTCTTGAACGGCGCCACCCGGGCGGCGACGTAGTCGATCACGTCCTGCTCGGACAGCGAGACGCCCGGCATCGGGACGACGAACGCCTTCGGCACCTCATTGCCATCGGCCTGTACTCCGATCACGGCCGCATCCGCGATCCGGTCGTCTGTCAGCAGCACGGCCTCCAACTCGGCCGGGGGCACCTGGTACCCGTGGTACTTGATCAGCTCCTTGACCCGGTCCACGACGTACAGGTAGCCACGGGCGTCGACCCGCCCGATGTCGCCCGTGTGCAGCCAGCCCTCGGGGTCGATCGTCGCGTCGGTCTCCGCCGGCCGGCCGAGATACCCCTTCATCACCTGCGGCCCGCGGATCCAGATCTCGCCCGGATCGCCTTCGCCCACGCCGTTGCCATCGGCACCGACCAGCCGCATCTCGGTCGACGGGAACAACTTGCCCACGGCACCGGGCGGCGGATCCTGGTCATCCTGCGGTACTGCGTGAGTGCCCGGCGAGAGCTCGGTCATCCCGTAAGCCTGCAGGATCGCGTGCAACCCGAGCCGCTTCGCACAGGCCTCGGCGAGTTCGCCGTCCAGCGGCGCCGCCGCACACGTCACGTACTTCAGCGACGACAGGTCCACCCCGTCCACAGCCGGGTGCTTCGCCAATGCGAGCACCACCGGGGGCGCCACGAAGGCCCGGGTGATCTTCTGCTCGTCCAGCGTCGTCAAGAACTGCTGCAGATCGAACTTCGGCAGCACCACCACGGTCGCGCCGAGCCGCAACGGCAGGTTCATCAGCACGGTCAGCCCATAGATGTGGAAGAACGGCAGGATCGCGATGATCCGCTCGTTCTCGTCCACGCTGATCGTCACCTCCGCCTGCGAGATGTTCGTCGCGATGTTCCGATGCGTCAGCATCACGCCCTTGGCCGCGCCGGTGGTCCCGCTCGAATACGGCAGCACGGCGACGTCCTCGACTGGGTCGATCTCCACCACCGGCTCCGGCGCGGTGGTGGCGAGCAACTCCATCACCGAGCGGAATCCCTCGGCAGCGTCGCAGACGAGGATCTCCTGCACGTCGGTGCCTTCCACCGCGGCGGTCGCGAGCGGCAGGAACAGCGAAATCGTCACCAGCAATTTCGCCTTCGAGTCCACCAACTGCTTGTGCAGCTCGTCCGCGGTGTAGAGCGCGTTGACGGTCGTCACGGTGGCGCCGGCCCGGGTGGCGCCATAGAACACCACCGGCCAGAGGATCGTGTTCGGGCTGTGCAAGGCGATCACGTCGCCATGCCGGATGCCGAGCTCGGCGAAACCGGCCGCCATCCGACGGCTCATCTGGTCGAGCTGGGCGTAGCTGATCTCCTTGCCGGTGACGCCGTCCACCAGCGCCGGCCGGTCGCCGTACTCCCGGGCGCGGCCGAGAACGGCATCGTGGATCGGTACGTCGAGGGTCTCGACGGGTGGGAACTCACTGTGGATCACCATGGGCGGGCCCTTTCACGACGACGGAGACGGACGACTTTGAAGGATTCAGTACGACTTGGGTAGGCCGAGGCTGTGCTGGGCGACGAAGTTGAGGATCATCTCCCGGCTGACCGGCGCGATCCGGCTCGCCCGGGCCGCGGCGACCAGCGAGGCGACGCCGTACTCGACCGTCATGCCGTTGCCGCCGAGTGACTGCACCGCCTGGTCCGTGGCCCGCACCGTGGCCTCGCCGGCCGCGTACTTCGCCATGTTGGCGGCCTCACCCGCACCGAGGTCGTCTCCGGCGTCGTACAGAGCGGCGGCCTTCTGCATCATCAAGCGGGCCAGCTCGAGCTCGATCTTGCACTGGGCCAGCGGATGTGCGATGCCTTGGTGGGCGCCGATCGGCGTCTTCCAGACCTGGCGTTCCTTGACATAGGCAACGGCTTTGTCGAGCGCGTGCCGACCGATCCCGATCGCGAAGGCCGACGCCATGATCCGTTCCGGGTTGAGTCCCGCGAACAGCTGCATCAGAGCGGCGTCCTCGGATCCGACCAGTGCGTCCGAAGGTAGTCGCACGTCGTCGAGGAAGAGCGCGAACTGCTTGTCGGGGCTGATCAGATCCATCTCGATCTGCTTGAACTCGACACCCGCGGCATCGGTCGGCACGATGAACAACGCCGGCTTCAAGGTGCCTGTCTTCGCGTCCTCGGTCCGGCCGACCACCAGCACTGCCTTGGCGACGTCCAGGCCGGAGATGTAGACCTTCCGCCCGGACAGCGACCAGCCGTCGACGGTACGGCGCGCTGTCGTGGTGATTCGGTGCGAGTTGGAACCCGCGTCAGGTTCGGTGATCGCGAAGGCCATCGTCGTCGAGCCATCAGCGATACCCGGCAGCCACGTCTCCTTCTGCCCGTCCGTGCCGAAGCGCGTGATCACCGTGCCGCAGATCGCGGGCGACACGACCATCATCAGGAGCGGACAGCCTGCGGCGCCGAGCTCCTCCAGGACGATGGACAGGTCACCCATCCCGCCGCCCCCGCCGCCGTACTTCTCCGGCAGGTTCACGCCGAGGTAGCCGAGTTTGCCGGCCTCCTGCCAGAGCTCGGTGGTCTGCCCGCCGGACCGTGCGCGCTCGTTGAAGTACGCATAGCCGTACTTCCTGCCCAGCTCGCGAACCACCGTCCGCAGTGCCCGGCGCTCCTCGTTCTCGACGAAGCTCATGTCTCCTCCTGTGCTTGCACGACAGCCAGCACGGCGCCGAGCTCGACTTGTTGACCAGTACTGACGGCGAGTTCCGCCACGATGCCCCCGGCGGGTGCGGAGATGGTGTGTTCCATCTTCATCGCCTCCAGCCAGAGCAGCGGCTGCCCTTGCGTGACCTTGTCGCCGACCTCCACACCCACGCGGATGACCGTCCCCGGCATCGGCGCGAGCAACGACCCGGCTGCCACCTGCTGCGACGGGTCCGGGAACCTCTCCACCGGAGCCAGCGCCACCGACCCCAACGAACTGTCCACACAGACCAGCCCGGGATAGGCCGCCACCTGAAACCTCCGGCTGACGCCGGCTACCTCCAGCACCACCTGCTCAGCGCTCGCCTCAATCACCACGACGTTGCCCTCAGCGACTAATCCGTCCCGAGTCAGCCGATAGGTCACCTGGTACTGCGAGTCGCCCACCGTGAAGGTCTTCCGCTGAGCCTGAGAGGGCAGGTTCCGCCAGCCGCTCGGCAGCCCCCTCTGTACCCGCGCGGTACTCCGCCGCCCGGCAGCATCCGCAAGCGAGGCCGCCAGCGCCGACAACTCCTCGGTCGCCTTGTCCGCGAGCGGTTCCGCCAGCAGGTCGAGCCCATGGCGGTCGAAGAACGCGGTGTCGGTCTCGCCGGCGAGGAACGCAGGGTGCCGGAGCACCCGGACGAGCAGATCCCGGTTGGTCCGCACACCGTGGATCTTCGCGCGGCTCAACTCCGCTGCGAGTCTGGCTGCGGCCTCCGCCCGGGTGGATCCCCAGACGATCACTTTCGCCAGCATCGCGTCGTAGTAGGGCGAGATCTCCGATCCGCTCACCACACCCGAGTCCAGCCGCAACCAGGGGGCCCCGGCCCGGGGACCACCCGGCGCGAACTCGGCGACGGCAGAACCAGCCCCGCCGGCCGAACCGCGCACGCCGGCCGAACCGCTCACGCCGGCCGACCCGGCCGAACCGCCTGCGCCGGCGGAGCCCAGCTCGAAGCGGTACAGCCGACCGGTTTGGGGTTGCCAGTCGCGGGCCGGGTCCTCGGCGTACACGCGGACCTCGATGGAGTGACCCACGGCGGCCGGCGGCTCAGGAGGCAATGCATCCCCCGCGGCAATCGAGAACTGCAGCGCGACCAGGTCGAGGCCGGTGGTCGCCTCAGTGACTGGGTGCTCGACCTGCAGCCGGGTGTTCATCTCGAGGAAGTAGAAGTCGCCACCCTCATCGGCAAGGAACTCCACCGTCCCGGCCCCGACGTACCCGATCGCGTCCGCCGCCTTCCGCGCCGCATCGAACAATGCGGCACGCATGGACGGGATCCGTTCCACCAGCGGCGACGGCGCCTCCTCGACCACCTTCTGGTGGCGCCGCTGGATCGAGCACTCACGTTCGCCGACCGCCCAGATCGTGCCGTGCTGGTCGGCCAGGACCTGCACCTCGATGTGGTGCCCGGTCGCCAGATACCGCTCGCAGAACACGGTCCCGTCCCCGAACGCCGACAGCGCCTCCGCCGACGCCGCGTCGATCTCGGCCGCGAGGTCCTCCAACCGATGCACGACCCGCATCCCGCGCCCACCACCACCAGCCGACGCCTTCACCAGCACTGGCAGCTCGGCCTCCGACACCTCGGCCGGAGTCAGCTCAGCCAGCACCGGGACCCCGGCCGCCGCCATCAACTTCTTCGCCTCGATCTTGGAGCCCATCGACGAGATCGCCTCGGCCGGCGGCCCGATCCAGGTCAGCCCCGCCTCGATCACGGCCGCGGCGAAACCAGCGTTCTCCGAGAGGAACCCGTAGCCCGGATGGATCGCATCCGCGCCTGCCCGCCGCGCGGCGTCGATCACCAGGTCCGCGCGCAGATACGTCTCCGCCGGCGCTGTGCCTGGAAGATGAACCGCCGCGTCCGCCTCCCCGACGTACGGCATCGAGGCGTCCGCTGTCGAGTGCACGGCAATGCAGTGCAGGCCGAGCGAACGGGCCGTGCGGAAGACCCGTCGCGTGATCTCGCCGCGGTTGGCGACCAGGACGGAGGTGATCGGCGCTTTCGAGGTGGTCATCGGCATCACAACCGGAAAACGCCGAAGTTGGCGCCGTCGAAGCGGGTCCCCTCGACCGGGGCCGAGTGGATGGCGGACAGGCACAGGCCGAGCACGGTCCGGGTGTCGCGGGGATCGATCACGCCATCGTCGTAGAGCCGCCCGGACAGAAACATCGGCAACGACTCCGCCTCGATCTGACCCTCCACGTAAGCCCGCATTGCGGCATCACCATCCTCGTCGTACGGCTGGCTCTTCGCGGCCGCCGCGGCGCGCGCCACAATCGACAGCACGCCGGCCAACTGCTGTGGCCCCATCACCGCGGACTTCGCCGAAGGCCACGCGAACAAGAAGCGAGGGTCGAAGGCCCGCCCGCACATTCCGTAGTGCCCAGCGCCGTAGGAAGCGCCCATCAGCATGGAGATGTGCGGGACGCGAGAGTTGGAGACCGCGTTGATCATCTGCGCGCCGTGCTTGATGATCCCGCCCTGCTCGTACTCCTGGCCGACCATGTAACCGGTGGTGTTGTGCAGGAAGATCAGCGGCGTGTTCGCGCGGTTCGCCAGCTGGATGAACTGCGCGGCCTTCTGCGACTCCTCGCTGAACAGCACGCCGCGCGCGTTCGCCAGGATGCCGACCGGGTATCCGTGCACGGACGCCCAGCCCGTCGCCAGACTCGACCCGTAGAGCGGCTTGAACTCGTCGAACACCGACCCGTCCACCACCCGGGCGATCACGTCCCGCGGGTCGAACGGGATCTTCAGATCCCCCGGCACGATCCCGAGCAGTTCATCCTCGTCATCCAGGGGTTCTTCGTACGACGGAGCCGGCGCGGGACCGAGTTTCTTCCAGTTCAACCGCGACACGATCTGCCGTCCCAGGCGGATCGCGTCCTGCTCGTCCACCGCGAAGTAGTCCGCCAACCCGGACTGCCGCGCGTGCATCGAAGCGCCGCCGAGTGATTCGTCGTCCGCGTCCTCACCGGTCGCCATCTTCACCAGCGGCGGCCCCGCCAGGAACACCTTGGCGCCTCCGTCGACCATCACCACGTAGTCGCTCATGCCGGGGATGTAGGCACCGCCCGCGGTGGAGTTGCCGAACACCAACGCGATCGTCGGAATCCCTTCCGCAGACAGCCGGGTCAGGTTGCGGAACATCGCCCCGCCGGGGATGAAGATCTCCTTCTGCGTGGGCAGATCCGCGCCGCCCGACTCGACCAGGCTGATCACCGGGAGCCGGTTCGCCCGGGCGATCTCGTCCGCCCTCAGCGCTTTGCGCAGCGTCCACGGATTGCTCGCGCCGCCCTTGACGGTCGGGTCGTTGGCCGTGATCAGGCACTCGACCCCCTCGACCACGCCGATGCCGGTGACCAGGCTGGCCCCGACGGTGAAGTCCGAGCCCCACCCGGCCAGCGGCGACAACTCCAGGAACGCCGAGTCCGGATCCAGCAGCAGCTCGATCCGCTCCCGCGCCAGGAGTTTGCCGCGCTGATGATGCCGCGCCACGTACTTCTCGCCCCCGCCCGCCAACGCCTTGGCGTGTTCCTCCTCCAGCGCAGCAAGCTTCTCCAGCATCGCCCGCCGATTCCCCTCCCGAGTCCTTGCGTCCGAAGGGGTGAGGGTCCTGCCCCCCGGTTCTTCGGACGCAGCAAGCTTGGTCATGCAGTGAACCCCAGTCGTTTGGCAGCAAGGGAGGTGAGGATCTCGGTGGTCCCGCCGCCGATGGCGAGGATCTTCTGGTCGCGGTACTGGCGTTCCACCTCGGCCTCGCGCAGGTAGCCGAGCCCGCCGTGCAACTGCAGCGCCTGGTCACACACCCATTGCCCGGCCTCGACTGCAGTGTTCTTCGCGAAGCACACCTCGGCGATCACGTCGTCCCCTGCCTCGGCGCGACCCACCACCTCGTGCACGTAGACCCGCGCGACGTCGATCCGCCGGGCCATCTCGGTCAGCGTGTGCTGCACGGTCTGCCGCGAGATCAGCGGCCGCCCGAACGTCTCCCGCGCGCGGCACCACTCGACCGTGAGGTCCAACGCCCGCTGCGCCCCGGCATACGCCTGCACTGCCAGCGTCAACCGCTCCGCCACGAAGTTCTGCGCGAGCTGTACGAACCCAGACCCTTGTACTCCGACCAGGTTGGCAGCAGGCACTCGTACCTCAGTGAAGGACAACTCCGCGGTGTCCGAGCAAAGCCACCCCATCTTCTCCAGCTTGCGTGACACCTCGAATCCGGGTGTACCCCGCTCGATCACCAGCAGGCTGATGCCATGGGCGCCCGGCCCGTCCGTGCGGACAGCCGTGGTCACGAAGTCCGCGCGGCACCCCGAGGTTATGTAGGTCTTCGCGCCGTTCACGATGAAATGATCCCCGTCGCGGCGGGCCGTAGTACGCAGCGAAGCGACATCGGATCCAGCATCCGGCTCGGTGATCGCAAGCGAGCCGATCAGCCGGCCTTCCAGTGTCGGCCGGACCCACCGCTCGAGCTGTTCGTAGTCGCCCGCCGCAACGATGTGGGGCAGGGCGATCCCGCAGGTCAACAGCGAAGCGACCAGTCCGCCGGAGCCGCCCGAGTAGTGCATCTCCTCGACCACCGCGATCGCGTCAGCCAGCGAACCTCCGCCCCCGCCGACCTCCTCGGGAAACGCGACGCCCAGCAGCCCGAGCTTGCCCGCCTTCTCGTGCAATTCCCGCGGCAGCTCGCCCTCCCGCTCCCACCGGCCAAGCCACGGCAGCACCTCCGCCGCCATAAACCGCCTCACGGTCGCCCTCACCGCCCCCCGCTCCTCGCTTGCGTCCGAAGAACGGCGGGGCAGGACCTCCACCTCTTCGGACGCTAGGCGGTTCACAGCAGCACCTCGGGGATGTCCAGGTAGCGGGAGCGCAGCCATTCGCCGACGGCCTTCGCCTGCGGGTCGAACCGCGCTTGCGAAGCGACACCTTCGCCCAGCAGACCCTCGACCACGAAGTTCAGCGCCCACAGGTTCGGCAACACGTGCCGGGTGACTCTGAGATCCCTGGTCTCGGGCAGCAAGTCCTGGAAGACCTCGACCGTCAACGTGTGCGCGAGCCAGCGCCAGGCGGTCTCGGTCCGCACCCAGACCCCGACGTTCGCGTCGCCGCCCTTGTCCCCACTGCGCGCACCGGCCACCCGTCCGAGCGGCACCTCCCGTGTCAAGGTCCGCGCAGGTCGCCCCGCCGCGACCAGTTGCGGCAACGGCATCGGCAGACCCGCTTCCTCCGCCGGCTCGAGCACCCGGGTCTCGGCCGACGGTTCGATCACGCGCCGCGTCCCGTCCGGCAGCACCACGACCTGCTCGATCTCGCCCGCCTCGACGAATCCCGCGGTGAACACCCCGTACGGCGAAGCGTCCTCGGGCGGAGCGGTCACATGGAACCCCGGGTAGCTCGCCAGCGCCAGCTCGATCGC
Source organism: Kribbella alba (assembly GCF_039529635.1). Lineage (NCBI taxonomy): Bacteria > Bacillati > Actinomycetota > Actinomycetes > Propionibacteriales > Kribbellaceae > Kribbella > Kribbella alba. The sequence continues at coordinate 247,786 of NZ_BAAANE010000001.1, read as the reverse complement.
CGCGCTCGAGAACGCCCGGCCGACCACCTTCGGATCCGGATCCTTCACCACGCACCGGAGCAGCACACTCGCCTGCTCCTCGGTCTCCGCGTTCGGCTTCTCGGTCCAGGCCACGGTCCACTTCACCTCGGCCGGCTTCTTCCGCAGACCTTGCTCGAGCTGCCGCCGGACCAGCTCCGCCTTCGCCTCCAGGTCCAGCCCGGTGAGGACGAAGTCCACCTCGTTCCGGAACCCGCCGACGCTGTTGAGCGACACCTTGTACGTCGGGGGAGGTGGCTCGCCTTGGACCCCGGTGATCCTGACCCGGTCCTGGCCGTCGGCGGTCAGCTCGACGGAATCCATCCGCGCGGTGACATCCGGACCGGCGTACCGGCTGCCGGTGATCTCGTAGAGCAGTTGGGCCTTGACCGTGTCGATCGTGACGACGCCTCCCGTGCCCTCGTGCTTGGTGATCACGCTGCTGCCGTCCGGGTGGATCTCCGCGATCGGGAATCCCGGCCGGCCGAAGTCCCGGACCTCGTTGAAGAACGCGTAGTTGCCCCCGGTCGCCTGGCATCCGCACTCGATCACGTGTCCGGCGACCACCGCGCCGGCCAGTTCGTCGTACTGGTCCCGCTTCCAGTCGTGGTGGGCGGCAGCCGGTCCGACGATCACCGAGGCGTCGGTCACGCGTCCGGTGACGACGACGTCCGCCCCCGCTTTCAATGCTTCCGCGATTCCCCAGGCACCCAGGTAGGCGTTCGCGGTCAGGGGCTGGCCCAGGCCGAGCTCCTTGGCCCGGGGCAGCAGGTCGTCGCCCTCGACGTAGGCGATCTTGGGGTGCAGGCCCAGCTTGTCGGCGAGCTCCTGGATGGCATTGGCGAGTCCGCTCGGGTTGAGGCCGCCTGCATTGCTGACCACCTTGACACCGCGATCGAGCGCCTCGCCGAGTCCGGTCTCCAACTGCCTGAGGAAGGTCTTCGCATAGCCGAGCGAGGGATCCTTCAGCCGGTCCCGCCCGAGGATCAGCATGGTCAGCTCGGCGAGGTAATCCCCGGTCAGGACATCGAGGGGCCCACCCGTCAGCATCTCCTCGAACGCACTGAACCGGTCGCCGTAGAAGCCCGAGGCGTTCCCGATCCGGATCGGCTCACTCGACCCCGCGCTCATCCGAACTGCCCTGCCGTCCGCCCCTTGCCCGGCAACCCGGCGAACGCCTGGATGATGCCGAGCCAGTCCTCCGCGTCCGAACCGACAGCCTGTACGTCGAGGTCGTCGCGGTGCCGGCGTTGCGTCGCCAGCAGACAGAAGTCGAGCGCCGAACCAGTGACCCGTTGCTCCGCCTCCTCCGGTCCCCAGTTCCACGTCTGCCCGCCAGGTGCGCGAAGTTCCACGTGGAACTCTGCCGCCGGCGGGGTCTTGTCGTTGAGCAGGTAGGCGAAGTTCCTCGTCCGCACGGCCAGGTGCGCGACGTGCTTCAATCGGGCGGTCGGTTGGCGCTTTACGCCGAGCGCATCCACCACGTCCTGCCCATGCGCCCAGGTCTCCATCAGCCGGGCGGTCGCCATCGAGGTGGGGCTCATCGGCGGCCCGTACCACTGCACCTTCTCGCCCGGCGGAACCGCCTTCAGCGCCACCTGCAACTCGCCTCGACCCTCACGCCAAAAGGTCAGCAGTTCGGCCGGCGGCAGTGTGGCGATCTGCTGGGCACCTTCATCCACGTAGCCGGTGGGATTGGCCACCGCCTCCTGAAGCGCGACCTTGAACTCATCGGGTTCGGCGGCGGCCAGTCGCGCGGCCTCGTCCGTCCAGGCCAGATGCGCGACCTGGTGCGCGATCGTCCAGCCCTCGGCCGGTGTCGGCGTGGCCCAGCCGTCAGCGGGCAGAGCTCCGACGAGCAGATCCAGCTCAGCACTCTCGGCGCTCAGATCGGCAAGCACTTCGTCCAGTTGCACCCGGGTCTCCCCTGCATCGGATCGTCAGCCGAGCCTGGCACTTCGGACAAAAAGAATCAAGCCTGCTTGTTTTTTCCTACGCCCACCGGCCCATCGCCACTACCCGGCGACCCCACCGGCACCGCCCCACTACCCGGCCCGACCCACCGGGACAGGCCCCACTGCCCGGCTCGACGCGCCGGCCCATCGCCACTACCCGGGTCGACCCACCGGCCCATCGCTACTACCCGGCGACCCCAACGGCGCCCCGGCGCGGACCCACTACCCGGATCGACGCGCCGGAGGCCTCTACCCGGATCGACGCGCCGGGGGCCCCACTACCCGGATCGACGCGCCGGCCCATCGCCACTACCCGGGTCGACCCACCGGGCCAGGCCCCACTACCCGGCCCGACCCACCGGGACATCGCCACTACCCGGGTCGACGCGCCGATTCGCCGTCACGATTTCGGCGTGTCGACCCGGCAAGTCGAGCAAACCCGGCGGGTCGATCCGGGAAGTGCCAACGACCTCGGCGGGTCGGACCGGGTCGTGGGGCCGCCTCGGCGCGTCGACCCGGCGAGTCGAGCAAGCTCGCGGGTCGATCTGCGAAGCGGCAACGACCTCGGCGGGTGATCCGGGAAGTGGCGATGTCGATCAAGGAAGTGCGATCCCCGCCGGCGAGTCGGGCTGAGGCGGTCAATGTCGACGACGCGCACGATGCGCTCGCGATCGGGGGCGAGCTGATCAACATACTCACGCCGGTGGTCGACAAGATCCTCTCGGCCCCCAAGTAGGAGCTGCCTGAGTAGTCACGGGAAGTAGCTGAGGTGGCATGCTGATTAGAAAAATGGGCCTTTGGCAACTATTTTGACAGTGGTGGACCTCGGTAACCCGATCAGCGCGGTCGTTCCCTCACTCGACGGACCTGTTCTGCAGGTACTCGCGCGGAGTACGAGGATGCTGTCCGGCCGGGAAATCCACCGGCTCTGCGGCGCGGGGAGTGTCGCAGGAGTCCGCCTCGTCCTGCAGCGGCTCACCTCGACCGGTCTCGTTCACGTTCACGAGGCCGGCAACTCCCTGCTTTACACGCTGAACCGTCACCACCTGGCCGCACCCGCCGTAGAACTCCTGGCCGATCTCCGCACCACCTTCGTCGCCGGTCTCGCCGCCAAGCTCTCCAACTGGCTGATCCCGCCGATCCACGCCAGCCTGTTCGGGGCGATCGCCCGCGGTGACGGCGATCTCGACAGCGAGGTCGACCTGCTGCTGATCCGGCCTGACGAAGTTGCCGCGGACAACGTCCTCTGGGAGGAGCAGACCGCCGACCTGCTGCAGTACATCGTCGACCAGACCGGTAACGCGGCCCAGCTCTACGACCTCACCCGGACCGAACTCGCCGCTCCGGACCCAACAGCCGAGGACTGGTGCGACCCCACCATCCGCCTCTACGGTCCAGTCCTTGCCGCACTCTTGAAGCAGGACCCACTCGCCGCCGTGGGTCGAAGCGGTCAGACGGAACGCTCAGCGGGATTCGAGGAGGGTCTTGAGGCGGGTCAGGTCCTTCTGGTTGGCGCGGCGCATAGCGACTGACATCAGCGGGGCGGCGACGCCTGCGAAGCCGGAGGGCTCGCCGCGGTTCCGCAGCGTCATCCGAGTGGACTGGTCGTCGCCGGCGGCTGACCACTGGTAGCTGGTCTCCATCGGGAACGGCCCCTGCGCTGTCCGCATCACCAGTCGTTCGTGCGGGACGAGTTCGGTGATCTCGTAGGTGTAGGCGAGCCTCCTGCCCAGGAAGTGGGCGACGAAGTCCAGCCGGGAGCCGACCGTGACCGGCGGTTCGGTCTGCCAGGCGATGGATTCGATGTTCGCGTACCACTCCGGCGCATTGGACGGATCGGCGACGTACTCCGCCACCGCTGCCAGCGGGCGGTCGATCACCACCTCGGTCAGCACGTCGACTGCCATCGTTCCTCCTCACCCCGAGACTCAGCACCAAGCTCACGCCGAGACTCAGCACCAAGCTCACGCCGAGACTCAGCAGCACCAAGCTCACCGCGAGACTCAGCGCCAAGCTCACCCCGAGCCTAGGCTTCAGCCGCCGACGAGGGGAGATATCAGCCGGGCGATCCGGCTGGAGTGCTTGGTCAGGCGTTCTTCGGCGTCGGCGACGGTCATGGCGCGAAGACCCGCGTTGATCCCCAACCAACGCAGAGGTTCCGGCTCCCAGTCGGGTGAGCGGTGGCCGACCCACGGTAGCCGGACGAGGTCGGAGTCACGCCGAAGTACGAGATCCGTCAGTGTGCGGCCGGCCAGGTTCGTAGTACTGACGCCGTCGCCGACGTAGCCGCCCGCCCAGCCGAGGCCGGTCGCACGGTCCAGGCCGACGGATGCGCACCAGTCGCGTGCGATCCCGAGCGGGCCTCCCCACGCGTGCGTGAACCGGACCTCGTCGAGCCCGTCGAAGAGGTCCCGCAGGGTTGCCTGCAGTGCGGCGAACACTCGTCGCGAGTTGTCGAAGGACGGCTTGGTCCGGGAGCCGAAGTGGTACGGCGCGCCGCGTCCGCCGAAGGCGATCCGCCCATCAGCGGTGCGCTGCCCGTAGATGATCAGGTGGCGGTAGTCGCTGAACGTCGGTCGGCCGGCCAGCCCGGTCCGCTCCCAGGTCGCCGCGTCGAGCGGCTCGGTCGCCACCATCAAGGAGTAGACCGGCGCGATCGCGCGGGACTGCCCTTCCAGCCCGGGCGTGAAGCCTTCGGTGGCCCGGATGACCACCTCAGCCCGCAGCACGCCGTACGACGTGACCGCGCGGCGCGGCTCGATCGCGGTGACGGGGGTGTGCTCGTGGATCGTCACGCCGAGCCGCTCGACGGTTCGGGCCAGGCCGCGGACCAGTCGGCCCGGGTGGATGGCCGCGCAGTGCGGCGTGAATGTTGCCCCGAGCACCTTCGTCGCGCGGACGTGCTCGGAGACCTCGGACGGTTCCAGGAAGCGCAGATCGCCCGGACCCCACTCGTGCGAGTCCGCCACCTCGGCCTGCGCGCGAGCCAGCTGCGCCGGAGTTCGTGCGAGGACGATCGTGCCGCCCTTGTGATAGTCACAGTCGATGCCCTCGGCGGCGGTCACCAGCCCGACCTCGTTGACGGTGGCCTGCATCGCCCAGTGCATCGCCCGGGCGGACTCCCGGCTCGACCCGGGCAAGGCGGCCAGGCGCTTCGAGGAGACGGGGAACAGGGCCGAGCACCAGCCACCGTTCCGGCCGGAGGCCCCGAACCCCGCTGTCTCCGCCTCGAGAACGACGATTCGCAGCGTGGGATCTGCCTTCGCCAGATAGTAGGCAGTCCACAGGCCGGTGAAGCCGGCGCCGACGATCGCTACGTCGGCGTCCCGGTCACCCTCGAGCCCGGGGCGGACTGGCTGCGGCTCGGGATCAGCCCAGAGCGGGTCGGCGATCAGCGCACGCCCCAGGAATAGGTCTGCTTGACCAGCTTCAGATAGACGAAGGTCTCCGTCACTTTCACTCCCTCGATCGCCCTGATCCGTTCGGACAGCACCCGGAGCAGGTGTTCGTCGCTTTCGCAGAGCACCTCAGCGAGCAGGTCGAACGACCCGGCGGTGATCACGACGTACTCGATCTCGTCCATCTTCGCTAGCTCGTCCGCGATCGGCTCCAGCGCGCCCTCGGCCTTGATGCCGATCATCGCCTGCCGGGCGAAGCCGAGTTCGAGCGGATCCGTCACCGCGACCACCTGCATCACGCCGGCGTCGGTGAGCCGCTGCACCCGCTGCCGGACGGCGGCCTCGGACAGCCCGACCGCCTTGCCGATCGCGGCGTACGAGCGGCGCCCGTCCACCTGCAGTTGCTCGATGATCGCCTTGGAGATGTCGTCGAGCAAGGCTTGGTTCTTGTCTGGATTCCCCGTTCGCACAGCCACGCTGGAGATCCTCCCAGCGTCACCTCCTGTAAGCAAGTTGCCGCAGAGGATTTCGTTGCAAAAGGGCGCTAATGCTACGGAATCCCTTGTCTCAGTGGGTGGCCTTTGACAGTATCGCCCGCGTCCAGCGTTTCTCGTGCTGTACCGCAGGTCCCCTGGAGGTCCCCCGATGAGCGTCCGCCCGCAGTACACCGTCAGCCGCCGGACAGTCCTGAGGGGGATGTCACTGTCCGCGCTCGGCCTGACCGGCACGGGTCTGTTGGCCGGGTGCGGTACGCCGGCCGCCAAGCAGACGGAACAACAGTGCGTCAGCGACGACCTCTCGAGCAGCCAGAAGACGCTGAACTTCTCGAACTGGCCGAGCTACATGGACGAGTCCGACCAGAAGGTGAACGGGAAGACGGTGCTGCCGACCCTGGCCGCCTTCGAGAAGACCTCCGGCGTCAAGGTGAACTACACCGCCGACGTCAACGACAACGCCGAGTTCTACGCCAAGGTCAAGGACCAACTGGGGGCCTGCCAGCCGACCGGCCGCGACATGTTCGTGCTGACGGACTGGATGGCGGCCCGGATGATCAAGCTCGGCTGGATCCAGAAGCTGGACCACGCGAAGATCCCGAACGTCGACGCGAACCTGTTGGCCAGCCTCAAGGGTCCGGCCTGGGACTCCAGTCGTGACTACAGCGTCCCCTGGCAGACCGGCCTGACCGGGATCGCCTACAACGCCAAGCACACCCGCGAGGTGAAGAGCTTCACGGACCTGCTCACCCGGGCCGACCTCAAGGGCAAGGTCACGCTGCTGTCGGAGATGCGCGACACGATGCTCTTCATGCTCAAGCTCGTCGGGGCGGACCCGGCCAAGTTCGACGACGCGGCGTGGGGCAAGGCGGTCGAGAAGCTGCAGGGCTATGTCGGGTCGAGCCAGATCCGCCGGTTCACCGGCAACGACTACATCCAGGATCTGAACGCGGGCAACATCGTCGCCTGCGAGGCCTGGTCGGGTGATGTGCTCGCCCTGCAAGCGGACAACCCGGACATCAAGTTCGTCGTACCCGAAGAGGGCCTGTCGCTGTGGTCCGACAATGTGCTGGTGCCGAACAAGGGCGCTCACAAGGCGAATGCCGAGGCACTCCTGAACTACTACTACGACCCGAAGGTGGCCGCGACGCTGGCTGCCTGGGTCAACTACATCTGCCCCGTGCAGGGCGCGAAGCAGGCGATGGAAAAGGTTGATCCCGACCTGGTCGACAACCCGCTGATCTTCCCGGACGAGGCCGTGCTGTCGAAGGCCTCCGGCTTCATGGCGCTCGACGAGGCGCAAGCCAAGCAGTACGAGTCGGACTTCAACAAGGTGATCGGAGGCTGACCGGATGGCCGGCGACCTGGTGCTCAGCGGCCTGACGAAACGGTTCGGCGCTTTCACCGCGGTGGACGATCTCGAGCTGACCGTCCCGCAGGGCGCCTTCTTCGCGCTGCTCGGCCCGTCCGGCTGCGGCAAGACCACGACTTTGCGCATGGTCGCCGGCCTCGAGGAGCCGAGCGCGGGGCGCATCGGCCTGGGGAACGACGACATCACGGCCCTGCGGCCGTACAAGCGGCCGGTGAACACGGTCTTCCAGAACTACGCGTTGTTTCCGCACCTCGACATCTTCGAGAACGTTGCCTTCGGTCTCCGTCGTCGCGGTGTCAAGGAGATCAGCCGCCAGGTCGACGAGATGCTCGAGCTGGTCGAACTCGGTGGCTACGGCAAACGTCGGCCGGCCCAGTTGTCCGGCGGTCAGCAGCAGCGGGTCGCGCTGGCCCGGGCGCTGATCAACAGGCCCGAGGTACTGCTCCTGGACGAGCCGCTCGGCGCGCTCGACCTGAAGCTGCGCCGGCAGATGCAGATCGAGCTGAAGCGGATCCAGACCGAGGTCGGCATCACCTTCGTGCACGTGACGCACGACCAGGAGGAGGCCATGACGATGGCCGACACCATCGCCGTGATGAACGACGGCGTGATCGAGCAGCGCGGCGCCCCGACCGACCTGTACGACCTGCCGTCGACAACCTTCGTGGCCAACTTCCTCGGCCAGTCCAACCTGGTAGCGGCCACCATCCTCGAGCGGTCCGGCGAGGATCTCGTGATCGACGTGCACGGCAGCAAGCAGGCCGTCCCGGTCAGCCGCTCGCGGGTCACGGACGGCGAGGTCTGGGTCGGGATCAGGCCGGAGAAGGTGTTCCTCGCCCGCGCCGGCAGCGAGACCGACACCGGGGCGAACTCCCTGCGTGGTGGCGTCGTCACCGATGTGAGCTACTGCGGGGTGAGTACGCAGTACCTGGCCAGGATGCCGTGGGGGCAGGAGCTCACCGTCTTCGAACAGAACACCGGCGCTCGCGACACGTTCGCGGTCGGGGATCCGGTCGACCTGCACTGGCAGCCGTCCCACACATTCGTGCTCGATGCCGGTCAGGACGCGAACGCGGGTGTCGAGGACATCGCGGAGGACAGCTGATGGCTGCGCTGAGCCAGCTGGGCGGAACGTCCGCGGCGGTGACCGAGAAACCCGGGCGGCGGCTGACGGCGTACTTACTGTTGTTGCCGGGCGGCCTGTGGCTCCTGCTGTTCTTCGTCATACCGCTGGTGTCGTTGCTCAGCGCAAGCTTGTACGACCCGAGCGGCTCGGTGGAGACGGGCTATGCGGTGACCGGCCATTGGCAGAACTACGTCGACGCGCTCCGCGACTACGCCAGGCCGTTCGGGCGGTCGATGTGGTACGCCCTGCTCACCACCGCGTTCTGCCTGGTGCTCGGCTATCCGCTGGCCTACGCGATCGCCTTCAAGGCCGGCCGATGGAAGAACCTGATGCTGGCCCTGGTGATCGCGCCGTTCTTCACCAGCTTCCTGGTTCGCACGCTGTCGTGGAAACTCCTGCTCAGTGACAACGGCGTGGTTGTCGACACCCTGAAAGCGGTCCACATCCTCGGCTCCGACGGCCGGCTGCTCGCCACCACCGCCGCGGTGGTCACCGGGCTGACCTACAACTTCCTGCCGTTCATGGTGCTCCCGCTCTACGCCAGCCTGGAGAAGATCGACCACCGGCTGATCGAGGCCGGCGGTGATCTGTTCGCCGGGCCGCTCACCGCGTTCCGCACGGTCACCCTTCCGCTGTCGATGCCGGGCGTCGTGGCGGGAACCCTGCTGACCTTCATCCCGGCGGCTGGTGACTACATCAACGCCGAACTCCTCGGTACGCCGAAGCAGCGGATGATCGGCAACGACATCCAGAAGCTGTTCGCCGCCGGCGCCTACCCGACGGCCGCCGCGCTGTCGGTCACGCTGATGGCCGCGATCGTCGTACTGGTCCTGTTCTATGTACGCCGCGCAGGGACGGAGGACCTGGTATGACGAGGGCGGGGCGGTGGATCGGGCGGCACCTGGTGCTGTTCGCCGGGTTGCTCGTCCTCCTCTACCTGTTCGCGCCGATCTTCGTTGTCGTGCTGATGTCGTTCAACGATCCGAAGAGCCGGTTGTCCTACCAGTTCGACGGCTTCACGCTGGACAACTGGCTGCACCCCTGCCAGCCGTTCGGGCTGTGCGACGCGGTCAGCACCAGTCTGCGGATCGGCCTGCTCGCCACCATCGTCGCCACGGTCCTCGGGACGCTGATGGCTTTCGCGATGGTGCGCCACCGGTACCGCGGTCGCGCCGCGACGAACCTGTTCATCTTCCTCCCGATGGCCTCACCGGAGATCGTGCTCGGGTCCTCGCTGCTGGCCCTGTTCGTCTCGTCCGGCTTCGGCGGCCAGCTCGGGTTCTGGACGATCCTGATCGCGCACGTGATGTTCTGCCTGTCGTTCGTGGTGGTGACGGTGAAAGCCCGGCTGGCGGGCATGGACACCCGGCTCGAGCAGGCGGCGATGGACCTGTACGCGAACGAGTGGCAGACGTTCTGGCGGATCACCTTCCCGCTGGTCTTCCCCGGCATCCTGGCCGCGGCGCTGCTCAGTTTCTCCTTGTCCTTCGACGATTTCATCATCACGAACCTGAACGCGGGCCGGACGGTGACCTTCCCGATGTACGTCTGGGGATCGGCCCAGCGCGACATCCCGCCGCAGATCAACGTCGTCGGTACTGCGATGTTCCTGCTCGCGGTGATCCTCGTCCTCGGTGGTGAGTTGACCCGGCGCCGAAGGACCCGGTGAACAGCCAGGCGGTCGCGGCTCTCGCCGACGCCGCACCCATGGTGTTCTGGCTCGACGACAAGGCGGCGCCCGAGCCCGAGCCGCCGTTGTCCGGCGCTCAGTCAGCAGATCTCGCCGTGGTCGGCGGTGGTTACACAGGTCTGTGGACGGCCCTTCGGGCGAAGGACCGCCACCCGGAACTCGATGTCGTCCTACTCGAGGCTGACACCTGCGGCGCTGCCGCGAGCGGCCGCAACGGCGGCTTCTGCGACGCCAGCCTGACCCACGGATTCGCCAACGGCCTGGCCCGCTGGCCGGATGAGCTACCCACGCTGGACCGTCTCGGCAGAGAGAACCTGGTGGCCATCGGCGAAACCATCGGCAGGCTGGGGATCGACTGCGGCTGGGAGCGCACCGGCGAACTCACCGTCGCCACCGCGCCGCACCACCTCGACGAACTGGCCGAGGAAGCCACCCGGCTGCGAGATCTCGGTCACGAGGCCACCCTGCTCGACCAACCCGCAGTACAGGCCGAACTCAATTCGCCGACGTATCTCGGTGCGTTGGCCGACACCACCAGTACTGCGCTGGTCGAGCCCGCGCGGCTCGCCTGGGGATTACGCCGGGCCTGCCTCGACGCCGGAGTACGCATCTATGAGCACACGCGAGTCACCGCTGTACGGCGGGACGGCCGGGCAAGGTCGTTGCTGACAGCAACTGGCCCGGTCCGGGCAGACAAGGTCGCGCTGGGTACGAACGCGTTTCCCTCCCTGCTGAGGCGACTCCGGCTGTACACGGTGCCGGTCTACGACCTTGTGCTGGTCACCGAGCCGCTCTCGGCCGGGCAGCTGGACGCGATCGGCTGGCGAAACCGGCAGGGCGTGGGAGATGCCTCGAACCTCTTCCACTACTACCGGCTGACCAGGGACAACCGCATCCTCTGGGGTGGCTACACCCCGCTCTACTACTTCGGCAGCCGGATCGACCCGGCGCTCGAGCAACGGGACGCGATCCACGGCCTGCTCGCCGAGCACTTCTTCCAGACCTTCCCGCAGCTGGACGGGATCCGGTTCACCCATCGCTGGGGCGGCGTGATCGACACCAGCACGAGGTTCTGCGCGTTCTTCGGCACCGCCTCGGACGGGAAGCTCGGCTACGCGCTCGGCTACACCGGCCTCGGCGTCGGAGCGACCCGCTTCGGTGCCGAGGTGATGCTCGACCTGCTGTACGGCGAGGACTCCGAGCGCACCCAGCTCCGAATGGTCCGCGAGCGGCCGCTTCCGTTCCCACCCGAGCCGCTGCGCTCCGCCGGGATCCACCTCACCCGCTGGTCCATGGCCAGAGCGGACGCCCACGGCGGCCGCCGCAACCCCTGGCTGCGAACTCTCGACCGCCTCGGCCTCGGCTTCGACTTCTGAGCTAGCGGAAGACGCCGGTATGACCGAGCGAGTAGCGCCCCGGCTGGGGGAAGACAGCAAGGCCGTGCGGCCCGTTCCCGACCTTGATCCGCGCGAGCAGCCGGCCGGTCACGAGATGGATGGCGTAGACCACGCCGTGATAGCGGCCGGAGACCCACAGCACCTTGCCGTCCGGGGAAACGCCGCCCATGTCAGGGCTGCCGCCGCCGGGAATGTGCCATTTCGCCACCAGTTTCCGGCTGGCGAAGTCGAGCAGGGAGATCGAGCCTTCGTCGCGGTTGGTGATGATGAGTCGTCGCGAGTCCCGGGTGACGTAGAGACCGTGCGCACCTTTGCCGGTGGCAATGAAGTTCACCAGGGCGAAGGTGCGCGCGTCGTAGAGCCAGACGCCGTCGCTCATCATGTCAGCTATGTAGTAGGTCCGGCCGTCCGGTGAGAGTTTGACGTCCTGTGGCATCGGCGCCATCTTGCCTGGCCGCCGCGGCAACCTGGCCACCCGCAGTACTCGCTCGGCGGCGGTGTCGACCAGCAGCAGTTGGCCGGAGAACTCACAAGACACGACGAAGGTTCGGCCGTCGGCGGAGAAGTCCGCGTGGTTCACCCCGGCGCACGGCACCGGCACCGTCTTGCGCACAGCCATCGTGTGCGGATCACGGAACACCAGTTGCCGGTCGGCCGAGGCCATCACGACTGCGCGCTTGCCGTCAGGGGTGAAGTAGAGGTTGTACGGATCGTGCACGGTGACCGGCCGGCCGGGCAGTCCGGTCGCCGGATCGACCGGTGTCAGCGTGTTGCCGAGGTCGTCGTTCACCCACAGCGTGCGCATGTCCCAGGACGGCACGACGTGCTGCGGCTGCCGACCGGTGCGGAAGGTTCGTACCACCTTGTAGGTCCGCGGGTCGATCTCGGTGACCGTGTCACTCCTGCTGTTCGGCACATAGATCCGGTACGGGAACCGGCGCACGGAAGGCGCCAATTGTCCGGACCGGTCGGCCGCCCACACATCTGTGGCCGACAGGGGCGGTGGCATGCCCGGCAGCAGATCGGATGTGGCGGTCGTGGACGGTTTGACCGGGGCAGTCGTCGCCGTCGACCGGGAGCCGCTCGGGGCTGGACTGGTGCCGGCGTCGGACTCCGGCGTCGCGCCGTCGTTGCCGGAGCAGCCCCCGACCGGGACCACGACCAGGGCCATGACCACGATCCCCAGCCAGGCGCGGCGGTTCATCCCAACAGCTCGCTGAGAGTGACCGGCTTCAGTCGCTTCGCGGAGAGCCCGGCGAGGATCTTCGGCAACGCGTCGACGGTGACCTGGTGCCCGAGATGCAGGCTGACGATCGAACCAGGCTGGACGTTGTCCAGCACCGCGCTCTGCACGGTGGCTGCGTTCGGATCCTGCCAGTCCAGGCCGTCGACGTCGTAAGACACGCACGTCTGGTACCCAGCGGCCGTGGCGGCCGAACGGATCAGTGCAGTGGTCTTCTGGGTGCCGGATGCGCGAAACCAACGCCCCGGGCTGCCGGCCGTGCGGCGCAGTACGGCCGCGCAGTCACCGACCTCGCGATGAGCCGCGGCGGCGGCCAGCAGGCGCATCGGCTTGTGGTGCATGGTGTGGTTGCCGAGATCGTGACCGCCCTGGAGGATGCGCTTGGCCATCTCCGGGTGGCTGACCAGCCAGGTGCCGACGACGAACACGCTGATCCGGGCACCTGCCTGCTCCACCTGGTCGAGCAGTCGGTGCGCGAGGGCCGGATCGCCGTTGCCGTGGAAGGTCAGTGCCACCTTCCGTGCCGTCCTCGGCCCGTGGGCTACCTCGGCCGGCAGGTGCGCTGCCGAAGGCGTGGTGGTCGGAGTCGCCTTGGGTTGCGCTGCCGACGGCGACCGGGAGGGTGGCGCGGTGGGACCGGAAGGTGGTGAGGCGGTCTTCGAACTGCCGGCTACCTGGTTGTCGGAACAGCCGGCCGCCGTTGCTCCTCCAAGTGCGAGCAGGGTGGAGCGAAGGACGGTCCGTCGGTCGAGAGCCATGCGCCGACGCTACAAACCCGAACACCAAAGGACGGTAAAACTCGTGGTCCGTCAGAGCTTCGACTGCGCCTCGGTGAGGACCGAGCGCAGGATCTGCTCCATCTCGTCGAAGTGCTGCTGGTCGCAGATCAGCGGCGGCGAGAGCTGGATGACCGGGTCCCCGCGGTCGTCGGCCCGGCAGTACAGGCCGGCGTCGAACAGGGCCTTGGAGAGGAATCCGCGCAGCAGCCGCTCGGACTCCTCGTCGTCGAAGGTCTCCTTGGTCGCCTTGTCCTTGACCAGTTCGATCCCGTAGAAGAAGCCATCACCGCGGACGTCGCCGACCATGGGCAGATCGAGCAGCTTCTCGAGCGTCGCACGGAACTGCCCCTCCTTGTTCCGTACGTGCTCGTTGACGCCTTCTCGCTCGAAGATGTCCAGATTGGTCAGCGCGACCGCGGCGGATACAGGGTGGCCACCGAACGTGTAGCCATGGGGGAACGACGTGTTGCCGTGCAGGTACGGCTCCATCAGCCGGTCGGTAGCGATCATCGCACCGAGCGGGGAGTAGCCGGAGGTGATGCCTTTGGCGCAGGTGATGATGTCGGGCTGGTAGCCGTACCGCTCGGCGCCGAACATGTGACCGAGCCGCCCGAACGCGCAGATCACCTCGTCGCTGACGAGCAGGACGTCGTACTGGTCGCAGATCTCGCGGACCCGCTCGAAGTAGCCGGGCGGCGGCGGGAAGCATCCGCCGGCGTTCTGCACCGGCTCGAGGAACACGGCGGCGACGGTGTCGGCGCCCTCGTTCTCGATCGCGACGGCGATCTGGTCCGCGGCCCAGCGGCCGAACGCGACCGGGTCGTCGCCGTGATGGGGGGCCCGGTAGATGTTGGTGTTCGGCACCCGGAAGGTGCTCGGCACGAGTGGCTCGAACGGTGCCTTCAGTTCGGGAAGCCCGGTGATCGACAACGCGCCCTGGGTGGTGCCGTGGTAGGCGATGGCCCGGCTGATGACCTTGTGCTTGCCAGGTCTGCCGGTGAGCTTGAAGTACTGCTTGGCCAGCTTCCAGGCGGACTCGACCGCCTCGCCACCGCCACTGGTGAAGAACACCCGGTTGAGGTCGCCCGGCGCATACCCGGCGACCCGCTCGGCGAGCTCGATCGACTTCGGGTGCGCGTACGACCAGAGCGGGAAGAACGCCAGTTCCGAGGCCTGTTTGGCCGCGGCCTCGGCGAGTTCGGTGCGGCCGTGGCCCAGTTGGCTGACGAACAACCCGGCCAGTCCGTCGAGGTAGCGCTTGCCCTTGGCATCGTAGATGTAGGCGCCGTCGCCACGGACGATCACCGGGACCTCGGCCGTCTGGTAGCTCGACATCCTGGTGAAGTGCATCCACAGGTGATCGCGCGCGGACTGCTGCAGACGGTCGAAGTCGGCGTCGTCGAGGGCGTCGGACGGCATCATCGGGTTCCTCATCTCAAGCTGACCGTTGATCGCCATCCTGCCTGTCGCACCAGGGCGCTGGCAAGTGATTTCGTTCTATGACAGGCGATATCGTGCCGAAGTCGGCTGTAGAAATTCGCATTTGATACGAAATCCGCACATAGCCAAGGAGGTCGGCCGGTGGACACCCTGTTCGTCAACGGTTCGGTGTTCGACGGGTTCCGGTATCGGCCCGGGCTGTCGGTGGCCGTCCGGTCCGGCCGGGTCGTCGCAGTCGAGGAGGACCTGCGCGGGCTGGCAGTTGCGCGGACCGAGGTGGTCGACCTGGCCGGCGGTCTGCTGGTGCCCGGCTTCGTGGACGCCCACATCCACCCCGTGCAGGGCGGTCTGGAGCGCGGACGCTGCGACCTGTCGCCGGCCCACGGCCGCGAGGCGTGCCTGCGCACGATCGCCGCGTACGCCGCTGCGCACCCCGAGGTTGAGTGGATCCTCGGAGGCGGCTGGCATCAACCCGACTTCCCCGGTGGCGCTCCTACGGCGGCCGAGCTCGACGCCGTGGTGAGCGATCGCCCGGCCTTCCTGGTCAACGCCGATCACCACGGCGCCTGGGTGAACTCCGAGGCGCTCGCTGTCGCCGGTGTCGACGCGGGGACGCCCGATCCACCGGACGGGCGGATCGAACGCGCGCCCGACGGCTCGCCAAGCGGGACGTTGCACGAGGGGGCGATGGATCTCGTCGGCCGGCTGGTCCCGCCGACCACCCACGTCGAGCAGGTCGCCGCGCTGATGGAAGCCCAGGCGTACCTGCACTCGCTCGGGATCACCGGCTGGCAGGACGCCATCCTCGGCGACTACGCGAACCTGTCGGATGCCACTCCGGCGTACGTCGAACTGGCGCGCGAGGGCCGGCTCACAGCGCGAGTGGTGGGGGCGCTCTGGTGGCAGCGTGATCGCGGTGCCGAGCAGATCCCGGAGCTCGTCGAGCGCCGGGACGCCTTGCAGTACCCGCGGTTCACCGCCGGCACCGTGAAGATCATGCAGGACGGAGTGGCCGAGAACTTCACCGCCGGAATGCTCGAGCCGTACTTCGACGGCTGTGGTTGCCGGACCGGTAATGCGGGCCTGTCCCTCGTGGACCCGGTGGCTCTGCGGGAGAACGTCACCCTGCTGGATGCGGCCGGATTCCAGGTGCACGTGCACGCGATCGGCGACCGGGCTGTCCGCGAGGCGCTGGACGCTTTCGAGGCGGCCCGGGTTGCGAACGGCGACAACGACCTGCGGCACCACCTCGCTCATCTGCAAGTCGTCCACCCGGACGATATCGGGCGGTTCGCTGCGCTGGGGGTGACCGCCAATCTGCAGGCTTTGTGGGCCGTGTACGAGCGCCAGATGCTCGACCTGACGATCCCGTTTCTCGGGCCGGAGCGGACCAGTTGGCAGTATCCGTTCGGCGGGCTGGCCCGCTCGGGTGCGCGGCTCGCGGCCGGCTCCGACTGGCCGGTCTCCAGCCCGGATCCGCTGGCCGGAGTACACGCCGCTGTGAACCGCCGAGCCCCTGCTGCCCTTGCCGATGGCGCGTACGACGCGTTCCTGCCGGAGCAGGCGTTGGACCTGGCGACGGCGCTGGCGGCGTACACGTCGGGCAGTGCGCGGGTGAACCACGCGGACGACAGCGGGCGGATCGCGGTCGGCTCGCTCGCGGATCTGGCGGTGCTCGATCGCGATCTCTTCGCGGGTCCGCCGGAAGAGATCGCATCGGCCCGGGTCCGGGCAACCTATGTCGAAGGCGAGCGGGTGTTCGACGGGTGATCTCGTCGCCATGAGCGCCGTAGCCCTATTGATTTAGTCGCTGTCTGGCCGAAAGGCCTACCGATTCCGTTGGTCGTGCGATTAGGCTCACGGTCATCCCGAGCAGACAAGGACTGTCATGGCTGATCTGCAGACCCTCACGAATCTCGTGGACGGCAAGGCCGCCGGAGCCCTGAGCGGCGCGACGTACGACGTGGTCAACCCTGCGACCGGTGAGGTCTACGCGCAGGCGCCCAGGTCCGGGCCGGAAGATGTGGACCAGGCGATGAGGGCGGCCGCGACCGCGTTCGAGTCGTGGCGGGACACGACTCCGGCCGAGCGGCAGCGGATGCTGCTGAAGATCGCCGACGCGCTCGAGACGCGTGCCGACGAGTTCACCAAGATCGAGAGCGACAACACCGGCAAGCCGCTGGCACTCACCGCTGCCGAGGAATTGCCGCCATGCGTGGACCAGTTGAGGTTCTTCGCCGGTGCGGCGCGACTCCTCGAGGGCCGCTCAGCCGGTGAGTACCTGGCCGGCCACACGTCGTTCGTCCGGCGGGAGCCGATCGGCGTGGTCGGGCAGGTGACGCCGTGGAACTACCCGCTGATGATGGCGATCTGGAAGATCGCGCCGGCTCTTGCCGCCGGCAACACCGTGGTGCTGAAGCCGAGTGACACCACCCCGGCGTCGACTGCCCTGCTGGCCGAGCTGTGCAATGAGTTCCTGCCTCCGGGTGTGTTCAATGTCGTCTGCGGAGATCGCGACACGGGCCGCGCGTTGGTCGAGCACGAGATCCCGCAACTGGTCGCGATCACGGGCTCGGTCCGGGCCGGCATGGAGGTCGCGACGTCCGCGGCCCGCGGTCTGAAGCGCACGCACCTGGAACTCGGCGGCAAGGCGCCCGTGGTGGTGTTCGATGACGCGAACCTCGAGGCCGCGGCCGAGGCGATCGCCGGAGCCGGCTATTTCAACGCAGGCCAGGACTGCACCGCCGCGACCCGGGTGCTCGCCGGTCCGCGGATCCACGACGACTTCGTCGCGGCCCTGACCGAGCAGGCGAAGGGCACGAAGACCGGGCAGCCCGACGACGAGGACGTGGCATATGGCGCGCTCAACAACGCCGACCAGCTCCGCCGGGTGAGCGGTTTCGTCGACAGGCTGCCCGACCACGCGGCGCTGCAGACCGGGGGCTCGGCCGTGGGCGATCGCGGCTTCTTCTACGCGCCGACAGTTGTGTCAGGGCTGCAGCAGACCGACGAGGCGATCCAGGACGAGATCTTCGGACCGGTGATCACCGTCCAGCGGTTCACCGACGAGGATGAGGCACTCCGCTGGGCGAACGGCGTCGAGTACGGCCTGGCCTCCTCGGTCTTCACCCGCGACCACGGCCGAGCGCTGCGGATGGCCCGCCGGCTCGACTTCGGCTGCGTCTGGATCAACACCCACATCCCGATCGTGGCGGAGATGCCCCACGGCGGCTTCAAGCACTCAGGCCACGGCAAGGACCTTTCCGTCTACGGCCTCGAGGACTACACCCGCATCAAACACGTCATGTCCAACATCGAGGTCTAGTCCGACAGCCGTAGTTCGTGATGATGCCTTTGGGCAAGGGGCCGCGGAGGGCTGGGTGGGTGCGGCCCTGGCCAAGAGTGGGGACCTGGGACAGGTAGTCGGGGCCTTGAACACGTTATTTCGTGTCCGCGGTCCCTGTTTGGTGTTCAAGGTCGCCACTTCGTGACCGCTGCGCGACTCCCTCCGCTAGCTCGGGCACAGCTGGTCAGGCTTGGTTGCGGTGGCGGCGGACAAACCAAACGCCGATTCCGGCGAGGACCAACGCGAGGACGATCAGGGCGGCCGCCTGGCCGAAGGTCTTCTCGACGGTGGCGTACGAGTTGCCCGCGAGGTAGCCGATCATGACCACCGCGACCCCCCAGACGATCCCGCCGACCGCGTTGAAAGCGAGGAACCGGGGATAGGGCATTCCGGCCGTCCCGGCCAGCGCGGGTGTCGTCGCGCGGAGAAATGCCACGAACCGACCGAGGAACACGGCCATGCCGCCGCGACGAGCCAGTTGTTCGCGGGCTGCATCGATCCGTTCGCGGCGTCGTTGGAGCAGACTGGTTCGCAGCAGGCGCGAGCCGAAATGGCTGCCGACTTCGTAGCCCACCGTGTCGCCGAGGATCGCCGCTGCCACGACAGTCGCCATGATGCCCGGCAGGGACACATGCCCGGTGCTCGCGGCAACCCCGCCGAGCACCGCGGCCGTCTCCCCCGGCACGACGAATCCCACGAACAACGCGTCCTCGACGAACACCACCAGCCCGACCAACCCGTAGACAGGCCAGCCGCTCAACCCGAGAAGCCAGTCGGTCAATCGCCCGATCACAAGACCATCACCCTTCCATCGTCGTCTCGCGACCGCGTCCGCCGCGCTGGACCCGCCGTACGGCGCCTGTCCCGAAGGCGACGAGTGGTCCGATCGCGAGGAGTACGGCGAGTCCTGTGTAGCCGAGACTCAGCGTGGTTGCGGTCGCGATGCCGGCCACGAGGAGGGGACCCCCCGCGTCACCCAGTTCGCGACCCAGCTCGGCGGTTCCCATGGTCTGGCCAAGGCGTGCCGGCTCCGTGGAAGCGGCAAGGGCCGCGAATCCGAGCGGCGTGATCAGTCCGACTCCGACGCCGATACAGACCGCGGCGAGGAGGACACCGGCGAGCCCGGGAGCAGTCGCAAACCCCAGACCAGCGGCCGCGAAGAGCAACCCGAGGGCGATTCCTTGCCGAGTCGAGATGCGGCCCGCGTCGACTGCGCGGCCGGCGCGCGGCTGCACGAAGGCGGAGGTGGCGGCCAACACGGACACCGCCGCGCCGGTGGCAACTGTGCCCAAGCCTGCGGCGGCGCCGGTCACCGGAAGGAAGCCAACGCCGACTGACAAAGCTGCGGTCGCACCGGCGAGCGCCGCAGTCGGACGGAGGAAGACAGGATCCGTGATGCGGCGGGCGAGGTCGACCACCGTCTGCCGCTTCCGTGGGAGCGGCGGCACGATCGGAACCGCCAACCAGGCCCAGCAGGCAACGGCCAACGCGAGGACGGTCATCACCAAGAACAACAGCCGAAAGCCGCCAAGCCAGACGAGCGCACCACCGAGCAGCGGACCAAGCGTGTAGCCGAGGCTCTTGTATAACCCGTAGCTACCGAAGGCACGCCCATGCCGCGCTGCCGGATTCAACCGCGCGACCAGCGCGGACGCCGCTGGCGAAAACGCGGACGCCGCGGCCCCTTGCCCAAGCCGCGCAACCCACAACCACGCCGGCCTATCCGCAATCACGTAGACAGCCGACGCGCCAGCGAACCCCACCAGCCCAGCAAGCAGAACCGGCCGCGCCCCGACCCGATCAGCCACAGCACCGAACACAGGCTTCAGCAGAACCTCAGCCCCGTCGTACAGGGCAAGCAGCGCGCCCAACGTCAGCAGCGACTTCACCGCGTCCCCAGAAGCCCCACCCAAACTGGCCGCAACCGCATGAGCTCCGAACGCAGTGGTGAACCCGGCGGCCCACAACGCCCCCATCACCGGCGGCCCTACCGAGTCGCCGGCGCCGACCTCGCCGCTGCCTGCCGCGCCCCCGCGACGCCCACGCCAACCCATGACTCGAACGTACCGCCTACCCTCGCCGCAAAGTTTGCCGCTAGCGGTAAGAACCGGGCGCTCGCACCCGCCGCGGACCCGCGCGGGTGTCCCCGGCGGCTCCGCTGGCAGGTTGTTCGGCGGCTGGGGCAAAACTGGGCGCTAGCGGTCGGAGAAGGTGCTACCGGTGGCCGCGTTTCTGCTTGAGCTGGCGAGGCCACCGGAGCACTTGCGTCGGCTGGCTTGGCTCAGAGTTGGGTCAGGGAGACGTCCGTGAGGTCTGCGTATTCCTTGGGGAGTTGGGCCAGGACGTCGTCGAACTCGCCGCTGCTGACTGCATCTCGGAGGACTGCCATCACGGCGCGGGCGTGGCGCCGGGCCTGTTCGGCGTCGGTGCCTTCGCGCTCGGCGACGCGGCGGTAGAACTCGTCCAGGCCGAAGGGTTCGCCCGGACCCAGCGGCGGCAGTTCGTCTTGCAGCTCACCCGGGAGTTGCGAGGCCAGGTCGAAGGGCTCACCGCCGGCCAGGCGTTCGCCGAGGGTCCGTAGGGTGGCTCGCAGAGCTCGCTCGGCTTCTTCCGTACTGGAGAGGTCCGCGGCCCGCTTGACCGCTGCGACCATTTCGTGGTGTTTCATGGTCCGTCCTCAGTCGTCTTGTTTTCTGACGGGCCGGGGGTACCCCCCGCCGCAAAGGCACATGCGCTCCGGCTCCGGTCAAATATCCAGCGCCGCGAACGGATGCCCGGGCTCGAGCGGAGTGTGCTCGGCACCGGCCAGTGGCACGACCGCGGTGGTCGCGTCCAACCAGCAGTACTCGTCGAACTGCGCCGGCAATCTCGCCGCGAAGTAGTGGCTGGCCAGCTCCGTCTGCGGCCGGTAGATCACCCCGATCGCGCGTTCCAGGCGCTCCTCGAAGAGGCCGTCCCGAACCTCTGCGGCCGCATGTTTCTCGCGCAGCGGCAGGAAGAACGCGTCCTCGGAAACCGTGTGGAACAAGCGCTCGTAGCTCTTCGGATGCGCCGGCCGGACCTCCATCGTCTCGGCCTCGCCGCCCCAGTGAGGCGCCGCGGTGACTGTCCCGTGGTCCGTGCCGAAACCGATCGCGTACGCCGCGTCGCCGTAGGCCTGTCGAACGAGCTGGCCGAGGTTGTACTCACCGCGGGCGGCCATGCTCGTCGCGCGCGCGTTGCCGAGATGCGAGTTGTGCGCCCAAACGACGCCGCGAGCGGTGCGTCCGTGGAACTCCATCAACGCCTGCAGCGTGTCGAACATGTGCTGATCCCGGATGTTCCACGGTTCCGCGCCGGCGTACATCGCTCGGTAGTACTGCTCGGCGTTCTGTGCCACGCGCGCGTTCTGCTCGGCGTCGAGGAAGGCCTCGTCCTCGCCGGTCAGGTACTCACCCCGACGCGCCTGAAGCTCCTTGAGGAGTGCGACGACGTCGTCCTCGCAGTCTCTGTACTGGTTGGTGACGGCC
This sequence comes from Kribbella alba, assembly GCF_039529635.1. NCBI lineage: Bacteria > Bacillati > Actinomycetota > Actinomycetes > Propionibacteriales > Kribbellaceae > Kribbella > Kribbella alba. The sequence goes on along the minus strand of NZ_BAAANE010000001.1, from coordinate 226,019 downwards.
GCGCGCCCGTACGCCTGGGGATCCGACGCGTAGGGAGTGAGGCAGGCATAGCGTTCCCGCGCGAGGTCGGCCAACTGCGGGTCGATCTTCTCGAGGTACTCGAGCACCTGCGCCATCGACTCGCTCAGGCTGTACAGGTCCAGACCGTGGAAGGCCACCTTCAGATCAGGATTGCGGTCGTTGTCGACCCGCAGCCACTCCACGAACTCCAGGACGTCGAGGTTGCGCCAGATCCAGCTTGGGAACCGGCTGAACGCCTGACTTGGTTCGGCCGGTGCCTGCCGACCACGACGTACATAGGCGTCGACGAGCGCAGCGTCCGGCCAATCGGCTTCGACCGCGACGAAGCGGAAGTGCTCCCGTTCGATCAGTTCGCGGGTGATCCGCTGCCGCAGCTGGTAGAACTCGCTGGTCCCGTGCGAGGCTTCGCCCAGCAGGACCAGCCGGGCATCACCGATCCGGCGCAGCAGGTCAGTGAGGTTGACGGTCTCGATATCCGGGATCGGGTCGGCCGCGCTCCCCACCGCGGCGACCAACTCGTCAGCAACGGAAACGGTCTTCGCCCTCATAGCGACCGGGATCAGTCGTCCGAGCGGACGAGGCGGAAGAAGTTGCTGTCCGATCCGTCCTTGGTGTGCTCCTGATAGACGAAGCGCAGGCCGCGGTCGTCGAAGACCTTGAACCACTCGTCCCAGGAGACCTCTTGCAGGTCCTGCCCGCCGTAGCCGGGGAAGTCCAGCCGCAACACACCGTCGTCCCCGCCCGACCCGGTGTCCTTCACCATCGCCGGTTTTGCCCCGCGCCGCTCGGCCCACGCGCGGATCGCGTCGTGGTCGGTGGTCTCCAGAGTCTGTCCGCGATGTTCCTCAGTGGTCTGACCTTTGCTCTTGCTGTCTGCCATCGTCGGCTCCCTTCACTCGCCGCGTGGGGTACCCGTCGACGCGCCGTACATGCCGATGTCAGCCCGATTGCCCGGCCGGCGCCGGCTCCGCGGCGACGCCCAGATGCTGGGTCAGCCTGCGGAGCCGCTCCTGCCAGACCTCCTGGTACGCCGTACCGCGGGCGCGCGGCGCATCGTGACAGGTCAGCATCAGCAGCGTGCCTCGTCCGTCCGGGACAAGGTTCACGGCCACCCTGGTCCGCTGGTCCCGCGGTTCGACCCAGTCGACCTGGAGCGACACCCCCGGGTCGCAGGTGACGACCACGCCGGTCCGTTCCAGGCCGTCGTCGTTGCAGCGGACGCGGAAGACCCCGAAGTCCGTGTCGCTGAGCTGGGTCGGCCCCAGCCACTTGCTGAGCAGGTCGGGATGCGTCAGGGCCGGCCAGATCTTGTCGGGGCTGCACTCCAGCCGCCAGCTGAGCTGCAGGTCCGGCTCGCCGTCGATGGCGCGCAGGGCGCGGATACCGATCGGCTCCGGCTCAGGCGCCGGCACCGGACGCAGCCTCCCCGGTCGGCCGGCAGGCAGTTCGACGGTCTCTCCCCGCGCGGGCGCCTCGATCCGCCACTGCTCCCTGTCGTTGGCCACGACGGAGAGGAACTCGGACAGCGGCGACTTGAAGACGCGGTAGTCGTCGTAGTGCACAGGCACCGCGAGCCCGGGCCGCACCCGGCGAAGGAAGTCGAGGCCTTGCGCCGCGTCCATGGTGACCGTGGCCCAGAGGATGCGGGTGCCGCCCAGATGGACGACGGCCGCGTCGATGGCGGGGTGACGCTCGCGGATCTCGTCCAGATGGTCGCCCGTCAACGTGTCGCCGCTGAGGTAGACGCGGCTCTGAACCCGACCGTTCGCCCGGTGGACCAGCAGCGAGCCCATCACCGGCGGCAGCAGCCTGCCGAACACCCCGCGCGCATGGATCCCGGGAAGGGCCTCGATGGTCAGGGACTCACCGCCGCGGTTCATCTGGTAGCTCTGCCAGACCGGCAGGCCGTGAGTGACGAACCCGTACTTGCTCAGGCGGTCGGCGGCCGGCTCGGTCGTCACCAGCGGCACGGTGCGGTCCAGTTCCCGCCGCGCGATCCGGTCGAAGTGGTCGCCGTGCAGGTGGGAAAGGACCACCGCATCCAACTCCGGCAGGTCGCCCGGCTGCAGCGCCGGCTCGGTGAGCCGTCTGCTCCAGATTCCCTTGCCGAGGTAGGCGCGCTGCCCCTTGTGCAGGAAATTCGGGTCGGTCAGCACCGTGAACGAGCCGAGCCTGATCAGCGTGGTGGCGGTGCCGATGAAAGTGATGCTGTCCATGACGGCTCCCGGTCTGAGGCGATTCGTCCGCCCTGGGTACCCACCTGGAGCCGTCCGAATCTGTCAGAGAGCCAGTTCGGGCTGGAGTTTCTTCGCGGGCCAGACGCGCTGTTTCCGCGCAGCCAGGGAGGAGGCCGCGAGGCCGGCCAGGAGCCAGGCAGCGAGGACGAGGAGGTCCTCGCCCAGGCTGACGCCGGGACCGCCGTACATCAGGTGGCGGATGCCGTCGATCGCGTAGCTCATCGGGAGCGCGTGATGGAAGAAGTACAGCGGCGCCGGGATCGTCTGCCAGGGGAACGTGCCGCCCGCACTGACGAGCTGGATCACCATCAGCACCAGTCCGAGGAACTTGCCGACCGCACCGAACCAGGCGGACAAGGCGTGCAGGATTGCCACGAAGGTGAGCGAGGTCAGCATCATGAATCCGACGGTCAGCCAGGGATGGGCCGTGTCGATCCCCAGGCCGAAGATGACGGCAGCGAAGACAAGCGCGGCCTGGATCGCACCGAAGATTGCCGGCGGCAACCAGCCGCCGAGTGCCACCCGCAGTGGCGACTGCAGGGCGGCGAGCGCACGCGGCGACAACGGACGAACCAGCAGGAACAGGACATAGGCACCGATCCAGCAAGACAGACTGAGGAAGAACGGAGCGAGCCCGGCGCCGTAGCTGTCGGCAGTCGCCTGCGACGTGTTCTTCAAACCGATCGGTGCGCCCAACGTCTCGGCGACCGCCTTCCGCGCTTCCGGTGACGGGTCCGGGATCTGCTTCGCGCCGTTCGTCAACGCGGTGTTCAGCTCGGTCGCACCGGTCTTCAACTTGCCGATGCCGGTCGCGAGATTGTTGACGCCCGTGAGCAGCTGTTCCTGTCCGGTGACCGCCTGCTGCTCGCCGGCGGCGAGTTGCGAGGCGCCGGTCTGCAGTGTGCCGAGCCCGTTCTTCAGCTGCGTCGCGCCGGTGTTCAGCTTCTCAGCTCCGGACGCGGCACTGCTGATGCCGGAGGTCAGAGCAGGCGTTGCCCCAGCCAGGGTCGCTGCGCCGTTCGAGACCTGCCTGGCCCCGGTGGCGAGTTGGTTGAGCTGGCTGGACGCGGACTGGATCTTGCCGTTCGCGGCAACCACCGGGCCGCGCAACTTGGCGGTCTCATCCAGTACTGCGTTGATCTGCGTCTGGGTGAATCCGCGTGCCGCGAGTCGCGCGGCCAAGCCCTGGTCCAGGCTGCTGAGGTCCTTCACCAACGTGTTGGAAGCGGTCGCCACCTGCCGCCCGGTGGTCGCGATCCGCTCGTTGCCAGCAGCAACTTTATCGGCGCCGTCGGCCAGATCTTCGGTCTGCTTGGGCAGGCTCGCTGTCTTGGTCTTCAAGGTCCCGAGCCCGCTGCTCAGCCGGCCTGCGCCAGTCGCAAGATCAGTCGCGCCCTTCGACGCCTGTCCCAGACCCGTCGAGAGCTTGGTCGCGCCAGTGGACAGCTGCTGTTGAGCGGTATTGAGCTGGGTCGCACCCGTCTCGAGCTGACCGACTCCGGCATTGGCGGAGGTGAGACCGCTTTGCAACTGCCCTGCCCCGGTCGCGGCCTGGCTGATCTGCCCGTGGATGGTGCTGAACCCGGCCAACAGCTTGCTCGCCGCGGTCTCGCTCACCTGGGCGGCGACCGTCTTGGTGACCTGCGCGACCACCTGGTTCGCGATGGTGTGCGCGAGGTAGTTGTTGGCGTCGTTCGTGGTCAGCTCGAGCGTCGCCTGCCGCGGCTCGAACTCCGCGCTGGAGGCGAGATCCGCCGAGAACGTCTTCGGCAGCACCAGCGCGAACTCGTACCGCCCGTCGGACACGCCCGAGGTCGCCTCAGCCCGGTCGACGCGGTGCCAGTCGAAGCTCCTCGACTTTACCAATTCGTCGGCGACCTGCGGACCCACGGACAGCTTCTCGCCCGTGGACAACGTCGTCCCCTCGTCCTCCACGACGACAGCCGTCGGCACCTTGTCGAGCCGCCCGTACGGATCGTGGTTCGCGTAGAGGTACAGCCCGCCGTACAGCATCGGCACGCAGAGCAGAGCCACCACGGCGAGCTTCGGCAACCGTCCAGCGGTCAACCGCCGCAACTCGCTCAAGGCCATCCGGACGGCGGTCATGCTTCTTCCAGCTCCTCTTCGACCGGTACTGCGGGCTTCGTCCTCGGGTCCTCAGTGAGGGCGACGGGCTTGGTCTTCGCTTCTTCGATCGGTCCGACGGGTTCGATCGGCGCGGCTGGTGCGACCTGTACAGGCTCGGGCGGATCCACCGAACCCAACTGCGCAGCCGGTACGCCGAGCAACCGGGCCGAGGTATCCGCGCACGTGACGATTACGGCGTATCCCCGCGCCGCCAGTTCGCGCCCAACGCCGTACCAGTCGTGGGGATCCCCGCCGAGCCGATCCGGCATCGTCAGGATCACCACGTTCACGTCAGGCCGAGCCACCGTCAGCTCAGCCAGCAGGCGGGTCCGCACTGCCACCGGAAGGTGCTCGAACCGCTTGTCCGCGAAAGCCGCCCAGCCGTGCTCCGCCAACCACTCCCGCACCGCCTTGCGCCCGGCCTTTCGACCAGCGATCGCGAGCTCCTCGCCGACGACCGTCCGCACCGGCAGGGCGTCGTCCGGCTCGGTGATGCCGGGGGCATCCACGACGGCCACGCGCCGGCGCAGCAAGCCGGCGTCGCCCTGCCCGTCCAGCTTCACGTCACCGCCGTCCGGCCGGAGTCGACCGGACATGCTCAGGGCCGCCGCCACGTGCCCTGGCCCGGGGTAGCCCGCGAGCAGAGCCAACTGGTGGTCGCGGACGCAGAGAGTGGTGGCGTTCAGTATCGGCGCATGCGGACCTCGCACGCTGATCGCGTGGGCCTTGAGCTCCATCGTGGACAACCCCGTTCAGTTCAATACAGTTGTGTATTCAATACGGAACTGTATCCTAAGGGCATGGAAACACCCAAGCGACGCCGCTCCGCCACTCGGGCCCGCCTGCTCGAGGGGGCTCTCGGCGTATTCGCCGAGCGTGGCTTCCACGGGGCTTCGGTGGAGGACATCTGCGAGCGGGCCGGGTTCACCCGGGGCGCCTTCTACTCGAACTTCGGGTCCAAGGACGAGCTCGTGCTCGCCTTGTTCCAGGCGACCACCGACCGGCTGCTCGAGCAGATCAGCGCGCTCCTACCGGAGTTGGCGAACCAGGCCGGCACGCTGCTGGACGCAGTACTGGGGTTGCTCGACGACGCAGCACCTGATCAGCGGCAGTGGCATCTGATCTCGATGGAGTTCACCCTGCACGCGTTGCGCGATCCGGAGGCTGCGAAGGCGCTGAATCAGCAGCGGAGGATGTTCCGGGAGCGGCTGACCGCGCTGGTCGAGCAGATCACCGCTGCCGGCGACTTGCGGCTGAGTGTCCCGCCGGAGCAGTTCGTCCGCCTGGTGATCGCACTGCACGAAGGTGCTCGGTCGCAGAGCCTGCTGGAGCCCAAGGAGGTTCCAGCCGGTTCGCTGGAACACACCTTCCTGCCGATGGTGCTGGAGGCCGTCAGCCGACCTTGATGTCGACGCTGTGCAGGCCGGTGGAGCCGTTCGGGGCCGGGGCGGCCTGGCTCTCGATCTGAGGGTTGCCCTTGGCGTCGAACGCGCGGACCTGCAGCACGTGGTTGCCGCGCGGCGCGTCCCAGTTCCAGTGCCACTGCCGCCAGGTGTCGATCGACGCGTCGGTCGCGAGCGTCGCTTGTTGCCAAGGGCCTCCATCCACCCGGACCTCGACCTTCGAGACCCCGACATGCTGGTCCCACGCGACCCCTGCCACCGTCACCGAGCCGGCGGACGCCTTGGACCGGGGTACGTCGATCCGCGAGGACAGCTTGATCGGCCCGAGCTCGGACCACCCGCGCGGCGTCCAGTACGCCTGGAACTGATCGAACCGGGTCACCTCGATATCGGTCAGCCACTTGGTCGCGGACACATACCCGTACAGACCCGGTACGACGATCCGCACCGGGAAACCGTGCTCGACCGGCAGCGGCTGCCCGTTCATCGCGAACGCCAGCATCGACTCGCGATCGTCCAGCAGCGTGCTAAGCGGAGTGCCGGCCGTGAACCCGTCCTTGGAGGTCGACTGGATCGCATCCGCGTCGGAGGACGGTCCGGCCTCGGTGAGCAGATCCTTCAGCAGTACGCCGGACCAGAGCGCGTTGCCGATCAGGTCACCGCCGACCTCGTTGCTGACGCAGGTGAGCGTCACCCACTTGTGCACGACGTTGCGCTTCAGCAGATCGTCGAAGGTCAACTCGATCTCTCGCTCGACCATGCCGTGGATCCGCAGCTTCCAGTCCGCCGGCTTGATCAGCGGAACCGACAATGCGGTGTCGATCCGGTAGAAATCCGCGTTCGGCGTTGCCCACGGCGTCGCACCCGCAGCCTGTACCCCGGCCGGCGGGTTCAGGCTGGGCGGCAACGGCAGTTTCAGTGCGGCGCGAGCGTCGGTAACGGCCGATCGGCGTCCACCGACCACGTTCCCCAGGGCGGCGACCGCCACCGAGCCGAGAGCGACACCCGCCGAGAGTTGGAGGAATCCCCTTCGGCTGACACCGTCGTCCGGAAACTTCAACAGCCCGGAGAGGCGCTGGGAGAACAACCGCAGAATGATCAGCGCGGTGATACCGGCGACGAAGGACGGGACGAACCCGGTCTGGCCGGCGTCCGGACGAGTCGTGGCGGCGATCACGGCCACTCCGGCCAGGATCACGACGACAGCGGCGCCCGCCCAGTACCGCCGTACGGCCAGAATGCCGCCAACCGCGGCGAGGGCGAGCAGGACGATGAGGATGCCGGTCTTGAGGGCGGTCTTGTCATGGGTCCCGAAGAGGGAGATCGCCAGATCCTTGAGCCAGGGCGGGACCCGGTCGATGAAGGCTGAGCCGATCGCGACGACGGGGGTCTGCGAGGTGCCCAGGACCGCCGCCGCCACTCCACCGGCGGCCAGACCAGCCAGTGCGGCGAGGACGCCGCCGACAGCCGCGCGGAGGTACAGGCCGGACCGTCGCCGGGGCTGGGGTTGATTCACGTCTCAACAATTGCTCGGAGCGGCGCCCGACGCCAGTCAGACGCCGCATCCGTTAGTAGCGGGTAATACGGAGGTTGCGAATGGAGGTGGTCAGAGCCGATCGGCAGGGCTGATCGGGCCCAGGTTGGGCCGGCCGTTCGGCCAGCGGCGGGCATTGTCACGGACCCGGCGGAGCCTGCCGAGAACGAGCTCCCGCTCGTCCGCCAGCTGGGACATCCACAGACTGTCGATCTCGAGGAGGTGGTCCGGCAGTGCTTCGCGCAGCCGCCGCTTGCCCTCCTCCGTGAGAACCGCGAACGACCCGCGGGCGTCGTCGGGACAGGGCTCCCGACGCACCAGGCCGAGGTTCTCGGCACGGTCGACCAGCCGGGTGATGCCGCCGGTGGTGACGGTCAGCTCCCGGGCGAGTGAGGTGAGACGCTGCTTCTCCCCGTGGCTACGGGCAAGCCGCAGCAACAGTTCGAACATTGCCATTTGCAGACCACTGCGCTTGAGGGAATGGCGCATCAGTTGATCGAGTTCGGCCGCTGCTTCGCGCAGCAGGCCGTACGCGGTGATCACGTCGCTTTCCCAGGGTTCGGCGGCGTGAGTGGGTTCTGCATCGGCGAGCGCTAGGGGCGAGCAAAGCGATGGCGCGATGGTCATGCGCGGACTCTATTAGCTGACTAGGTCACTTCGCTACACGGGGTGACCTTTCGGCTACAGGTCGAGACGCGATCGATGGGAGATCGAGCGTGACTTCCGCCTGTGGATAACTTCCGCGGCGGTCCGCCGATCTTTGCCAGGCTTGGTGATCTGACCAGGTACGAGCACCGCAGATCGGGGTCGCCATGAGCGAGAACGAGGACCATTCACCCTTCGGCCGAGGATTCGTCGCGGCCTGCATCGTGATCGGAGCCATTCTGCTCTGCGGCGGCGTCCTGATCATCACCGGCCTCCGTTCGCCGTCCGGAGACCCGACTGCTTCGGCCGTCTCCGGTACTGCGGGTTCGGGCGGCGCGGGGTCCGCCGAGGCCCCGGGCACAGCGGGTTCTGCTGACCATGACCCCACTTCAACCTCAGCTAGTCTCGCGCCGCCCGCTGGACCCGCGACACCGGCTGGTGCTGGTGCGGGCGGCACCGCAAGCAGGTGCGGGCTGGCCGGCGGCGAACAGGCGATCCCGTTGAAGGCACCTGCGGTGGACGGGTGGGAGGTCAGCCGGCGGGTGGTGGTTCCGCGCTCAGCGGCGTACGGACCGGCGAAGGTCGATCCCGACGGCTTCCGAAGATGTTTCGCCCACTCGCCGACGGGTGCGGTCTACGCGGCCTACAGTGCGATCGCCGCGCTCGCCGATCTGCGCAAGGCAAGCGCAACCGTCCAGAAGCTGATGCTGCCCGGCCCGGATACCGACGCGTTCCTCACCGAAATACGAAGGCAGACTCCGCCACCGGACAACGAACCCGGCCGGGTCGCTGGATTCCGCGTACTCGATGCCAGCGGCGATCGCACCACCTTGGCCCTGGCGGTACCTTTCGATACCGCCGTCGTGAGCGCCACCTTCACCCTGGTGTGGTACGACGGCGACTGGCGGCTGCTCCCGCCGGCACCCGGCGAATCAATCGGAGAGCCGTACGCTCAGCAGTGGAACCTGGCCGGATTCGTTGCCTGGAGCGGTGTCTGATGTGCTTCCCGGCAGATTTCAGGTGCCGCACCAACGAAGGTCTCCAGGAGGTCGTCGGCGATGCGTTCCGCCGACTGTCGCTCGAGATGGGAAAGTCCGCGCTCGAGAGTCTGCACGCCATCTCGACCTTCTGGGTCAAGATCGAGAGTCCGAATCTCGGTACCGCAAATGGTGACCGATGGACCGACAGCGGACCAGTCGGATTCCTGCACCAGCACGTGGTGACGGTGTCCACGGCCGTCTTCACGTTGGCGATCCTGGTGGCCGGCACGCGGATCGCCTGGGAACAGCGCGCCGAGCCGCTCAAGCAGTTGCTGAAGGCAACAATATTGTTCATCGTGGTCTCCGCCGCTGGCACGGCAACCCTGCAGCTGCTGGCGGAGTGGTCCGACAAGTTCGCGATCGATCTGGTGAACCAGGCCGTCCCGGATGACCAGACCTTCGACAGCGCGTTCGGCAACGCGGTGATGCCCGGCACCGCCGAGACGACAGCGCAGCAGTTGCCGCTGGTGCTGTACCTCTGCGCGGCAGGTGTGGTGCTCATTGCGTCGCTGATCCAGGTGGTACTCCTGCTGATCCGCTCGGCGATGCTCGTACTGCTCGCCGCGACCTTCCCGCTGGCGGCCGCGGCGACCAATACCGAAGTCGGCAGGAGCTGGTTCAAGAAGTACTGCGGCTGGGCCCTGGCGTTCATCGCCTACAAACCGGCCGCGGCTCTCATCTACGCCGCCGCGATCAAGATGTCGGAGGCGGGTATGACGACCAGGTCCGGCAACCAGGTGGTGCAGGTGCTCACCGGCCTGATGATGCTGCTGCTCGCCATCTTCGCGCTCCCCGCGCTGCTGCGATTCGCCGTACCCGTGACCGCCGCCGTCGCAGGCGGAGGCTCGGCCATGGGCGGCGCGGTCGCCGACCCGGGCGGCCTGGCCTCCGGCGCCGTCAACGTGGGCCGCTCCTTCGTAGGCGGCTCGTCCGGCGGCGGTTCCTCCCATGCCGCCTCGTCCAGCGGCGGCCCCTCCGGCAGCGGTCCGTCCGGCGGTGGTTCCTCGGGCGGCGGTTCCTCACGCGGCGCCTCCTCAGCAGGCAGCCGCGCCGGCGGCGCCGCCCGCGTGGGTGCAACCGCCGGTCTGGCCGCAGCCGGCGCAGCCATCACCGTCGCCAAACAGGCAGGCAGCGCCCTCGCCGGCGCAGCCTCCCACTCAGCCGGCGAGCCCGCCGGCGGCACTCCCACCTCCGGCTCCTCCCGCCCCCGCACCCCCACACGCAACTCACCGCCGCCCCCCACCGCGCAACCCCCCGGCCCAACCGGCAGCACCTAACCCTCGACGACCACCATCACGCAGCCTGGCGACGCCGACCAGCCGCACCTGCAACGCCCGCCGACTCGGTTCGCGTGCCAGAGGTTCCAGCCTGCGCGGGGGACAGTCCCCTGCCCCCCGATGGCGGCGAGTGAACTGTCGGGCACGGATGATCTGGGGCATGGGTTTGGAGCGGATCGCGCTGATTTCGGATGTGCACGGCAATCTGACGGCTTTGGAGGCGGTGCTGGCGGATATCGAGGCGCGGGGGATCCGGCGGATCTTCAACCTCGGCGACTATGTCGGCAAGGGACCGCGGGGAAGAGCGGTGGTGGACCTCTGCCGGGAGAGGTGCGAGGTGAACATCCTCGGCAACTGGGACGACTTCCTGCCGGACCCGGACCGCGAGATCGACAATGAAAGCCTGCGGTGGTGGAAGAAGGAACTCCGCGAGGACCAGTGGACGTGGCTGCGCGAGCTGCCGTTCAGCCACGACTTCGTGATGAGCGGCCGACGGATCCGCCTCTTCCACGCGTCGGCGACCACCGTGCATCGACGGGTCCGGTTCGACCATGACGAGCAGGAGTTCCTCGGCCTGTTCGCGAACACGGAGGCGACCGGCGACGGCCTGGTCCCGACCGTGGTCGGCTACGGCGACACCCACGAAGCGTTCTACGAGAGCGACCTCGGACTCACCCTCTTCAACACCGGCAGCGTCGGCAACAGCATGAGCGACCCCACCCCGGTGTACGTCATCCTCGAGGGCATTCCCGACACGCTCGACCCCGCGCCGTTCTCCATCCAGTTCGTCCGCGTCCCGTACGACGCTGCCGCCGAGCTGGAGGTAGCCCGCACTCTGGGCATGCCCGAACTCAAGGGCTACGAGAGCGAGATCCTCCACGGCATCTACCGAGGAGACCTCTACGCCGACGAACTCCCCACCTACCACCGCCGCCCACCCGTACACGCTACGGATTAGTCAAGGGGAGCCCGCTCTACCGCAGCAGCGGGGTCCTTCGGCGCAGGGATTTCACAGCCCGGAGCTGGCTGTGCCAGGGCGTCAGCGAACGAGGAGGGCCTCGGAGCCGACCGGGAGGTAGCCGGCTGCGAGGAAAGCGCGGAGGGAAGCCGCGTTGCCAGGGGTCACCTGGGCCCAGATGTGGGTGCCGGGTGCGACAAGAGCGCGGGCCGCCCTTGCGAGGCGCCGGCCGTGACCCTTCCCTCGAGAATCCTCCGGCACCTCCAAGGCGCACTCCTGCCGACCGGCCAGGCCAAGGCCGGTGAGGACCAGCCCGCCATACGGGTCGGTATAGGCGCGGACGTCGTCGCGATAGCGCTGGGCCCTGCGGATGCGCGGCCTATCGAGGTCCGTGAGCTCGGTCAGGTCGCTGGTCAGTTCAGCTCGTTCTGCGGGCTCGGTCAGGGCGGGCGCGACCAGCATGGCGTCGATGCCGTTCACCTCGCGGCCGGTCAACTGCTCCAGCGCGTACAGGAACGGCGGGTTGAGCGGAGCCGCTATGTCGTCGAGGTCGAGCTGGTCCGCGACCCAGGCGGGGTCGACGTCGGCGGCGACCACGATGTGGGCGGTCAGGCCGATGACGCAGGTGTCGCGGTCCGAGGGCGCCGGGACCACGGTGATGCTCAGGTCCGGGGCGGGGAAGACACCGCGTTCGATGCCGCGCAGAATGTCAGCCAGAGTTGTCATCACGAGCCATTGTGGAGGAAACCCCTCCGAGCCGGGATGAAACCACCTGCACACCAGGTAGGCGGATGGAAGTACCTGCACCAGGCAGAACCAGATGGAGGCAAGCAGTGCGGAAGCCGCAGCGGGTCCGAGCAGAGGGCTTGCCTGACCAGGTCACGATTTACGAGGTCGGCCCCCGGGACGGGCTGCAGAACGAGTCCGCAATCGTGGACCTCGCGGTGAAGGTGGAGTTCATCAACCGCCTGGTCGATGCCGGCCTGACGACCGTGGAGACCACCAGCTTCGTGCATCCGAAGTGGGTACCGCAGCTAGCGGATGCCGCCGAACTCCTCGCCACGCTCGAACTGCCCAGCGCAGTACGGGCGCCTGTCCTGGTCCCCAACGAGCGCGGCCTCGATCGCGCGCTGGAAGCGGGCGTACGAGAGATCGCCATCTTCGCCAGTGCGACGGAGACCTTCGCGGCGAAGAACCTGAACTCGACCCTGGACGACCAGTTCGCGATGTTCGCGCCGACCGTCGAGCGGGCGTTGGCCGCCGGGTTGACCATCCGCGGCTATGTCTCGATGTGCTACGGCGATCCGTGGGAGGGCGACGTACCGATCGACCAGGTCGTGAAGGTCGGCGCCCGCCTCGTCGACCTCGGCTGCCGTGAGTTGTCCCTCGGCGACACCATCGGCGTGGCGACTCCGGGCCAGGTCATCAGCCTGATCGAGGCCTTCGGCAAAGCCGGCGTCGGTGTGGACAAGCTAGCCGTGCACTTCCACGACACCTATGGCCAAGCCTTGGCGAACACCCTGACCGCACTGCGCGAGGGCGTCACCACCGTGGACAGCTCGGCCGGCGGCCTGGGCGGATGCCCGTACGCCGAGAGCGCGACCGGCAACCTCGCCACCGAGGACCTCGTCTGGCAGCTCGACGGCCTCGGCATCGAGACCGGCGTCAACCTGGAGAAGCTGGTCGCGACGAGCGTCTGGATGGCCGACAAGCTAGGCAAACCGTCCGCCAGCCGAGTAGTCCAGGCCCTGGCCGGCTGACCGCACCAGACGAATCGCTGATCCCGGCTGGTGATCGTCTACACCGCGGCGGCAGGCTCACCGTCCGAGGAGCAGCTCAAGCTCCTCAGCAGTTGGGCGGTCACACCGCCACAGGGTCCCGACGGGTCAGCGGTAGACGTTGTCGGGTCAACTCGTCCGCAGGAGTCTCCACGAACATGACCAGGTCGGGGTGGGCCGGCACTGCGAGTTCGGTGACGGTGAAGTGCAGTTCGCCGGCGATCGGGTGGGCGACGTGGCGAGGGCGCGGTGTGCAGTCGGCAACCTCGTGGCGGGACCACAGGCGCTCGAACTCGGGGCTCAGCTTGCGGAGCCGGGCCAGGTCGACCTCCCAGTCCGGATCGCCGATGTGTTCCGCGTAGGCCGACCGGAGGCGCGCGACCAGGTAGGGCACCTCGTCGTCGTAGTTCAGTAGCTGCTGGCGTGCGAGCGGCTCGGTGACGATGCACCAGAGCAGGTTTTTGTGCACGCAGGGCAGCGTGTGCCAGTCGTGGAAGAGATCGCTGAACGCCTTGTTCGGTTGGATGATGTCGAAGCGGGTGTTCGTGATCACCGCCGGTAACGGATCCAGCGCGGTCACGATCTCCGTCATCACCAGTTCGCTCGCGCAGACGCCGAGCTTCGGCCGAAGCGGGGTCGCCTCGGCCAGCCGGTAGAGGTGGGCGCGCTCGGTCGCGGTCAGCCGCAAGGTCGCCGCCACCGCGTCGAGCACCTGCCCGCTGGCGTTGATAGGACGCCCCTGCTCCAGCCAGGTGTACCAAGTCACCCCGACGCCCGCGAGGTGGGCAAGCTCCTCACGCCGCAGACCCGGCGTACGACGGCGTCCTCCGGGCGGCAGGCCGACCTCTTCAGGGCTGACCTGGGCCCGGCGTGCCTTGAGGAAATCCCCTAGCTCGGCGCGACGAGTACTCACCAAGTCAGCGTGACAGGGAGCACCGACAGTTTCACCTGATTGCGGCGGTCCGGCCGGCGTACCCCAGGTCGTCAGCAGAACGGAGCGGTCACTGCTCGAGGGATCGCGGGATCCGCCGGACCAGGCTCTTGTCGGCGTACTGACCGATCCGATACGTCGACCAGCCGTCGACCCCGCCGCCAACCGCGCCACCCAGCAGGGGAATCCGCCGGGTCACGGTCAAGACCATCTTCTTGCCGCTGATCCGGGCGATCAGTTCGCCCACCACCTCGCCGGCCACCTGCCGATCCAGCTCCGGGTCGAAGACGGGGGCGGTGGCGATCGCCAGCGGAGACGTCACCAGGCTCGACTTCTTCAGCCGGTCCGCGACCCCGTCCTCGCCAAGCAGACAGGTGATCACCGCAGTCCGGACCCTCGGGTCGTCCAGGTCGTAACCGCGCAGGTGCGCGATCGCCGCGACCATCCGGGTCTGCACGATCGCGATGCCGGTCAAGTTCGCCGGGAGCGAGACGGGCAGTGTGATCAGACCGCCGAGACCGGTGACGAATCCCTGCACCCCGGCGAGCCGGATGTGCTGGTCGATCACCGCGTCGATCGCGAGTTGCGGGTCGTTGCCGGTCTTGCTCAGCTTGTTCTCGGCGATCTTCTCCGCGCCGGGGAATCGCTGGTACCCGTCGATGGCGATCTCGAGCACCTGGCGGAGGATGCCCGCCGCCGCCTGCGGCGCGAACCGCTGAGCGGCGGGCGCGAGATTGCTGGCGACGAACCTTGCTACTCCGGCCACGGCACTCCTTCAGAACTCGGACACCCTCACCGGAGTCCGGTGATGAGCGCAGCACCTTCAACTCTACGTGCCACCCAGCACACCGCCACTCGGGAGAAACCCCGACAGAGCCCTGGACGCTCATGCCTCAGCCAGCCCAGTGCTGCTCGACCTGGGAGCGGGTGCTGCCGGACCCTGCAGCGTTACGCCTCCGCAGAAGACATCGGTGCCGTGATCTTGTCCATCCTGCGCTTGCTCGATGAGGCCGCTCAGGTAGCAGGCTGCCCTGTCATTCTGGCCAGTCCCGGTCTGCGAGTGGCGCTGTAACCCCTGCCCGGCGTCTCGGATTCGAGGCGGTAGGCGAGGATGGTCGGGTGCCAGTCGAACCTCCTGCATCCGTGTGGGACTTTCCGCCGGTCGCGGTTGCCGGACCCAGCGACGTCGTCGCAGCCGGGGCAGATCTCGAGCCCGGCACGGTGCTCGCGGCATACCGGCGTGGGCTCTTCCCGATGCCGGACAGCCACGGTCCGCTGCTCTGGTGGTCACCGGTGGAGCGCGGAGTGATCGAGGTGGAGGGATTCGAGCCGTCCCGGTCGTTGCGGCGGGCGCGGCAGCGCTTCGAGATCCGGATCAACACTGCTTTCGATCAGGTGATCCGTGCCTGCGCAGACCCGCGCAGGCCCGGCTCCTGGATCGACGCGGACATCATCGAGTCGTACACCCTGCTGCACCGGATGGGTTGGGTCCATTCGGTCGAGGCGTGGGACGGTGACGAGCTGGCGGGCGGCCTGTACGGCGTGGCGATCGGCGGGTTGTTCGCCGGGGAGTCCATGTTCCACCACAAGACCGACGGGTCGAAGGCCGCCGTCGCCGGGCTCGTCGAACTCCTCAGCGACAAGTACGCGGCCGACCGCGTGTTCGACATCCAATGGGTCACGGACCACCTCGCGACTCTCGGCGCGACCGCGATCCCACGCGAGCAGTACATCCGCCGCGTCGAACGAGCCCTCGACCTCCCCCTCCCCGAAGCCTTCCGCTGACCCCCGGACCGCCGGCACTCACCAAGCTGGCGATGTCCGGAGTTCCTACGCTCAGAGCGAGGCGGCAGCGCCTGGATCGGCGGGGTTGGTGAGTGCCGGCCGTCCGCCCAAGCCGAGGAAGTCGGCCATTTGTGCCAGTGCGTGGGCGAAGAACTCGTCGGCTGGGTCCATCGTGCCGACCAGTTGGCCGTAGAGCTCGAAGCTGATCATCCCGAAGAGCTGCGTCCACGCGATCACAGCGCGGATCAAGACCTTCGCCGGTACGCCGGGCGCTATCGCCGCGAGCGTGGCGACCTGCTCGACCAGTAGGCCGGTCGGCTCCGGTGCCTCGTCGAGCGGAGCCAGCATGCCCTCCGAGTAAGCCCGGCCGAGGAGTCCCAGCAACACGACCGCGACCCGGCTCGCGGGCTGGATCGTGCTCTCGGGAGCCTGGTACCCGGCGACTGGTGAGCCATAGATCAGCGAGTACTCGTGCGGGTGCTTCCTGGCCCAGTCGCGCACCGCGTGGCAAACCGCCAGCCAGGCCTCGCGTGGATTCTCCTCGTCCCGGGCTGCCGCTTCTGCCTCGGCGCCGAGGGCGTCGTACGCGTCGATGATGAGCGCGGTGAGGAGTTCGTCGCGGCTGGGGAAGTAGCGGTAGAGCGCGGACGAGACCATGCCGAGTTCCCGGGAGATCGCGCGCAGCGAGAGTCGTTCGGCGCCCTCGACCGCGAGTTGGCGTCGCGCGGCGTCCTTGATCTCCCGGGTCAGCTCGGCGCGGGCCCGGTCTCTTGCGGTGCGGCCGGCGTTCATGCCGATCAGTCTGCCATGAGCGGTGAACTAAATCGAGAGCGCCGCTCTTGACACGCGGAAGCCCGTGTTGTTCACTGATCACAAGAGAGAGCACCGCTCTCGCAATCAGGAAGGCGACCCGCCATGCAGGAGTACAACGACAAGCGAGTGTTCACCGGCGGTCGGCGCTCGATGCTGGTGTTCAACAAGGTGGTGTCGGCGCTGGCGAAGGCCGGCATCAGCCTGATGGGCAGCCGGATCCTCTCGGTCCCCGGCCGCAAGTCCGGCGAGTGGCGCAGCAATCCGGTCAACCTGCTGGTGGTGGACGGCGAGCGCTACCTGGTCGCCCCGCGCGGGCATGTTCAGTGGGTCCGCAACCTCCGCGTCAGCACCGAGGGTCAACTCCGCATCGGCCGCAAGGTCGAGACCTTCCGCGCCGAGGAACTCTCCGACGCCGACAAGCCCGACATCCTCCGCGCGTACCTGAAGAAGTGGGCCTGGGAGGTCGGGGCCTTCTTCGGCGACGACGTCAAGCCCGACTCCCCCACCGAAACGCTGCTTCACGTAGCCCCCGGCTTCCCCGTCTTCAAAGTTCACCCCGCCTGATCAGTCGTCCCCGGGAGCAGCCGCCAGCTAGGCCTCCAGTTCAGCCACGCTCGGAAACACCGAACGGAACTCCTCAGGCAACGACTTGCTGATCGCAGTGGTCCATGCCGAGACGCCGATGGGTGCCCGGAATCCCCGCAGGGCGTACTCGGCGACGACGTCCTTCTTCGTCTTGCAGAGCAGCAGGCCAATGGTTGGTTGATCGCCGCGCTTCGCGAGGATGTCGTCAACCACAGCTGTGTAAAGGCCCAACTGGCCGAGGAACGCAGGGTCGAACGGAACGGCCTTGAGTTCAAACCCAGTAGCACCTCAGTTCGAGGTGGTAGAAGAGCAGATCGCAGTAGAACTCCTCGCCGGCAAGCTCGAGACGAACCTGCTGGCCGACGAAGGCAAACCCCCTGGCCCAATTCGAGCAAGAACTTGCCAACGTGCTCGATCAAGCCTTGTTCGAGGTCGCGCTCGCGCATCTTCTCGGCAGCACTGATGAAGTCGAAGAGGTAGGGATCGCGCGTTGCCGGCTGAGCCAGGTCGGATCGCTCGTCCAGAATCGCGGTCGCGAAGTTGGTGACTGCCTTGCCCGCTCGCTCGTGGAACCGGGCGTCGATCTGGAGAGCCAGTACATCGCGGCTCCAGCCGTGGTTTACGGCTGCGCGGGCGTACCAAAGGCGTAGGTCTGAGTCGTCGAGCTTTTGCAGGAGCGCGAGGTGGTGGTACCAAGGCAATTGTGCAAGCGGCGCTTGCACAATTGCGCGCTCCGGCCAGGCCGAGGCGAACGCTCGCATGTACTTGAGGTTGCGCGGCGATCCCTTGGACGCCGGAAACCGCGACTTGAGGTCGGTCGACAGCCTGTCAATCACTCTGCTGCCCCATCCCTCCTGGCTCTGGCGGCTCAGGATCTCCTGGCCGATCGACCAGTAGGAGCCGAGCAGTTCAGTGTTGGCTGCCGAGACGGCACGTCGGTGTCCACTCGAAATGTGCGCTGACGCGGAGTCCAGGAGTTCGGGGTACCACTCGGGCATCGAGGCTGAAGGTGGTGCGCTGGCGAAGCGTGGGGTGGCGGTCGAATCATTCATGGATGTCAGCTTCGGGCCACGGAGTCGTGGGACACGCGGGCCTTCGGCGGGCAGGTCGGGGCAATGCAGGGCAGGTTGACTGACCATCACCGGTAGGCGGCGGCCTGGATCCGGTACAGCTCGGCGTATTGCCCGCCCAGCGCCATCAGCTCGTCGTGGGTTCCCGTCTCCACCAGCCGGGCGCCGTCCAGCACCACGATCAGATCAGCCATCCGCACAGTGGAGAAGCGGTGCGACACCAAGATCGTGATCCGCCCGTCGGTGCTGTCCCTGGCCGCTGCTGCGTACCGCTCGAACAAGGCGTGCTCGGTCTCGGCATCCAGCGCGGCGGTCGGTTCGTCGAGGACGAGAAGCAACGGCTGGTCCCGCATGAATCCGCGGGCGAGTGCCAGCTTCTGCCATTGACCGAAGCTGATCTCCGCGCCACCCGGCCAGGTGGATCCGAGCTGGGTGTCGAGGCCGTCCTCGAGCCTGTCGACCACGTCGTCCGCGCCGGCGCGGACGACCGCGGCGGCGACCGCGGGTTCGTCGTCCAGCCGGGCCAGGTCGCCGAGTCCGACACTGTGCCGAGCCAGGAACTCGAAGCGGAAGAAGTCCTGGAACGCGCCGGCGATCCGGTCTCGCCAGGCCTCGGCCGGCATCCGGTTCAGCGGCTGACCGTCGAGCAGGATGCGGCCGGCGGTCGGCTCGTACAACTTCGCGATCAGCTTCACCAGCGTGGATTTGCCGGCGCCGTTCTCTCCCACCACCGCGATCACCCGGCCGGCCGGGAGGTCCAGCTCAACGTTGTCCAGGGCAAGCTTGTCCGATCCCGCGTAGGCGAAGGACACTCCCTGGAGCCGGATACCGTCAACCAGGCGCGAGGGGACAGGAAGGTCGGCCTCGGCGTCGAACGAGGCGGCGTAGTCCTCCAGCCAGACCAGTCGGCGCGATCCGTCCAGCCAGATTCCGCGCAGGAAGCCGATCTCACCGACCGTCGCGCCGATGTACGACGAGAGCCGCGCGCCCGCCGCCAGGATGAGCAGCACGTCACCCACCGAACCGTGCAACCCGGACGCGACCAGCAGCACAGCCCCGACGTACGCGGCCCCGAACACCGCCCAGGCGGCAGCGTGCCAGCCGGCGCTGGTCCAGCGGGCTGCGGCGATCGGCGCATACCAGCGCTCCCACTCGCGTCGCCGGCTTGCCACCAGGTCCGGGCCGATTCCGGTCACCCGGACGTCCTTGCCGGGCGCAGGGGTGGTCGCAGTACGGAACAGATGATCGGCGAGCCGTTGATGCGCGGCGTTCTGTTCCTCGGTCTCGCGCTCGACGCCGGGACGCCAACTGGAGCTGATCACCGTCGGCAGCGCGAACACCACCAGCAATGCGAGCACCGGATGGATCGACATCAGCAGGGCGACCGTCACCCCGAGGCGCAGGAGCCAGCCGCAGGTGGAGAAGAGCGACATGTACATGTGGTCGAGCACGAAGACCTGCTTGCGCAGTACCGACAGGCGGTCCAGGTAGTCGCGCCGTTCGTGGTGCGCGATGGTCGCCACGGTCGCCTGCAGCCGGGCCACGTGAGCCTCCAGCATGATGGTGACGCGATCCCGGAACCGTCGCGAGATCCGGGCGGACAGCGTTCGGAGGAACCAGGTCGCCGTCACGGATACCGCCATCCCTGCCGCGGCGATGAGGATGGCTCGCCGATCGCCGGACAGGACCCCGTCGGCCAGGATCTTCAGCCACAACGCCAGCAACGCATCGGGGATCGCGGCCAGCAGCGTCATCACGAAGGCGAACACGAGCAGGCGCGGCTCGTGCTGGTACCCGAGCCGGCAGAGCCGCCACATCGCAGGCACGGCCTTCGGCAGGTCGTCAGAGCGTGTCATAGCTCATCCCCTCCTCGTCGACCTCGGCCACGAATCGCTGCGCCTGCAAGCCGAACATCGTGTGGTACCGCCCGCCCAGTGCCATCAGTTCGTCGTGACTGCCGAGCTCCACCACCCGGCCGCGTTCCAGGACGCAGATCTGGTCGGCATGCCGCACGGTCGAGAACCGGTGCGAGATGAGGATCGTGGTGACGTCTCGGGTGGCCGCCAGGATCCGGTCGAAGATCGCTGCCTCACCCCGGACGTCCAGCTGAGCCGTCGGCTCATCCAGCAGGACCAGACCCGCTCCCTGCCGTACTGCGCACAGCGCCCGCGCCAACGCGACTCGTTGCCATTGACCACCGGACAACTCGGTGCCGCCTTCATACCCCGTAGCCAGCCGGGTATCGAGCTCTGCCAGGCCGCCGGCTCCGGCATCGGCGAGCGCGGCGAGGATGTCGGCGTCCGGTGCGCCGGCGGGTGCGACGTTGTCCCGCAGCGGGAGTTCGAGGCGGAGGAAGTCCTGGAAGACCGCGGCAACCCTCGTTCGCCAGCCGTCCACCGGCAGGTCGCGCAAGTCCGCCCCGTCGACCTCGATCGAGCCGGCATCGGGGTCGTACAACCGGCACAGCAACTTGGCCAGTGTGGTTTTCCCGGCACCGTTCTGTCCGACGACTGCCAGCGACGAGCCGGCGGGGATAGTCAGCTCCAGCCCGTCGAAGACCGGCCGCCCCGAGCGCGGGTAGCTGAAAGTCAGGTCCCGGATCCTGATCCCGACAGCTCCCCGACCCACCGGGTCGCGAACTGCTCGATCCGTCGCTGCAGCGCCGGCAGTCGGTCCAGCTGATTCTGCGCGCCGGCCAGTACCCAGCGCGCCCGCCGGTGCCATGGCGGGCTTCAGCCGCTGTACTGCGACGACGGGTGCGGCAGCTCCGTCCAGCACCCAGTTCAGTCCGCCGAAGGCGATCATGCTGACTCCCACAGCGACCTGGGCGAACACCACCAGCCGATCGAGCTCCAGTCGTCCATCGGCGGCGGCCGACCCCAGAGCCCAGAAGACGAGCGCGTTGGCCGCTGCCACGATCAGCAGGCACCAGATCATCGGGCGCTCCCGCAGCCGGGTGGCCTTGTACTGCAGCTCGAAGAGCCGACGCCGCCTGTCCGTGAACCGCTGCACAGCCCAGCCGGCCAGGCCGAACAACCGTAGCTCCTTGGCCGCGGCCGGTTCGACAGCCAGCTGGTACGCATAGTCCGCATGGCGTTGTGCAGAACGCACCTCGGCGGTGTTGCGATCACGCCAGACGCCGCTCTCCCGTAGCAACCAGTGCGTCGCGCTCCAGGCGGCAACCAGCACTAGCGGCGCCCACCAGGTGAAACCGAAGAGCACCACAGCCGAGGCGACCCCGCCGACCAGCTCGACCACGTGCCGGCGACGAAGTCCACGTTCATGTACATCGGCGGTCCCGTCTGGCCGCGGTCGAACTCCCGGGCGACGGTGAGGTCCTCGGTCAGCTCGGGATCCTCGAGGTGACCGATGCCGGGCGGTTCCACGCAGGCCCGGGCGAGCGCGTCGTTGAGCCAGGCGGCGACGCGGCTCCCGAGGTTCGCGCTGACCGCCTGGTGTACCGGAGTGAGCACCTGCAGCAGGATGAAGGTCGTACCCATCAAGGTCAGCGGTGCTGTCAGCGCGGACCCGTGCTGCACTGCCCCGACCACCCAGCCCATCGCGATCGCGAAGACCGCGGGCAGCGCGCCGCGCACCAGCAGGAGCAGCCACCACAGACCGGCCAGCGCCGGGTCCGCCGCCGGCAGGACCGCGAAGAACTGCCATTCCGGACGGTTGCGGAGTCGGTCGATCATCTGCTCACGATGGCACGCCCCACCCCCAGAAAACTTGAACGTTTGCCGGATCGCGAGGCATCGGGCCGACCTGGGGCTGGCAGGATGGCTGGATGATCACGCCAGGCCAGTTGACCGATGCTCCGAAGGTGTTGCTGCACGACCATCTGGATGGTGGGTTGCGGCCGGAGACGATCGTGGAGCTGGCCAGGGAGATCGGGCATGAGTTGCCGCGGTCGGACGCCGTCGAGTTGGGGCAGTGGTTCGTGGAGTCGGCTGACTCCGGGTCGCTGGAGCGGTATCTGGAGACGTTCGAGCACACGGTCGCGGTGATGCAGAACGCCGAGGCGATCACCCGGGTCGCGAGTGAGTCCGTGCAGGATCTGGCCGCGGACGGTGTCGTGTACGCCGAGATCCGCTACGCGCCGGAGCAGCATCTGACCGGCGGGCTCAGCCTCGAGCAGGTCGTGGGCGCGGTGCACGAGGGGTTCGAGCACGGCATGGCCCATGCCGAACGCCCGATCGTGGCGCGTCAGCTGCTGACCGCGATGCGGCACCAGGCCCGCTCGATGGAGATCGCGGAGCTCGCGGTCGCCTATCGCGACGCGGGCGTGGTCGGCTTCGACATCGCGGGTGCCGAGGCCGGCTACCCGCCCACCCGACACCTCGACGCGTTCGAGTACCTGCAGCGCGAGAACGCGCACTTCACCATCCACGCCGGGGAGGCGTTCGGGCTGCCGTCGATCTGGCAGGCGATCCAGTGGTGCGGCGCGGACCGCCTTGGCCACGGTGTCCGGATCATCGACGACATCACGTACGACGAGTCGGCCGCGCTGACGGATCTCGAAGGCAAGGTCGAGCTCGGGCGGCTCGCGGCGTATGTGCGGGACCGGCGGATCCCCCTGGAGATGTGCCCGAGCTCCAACCTGCAGACGGGCGCGGCCGACTCCATCGCGCAGCACCCGATCGGTCTGCTGGCGAAGCTGAAGTTCCGCGTCACCGTGAACACGGACAACCGGCTGATGAGCGGCACCTCGATGAGCCGTGAGCTGGCCCTGCTGGCGGAGGCGTTCGACTACGGCCTGGCGGACTTCCGCTGGTTCGCGATCAACGCGATGAAGTCGGCGTTCATCCCCTTCGACGAGCGGCTCGCGATCATCGACAACGTGATCAAGCCCTGGTACGCCGAAGCGCTCTCCTAATCCCCTGGACGCCGGGAGTCCCCGGCGGCAGCATCGACCGCATGACCTCTCACCAGATCCGCTTCGCGGAGTTGTCCCGTACGACGATGGAGGCGTTGCTCGCGAGCGATCTCGCAACAGCGCGGGCGGAATCCGGCGTCGAGCTCGGCCGGCTGTTCATCGACGAGGACTCCAAGTGGCTCTGGAACTACCGGCTCAAGCAGCTCGAGTCCGAACCGGAAGCCGCCGCGTGGATCGTCCGCGCGGTAGTCGCCGAGCCTGACGGTGTGGTGATCGGGCACGCCGGGTATCACGGCCCGCCGGACGACCGGGGCATGGTGGAGGTCGGGTACACGGTCGGCCCGGCGTACCGGCGGCGCGGTTACGCGAAGGCGATCCTGGCCGCGCTGCTCGAACGAGCCGCGGCCGAGCCCGCGGTGCAGGTTGTCCGGGCGTCGGTCAGTCCGGACAACGTCGGGTCGCTGGCGACCATCGCCCACTTCGGCTTCACCCAGATCGGTGACCAGTGGGACGAGGAAGACGGCCTGGAACTCCTCTTCGAGCGCCCGGCCTGATGACTTGACAGCGGATACACGGAGGCGAATACTCGATTTCGAGTAATCGGGATCGAGGAGGTTGGCCGTGGCGAAGCGCAAGGTGGGCAACGCGCTCGCGTTCGCCGTGCTCGGCAGCCTCAGCGAGCGGCCGATGCACCCGTACGAGATCTCCACGATGCTCAAGGCCCGCGGCAAGGACGTGAGCATCAAGCTGAACTACGGCTCGCTGTACTCCGTGGTCTCGGCGCTGGACAAGCACGGATACGTCGAGGCGGTCGAGACGCTCCGCGACGGGAATCGCCCGGAGCGGACTGTTTACGCGATCACCGACAGCGGCCGGGCAGAGTTCGAGGACTGGCTGACCGAGCTGATCGGGACGCCCGAGAAGGACTTCAGCCAGTTGGAGGCGGGGTTGGCGTACCTGCCGGCTTTCGCGCCGGACCGGGTGGTCGAGCTGTTGGAGAAGCGGGCGAAGGTGCTCGAGCAGCAGATCGCCGAGCTGGTCGCCACGCACGAGGCCCTGCAGGTCCAGCAGTTGCCGCGCCTCTTCTGGGTCGAGTCGGAGTTCCGGCTCGAGCTGCTGACCGCCGAGCTGAAGTTCGCCAGGCGGCTCGCCGCTGAAATCCAGGCCGACGAGCTGGAAGGCACCGCCTTCTGGCGTAAGGGCTTCGAGATCGTGGCCGAACGTGGCATCAACCCGGGCGAACTGTTCAAGGACCCGCTCAAGTACTTCGGAGAGGAGTTCGCCTGGCTGCAGCACGTCCCACCGGAAGCGAAATAGGACGGCCCCCGACCAAGGTGCGGCAACACCGAGGTCAAGGGCCGCAGTTCCTCGAGTCGATCCCGCCGAAGCGAGACCTGGCACCCAAGGCGCAACCATCAGGATAGCCAGGCTGTTCGTGGATCGACTCCTCCGCACTCATCACTGAGGAGTTCGACACCATGGCTGTACCCCAGCACGCCCAGAACCAGCCCGCCATCGAGGTGGCCGACCTGGTCAAGACCTATCCCGCGGCCCGCAAGAAGTCGCCTGTCCGTGCGCTCGACGGGCTCACCTTCGCCGTTCCCGAGGGCGTCGTCCTCGGCCTGCTCGGCCCGAACGGCGCCGGAAAGTCCACGGCGGTGAAGATCCTCACCACCTTGTCCCGCGCCGATTCCGGCACCGCCCGAGTGGCGGGCCTGGACGTCGTCAAGCAGCAGCGTGAAGTACGGCTCGCGATCGGCTACGTGCCACAGGAATCCAGCTCCGACCCGATGGCGACCGGCACCGAGAACCTCGTCCTCAGCGGTCGCATCTACGGCCTCTCAAAACAAGAGTCCGTACGCCGGGCCGCCGAGCTGCTCGAGCGGTTCGACCTGAAACAGGCGGCTGATCGCCAGGTCCGCACCTACTCGGGTGGTATGCAACGCAAGCTCGACGTGGCACTCGGTCTGGTCCACAGGCCGAGCGTGCTCTTCCTCGACGAACCCACCACTGGCCTCGACCCGGAAGCCCGGGCAGATCTGTGGACCGAGGTCGAGCGGCTCTCCGCGACGGAAGGCCTGACCGTCCTGCTGACCACGCACTACCTGGAAGAGGCCGACCGGCTCGCGGGACAACTCGCGATCGTTGACCACGGCAACGTAGTCGCCGAAGGCAGTCCGGAGGCGCTGAAAGCCGAGCTCCGCGGCGATTCCGTCCAGGTCGAGCTGGCGGATCCCGCGACGTCGGGCCGGGTTCGCAGCTTGATCAGCCGACTCCCCGGAGTCGGTGAAATCGTTGTCGAGGGCAACACCTTGCGTGCCCGCGTCGACCGCGGCGCGACCGCAGTACCGGCTGTTCTGGGGGTTCTCGAGGAGCAGGCGATCGCAGTTGCCGCCGTCACAGTCGCGCGACCGACGCTGGACGACGTCTACCTGCGCTACACCGGTCGCACCTTCCGGGCGGCCGAACAAGCTTCCGATGAGGAGAGGGCAGCCTGATGGCCACGATGACAGCGACTCCGCTCAGCGGCACCGGCCGGGCCCGTTCCGGTGGACTGCTCGGTCACACCGCGATGATCACCGGCCGCTGGTTGCGTGCGCAGTACCGGTCACCCGCTCTGATCGCCTTCACCTTGGTGCAGCCGGCGATCTGGCTGTTGCTGTTCGGCCAACTGTTCAAGGGCGTGGTGAATCTCCCCGGCTTCTCCGATTCGTCATACATCGCGTTCCTGACGCCCGGCATCGTGATGATGACGGCGTTGATGTCGAGCGGCTGGGCCGGGACCACCTTCATCACCGACATGGAGCGCGGGGTGATGGACCGGATGCTCACCTCACCGGTACGCCGCGGCGCGCTGATGGCGGGGCAACTTCTCAGCAACGCCACCACCACAGTGATCCAGACGATCCTCGTCTTCGCGATCGGGATGGCCGCCGGCGCCCGGTACGACGGGAACGCGCTCGGGTACCTCGTCACGATCGTGGCGTCGATGCTCGTCGGCACGGCGTTCGGGTCGCTCTCCAACGCGGTGGCGCTGCTGACCCGGCAACAGGACGCGCTGATCGGCATCTTCCAGTTCGTCTCGCTGCCGCTGACGTTCCTCTCGTCGATCATGATGAACCCTGAGCTGGCCCCGCACTGGGTCGGGGTGGCCGCCCGCTTCAACCCCGTCGACTGGGCCACCGTCGCGGCCCGCCAGTCCCTTGCCGCCAACCCCGACTGGCCCTCAGTAACCCGTCACCTCGCCTATCTCCTGGCCTTCACCCTCATCGTCGCCTACCTCTCGACCCGAGCCTTCCGCACCTACCAACGCTCCGTCTGACCGCGCTGGCCCTCCCGGCAGCCGGTCGGGAGCGCGGTCGACTTGGCCAGATGTAGGGGGCTCGGACATCACGTGGGGACCGCGGACATGAAATACCTTGTTCAAGGTCCCCAGTAGGTGTCCGAGCTCCCCAGAAGTCGCGCGTCGGCGAGCTCCCCAGTAGTCGCGCGTCGGCGAGCTCCCCAGTAGTCGCGCGTCGGCGAGCTCCCCAGATGTGGGCCGGCCGTGCGGGCGCTGGTTGGGTGTCAGCTCGCGGTCTGGAAGGTGCGGCGGTAGTCCTGGGGTGGGACGCCTACTACCCGGC
Organism: Kribbella alba; assembly: GCF_039529635.1. Taxonomy (NCBI): domain Bacteria; kingdom Bacillati; phylum Actinomycetota; class Actinomycetes; order Propionibacteriales; family Kribbellaceae; genus Kribbella; species Kribbella alba. Next base: position 199,313 of record NZ_BAAANE010000001.1, on the reverse strand, counting down.
GGAAGTGGTGGCGTAGCAGCGCGGCGGTGCCGAAACCGGACTCCGAGGCGATCTGCTCGACACCGAGTTTCGTCTGCTCCAGCAGGGTTCTGGCGTGCAGCACCCGCTGGGTGGTGACCCACTTCAGCGGCGTCGTCCCCGTCTCGGCCACGAACCGCCGCGCGAACGTGCGGTCCGACATCCGCGCGCGCCGGGCGAGGTCCGGGATCGTGTGCTCCTCGGTCAGGTTGTCCACCATCCAGTCGAGCACCGGCTGCAGGCTCTCGCTGGACGACTCGGGCACGGGGACCTCGACGTACTGGCGCTGGCCGCCGTCGCGCTGCGGAGGAACGACCATCCGCCGGGCGATCCGGGTGGCTACCGCACTGCCGAGCTCGCGGCGGACGAGATGCAGGCAGGCGTCGATCCCGGCGGCCGTGCCGGCGCTGGTGATGATGTTGCCGTCGTCGACGAACAGCACGTCCGCGTCGAGGTGCGCCTCGGGGAACTGCTCTCGGAACAACTTCGCGTACCGCCAGTGGGTCGCGCAGCTCCGCCCCTTGAGCAGCCCGGCCGCGCCGAGCACGAAGGCGCCGGAGCACACCGTCAGCAGGATCGCGCCGCGCTCGGCGCCCCGGCGGAGTGCGTCGAGGATGCGCTCGTCGTACGCGTCGCGCCAGGTGGTGGCCGGCAGCGCGATCAGGTCGGCGTCCTCCAGCTCCTCCAACCCGTACGGCGCGATGACCGCGGAGTGGCTGCTGGTCCGCAGCGGTTCGCCAGGCCGGGTCGAACACACCTTGAAGTCGAAGGCAGGCACGCCGTCGTCGGTCCGGTCGATCCCGAAGACCTCTGAGAGCACGCCGAACTCGAACAGGGCGACGTCTTCCATCAAGACGACGGCGATCTTCCTCAGCATGCGGATCAGTATGGCAGAAATTTGTCGTAGAGTGTCAATAGTGCCAATTGTGGCTGAATCTACTCGATAGCAGAATTACTGCCATGACCGGAATCATCATCCTCGCAGTACTCGCGCTGGCCGTGATCGCGGCTCTGCAGCCGAACCACAGGCGTAACCTCAACGGGCCGGAGCACGGCCCGTACGGATCCTCGGCTGCCGAGGATCGCGATCTGGCCAGGACCAAGCTCGACCTGCTCGCCCTCGGCGGTGCGGCCGAACCCTTTTCCCACAAGCCCATCAGCACCTCCGGCGGGGTCATGAGCATCCGCCAGGCAAGGCTGTTCAGCCACGCCCACGGCCGGCACGCGGCCTGACGAGAACCACCGCCGATCGGCGGGAAGGCCACCCGGCCTTCCCGCCGATCTGCGTGCCCAGACGTGACCGATGCGTTCGAGTGAGCGATGAAAAGCGGGAGCGCAGGGGTGACGGGATGTGCCACGCTCGGCGGGTGGACGACTACCGCGCACTGAATCGGGCGAGCTGGGACGAGCGGGTCCCGGCACACGCCGCCTCTCCGGACTACAAGCTCGCGCAGTACGAGCAGGATCCGAACTTCATCGGGGACGTGGTGCGGTTCGATCTCCCGCGGCTCGGCGACATCTCCGGGCTGCGCGGGGTGCACCTGCAGTGCCACATCGGTACCGACACGATTTCCCTTGCCCGGCTGGGCGCGCGAATGAGTGGGTTGGACTTCTCCGGCCCGGCGATCGACCAGGCGCAGTCCTTCGCGGACCGCCTCGGCCTCGAGGTGGACTTCCACCAGGCCGATGTGTACGACGCTGTCGCCGTGCTCGGGGAGGCGTCGTACGACCTGGTGTTCACCGGGATCGGCGCGCTCTGCTGGATCCCCAGCATCGAACGCTGGGCCCGGACCGTCGCGGGTCTGCTGAAGCCGGGTGGACGACTGTTCATCCGCGAAGGACATCCGATGCTGTGGGCGCTCGAGGGGTCGAAGCATCCCGGGCTGATTACGCTGGGCTACCCGTACTTCGAGACCGAGGCGCCGATGGTGTGGGACGAGGGCGGCACGTACGTCGAGACCGACGTGGAGTTCACGAACAACCTGACCCACGAGTGGAACCACGGCCTCGGCGAGCTGGTGACGGCTCTGATGAACGCCGGCATGGAGATCACCGGCCTGACCGAACACGACAGCGCGCCGTGGGAGGCCCTCCCCGGGCACATGAGCCAGGAACCCGAGTTCGGTGAGTGGCGCCTCACCGAAAACCCCGAACGACTGCCGGCCACCTACACCCTCCAGGCGATCCGCCGCAGCTGATCGCCGCCGCCCCTGCAAGCTCCGCGGCGCGCTACAACCCGCCACCAGCACCCCCGCAGTACAGGATGCTGGGGCGCGTGGGCACGCTGGCGGCCCGGCGGTGCGGATCAGCGCTCGCCGGGCCGGGCGGACTCCTCGGCGCGGGGCCTAGTGCGCGTTGCGGCGCTGCTGGACCTTCTGGAACATCTCCTTGGCCTTGCGCTGGTTCTCCGGCTTGCTCAGCTCACGCTGGGCGATCTGCAGCAGCTTCGCCACCACAGCACCCTTGACCAATGTCTTCACGAAACCCATCGGGTCCTCCTTCTCTCTGCCTCGAAGGTAGCGGTCTTTGCCAAGAAACGTGCTGGGGGATAGTCCTGGCCGAACCCCGGTTCCCGCCCGACCCTGCCCGAAACCGACCACAGCCCGTCGGTCCGCCCTCTGACGCGCCCCCGTTGCCCCAGCGCGCAAGGAAGGAAAGTGTCGGCGGCGTGCGGCACACTGGGTGGGTGCCCGAGTTGCCGGAAGTCGAATCGCTGGCGGGGTTCCTGCGGGAGCGTGCCGTCGAGCGGGCGATCGTGCGTGCCGACATCACCGCGATCAGCGCGCTGAAGACCTACGACCCGCCGATCTCGTCGCTGGTGGGCCTGCTGATCGACGACGTGCAGCGGCACGGCAAGTTCCTCGACATCTCGGCGCAGGGCATCCACCTGGTCATCCACCTGGCGCGGGCCGGGTGGCTGCGCTGGCGTGAGGAGCAGTCGACCGGCCTGGTCCGGCCCGGCAAGGGGCCGATCGCGCTCAGGGTGATCCTCGACGACGGTTCCGGCTTCGACCTGACGGAAGCCGGCACCCAGAAGAAGCTCGCGGTGTATGTCGTGCGCGACCTGGCCGAGGTCCCCGGGATCGTGCGGCTGGGCCCCGATCCGTTCACCCTGACCCTGGAGGAGTTCAGCGACGTCCTGAAGCGGGAGGGGCGGGTCCAGCTGAAGGGCGTGCTGCGGAACCAGTCGGTGATTGCGGGGATCGGCAACGCGTACTCCGACGAGATCCTGCACGTGGCGAAGATGAGCCCGTTCAAGCCGGCCTCGAATCTGTCGGCGGACGAGCTCCAGCAGCTGTACGACGCGATGCAGGAGACGTTGCGCGACGCCGTCGACCGGTCCAAGGGGCTCGCGGCGCAGGACCTCAAGTCCGAGAAGAAGAGCGGCCTGCGCGTGCATGGCCGCAAGGGTCAGAAGTGCCCGGTCTGCGGGGACATCGTCCGCGAGGTCAGCTTCGCCGACTCGTCCCTGCAGTACTGCGCGACCTGCCAGACCGGCGGCAAACCCCTGGCCGACCGTCGGCTGTCCAAGCTCCTGAAGTAGCCGGGGCAGCTTGGTGTGAGGCAGGGAACCGGCACGGAGTACGGGCCGAGGGTGGGGCCGGGGCGACCGCGGCGCGACCTGAGGAACGGGTGCCACCTGGAGGCTGCGATGATCGGGGCATGTTCGAGACTCCGGAGATTCCCGCCGTCGTCGTTGCCGAGCTCGACGACGAGCTGCTGGCCGAGGCGTTCGTCCTCGACGTCCGCGAACCCGACGAGTGGGCCCGCGGCCACATCGAGGGCGCGACCCACATCCCGCTGGGCCAGCTGCAGGAGCGCGTCGGCGAGGTCCCGCTGGGCCAGAAGGTGCTGTGCGTCTGTGCGGTCGGCGGCCGCTCCGGGATGGCGACCCAGTTCCTCGCCTCCGAGGGCCGCGACGCGATCAACCTCGACGGCGGCATGCACGCCTGGCAGGCCTCCGGTCGTCCCGTCAGCGTCGGCTGACCTCCTCGCCCGGCGCCAATCTGCAGGCGGTCCGCGGCGGAAAGTAGACAGAAACCTTCCGGTAGGCGACTGGAGACGTTACTTTGTCACCGGTCGGTTGACCGGCGTACACCTACGCCTCACACGGCGGTAGGGCTCACGGCGTCGGATGGCCGCGTCCGCCCACGCCCAGGAGGCCGTCGTGTCACCCTTCCGTCCATTGACCAGCCGGGCCGGCCGACGGCGTACTGCGATCAGCGTGGTGGCGGGTGCTCTGCTCGCGGGCGCCGGCCTCAACCCGGCGATCGCCCAGCCGGCACCGGACGACCTCGGTCTCCAGCCCGTCGAGGCGCTCCGGCACTCCTCGTCCGCCTCGGACCTCGCGGACGTCGCGATCGCGCCCGCAGGAGAAGGCCTGGTCACCAGCCGGAAGGACAGCCCGGTCGCACCCGGCGTGAACTACACCGCCTTCGAGAGACTCGACGCGCGCGGCTGGTTGCGTGGTGACTTCCTTGTCGCCGATCTCGACAAACACGGCGTGACGGTCGACTACGTCAACACCGGCAAGGTTTCCGGCGGGCAGCCGCTCAGCCGGCAACTCGCCCGCAAGGGTGCGATCGCGGGCGTGAACGGCGACTTCTTCGACATCAACGACACCACCGCGCCGCTCGGCGTCGGCATCGAGCGCAACGGCGCCGGCGGTCGCCTGATCAACGCCCCGGCCGCCGGTCACAACGACACCGCCGTGATCGACAAGAACGGCCTCGGCAGGATCGCGCAGATCTTCCTGCAGGGAACCGCGACCGACGACGACGCCACCAAGCTCGACCTGACCAACCTGAACTCGCCGGGCGTCAACGCGAACGGTATCGGCCTCTACACCCCCGAGTGGGGTGACGCGGCCCGCACCCGGACCGTGGACGGGCTGCCGACCGTTCGCGAAGTGATCCTCCGCGACGGCGTGGTCGTGGCCTCGAACAGCACCCCCGGCGCGACGCCGCTCGCAGCCGACGAGCTGGCCCTGATCGGTCGCGAAGCCGGCGCCACCGCACTCACCGCCTTCGAGCCCGGCGAGAAGGTGGACGTGCAGTACGGCCCCCGCGCGGACGCCGCGGATGTTGCAGTCGGCATCAGCGGCAACGTTCAGCTCGCCCGCGACGGCAAGGTGCTCGACGACGTACCTGACGCCGACCTCGCCCCACGCACGGCGATCGGATTCACCGACGACGGCCGACGGATGGTGCTGTTGACCGTCGACGGCCGGGCGACCGGCTCGCGTGGTCTGTCGCTCAAGGAGCTGGGCCAACTGATGGTCGGACTCGGCGCCGACGATGTGCTCAACCTGGACGGTGGCGGCTCGTCGACAATGCTCGCCCGGTCACCTGGCGAGCAGGCGCCCGAGGTTGTGAACGACCCCTCCGACGGCGGCGAGCGACTCGTACCGAATGGCCTGGGACTCCTTCCCACCAAGGGATCCGGCCAGCTGAAGGGTTTCCAGGTCGAGGCCGCCGGCACTGCTGCCGAGCTTCCCGACACCGACATTTCCAAGAGCTCCCGCGTCCTGACCGGCCTGACGCGCGTGCTCACCGCCCGCGGCTACGACGAGACGTACGCCCCGGCGCCCGGTACGCCGTACTGGTCGTCCGGCAGCAACGCCCGCCTCACCGGCAACGGGATCGTCACTGGTCGCCGCGCGGGTGATGTCGTCGTCACGGCGGTTCGCGGACAAGCCCTCGGGAGGTTCTCGATGACGGTGCTCGGCGAGGCGGTCCGGCTTGCTCCCTCGACCCGGCAGGTGTCACTCTCCGACGCCACTTCCAAGGGGTTCTTCACGGTCAACGGCTACGACTCGGACGGCTTCTCGACCTGGGTCGAACCACGCGATGTGAAGCTGACCTATGACCCCGCGCTGGTGAAAGTGGTTGCCCGGGGCAATGGGTTCGACGTGAGCGCGGTCGGCACGGACGCGGTCTCCACCGTGGTCACGGCGAAGGTGGGCGACCTCACCACCCAGCTCAGTGTCACCGCCGGACTGAGCAGCCAGCTCGTCGACGAGGTCGACGATGTCACCCGCTGGCAGGCGAACGCAGTACCGGTTGGAGCCGCGACCGCGTCCAGGTCGGTTGCTGAGGGGCACGACGGCGGACAGGCGATCGCGCTGGACTACTCGCTGACGGGGAGCACGGCGACGCGGGCGGCGTACCTGTCACAGACGCCGCAGCAGGCATTGCCCGGGCAGCCGCAGAAGCTCGGCGCGTGGGTCTACGGCGACGGCAAGGGTGCATGGCTGCGGGCCAACGCGTACGACGGTGCGGGTGGTTCGGCGCAGACGCTCAACCTCGCGGCGGCGGTGGACTGGACCGGGTGGAAGTACGTCGAGGCGACCATCCCGCCGGGGCTGACGATGCCGCTCAGGTTCTGGCGGATCTACGTCGTGGAGACGGTGCCGACCCGGCAGTACTCGGGTCGGATCATTATCGACGACCTCACCGTCCGGGGCGCTCCGCCGGTGACGGTCGCCCCGCCGGCCAAGGTGATCGACCCGATGGTGCTGACGGACGGAATCGTGGCGGGCAGCCGGTGGAAGTTCGCGGTGATGTCGGACGCGCAGTTCACCGCGGACGACCCCGGGTCGGATTACGTGAAGCAGGCCCGCAGGACGATCCGGGAGGCGCTGGCGCAGAGTCCGGACTTCCTGGTGATCAACGGCGACTTCGTCGACCGGGGATTCGCGAACGACATCGCGCTGGCGAAGAAGATCATCGACGAGGAGGTCGCCGGCAAGGTGCCGGTGCACTATGTGCCGGGCAACCACGAGAGCTACGGGCCGGGCGACCTGTCCGAATGGACGAAGGTGTTCGGCGCTCCGACCAGCACGTTCGACCACAAGGGCACCCGGTTCATCCTGCGCGACTCGTCGCTCGGGTCGCTGCGGGCGGGCGGCTTCGACCAGCTCCTCGACCTGCGCAAGCAGCTCGACGACGCGGCGGCGAACAAGTCGATCCGCAACGTCGTGGTGATGGCGCACCACCCGATCGACGACCCCTCGCCGACGGCCAACTCCCAGCTGGGTGATCGCAAGGAGGCGGAGCTGCTGGTCGAGTGGCTGGCCGACTTCCGATCCTCGACGGGCAAGGGCGCTGCCTACATGGCGGGGCACGCCGGGACGTTCGCGGCGACCCGCACGGATGGCGTGCTGTTGCCGCTGACGGGCAACTCCGGCAAGAGTCCCGCGGCCGCGCCGGAGGCGGGTGGGTTCACCGGCTGGGCGCTGATCGGGATCGACTCGAACGCCCGCCCCGGCGATGCGGGCCAGCGGAACTGGTCGGCGCCCGAGCGGTCGTGGTTCCAGGTCGAGCTGCGGCCGCACGTTGATGCGCTCGAGCTGGCCGCGCCTGCTTCGCTCAGGATGGGACAGACCGCCCCGGCCGCTGCGACCGTAGTACAGGCTGGTCGGCGCGTGCCCGTGTCGTTCCCGGTCTCGTCCGACTGGTGGGGCTCGGCCTTGCTACACATCGGCCCGGCCCGAACCGCGCCGTTCTGGGCAGTCGCCGCCTACGACCCGGCAACAAGCCAGCTCACCGCCATCCGCCCCGGCTCGGTCCAACTAGGCGTCACTGTCAACGGCACCACCAGGTCCACCCCCATCAAGATCGACTGGTAACCCTGACCGCGACGCTGACCGCGACGCTGACCGCGGCGGCAACGGCAGCGCGGGCGCCGTACATATCAGCCGCGTGGCGGGGGGCGGGCCCGGTACCGACGAACAGGTAGTAGTCGCCCGATCCGGTGATCCGGCCGATGGTGCAGGCGGCGTGCCGGGGGTTCGCCGGCCGGGGCGGCGACGACTTCCTGTCGGTCGGAACACCGGGACCGCCGGAATGCAAGCGTCGAGCGGCGACCACACCACCTGTACATGGTCGAGGAGGATTCACCCGGCTGGGTGGGCGATCGGGGGGCATGGCCGGGGCGGGCCCGGTACCGACGAACAGGTAGTAGTCGCCCGATCCGGTGATCCGGCCGATGGTGCAGGCGGCGTGCCGGGGGTTCGCCGGCCGGGGCGGCGACTACTTCCTGTCGGTCGGAACACCGGGCCGCCGGAATGCAAGCGTCGAGCGGCGACCGCACCACCAGTACATCGTCGAGGAGGATTCACCCGGCTGGCAGAACTGGCTCGCCTTCCGCGACCACCTGCGGGAATCTGTGGCTGATCGCAACGAGTACGTCCGCATCAAGCGCGAGCTGGCGGCGGTGGACGACGAGGACCGGCCCGCCTACCGACCGCGCCGTTCATCACCGGGGTGCTGATGGGGCTGCGTCGCTGAGCGGCAGATCCGCCTACGTCCCCGGCCCGCGGCGTTCACAAGCGGGATGGTCGTCAGTTGATGTCGGTGAAGTGTTCGACGTGGGGTGGGTTGGCGAAGTGGGGGCCGATCAGGCCGCGCCAGGTGGCGAAGGCGTCGCTGGCGCGGAAGGCGTCGTGAGCCTCGACGGAATCCCACTCGACCAGCAGGACGAACCGGGTCGGCGTCTCGATCCCGCCGGTCATCCGGATGGTCCGGCTGCCCTCCGCGTTCTCGATCTGCTGACGGGCCTCCAGATAGGCCGCCGCGAAGGCGTCTTCCTGGCCGGCGGTGACATCGATCAGAGCAACCTCAAGCACCATGTCCGCCACCCTTTCACGAGACTCGTACTGCGGGAGTCGGAGCCCGGGTGGTGGGACGATCGCGAGCATGGTGGATCTGCGGAACAGGCTCGGCGTTGTCGGCCTGACCGGTCGGCCGCGCTGGAGAACGCGAGAACCTGCGAGGTCAACACACTGGACCCCGAAAACCTGCACACGTCGCCGCTGCTGCGGATGATGCCAACAGCCAACAGCCAACAGCCGGCAGCCAACAGCCGGCAGCCGGCAGCCGGCGGCTGCACGGCCGAGTAGGCGGTCGGGATAACGTCGGGCCCGTGACTGACGTGAGGAGACCGGCGCGGTTGGCGGCCGGGGATCGTGTGGCCGTGGTTGCGCCGTCCGGGCCGCTGAAGGCAGAGCGGCTGGAGATCGGGACCAACTACCTTCGGGATTGGGGACTGAAGGTCGAGATCATGCCGTCGACACTGGCCCGGCACGAGAGCCTTCCCTACCTCGCCTCCGAGGACACCGCCCGCGCGGCGGATTTCCGGACCGCCTGGCTGGAGCCGGACTTCAAGGCGGTGTTCTGCGGACGCGGTGGCTACGGTGTCCAGCGGATGCTCCCGCACCTCGACTTCGATGAGCTTGCGGCGGTCGAGAAGGTCTTCGTCGGCTTCAGCGACATCACCGCTCTGCACGAGCCGCTGAACGCCCGTGGCCTCGTCACGATCCATGGCCCGATGGCAGGTGCGGTCGAGCAACTCGGCGCCGCGACCGGTCGCGACCGCCTGCGCGACCTGCTGTTCACGCCCGAGGCGGTGACCGACCTCCTTGCTCCCGTCGGCGCCCGCACCGTGGTCGCCGGTACTGCGGAAGGCCGCCTGCTCGGCGGCAACCTGGCGCTCCTCGCGGGCAGCCTCGGTACGCCGACCTTCGCGCGGCCGGCGGGCATCGTCGTCCTAGAGGATGTCGGCGAGGAGGGCTACAAGGTGGACCGCCTGCTCACCCAGCTCCTCAGGGCCGGGTGGTTCACTGAGGTGACCGGCCTGGTGATCGGCGACTTCACCGAGTCGGACGACCGGGACCTGGTGGCCGAGGTGATCCGCGAGCGCCTGGAACCCCTCGGCGTACCGATGGTCGAAGGCGCGGCGATCGGCCACGACGAGGTCAACCTGGCGATCCCGCTCGGCCTGCCGGCGCGCCTCGACGCAACGGCTGCCACGCTCACCCCGCTGCTGCCGCCGCTGAGCTAGCGAGGTTTCGGGCAGCGCTGCGGGCGGGGGCAGGTGGTGCGCCTGCCCCCACCAGCCGTCAGCGGTCAGCGGTCGCCGTGCCAGGAGTGCCAGAGGGCGGCGTAGGCGCCCTCGGCTTCGACCAGTTCGTCGTGGCCGCCGAGCTCCACGATGCGGCCGTCCTCGACCACCGCGATCACGTCCGCGTCGTGCGCGGTGTGCAGCCGGTGCGCGATCGCGACCACCGTCCGGCCTTCCAGTACTCCGGCCAGCGACCTCTCCAAATGGCGCGCGGCTCGCGGGTCCATCAGCGAGGTGGCCTCGTCCAGCACCAGCGTGTGCGGGTCGGCCAGGACGAGCCGGGCCAGTGCCACCTGCTGGGCCTGCGCGGGAGTCAGCGACACCCCACCCGAGCCGACCTCGGTGTCGAGGCCTTGCTCGAACCCGGCCACCCAGGCATGCGCGTCGACCGACCTCAGCGCGGTCCAGAGCTCCGCGTCACTCGCGGCCGGACGGGCCAGCCGCAGGTTGTCGCGGACGCTACCGACGAACACGTGGTGCTCCTGGTTCACCAGCGCCACATGACTCCGGACCTGCTCGGCCGACATCTTGTCCAGCGCGGCACCACCCAAGGTGATGTCGCCCAATCTCGGCGAATAGATGCCTGCCAGGAGCCGCCCCAGCGTGGATTTCCCTGCGCCTGAAGGGCCTACCAGCGCGACCCGGGCTCCGGGTTGCACCGTGAGGGTGACCCCATGCAGGACGTCCCGGCCTTCCAGGTAGCCGAAGCGCACCTCGTCCGCCAGCACGGTCCGCCCGTCCGGCTCGGCCTGGTCGCCGGTCTGGGCCGCCTCGATCTCCCGCACCCCGACGAGCCGGGCCAGGGAGACCTGGGCCACCTGCAACTCGTCGTACCAGCGGATCATCATGTTGACCGGCTCCACCAGCATCTGGATGTAGAGCGCGCCGGTGGTGAGTGCGCCGACGGTGATCCAGCCTTCGATCGCCAGGCCGCCACCGATCACCAGCACCGCGGCTAGCGCGACCGTGTGGGTCATGTTGATCACCGGGAACAGGATCATCCGCAGGTAGAGCGTGTACCGCTCCCAGGCCACCCACTGGCCGATCCTGGTGTCACCGAGCTTGATCCGGCGACCACCCAGCCGGTGGGACTCCACGGTCCGGCCGGCGTCCACCGTCTCGGCCAGCGCCGAGGCCACCGCGGCGTACCCGGCTGCTTCGGACCGGTACGCCGATGGCGCCCGGCGGAAGTACCAGCGGCCGCCGATGATCAGGATCGGCGCGGCGATCACGATGGCCACGGCCAGCTCAGGTGCCGTGACGATCAGCGCGCTGATCAGCAGTGCGGCCCAGATCACCGCGATGGTCAACTGCGGTACTGCGTCGCGCATGGCGTGCGAGAGCCGGTCCACGTCCGTGGTGATCCGTGAGAGGAGGTCACCCGTACCGGCCCGCTCGAGCACACCAGGCGGCAGCGCGACTGCACGGACCAGGAAGTCCTCGCGCAGGTCGGCCAGCATCTCCTCACCCAGCACGGCACCACGAAGACGTGTGAGCCGGACGAATGCCGTCTGCACGGCCAGAGCGCAGACGAAGCCGACCACGACGTACGGAAGGTTGACGTCCTTCTCGCCGAGCGACAGCTTCTCGACGACGTTGCCGAGCAACCAGGGCCCGACCATGCCGCTCAGGGCTGCCACCGTGTTGACCAGCGTCAGCCAGCCGAAGGCACGGCGATGCCGCCGGAACAGTGTCTTCAGGTAGGCCCGCACTGTCGGGGTGCCGGCAACTGGCAGACGAGCCGCGGCCTGCGGGGCCGCCGGGTCGTACTCAGGGCGCTTCACGCCGACTCCTCGAGGGTTGGCTCGTCTTCGCGGGTGACGGCCGAGCGGTAGCCGCGGTTGGTGTGCACGAGTTCGTGGTGGGTGCCGATGGCATCGACCCGGCCGTCCGGCACGAACACCACCTGGTCTGCCCGGTCCAGCATCAGTGGGCTCGACGTGAACACCACCGTGGTCCGGCCGGACCGGAGCAGCCGCAGGCTGTCGGCGATCCGCGCCTCGGTGTGCGCATCGACGGCGCTGGTCGGTTCATCCAGCACGAGCACGGCCGGGTCCACGTACAGCGAGCGGGCAAGAGCCACCCGCTGCCGCTGACCGCCGGACAGGGATCGCCCGCGCTCGGTCAGGACCGCCTCTGTGGCATCGATGACACCTTCCGGCAGCGTCTGACGCAGTACATCGAGAATGTCCTCGCACTGCGCTGCATCCAGTGCGGCCTCTACGGAGACGGCTCCGCTGGACGGCACATCGAACAGCTCGCGCACAGTGCCGGACAGCAGCACCGGATCCTTGTCCTGCACGAGCACTGCGGTCCGCGCCGACTCCAGCGGCAGGTCGTCAAGTGGAACCCCGTCGAGGAGCACCGAAGCCTGTCCCGGCTCTGCATCAGGGCTGTGGCCACCCAGTCGATCCGCAAGCAGACCACCCGCGTCCGGGTTGCCACACACCACTGCGGTAAAGGTCCCCGCCGCTATCGCAAGACCAGAGACCGGGTCGAGCAGGTCCCCTTCTGGCACCTGCGCGGCTGCGGTTCCCTTCGTTTCATCCGTGCGCTGCAACGACAGCACCCGGGCCGCGCGACGCGCGGACACCTTGGAGAAGATGAACGCGCTCGCCGTCTCCTCGAAGGTGTGCAGCGGCACGATCATGAAGGTGATGAAGCCGTACGTCGTGACGAGCTCGCCGACGCTGATCCGCCCGGACGTGACCAGCCGGATGCCGAACCAGACGATCAGGACCAGGAACAGTCCGAACATCAGCACCTGGATCGCGGCGATCAGCGACCACATCCGCGCGCTCCGGACCGCGCTTGCGCGGTACTCCTGCGACGCCGCGCGGTACCGGTCCAGGAAGAGCTGCTCGCCGCCGATGCCGCGCAGTACGCGAAGACCGGCGACCGTGTCAGCGGCGAGCTCGGTGGCCCGGCCGCCCTTGGCGCGCTGCTGGTCGGCGCGGCGCTCCGCGGGGCCCATCAGCGGCACGATCGAGAAGGCCAGGATCGGCACGGCGATCGCGACGATCAGGCCGAGCTGCGCTTCGTAGAAGAGCAGCCCGATCACCACGGCGAAGCAGGTCAGCAGGGCGGCGGTGAATCGGCCGAGCACCTCGACGAACCAGCCGATCTTCTCGACGTCGCCGCTGCTCACCGCGACGACCTCGCCCGCGGCGATCCGCCGGGTGAGCAGCGAGCCGAGCTCGGCGGCCTTGCGGATGAGCAGTTGCTGCAGGCGCGACGCGGTGCTGATCCAGTTGGTCACCACCGCGCGGTGGAAGAACGAGTCCGCGGCGGCCTTCGCCGCGCCGAAGACGAGCAGCAGCAAGCCGGCCAGGATCAGCCGGGGCCAGGACTTGTCGATCACGGACTGGACGGCGAGGCCGACCGCCACCGGAGCGGCGGCGATCCCGCCGAAGTAGAGCATGCCCCAGCCGACCGCGGCGGCCTGGCCGCGGACCTGCTGGTGTTCGAGCCAGAGAATGAGTCGGAGGCCGGACCGGGTGTCAGGCACACCAGGGTCGGCGAAGGGAATGAGGCGCAGCGACATGACGTCCCAAAGAAGGCGTAGAGGGGTTTCGAGACACCTGACCAGGCGAATGGATCAAGCCTAGGCGGCTCCGTGAGGGGCCCGTCAAACCCTTTTCGACAGCTGGGTCCACCCGCTTCCCGTCTGATGGAGCCGGGGGCGTCTCTCACCGGCTGGACCTGAGCGCGTCCCAGTTGCCGGGACCGCGTCTCCGGGTGTTCCTGCGTCCGAGGAAGCTGGAGGGACGTGTCGCCAGTTCTTCGGACCGTAGGGCGGGCCGGATCCGGCGGCGCGGGCCAGCGGTTGTAAAATCTTCAACGGAATTGTCGACGGGAGGCTGGACGGGGTGCAGGAGCTGAGTCGGCGGCGGCGGTTGCTGGTGCTGGCGATCTGTTGCCTGAGCCTGTTCATCGTCGGGCTCGACTCGACCATCGTGAATCTGGCGCTGCCCGCGATCCGGGCCGAGCTCAACGCGTCTGTGTCCAAGCTGCAGTGGATCATCGACGCTTACACCCTCGTCATCGCAAGCCTGCTGATGCTGTCGGGATCCACCGCTGACCGGATCGGACGCCGCCGGACCTTCCAGGCGGGGCTGGTGCTCTTCGGGATCGGCTCCTTGCTGTGCGGCTTCGCTCCGACAGTGGACCTGCTGATCGCGTTCCGGATGCTGCAGGCGATCGGCGGTTCGATGCTCAACCCGGTCGCGATGTCGATCATCACAAACACGTTCACCGATCCCCGCGAGCGCGCCCAGGCGATCGGCGTCTGGGGTGGTGTCGTCGGCCTGAGCATGTCGGTCGGCCCGGTGGTCGGCGGCGCTCTGGTCGACTCGGCCGGCTGGCGGTTCATCTTCTGGATCAACGTCCCGGTGGTTGCGGTTGCCCTGCTCCTGACTGCGTTGTTCGTGCCGGAGTCGCGCGCCGCGGTGCCTCGCCGGATCGACCCGGTCGGGCAGCTCCTGGTGATGCTGTTCCTGGTCGGACTCACCTACGGGATCATCGAGGGACAGTCCGCGGGATGGGGCTCGCCGCTGATCGTCGGCTGCTTCGTGACCGTAGTACTGGCGCTCGTCTGTCTGGTGCTGTACGAGCGGCGCCGGGCCGAGCCGCTGCTCGATCCCAGGTTCTTCCGGAGCGCGCCGTTCTCCGGCGCGACCTTGATCGCGGTCGCGGGATTCGCGGCGCTGTCCGGCTTCCTGTTCTTGAATTCCCTCTATCTGCAGGATGCTCGGGGGTACTCGGCGCTGCACGCGGGGTTGCTGACGTTGCCGATGGCGGCGATGACGGTGGTGTTCGCGCCGTTGTCGGGGTGGATCGTGGGCAACCGCGGCCCGCGACTTCCGCTGGTCGTTGCCGGCAGCATGCTCACCGTCAGCGGCCTGACTCTGTCCCGATTGAGCGACAGTACTTCGACCCCGGTACTGCTTGTCGGCTACCTGATCTTCGGTATCGGGTTCGGCATGCTCAATGCGCCGATCACCAACGCGGCGGTGTCCGGGATGCCTCGCTCCCAGGCGGGAGTGGCCGCCGCCATCGCCTCGACGAGCAGGCAGGTCGGCACCTCGCTGGGAGTCGCGATCGTCGGCACCGTCCTGACCGCGCGACTCACCGGTCCCTTCGAAACCGGCTTCATCTCCGCCGCCCGACCCTGCTGGTACATCATCGCGGGCTGCGGCCTACTAGTCCTGGTCCTGGGCCTGATCACCACCAGCCGCTGGGCTCGCCGTACGGCCGAAGCAGTCGCGGAGGATCTCGTCAGGGCTCGGTGAGTCCCGCTCGGCCCAGCGCCTTCAACCGCCCGCGCAGGATCTTCTGTCGCCGTTCCTCCTCCGGGAACAGCTCGACGTACTCCGAACCCTTCGCCGCCAGCAGGTCGTCGTCGAGCCGGCGGACCGTTCCCGCCGGGAAGCGATGCGTCATCGCCTCCTGAACCGCCGGGCTGTCGATGTCGTGGAGCAGCTCGGTCAACTGCTGCTCTGTGGTCACCCCGAGCTTGGCCAGGATCCCGAGAATCCACGTGTAGTGGTTCGTCTTCGCGTGCGGCGCGTCGGGATAACGCCTGGTCAGATAAGTCGTCAAGGTCGCAGTGGTCAGGTCCATCGGCGCCGCGTCCGGCTCGGCCGCCGCCAGCTCGCGGTACAGTTTGTCGATCTCGGCGAACTCGTTGTCCGCGAGCTCCATCAACGCCGCGGCGAGCAGGAACCGCCGGTCGAACTCGGGTTTGCGGTCCGGCGGGATGTCCAGCTTGTAGCGGATGTCGTGCTCGAACTCGGCCCACGCATGCTGAACCGCGGTACGGACCTGGATCTCCATGGTGAGGTTCTTCAGCACGGCGTACTCCGGCAGCTCCCGCCGGTGCGCGTTCAACCGGACCAGATAGTGCTTGCTCGCGTACCCGAACGCCCCTTGCGCACGGGTGTGCGCGCCCATGTCGGTGTGCTCCACGATCTCGAACTCGGACTCGATCACCTCGCAGACCCGGTCCACCGCCTCGACCAGGAAGGTGATGATCCGGGCCGCGACCAGGTCGGTGATCTGGTTCAGCGGATCGTCGTACTTCGGCTTGGTGGGATCGTCCGGATGCGGTTTCGACGCCTTCGCCAGAAACGACTCGGGATCCTTCGCCCGGGCGGTCGCGGTCAGGTAGTTGATGCCCTCTTCCTCGCCGATCAGCTCGTTGATCAGAGCTTCCAGCTTCCGTGCACCCCCGATGTACTGCTGGTGCGTCCGCTCGTACTGCGCAGCAGCTTGCACGGTCCACCCCTGCACCTCTAGCCCGCCCATGCCGCAGACCTTAGTGCTACAACCACCCCACCACCGCAACTCGAGCACAGCGGGGTGGCCGGCCCGGGGCGGTCCGGGCCCTCATCCGGCTTCGCGTGCGGGGGTTGCCTACTCGTCTTGTGGGTTGACCCATCGGAATATCACGCGTCAACCCACAAGATCAGGGGGTAACCCCCAAGCCGTGGACCAGAAGCACTGGCAGCTGTGTGAGGTGGTTGCTAGGCGCCACTAAGCGTGTCTAGGGGAATCTAGGGAAATCGCTAGAGTGCCGCAGATGCTGACAGAGCAGCGACACGCGATCGCGCTGGCTAGCGAAATCTAAGGAAAACGCTAGACGGGCTCATAGAGTGAAATGCATGGATCCGATCCGGAATCCCTATGCGCCCGGCGCCGGTCAGCGCCCGCCCGAGCTGGCCGGTCGCGACATCGAGGTGCGGCAGTTCGAGGTGGTGCTCGAACGCGTTGCCGCCGGCAGGCCCGAGCGGAGTCTGGTGCTGTCCGGACTGCGCGGCGTCGGCAAGACCGTGCTCCTGAACACCCTGCGGAGCCAGGCGATCAAGCGCGCCTGGGGAACCGGCAAGATCGAGGCCCGGCCGGACCAGAGCATCCGGCTGCCGATCGCGCAGGCCATGCACACCGCGATGCGCGAGCTCGGGCATCGGCACCGCGACGACGATCGCGTCGACCAGTTCAGCGCAGTACTGAAGGCCTTCGCGCTACGGACCGCGCAGAACGATCGCAAGGGGATCCGCTGGCACCCGCCGGTCGACGTCGCCGCGGCGAAGGGCCGGGCCGACTCCGGCGATCTGGAGATGGATCTGATCGAACTGTTCGCCGACGCCGCCGACCTCGCGAACGACCTGTCCGTGGGCGTCGGCCTCTTCATCGACGAGATGCAGGACATCAGTGCGGACGACCTCTCCGCTCTGTGCGCGGCGTGCCACGAGATCTCCCAGCAGAGCGCGCCGCTCGTCGTCGTGGGCGCCGGGCTGCCGCACCTGCCCGCAGTACTGTCCGCAAGCAAGTCGTACTCCGAGCGGCTGTTCCGCTACATCCGGGTGGACCGGCTGGCGCGTGAGGCTTGCGATCGGGCGCTGATGGTGCCGGCGGAGAGCGAGGACGTCCGGTACGACGAGGAGGCGCTGGACGAGCTCTACGCCCAGACCGACGGCTACCCGTACTTCGTCCAGGCGTTCGCGCACGCCACCTGGGACCACGCGCCGACGAGCCCGATCACCATCAAGGACGTCGCCGTCGCCGCACCCGAGGCGTCCCGCGAACTCACCGTCGGCTTCTTCGGCTCCCGCTACGAACGAGCCACTCCGGCGGAGCGCGAATACATGCGCGCCATGGCAGAGCTAGGCATCGGCGTCGACGACGGCTCGGTCCCGACCGCCGAAGTCGCCACCACCCTCAACCGCAAACCCCAGAGCCTCTCCCCAGCCCGCGACGGCCTCATCAAGAAAGGCCTCGTCTTCTCCGCCGAACGAGGCACCGTAGCTTTCACAGTCCCCCACTTCGGCAAATTCCTCCGTACCCGCACCGCCTGATCAGTTTCGGTCGCGGGCCCACCACAGGAACGACGAAGGGTGTTGGGCGTTGGTGAAGCCGGCGTCGGTGAGGGTGAGGAGTAGATCGTTGCCCCGGACGATCAGTTGGCCGATGTTGGCGCCCGCGGGATTCGGGAGGGCGAGGCCGTAGATCGAGTGGGCGATGCCTTGCTTCCCGAGGGAGCCGGAGTACTTGAGGATGGTGAGGAAGCGGTCCGGATACATCACGCACAGGACCTTGGTGAGCAAGGTCTCCCGGAAGCCGGCCATGCCGCGGCGGCTCTTGATCAGCGCGGTGAGGCGATCCTCCAAGGCACCGGATCCGTGCAGCAGGTGGTCGACGGCTTCCCGTACTGCGAGTGCTGCCGCCTCGGGGCCGAGGTCCTTCCACGCGTTGTTGAAGACGGACATGTTGCCGGGACTCGCGCCGACCGGTGAGTTCGCGAAGTCCTTGAGGTCCTGCGGATTTCCCGCGCCGGCGCCGAACACCGCCTGGTACTTCGCCCAGTACGGCGCCACCCGCGGATCCGGCTCGGGCCTGATCGTAAGGAACTCGGCCTTCAGTTGCTCCGCACGAGCGAGCCGATCGGTCTCGGCGTCTTCTTCTGCGCGCGACCGGTGTCGCATGTGTTCCGCACCTCCTTGGCCGGTTCTGCCTTCCGGTCTGTGCCCGTTGCTCTATAGGGTGAACCGAGATGACCAACCGGCGGACTGGCCAGCGCGCGGGCACGCCTGTGGGCGGACGTGGTCGCGGTAGGCGGCGTGGTGGCCGCCACAGCCGGAAGAAGTCGTACAAGGCACAGTGGTTCTCGGTGACGGCGCTCGCGGTCTTGGGAGTCGTCATGGTTTTGCACCCCGATGCCACCCAGGAGCGGAACCTGGCCGCGCAGTTCAGTGACCAAGCCGCCGCGAGCCGGACGATCGAGCCGCCCGTGGTCGCGCCGACCCAGATTCCGACGCCGACGGCAACTTTCACCATGCCGTTGCGTCCGGCACCGACCTTGACCCGCCAGCCCAGGGGGTCGGCGCCGAACGTCACCGTGTCGAGCGGCCGGTTGGGCGTGGTACCCGGCTTCGACAAGGCGATCGGCACGAAGGACAAGCTGACCTACCGGATCGAGATCGAGGAAGGTCTGTCGTTCAACGGTGCCGTGGTCGCCGCGGCGGTGCACAAGACGCTGACGGACCCGCGCGGCTGGCAGGCGATCCACCCGCTCAACTTCGAGCGGACCGATAGCGTCGACGCCGACCTGCGCGTCATCCTCGCCACGCCGACCCTGACCGACAAGCTGTGCCTCCCGCTGATCACCGGCGGCGAGGTGTCCTGCCGGGTGGAAGACCGGGTCGTGCTCAACGCCAAGCGCTGGATGTACGCCGTGCCCGCGTACAGCGGCAAGGTCGACCTCTACCGCAGCTACCTGGTGAATCACGAGGTGGGCCACGCGCTAGGCCACGGCCACTCCACCTGCGTCACGGCGAACACGCCCGCGCCGGTGATGATGCAGCAGACCAAGGGCCTCGCCGGCTGTCTTCCCAACGCCTGGCCGACGATCAAAGCGACCTAGGGTCCTGAGCCGCTCATCTCGTGAGAACCTGAACCAAAGACGGTTCGAGCCGAGGGAGCAGCGATGTCGTCACACGAGTTCCCCACGTACGGCCGTGGCGACGACCCTGACGAGCCGAGCCACGACGAGCACTACGCCCAGCCCACTCCGTACGGCGGCTCCACCTACGGCTCCGGCCCCTACGGCGCGCCACCGCGAGCCCCGTACGGCCAGCCACCGCAGAACCCCTACGGCCAACCGCAGAACCCGAACGGCGGCCCGCCACAGCAAGGCGCCCCGCAGCAGCCCGGCCCGTACGGCGCACCGCCCCAGCCCGGCCCGTACGGCGAGCAGCCACCGGACCACGGGTATGTCCAGCCGCCCGGCTACCGCCCGGGTCATCCGTACGGCCCTCCGGCGCATGCCCAGCAGCACCAGCTTCCGACGTACGGCAGAGACGCAGGCCCGGCCGCACCCCGCGACCCACGTGCCGCCCGGGTGGTCATGTTCGCGTTCGTGATCACCGCGGTCTACGGCCTCCTGGTGCTGTCGATCCAGCGGGTGTCGCTCCGGGAGATCGCCCAGGCGCCCGGCTCGTCGCTGAACCACCCGCTGCGCACGGACGTCATCGACACGATCGGCCAACTCCTGGTCCTCGTGGTCGGCGTGGCCGCGCTCGCCCTGTGGTTGCGTGACCTGATGAACCGCCGCAAGGTCGGACGACAGCCCGATCCGGTGGAGCTCGGCGGACTCGGTCTGGTCGCGGTCTCGCTGATCCCGCTTCTCGTCTGGTTCGTGATGGTCCTGTCCACCGGCATGGGGGCGATCGACGATTCACTCGACCGCCTGCCCACGGCGTACGGCTGGGGTGGCATGGGGCTGCTGATCCTGGCGGCGGGCTTCGCGCTGGGGTATCGCGAGCTGCGGCCGCCAGTGTCGAACCCAGTCGTGCAGGCGGCTCCCGACCGCCCGCCGTGGGAGTGAGCGCGCCTGTTGTCCTGGTGCCCGGGCTCGGCCTCGGGCCAGAGTCGTACGCGCCCACACTGCGGTACCTGGATACGCAGTACGAGGTGGTGACGCTGCCTGGTTACGGCGAGCGCGCGGGTCGGGGTGACGACCTCACGACCGAGGCATTGGCTGAGCGACTGACGGTGAAGGTGCGACAGCAGGCTGTGCTGGTCGGGCACTCGGCGAGCTGCCAGATAGTGGTCGCAGCCGCTTTGGCTCATCCAGGGCTGGCCAGGGCGCTGGTGTTGGTTGCGCCCTGTGGAGACCTCGAGGCGTCCAGTTGGCCGATCCTGGCGACTCGCTGGGCGCGGTCAGCCGTGTGGGATTCGCCACTGCTCGCTCCGACGCTCGTCCGGCAGTACTTTCGGACCAGCTTCACCACCATGGCGCGTGCCATTGAGGCAGCCCGGCACTACGATCTCGCCGCCGCCATACAGGGAGTGACTGTGCCGACGCTGGTCGTGCGGTCGAAGCACGACCGGCTGGCACCGGCCCAATGGACCCAGCGAATCGCGGACGGGACCCACGGTGAGGCGTGGACTTTGCCAACTGGGTCACACATGCCGGTGCTGACCAACGGCCGGGAGCTCGCGGCGTTCATCCGCAGGTGTATACAAAGCGACTGAACGCGTTATCGTTGACGCGGTAACGAATCTCCGCGGGAGCTCGCGCCGTACAGCGGGCTGAGAGGGTGACGAGCTGCAGACGCAGCCGGGTCGCCGACCGCCTGAACCTGACCGGGTAATGCCGGCGTAGGGAGCAGGTCAGCATGACAACTACTGCTGTTCGTAAGTCGTCCGACAGCGGGACCGAGGCACCGCTGGTCCTCACCACGGATGCCCCGCGCACCTTGGGTTTCCTCGACCAGTTCACCCTCTGGGGCAACTTCGGGATCTCGCTGTTCGGCCCGGTGACGGGAGCGCTCGTCGCCGCGTACACGGGGTCGCTGGTCAAGGGCCTGGTCGCAGTCGTGGTCGGCTGCGGGATCGGCGCGCTGGTCCTGGGTGGCGCGGCCGTTTTCGGTTCGCAGACAGGCGCTCCGGCGATGGCCAGTCTGCGCGGGCTGTTCGGCCGCCGCGGCTCGATGGCCCCGACCGTACTCAACATCGCGCAGAACGTCGGCTGGGCCACGATGGAGATCATCGTCATCGCCCAAGCGGCAGTAGCGGTGACCAGTGAGCGGTGGCGCTGGCTCTTCGTGCTGTTGGCCGGGGTGATTGCTACGGCGATGGCAGTGCGGCCGCTGGGCAGCGTGAAGCTGTTGCGGAAGTTCATGGTCTGGCTCGTGCTGATCGCGTCGGTCTACTTGTTCATCCAGGTGCTCAGCAAACCGATTCACGACTTGCCGCAGGACAGCGTGTTCGGCTTCTGGCCGGCTGTCGATCTTGCTGCGGCCGGTGTCGTCTCGTTCGCGCCGCTGGCTGCTGACTACACGCGGCACTCGCGCACGAACAAGGCGGCCTTCAGTGGTTCAGCGTTGGGCTATGGCCTCGCTGCGATCATCTACTACGCCCTTGGTGTGCTGGCCGTTGCGACGCTGCAGACAAACAGCGAGGACGTGATCACCGCACTGGTCACGCTGCCTGCCGGAGCGATCGCCCTGCTGGTCCTGCTGGTGGATGAGGTCGACGAGGCGTACGCGAATGTCTACTCGACCACGATGGCCGCGCACAACCTGATCGGCCATATCGACCGGCGCTGGATCTCCGTCGTCATCGGCATCATCGCGACGGGACTCGCACTGATGGTTGACCTCGGCAACTACACCCAGTTCCTCTACCTGATCGGCTCGGTCTTCATCCCGCTCTTCGCGGTCGCGATCGCCGACTTCTTCGTGGTCAGCAAGATGCGCTGGGACGTCTCCGACACGGCCCGCTTCCGCTGGCAACCCACGCTGGCATGGGTCTTCGGCTTCGTCGCCTACCAACTCGTCAACCCTGGCACGGTCTCCGGCTGGTCCCCGTTCTGGCTGGACCTTCAGCAGCGAATCTTGAACGGCCAGCCGGTGCCCGGATGGCTCGGCGCCACCTACACCTCGATCGTCATCTCGATGGTTGCCGCTGTCATCTTCGGGCGCCTGGGCAATCGTGCCCGTAGCTGACAACTGCAGCGCCGAGTTCGGACCCAGTGCTGGTGCTGACCTGGGCGGGTCGGGATACTTGCGCAATGCTGAACTCCGCACTGCGCAGCCGGGCCGAGTACGCGGAACTGGGGGCTGAGGGGCTCGCGGGCCGCACCACGCCTGAGCGGGACGCGGCGACAGTCCAAGCCGTCGAGGAACTGCTCGAGGGACGGGAATCGGTGCTCGACCTCTGCTGCGGGTACGGCCGGATCAGCCTGCCGTTGCGGCGGGCCGGCAAGGTCGTGCGCGCGCTGGACATCTCGCCGAACCTGATCGAGGCGGGCAAGGC
The DNA here is from genome assembly GCF_039529635.1 of Kribbella alba. Lineage (NCBI taxonomy): Bacteria > Bacillati > Actinomycetota > Actinomycetes > Propionibacteriales > Kribbellaceae > Kribbella > Kribbella alba. Next base: position 176,573 of record NZ_BAAANE010000001.1, on the reverse strand, counting down.
CAAGGCCGCCGAGGAAGAACTGTCGATCGACTGGGCGATCGGGTCGATGACGGACCTGCCGTACAAGTCGGACTCGTTCGACGCGGTGATCTGCCTGTGGACCGCGTTCCACGAGCTGTTCGCCGAGGATGAGCAGATGTCGACGATCTGGGAGATCTCCCGGGTGCTCAAGCCCGGCGGTCTCGCGGTGATCGAGGGCCCGATCTGGGGTCCGGCCACTGCGTCGGAGATCGCCAACGGGCTGCGGCAGGGCCCGGAGCACCGGATCGTCACCACGGAACACTTCGGCACCAGCAGCGTCCACTTCATCCACGACGAGGCCAGCTACGGTCGCCTCTGCGCAGCCGCCGGCATCGAGGACTACAAGGTCTACAAACGCGAATGGGGCGGGCGCCGGCGCCTCATCCTGGAAATCCACCAGCCTTCGGGTGATTAGCTGACGCGTCAGATTCCGTCGGCAAGTATTCTTCGGAATTCCTTGCCGGATGGTTGGTCGGGCGCGAGCGCCGGATCCCCTTGTGGGGAACAGAAAACAAGAAGCAGGTCCCCACTCCACAATGGGGACCTGCTCCTTCTTGGATTCAGTGTAAATCGTCGTCCGGCGGCAGCGGAAAACTCAGCTTTTCGATTCAAGATTCAGCAGGAAGCGTTTCGCCTCGAGTCCGCCGGCATATCCGGTGAGGGCGCCGTTCGCGCCGATCACCCGATGGCACGGAAGCACGACGCACAGGGGGTTCGCGCCCAGGGCCGTGCCGACCGCCCGAGCCGCCTTCGGCTTGTGGATCTCACCCGCCACGCGCCCGTACGTCGTAGTACGGCCGTAGCTGGTGTGGATCGGCAGGTCGCTGAGCACCAACCGCTGGAACGGAGTCGCCAAGGTCAGGTCCACCTGAAGGTCGAACGTGCGTCGCCTGCCGTCGAGGTATTCGTCCAGTTGGCGGCGTACGTCGTCCAGCGCTCCCGGCTGCCGTAGTACGCGGGGGGAGATCGCGCGAGCCAGCCGGTTCGTCATGGTGTCCTCGTCGCCGAAGGAGCTGGCCACGATCTTCCCCGCCGCGGTGGCGAGCAGGAGCGTGCCGATCGGGGTGTCGTGCAGTGCGTAGGAGACGTCGGCATGGGGCAGCACCGGCGGCGTGCCTTCGACGGCAGGGGTGAGGCGGCTCAGCCGGCTCTCGAGGTCATTCATCGTGTACTCCGAGTCTGGTGCGCAAGGTCGCGAGCGCATCGCTGACGAGTCGGCGGGATGCGGCGGGCGTGGTGTCCAGAGCGGCGGCCACTCCGTGGTGGTCCAGGTCGCCGACATATTTCAGCGTGACAGCGAACCGCTGCCGTTCGGGGAGTTCGTTCACTGCTTGCCAGAGGTGCGCGTCCGGCCAGTCCGCTGCGTCCGGGCCGTCGACGGCGACCGGCGGAGCGTCGTCGAGGGGTGTCTGGGGCCTTCTGGCGCGATGTACGTCGGTCGCGCAGCGGGCGGTGATGGTCAGCAGCCAACTGCGCAGGTTCCTGGCCGAGGTGAGACCCGGGTACGCGGCGAACGCCTTCTCCCAGGCCCGCTGGGCCACGTCGTCGCCGTCCACCGGCCCGGCCAGCGCCCGCGCGAGCCGTGCCACGTCCCGCCAGTGCTCGTCGATGAGCGCCTGGAAGGGCGGCAGCGTCACGTGCTCCGAAACCATCACGCCAGTACAACGCACGCACGCTCTCCGCTGTGAGGGCAACACGACCGCGTGTCGTTCCAGCCGGCGGTCAGTTTCGGACAACCGTTCCGCATAGCGAGATTGTCTAGTTCTCCAGTCGACTTTGATGAGAGAGTCGTTGACATGACGACGACCAGGCAGCAGCTCACCGGCGCGGAGGCGGCCCCCGGCCCCGACCGTGACGGTCGCGGCCGCCGTGCCCGTAGCCACGTGCTGCCGGTGCTTGTCAGCCGTCTACTCACCCGCCGTCGCGTCATCGATCAGATGCGCACGGCCAGCGCCACCTGTCGCTGATCACCCGCACTGCCGGCCTGCCTTGAGGCCGTACGCCGATCCGTGGCCGCTCCAGGCCAACTGACGAACCCCACCCGCCCCGGTCGCGGTATCGCTGCGTGTCCGCCGCCGGTTCAGCCCTGCCCTGAGTTCACTCGTGCCTGAGGGAGACACATGTCCGTCCATGCGATCAACCCTTCCCGTTCCGACCACCCCGGTCTGTCCGTAGTACCGGATCTTGTGCAGGAGAGGACCGTCGACGCCGACAGTTTCCGTTCGATCTTCCGCCGGCACGCGGCCGGGGTCGTGGTGATCACCGCGGACGCGGGCCACGGTCCGGCCGGGTTCACCGCCACGTCACTGGTCTCAGTCAGCCTGCTTCCGCCGCTGGTGTCGTTCTCCATCGCCACCACCGCGTCCAGTTGGCCGACTGTGAACAAGGCCGACAGCCTGGTGATCAACTTCCTGGACGCGGGCCAGCACGAGATCGCCGGCCGGTTCGCCACCAGCGGTATCGACCGGTTCGCCGAACCGACCCGCTGGTCCCGTCTCCAGACCGGCGAACCCGTCCTGGACGAGGCACCCAGCTACCTGCGTGGGCTGGTCGAACACCGGTTCGCGGTCGGCGACCACCACATCGTCGTGGCCCGGCTCGCCACCCACGCCGAACGTCGCGAGCACGAGCCGCTGCTCTACCACGACGGCCGCTACGTCAGCACCGACCGCCCGGTCTGACCCCACCAACTGCAGCAGCACCGCACGTTGCACCACCTGACCATCGCACGTCCGACCTTCCGCAAGCGCCTGACCTGAGAGGGACCCCGCCATGTCCACCACCCGAAATCCCCGCAGAACAACGCGATTGGCCGTTGTCTCTGCAGTAGCTGTTGCCGCGGCAGTGCTGCTCGCCGGCTGTGGCGGTGATGCCAAGGCCGGGAGCGGCACGCAGCTGGCGCTCGACGCCGCGCTGCCGACGTCCGTGCCGGCCGGGACCAAGATCGTCGTCGGCGATCCGGTCACCCAGAAGGCGCTGGAGCTGTCCGGCCAGATCGACAAGGTCTCCGGGTTCGTCCAGTTCGCGAACCTCAGCGGCGGCCCGCAGACCACCGAGGCGTTCCGGGCGCACGCGCTCGACGTCGGCTCGGTCGCGGAGATCCCGTCGATCCAGGCGACCTGGACCGGCCTGCACGTGAAGATCGTCGCGTCGAAGTTCCGCCAGGACCCGATCAACCACCCGATCTACGTGCTCGGCATCGCGCCCGGCGTGAACGTCAAGACGCTGGCCGATCTGCGCGGCAAAAAGATCGCGTATAGCCCGGGCCAGGCTCAGGGTGCGCTGATCCTCAAGGTTCTGCAGAAGGCGGGCCTGACCAAGGACGACGTGAAACTGATCGAGCTGCCCAGCACGGGCGACGTATACCCGAACGCGCTGGCCGCCAAGCAGGTCGAGGTCGCGCCGATCGGCGGTGTCTCGATCAAGCGCTACCTGACCAAGTACGGCAAGGACGGCGCAACCACGATCGACCACGGTCTGCGCGACGACGCCGGCCACCTCTACGTGCCGACCGAGTCCCTGCAGGACCCGGGCAAGGCCGCCGCGATCCGCGCGTACGTCGCCGCCTGGGGAGTCGCTCAGGACTGGATCGACAAGCACCCGAAGGAGTGGATCGAGGGCTACTACGTGAAGGACCAGGGCCTGACCGCCGCGGACGGCCAGTGGCTCGTCGACAACGCCGGTCACCCCGACATCACCGCCGATTGGAGCGACGCCATCAAGCGCCAGCAGCAGACGATCGAGATCCTGGCCAAGGAGACGAAGAACCCGGTGATCCAGGCCGCCGATCTGTACGACCTGCGTTTCCAGAGTGTCGCCGTCGATGCGATCAAGGCGGCCGCATCAGGAACGTCCAAATGAGCGGCGAGCTCGCAACCCTGGCCCGGGTCGGGGCTGGGCGGGAACAGGTCACCCAGGCCCATCCGCTACGCCGTCGGCGCCGGCTGGGCCCGGGCAAGCAGATCAGGTTCGGCGCCGCCATCGGACCGGTGCTGCTGCTCGCCGTCTGGAGCATCGGCTCGGCCGTCGGCTGGCTCGACCCGCGCATCCTGTCGGCACCGTGGACCGTGGTCACCACCACCGGCGAACTGATCTCGGACGGTCGGCTCCAGTCGAACCTCTGGACATCGACCCAGCGGGCCGCGCTGGGCCTCGGCATCGGCATCGTGCTCGGCACGGTCCTCGCTCTGCTGTCCGGGCTCAGCCGGCTGGGCGAGGCGATCCTGGACGGACCGATCCAGATCAAGCGGGCGATCCCGTCGCTCGCGCTGCTGCCGTTGCTGATCCTGTGGCTCGGTATCGGCGAATCGATGAAGGTCATCACCATCACGCTGGGCGTCTTCGTGCCGATCTACCTGCACACCCACAACGGTCTCCGGACGATCGACAGCCGGTACGTCGAGCTCGCCGAGACCGTCGGGTTGTCCCGCTGGCAGTTCATCCGCCGGGTGGTTCTGCCCGGCGCGCTGCCCGGGTTCCTGCTCGGAATGCGGTTCGCGGTGACCGGTGCATGGCTGTCGTTGGTGGTGGTCGAGCAGATCAACTCGACCAGCGGTATCGGCTACATGATGGAGCTGGCCCGCACCTACGGCCAGACCGACATCATCATCGTCGGCCTGGTTCTGTACGGCGTGCTCGGCCTGCTCTCCGACGGAGCCGTCCGGCTGATCCAGAGGAGGACGCTGTCATGGCGACGCACACTGGCGGACTAGCAGTTGACCGGGCGACCGTGGAAGTCCGCGGGCTGGTCCGGCAGTACGGCGATCGCGTGGTGCTGGACGGCTTGGACCTGAGCATCAAGCCCGGCGAGTTCGTCGCACTGCTGGGGAAGAGCGGATCCGGCAAGTCCACCCTGCTGCGGGCGTTGGCCGGGCTGGACTACGACGTGCAGGGCACCGGCGAGTTCGTCGTACCGGCGAACGTGTCCGTGGTCTTCCAGGACTCGCGGTTGTTGCCGTGGGCCCGGGTCCTCGACAACGTAGTACTGGGATTGCGGGGAGCCGACGAGCGCGGGCGGCAGAGTCTGGCCGAAGTGGGTCTGGCCGGACGGGAGAAGGCGTGGCCGAACGAGTTGTCCGGTGGTGAGCAGCAGCGGGTGGCGTTGGCGCGCTCGCTGGTGCGTGAGCCCGAGCTGCTGCTGGCCGACGAGCCGTTCGGGGCCCTGGATGCCCTGACCCGGTTGAAGATGCACGTCCTGCTGCGCAAACTCTGCGCGGCACACCAGCCGTCCGTGCTGCTGGTCACCCACGACGTGGACGAGTCGATCGTGCTCGCCGACCGGGTGATCGTGCTCGACGAAGGGCGCATCGTCGCCGAGGAGTCGATCGAGCTGTCCGCCCCGCGCAATCCCACCGACCCGGGCTTCGCCGCGGTCCGGTCCCGTCTACTCGATGCCCTGGGAGTTTCGCTGTGACCAGACACCTGCACCTGAACGCGTTCCTGATGAGCACCGGGCATCACGAGGCTTCGTGGCGGCTGCCGGAGAGCAACCCGGTCGCGAACACCGATGTCGCGCACTATCAGAACCTGGCCCGGATCGCCGAGCGTGGCAAGTTCGACTCGATCTTCTTCGCCGACTCGCCCGTGCTGTTCGGTGACGTGGGCCGTCGTCCGGCGGGGTCGCTCGAGCCCACCGTGCTGTTGACGGCGATCGCCGCGGCGACGTCGAAGATCGGGCTGATCGCGACCGCCTCCACGACGTACAACGATCCCTTCAACCTGGCCCGGCGGTTCGCCAGCGTGGACCACGTCAGTGGCGGTCGGGCCGGCTGGAACGTGGTGACGACCGCCGGTCCGGACGCGGCGCTGAACTTCAACCTGGCCGATCAGCCCGCGCACGCCGAGCGGTACGACCGGGCGGCGGAGTTCCTCGAGGTCGCGTTCAAGCTCTGGGACTCGTGGGAGGACGACGCGACACTCGCCGACAAGGAGGCGGGGGTCTGGGGAGACAACGCCAAGGTCCATCCGATCGACCACGTCGGCCGGCACTTCCAGGTGCGCGGGCCGTTGAACCTGCCGCGGTCTCCGCAGGGATACCCGTTGATCGTGCAGGCGGGCTCTTCCGAGGACGGCAAGGGACTGGCGGCTCGCTATAGCGAAGCGGTGTTCACGGCGCAGCAGACGCTCGAAGACGCGCAGGCGTTCTACAAGGACCTGAAGGCCAGGACCGCAGCCCTTGGCCGGGACCCGAACGGCGTCAAGATCCTGCCCGGAATCGTGCCGGTGATCGGCGGGACGGTGGAGGAGGCCTTGCGGCTCGAACGTGAACTGGACGAGCTGATCAAGCCGGAGTACGCACGGGATCAACTGGCGCGCACCCTGCGGTTGAAGCCCGAGGACCTGCCGCTCGACCAGCAGTTGCCTGCGGACCTGCCGGACGAGGACGAGATCGAGGGGGCCAAGAGCCGCTATACCTTGATCGTCACGCTGGCCCGCCGGGAGAAGCTGACCGTCCGCGAGCTGATAGGCAGGCTCGGCGGCGGCCGCGGCCACAGAACCTTCAGCGGTACGCCGGAGCAGGTGGCCGACGCGATCCAGGAGTGGTTCGACGCGGACGCGGCCGACGGGTTCAACATCATGCCGGCGGTCCTGCCGTCCGGGCTGGAGGTGTTCACGGACCAGGTGGTCCCGATCCTGCAGCGCCGCGGGCTGTTCCGCACGGAGTACACCGGCTCGACGTTGCGCGACCACTACGGGCTGGCTCGGCCGGTGAGGTCGGGTGGTTCACTTGAAGCTCCGGAATCGTTGCAGGCGGCAACTGCATGAGCAGACAGCTGAAGCTCAACCTCTTCATCTACCCAGGCGGACATCACGAAGCGGCCTGGCGTTATAAGGACTCCGACCCAGATCGGGTGCTCGACCTGTCCTACTACGCCGAGCTGGCCCACAAGGCCGAGGCGGCGACCTTCGACGCGATCTTCCTCGCCGATGGTCCGGCGCTCGCGGAGAACATCCGCTACGCCAGCCGGTTCCGGATCGAACCGTTCACCTGGCTGGCCGGCTTGGCCGCTGTCACCTCGCGGATCGGCCTGATCGCGACCGCCTCCACGACGTACAGTGAGCCTTACAACCTGGCTCGGCTCTTCGCCGGCCTGGACCACCTGAGCAAGGGCCGGGCCGGCTGGAACATCGTCACCACCGGCGCCGCCAATGCCGCCCAGAACTTCGGCCTCGCCGAGCACCCGGTGCACGCCGAACGCTATGAGCGCGCCGGTGAGTTCGTCGAGGTCGTCACCAAGCTCTGGGACTCGTGGGAGGACGGCGCGCTCGTCGCGGATCAGGAGTCGGGGCTGTATGCCGACGATGGACGGATCCACACGATCGACCACATCGGTCAACGTCTGCGGGTGCGGGGTCCGCTCAACACCCCGCGCACGCCGCAGGGCCGACCCGTCTACGTCCAGGCGGGTTCGTCGGAGGCCGGGCGCTCGTTCGCGGCCCGCTGGGCGGAGGCGATCTTCACCGCGCACCAGACCTTCGAGAATGCGCAGGCCTTCTACTCCGACGTGACCGCGCGGGCCTTGGGTCTCGGTCACGCGCAACCTTTGATCCTGCCCGGGATCAGCCCCTTCATCGGTTCGACCGAGGCAGAAGCCCTTGCCCTGAAGGCGGAATTCGACGAGCTGACACAACCGGAGCACTCGCTGCACCAACTGCACCGGATGATCGGGGTCGACCTCTTGTCGTACGATCTCGACGGTCCGTTCCCGCGCGAGGTCGTCAGCACCGAAGGCGAACGCGGCCTCGGCAGCCGCTTCCAGGTCGTGCTCGACATCGTGGATCGCGAGCAGCCGACGATCCGCCAACTCCTGCACCGCCTGGCCGGAGCACGCGGTCACTGGGTGGTCGCGGGAACCCCCGAACAAGTTGCCGACCACATCGAATACTGGTTCCGCAACGGAGCCGCCGACGGCTTCAACGTGATGCCCCCTTGGCTGACCGGGGGATTCGACCTCTTCGCCGACCACGTAGTCCCCCTCCTCCGCGCCCGAGGCATCTTCCGCTCCGAATACACCGGCACCACCTTGCGCGAGCACTACGGCCTGCCCCGCCCCGACTCCCAATACGACCAGCTCCCCAAAACCACCTACGCCACCGCGTGACCCCAGCCCTACCGCTCAGCTCCTCGCCCGCACGCCTCCGCTGCGGGCCGCTCGAGCCCTCCGCGCCTGGCACGCCTCCGCTGCGGGGCCGCTCAAACCCTCCCCGGCCGGCCCGCCCACGCGTCGGGGATCACCTGTGTGAGTGCTGGCGGTTCAGCGGTCGATGCGAACGACGAGTTTGCCGACGGCTCGGCCGTCCTCCATCACCCGATGCGCCTCGGCGATCTCGTCGAGCGCGAACACCCGATCGATCCGCAACGGCAACCGCCCGCGCTCCACCAGTTCGACGTACCGCTGGAACGCCTCCGCCGGTAGATCGCTGCTCTCACCGCCGTACGCCGTCAGTCGCACGCCGTTCGGCAGATACCCGATCGGATAGAAGTTTGGGATCGTCCAAGAGTCGCTCAGCATTCCGGTGAAACAGACCGTCCCGTGCACCGCCGTCGCCTTCAGTGTGTCCGGCAACACATTCGTGCCGACCAACTCGAGTGCTGCGTTCACGCCATCGGGGTAGATCTCCCGCACCTTGGCCGCAACGTTGCCGTCATCAACCAATGGGTGATCGACACCGAGCTTCCGCAACAGCTGCACCCGAGCGGGGCTCCGAGTAGTCGACAACACCGTCAGTCCGAAATCCTTCGCAAGCACAGCCGCCGCAACACCGACCGACGACGTACCGCCTCTCACCAGAATCGTCTGCCCAGGTTGGATCCCCAAGCCGGTGTGCAGCGACCCGTGCGCGGTCTGCAGCATCTCCGGCAATGCCCCGAGCGTCGCCCAGTCGAGCGTCGTCTCCACGGGAATCACCGATGTCACCGGCACGACGGTGTACTCGGCATAGCCGCCGTCGAACTCCCGCCCCGTCCCGCCCATCATCGCCACGACCTGCTGCCCTGGCGCGAACTCCCCACCAGGCGCCAGATCCACGGTCCCGGCGGCCTCGATCCCCGGAATGACCGGGAACCTCGCGTTGGTCGCCAACCCCGCCCGCAGGTGGTACTCAGACCGATTCAGCCCAAACGCCTCGACCTTGATCCGCACCCACCCCACCCCCGGCTCCGGAACCGGCACCCGCCTGACCCGCATCTCCTCCGCCGCCCCCGGCCCGTCCAACACAACCGCCCGCATCTCCATCCCCCCAGTCTCCCGCTCACCCCAACCGCCCCCGCGCGCCTCAACCGCCGCCACCCCCGGCGCGCCTCAACGTCGCCGGCCCCTACCCCCGAACCGTGACCCCTCCGCGCGCCTTGACCGACACGAGCTCCCTACCCCGAACCGTGACCCCTCCGCGCGCCTTGACCGACACGAGCTCCCTACCCCCGAACCGTGACCCCTCCGCGCGCCTAACCGACTCCACCCCTGCCCCCAACCGCCACTCCCCGTGCCCGCAGCTCGGCCGAAACCGCCCGCACGCCTCATCCGACATCACCCGCCGCGTACCTCAACGGACGCGACCTCGCCTCCGCCGTCGGCGTACGGAGCGACAGGAAGTGGTCAGGACCCGGGCGGGCCGGACCGCATGATCGGGGCGCTCAGGCGAGCCTGGGGAGCACTTCGTCCTGTCCGTCCGTACGCGTGCCCGGCGGGTACGGCGTGCGGCGTGGCGGGAGTGCGGAAGAAACCGTTTTCCCATCGGGCGGCGTGCCTGCGTGACTTGCTTGCCGCACGGCGTGCCAGAGTTGTACTCATGGGGAAACGCCCGAGCGTGGTGGCCCACCGAGGCGCAAGTGAAGTCAGTCCCGAGCACACCCTGGCGGCGTACGTCCGCGCGGTCGAGGCCGGCGCCGACGGCCTGGAGTGTGACGTCCGGCTGACGGCCGACGGCCATCTGGTCTGCGTGCACGACCGGCGGATCGACCGCACCTCCAACGGCCACGGCGTGCTGTCCACGATGAGCCTGCAGGAACTCGACAGCTTCGACTGGGGCTCCTGGAAGAACCCGTGGGCCGAGCTGGACGACGAAGCCGAACTGCCCAACCCGGACCTGACCAAGGTGCTCACCCTGGAGAAGCTGTTGGCCACGGTCCGGGACGCGGGCCGGCCACTCGAGCTGGCGATCGAGACCAAGCACCCGACCCGGTACGCCGGGCTGGTGGAGCGCAGGTTGATCGAGATGCTCGACAGATTCGGCTGGGCCCATCCGAAGATCGGCTCGGAATCACCGGTCCGGGTGATGAGCTTCTCCTGGTTGTCGCTGCGGCGGCTGCGGGTGATGGCGCCGGGCCTGCGCACCGTGTTGCTCATGGACCGGGTGCCGTTGCGGTTCCGGGACGGCTCGCTGCCGACGGGAGTCTCGTACGCGGGGCCGAGCCTGGAGATCGTCACGGCGCACCCCGAGTACGTCGACCGCGCTCACAAACACGGTCACCAGGTCCACGTCTGGACCGTGAACAGCCAGGAGGACATCCGCCACTGCCGCGACATCGGCGTAGACGCCCTGATCAGTGATCACCCCGAACTCGCCATCAAAACCCTCGCCGAACCGCCGGCCGCAATCCCACCCGCTCCTGACGACCCGCCGCCGTCCCGTGCTCCCCATGCCAGGCGCACTCGCCGCTCCGCCTGACCAGTGCCAGGAGTCGCGCCCCTTCCTTTCGGAAAATTCCTACGGCTGACGCGCATTAATTAACAATTGTTGCCGGAGCCGCATCGGCCGCGAGGTGGCGACGGGTAGGTGGTGCGGGGGGTATGTCGTGCGCGGGAGGGCGGCTGGCGGCGGATTCGGCGGTGTGGGACCGGCATGGGGGCGGTGTGCAGGCGCTCCGGGGTGGGGTCTGGGTGGGGAGAGTGGTTGCGGAGAGTTCGAGGAGTGGGATTGGGACTGTGGTGCTGGGTGACCGGATGAATGCGGGCGGTTATTTGCACGTTCAATTCCGTCGTTTCTGTCTCGATTTCTTAGCTAAACGTGTGATCTTCAGCGTCGCTATGTAACGGAATACCCGTGGGTGTTTTCAATGGCTTGATCGTGGGCAGAAGGCCTAGTGCTGTCCGATGACTGAGGAGACCCTGCTTGTCCTCTGCGACCTTGCCCGCCGACGTGAGCGTTGTGGACGTCGTACTGCCGCACGAAGTGTCCGCGGTAGCGGATGCCCGCCGCCGTCTGGCCGGCTATCTGAAGCGGCACCGGGTTGCCGACAGCGCCTGCGATGACGCTCAATTGGTGCTCTCCGAGTTGCTCTCGAACGCGATCCGGTACGCGCCGGCGCTGCCCACGGGTGAGGTCCGTGCCACCTGGTGGATCGACAAGGCAGGGATCCACCTCGAGGTGACCGACGGCTGCGGCGAGACCGAGCCCCAGCGGGTCACTGACGCGCACCCGGAGTCGATCGGTGGACGCGGCCTGGCCATCGTCGACGTGCTGACTTCTGACTGGGGTGTCCGCACCGCCGACTCCCGCCGTACGGTCTACGCCATCATCCCCCGCTGACTAACCGGGTTTCGGCAGATCCTGTAAGACTGCGGGCATGGGAAAGAAGTCGCGCAACCGCGCCAAGAACTCCACGACCGTCACGCTCGATCCGGCCGACCTGGTCGACGTGAGCCCCCGCGAGCCTTGCCCGTGTGGCTCCGGCAAACGCTTCAAGCAGTGCCACGGCCGTGAGCAGGCACAGGCCGCGGACACGTTCGTGGTCCGGCCCTTCGAGGGCCTGCCGGCCGAGTGTGACCTGATCGCGTTCCGCGAAATCGTCCCGGCCGGTACCGCCGAGGTCACGCTCGCCGGCGAGCACCAGGGCAAGACTGTCAACCTCGTCACACTGTTGCCGATGGCGATGCCCGGCCTGGTCCGTGACGACGAGACGATCTGGATCGGCCTGCAGACGCACGCCTCGTCCGGTGACCCGAGCCGCGACATCGCCCACGCGATCACCGCGGCGCTGAAGACCGAGCCAGGCAACCCGATCCAGCTGGGCGACCTGCTGAAGGACGGCCCGCGGTTGCAGGACCTGATCGACACCTCCAAGCCGATCACCGTGAAGGTCCACGAGGGTTTCGACTATTGGGTCGGCGAGAACGTCGAGGACCCGACCGGTGAGGTCGCCGCCGGCCTGGAGCGCGCGAATGCCGCCGCTTCTCCGACGGTTCGCCTGGAGTCGGTCGAGGCGGCGTACTGGACGCAGATCGGAGACCGTCGGTACCTGCGCTGGGTGATGCCGCACTCCGAGGACACCCTGCTTGATGCACTCGCCCGGCTGCACGCCGCTGGGTCGTCCTCGCTGACCGAGGGAAGTCGGTTGATCGGGTCGTTCCGAGCCCTCGGCGTGCTGGCTCCGGTCTGGGAGTTGCCGGCCGATGCGGAGGCCGCAGACCTGGAGAAGCCAGTCGCGGACTTCGCTGTCGCTCTCGACAAGGCACTGGCCACGGAGGCTGCGCTGACCACTGAGGAGCGGGCCGCTCGGGCAGGTCTTGCGAGCCGGCAGCTGACGATCCGTTAGGACATGCAAAAGGGCCCCCTCGCACTGTGTGCGAGGGGGCCCTTGGCAACGTGGACGGCCCAAGTCCTGCTGACGGGGGAGCAACAGGGCCTGGGCCTAGCCATGAAGAGTACTCACAACCCGGCCCGCCGACAACCCCCGATTTCACTCCGCGTGTCGCTTGGCTTACTTGTCTTCTCAGCTACCTCTAAGAGGGCCGATCTGCCGGTCCTGACAGAGCCGATCTTCCCGTCCTCGGAGGGTCGATCTGTCGGCCTCCGGGCGACACCAAGTGGTTCGGCCCGCTGCTAGGCGGTGACGAGCGGGTCGCGGAGGACTGGGCAGGACATGCAGCGGGGGCCGCCGCGGCCGGAGCCGAGCTCTGAACCCGAGATCCGGATCACCTCGATGCCAGACTCCTCGAGCCGCGCGTTCGTCTCCACGGTCCGCTCGTACGCGATGCAGACCCGCGGCGCGAGAGCCAGGGTGTTGTTGCCGTCGTCCCATTGCTCGCGCTCAGCGGTGACCGGGTCCAGGCCCGTGTCGATCCGCCGCAACGTATCGATGCCGAGCGCCTTCGCCGCGGCGACCAGGAACGGCTCGGACTCCGCCACGTGCAGCTCGTCCCCGTCCGTGGTCACGGCCAGTGCGCGCATCTCCTCGGCCATGTTCGGATACATCAGCACCGCATCCACGTCGACCATCGTGCAGACCGTGTCGAGGTGCATGGTCGCCCGCTGCTGAGCGATCGGTACTGCGAGGACGGTGTGCGCGAGGTCCTTGGCGAATACGCGGCGGGCCAACCGCTCGACACCGGCAGGCGTGGTCCGTTCGCCAACCCCGACAGCCAGTACGCCGGGGCCGAGCGCGAGGACATCACCGCCCTCGACGTGCTCCAGTTGGTGGTCGTACACCTTGTCCGCGCCGGCGAACCGCGGGTGGTATCTGTAGATCAGCTCGGTCAGCTGGGTCTCCCGAGCCCGCGCGGGCATCGCCAGCGACGTCACCGCGACCGAGTCCCGGATCCACACACTCGAGTCCCTCGTGAACAGCAAGTTCGGCAGCGGGTCGATCAGGAAGTCCTCGTGCGCGAGCAGCGACGTCACCAACCCGCCGGCTCGTACTTCGTCGTTCCGCACGCCGGCCATCAACGCTTCGGCCAGATGGGCCGGGTCGAGAGCCGTCAGGCTGGTCCGCAGGTATTCGCGCAGGGTGTCGCCGAGCCGCAGATCCTCGGTGGCGCCCGCGACGGCAGCGGCTCGGGCGTCGGGATCGCTGAGCGCCTCAGTGAGCAGCTGGCCGAGGTAGAGCACCTCGACGTCGCGGTCGCGGAGAGCCTGGGCGAACGCGTCGTGCTCGTCCTGGGCGCGCCCGACCCACGGGATCCCGTCGAACAGCAGCTTGTCGTTGTTTCGTGGGGTCAGCCGCCGGAGCTCGTTGCCGGGCCGGTGCAGCATCACGGTCCGCAGCGGCCCGACCTCGCTGTCGACGCCATATGCCTCAGTCATGCCCTGCCCTCTCGTCCGACGCCAGTCGTCTCACCAAGCTACGGCAGCCCGCACCGATTGCGGTGAGCGCCGCGATTCTGTCTGATTGTCCGACAATTTCCATCGATCTCCAATTCGCCGGGGCGGAGCACTCGCTAGCCCGTGCTGCCACAGGTGCGCAGGTTGTCGCGGGGAGCCCGTGCGGCCACAGACGCGCAGGTCGTAGCGCGGAGCCATGCGGCCACAGACGCGCAGGTTGTCCGCGGAGCCGGTGCGGCCATGGGCGCGCAGGTCGTAGCGGTGAGCCCGTGCGGCGATGGGCGCGCAGGTTGTCGCGGTGAGCCCGTGCGGCCATAGGCGCGCACGTCGTAGCGGGGAGCCGGTGCGGCGATGGGCGCGCAGGTTGTCGCGGGGAGCCGGTGCGGTCATGCGCGCGCAGGTTGTCGCGGCGGCGCCCGTCCAGCGGACTACCGGCCGCTCTCGCCTGCGGAATGGCAGGTCTGCTGACGCGCGGGGATGTTGACTGACTGCTGGTCTGCCGGGCCCGTGCAGGGGGCGTCGAGTGGCGGGCCTGACGGGTTGCGGGGTGCGGGGTACGGGGCTGGCAGGCGCCCCGGGATGTGACTACCGATCGGCCGGGCACGGGAGATATCGGCCAGGTGGCTGATATTTGGGGAGTGGGGCGACAGCATGGTGGTCAAGAGGACGCCGAGGGGGCGTTCCAACCAGGAGGAACTGAGATGACGCAGCAGAACGCCCGCATGGTGACCGCCAACATTTCGCTCTCGCTCGATGGGCGAGTCAACGGCGCCGGCGGCGACTTCGACATGGGCTGGATCGTGCCGCATGCCATCACCGAAGGTGCCCGCGACCACATGATCCGGGTGACCAGCCCGGCAACCACCGCCCTGCTGGGGCGGAAGAACTACGAGGGCTTCGGGGGATTCTGGCCGTCGGTGGCCGACAACGAAGAGGCCGCACCGCAGGACCGGGCCTTCTCGAAGTGGCTGAACTCGGTGGAGAAGGTGGTCTTCTCCTCCACCCTGACCGACGCGCCTTGGGAGAACTCGCGCATCGTCAACGGCGACCCCGCAGCCGCGGTGAAGCAGCTCCGTGCGGAAGAGGGCGGCGACATCATCGTTCTCTCCAGCAGTAGCGTGATCAAGGCCTTGCTCGCGGCCGACGAGCTCGACCGCCTCAGCATCACCCTGGACCCCGAGCTCGTCGGTGCTGGCGCCCGCCTCTTCGAAGACGGCCTCCCAGCAAGCTCGTGGAAGCTGACGGATTCCACTCCCACTGAATCCGGCGCGCTCTGCCTGCTCTACGACCGCGTCCGCTCCTGACACCACCAGCTGACGATTCCGTGGGGTTCCCCGCAAGCAGGCCAACCTCACCAAGACCCGCGTGCCCGAAAACTCCCAGTCTGTCCGGGCCCCTTCACAAACAGACAACCCACCCGCCCTGACCGCCCCGCCCGACTTCCGCCACCCGCCCGACTCGCGCCGCCCCGGCCCCCGACTCGCGACCGTGACCCGCTCCCCGGATGGACCCGCCGGATTCCGCGCACTTCCCGGGTGGACTCGCCGGATTCCGCGCACTACCCGGGTCGACCTGCCGGATTCCGCGCACTTCCCGGGTGGACCCGCCGAGTTCGGGGGGTCAGGACGGCGGGTCGGGCCGGGTAGTGGGCCAGTGTGAGCGTGTCGGGCCGGGAAGTCGGCGCGGGCGCGATGGTGATCCACTTCCCGGGTGGACTCGCCGGATTCCGCGCACTTCCCGGGTCGACCTGCCGAGTTCCGCGCACTTCCCGGGTGGACCCGCCGAGTTCGGGGGGTCGGGACGGCGGGTCGGGCCGGGTGGTGGGCCAGTGTGAGCGTGTCGGGCCGGGAAGTCGTCGCGGGCGCGATGGTGATCCACTTCCCGGGTGGACTCGCCGGATTCCGCGCACTTCCCGGGTCGACCTGCCGAGTTCCGCGCACTTCCCGGGTGGACCCGCCGAGTTCGGGGGGTGGGGACGGCGGGTCGGGCCGGGTGGTGGGCCAGTGTGAGCGTGTCGGGCCGGGAAGTCGTCGCGGGGGCGGCGGGTCCGCCCGGGAAGTCGGCGCGGGCGCGGCGGTCGATCCGGGTAGTGGATCGCCGTCGCGAGCCGGCAGCCGACCGGGTAGCCGGCAGCCGACCGGGCAGTCGGCAGCCGACCGGGCAGTCGGCGGGGCAGGCCGGGGAGGGCCGAGATCAGTAGGTAGTTGTCCACAGGCTAGAGATTGTTGCGGTGAACCGCCTCAGGACGCTGTTTCTTCTCTGGCATGGAGAAAGCAGAACTTGACGAGCGCGCACGTCGGCGAGGCGGGATTCTCACGGTGGCTGATCTCGATGCGGCCGGACTGAGTGAGGGTGCTATCCGACGGGCTGTCGGGGCCGGCCGGTTAGTGCGCCTCAGACGTGGAGTCTTCACGACCACGCAGATCCTCGAGGGCTTGACCGACGACCTGTGGGAGCAGCACGGCCTGCAGGTCAGAGGAGCCTTGGCGGTAGCCGGCGACACGGCCGTCGCCGCCGGAGCGTCCGCGGCCGCGCTGCATCGGCTCGACATGCTCGGCGATCCGCCACTGCGGCCGATCATCGCGCGGCCCATCGAGATCGGCGCCAACGCGAAACGATCGGCCACGACGTTTGCGCGCGTTGCGCGGTTGCCGGAGTCACATCTGATCAGGCTGAACGGCTGGGCGGCGACGGATCTGGCCCGCACGGTGATCGATGTGGCACGTCGTCAAGGTGAGCGATGCGCTGTCGTCGCGGGCGATGCCGCGCTTCGGTCGGGCCTCGACAGCACCGATCTGGACAGAGTTCTGGCCGACTGCTCGCGAGCACCGGGGATCCGCATCGCCAGGGAGGCGCTGACCCTCTGCGACGCCAGATCCGAGAGCCCGCTGGAGTCGATCACCCGGCTGGTTCTGATTCGCGGCGGCGTGCCGGAGCCTCAACTGCAGACCGTGATCGGACGCTACCGGGCTGACTTCTGCTGGCCACGGCCACGCCTGATCCTCGAGGCCGACGGAAGGTTGAAGTACCTGGGTGGCATCGATCTGATCAGGGAGAAAGAACGCGAGGATTGGCTGCGCCACCAGGGTTACACGGTCCTGAGGACGGATTGGCCCGAGGTGTTCAATCGTCCGATGTCACTGTGCCGGCGGCTGATGCAGTCGTTGGCCGCCTCGGCAGCGTGAGCCACGGCGGTGATCGTTCGAAAGAACGAGATATCCACAGCCGGTGGGTGCTGAGGGCGGGGATCGGCTGGGGAACAACTAGGCTGCGGTGCTGTGTCCGGTACTGATCTGCCTCCCGTCGAGCCCGTCCAGAGTGCTGTCGCCTGCGTGATTCCGGCGAAGGACGAGGTCGATCGGATCGCCGCCACGGTGGACGCGGTGCACAAGCTCGCCGAGGTCGACCTGGTGGTGGTCGTGGACGACGGTTCGACTGACGGCACGGCGGAAGCAGCCGAGCGGGCCGGAGCAGTCGTCGTACGGCATGAGAAGAACCGGGGGAAGGCAGCGGCGATGGAGACGGGGGCAGCGGCGGTGGCAGAGCGGGACGGCGCTCGCGCGCGGCACCTGCTGTTCCTCGACGCCGACCTGGCCGACTCTGCGATCGGCGCCGAGCCGTTGATCGAGCCGGTCCTGTCCGGCCAGGCCGACATGACGATCGGGACGTTGCCGGCGCAGGTCCGCGCCGATGGGAGCAAGGCCGGCGGTCACGGGTTCGTGGTGCGCTTGGCGCGGTCCGGGATCGAGCAGGCGACCGGCTGGGCGCCGGAGCAGCCGCTGTCGGGTCAGCGTTGCCTCACCCGTACGGCGTTCGAGGCGGCGCTCCCGCTGGCGGGCGGGTTCGGCGTCGAGACTGCTCTGAGCGTCGATCTCGGCCGCAAGGGTTTCCGGATCATCGAGGTGCCGATCGACGTGCGACACCGCGCGACAGGCACCGATCTGCGCGGTCAACTGCACCGCGGTCGCCAGTTCCTGCATGTACGCCGCGCGCTCGCCGCACGCAGTGCCCTTCCATCGCGGAAGCCCGTCCAATGAGCACCGAGCCGGTCACCGAGCAGCCGACCGCCGGAGCGCTGAAGGACGGTCGCCGCGCGATCGCCTTGTACCTGACCTCGACGATCCTGATCGTGGTAGCCGGCCTGCTCGGCCCGTCGGTGGTCGTCCTGACCTTGACGAACCGCCACGCCTGGCTCCCGTCGTACTGGTTCAATGCCAAGCCGAACGACTGGCTTGTCACGGTGATGGTGTACGTCGCGATCCTGCTCGGCGGGTACGGCGTCTACCTGGCGACGCGTGCCCTCAAACACGGTTGGGCCCCGCGGGTCGATCGCTTGGTTGCCCTAGGCATCGGTACGACGGCCGCGATCACGCTGGTCCCGCCGATGGCCTCGGGTGACGTCCTGATCTACGCGGCGTACGGGCGGATCATGTCGCTCGGCGGCAACCCGTACACGACAGCCCCCGCCGACACCATCCGGCTCGGCTACGACCCGGTCATCGCGGCGACCGAGCGGCCGTGGCAGGGCGCGAAGAGCGTGTACGGCCCGATCGCCACCTGGATCCAGTGGTTCTCCTCCTGGGTCGGCGGCGACTCGATGCAGTTGACGGTGTGGATGCTCCAGTTGTCCGTCGCGATCAGCCTGATCGTCACAGGCTTGCTCCTGCTCAAGCTGGTCGGCCCGAATCTGCCCAACCGCCGCCGCGTACTGCTGGTCGGCCTCGCGAACCCGCTGATCCTGTGGACGGTTCTGGCCGGCGCCCACAACGACGCGATCGCGGTGATGTTCGCGGTGATCGCGCTCGTGCTGTTCCGGCGGCATGTCTTCTGGGCGGGCGTCATGCTCGGCGTAGCGGGCTGCACCAAGCTCTCGATCGGCCTGGTCGGTGTCGCGATGCTGTGGTCGCTCCGCGCGGACCGCAGCCGCGCGCTCAAGTTCTGCCTCGGCGGTGCTGTCTCGATGGGCGGCCTGTACGCCGTTGTCGGGCTGCAGGCGTTCCAGCAGGCCAGGTCGCAGACTTCGTTCATCTCGACGGGGACGCCGCACAAGGTCCTGCTGAGCTTGCTCACCTTGTTTTTGCCGAACGGGCTCGTCCGCACGTTGCTGGCGATCGCCTCGTGGGTCGGTCTGATCCTGGTCGCGATCCTGCTGTCCCAGGTGTTCCCGAAGTCGATCGTGCCGCAGACGCACCCGGACGACCGCACGCCCGACGCGATCCGGTACACCGCGATCTATGCGATCGCCTGGCTGCTGACGGCGATGTACTCGCTGCCCTGGTATGACCTGATCGCCTGGGTCGCGCTGGCGGCGGTGGCTGCCTCGAAGGTCGACAAGCTGATGGTGATCCGGACGACCATGCTGGCGATCGCCTACGTGCCAGGCCGCGACCCCAACGCCAGACAGGTGGCGGCGTCGCTGTCAGATTCGCTCGAGTGGTTCAGTGCCCGGTTGCGAGACACGATCTGCCCGGCGATCGAGTTCGGCGTACTGATCGGATTGATCATCTGGGCGCGTCGCGGCGGAGCCCGCTGGTGGCCGTACGACTGGCCGAAGCGCAAGGCCAAACGCGTGACCGAAGAGGCCGCCGCACACTAGCGCCGGCTCCGCTCCCGCCTCGGCGACCTCCCCTTGCGTCCGAAGAGGCGGCGACACGTCCCGCCACTTCCTCGGACGCCCGAACCGGTAGGTGGTCAGCTCCAGAGGTCGTGGCCGGCGGCGATGGCCTTGGCGAGGATGGTTTTCACCGGCTTCTTCAGGACTGTGGCGGCCGCGGCGACGTCGTCGTACTCGGGCTGCACGTTGACCACCTGGCCGCCGTACCGGGCGATCTTGACGTGAATGCTCTGGCCCTCGACTTCGACACTGGCGAACTCGCGGTCGGCCGCATGCTTGCGGATGGCGATTTCGCGAAGCCCGATCGCCGACGTCTCGGCCAGGATCACCGAGCGGACCACTTCGGCGTTCGAGCTGCTCACCAGCACGGACAGCGTGTGCGCCGGCCGGCCCTTCTTCATCAGGATCGGCGTCAGCCACGCGTCCGCGGCGCCGGCTTCCATCAGCCGGGACAGCACCTGCGGCCAGATCCGCGGATCCAGATCGTCGACGTTCGTCTCGTAGACGAGCTCGGTGTTCGGCTGCGTGATCGACTCGCCGATCACCACGCGGACGATGTTCGGCACCTCGACGGGGTCGCGACCACCCGCGCCGACCCCGGTCTGCTCGATCCGCATCGGCGGCATCAGCCCGAACTCGTCCGAGAGCGAAGCCAGTAGCGCCGCACCGGTCGGCGTCGTCATCTCGTACGGCGCTGTGCCGCCGACCACAGGTGCTTCCGCCTCGGACAGCAGGTGCAGTACTGCGGGGCCGGGCACGGGGATTCCGCCGTGCTGCCCGCGGACCTGGCGTCCGCCACCCAGCGAGATGGTGGAGACCACGATGCGGTCGAGCTCGAGTGAGACCGAAGCAGCGGCGACGCCGACGATATCCGCGATCGCGTCCAGCGCCCCGACCTCGTGGAAGTGCACCGCATCCGGCTCAACCCCGTGCGCCGAAGCCTCGGCCCGAGCGAGTCGCGCGAAGGTGTCCAATGCCCGGCTGCGCACCGCGTCGGCCAGCCCAGCGCCCTCGATCAGCCGCCGAACCTCAGCCCAAGTCCTGGTAGGCCGACCCCCGCCATCCCCGGACCCAGCCCCACCATCGTGCCCATGACCGTGCCCAGCCTCGTCATGCCCGTGCCCGTGCCCGTGCCCCTGATCGTGTCCGGCATCGGGTGCGGCAGGGGAAGGGGCGGCGTCGGGGAAGTTCTCGGGGTGCAGGTCGCCTTCGACGCGCACCGAGGCCTTGGTGGCAGCGATCTGGTGTCGGCTGGTCTGTTCGATCGTCACAGACAGCGAGGGATCCACCGCGGCGACGGCCGCGTTGACGGCGGCGAGATCGGCTCCCGCGTCCAGGAACGCGCCGAGCAGCATGTCGCCGGAAGCTCCCGCCGCGCAGTCGATCCAGGCAACTCTCACTGCGTCTTCACCTCGGCAGGCGCTGCCCGCCGAGCGACCCGCGCCGCGAAGACCCCGGCGCCGAACCCGTTGTCGATGTTCACCACGGTGACACCCGGCGCGCACGAGTTCAGCATCGCCAGCAACGCCGCCACTCCACCGAAGGAGGCGCCGTAGCCCACCGAGGTCGGTACTGCGACCAGCGGCACCCCGACGAGTCCGCCGACCACACTCGGCAGCGCACCCTCCATGCCCGCCACGACGATCAGGCAGTCCGCTGCGTCGAGCCGCTCACGCACTCCCATCACGCGATGCAGGCCGGACACCCCGACGTCGGTGATCAGCTCGACCCCGGCGCCGAAGACCCCGGCCGTCGTGGCAGCCTCTGCCGCCACCGGCGCGTCCGACGTACCGGCTGAGACGACGGCGACCGTGCCGCGCAGGGCGGGGGGCTCGCCGAGGACGGCGGTGCGTCCCACCGAGTCGACCACCGCGTCGGGCAGGGCCGCGCTGACGGCTTCCTGGGCCTCTGGGGACAGTCGAGTGGCAAGTACGGCGTGGCCGGGGTGGGTCTCGTGCAGGGTGCGCAGCAACTCCACGACCTGGGAGGGCGTCTTGCCGGCGCCGTAAACCACTTCGGCGTCGCCGGTGCGCGCCAGCCGGTCTGTGTCGAGTCGGGCGTACCCGAGATCGTGCACACCTGGTTGAGGACCTGGGGCAGGCAAATGAGTCACGCGGCGAAATCTACGTGGCCATGGCTGGATCCGCCGATTCGCCGTCTCAGAGGACACGCAGCGCACCCGACCGAGCACGCAGGCACACCTGCTGACCACTCAGCCGGTTAGGCTCCTGTCCGTGTCTTCGACGTTAGCCGGTGCTTTCGGGATCGCCGCCCTGTTCGTGGCGGTGCTCGCCCTGGTGTTCGCCATTCAGGCGTTACGGGCGCAGTCCGGCACGCCCAAATCCGCCCAGAAATCTGCCACCCCGCAGGAGCAGCTCCAGCCGCAGGTCGAACCGCAGCAGCCCGAAGCCAAGCCGGGGACGGTCAAGTCCGAACTGCGTAGGCTCAGCAAGGAGCTCGAGGCAGCCCGCAATGAGCTGCGGGAGAACCTGCAGCACCTGGCCGTCGTGCGGTACGACGCGTTCGGCGACATGGGCGGGCGGCTGTCCTGGTCGATGGCGCTGCTGGACGACAACGGCGACGGCGTGGTGCTGACCTCGATCAACAGCCGCAACGACGCCCGCTCCTACGCGAAAGAGGTCAAGGCTTTCGAGAGCGATTCGAAGCTCTCGCCGGAAGAGGAAGAGGCCATCGAGACCCTCCGTAAGGACGCGGTCCCGACGCTCGACGACCAACCCTGACGCTCGACGACCAGCCTGACGCTGCTCGACGACCAGCCCTGACGCTGGAGGTCCTGGCCGGCTAGCGCCGCTTGGGTACCCTGACGACCAAGCAGCCCGGCTCCACCTCGGCCGCGAGGTACCGGCCCGGGCCGACGCCGTCCCCGTCGAGTTGACGCTGTACGTCGACCGCGGCCGTGATCTCCACCTTCCGCCCGGTGAACCGCTCGAGGTACATCTCGGTCCGCTTGGTCCGGGTCATCACCCGCCAGAACACCAGGGGCCACTGCGTCACCCGCCGCGGAGCGATCATCACCACATCCAGCAGTCCGTCGTCAGGGCGGGCGTCGGGCAGCAGCGGGATGTTCGCCTGCAGCATGCCGACGTTGCCGACCACGATGGTCCGCACCCGGCGCTCCACCGGCTCGTCGTCGTCCAGGCAGATGCGCACCCTCACCGACGGGTGGTTGATGTTCTTCGCCGCCGACACCAGGTAGGCCGTCCATCCGATCTGAGCCTTCAGCTGCGGCGGCGCGTCCGAGATGATCGCGGCGTCCAGCCCGAGCCCGGCCATCACCGCGAACCGGTCCGTGTCCAGGCCGTCGCCGTGCACCTTGACCAGGTCGATCCGCCGGTCCCGCCCGTCCAGGATCCGCTCCAGCGCGTCGTCCAGGTCGAGGGGGATGTGCAGGTTGCGGGCCAGCAGGTTGCCGGTGCCGGCCGGGATCACCCCGACCGGGATCCCGGTGTACGCGAGCGCAGCGCACACCACCCGGACGGTGCCGTCGCCGCCGGCCACCAGGACCAGGTCCGACTCGTTCTCGATCGCCCGCTTGGCCATCGCGTTGCCCGCGTCATCCTGCTGGGTCTCCAACCAGAGCGGGTCGTCAAACCCGCGGAGGGCCAGCGCCCGGTTCACCTTGCGCCGGAACGCGACGCCGTCCCCGACCTTGATCGGGTTGACGATCACCGCGGCCCGCGTCGGCACGGACGCACCGTCGTGGTCTATGGGTGTACGTCGCCGGCGGCGCCGGAGCCCCGGGCGCAGGCCGAATCCGATGGATGTGGCGGTCAGGATGGCCAGTCCGAGGGCCCAGCCGCCGAGTACGTCGGAGACGTAGTGGGCGTCGAGCATGATCCGGTCGACCGAGACGATCCAGACCACGGCGATGGTCGGCAGGGTCACCAGCAGGCGGAACCGGCGCCGCCAGCCGCGCACTGACGGCAGCACCACTCCGAGCGCACCCGCCAGGACGAAGGCCGCGGCGGCATGGGCGGAGACGTAGGACCAGCCGTCGATCTCGACCAGCATCTGGGCGGGCCTGGGTCGTTCGAAGATCGCCTTGGTCGCCTGGACCAGGCCGAGCTCCGCGCCCGCGGTGACCAGCAGCCAGATCGTCAGCACCCGGGCCCGGCGGTGCCAGAGGTAGAAGGCGATGATCGCGATGATCGCGCGCGCGGACCACGGCACCGTGATCGCGGCGACCACCTGCCAGAAGTGCACCACGTCGGGGTGCGACGCGCCGTACTCCGCGACCTCGCCGGCGACGGACAGGTCCCAGCGGCGCAGTGGTGGCCAGTCCTGGAAGACGAGCAAGGTGATCACGATGAACGGCAACGCACCCAGCACGACCGTGAGCGCACGGCCGAGAGCACTAGGTGGATGGTGGTTCATCTGCCGCTTCAATCCCCCTCGACGACGCGCTGGTGCCACCTCATCATCCCGAATACGCTTCGCCCGCTCAGACACGCCCCGATACCCTCGGGGTGTGATCGATGCCAAATTGCTCCGTGAGAACCCCGATGTCGTCCGTGCGGCCCTGACCAAGCGTGGCGAGAGTACTGACCTGGTCGACCAGATCCTGGCGGCCGACGGTGATCGTCGATCGTCCATCGCGGCGTTCGAATCGCTACGGGCGGAGCAGAAGGGCCTCGGCAAGCAGGTCGCGCAGGCCAAGGGTGACGAGCGGACCGCGCTGCTGGAGCGGACCAAGGCCCTGTCGGCCGAGGTGAAGGCCAAGGAGGCCGCTGCCAACGAGGCCGAGGGCCGCTTCGACGAGCTGTCCCGCGCGCTGCCGAACCTGGTGTCCGACGAGGCCCCGGTCGGCGGCGAGAAGGACTTCGTCGTCCGCGAGGTGGTCGGCAAGCCGCGTGACTTCGCGGCCGAGGGCTTCGAGCCCCGCGACCACCTGGAACTCGGCGAACTGCTCGACGCGATCGACATGGAACGCGGTGCGAAGGTCTCGGGTGCCCGGTTCTACTTCCTCAAGGGCGTCGGCGCGTTGCTCCAGCTCGGCATGCTCCAGCTGGCCGTCCAGCTCGCGGTGGAGAAGGGCTTCACCCCGATGATCACGCCCACCTTGGTCAAGCCCGAGGTGATGGGCGGCACGGGCTACCTCGGCGCGCACCAGGACGTGTACCAACTCAGGAACGACGACCTCTACCTGGTCGGTACGTCGGAGGTCGCGCTGGCCGGCTACCACATGGACGAGATCCTCGACCTGTCCGCCGGGCCGAAGCGGTACGCGGGCTGGTCGTCCTGCTACCGCCCCGAGGCGGGTTCGTACGGGAAGGACACCCGCGGGATCATCCGGGTCCACCAGTTCGACAAGGTCGAGATGTTCTCCTACACCACCCTCGAGGATGCGGCTGCCGAGCACGAGCGGCTGCTCGGCTGGGAGAAGGAGATGCTCGACAAGATGGAACTGGCCTACCGGGTGATCGACACGGCGACCGGCGACCTGGGCACCTCGGCGTACCGGAAGTTCGACTGCGAGGCGTGGGTGCCGACCCAGGGCGCGTACCGCGAACTCACCTCCACCTCGAACACCACGGACTACCAGGCCCGCCGGCTCAACATCAGGCATCGGGACGCGGACGGCAAGACCCGTCCGGTCGCGACTCTGAACGGCACGCTGGCCACCACCCGCTGGCTCGTCCCGATCCTGGAGACGCACCAGTTGGCGGACGGCTCGGTCCGGGTGCCGACCGCACTGCGGCCGTACCTCGGTGGACGCGAGGTCCTGGAACCGGTCCGCCGATGACCGACGGCTGGCGGCCGAAGGCCGTTGCCCTCGACATCGACGGCACCCTGATCGACCACGACGAGAAGCTCTCGCCGGCCGTCGTCGACGCCGTACGCCGGGCCGCCGCGCAGGTCCCGGTGATCCTGGCCACCGGCAGGTCCTACGCGGCCACCGCGCCGGTCGCGGAGATCCTCGGCCTGCTGGAGGGATTCATTGTCTCCAGCAACGGTGCGAGGACGATCCGGTATCCCGGCGGCGAGGTGGTGGACGAGCGCACCTTCGACCCGGCGACCGTGATCGCCTCGGTCCGCAAGCATGCGCCGAACGCCCGGATGGCGGTCGAGGAGCACGAGCGGGGCTACCGGGTGACCGCGCCGTTCCCGGACGGCGATCTCGGCGATGCCGGGATCCGGGTGGTGACGGACGAGGAGCTCGCGCCGGAACCCGTGACCCGGTTGATCATCCGTGATCCGGAGAAGTCAGAGGCCGACTTCGTCCAGCTGGCGGAGCGTCTCGGCCTGCACGGCGTCAGCTACTTCGTCGGTTGGACCGCGTGGCTCGACATCGCCCCCGAGGGGGTCGACAAGAGCACCGGGCTGAAGGTGGCGCTTGCGCAGTACGAGCTGGAAGCCGGTGACCTGCTGGCGATCGGCGACGGGCGCAATGACATCGAGATGCTCGTCTATGCGGGCCTGGGGATCTCGATGGGCTCGGCACCGGACGAGGTCAAGGCCGCTGCCGACGAGGTGACCAAGTCGGTCCAGGACGACGGTGTCGCGGCCGTGCTCAATCGATGGTTCTGACGATCAACTGAACAGCTGTTGCGATTTGCTGCAATAGCGGTGACAAAGTAGTTACCGCAGGCAACCAAAGGCCCGGAACTCCTGCACGAGCAGGCGTTCCGGGCTCCTGGTATATCAACTGCCTGATAGTCCGCTGGCGGGCCGAGTATCAGGGCCGGACAAAGTCGGATCAGGCGACGCGGGTGGTGCTCGGCCGCGGCGACTGGCAGGGCTGGTCCACCACGGCGTCGAACGCGTCCAGGACTGCGCTGACCTGCGGGCGGGGCCGTGGGGCCTTGGTGGCGGGGCTCTGACCTCGCCGTGCCCTGCGCAGGTGGCGCTTCACGGTCGACAGCGAGCAGCCCAGCCGCATGGCAAGGGATTCGAGGCTGTCGTTCGGATGCTGCGTCCGCAGTCGCAGCACCTCTTCGTGGCTGACCGGGCGGCGCGTTCCACGGGCGCCGGCCAGCTGGTCGAAGTCGTCCGCCTGGACCTCCACGTCCAGCAGGTTGCGCATCGAGCGACGCTGCGCCGCCGTAGTACCGGCGACGAAACCACTCACGTCATGCTCGGCAACGGCGCTGAACAGGCAGTCGGTGAACATCGGACACGAAGCGCACAAGGCTTTCGCCTCACGGACCAGTTGGTCGTACCGCTCCCTTGTCCGCCGGGTCGCTGATGCGGGCGGCGGTTCTTCCATCAGGCGGTGCTGGAAAATGTCCGTGCGTGCAATGCAGCCGGTCATGGCCCCTTCCATGATGGAAGATGTGTCGACAGCCGCACGGGAGCGGTTGCCCCCTTGCCCCGCTATCTTGGCGCTGTTGACGATCATCGTGGCTCCCCAAGTTCCAGGACCCGTGTGAACGAACGATGAATGACGTTCGAACACCCGTGCCCACTAGCTGATGGACCGATCTGTTGCCGACCCACCCTGTCGTCCCGGCGCGGGACGCACCGATCCTTAACTGTTGACGTCACGGATCCGGATTTGGTTGCACCCAATTCCGCATCAGTTCCGCGACGCTGTTTCGGGGTGGGGCTGTTCCGGATCTTTTGATCCGCAACAGGGTGTACGACGCGGTTGAATCGCCCCCGGTTCCCCGCCAGCCACCGCATGAAATCATGCGCAATCCCTACTGCGCATGGGAACTAGCTGCCTTTGCAGCATCCTGCCGTAACGGTCTGGTGACGTTGTTCAACGGTCAATCAGATTGCAGGTTTAGCCATGTCCAAATGGTTGCGGATAGAGGCGTCGGGAGGGTATTAGGGATCTTCGATCGGCCGGATACGGTGGCCTCGTGACACACCGTAGAGCAGTCCGCCCACCCCGCCTGATCGCCACGGATCTTGACGGAACCTTAGTGCGCAGCGATGGCTCCATCGCCCCACGCACCAAGACCGCAGTGCTCGCCGCCCAGGAGGCGGGCAGTGTATTCGTGATGGTCACCGCTCGGCCACCTCGCTGGCTGCATGACCTCGCCGACCTGGTCGGGGCGCACGGCGTCGCGATCGTTGCCAACGGCGCCATTCTGTACGACGTCGTTCAGCGCAAGGCGATCCGGACGGCGCTGATCGATCCCGTCATAGCACTGGAGGTAGCGCAGGCGATCCGGACGGAGATTCCGGAGGTGGAGTTCGCCATTGAGCGATCGAACCGTTACGGACAGGAGCCGAACTACCTGAATCGCTGGCCGGCTCCGGCCGACACCCTGATCGCGGGGCTCGAGGTGCTGCTGTCCGAACCCGCGGCGAAGTTGCTGGTCCGGCACCCGAGCTGGCACTCCGACGATCTGCTCGCCAAGATCCAGCCCTTGGTCGGGGAGCGGGTCGCCGCCAGTCACAGTGGCGGTCACAGCCTGGTGGAGATCTCCGCGAGCGGGGTTTCGAAGGCGGCGATGCTGGCCGACTTCGCCGCGGAGCTGGGCATCGTGGCCGCTGAGACGATCGCCTTCGGGGATTCGCTGAACGATCTCCCGATGCTCGCATGGGCCGGCACGTCGTACGGGGTGGCCAACGCGCACACCGAGGTGCTGGCGATGGTGGACGTGATCTGCCCGTCGAACGACGAGGACGGCGTCGCCACCGTCCTCGAGGAGCTCTTCTAGAGGTACATCCCGCCGCTGCCGGGGCCGTCGGGGGTGCCGGGCTGCGGCGGCGGGCCTGGGAAGCCCTGGGCGTCCTCCGGCCGGATCTGCTGGCCGCCGGGCAGAGCGCGGCGCATCGACTCGAGCTGCTGGCGCGCTGCCATCTGCTGGGCGAACAGCGCCGTCTGGATGCCGTGGAAGAGTCCCTCGAGCCAGCCGACCAGCTGGGCCTGCGCGATCCGCAGCTCGGCCTCGGTGGGCGTGCTGTCGTCGGTGAAGTCGAGGCTGAGTCGCTCCAGCTCCTCGACCAGCTCCGGCGCCAGGCCGCTCTCCAGCTCCTTGATGGACGCCTCGTGGATCGCCTTCAGGCGCTGCCGGGAGGCCTCGTCGAGCGGTGCCGACTTCACCTCGTCCAGCAGTTGGCGGATCATGTTCGCGACCCGCATCACTTTGGCGGGCTGCTCGACCAGCTCGGTCACCGAGCGTGGTTCGTCGTCACGCTCTTGGTCGTCGTCGGCGCGCGGCGGCCCCTCGACGGCCATACCGTCCGGACCGACGATCAGGACCTTGCCGTCCTCGGTCTGGGCGCCGGCCATCGGGCGTTGCTGGCTCTCGCTGCTCTCGCTCATCCATCCATCCTAGGACCTCCCGATCGGCGGCTCTCGGCGGACTGAAGCCCTCGGAGCGGACGCCCTAGGACGTCGCTTTGGAGCGGTGGCGGCGGGCGGCGTCGCGGTTGGCGCAGGCGGGACTGCAGTACCGCTGACGCCCGCCACGCGACAGATCGGCAGGTCGCCTCGTCGCACCAGGTCAGCGAGGGGCTCGTCGTCTACCAGCGCTGAGCCTGCGGTCAGTGGCGGATCACGAGTACGCCGGCGTACCCCGTGGCCTATCCCGAGCTCGCCGAGGTAGATGCCTGAGGCAATGGTATCGGCACCCCCACGGCGGCATAGCCGGTCACGTCTGGAACAGCCGACCGAGGTGGGTGTCGAGGCTCTGGGCCAGGAAGGCGCGGCGGGCCGGGGAGGGGAGCGCGAGGGCCTGCATGACCAAGCCGTCCACGACTGCGAGGAGGAGGGCGGCCTCGGACTCGGTGTCGACAACCTCAGTCAGTTGTCCCTCGGCGACCGCGGCATCCAGGAGGCGGGCAAAGGCGACCCGGAGTTCGTGGTCCGTGGCGGCCGCGATGTCCTTGAGGGCCTCCGACGTTGCCGCGGCCGCGCTGAAGGCCAGCCAGACCCGGGCATCCCGCGCTCGGGGCTCGTCCAGCGGCAGCCACAGTTCGAGTGCGTCGCGGAGCACCTTGCGAGGTGAACCGGACAGATCCACCGTCGCGAGCTTCTCGTCGAACGACTGGGTCACGTGGTGGAACGCGGCGGCGACCAGTTCCTCCTTGCTGCGGAAGTAGTACTGGACCTGCGCCAAGGAGATCCCTGCCCCCGCGGCGACATTGCGCATGGTGGCGGCCTCGAGCCCGCGTTCGGCGATCACCTGCACCACCGCGTCGAGCACGTGCGCACCCCTACCCCGTTCCCCAGTCACAGTCCAGACGGTAGCCCTCCTTGGCCCCGTCCCGCCGTACTACGCGCTGCCGCAGCCCCGTCGTACCGGGCAGTACCGACGCCACCCCGTACTACGCGCTGCCGCAGCCCCGTCGTACCGGGCAGTACCGACGCCACCCCGTACTACGCGCTGCCGCGGTCCCGTAGTACGGGGTTGCTCAGAGGGTGAGCAGGACCTTGCCGATCTGGCTGGACTGCTCGAGGGTCTCGTGGGCGAGGGCGACGTCCTCCAGCGGGAAAGTGCGGTAGACGATCGGCCGCACCTTCTTCGCGGTGATGAGCGGCCAGACGTGGCCGACCACCTCGTCGAGGATCCGGCCCTTGTCCTCCACCGACCGCACCCGCAGGCCGGTCCCTGTGATCGAACCGCGGCGGCTCATCAGCCGGCCGAGATCCAGCTCGCCCTTGGTGCCGCCCTGCATGCCGATCACCGCAAGCCGGCCGTCGAAGGCAAGGCTCCTCACGTTGTCCTGCAGGTACTTCGCGCCCATGATGTCGAGGATCACGTCCGCGCCGGCCTTGCCGGTCGCCTCCTTGACCACCGAGGCCCACTCGGCTTCCTTGTAGTTGATCGCGACATCGGCACCGAGCCGGGTGCAGAAGTCCATCTTGTCGGTGCTGCCGACGGTGCAGAGGACTCGCGCGCCGTGCGCGACGCCGAGCTGGATCGCCATCGTGCCGATCCCGGACGCGCCGCCGTGCACCAGCAGCGTCTCGCCGTCCTTGAGGTGGGCCGCCATGAACACGTTCGACCAGACCGTCGCGACCACCTCGGGCAGCGCTGCCGCACTGACCAGGTCCACGCCTTCCGGGACCGGCATCACCTGCGGGGCCGGGACCGCCACCTTCTCCGCGTACCCACCGCCCGCGAGCAAGGCGCAGCACTCATCGCCCACGGACCAGCCTTCGACCTCGGCGCCGACGGCCGAGATCGTGCCGGACACCTCGAGGCCGAGCGTCCCGGGCGCGCCGGGAGGCGGCGGGTAGTGGCCCTCGCGCTGCAACAGGTCGGCCCGGTTCACCCCGGCCGCTACCACGTCGATGACGACCTCGTCCGCGGCCGGGGTCGGGTCCTCGATCTCCGCGACCTTCAGGACGTCGACACCGCCAGCACCCTCACACACGACAGCTCGCATGGATGCCACCGTACTGGCTCCCGGCCGCCGGGCCTCATCCGAGCCATGTCACCGGGACTGCTTCAGGTGCGGACGATCTTGGCGAGGTCCGCGGCGATGCTGTCCAGCGGATCGACAGTGCCTATCGACTTGAACCAATCCCATAGTTCAAGTGAGTGGTAAAGGCGGTAGAGGGTGGTGCGTTCGCGCCAGTCCGCCGGCAGTTCACCGTATCCGTCGACGAGCCCGGCGAGCTTGTCGGCGTTTCCCCAGATCGAGTAGGCCTGGGTCTTCGCGAGATCCATCAACGGATCGGCCGCGATCGCGTTCTCCACGTCGATGAAGCCGGTCACCTGCCAGGTCGACGGATCCACCAGCACGTTGCCCTCGTGAAAATCGTTGTGGCAAAGGGTCGGTGCCGCATTGTTCGCGAACAACCCGGCGTGCTGCTCGACGTACTGGCTGATGTCGCTCTGCAAGGCCGGATCGCCTTGCAGGGCTTCGAATTCGCCGAGTTTCTTGGCGAACTGGCGGCGCATGTAGTCGGTATTGCCCGGGAGCGGCTCGAGCACTTCGTCGGTGAGATAGCCGTACGCCGGTTGCGGGATGCGGTGGATCCGCTGGAGCAGTGCGCCGAGTTGGGTGTAGACGGATTTCCAGTCGGCTGGTTCCGCCTCGGAGAGCGGGACGCCGTCGAGTTTCGTCAGCACGGTGAACGCGGTGTCGAAAGTGTCGCCGGCTGGCTCGTGATGGATGACGCGCGGGATCGCGTCACCCAGTTCGGGTGCCAACAGCTCGTAGACGTGGACTTCCTTGGCTTGTTTCCAGGCCCATTCGGGTTCGTAGAGTTTGAGGATCAGCGGGGCGGCCGCGGTTCGGCGTACCTCGAAAACGGTGCTGAGCTGACCACCGGAGCGCGGCAGGATCTCCGCGATAGCGCTGCCCGGGCAAGCCTTCTCGGTCATCGCCTCTACCTGGTCATTCACCTCGTCAAAGTAGTGACCAAAGGTTCGCGGGTCGATCGAATTACGGTTCAGGCTTCGAGATCCGCCCAGCTGTCGACGTCATCACCCGACCTTGTCGGCTCGCTCCAAGCCAGCTCGAGCTCCGCGAACAACCGCCGCACCGACTTGTCCCGCGGATCGCCGATCGCCTCGAGCGCGCTCGCCAACGCAGTACGCCGGTACGCCGCGGCGAGGCGTTGCTCCCGCCCGCCGGTGTCGCGCAATCCGTAGCCGTCATGGTCGCCGAGTCCTTCGACGAGTCCCGTCACCGCGGCTTTGGTCAGCCACGGCAGGTCGCACGAAACGAGCACGACCACGGGAGACTCCCCTTTGGTGAGGCCGGCCGCGATTCCGGCGACGGGGCCACCGGCGGGCGGCTCCTCCATCGCCCACTCGACCTCCCGGCAGACCGCTCGCTCCGGGCCGACCACAACGGTCGACCGCGCCGCGCTGGTTGCGGTGAGCGCCCGATCCAGCAACGACATCCCGTCCACCACGAGCAACGCCTTGTCCGTACCCCCGAATCGCGTGGACCCACCCCCGGCCAACACCACCGCATCAAAATCCACCCCTGCAGTCTCCCACTCGAAGACCTGACACCGCGTGAGGTTCAAGTCCCGATGCGGCACCATGGTGGGGTGAAGATCGCCGTGGTGCAGACCGCCAGTACGCAGGACAAGGCCGCCAACCGTGACCTGGTGACGCAGTCGGTCGCCGAGGTCGCGCGGGAGAAACCCGATCTCGTCGTGCTGCCCGAGGCGATGATGGCCGACTTCGCCACCGAGGGCGGTTCGGTCGGCGAGTTGGCCGAGGCGCTGGACGGCGAGTTCGTCAGCACCCTGCGGAAGACCGCGCTCGAGCACGGCACGGCGATCGTGGCCGGCATGTTCGAACGGAGCTGCGACGAGGCCCGGCCGTACAACACCCTTCTCGCGGTCGGCGCCGACGGCGAACTCCTCGGCGCGTACCGGAAGATCCACCTGTACGACGCGTTCGGCTACCGGGAGTCCGACCAGCTGACCGCGGGTGACGTCGCACCCGTCGTCGTGGAGGTCGCGGGCCGGAAGCTCGGGTTGATGACCTGCTACGACCTGCGGTTCCCGGAGCTGTCGCGAGCCCTGGTCGATGCGGGCGCCGAGGTGCTCGTCGTACCGGCCGCCTGGGTGAGAGGGCCGCTCAAGGAGCACCACTGGACCACTCTGCTCACCGCTCGCGCGATCGAGAACACCTGCTACGTCGCGTCGGCAGCCCAGAACGGTAAGAAGTACTCCGGCCTGAGCCAGGTGATCGACCCGCAGGGCATCGCGGTCGCAGCCGTCGGCGAAGCGGACGGCTATGCCCTCGCCGAGATCTCCCCGACCCGCCTCGCCGAGGTCCGCGAGCGCAACCCGTCCCTGAAGAACCGCCGCTACACCGTCTCGCCCCGCTGAACTCGCCCTCGAGCGAGGCCGGATCCGGGTTAGCCTCCTCGGGTGACGGCTGACGAGTTCGACCTCGACCACCACGGCGATCTGGAGGTCGGCAACGGACTGGTCGACCTCGCGGTGAACGTCCGGGCCGGTACTCCGCCTGCCTGGCTGGTGGAGGAGATCACGGCCAGCCTCGCCGACCTCGCGTCGTACCCACGCCAGGACGCGACGCTCGCCGCCATCGCCACGCGGCACGGCTGCGACCCGGACGAGCTCCTGCTCACCTCGGGTGCGGCCGAGGCCTTCGTGCTGATCGCCCGGGCCTTCCGGCCGAAGCATCCCGTCGTCGTCCATCCACAGTTCACCGAACCCGAAGCGGCCTTGCGATCGGCCGGGCATCTGGTCGACCGGGTCATCCTGCGGCCCGAGGACGGGTTCGTCCTGGACCCGCGCGCCGTACCGGCCGACGCCGATCTGGTGGTGATCGGCAACCCGACGAACCCGACGTCGGTCCTGCACCGCGCCGACGATCTCCGCGAGCTCGCGCGCCCGGACCGGATCCTGGTCGTCGACGAGGCGTTCATGGACGCAGTACCGGGCGAGCCCGAGTCGCTCGTCGGCGCCTCCATTCCCGGCCTGATCGTGATCCGGAGTCTGACGAAGACGTGGGGACTTGCCGGCCTGCGGATCGGGTACGTCGTGGCCGCGCCCGGGTTGATCGAACAACTCGCGGCGGTCCAACCTCAGTGGCCGGTGTCCACTCCTGCACTGGCTGCGGCAATTGCATGCAGCAACAAGCGCGCCCTCGACGAATCGGCCCAGGCAGCCCTCGACATCGACCGCCAACGGGCGTACCTCTTGGATGGACTCGCCTGTACTACGGACGCCACCGGCCCGGGTTCGACGTACGGGGTGGCTCGTGGGCCTTTTGTGCTGGTGCGGGTGGAAGGAGCGGTCGGCGTTCGGGAGGCCTTGCGGGAACGGGGATTCGCGGTTCGGCGCGGCGACACGTTCCCCGGTCTCGGGCCGGAGTGGCTGCGGATCGCAGTACGGCCCGAGGCCGTGACGGACGGGTTCTTGAAGGTCTGGCGCGACGTGCTGGGCTGATCAGCTGATCGCTGCCGAACCGATTGGCCGCTGTAACCGGCGCGAGGGTTTAACCCCGATCTACTTTGCGCACAGGGGTGTTCACCGAAGCACTTTCGAAGGGAGCAGCATCATGGGTCTGAACGACGACGACATGACGACCTCGTCCGGGGACGAGGGTCTGGCCGACGGTGGGGCGACACCCGGCGCTACCGATGGTGGTGCTGACGGCGGCGCGACACCTGGCGGCGGCGATGGTGGTGCTGACGGCGGTGCGGACGGTGGTGCCGGTGATCGCGGCGCGGACGGTGGTGCTGACGGCGGTGCCTCGCCTGGTGCGGGTGATGGCGGCGCGGACGCAGGTGCCGACAGCGGCGCCGAAGGACCTGCCGACGGTGGTGCCGATCCGAGCGCGACCGATGGTGGAGCCGACGGCGGTGCGGGGCGGAGCTCCTGACATTGGTTACCTCGCAGCCGGAGACCGGGCAGCCACCGGACGGGCCCCCGGCTCTCCGGCGGTGCGTCGCGGGTGACCCGGAAGAGTTCGCGAGCAGCTACTGGGGTGCGCGAGCTCTCTTCTCCCATGCCACCGACCTGGCCGCCGCGCCGGAGCTGGCCGCCGCGCCGGAGCTGACGAGTGCGGCCGGTGCGCGGACGCTGCCACGCCTACCAGAGTTGCCGACGGCAGCAGACCTGCATACCGCCACCGAACTGGCGAGCGAGCCGGACCTGCCGAGTGCAGGGGATGCGGCGCAGCGGCCCGGCGGCTTCAGCGATCTGTTCAGTTTGGACGCCGCCGACGAGCTGCTGTCGCGGCGGGGATTGCGCACTCCGTTCCTGCGCATTGCGAAGAACGGCAGCGTGGTCGGCGACGGGCAGTTCACCGGACCGGCCGGGGTCGGCGCCGAGATCAACGACCAGATCCGCGACGACAAGGTCGCCGCGCTGTTCGCCAGCGGCCACACCGTAGTCCTGCAAGCCCTGCACCGGACCTGGCCGCCGCTTGTCGACTTCGCCACGCAGTTATCCGCCGAAGCCGGGCACCCCGTGCAGATCAATGCGTACATCACGCCGGCCGAGTCACAGGGCTTCTCCGCACACTATGACGTCCACGACGTCTTCGTACTGCAAGTCGCAGGCGAGAAGCACTGGACGGTGCACGAACCTGTCCACGTCGATCCACTACGAAACCAGCCGTGGACGGATCACTCTGCGGCCGTCGCTGCAGCCGCACGGGACCAGGCGCCGGTCATAGATGAGGTGCTGCGTCCAGGCGACGCCCTCTATGTGCCGCGGGGCTTTCTGCATTCAGCGAGGGCTCTAGGTGGCGTGAGCGCGCACCTGACCGTCGGCCTGCACACGATGACGCGCTTCCTGCTCGTCGAGGAGCTAGCCGCACTCGCCGCGAACCAGGTGGAGCTGCGCGCTGCGCTGCCGCTCGGGTTCGATCCGGGCGACCCGGCCCAGGTTGCGCAGCAGTTGGAGAAGGTTGCTCCGCTACTGGTCGAGCAGATCCGATCAGCCTCGGCAGACGAGCTCGCAGTACGCCTACGCCGCCGCACGTGGTCCGGCAACCGCCCCGCCCCGCTACCCCCACTCGCCCACGCCACCGCGATAGCCTCCCTAGCCATCGGTACTACGGTCCGCCTGCGCGCGGGTCTCCGATACCGTTTGGTGCAAGGTGATCCTGTCCTCCTGCAGCTGGCCGATCGCACGATCTCCTTGCCAGCGGCAACTAGTGAGGCTGTCGCCCAACTTTGCTCAGGTGACGAGATCAGGCTCGGCGACTTGCCCGGCCTGGACGAAGCCGACCAGCTGGTCCTGGTGCGCCGCTTGATGACCGAAGCAGTCGTGGTCGCGAGCCCCCAGTGACCCAGCCCAGCTCATGCGCGAAGCGACTCGCGGTTCCGGGAGGTGCTGCGAGTGATGCCGGTGTTGCTGGGGCGGTCGATTCCCGAGGTATTCCGTGACGGAGGCGCCGTATCGGCCGACGAATGCGCGCTATCGGCCTGAGACGGGCTGTGCGGCATCGGCCGGCCGTCGCGGGGATCTGCTGGCCGCCTCGGCGCCGCCGGCAGAACGCTGGCTCCTGATCGAGTGCCGCGACGCCTGGCCCCGCGACGCCCTCACCGCCCTTCACCGCAGCGACCCTCCATCCGTCGAAGAGGAACCGACGAGCGAACGTGCATCCGCCGAAGGGAAACCGACGAGCGAACCTGCATCCGCCGATGAGACACCGACGAGCGAACCTGCATCTGCCAGAGGGGATTCGGCGGCCGCCGAGGGTCTCCGCGGAGTACGTCGGGCAGGTGGTGTCGGCGCGGATGACATTGGGGCACAGGTGGCGCGGTTGTGTGCTGCGATGGGCTGTCGACCAGTGTTGATCCGGCGCTACGGACGGCACGATCGCAATGCGCCGCGTCGCTGGGCATTCGTCGACAGTCGCCCAGGACAGGAGTCGATCCGCTGGGGTGAGCTGCCCGGCGACGAGCACCTGCTCGACGTACTGACCGGCAAAGACCAGGGCACGCCGAGCACCGAACCCGTCTACCTCGTCTGCACCCACGGCCGCCATGACGCTTGCTGTGCTGTCTGGGGCCGTCCAGCCGCAGCCGCCCTAGCCGCCGCGTACCCAGACAGAACCTGGGAGTGCAGCCATGTCGGCGGAGACCGCTTCGCCCCGAACGTGGTCCTCCTCCCACACAGCCTCTTCTATGGCCATGTTCCGCCTTCCCGCGTGGCCGAACTGGCCACTAGGTACGAGGACGGCCTCATCGTCCTCGAGTTCTTCCGCGGCTCAGGCGCGTTCCCCCCGCACGTCCAAGCCGCCCAACACTTCGCCCGGGCCGCGGGCTACTCCCTGGCCGTCGACGCCCTCCGCCCCATCGCCATCCACCAACTAGCCCCCAACACCTGGCATGTCCGCCTCGCCACCCACCCGCAAACTCAGCTCCCATCCCATGCAGCCACCGGCCGGCGGGACCGCGCGTCCGGCGTGCTCGCGAGTCCGACTGCGAGCGTGCCGCCGGACCAAGCAGCGAACCAGGCGTCGGTCGACGTGATCACCGTTGAGGTCGCCGCCCACCTGGTCACCATCGATGGCGCCATGACCTGCGCCTCCAAGGCCCCGGGCCGAGTCCGCCAGTTCACCCTGATCAGCCAGATCCATGCGGCCTGACGACGAAAGGCTGCCCGACACCACCGCCCGGCGGCGGAGGGCGTGTCCGGTGGGCCGGGGCGGTGCTAGTTGTCGGGGAGCAGGCGGTCCTCCTGGTGGGAGCCGTAGTAGCTGGATTGGCGGGCCATGATGTCGCGCATCGGGGTGCCGCGCGGGACGCCATAGACGGTGCCGGGGAAGTCCAGGTCGCGCTGGATCGCCCACAGTTCCTCGTGCCGGTCGGGCGAGAAGAGCTGAGCCGGGTCGCCGACCGCGATCCAACCGATCGGCAGGACCGCGCCGGGTTCGAGGCGTGAGTTGACGTGGAGCACGCTGTTGATCCGCAGTTCGGCGCCTGCGCCGGCCACCGAACCCGGGAACAACGCGGCGCCCGTGGCGATGAAGACCTCTTCTTCGACCGTGGCGCCGTTCACGTGGGCATGCGGACCGACCAGGACCGCGTCGCCGATCAGTGCTGGATGGTCCGCCCGGCCGCGCACCAAGGCGTTCTCCATCACCACACTGTTCTCTCCGAGGCGGACCTCTCCGTTCTCCGCGGTCAGCACTGCGCCATGCAGCACCCTGCTGCCTTCGCCCAGCACAACTGCTCCACAGAGCACTGCTGACGGCGCCACATAGGCGGACTCCGGCACGACCGGTCGCCGGCCGCGGTGTTCGAGCAACATCTGGTATTCCTCTCGTCCTGCATCACCTCGACATTCAGCTAGGGCCAGTTCTACCGTCGCGGGGCTCTCCACGCCCGGGCCCTCACTGCCCGGGCGGCCTCGTCCGGCACCGGCCGTCCACATCAGAGGTGGGAGGTTCGACCGATCGAACGAAGATCTGGGAGTGGCAGATGGAGAAACCGCGAGCTATGGAGAGGACATTAGAACACCTGTTCGAACGTTGCAAGAATGCCTGACAAGTCAGCCTGTGATGTCTCAGGACATGGGTGACAGTTCTGCATCAGGACATCGGTGACACTCGATCTCTCAAGACATCGGTGACACTCATGGCCAACCACGGCATCTGCTCGGCCTGACCGGACGCGCTCGCTCAGCGGCAGATGAGTGCGTTTCCCGAGTCAGCGTTTAGTAGCGCCACAGCAGCGCCAGGGTGGGCCAGGGCGTAGATCGGGGTGATCCCCGTTGATGATTGCGGCTACACAAGCGCATGCTGTGGCCGTGAACAAGGTTTCGCTGACGGCGCCGACCCCGGCGTTCGGGGAGCGGGTCGTGGGCGCGGCGGCGATCGCGTTGGTAGCGTCGTTGGTCATCCAGAATGCGGTGCTCGTCTGGGCCGGAGCGCCCGGCTACGGCGACCCGATCGAGAAGGTGCTCGCCTTCCACGCGGAGAACCGCGGCGCGGTCGCGATCGCGGTCGGCTCAGAGGCGCTGAACCTGCCGCTGCTGCTCGTGTTCGTGACCGGTTTCCACGGGCTGGTCGGGCGTCGCGGGGGTGCGGGCGCCGACTGGTCGCGCCTCGCGGTGGCCGCGGGCGCGACTCTCGCGGCGGTCTTCGCGCTCTACGCGGTTCTGTGGAACGGAGTCGTATTGTCCGCCGGCGAGCTCGCCGAGCCGAGCCCGCTGTTCAAGCTCGTCTGGCAGCTGCATGCAGGAGCATTCGCTCTGGCGCTGCCGGCGCTCGGCACCACCTTCATCGGCGCTGCGCTGGCGGCGCATGCGAGTCGGCTGGCGGCGCCGTGGCAGCGTGTGCTCGGCGTGGCCGGGGGAGGCCTGCTGATCGCCGCCGGGGTGGCCAACCTCGCGATCGCTGACGGCTCGCCGATCGTGTTCGTGGGGCTACTCGGCTACGCCGCCTGGCTCGTGTGGCTGCTGGTGACCGGGGTACGGCTGGTTCTGATGCCCAGGAAGGTCGGCGCTGCCTAGGAACCGTTCCCGCCACGCGGCAGCCCCGATACAAAGATTGCGTCAATCTGGGCGACCGAAGTGACACGACCGCTCATCGGCAGATCCGGAAGGACATGCCTTGCACGCCGGGCCGAAGAAGTGTCACCACCAAGTGCCCCTGAAGCGTCACCGATGTCCTGATACAGATTCGTCACCGATGTCTTGAGACATGACACCTGACAAGTCAGCCGAAAGCCGACGCCGGCCGCAGACCCGCAGTACGGGACGCGGCCGCGCGGACCGCCGAGACCAGCCGCAGACCCGGAGTACGGGGAGCTACTAGTTGCGGCGGACAGCGGCGTCGGGAAGGACGCGCTCCAGGGCCACGATGGTCCCGGCGGCAAGCAGGGCGAGCAGCGAGATCGCCAGCCAGGGGAACTCGTGTCGTACCTCGAAGAGCTGGGCGAAGAAGGCCGGCACCAGGACGCTCGCGAAGGTGAACGAGTACTGCCAGTACGACAGATACTTCCCGTGTCCCTGCGTCGGCGCCACCGCCGCTGCCAGCGCATTAGAAGTTGCAGCGTGCAGCACGTCAGCGCCGGCGAACACGACCGTCGCAACGACCAGCCCAGGCACGACCAGCGCAGCCGGAATGTGCAGCAACCCAGCCATGAGCAGTCCCCACATTGCCCAGAGCACCCCGGCAAGCACCATCACATTGGTCCGCCGTCGCTTCTCGGTATGCCGCACCACCAGCGTCTGCCCCGTGGCCAACACCACGGACACACCAGCGAGCAGTACCCCGACGATCCACTTCGGCGCAGGCAGTACCTCGCTCACGTACACCGGCAGCCCAATCCCCATCAGCATTGTGCAGAGCGCGAGAATCGTATTCGCGCCGATCAACACCAGGAATGCTTTGTCCTTCCGGAGCAAGGGCGCGTCCCTGACGTCCTCCGCGGCGGTTCTCGAGTGCGCACCGTGGATCCGCAGCAGCAGGGCCCCGGCGATGAAGAAGGTGACCGCGTTCACCGCCATGGCGATCAGGAACGGCCGATCGCCGTCGAAGGTCAGCAGCGCACCGGCCGCGAGCGCGCCGAGCCCGAACCCGGCCGCCTGCATCATCCCGCCCAGCCCGAACCACCGATCGCGATCGCCCGGATCCGAGATGTCCGTGAGCAGGCTGAAGATCGACGACCAGAACACCCGCTGTCCGACCGTCGTCACCAGCGCGCACAAGAAGAGCAGCCACAGCGACCGCCCGAAGAAGAATCCTGCGAACGCAAGCCCCTGAGCGAACTGCGCCCCGACCACCAGATTGCGCGGTCCGACTCGATCGATCACCACACCGACCGCCGCCGGCGCCGCAATGGAGAACAGTGTCGCGACGGTCAGCACGATCCCCGCAGTACCGAGCGGGATGTCTGCGACCCGCACGAAAAAGAGCAGTAGCAGTGGACCGGCACAACCGCCGCCGAAGGAGTCGATCATCAGGCCGGCGAGCAGGGGTGCGCGGCCGCGGACGTTCGGCAGGCCGAGGGACGTGGCTGTGGGCATGGTTGAGGGCATGGTTGAGTGCTCCGATCGGTATGGACTCGGCCCACTCGCAGCAACGGCCACGAGACCACTTCACCGGGGACTTTCCCCGATTACAGTTGGGGCTCTCGGCCGAAGACATTAGCAACCCCGGCCGGGAGCCCCCAACCCAATTTCAGCTCTGCGGCGCCGCCGCCCGCACAGACACGTGCCGCAGCGGCCGCCAGACGACCGCGGTCGTGATGACCATCCCGCCGAACGCAACCGCGAACGGCGCCACCAGACCGAACCGCTGAGCCAGTACTCCGCCCAAAAGCGACCCGACCGCGGCGCCTCCCACTGAAGCCAGCATGTAGACGCTGTTCACCCGGCCCATCAGCGCATCCGGAGTGGCGAGCTGTCGCGCGGTGGTCGACACGATCCCCCAGACGACCGCGTGTACTCCGAACACGGCCATCGTGGCGCCCGCCACCCAGGGACTCCGGGTTAGCGCCAGGATCAGGTGGACCGTCGTCTCGATCACCAGTCCGGCCCGGAGCAGGGTGAGACTGCCCACCCGTGGTTCGAGCAGGTGGTAGACGGGCATCCCGGCGACGGCGCCGATCGCCCCGGCCGAGATCAGCAACCCGAACTGAGCGTCGGTGAGCCCAAGCCGTTCCCTCGCGTACAACACCCAGGTCGCGAACGCCGCGCAGAAGGTGATGTTCATGACCAGGATGGCGCACGCCAGAGTGCGTACCCCCGCGTGGTTCCAGAGCCAATGAATCCCCTCCCGTACTTCGGTCCACAGCGGCGTACGGGCAGTCTCCGCAACGACCGGAGGTCGTGCGCTGACGCGGGCGACCAACGCCGCGGCGGCGGCGAACGTCACCGCATCGAGGAGGAGCGGCACCCCTGCGCCAACGGCGAAGAGCAGCGCCCCGATGGGAGGGCCTCCCAACTGGTTGAGCACGGTGCCCGTGGCATACAGCCGGGCGTTGGCTTTGCCGAGGTGCTCCTTGGGGACGGTCGTGACCAGCAACGCCCCGGCGGCGTTGTCGGCCAACGTCTCCGCGGTGCCCAACAAAAACAGGGTCAGATAGACAGCCCACAACGGCGAACTGCCAGCCAGTACTGCGAGGCCGAGAGCACCCAGTACTACGGCGCGAAAGGTGTCGGCGGCAACGACCATCAAGCGGCGGTCGAGCCGATCGGCCAGGGCCCCGCTGAACAAGGCGAACAACAGCCAGGGCAGTTGCTGGATGAAGGCGGCGGCGCCAACCGCAGCCGGTTCGTTGGTGATCGAGGCAACCAACAAGGGGCCGGCGGCGACCAAGGCGCCGTCACCGAGATTCGAGATGGCCGCGGCGGGCCAGATCTTGCGGAAGTCCTGGCCCAGTTCAGCGGGCAGGAGAAAAGAACGGAGGGATCGCATCGGTAGCTCCAGAGGGCATGACGACAGACTGGACCGGCGACGCCGATCGACGCCACCAGGTGGTCCGGCCGAAAAGCCCGAATCAGCAGTCGCTGATCAGCGGGACGACCGGACGGTGCTTGCCATGTCCTCCGATGACCTGGACATCGCTCTCACCTCCGTCTTCGATGCGGACGAGCGGCCGCCCCGCTCCGTCCTCGGCCAGACCCTACCGTCACGCCCCGCCAGCCGGTACTCGATTTGACGCTGGCCCCAGGGCTTCTTGGGCACTGAGTCGGCCGGGGCGCTATTCTCGACGATCGGCAGCCCACACCGGTCCTCCGGTGCGGCCGCCTGGAGGGTTCGCATAGTGGCCGAGTGCGCTGGTCTTGAAAACCGGTATGGCGGGTGACCGTCATCGTGGGTTCGAATCCCACACCCTCCGCTCATCTCGTCCCGAAAGTCGCTCTGACTACCGCCGAACTCAGATCGCGCATTGAT
Source organism: Kribbella alba (assembly GCF_039529635.1). NCBI lineage: Bacteria > Bacillati > Actinomycetota > Actinomycetes > Propionibacteriales > Kribbellaceae > Kribbella > Kribbella alba. The sequence goes on along the minus strand of NZ_BAAANE010000001.1, from coordinate 133,673 downwards.
CAGTTCCTGCGCCGAGCCGATCTAGACTCCCGAGACCGGCTGACAGAAAGGCATGGCGCCATGCGGAAACTGATCTACGGCATGAACCTGACCCTGGACGGCTACATCGCCGCGCCCGGCGGCGACATCGGCTGGGGCGGGCCGAGCGACGAGCTGTTTCAGTGGTGGCTCGACCAGGAGTCGGCGATCGGGCTGTTGATGTACGGGCGCAAGCTGTGGGAGGCGATGAGTTCCCACTGGCCGACCGGCGACCAGCAGCCCGACGCCACCCCGGCGCAGATCGAGTTCGCGCGGAACTGGCGGGACACGCCGAAGGTGGTGTTCTCCTCGACGATCGACAAGGTCGACTGGAACACCCGCCTGGTCACCGGTGACGCTGTAGCGGAGATCACCCGACTCAAGGCCGACGACGGCGAGCCGATGAGGGTCGGTGGCGCCACGCTCGCTGGGGCGGCCATGCGGGCCGGGTTGGTCGACGAGTACGAGATCGTCACCCATCCGGTGCTGGTGGGCGGCGGCACACCGTTCTTCACCGCGCTGGACAGTTGGGTGAACCTGAACCTGGTGGAGACGCGGACGTTTCCCGGCGGCGTGGTCCTGACCAGGTACGAGACGAGGCGTTGAGCGCGAACGCCTCCTGCATCATGTCGTCGACGCCTCCGACGCGGATTCCTCTGCTGCTGGGTCCAGGGACGCTGGCGATTCATGAGCACGCGGGTCCGCAAGCATGGGCCACCACATAGGCGGAAGCCGAACCAATCGGTTCGACTCGGCCAGCGTCGGTGTCCTGGCCGCCGCCGAGACGAGCGCCGTCTCGCCGACACAACTGCCAAGGTCGACGTCGGTCTCAGGACTCCGGCTAGCGGGTAGGCAGAACAACCGGTGGCCGTGAAGACAGGAGTCCTCGGGGTCGCGAGGCTGGAGGAGTTCACAAGTGTGGTGGCGCCGCCGGCGCCGGCGACGAACACCACAAGAGGCAGCTATGTCCACCAGGACAAGACACGCCAGACGCCGGCGGGAGGGTCGCGGAATGTCGTCAACTACTGATCCACGCGGCCACGCCCGACCGGTGAACGGTGCTGCGTTAGCCGACCACGCCCACGATCGTTCCGATCGAGTTGAGGCCAACGCTCGACTGACCGCGATGGTGGGAGTCGTGCTGCTGGTCCTGTTCACGGCCGAGGTCGTAACTGTCATCCTGGGCGCCAAGCAGGTCCTGTCAGCACACGCCGCCATAGGCTATTTGCTGATTCCCGTCGTATTGCTCAAGATGGCCAGTACGAGCTGGCGAATGATTCGGTACTACCGCCGCGACGCCGACTATCGAAGGCACGGGTCGCCAACCTTGTTCCTTCGGGTACTTGGCCCTGTTCTGATGGCACTGACCCTTGTCCTGCTAGTCAGCGGCGTTGTCACCTATATCGGGCCGTCGTGGGCTCATCCGACGGCGTTGCTCACGCATCAGACGTCCTTCTACCTTTGGCTCGCCGCCCTTGCCTCCCACGTGATTGCGCACTTTCTTGAGACTTTCCGCCTGACTGCAAGGGATTTCTTGCCGCGGCGGGGCCGCATCGCTTCAGGTCCTTGGTGGCGGCGTAGCGGTGTGGTGGCGGGTCTTGCGGCTGGGGTCGCGCTCGCCCTCATCCTTTCGGGGCACGCGAGTACCTATTTGGCTCAATATCACCATCACCGGTGACCGCGGTACTGATCCGTCGCGCGGGCGAGCCGGGTTGCCAGCGTCCTAACGTGCTCGACGAGTTCCGGGGGTTCGTGCACCTGGAACTCGAACCCTTTGGTTGTCACGTAGATGGCTAACTCGTCCAGCGAGTTGGAACCCGCCCGCAGGGTGCAGCTGTGTTCGTCGATCGGCTCCAACGCTCCAGTTGTGGGGGCGATCCGCTCCGCCGCGGTCTCGGCGCTGACGTGCAGGGTGAACCGGGCCTGGTAGCGGTAGGCCGAGGTGGAGATCGCCCGCGAGGTGTAGCCCCTGATATCGGGGTCTGGTGGGGTGCGCGGGGTGAACCTGGGGCCGGTGGGCGTGCGCGGGTCGAGGCGGTCCACGCGGTAGGTGCGCCAGTCCTGGCGGTCGACGTCCCAGCCGATGAGGTACCAGCGCCGGCCCGCATGCACCAGTCGGTGAGGCTCGGTCGTGCGGATGCTGCTGGTTCCGTCGTGAGTGCGGTAGTCGAAGCGCAGGCGTAGTGAGTCTCGGCAGGCTGCGGCGATGGCGGTAAGGGTGCTCGGGTCGACAGTGGGGCCAGTGTTGGCCATTGGCACCGTCACCGACTGCAGGGCGTTGATCCGGTGGCGCAGCCGGGACGGCAGTACCTGCTCGAGCTTGGCCAGGGCCCGCACTGCGGTCTCCTCGATGCCGGTGATGGAACCGCCGGCGCCAGTGCGCAGGCCCATCGCGACCGCGACGGCTTCGTCGTCGTCGAGCAGCAGCGGTGGCAGGTCCGCACCCGCACCCAGCCGGTAGCCGGCGGTGCCCGCGGTGGCCAGCACGGGGTAGCCGAGGCCGCGCAGCCGGTCGATATCGCGGCGCACGGTGCGCGGAGTGATCTCCAGACGTTCGGCCAGTTCGGCGCCGGACCAATCGCGTCGGGTCTGCAGGAGCGAGAGCAGTCGCAGCAGCCGTGCCGAGGTTTCCCACATGGTCTGAAGTCTGCCATTGGCCTAGGACTCAACCTGACCTAACCGGCTCCTAGGGTTATCGGCATGGAGAACAACAGCGAGATCCGGCCCTTCACCATCGACATACCCCAGGCTGACCTGGACGACCTGCGGGACCGGCTCGCCAGGACCCGGTGGGCCGCGGACCTGCCCGAGGTCGGCTGGAGCCGCGGGGTGCCGGTGAGCTACCTCAAGGGGCTGGCCGAGTACTGGCGCGATGGCTACGACTGGCGCGTCTACGAGCGGGAGCTGAACAAGTACCCGCAGTTCACCACCGAGATCGACGGGCAGAACATCCACTTCCTGCACGTGCGCTCGCCGGAGCCGGACGCGCTGCCGCTGATCCTGACCCACGGCTGGCCCGGCTCGATCATGGAGTTCCTGAACGTCATCGGCCCACTGACCGACCCCAGGGCACATGGCGGCGACCCGGTGGACGCGTTCCACCTGGTGATCCCGTCGATCCCCGGCAGCGGATTCTCCGGGCCGACCGGCGAGGCCGGCTGGGACACCAACCGGGTGACCAGAGCATTCGCAGAGCTGATGGACCGACTCGGCTACGACCGCTACGGCGCCCAGGGCGGCGACACCGGCGCGGTCATCTCCCCGGGGCTGGGCCGGCTCAACCCCGACAAGGTCGTCGGCGTGCACGCGAACGGGCTCGCCGCGTTCACCGAGATCAACCCGGACGAGGTGGGGGAACTGGCCGAGGCCGAGCGGGCGCGGCTGGATCACCTGCAGTACCTGAAGACCGAGCAGTCCGGCTACATGATGATCCAGATCACCCGGCCGCAGACCCTGGCGCACGGGCTGCACGACTCCCCGGTCGGGCAGTTGGCCTGGATCGTGGAGAAATTCAAGGAGTGGACCGATCCGGCCGCCGAGCTGCCCGAGGACGCGGTGGACCGGGATCTGTTGCTCACCAACGTGATGCTGTATTGGCTGACCGGCACCGCTGGGTCCTCGGCCAACAGCTATTACGAGACCGCGCATACCGGAGCCTGGGGCGCGAGTGAGCGTTCCACGGTGCCGACCGGGGTCGCGGTGTTTCCTATGGATGTGTCGATCCGGCGCACTGTCGAGCTCGAACACACTGTCGTGCACTGGTCCGAATTCGGCCGCGGCGGCCACTTCGCCGCCATGGAGGCCCCCGACCTGCTCGTCGGTGACGTCCGGGAGTTCTTCAGCAAGCTGCGCTAAACCACCGCGGCGCCGACCTCGATCAGGTCGTTGCGAGGTAGTGGGACTGGGCACTATCTGAAGGGTGCGCTATTCATTGGGCCGGGCGGGCCAGCTGCATTGGCCTGATTGGCTCTAAGCAGGCGCGCCGGGTTGAGAAGTCGTTGGGATGGACGGCTGCGTACATCACTGATTTGAATGGTGCACGGCGGTCGTATCGTCGATTTCGGTCCAAGGGAGCTTCTGACGACGGGTGGCGGTTCATGAGCGAGCAGGTCGAATTGGGGCTGTCGGGCCTGGCGGTGCCGCCAGGGACCCATCTCTGTGCCTTCTTCCGGGGCCGGGAGGAGCGCAACGCGATCGTGCAGCCGTTCCTCCGGGAGGGGGTCAGCTCGGGGGCCAGATGCATCGGCGTCCTGGAAGGGCCTAGCGAGGGGTCACTCGCGCAGGAGCTGGGCATTGCGGCCGACCCGCCGCAGCTCGAGCTGAAAACCGCCAGGCCGACCTATCTTCCTGGCGGAGAGTTCTCCCGCGCGGACTCGCTTGCCTACTGGGAGTCGGAGGCAGCAGAGTCGCTCGGTTCTGGAGCCTGGCCGTTCGCCCGGTTCACAGGTGAGATGACGGCCGAGGTGAACCTGGCCATCCCGTCCGAGGAGTGGATCCAGTACGAGTCGGACCTCAACCGGTTCGTGCCGCGGTATCCGCAGATCCTGCTCTGCCTGTACGACCTGCTCGACTTCAGCGGCAGCGAACTGTTCGTGGACATCGTCAAGACGCACCCGATGGTCTTGATCGGTGGCACGATCTTGGAGAACCGGTATTACCTGGACCCCGACGAGTTCGACCATGCCCATGCATGACCTGAGATCTGCTGAGGATCATCGTCCGTGGATGTCCTTTCCGGGATGCCCTGTTCGTTCCATTCTTGAGGGACCAAGGTGGGCCCTGAAGGTAGCGAAGGAGTGTTCCGATGGCGCAGTACCTTGCATTGATCTACAGCGCGGACGTGGACTGGTGGGCACCCGAGCAGGCGGATGAGCTCGCGGAGTACCGCAAGTTCGCAGTGGACAACGCTGACAGCATTCGGGCGAGTGCCGTGCTGCACCCGACCAGCACTGCCACGGTTGTGCGCGTGGAAGGCGCCCGCGGCGGAAATGTGGTCACGACCGACGGACCCTATGCCGAGACGAAGGAAGCCCTGACCGGGTTCTACCTGATCGAGGCCGCAGACCTGGAAGAAGCGGTGGCGATCGCGGCCGAGCTGCCTGCGGCGTGGAACGGCGCCGTCGAGGTGCGCCCGGTCATCGCGGCCAAGTAAGCAGCCGTGGGTTCCGAGCAGGACATAGTCGCCGAGACGGTCCGGGTCGAAGGTTCGCGAATCCTCGCGACCTTGATCCGGACCGTCGGCGACGTGCAGCTGGCCGAGGACGCAGTACAGGAGGCAACCCTGGCGGCACTCGGCGCCTGGCCGGTCACCGGCGTGCCGCCGCAGCCGCGTGCGTGGCTCACGGTGACCGCGCGGAGAAAGGCGATCGACATCATCCGGCGCGAGCGGGCTCGCCCGGACAAGGAGCAGGACGGGTTGCGGATGATCGAACTCGCGAGGTCCGACCTTCCACCGGACGACGTCGTCCACGACGACCTGCTGCGCCTGATCTTCACCTGTTGCCATCCCGCGCTCTCACCGCCGACCCGAGTCGCCCTCGCGCTGCGGACGCTGTGTGGTCTCTCGCCCGCGCAGATTGCCGGCGTCTTGCTCACCACCGAGGTCGCCACGACGAAGCGCCTCACCCGCGCTCGGCAGAAGATCGCAGCAGCCCACATCCCGTACCGCGTGCCGGCGGCGGATGAGCTGGCCGGACGGTTGCCGGCCGTGTGCGGAGTGATCCACAGCCTCTATACCGCCGGCCATGCGCCGGTCGATGGCGATGATGCCTACGACGTCGACGCATGCGCCGAGGCGATCCGACTGGCCGAACTCCTGCACGGGCTTCTTCCGGATCAGACGATGCCGGCCGCAGTACTGGCGCTGTTGCTGCTCACGGAGGCCCGCAGGCCGGCGCGGCTCGATGACCACGGTGATGTCGTGACCCTCGATCAGCAGGATCGTACTCAGTGGGATGTGACGGCAAGCGACCGCGGCATCGAGCTGCTGAATGAGTCATTGCGACGCTCGCGCGGGCAGGCGGACGCCTATCAGATCCAGGCCGCCATCGCTGCGGAGCATGCCCGGGCGGCCAGCTACGAGAGCACCGACTGGACGGAGATCCTGCGGCTCTACGACTTGCTCGTGTCGATCGCGCCCAGTGATGCCGCGGGCTTGGGTCGGGTGGTTGCGGCGACCGAAGCGGCCGATCCCGCGACCGGGCTCGCCCTGCTGGCAGAACTCCCGCCAAGTCCGCGCTGGCATGCGGTTCGTGCCGAACTGCTCGCCCGCGAGGGCCGGTACGCCGAGGCTGCGGGAGCGCTCGCCGAAGCCCTCGACGGGCCGTCGACGCAGCCGGAACGACAGCACCGAGAACGACGGAGAGAGACGTTCCTCCAGCTCGCCGGGCCTCCGTCAGGCGAGAGCTAGCTGTGCAGCTCTATGCGAGAGCCGCCACCAGGTGTCGAGGTTGCGGGCGAGGTGAGTCAGGCGGGCGTGGGTCTGCGGGACTTCGGGGGATTGGGGGCCGGTGTGGACCCGGAACAAGGAACCAGCGATCCGCGCCAGGGCGCGGCCGGTGGTCGGATCGGCGATGGGTGCCGGCATCGGGACGCCCACACCGAACCGCCGCGCAACAGGCCCGACTCCATCGCGACAGCATTCCACAGCCGGCTCGTGATGGTCAGGGCTTCAGATCGGTCCGGGCGGCGCCGGTGGTGGCGTCGATCGGGTAAGAGAGATGCTGGTGGATCAGCTGCCAGCCGTCGGCGTGGCGTTGGAAGACACGGGTGGCTCTGGACCAGGACTCGGTCGGTCCGTCGTTCGTTTCGGCGGCGATGTGGTCCAGACCCCAGGCGATCGCCAGGTCGTTGCGGGCGAGGACGGTGAGGTCGGGGGTGGTCAGGTCGACCTTGCCGGAGGCCAGTTCGAGGCCTGCCTTGCAAACCTCCCGCACTGCGGGCTTTCCGGCGTACTGCAGCGGACCGGCGTGCTCGTAGGAGACGACATCGTCCGCGATGTTCGACATCAGGCCGTCGAGGTCTTTCGCGGCGGTTCGTTCTGACCAGTGGTCGTGGAGCCCTCGTACTTCGGACTCCAGGACATCAGGCGGTGTCTCGTCGGAGGGGAACGAGTGGTGCTCGTGGGTGACGGTCCAGCGGCCGTTCTCCTTGCGGAGGCCGAGGGTCAGGCGTAGGCGGGTATCTCCCACGTCCGCCGGCAGACCGCATTTCAGCAGGGCGAAGGCGAAGGCGACATCCGCCCCGGAGGTCACCTCGAGGGAGACGATCTCGAAGACCGCGCCGGACGCCTGCCATTCGAAGAAGCCCGGCCAGGTCTCGCCGTATGCCTCGAGGCCGCGGACCCCGTCGTGCGGCGGCGGTACGTCGAACATCACGATGTCCGCGGCGTGGTCCTCGAGAACCGTCGCCAGGTCGCCCTGATGAACGGCCTCGGCCCATCGTTCGATCAGTGCCCGGATCTCCTGTTCGTCTGCGTTCATCGGCCTGTTCCTTCCAGCGGTGTGGGGTTGATCTGTCACTGCTAGAACCCGCGCCACGACCGAAACTCATCGCGAACCGCCGAAACCTCGTCAGCCGGGCAGTTCCGTCGGCAGGTCGAACTCCGCGAAGTCCGCGTCCAGGAACGAGACGACCTCGGCGATCGACGACCCGCGCACGGTGATCACGTCGAGCCCGGCCGCGACGTACCGGTCGTCGTGCCACAGGTAGGTGCCGAAGGCAAGCTGCCCGTTCGCCCGGGCGGGCAGGAACCGCCACTGGTCCCGCAGTGGGCCGTCGACCAAGAACCCGCGGATGCCTTCGTGGCCCTCGAACCACATCGGCAGCGGCGGCATCGAGTACTTCGCGTCGTCCGTCAGCATCGCCACGATCGCCTCGACGTCGCCGGCTTCCCACGCGGTCAGGTAGCGCCGGGCCAGATCACGCTGCGCGGACTCGCCGAGGTGGCCGAGGGTTGCCTGTTGAGTTGCGTCCGGCAACGAGTCGCTGAGGACCTTCCGTGCTCGCTGCAGCGCGCTGTTGACGGCAGCAACCGTTGTGTCGAGTAGGTCGGCGACCTCTCGCGCTGCGAATGCCAGTACGTCGCGCAGGAGCAACACCGCGCGCTGCAGAGCCGACAGGTGTTGCAATGAGGCGACAAAGGCCAGCTCGACGCTCTCCAGCGCAACCACGCGTGCCTCCGGGCTCAACTGCGAAGTCCAGTTGAGCCTTGACTCCGGATACGGCTCCAGCCAGGCAGTGTCGGTCTGTGGAGCAGTGAGATCGGTGGGGATCTCCCGACGACCTCTGCGCTCGATCAGCGTGAGGCATCGGTTGGTGGCGATCTTGTAGAGCCACGGCCGCAGCCAGACACCCTCGAATCGGCTCAGGCTGCTCCAAGCCCGGACAAGGGTCTCCTGGACGGCGTCGTCTGCGTCGTGATCGGAGCCCAGCATGCGGTAGCAGTGCGCGTGCAACTCACCTTGCAGCGGTCCGACGAGCTGCGCGAAGGCGTGCTCGTCGCCGGACCGTGCGGCATCCACCAGTTCCGTCTGCACTCAACGCACGCTACGACACCTCGGACACAGGAGCGCGACACCAGTTCCAAGGTTGCTCAGCCTCGCCGACCCGCCGACGTCGAGAACTTCCTGGACGACCCGGGCCGCCAGACACATCTGTCCGGTCCGATCGCCCAGAGGCTGATGAAACGCTCCGACGAGCTGGTCGCCAGCCCTCCGAATATCGAGCAGCTGGACCTCCTCGCCAGCAAATTGCCCAGCTAGCGGAGCGTGCTCGGGCAGCTGCGGAAAGAAGTCGAGCTCTTGAGAACTTGTTAGGCAAGCCTTCGCTGACTTATGGTCGATCGGCCAGCAGAATCAGCTGCTGCTTCCCAGGAGACGCCCCATGTCAGGTTCCAAGATCGCCTTGCTCGGCGCCATCGCCGGCCTCACCATCTTCCTCGGCCTCCCCATCGGCCGGTTGCGCAATCCGGCGCCTCGGCTGAAGGCCAGCCTGAACGCGATAGCGATCGGGATCCTGGTGTTCCTCCTCTGGGACGTGCTCGGCGCGGCTTGGGAGCCGGTCGATGTCGCGCTCGCCGACAAGAATTGGGGCAGCGCGACGGTCGACGCGGTGGTGATGACGATCGGTCTGGCCGTCGGCCTGCTAGGGCTCGTGCGCTACGACCGGTGGATGGCGGGACGCAACGCCATCGGGAAGTCGGAAGGTCCCGGCGCCGCCGCGACGACGGAACTCGCCCGTGCCAGTGCGAATACCGCGGCAAATCTGGCGCTGATGATCGCGGTCGGTATCGGCCTGCACAACTTCGCCGAGGGCCTTGCGATCGGCAACTCGGCCGCCGCGGGCCAGATCAGCCTCGCAGTACTGCTGATCATCGGGTTCGGTCTGCACAACGCGACCGAGGGTTTCGGCATCGTCGCTCCGCTGGCCGCCGGTGGGGTACGGCCGTCCTGGGGCACTCTCGCGATGCTCGGCCTGATCGGCGGCGGCCCGACCTTCGTCGGCACCCTGATCGGCCAAAGCGTCACCAACGACACCCTGTCCGTGGCGTTCCTCGGCTTGGCCGCCGGCTCGATCCTGTACGTCGTCATCGAGCTTCTCGCCGTCGCCCGGCGGGCCAACCTGAAGGAACTCACCACCTGGATGATCCTGGTCGGAGTTCTGCTCGGGTTCGCAACCGACGCTGTCATCACCGCTGCCGGCGTGTAGCAGCGAGCCAGCTCTCCAAGGTCGCAGCAGCCTGACCGCTGTCGATGGCGCGGACCACCTCGTCCATGGCCCAGAACGCGTCGGCATCGGTGAGATCTCGCCAGCTGAGCAGGGCGGAGATGATCCCGGACCACGTGCGGTCCGTAGTACGCAGAATCGTTGCCGTCGGCAATCCTCGGGGTGCTGGGGCCGACCCGACGAGGCTGGGGAACGCAGAACGGCCGCCTCGTCGAGGCGGCCGGGGGCTTCGCGTTTCGGGTTTCGCGTTCGCGCAGGAGTAGGGGCCGCCTAGTCGACGGGCCACCAGCTGTTCGGACGCGTGATCACGCGAAGACGATAGCAAACCGGATCGCGGGCTCGGCCGGGTCTTTCATCCGTCGCTGGATCCGTCGGCGGAGGCAGTTCTTCGGCGGACTCGGCCTGGCTGCGCACGGGGGGCGGACCGCCAGCACTCACCAACCGCCGGGGCTGCGTCGTGTCGAGCAGCGGTTGAGCGTCGGCGGGGGCTCGGACGGGGAGGTGAGGAGTTGAAGGTGAGTGCCGGCGGTCCGGCCCTAGTCCTCGAGGGTCCCGGCGCTTCGTCCTGGAGGGTCCCGGCGCTTCGGCCGCTAGTCCAGTGGAGTGCCCGCGGTCGAGTCCCAGTTCTCTGGGAGGCCGTTGGAGGACCAGGACTGCGGTTGATTCACCGTCAAGGCGGGCTGGTAGCCGCGGATGTGGTCGACCACGAGTTCCGGGACCAGGGCTGTGTCGTCGCCGGTGGACCAGTCGGGGAAGTCGAAGACGGCGAGCATCAGCTGCATCGGGTACGCCGGCGGGCGCGGGCAACTGCGGACCAGTTCGCCGTCGACGAAGAAGTCGGCCCCCTCGGGGGACCACTGCACGGCGTACGAGTGGAAGTCGGCGACCTCGATCGGCAGGCGTACGGCCTCGAAGTCCTCCGGCACGGACGGATCGCGGAACGTGTGCAGGCCCATCCCGACGGCCGTCGAGCCCGGCTGGACCGCGTTGCCGAACATCTCGGTCACACAGATCTCGGAGCAGCGTTCGGGGCGGTCCTCGAGGCCGACCATCCAGAACGCGACCATCGAGCGCGGCGAGACCACACCGCGCGCGCGGAGTTCGATGTATCCGCCGTCCGGGGTCCAGCCCCAGAACGGCTCCTGCTCCTCGCGGACGTGCAGGCCTTCGCGGTACGGCTGCTGGCCGATCGTGCTGCCGACGGGCCCGGAGAAGTTGCCCGACTGGATTCCCGACACCCGCATCGGCGGCGTGTGATCGTCCGCACACCACAAGCCTTGGTCCGGTGGGATGGTCAGGTGCAGGCAGGAGTCTTTGAGCTCGTACGCCGCTACTGTCGCCGCGCGCGAACTCCACTGCGGCAGGTAGTGCGGGAACCACGCGGCACCGAGCTCCGAGGAGTCGAAGTCGTCTTCGAAGACCAGCTGGAAACCTTCGGGCACGACCCAATCATCGATGGGCGCGAGCCGGCTGTCACATAGTCGAGGGTGAATCCGTCAACCTGTTGACGAACGGAACGGGAGAACTCAGCGGTGGATGAACTTGCGGAGAAGTTCGAGCAGAACCGGGCCCAGCTGCGGGCCGTGGCGTACCGGATGCTCGGCTCGGCCAGCGAGGCGGAGGACGCGGTCCAGGAGGGCTGGCTGCGGCTGAACCGGTCAGACGTGAGTGAGGTCGCCAACCTCGGCGGCTGGCTGACCACGGTCGTTTCGCGGGTCTGCCTCGACCTGCTGCGCAGCCGGAAGTCGCGCCGTGAGGACCCGCTGGACTACTTCGTACCGGACCCGATCGTGACCCGGCTGGATCCCGAGGAAGAGGCCCTGCAGGTCGACTCGATCGGGCTCGCGATGCTCGTCGTGCTCGACAAGCTCGCGCCGGCCGAGCGGCTCGCGTTCGTCCTGCACGACATGTTCGGCCTGAGCTTCGACGAGATCGCGGCGATCGTGGACAAGACTCCCGCCGCGACAAGGCAGCTCGCCTCACGTGCGCGGCGCCGGGTCCAAGGCGCCCCCGCGAGTGACGGCGACCGCGGCCGGCAGCGCGAGGTGGTCGACGCGTTCCTCGCCGCCTCCCGCGGCGGCGACTTCGAGGCGCTGCTCGCCGTCCTCGACCCGGATGTCGTACTGCGTGCCGACGCCGGTACTGCGTCTGCCGACTCGTCGGGCCCGGCGGTTTCCAAGTTGGTCCGTGGCGCCCGTGCCGTCGTCGAGCAGGCCCTCACCTTCACCAAGCTCGCGCCGTACTCCCGCCCAGCCCTCATCAACGGACTCCCTGGCGTCGTCACGATCGTCGGCGACACGCTGATGGGCGTCATGGACGTCACCGTCCACAACGGCAGGATCACCGAGATCAACATCCTGGCCGACCCCACCCGCCTCGAACACCTGGCCATCTCCGCCTGACCAGCCCCCGCCGAGGAGACGAGCCGCCGACGCTCGAACCACCCGGCAGCTCGTCAGCCTGCTGGCACGGGTAGTGCTCCCGACCGCGGTGCTGCCGATTTCTGTCCCGGTAGGCGGTTCTGGTGAGGAGGTTCTCGTGACACGATTTGGGGGTGGACGGTCAAAGGTTCTGGGAGTTGGTGGAGACGGCGCGGGCAGAGGTCGACGACACGGTCGCGGATCCCGATGGAGTCGCGGACGCGTTGAGTGACACGCTCGCCAAGTTGCCGGCGGAGGACATCGTCGGCTTCGGCGCGGAGTTCGAGCGGCTCCAGGCGGAGTCGTACCGGTGGGACCTGTGGGGCGCGGCGTACCTGATCAACGGGGGCGTCTCCGATGACGGGTTCGACTACTTCCGTGGCTGGCTGGTCGCGCAGGGCCAGGAGATCTGGGAGGCCGCGCTGGCCGATCCCGACTCGCTGGCGGACGTGGTCGACGAGGATCTGGGCGAGGAGTTCGAGGGCTTCGACGGCGAGGGCATGCTCGGTGTCGCGGCGCACGCCTACGAGTCGGCGACCGGGAGCGAGGCGGGCTTCTGGGAGGCCGTCGAGGAGGCCGGCACGGAGGCGGACGACATACCGGCCGGTGAGAACTTCGACTTCGACGACACCCGCGAGATGCGATCCCGGTTCCCCCGCCTGGCCGCGCTCTTCCTCACGGACTAGCTGCGGCCCCGGGAAAGGGATCAGACGGGCTCGCCGCTGAGTCGCTCGATGAAGGTGCGGAGGCGGCGGCGCCAGGCGGGCTGGGTCAGGTCCTCGTCCGCGACGGCGAGGCTGACCAGGTGCTGGGTCATCTCGAACCCCGCCACCGCCTCGCGCAACGCGGTGAGAGCCTCATCCGGTACTGCGTGACGCCCGTGGTCCGGTTCATCGTGGTCCTGGCCGGTGGGGCGGCTCACCCAGCCGGTGCCGAAGGTCGCGGGGACCAGTAGCCCCGGGACCAGGGACTCGTGGCTCAGTGCGGCCAGGTCCTTGCTGCCGTTGTCGATGCTGAAGATCGTCGTACCCCGGCGGCGCACGTCGTCGATCCGCTCGAGCAGGTTGTCTGCCGGGGTGCTCTCAGCGACCACCAGCAGGGATTCGCCCCGGCCCGCCTCGCGGAGCCGGTCGAGCCCGATCGACAGATGCGGCGGAGCATCCGGGGGCGGGGACCAGCGGATCAACGCGGGCCGGATGTCGTCGATGCCGACGCGGTGGAGCTCGTCGTCCAAGTGTGCGGTGAGGTGCCACGGCTCGTCCTGGGCCGGGCCGAACAACATCAGCCCACCGGTGCGGGTGGTGAACCTGCGCAACGAGTGCGCGAACTGGGTGGTCCGGCTACCCAGCTCGGTGCCGGTGAGCATCTCCCGCAGAAGGGACGCCTTGGTGAGATCCACTCCCCAAACCTGACACATCCCCCCGGGCCGACGCGACTCGGAGTAGTGACTTGCGTCAAGAACCGAGCCGGTCCGCTTTGGATTGCAGGTAGTTGCGCTCCGGGACACTCGTCGTACGACGGGCCGCCAGCAGGTAGCTCTCCCGCGCGCCCTTGAGGTCTCCCGACATCTCCAGCAGGTGGGCTCGTACGGCTTCCAGCCGGTGGTGATCCGCCATCCGGCCGTCGGACTCCAGCGGCTCAAGCACCGCGAGTCCCTCCTTGGGGCCGGTCGCCATCGCCACCGCGACGGCGTGGTTCAGCGTGACCATCGGGTTGTCCGAGATCTGCTCCAGCACCTGGTAGAGCGCCACGATCTGGGGCCAGTCCGTCTCCTCGGCCCGCTCGGCCGTGTCGTGCACCGCGGCGATCGCCGCCTGCACTTGGTACGGGCCGAGCTGCGTCCTCGCCAGCGCATCGCTGACGAGGGCTTCTCCTTCTTCGATCGCGTCCTTGTTCCACAGCGAGCGGTCCTGGTCGGCCAGTGGGATCAAGGCGCCCTCGGCGTCCGTCCGGGCCGGGCGGCGCGCATCCGTGAGGAGCATCAACGCGAGCAGGCCCGCGACCTCGCCGTCATCGGGCAGCAACCGGCGAACGCCACGAACCAGCCGGATCGCCTCGGTGGTCAGCTCGGCACTGTGCAGATTGGTGCCGGAGGATGCCGTGTAGCCCTCGTTGAAGATCAGGTAGAGCACATGCAGCACAGCGCCCATCCGGGCGTCACGCTCGGCCTCGGGTGGCATCTCGAAAGTGCTGCCGGCCTGCTTGATACTGCGCTTGGCCCGGCTGATCCGTTGTGCCATCGTCGTCTCCGGCACCAGGAAGGCCGCGGCGATCTGCGCGGTGCTGAGACCGCCGACAGCCCTTAAGGTCAAGGCGATCTGCGATGCGGCGGACAGGGCGGGATGGCAACAGAGGAACAACAGGGTGAGCGTGTCGTCCCGGCCGCCCGGATCGTCAATTTCAGGGCTCGGGGCAACGAATTCCTCGGGTGCGGCCAGATTGGCGGCGTTCTCCTCGCGCCGGCGCCGGGCGGTCTCGCTGCGCAGCAGGTCCATCAGCCGCCGCGAGCCGACCCGGATCAACCACCCTTTCGGATTGTCCGGCACACCCTCTTCCGGCCATTGCTGGGATGCCGACAGCAGGGCCTCCTGGACGGCCTCCTCGGCCAGGTCGAAGTGCCCGTAGTGCCGGACCAGGGCGCTGAGCACCTGCGGCGTCTGCTCCCGGAGCAGGAGGTCGAAGTCGCTCACATCTCCAGCCCTGACGTGTCCATCACCGGTCGCACCTCCACCGCCAGGTACTGCGCGTCCGGCATCCGGGCCGCGTAGGCGATCGCCTGATCGATGTTGTCGCATTCCACCAGGTAGAAGCCTGCCAGGTGTTCCTTGGCCTCGGCGTACGGGCCATCCGTGGTGGTTGGCGTGTCGTCCCGCACGGACACGGTCCGGGTGGTGATCGGGTCGGCCAGGCCGGCGGAGCTGACCAGCAGGCCCTGCTCGGTGAGCTCGTGGGTCAGTTCCTCGTGCGAACGGGCCAGCCCCTCGCGCTGTTCGGCGGACAGGCCGGCCCAGCTCTCGGGGTTGCTGTAGATGAGCAGCATGTACTTCACGGGCACCATCCTGACGGTCGCGGAGGCCGTTGTGACCCCCTCTCACCGTGTACGTCGGAACCGGCTCGGCTGATTTCGACAGAAATGTCGAGGTGGTGACGCGGAGACCGACGTCCCGGGCGAAGAGGCGCTCAGCCGGGGCGTCCCGCAGTACTGGAGGCTTCACCATGCAGACCGCTCCCGACCCGAAGCGCTGGTTCGCCCTCGCGCTGCTCTGTCTGGCCGCATTCATGATCATCCTGGACGCGTCCATCGTGCTGGTCGCAGTGCCGTCGATCGAGCGCGACCTGAGCTTCTCGGCCGGCGGCGTGCAATGGGTGCCGAGCGGCTACGCGTTGATGTTCGGCGGGCTTCTGCTGCTCGGCGGACGCGTTTCCGACCTGCTGGGTCGGCGCCGGGTGTTCATCGCCGGTCTGCTGCTGTTCGGCGGTTCCTCGTTGCTGTGTGGCTTCGCCTGGACCGGTGACGCGCTGGTGTTCGCGCGAGGTCTGCAGGGGATCGCCGCGGCTGTGCTGGCTCCGAGTGCGCTGTCGATCGTGATGAACACGTTCCCGGACGGCGCCGAGCGGAACAAGGCGCTCGGCATCTGGGGTGCCGTGAGCGGTGTCGGCGGTACCGCGGGGTCGTTGGTCGGCGGGCCGGTCACCGACGGGCTTGGCTGGCAATGGATCTTCTTCATCAACGTGCCGGTCTGCCTGCTGGTCGCGGTACTCGCTCCGGCCGTGCTGACAGACAGTCGCGGTCCGCGCCGGCGCGGGTTCGACATCGCCGGAGCGTTGACGGTGACAGCCGCACTGATCGTCCTCGTGTACGCCGTGATCGAGGCGCCCGGCTCATCCGCCGGACGGACCGCCCTGCTGGCGATCGTGTCGGCTGCACTGTTCGCGTTGTTCGTTCTGGTCGAGAAGCGGTCGAACGCTCCGCTGGTACCGCTGCGGATCTTCCGGTCACGGGCCCTGGTCGGCGGCAACCTGATCACGATCGCCTTCGGGCTCGGGGCCTTCGGGTTGAACTTCATCTACACGCAGTACGCGCAGCTCGCGCTCGGGGCGTCGGCGGTGAAGTACGGGCTGATGTCAGCCGTACTGGCTGCGACCGCGGTGGTCGGCTCGATCGTGGGGCAGAACCTGGTGACCCGGTTCGGCGTCCGGCCGGTGGCAGCCGTTTCCCTTGTGCTCACAGGGATCGGAGCCACTGTGATGAGCCGGGTGGCGGTCGACTCGGGGTACTTCGAGCTGGCGTTCTGGGGCCTGAGCATCTTCGGCGCGGGGCTGGGCGCGGGCTGCGTGGCGGGGTCGATCGCTGCCCTCAGCGAGGTCGCCGGCGACGACGCCGGAGTCGCCTCTGGTCTGCAGAACGCGTGCTTCCAGATCGGCGGTGCAGTCGGAATCGCTGTGCTCTCGGCGGTTGCAGTGGCGAACACTGCCGGCTCATCCCCGACAGCGTTGACCTCTGGTTTCCGCGTCGCGTTCGCTGCTTGCTGGGCCTTCGTAGCCGTCGGCCTGGTCGGAACCAGCTTGCAGTTGACCCGGTCAGCCGACCGACCTCTGGAGCCCGCTCCCAGCACTAGCCACTGAGGACGGTGCCCCGCAGCTCGACACGGTCGTCGACCACGGCGGAGACGCGAGCGGCGAGTTGCTGGGCGCGTTCGTCGTCGACCACATCGACCATGAAGAATCCGGCGAGCTGTTCCTTCGCCTCTCCGAACGGGCCATCGGTGACCACCCGCTCACCCCCGCGGACCTGGACGATCCTGCCGTCGCCGGGGAGGGTAAGGCCTTCCGCGCTGACCAGCTCGCCGGATCGGGCAAGCTCGTCCTTCAACTTCGTCAGGTCGCGCAGCCCCTGCAGCTGTTTCTCGGGTGAAGAGCCGCCGGCCTTGCCGTAGATGAACACGAGGTACTTCATCGGCGCATCGTAGCCATCCTGCACCGACAGAAACGTCAACTCGGCGGAACCCCGCGAGCGGGTGGCTCGCGGGGTCCGGTCCACTCACGATGAGCAGAGCTGCTCAGACGATCAGAACCAGTGTCGCCGTCCCCCGACGGCCCGGCCCGTGGACCCCAGGATGAACAGCACTACCCCGATCACGAGCAGGATGATGCCGAGCGTCCACAAAATCGACACCTTCAGCAGGAATCCCAGCAAGAGCAGGATCAGTCCGAGGATGAGCATGAAGCCTCCTTCTAGGCGAAGCCGTCCGGGCGGGGGTTGTGGACGGCTTCAATCTGGTGCCCACCTGTACGCGGCTCGAATCGCACCGAACCCGCACACAGTTGAAGCAAGTGACTGTTTGAGGCGGCAGAGACGGCCTGCTTTCGCAATGAGCTGTCATGACGCGCAGTCAGGCGGCACGAACACTCCGGCGCTGCCGTCCGGATCACAGCCACTGAGCGTGCGCGATGTACGTAATCCGTTAAAAGTCGCTACTGATTGACAGACCCGCCGAGAACTGTGCTTGACTCCTCCGGTCGATAACGTTTTGGTCTCGACCGAATGGGTGATGCAGTGGGTGAAGGACGGCATAGACAGGCGCGGCACCGTCAACCGCGCCGACAGGTGATCCGGCCAGGCATCGTAAAAGTAGCGATTCCCGGCGCGACCGTGGCTCTGATGGCCACAGGTTCAGCGGTTGCCTTCCCAGACCAGGCCCCTACGACGGATGTGTCGATCGCCAGCTCTTCCCTGCAGTTGGCGCGCGATGCAAAGACCAGCCGGGACGCTCTTCGTCCCATGCTCGACATCTCGCCGACCCCGGCCCCGGCCCCGAAGCCCTCCACGCCGGCGCCGAAGCACCTGAAGAAGCAGGCGCCGATTCCGCAGGCACCCGCGAAGACCCGCGCCTCCCAGAGCGCCCCGGTCGCACCGCCGAAGATCATCGGCAGCAAATACACCACCACCGATCTGAATGTCTGGTCCGCGCCGGCGCAAGCAGGCACGCTGCTGACCGTGCTCTCGGCGGGCAGCAAGGTTTCCGTCACCGGCCAGGTCCAGGGAGTCTGGGCGCAGATCGTCCGCAACGGCGCCGCCCGCTGGGTGAAGGCGCAGTACTTGTCGGCCACCAAGCCGGTTCCGGTGGCCCAGAAGCCTGCGAGCCCAACGGGCGGGATCTCGGCCAAGGCGTGCGCATCCGGCTCGTCGGTCGAGTCCGGCCTGACCGCCGACGCGATCCGCGTGCACCGAGCGATCTGCAATCTGTTCCCCAGCGTGACGTCGTACGGCGGACTCCGGTCCGGCGACAGCGGCAGTGAGCATGCGACCGGGCACGCGCTGGACATCATGGTCAGCGGTTCCAAGGGCCAGGAGATCGCCGATTGGCTGCACGCCCACTACAAGCAGCTCGGCGTCAGCCAGCTCATCTGGGAGCAGCACATCTGGACCGTCCAGCGCAGCAGCGAAGGCTGGCGCGCGATGCCGGACCGCGGTGGTGTCACGGCGAACCATTACGACCACGTCCACGTCACCGTGTACGGCAACTCCGGCACCGTCTGACGTCTCTCGTCAGTTGGCCGCGACGGCCCGACCTCCACCTGGTGGTCGGGCCGTCACGCGTCTCTCGCATCAATCAGGTGCCCCTTCGACCAGCTTTCATGCGGGTCGGATGTTGTGATTCAGGTGGAAGAAGTTGTCGGCGTCGTAGGCCCGCTTAACCTCGCGCAGCCTGATGTAGTCGTCCTCCGAGTACGCCGTGGCGGTGCGGGCCGGGTCAGCCAGGAAGTTCACGAACGTGCGCCCGGTGGTACGCAGTACGTCGGCCAGCTGAGGGACCTCCTGGTCGACGATCACCGAGTACGTCGCGCCGCGGTGCCCGACTGGTCCCGCACCCGGGCCAGGGTTGGCCATCGCGCCACCCCAGTGCCGGATCTCCACGGTCGGGGCGCCCTCACCCGTCAGTTCGGCGAATCGCGCGATCAGGGCGTCCGGGAGCGCGTCGACCAGATCCAGGTAGCGAGCCGGCGTGCCGCCCATCGCGGATTCTCCGAACGGCATCGTCCGTAGTCCACCGGCCAGCCTCGGGCCTGCCACCTCGAACAGGGGCTTGAGGATGTGCTCAGCCAGCTCGCCCTCCCCGGCATACAGGGCCTTGATCGCCAGCGCGCGGGTGCCGCG
The DNA here is from genome assembly GCF_039529635.1 of Kribbella alba. Taxonomy (NCBI): domain Bacteria; kingdom Bacillati; phylum Actinomycetota; class Actinomycetes; order Propionibacteriales; family Kribbellaceae; genus Kribbella; species Kribbella alba. Next base: position 114,350 of record NZ_BAAANE010000001.1, on the reverse strand, counting down.
GAGGTCCGCAGGGAAGTCGGGTGAAGCGGGGATCCGGGTGAGCACGATCGCGGTGCTCAGCTCGTTGGGGATCGTGGCGGACCACTCGCGGTAGAACTCGAGGGTCTCGGCCGCACGATCGAACCCGAAGTACACGATGCCGGCGTGGACCTTGCTCACCGGGTAGAGCCGGAACTCCAGCGAGGTCACGATGCCGAAGTTGCCGCTGCCGCCGCGGATCGCCCAGAACAAGTCCGGGTGCTCGTCGGCGCTGGTCGTCACGACGCGGCCCTCGGCGGTGACGACCTCGGCACGAACCACGCTGTCGGCGGCGAAGCCGTACTTGCGAGCCAGCCAGCCGACCCCACCGCCGAGGGTGTAGCCGGTGACCCCGACATCACGCGACGACCCGGCCAGCGGCGCGAGCCCGGACCGGCCGGCCGCATCGATCACGGCACCCCACCGCGTCCCCGGGCCGACCTTCGCGATCATCCGCTGCGGGTCGATGAGCATGGACGACATCGCCGAGGTCCTGAGCAGGATGCCCCCGTCGGCGGGAACCTTCGTCCCGTGACCAGTCGCCTGGACCGCGAGCGGAAGATTCCGCTCCTGAGCCACCCGGACCGCCGCCTGGACGTCGGTCCTGCAGTAGGCCTCCGCGACAACCAGCGGCCGCGAGTCGAACGACGGAATCACCGACTGCCGCTGTACGTCGTACTCCGAGTCGCCCGGTCGGTGGGTCGCCCCGTTGAACCCAGCGCCGAGCAACCCCGCGACAACCTCGTCCGCGGTCGTCGCTTGGGTGAATATGGCCTGCGTAGTCATGCCGAATCTCCTTCGCCGTGTCCGTCCTCTACACAGACGTCGAAGAAGCAGGCCGTCGATTGACACCTCCACCAAACTTTCTTCTGGAGGGTCGCGACGAGCGCCGGTCCGCTGGCGGGTTCTTCGCCCGCTGGCGCCGAATAAAGGCGCTATCGGTCCAAGAACCCGGCATCGGGCCCGGCGAGATCAGCGCGCGTTCACCAGGCCTGGTCGAGGAGGGTGCGGGCGGAGGCGGGAAGGGTGAGGCGGGCGCCGGAGAGGGCGGTGCGGAGGTAGTCGGGGGTGCTCATGCCGACGATGGGGATGATCGAGGGGGAGCCGCCCATCAGCCAGGCGAGGACGACCTCGTTGCGGGAGACGCCGAGCTCGGCCGCCACCTTGCCGAGGGCCTCCAGGCGGCGCGTCGTACCGGGGTGGTCGAAGGCCTCGTGGATCGGACGGTCGTCGCGCTCGTAGCCGCCCGACATCAGCGGGCTGTAGGCGAACAGGTCCTGCTCCGGGTTGCGATCGGCGTAGTCGAGCACCTCGTCGGTGATCCAGCCGAACCGGTGATCGTGCGCCTGGTCGCGTACGAACGGCCTCGGCTGCAGGTAGGAGTACCGCAACTGCAGCACGGTCGGGCCGTCCACCCCTTGCTGATGGGCCAGCCCGCGAGCTCGCTCCACCCGCCAGAGCGCGTAGTTGGACAGCCCGATCCGGCCGATCGTGCCGGCCTTGGCATGCTTGCCGAAAGCGGCGACGGTTTCGTCCTGCGGCGTCTCGAGATCGTCGCGGTGGGCGAAGTAGAGGTCGATGTGGTCGAGGCCGAGGCGGCGCAAGGAGGTCTCGAGCGCGGCGTCGATCACCTTCGCGCTCAGACCTTCCGCGTGCTCGGGGTAGCTGCCCGGCCAGAGCGGCTCGCAGCCCACTTTGGTAGCCAGCTTGACCCGGTCACGGACGCCCGGGCGCTGTGCGAACCACCGCCCGAGGAGTTCCTCGCTCTGCCCGCCGTGGCCGCTTTCGTGCTGCCAGAAGGCGTAGCAGTTGGCGGTGTCGATCCACACCCCGCCCGCGTCGACATACTCGTCCAGCAGGGCGATGGAAGTCTTCTCGTCGATCCGGGTGCCGAATTCCATCGCGCCGAGAGCGATTCTCAAATCTGTCATGGCTCAACCCTCCGACCTGGAGCGCGCTCTAGGTCAAGGGGATTGCTACTCGGCCGACTTCCCGCGGGTGGAGGTGCGGACCACCAGCTCCGGGGTGAAGGTCACCCGCTGGTGTTCGTGGTCGGGGTTCGACGACTCGTCGAGCAGCAGCTTCGCCGCGGTCCGACCCAGTAGCTGACGTGGCTGCCGGACCGACGTCAAGGGAACCGCGGCGGCCGCGGCGAACTCGATGTCGTCGTACCCGACGATCGCCAGGTCCTCCGGGACCCGCAGGCCGAGACTGACGCATTGTTGCAGCAAGCCCAGCGCCAGCAGGTCGTTCGCGCAGAACGCGGCGGTCGGTCGTCGTGCGGCGGGGAGCCCCGCAAGTCGTTGCCCAGCGCCCCTACCTTCGGCCACCGTCAAGGCGCCGGTGACCAGGTCGACCAGGTTCCCGAGCGGCAGACCGGCCCGGCCGAGTGCCCGGCGTGCGCCCTCGCGGCGGTCGGTGACCTGGCCGATGTTGTTGGGTCCACCGACGAAGGCGATCCGTTCGTGGCCGAGCTCGATCAGATGAGCCAGCGCGATCTCTCCGCCGAGCACGTCGTCCACCGCCACCGAACAGTGCTCGCCGTCGTCGATCGACCGGTCTACCACGACAACCGGGGTACCGCGGGCCGGCAGTTTGCTCAGCCTGCTCGAGTCGGGATCGATCGGTGTGATCAGTACGCCCTGGACGCGCTGCTGCTCCAAGAGATCCAGATAGTCGGCTTCGCGGGTGGCATCTTCGTTGCTGTTGCACAGGAACACCGAGAGGCCGGCCTCGCGAGCCGCTTCCTCGACTCCGCGTGCGACGTCGGTGAAGAACGGGTTGCCCGCATCCAGCATCAAGTAGGCCAGGATCCGGCTGCTCCCCGCCCGCAGTTGCCGGGCCGACTCGTTCCGGACGAAGCCGAGCGAGGCCATCGCCGCCTCGACCTTCGCCCGGGTCGTGGGGCTGACCATCTCCGGCCGGTTCAACACGTTCGAAACCGTCCCCAAGGAGACCCCTGCGGCTGCCGCGACGTCCTTGACGCCGGCCGCTGCCCGCGTCGCCCTGCCCGGTCGCGGCAGGCGGGCCTGCCGCCTGATGACAGGCTTGGCGACCCGGGCGCCGTCCAGCGGCTCCGGTATCCGGCGAGCGCGATCCGGTGCGCCACCTGGTGTCACGCGGCCTCCCGGGTTTGAAACGTGATAGCTGACGCAGCGTACCCCCTTCCGGTGGGTTTCCTCAGTGTGTCCTGGCGGATTCCCCAGCGGGCGCCGACGGTCAACCACCGAATTCGCACCGACCTCTTGACGCCCGGACGCAGCGCCGCTTACTTTCATGCCATCTTCTTGAAACCTTTCAGCAATGGCGCGGACGGTGAGATCGTGCTCGGCACCCCGACCGAGTTCACCTCCGCCAATATCGACGAGTTCAACTTCTGACCGCTGCCGGACCCACTGGGGACGCTCGTGAATCGCTACTGCTTCTGCCTTCAGGTCAAGCCCGACCGGCTGGACGAGTACGTCGAGAGGCACCGCAACGTCTGGCCCGAGATGCAGGCCGCGTTGCGGGACTCCGGCTGGCACAACTACTCGCTCTTCCTGCGCGACGACGGCCTGCTCGTCGGGTACGTCGAGGCCGACGACCTGGAGGCGGCTCAGAAGGCGATGGCGGCGACCGAGGTGAACGCCCGCTGGCAGGCCGAGATGACCGCCTTCTTCACCGATCAGAACGGTTTCACAGATCAGAACGGTTTCACCGATCTGAACGATTCCACCGGGATCGAGGGACGGCCGCCGGACGAGTCCTTCGTGCTGCTGCCCGAGATCTTCCACCTGACCCCGAGTACCGAGGACTGACATGACCAGCTTGACTGATGCCCTTAGCCGTCAGGAGATCGAACTGCCCTCCTGGGCGTTCGGCAACTCGGGCACCCGGTTCAAGGTGTTCAGCCAGCCGGGCGTTCCGCGTTCACCGGAGGAGAAGATCGCCGACGCGGCGGTGGTGCACAAGCACACCGGCGTCGCGCCGAGGGTGGCGCTGCACATCCCGTGGGACAAGGTCGACGACTACGCCAAGCTGGCGGCCTACGCCAAGGAGCAGGGTGTTCGGCTCGGTGCGATCAACAGCAACGTCTTCCAGGACGACGACTACAAGCTGGGCAGCGTCACGAACCCGGACCCGCGGATCCGTCGCAAGGCCACGGACCACCTGCTCGAGTGCGTCGACATCATGGACGCCACCGGGTCGCGGGACCTGAAGCTCTGGTTCTCCGACGGGACGAACTACCCCGGTCAGGACGACCTGTGGGAGCGGCAGGACCGGCTCTCGGAGTCCCTGCATGAGGTGTATGGCAGGCTCGGTGACGACCAGCGGATGCTGCTGGAGTACAAGTTCTTCGAGCCGGCCTTCTACGCCACCGACGTGCCGGACTGGGGCACGTCGTACGCGCACTGTCTGGAGCTGGGGCCGAAGGCGACGGTCTGCATCGACACCGGGCACCACGCGCCGGGCACGAACATCGAGTTCATCGTGGCGTTCCTGCTGCGGGCCGGGAAGCTCGGGGCGTTCGACTTCAACAGCCGCTTCTACGCCGACGACGACCTGATGGTGGGCGCGGCCGACCCGTTCCAGCTCTTCCGGATCATGAACGAGATCGTCCGGGGTGACGCCCTCGACCCGGACCGTGGCATCGCGTTCATGCTCGACCAGTGCCACAACATCGAGGCGAAGATCCCGGCGATCATCCGCTCGGTGATGAACGTCCAGGAGGCCACCGCCAAGGCACTCCTGATCGATCGCGACGCACTCCGCAAGGCGCAGCAGAGCGGTGACGTGCTGGCGGCCAACGCGGCGCTGATGGATGCCTTCAACACCGACGTCCGTCCGCTGCTGGCCGACCTTCGGACGGCTCAGGGGCTCGACCCGGACCCGGTCGCGGCGTACCACCGCAGCGGCTACTTCGAGCAGATCAGCAAGGACCGCGCTGACGGCCAGCAGGCCGGATGGGGAGCATGACAGTGACCGATTCCGCCTCCTTCCCCACTCCGCCGCCCGGGTCAGGCACCCCGGACGTCGCAGCCGAACTCGTTGCGCGCAGCAACAGACTGGGTGCCGACCCGCGCAATACCAACTACGCCGGCGGCAACACGTCGGCCAAGGGCACCGCGACGGACCCGGTGACGCAGCAACCGGTGGATCTCGTCTGGGTGAAGGGCTCCGGCGGTGATCTCGGCACCCTGACCGCCAAGGGCCTGGCCGTACTGCGACAGGACCGCCTGAACGCGCTCGTCGAGGTCTACCCCGGGGTGGATCGCGAGGACGAGATGGTCGCGGCGTTCGACTTCTGCCTGCACGGCAAGGGTGGCGCCGCTCCCTCGATCGACACCGCCATGCACGGCCTGGTGGACGCGCCCCACGTGGATCACCTGCACCCCGACTCGGGGATCGCGCTCGCCACGGCGGCCGATGGTGAGAAGCTGACGGCCGAGTGCTTCGGCGATCGCGTTGTCTGGGTGCCGTGGCGCCGGCCCGGGTTCCAGCTGGGGTTGGACATCGCCCGGATGAAGAAGGACAACCCGCAGGCGATCGGCGTGATTCTGGGCGGCCACGGCATCACCGCGTGGGGTGACACGTCGGAGCAGTGCGAGGCGAACTCGCTGGAGATCATCCGGACGGCCGAGCTCTTCCTTGCCCAGAACGGAAAGCCCGAGCCCTTCGGACCCGTCGTACCGGGGTTCGAGGCGCTTCCGGAGGGGGCCCGGCGGCAGCGGGCGGCGGCGTTGGCGCCTGTGATCCGGGGTCTCGCGTCGACGGACAACCCGCAGGTCGGGCATTTCAACGACTCCGACGCCGTGCTCGAGTTCACCGCGCGGGCGAGGCTCGCCGAGCTGGCCGCGCTCGGGACGTCATGCCCCGACCACTTCCTCCGGACCAAGGTGCGGCCGCTCGTGCTGGACCTTCCGCCTTCGGCTTCGCTGGAGGAGGCGACCACGCGGCTCCGCGAGTTGCACCTGACGTACCGCGAGGACTACGCGGCCTACTACGACCGTCACGCCCAGCCGGACAGCCCGCCGATGCGTGGCGCCGATCCGGCGATCGTGCTGGTGCCTGGCGTCGGCATGTTCAGCTTCGGCAAGGACAAGCAGACCGCCCGGGTGGCCGGCGAGTTCTACGTGAACGCGATCAACGTGATGCGCGGCGCCGAAGCGGTCTCGACGTACGCGCCGATCGACGAGAGTGAGAAGTTCCGGATCGAGTACTGGGCGCTCGAAGAGGCCAAGCTGCAGCGGCAGCCGAAGCCCAAGCCGCTCGCCACCCGCATCGCGTTCGTCACCGGTGGTGGTTCGGGCATCGGGAAGGCCATCGCTCATCGGCTGGCCGCCGAGGGCGCTTGCGTCATCGTCGCGGACCTCGACCTGGATGCCGCCGAGACGGTGGCCAACGAGATCGGCGGCCCGGACCAAGCCAAAGCTGTCGGTGCCGATGTGTCCGACGGCGCGGCTGTCGAAAGGGCGATGCAGCAGGCCGTGCTGGCGTTCGGAGGTGTCGATCTCGTCGTGAACAACGCAGGCCTGTCCATCTCGAAGCCGCTGCTGGAAACGACCGAGAAGGACTGGGACCTGCAGCACGACGTGATGGCCAAGGGCTCGTTCCTGGTCTCCCGTGCGGCCGCGAAGATCCTGATCGACCAGGCTATCGGCGGTGACATCGTCTACATCTCGAGCAAGAACTCCGTCTTCGCCGGGCCGAACAACGTCGCGTATGGCGCCGCCAAGGCGGACCAGGCACACCAGGTCCGCCTGCTCGCGGCCGAGCTCGGCGAATACGGCATCCGCGTCAACGGGGTGAACCCTGACGGGGTCGTCCGTGGTTCCGGCATCTTCGCGAAGGGCTGGGGTGCACAACGCGCCGCGGTCTACGGCGTACCGGAGTCGGAGCTCGGCGCGTTCTACGCACAACGCACGCTGCTCAAGCGGGAGGTGCTGCCGGAACATGTGGCAGCGGCCGTCTTCGCCCTGGCCGCCGGGGACCTGTCCCTCACGACCGGCCTGCACGTGCCCGTCGACGCCGGCGTCGCGGCCGCCTTCCTGCGCTGAGGAGTCAGGCCATGCAGAAGTGGAGGAGCACTGATCCGAGCCGCTCGGTCGACGGGAACGGTCTGCCGCCGTGGGTACACCACCTCCCGCGTCGACTTCGGCTGCGACCCGGGCGAGTGGACGGCCGTCGCCGACCTCCTCCACCGAGACCTCCAGGTCGTCGGGCCGCTCTGATCACGTGAGGAGACGCTGGTGAGCCTGAGACTGGCAGCGGTGGACCTCGGCGCCTCGAGCGGCCGGGTGATGGTCGGCTGCGTCGGGGTGGATCGGCTCGAGTTGACGCAGGTGCACCGGTTCTGGAACGGTCCGGTGCGGCTGCGCGACACCCTGCACTGGGACATCCTCGGCCTCTATCGCGAAACCCTCGCCGGCCTCGGCAAGGCGGGTCGGCTGGACGGACTCGGCATCGACTCGTGGGCCGTCGATTACGGACTCCTGGACGGCGAGGGCAAGTTGCTCGGCAACCCGGTGCACTATCGCGACGCCCGCACTGATGGCGTGATGGAACGGGTTCTGCGTACCGTCCCGGCCGACGACCTGTACGCCGTGACAGGGCTGCAGCAACTGCCGTTCAATACGATCTACCAGCTGGTCGCCGAGCGATCCCTGGATCGAGCCGAGACGCTGCTGATGATCCCGGATCTGCTGGCCTACTGGCTGACCGGCCGCCTCGGCGCGGAGGCGACGAACGCCTCGACCACCCAGCTGTACGACGTACGCGCTCGGGGCTGGAGTGAGACCTTGGCTCGACGCGTCGGCGTACCGGCGGGATTGCTGCCGGAGATCCGCGAAGCCGGACAGATGATCGGGCCGCTGTTGCCTGAGGTAGCGGAGGAGACCGGGCTGGATCCGGCGACGCCAGTGATCGCCGTCGGATCGCATGACACCGCCTCGTCGGTGGTCGCGGTCCCTGCCGGGGCGCGCGAGCGATTCGCCTACATCTCGTCCGGCACGTGGTCCTTGGTGGGGTTGGAGCTGGCCGAGCCCGTCCTCACCGCCGAGGCACAGCAGGCCAACTTCACCAACGAAGGCGGTGTGGACGGCCGGATCCGCTTCCTGCGCAATGTGATGGGACTGTGGATCCTGCAGGAATGCCTGCGGGTCTGGGACACCGCCGACCTGCCGGGCTTGCTCGGCGAAGCGGCCGCCGCGCCGGCGTTCGGAGTACTGATCGATCCGGACGATCCGTCGTTCCTTGCTCCAGGCAACATGCCGCGACGGATCGAGTACTTCTGCGCGAAGTCCGGTCAGGAAGCACCGAAGACGAAGGCCGCGGTGGTCCGGTGTGTGCTCGAGAGCTTGGCGTTGGCCTATCGCCGCACGCTCCGGCTGGCGCAGACCGTTGCCGACCGGGAGATCGAGGTCGTCCACGTGATCGGTGGCGGTTCGCAGAACGAGCTGCTCTGCCAGCTGACCGCTGATGCTGCCGGTCTTCCCGTGCTGGCTGGTCCGGTCGAGGCTTCCGCACTGGGCAACGTGCTCGTGCAGGCGCGTGCCCTGGGTGCGCCACTCCCGGATCTGACCGCGATGCGCGCGCTGGTTCGCGCGACCCATGAGCTGCGGCGGTACGAGCCGCAGGGCAAATCGGCCGACTGGGACGCCGCCGAGTCCCGGGTGTTCGGAGGATCCCGATGACCGTCCTGCAGAGCGAAGCAGGTCCCCGAGTCCGTCGCGAGATCGGCCACAACGATCTGCAGCTGCTCCGGCTGCTCGCGACCGGACTGCCGGTCGAGTCGGTGGCGCGCCGCCTCGACCTGTCCGAGCGGACCGTCCGCCGTCGAACCAGGGCGGCCTGCGACCGCCTCGGCTTCGCCACCACCGTCGAAGCCATCGTCTGGGCCGCCCGCCGCGGCCTGGTCTGACGGCTCTTGCGTCCGAAGGACCGGGGGTCCTGACCTCGGGTTCTTCGGACGTTAAGGGCTGGAAGCACGGGGTACCGGGCTTTCCGAACATCAATCCGAGGAGGAGCGATGGACGGAATGACCATCGTGTGGATCGTCGTGGCCGTCGTGGTCGTGATCTTCCTGATCGCGCTGATCGCCGGTGCCGTGAAGAAGTCGAAGGAGCGCCGGATCGAGCACGACCGGCAGGAGGCGTACGAGCACGAGCAGCAAGCCAGGGCAGCTGCCGCGCACGCCGAGAAGCAGCAGGCCGCGGCCGACGAGGTCGACGCACGGTCCCGCAAGGCGCAGGCCATCGCTGACGAGAAGGCCGCCGAGGCCCGGCGACTCGCCGCCGGCGCCAACGAGCGCCGCGAAGCCGCTGAGCACGCCCGCGCCGACTCGGACGATCACCAGACCCACGCCAACACCGTCAACCCCGACGCCGACCGGACTCCCACAGACGACGACGGCCGGACGTCCGAGAACCGCCGCAGGGAGGACGTCAGGACTCCGCACGCTGCAAGCTGGGGTGCGGCGACGGCCCCGGACGAGCAGGTGATGGCAGGCGCAACAGACGAGCAGCCGATCGAGAGAAAATCTGCGGAGCCGGAACTGCCGCAGAGCGACCGTGAGGCGAGGCACGCAGCCCGGAGACGCTAAGCCCCACAGGACACATTGATTCTGCCGGGGACGACCTGCGGCTGGGCCCGACCGGAAGCGGATCCCCGAAACCAGCCCCCGGCGGAATCAGTGTTCTCCAGCGTAGTGATTAACGCGACGAGGCGGAGATTGGTTGTGTACGTCGTCTTCCCGGCGAGCAGGCGGTCGCCGATCCGAGCGAGTGCGGCGAATCCGGCACGATGCTTCGCTTTACCCGCCCGACCTCGTGAAGCTTGTCAGATCAGGTAGCGGAATTCGGCGGAGTCGGGTTTGATTCGTTCGATGTCGAGGGGGGCCGCGTCCATTCGGGACAGCAGGCCGGTCAGGTCAGTGGGGCGGCTGATCTCGATGCCGACCAGGGCGACCCCGGTCTCGCGGTTGTTGCGCTTCACGTACTCGAACAACGTGATGTCGTCGTCGGGTCCGAGCACGCCGTCGAGGAATGTCCGCAAGGCGCCCGGCTCCTGGGGGAACGTCACCAGGAAGTAGTGCTTCAGGCCCTCATGCACCAACGAGCGTTCGAGAATCTCCCCGTAGCGGCTGACGTCGTTGTTGCCGCCCGACAGCAGGCAGACCACCGTCTCGCCGGGCTTCACCTCGACACCATGACCCAGAGCCGCCGCTGACAACGCACCAGCAGGCTCGGCGATCAAACCATCCGTTTGATAGAGCTCCAGCATCTCGGAGCAGACCAGCCCTTCGGGGACCGAGGTCAGCTCCACGCCGGCGGCGGCGACCAGCGGCAGCGTCACCTCGCCCACCCGCCGAACCGCCGCGCCGTCGACGAAGCTGTCCAGGTGCGGCAACGTCACCGGCCGGCCCGCCTCCAACGCCGCGATCATGCTCGCCGCACCACCCGGCTCGACCCCGACAACCCGTACGCCGGGGTGCCGTTCCGCCAACCAGGTGGCGACTCCGGCGACCAGTCCACCGCCACCGACCGGGACGACCAGTACGTCGGGCGCCTCGCCGAGCTGCTCCACGACCTCGACGGCCACTGTTCCCTGCCCTGCAACGGTTCTTGGATCGTCGAAGGCGGGAACGAGGGTCGCTCCCGATTCGGCGGCGTCGGCAAGAGCAGCCGCGGCGGCGTCGTCATAGGTATCACCTGTCACGATCACCTGGATCTGCGGTCCACCAAGGGCTGCGATCCTGTCCCGCTTCTGGCGAGGCGTAGTACGGGGGACATAGACGCGACCGTGCACATCAAGCGTGTGACAGGAATACGCCAGGCCCTGGCCGTGATTGCCGGCACTCGCGCACACGACGCCCGCTGTTTTCGACGCGTCGTCGAGTTGGGCGATCAGGTTGTAGGCGCCGCGAAGTTTGTAGGAACGGCCGATCTGCAGGTCTTCCCGCTTCAGCCAGACCTGGGCGCCGGTGCGTTCGGACAGGCGGAGGTTTCGTTGCAACGGAGTACGCAGAGCGACGCCGTCGAGTCGCTTGACCGCCGCCTCGATTTCTTCGGCGTCGACAATCGAACGAGCGACTGAATTAAAGCCGTGCATGCGCTTCCTTCCCGTGCATCTGCACGATTCTCAACGATTCTCTCGCACCACAAGACACTGCCCGTCCAGAGTGCGGACCGGCGGGCACCATTCCACAACAGGCCCTTTTTTCATGCGTGAAACCATGCGTTACTGGGCAGTCTAGTTTTCATACGCTCACTCGGTGTAACGGCCAGGGTCCTGGACGGGATGAGCCGAGTAAACCGGTCAACGGGGACTGGAGGGCACCTATGGAATCGATTCCGTTCAGTCTGTGGGGAGACGCCCTGTGGTGTGGCCAGGAAGTCGTGCGGGAAGCACCGCACGAGCAGGCGATCCGAAGCCTGTTTCCCGACCCCATCCCAGCGCGAGGAGCAGATCTGGACACCACTGCGGATCTTGTCCCGGAACCGCACAACCGCTTCGACCCGCGCTCGATCGCTGTTCGGGTGCAGGGCAAGGTGGTCGGCTACCTGCCGCGGGACGATGCGCACCGGTACCACCCGGTGCTGTCAGAGCTGGTGGCGCAAGGCCTGCAACCGCAGGTGCCGTGCCACCTTTGGGTCAGTGAGTGGGAACCGGCGGACTGGGAAGCCAAGGGCGACCAGGGCACCGAGTTCCACGCCAGCGTCGCGGTCGCCCTCGGGCAGCCGCACATGCTGGTCCCGGTCAACCTGCCACCGCCCGGGAGCTACCACCTCCTGCCGCCGGGCAGCGGGATCGTAGTACCGGGCAGCGAGGTGCATCCGGACGTGCTGGCGCCGTTCTTCCGGCCGGAAGGCGAGTGCTGGGCCTACGCGACGATGCACGCGATCGAGGAGGAGGACAGCTTCCAGGACCGGCACCGGATCGTCGTGGAGATCCGGTTGGACGACGAACCTGTCGGCCGGCTCAGCACACGCCTCAGTGCCGAGTTCCTGCCGGCGATCCACTATCTGGCGGACATGCGGGCCGAGACGGCCGCACGGGCTGCGGTTCGCGGTGACCGGACAGCATCGGAGGTGATCTTGTACGCGGCCCGGAGTCACGACCTGCCGGCCACCTGGCCGGATGGTCTGACCCGGTCACCAGTGGCATCACCTTCCTGGCACTACTGGGCCGGCAAAGAAGCCAACTGATTCCGAAGGCGGTCGCGCAGCACTCACCAACAAGTTGTGGCGGGTAATGCGGGGCTACCAGGGGCCAGAGCTTCACCTTGCGGACGTGGTCGGGCCGCCGAGCAGTTCGGCGGCCCGAGCAGTGGCCACGTGGTCAGAGCTTGGCGCCGATCTGCTGGTAGATCTCATCCATCGCGCCGGGGAGATCGTCGTGGCCGAAGTCCGGGTAGAGCCGGGTCTGTTTCGGCGCGGTGATCTTGTTGTAGGCCGCGTACTGCGTGGACGGCGGGCAGGTCTGGTCCTCAAGCCCGACGTACAGCGTCACCTCGGCCTGGATCCGCGGCGCGAGGTGTTGCAGGTCGATGTAGCCGAGGCTGGTGAACACCTCCTGCTCGCGCAGGTGCCGGGGGTCGCGCTTCTTGAACCACGTGGTGATCTCGTCGTACGGCCCCTTCTCGAGGTTGAGCTTCCACGCCCGCTGGTAGTCGACCAGGAACGGGTAGACGCTCGCGGCGTACTTGATCTCGGGCGTGAGCGCGGCGCACACCAGGCTCAGACCGCCGCCTTGGCTCCACCCGGTGGTCGCGACCCGGGCCGCATCCACCTCGGGCAGTCCGCGGATGATGTCGGCAAGCCGCCGGGTGTCGAGGAAGACGTGCCGGTAGAGCAAACCCTCCGGGCCGTCGTCGAGCCCCTCGACCAGGTGGTTGTGCAGGGAGAAGCTGTTCGGCTGCTGCGAGTCGGTGCGGAACCCCACCTGCTCGCGTACGTCGAGCGCGGCGACGGTGAATCCCCGGGCGGCGTACGGCAGCAGGTCGATCCACTTCGGCTGCTCACCGCCGTACCCGTGGAACATCAGTACCGCGGGTCCCTCGGCGTTGTTCGGGCGGATCACCTTGGCGTGCACGCGGTAGCCGCCGGTGCCGTTGAAGTAGAGGTGCTCGGTCTTCGCGAACGGCAGCGGGAAGTCCGTCGCCGGGGCGAAATCGGCCTCCGCGTCGATGCCCGCCAGCTCAGCGAGACCCTTCTCCCAGAACTGGTCGAAGTCTTCCGGGCGCGGATTCGTGCCCTGGTAGGCGATCAGTTCCTCGTACGACAGTTCGAACGAAAGCACAGCCGGACTCCAAAGATCAGATGAATGAAGGCATCCTCATTCTGCGTGATCCGCGTCATCGGCTGCAGTGCCGTCCCAGATGGTGTACCCGTTGGCCTGGTTCAGCCGCTCGCGCAGCTCCGTCTCCAGCCGCTCCGCCCGGCTGGGCGCCAGCCAGCGCAGCGGGACGAGGATCGAGTGGTCCGGCTGCTTCGTCCGCAGCGCGATGGCCTCGCCCTGAGTGGTGTCGATCCGGCCGACCTCCGTGATGTCGGTCCAGTCGGTCCGCAGCCCGCGGACCACGACCGCGTCCGGGCCGAGCTTCAGCAGCACCGGCGGCCGCGCGAGGATCCACAGCCCAGCGAGCACGACCAGCCCGCCCAGCGTCAGGAGCACCGCCACCACCGCGGCCGGCAACCCGACCGCCCACACGATCGCGGCCAGGCCGAGGATGATCAACCCCGCGGCCAGGATCCCGACAAACCGCCCGGGCCGCATCCGGTACGTCGTACGCATCCGCCAAGGATCTCAGCGGCCGCGAATCACGGCGTGGTCGGGTGGTACGCGCAGGCGTCGCTGAGGTCCTGGGTGCCGCCCGGCGGGGGCGTCGGCTTGGTCGAGGACTTGCCGGTGGTGGGCTTCTTCGTCGTGCCGGCCGAGGGGGTCGAGGCGACCGGCTGGGTCTGCGGCTCGATCGCCTTCCGGACGATCTCGCGCATCGCCTGGTAGTCCGGGTTCTTCCCGGTCGGGAAGTTCTTGGTCTTGTCCAGGTCCACGTTGGAGACCTTGGCGGTCTTGACCTTGATCCCGAGCTCGATGAACGCCGGCAGGATCTCCTGCGGGATGTCAGTGCGGAGCAGTTGCTTGCCGGCCGAGGCGATCTCCTTGTACTTCGTCACCAGCGCGGTCGGGTTGGCGCTGTTCACGATCGCGTGGATCGTGCAGCGCTGCCGCTCCTGCCGGGACGGGTCGCTCAAGCCGTACCGGCCGCGGGCGAACCACAGCCCGTCGTGGCCGTTCAGGTGCTGGTTCGGACCGGGCTGCAGGTAGCGGCTGGGCAGGGTGTCGTCCGCCGAACCCGGGCCGCGGTAGTCGCCGCCGATCGGCACCTTGTAGTTGATGTTCACCGTGATGCCGCCGAGCGCGTCGATGATCTGCTCGAAGCCCGCCAGGTTGACCTGCATGTAGTAGTCGATCTTGAGGCCCATCGCCTCGCCGGCCGACACCTTGAGCACGTCTGCTCCCATGTTGTCCGACGGCCCGAGCGCGTTGGGGTGGGCGGCCGGGATGTTGCGGTACATCGCGTCGAGGTAGAACTCCGACTGCTCGACGTTGCCCAGGCTGGGATCCCAGAAGCCGGTCGGGTAGTACTTGTGCAACGGCGAGTCCACCGGGAAGGGCATCCGCATCCAGTTGCGGCTCAGCGAGATCAGCTTCGTGTCACCGGTCTTGGTGTCGATGCTGGCCACCATCACCGTGTCGGTGCGGGTGCCCGTCCGGCCGACGCCGTCATCAGCGCCGAGCAGCAGGATGTTCAGTCGGGGGGTGTTCGCCCAGGGATCCTGCTTGTTGACCTTGGGCCGGGTCGCGCTCTTGGAGTTGTTCTCGGAGATGAACACGTTGCCGACCAGGTCCCGCTGGGCCATCACGGTCTGCGCGGCGACTGTGGTCGGGACAGCGATCGCGAAGCAGATCAGGCCGACGACCAGCGAACCGGCCAGCCGCCCGGTCGCGCTGACGCTGACCGGCCGGAGGAGCTTGTGCGAGGAGACGACGATGCAGATCCAGCAGAAGCCGAGCAACACCACGGCGCAGGTCGCGATCAGCAGCCGGCTCGGGTCGACCGCGAGCTCCACGATGGAGTTGCGGTTGGTGAGCGCGATGTAGGCCCCGATCACGAGCAGACCGGCGACCAGCGTCATCACGAAGGCGCCGAGCTTGGTCCGGCCTCCCATCACGAACCCGGATCCGGGGATCAGGGCGCTGACGAGCGTCAGTCCGATGGCCTTGGAGGCCGAACGGGCCCGGTGCGCCTTGTGACGAGACCGGTGACCTTTCGGCGCGGACCTGCGTCCTGATGCGCGAGTGCTCCGCGACATGGCTCCGTTCCCTGATCGACGACGGTGGCGGCGGTGCTGGACCGGAGTGACCGGTCCTCAGTACTTCAGACGCCGGCACAGCCTCCTCGGTTGACTTCGACCCCCGTCGACTTCGGTCAGATTACAGGGGCAGGGGACGACACACCCAGGGAGTCCGGTACCCGCTTTGCTGACGGACCGCTTGTCCGGATACTCTTGGCCGTCGTCGTGTCCCCTCGGGGATACCTCGGAGGAGGCGTCGCCTAGTCCGGTCGATGGCGCCCGCCTGCTAAGCGGGTTGAGGGTAATCCCCTCTCGAGGGTTCAAATCCCTCCGCCTCCGCAGCAAAGAGAGCCGCCAGCGTCGAAGACGCGTGGCGGCTCTCTTTGCTGCGGAGCCGGAGGCACTCAGGCAGGCGCTGCCCGTCCCGCAGTACGGGCCCTCAGGTGGCGGCTAGTTCCTTGGCCTTGGCGAGACGGTCCACCGACCGGGGCGTGACTGGCTCGAGGGAGGCGATCAGATGGTCGACTCCCAGGGCTTCGTAGTCCTTGATCGCGGCGGCCAGCTCCTCCACTGTGCCGGAGATCGCGTCGGCGGCGGGTTCCGCGACCGGTTGATCCTGATCCCGGACGGTGATGCCCACTGTGGGCGCAACGGCGTCGGCTGGTCGGCCGGCCCCGGCTACGGCTGACTGGAGGTCGCGCAACCGCTCCCGGACCCGCTCATCGACGGGGCCGAACCAAGCGGTGTTCCACGCGTCCGCCCACTTGGCGGCCAGTTCCAGCATCCGCGGCCGCCTCGAAGCGACCAGGATCGGAATCCTCCGGTCCGGCGGCGGCACGAGCGAGGCGCCACGAACCTGGTGATACTTCCCGGCGAAGTCGACCGTCTCGCCGCGCACCAACCGGGCGACGATCTCCAGCCACTCCGCGAACCGCCCCACCCGATGATCGGTCGGCAGCCCGAACGCCTCGTACTCCGGATCGTGCCAGCCCGCGCCGACCCCCAGCACCACCCGCCCGCCGGACACCAGATCAAGAGTCGCCGCCATCTTCGCGACCAGCCCCGGATCCCGGAACGACCCGCACAGCACCATCGTGCCGAGCTCCACCCGGGTCGTCACCGCGGCGACCGCGCTGAGCAGCGTCCACGCCTCGTGCATCCCGTACGTCGAACCGTCGGGCGCCCGGTAGAAGTAGTGGTCGGCCAGCCAGACCGAGTCCAGCCCAGCCCGTTCAGCCGCCAGCGCCACCTCGCGAACCTGCGCCCATTCCGGCGCCCGACCGCCAGGACCCTCGCCATCGCCGACTGGAAGCATCACGCCAATCTTCATCGGTCCAACCTAGGCGAGGGGCGGACCGCCAACACTCACTAACCCGGTCGTCAGTAGTCCAGAACGGGTGAGCTGAGCGGAGAGCCTGGCGGCTGGGCGTAGTTGCTGAGTGTTGGCGGTCCGCCGACCGCAGGCTAGGCGATCGGCCCCCCGGGTGGGTAACGTCGGGAGTACCCGGTGTGAGGCCGCGGTGAGGAACGGGCGTTGGTTCCGACCATGACCTCACGAAAGGGTGTGGTGGCGATGACGGATTTTGCCATCCGACCGCAGGTGTTCGACCTGCGTTCGATCCTCCAACTGGCCCTGCCCGCGCATGTCGTGGCGTGGGTGGACGGCGACTGGCGTCCCGCCTGGCTGATCGGCCGCCTGCACTGCGCCGACGGCTGGATCGCCCTGATCCAGTACACCGACGCCACCGGCCGCGAACTGACCCTCCGCCTCTCCACCGACCGCCTCGCCGCCCCCCGTCCCTGAGAACCACAACGTCGGGAACCACAACGTCCGAAGAGCCGCGGGTCAGGACCCGCGGCTCTTCGGACGTAAGCTGCTCGGGTGGTTAGCCGAGGCGGGCTTTCAGGCCGTCGAGTTCGAGCTTCAACGCCGCCGGGACCTTGTCGCCGAGCTTGGCGAACCACTCCTCGATCAGCGGGATCTCGGCCTTCCACTCCTCGTCGTCGACGTTGAGCGCGACCTCGAGCGCCTCCACGCTCAGGTCCAGACCGCTGACGTCCAACGAGTCGACGGTCGGCACGCGCCCGATCGGGGTCTCGACGGCGGCCGCCTTGCCTTCGAGCCGGTCGATCACCCACTTGAGCACGCGGCCGTTCTCGCTGAAGCCCGGCCAGACGAACTTGCCCGCCTCGTCCTTGCGGAACCAGTTCACGTAGAAGATCTTCGGCAGCTTGGATGCGTCGTTGTCCTTGCCGACGGTGATCCAGTGGTTCAGGTAGTCACCGGCGTTGTAGCCCATGAACGGCAGCATCGCCATCGGGTCGCGCCGGACCACGCCGACCTCGCCGACCGCGGCCGCGGTCGTCTCCGATGACAGCGTCGCACCCATGAACACGCCGTGGTCCCAGTCGCGCGCCTCGGTCACCAACGGCACAGTGGTAGCGCGGCGGCCGCCGAAGAGGATCGCGGAGATCGGTACGCCGTTCGGGTCCTCGTACTCGTCGGCGATGATCGGGCACTGCTTGATCGGCGTACAGAACCGGCTGTTGGGGTGCGACGAGACCTCGTCGGACTCCGGCGTCCACTCGCGGCCCTTCCAGTCGGTCAGGTGGTTCGGCGGGGTCTGCGAGTAGCCCTCCCACCAGACGTCACCGTCGTCGGTCAGCGCGACGTTGGTGAACAGCGAGTTGCCCTTCTCGATCGTGCGCATCGCGTTCGGGTTGGTCTTCCAACCGGTGCCCGGCGCCACGCCGAACAGCCCGTACTCCGGGTTCTGCGCGTACAACCGGCCGTCCTCGCCGAAACGCATCCAGGCGATGTCGTCGCCCAGCGTCTCGACCTCCCAGCCCTCCAGTGTCGGGTCGAGCATCGCCAGGTTGGTCTTGCCGCAGGCGCTCGGGAACGCGGCCGCGATGTAGTGGACCGTCTTCTCCGGCGAGATCAGCTTCAGGATCAGCATGTGCTCGGCCAGCCAGCCCTCATCGCGGGCCATCGCCGAGGCGATCCGCAGCGAGTAGCACTTCTTGCCGAGCAGCGAGTTGCCGCCGTAGCCGGAGCCGTAGGACCAGATCGTCCGCTCCTCGGGGAACTGCACGATGTACTTCTCGTCGTTGCACGGCCAAGACACGTCCTTCTGTCCCGGCTGCAGCGGTGCGCCGACCGAGTGCAGACACGGCACGTACGGCGCGTCGTTCCCCATCTTCGCCAGTACTTCGGACCCGGTGCGCGCCATGATCCGCATCGAGGCGACCACGTACGCCGAGTCGGTGATCTCCACGCCGAACATGGGCTTGTCCGCAGTCAGCGGGCCCATGCAGAACGGCACGACGTACAGGGTCCGGCCCTTCATCGAGCCGCGGTACAGCTCGGTCATCAGGGCCTTCATCTCGGCCGGGTCCATCCAGTTGTTGGTCGGGCCGGCGTCGGCCTCGTCGACCGAACAGATGAAGGTGCGCTGCTCGACCCGGGCGACGTCGGACGGGTCGGTGCGGGCCCAGAAGGAATTCGGCTTCTTCTCGTCGTTCAACCGGACCAGCGTGCCGCCGGCGATCAGTTCGTCGGTGAGCGCCTTGTACTCCGCGTCCGAACCGTCCACCCAGTGGATCCGGTCGGGCTGCGTCAGGGCGGCCACCTCGGCGACCCAGGCCAGCAAGCCTGCGTGCTCAGTCGGGGTGTTGCTCGGGTCGAGGTCTGTCCTGGTAGTGGGGGCGGGGGCCTCGGCGCTGAGAGCTTCCTCGGTGTGGGCAGGGCTGGCGGTGGTCGTCATCGGCGGCTCATTCCCTCTCGCGGATCGGTCCGGTGCCGTCCCCGTCCCTCTCCGCTGAGGGGGTGTACGACGCCGGCCGCCGGGATCTCCGGCGGTCGATTCAAACTGGCTGGCGGTGTGATCTGTCGCATACCAGTGCATCCAGTGGACGTATACCAGTGTGCAAGTGGTACTAACCGTACGCGACTGGAAGGCGTGTTGAGAGCTGCTAACGAGTGAGGCCTGTCACAGATTTCCCGCGACAATCGCTTTCCCGACGAAAAAGACCGGCACGCGCAGTGATCGCGCGGCCGGTCTGCCGATTTCGGACGACTGAAGGTGTCTGGGGTGGTCTCTGGCGGGCCGCCCCTCGGCGCGGATGGTGCTGGGCGCCGGGGTGCTGAGTCAGGGGGTCTGGCGGCGGATGTCGTTGAGGACGCGCTGGGCCGCGGGCTCCTCGCCGGGTGGGCAGGTCACCGCGACGCCGGCCAGCCACCACCGCCCGCCACTGCTGAAGGCGCGCGTCATGGTCAGCAGGTACGGCGAACCGCCCCGCACGGTCAGCCGGGTCCGCCGGTCCATGGTGGTGGTCGGGGTCGGCGCCTTGAATGTTGTCGTCCACTGCTTGTCGAACGCGGCCCGGTCAGCCAGACAAGCAGCCAGATCACGACATGGATGAACCGCGATCCGTGCGTTCAGCGTGGGCTGGTTGGCATTGTCAAGCGTCACCACCTGCCGGTAGATGACCGATGCCGACTCGCCGACCTTTTTGACCGTCGGCGGCCGCGGCCAGCCGAACGCGAACGGCAGGTCGATGTCGTCGATCACCTGGACGTCAGCATTGCCCGCATAGGTCGCGCCGACCAGCGGTGCCGCCAGTTGGCGTGGCTTGTACGCAGCCGTGCTCGTCTTCAAGATGCCAGCCAGCAATGCCGGCGACGGAAGCGGCCCGGGGCTGACCGCCCGATCCGCCGGGCCCTGAGTCTTCGCGGGCTCGTCTTTCACCGCACTACCGAGCGCGGCCCCGACCGAATAGGTCACGCTGAACACGATCAGCACCCCGATCGCCACGACCGCATAAGTCCACCGCCCCAGCTTCTGCCGATACTCCCTAACCACCTCCACCTTGCTGCCCGCCGGAGCGGCGTACGAGGGGACTTCCGCCGCCGGCACGGGTGCAGCGCCGTACTGCGACAGTTGGCTCCGCACAGCGGCCAGTGACTTCTCGTCGTTCCCCAGCAGACCGTCCAGTGGATCGATCAGCCGCTCAGCGCCGGACTGCCCGGGCACGAGTTGGGTGATCGCATATGGCCGGTCGCTAGTGAGGTTCGCTGCCCACAGTGGTGTCTCCTGCTGGCCGGGCTCGAGTGCGGCAGTCCGGCTGGCCTCGTCGAGCCGATCGCGGACCTGCGGGTCAGCCGAGCCCACTTCGGTGAGCACTAGAGCGACGATCTCCATGCCGGTGAACGAGCGGCCGCGCCAGATCTCCGCCAGCGAGTGTTCCAGCAGGCGCTGATTGAACTGGTACCCGTGGATCTGCGGCGTGGTGTTCACTTCGACTCCCAGATCGCCCGGTCGGCCATCACCTGGGCGGCTTGTTCGGCGGCACCCCGTTCGATCGGATGAGCGTTGTAGTCCACCTGGACGACGACGTCGGCGTTCAACGCGAGCACGGTGACGTTCCAGCTCTGCCCGCCTGCGTTCTCCCGCGAGTCCATCTTGGTCGAGGGCCGGCCCGGCACGACCTCCAGCGCCTTGCGGTCGAACGCCTGACGAGCCACCGCGTCCGGCTTGAACGGGGATTGACCCGCGCCCGCGTCCTTCCCGGCGTACGGGGTGATCGTGATGATGAGCTCGGCGGAGGTGTGGGTGGGCTGCGTCGAGGCCTCGGCCTTCGCGCTGCACCGAACCGCGGAGGCGCCCGTCTGTACGAGCTTCGGCGCGGGCGTTCCCGTAGGGGCCTTGGGCAACAATTGGGAAACGTCGCCGAGCCGGCCGCACAGATCGGCCGGCAGTTTCCGGGCCGGCAGGATGTCCTTCGGGTCGACGGGCTTGCCGGCGGCGAAGCCGATCCCCAGTCCGGCGAGCGCGGCCACTCCGGCCGCGATCGCAGTTCCCCGTACCAATCGACTCGCCATGGCCGCGACCCTAGTCACGCAGAGGTCCTCCCTGCCCGCTCAGCCTTTCCATCCCCGGACACGGCGGCTTGGATGAGGTGAACGGTGACCCGGTTCCACCGACTTTCACGCCTGCCGGCAGGAGCTACGGCGGAAGTCGCGGCAGCACGTCAGCGTTCGCGACCAGCAGGTCAACCAAAGTCACGGCTGTAGGTCAGCCCATCAGGGCTTTGACGGAACCGCCGGAATCGGTGAGCTTGGCGCCGAGGCCGGAGAGGGCTTCGCCGACGCTGGAGAGGATCCCGGACAGGTCGTTGAGGTTGCCGGCCAGGCTCTCGAGTTCCGTGGCGACCCCACCGATCTGGCCGCTGCCGTCGCTCAGCCGCTTGGCGGCCGCGTCGCCGATGCCGGGGATCTTGTCGAGCTCACCCGCGAGGCCCGCCAGCATGCCTGCGGCCTCCTTCAGTCTGTCCTTGGCCGCCGTCATGGTGTCGGCACTCCCGCTCAGGGCGCGCCTGGCGCCGCCCTCACCGTCATCGCCGACCAGCGCGTTCGCCGCCTTCGCCGCCTGCTCGCCGGCCTCGGCCAGCCCGGACCCGATCGTCTTCATCAGCTCCGGCAACCGCCCGATGAACCCGAGCGCGTCGTCCGGCAGTCCACGGACCAGCTTCAGGACCTTCTCGAAGTCGTCCGAGTTCTCCATCACGAATCCGACGGCCTTCTTCACGTCGCCCAGATCCCGCCCGCCGAGCAAATCCTCGATACCCATGCCCGGATGCTATGGCTCCACCGACCCCGCCACCCCCGCTTAGCCCTCACCCAACCCCCGCGCGTCGCCCTTCTGCAGCCCCACCAGTCGCCTCCCCCGACGCCCTGTTCGTCGCCCCTGGCCCCGATTAGCACCTCCCGCCCTCCCGCGTGTATCGTTACTCGACGTTGTCCGGCGCTCGTAGCTCAACGGATAGAGCATCTGACTACGGATCAGAAGGTTGGGGGTTCGAATCCCTCCGAGCGCGCGCATCAAAGCCCATGTCAATCAGGTGGTTGACCTGGGCTTTTGTGTTGCCGCGGCGTTGGAAGACGTCGCCGTTGAGTTGAGTCTCGAGCTCGGTGCGGTGGCGCGGGACAACGCGAACGCCGACGCCGCCGTGGCACAGGTCGACAGCAAAGTCCCTGACCGCGAGCCCTCCGCCCGAGCCGAAGCTAAGGCAGCTCTACCGGGGCCGTTGTAGACCGACCGTCCTCCTCCTCGAGGCCGCCCGAGAAGACGTAGACGCCGACTGCCTACATTTCGTTCATCACTGCCATCGCCAGTGGTCCGCGCTTGCCGAGCCACTCCTCCGAGTGGTCACCCACCCACTGCTGGTTGAAGTAGAGGAGGTACTCGGGCATAACAGCTCCTTCGACTCGAAAGAACCTGGTGCCCGCCACTCCACGCTACGAACAGCACCCGACCATTCATTCCGACATCGAACCTTTGCATCTGACCGCAGTAGCCTCCACTGACCGCCTGGAGGTGCTACGTTCCGCCTGAGAATGGGGAGGAACGTTCATGCGACGTACACGACTTGGGGCGTTGTTGCTGGCCGGCGTTGCCGCGCTGCTCGGCGGGGTTGTCCAATCCGCGCCCGCCTCGGCAGCGACCACGTCGGTGCTGGTGATGAGCGCCGGCCAGAAGCGGGCAGTGGATTCCTGGGTGCCGAACGGCGACTACTCGTTCGTGGTCAAGCCGAACTCGTTCTCTGTGGACCAGCAGGGGACGTTGAACGGCCCGCGCCAGATCGTCACCAGCCGCTCCTGCTGGGAAGTGGACACTCCGCATCCGTCGACAACCTCGTCGTACGCGGGCTTGACCAATGCCGGAGACTTCCAGCTGGTCGTCCCCGGCGCCGGCGTGGTGTGGCACTCCAACACCGCCGGGCGGGGCGGCAAATACCTCATGCTCACCCGCACCGGCGACCTCGTCCTGTACACAGCCAACTGGAAGATCCTCTGGCAGTCCGCCTCCGGACAATGCTGGATGAGGTCCAACACCGTGCTGGCCAGCAACCACAGTATTCGCGTGGGGTACACCTTTGCCGGCACACGTCCTTGGCGCGTGCTGGCCATGCAGACCAACGGCAACCTAGTACTGCGCCACGGGTCGAAGGTTGTGTGGCAGACCCGGACGAACGTGCCCGGCTCGCGTGCAGCGCTCACCACGCTCGGCGAACTTCTCGTCCAGGCTCCGAACGGGAAGGTGCTCTGGCGCAGCAACCGGCGCTCCAGCCCCAACTGCGCCTGCGCGCTGGATCTGGGCTACCCTTCGCTGCCTGAACTCGCCATCACTAACGTCAGCACCGGCCCCCCGATCACTGTCTGGCAGGTCCCTGTCCCACCTGCATGACCCGGCCGTACTGATCCGGCAGCGACGGCCAGCGCTCGGTGGCCCAGCTGGACCAGGTCGCGTGCTCAACTGGGACCGGCGGGATCGCGTCGCCTCGTAGCTCGGCGTCGTCCGGCTCCTAGAAAAGGGCGCGCCACTGCTCGAGTTCACTATCGGTCATCTGGCAGGTCTACTCAGGGGGTTTTGCCGTTTCCGGGGCTGTTCTTGCTAACGCTTCTGCTAACACGGCACCAGCGCTGACGGGTCTGGCCCGTCGTCTGCGTCGTCCTGGTCCTCGTCGACGTGGTCAGCAGCAGCGGCGAACACATCAACGGCAGCATGGAGTGCTGGAGGGATCTTTGGCTCTTGAAGGGTGTCCATGTCGAACGTGCCGGTTGCTCGCCCGAAGATTGTTTGTCTGTGCGGTTCCCTGCGCTTCAGCAGGGAGTTTGCGACAGAGCGCACGCGCTTGATGCTCGATCTGGCGATTGTCCTGGCTCCGGGGGCCACCGAGGCGCCTGTGCTGGACCCTTTGCTCGTGCGGGCCTTGGGTGAGCTGCACCTCCGCAGGATCGACCTCGCAGATGAGGTACGAATCGTGAACCCCGGTGGCTACATCGGGGAGGCCACCCGCCGCGAGATCGCGTACGCCAACGCATTGGGCAAGCCCGTCACGTACTTTCACGAACTGGCGATGGGAGACAGCTAGTCTTTTCTGAGAGCCAACGACATTGCCTCCGGCGGGGGCCTCACGACTCCGGGATGACGGGACCGATTTGGCCGGCTTTCTCCGAGTGGGCTGAACAGCAGACGGGGTGACACAGGGGGTAGGGAACTGCTAGGCGCTGGTGCCCAGTAGCTCGGTCAGTGGTGATCTGACGTCGGCAGGGTAGAGACCCAGCTCGTCGAACTCGTCAGCCCCAACCCACATCAGTTCGGAGATGTTCTCGGGGCTCTGGGCGTCTGCTTCGTCGCCGGACAAGACTGGTGTGCCGATGACCTCTGTCACCAGGAAATAGGACGCGGGCCTGCCGTTGTGCTTGCCGGTCCACAGCAGCCGGTCGATTCGGCCGGTGAGTGTGGTCTCCTCGTTCAACTCCCGCAAGGCGGCGGTCTCGGCGGTCTCGCCTTCCTCGACGTGTCCGCCGGGCAGTACCGCGTAGTGGTGGCCAGGGCAGTCTGGACGGTTCCAGTTACGGGCCTCGCACATCACACAGGCGCTGGCTGACTCTTGCCGCAGGTAGCGCTTGATCACGAGTGCACGATGACCTTCGATGACTACGGCTGCTGCTCTTGGAATCGGCATGCGGAGGAGAATGCCAGGGTGCTCCGACAGTGTCCGGCCGGGTCACTCGTGGCGAGAGGCTCACCGATCGCCCCTGCTAACAACCTTGCTAACAGCGCCTACGGATCGGGCCGGACAGCCGTGGACATTTTGCAAGGTCTGTCAATGTGCTCAGGCGTGCTGTGGTCAGGGGTGGACACCTCGACCTCGACTACGGATCAGTAGCTTGGGGGTTCGAATCCCTCCGAGCGCGCCAGCAAACCCCAGGTCAGCCAGGTGGATGACCCAAGGGTTTTCGCGTTGCAGGATGCTGGTACCAGGTTCGCTCCCGGGCTTCCTGACCCGCATTTCCGACTGACGATGGTCTTCTCTCCTCGGATATGGCGGTGGTCCGGGAGCACCCGTACGAATCTGCCGATGTACGCACGGTGAAGCATCGTATGGGGTCATGGTTCGTGTGAGTAGCGGGAATTAGCGGCGGTTGTTGCGTACTGATCAGGCAAGGACGGCCAGCGCTGCGAGGCCCACTCGGACCATGTCGCGTGCTCCGGTGGGACGGGTGGAATCTGAGAACCTCGCAGCTCTTCGTCGTCCGGCGCTTGAAACTGAGCCCGCCACTGCTCGAGTTCAACGTCGCTCATGTGGAACGTTCGATCGGGCGTAGTTGCGAACCGATTGGTGACACGCCTGCGTTGCTCCTCGTGGTCAATCGGCAGGTAGACGACTTGGCTACGCGCGCCGACGGCGCCAGCGATCCAGCGGAGCGCTGATCGTTCGTCCTTTCCCCAGAAACCGAAGTCGAAGACGACATTGGTGCCCAGCTCCGCGGCCCGCATGCCGAGCTGAACCAACTTGCCTTCAACGAGGTCACGCTTGTCTGGTGGGTTTTGATCGCCAAACAGCAGGATCTGCCACTCGTCTGGCGTTAGCCGAAGGGCCGACGCGCTGATCTCCAGTTCCTTCGCGTGAGTAGTTTTCCCTGCGCCGGGAAGGCCAACGATCAGGTAAACGATTGCAGGTCCGACTCGCGGATCGGTCGGCTCGGGGTGCTTGTGTGCGTACATATGGCGGCTCCTGAGGGATGGCAGGGGCCAGGCAACGCGAAACGGCCGCCCGGCAGGAAGCCGGCGGCGCGGAACCGAGGAACTTACCTACAGACTGTCCCAGCGCCGTCAGCGAAACGGCAGGGACGAGTCACGGACGCACCAGCACACATGCCCACAACTCTACCGATGATTTCGGGTCGCCCGCGTCGCGGAGGTGGCGGCCCGGCTGGCCGAGGCCGAAGGTGCTGCTTACCTGCGTCGGCCAACGCAGCTGGCCGGGGTCCGGACCGCCGTACGCGCCGAGACGGTCAGCGAGGTGGCTGTCGAGTTCGCCCGCAGATCATCTCCGCCTTGGAGGCCCGCCTTTCCTAGACCTTCTTCTCGGCTGCTTCGATCAGCAGGTTTGCGGCCACCTTTGCGCCGTCGGTGCGGATGGTGGCCGCTACGGCCTTTGCTTGGGCTTGGGTCTCTGTTGTCAGGACGGTTTTGAGTGCGGCCGACAGGGAGTCGAAGGTCGGGGTCGAGCCGTCATGGGCCGCGCCGATGCCCAACTCGGCTACCCGGGCGGCCCACTCTGGCTGATCCACGATCTGGGGGACCACCACTTGGGCCGCGCCGGCGCGGGCCGCTGTCGTGGTGGTGCCTGCGCCGCCGTGGTGGACGACTGCGGCCACCCGGGAGAACAGTGCCTGCTGGTTGACGTCGCCGACGATGAAGAAGTCGTCCCCCTCGTCGGTCAGCGTCAACTCGGCCCAGCCGCGGGCGAGCAGCATGCGCCGGCCCTGCGCGCGGCACACGTCAATGGCTATCCGGGCTACGTCCTTCGGGGCGTGCGCGGCCATGCTGCCGAAGCCCACGTACACCGGCGGTGCGCCGGCATTCAGGAACGCCTCAAGCTCCTGCGATAGCGGGCGATCGTCGGGAAGGATCCACGCTCCGGTCTGCACCAGGTCGAGGTCCGTCTTGTCCTGCCCCGGCCACAGCAGCGGGTCCGCCGCCAGCCACGGCCGGTCGGTGAGAACGTATTCGCGGACGTTGTCCACTGGCGGCAGGCCGATCGCTGCCCGATGCCTGTTGACCGCGTCACGGTACAGCGCGTTCACCCGCTGAGTGTCCTGCTCCCATCGCGCTCGAATGTCGGTCGCGTCCGGTTCGGAGTCCCTGTGCGGCCGCCCCGCCGGTGGGATGTGCTGCGACGGCAGCCCGGCCGTATGAAAGCAGGCGAGCACATAAGGGATGCCCAGCTTGTCGGCGACGTCCCGCGCGCCGGCCGGCATCAGGCCGGTTGCCAGGACGGCATCACTTCCCTCGGCCACCGCACCGAGGGTCTCGAACCGGGCGGCGACCAGTTCGGGAGCGAGCCGGAACGCATCTTCGGCCGTGGGCGGTTTCGGGTTGGCAACCACCGAATGCACTGTCGGGCCTAGCGGCACCATCGGTACGCCGGCCCGCTCCAACAGCACCGCGAAGTCCTCGTCCGGCGGCACACACACTTGCACCTCCGCACCCAGT
This sequence comes from Kribbella alba, assembly GCF_039529635.1. Taxonomy (NCBI): domain Bacteria; kingdom Bacillati; phylum Actinomycetota; class Actinomycetes; order Propionibacteriales; family Kribbellaceae; genus Kribbella; species Kribbella alba. The sequence goes on along the minus strand of NZ_BAAANE010000001.1, from coordinate 86,923 downwards.
TCCTGCAACTGAACCGCTAGCCCCGCCACGGGTTCGACGTCCCCGCGCGACCCCCAACTCGTCAACACAAAACGCATAACGCGATTTCCCCATTTCCGCAGGTTTCTGCCTTCGGCCGACCAGTTTGCGGCATCACCCGGGGCTTGCCGCAAGCCCACCAGTGCCGTATAACCTGTAAATGCAGGGAGAGCGATCTCCTTGCATTTTCTATTTGTGGGCAACGGGTCAGGCCAGGGGCAAGGTCGTTCGTCCAGCGGGGCGCTCCACGTTGGCCCTCTGGCGTCTCCTGACCGCGCTACGCGTGGGCTGAACGGCGGACGGGAAGTCAGCTATGCGCGGGCGGCGCAGATGCCGAGATAATTTCTGGCGCCCGAAAGCGATCAGCAGCCTCTTGAACTCTGCTTCTCCTGTCGCGCCAGCATGTCGAGTCTGCAGCGACGGGTTCCTCTTGGCCGCCTATCAGCTTGTCACCGCCGGAGCTACGAGTGTGCGTGATGAGTCCTACGGTGAGCACCTCGGTCATATGGTGATGCTCGACCCGAAGGCAACGAATTCTGGGTCGCCTAGGTGGGGATCCAGGCGGGCCACCACGGGGGAACGTTGCCGGGGCAGATGCCGTGGGAGGCGGCGGGGGTGCCCTGCCATGAGAATAGGGCGAGGTCGGCGATCGCGATGGCGATGACGGCCGCGAGGAACGGTGAAAAGAACTTCCCGCTGCTCTTACCGCTGCGGGAGAGGCGGAACACCATGGTGAACAGGACGATGTTCACCACCGCGGCCACGGGCACGCCGACGAAGAGCAGCGTGGGGCCGTTGCCAACACCGCCCACGTCGACGCCACACGCCTTCCAGGCCCGCGCCGTCAGCACGATCAGCCCGAAGCCGGCCCCGCCACCGACCACCAGCGACATGAACGACTCGGCCCGACTCCCCTTCGCTATCGCCATGGACGTCACGTTAGGCGCAATCCGGTCCAGGACGACAATCCCACGGCCTGTCCAACTGTCGGTGGAGGCCGGCCCGCGCCGCTGGCGGTGACCGACGGCTCAAAAGAAGTCTCGTCGCAGCGATGAATCGGGCGGGCGGCGTCGGTATGTACCTGTGACAGGAGCGGGTACAGACCAGAAGGGGTTCGCCATGGGGCGTGTTGTCGTCATCGAGTTCGTCACGATGGATGGGGTGGTAGAGGACCCGGACGGGTCGGGCGGGGCGTCGTTCGGGGGATGGGCGTTCAAGGATGGGCCGGAGACGGTCGCGGGGGACAAGTTCCGGTTGGGCGCCGCGATGGACGAGGGCGTGATGCTGCTGGGAAGGAAGACCTGGGAGTTGTTCGCGCGGATCTGGCCGGGGCGAGCGGACGACTTCGCAGTACGGATGAATGCCATGCCCAAACTGGTTGCCTCGAGCACTTTGAAGGATGTCTCGGGGTGGTCGAACTCGGCGCTGGCCGAAGGCGATCCGATCGATGCCGTGCGCAACGAAGACCGCGATGTGATCGTCACCGGCAGCCTGAGTATCGTGCGCGCTCTTCAGGAGCAGGACCTGGTCGACGAGTATCGGCTGCTCGTGTTCCCGTCGGTCGTCGGCGAAGGTGCACGCCTCTTCCCTTCCGGCGTTGCGCCGATCCACCTCACCTGTACGTCGGCGGAGCAGGCGGGCGCCGCCGTACTCACCCGCTATCAGCGAGTCGCCGCGAACGCGAGCTGAGTACGACGACGCCGCAGCCGGAAGGCTGATCAGAAGAGCCGGCCGGCCTTGACGGTGGCCGGTTCTTCCAGATCGAGGAGGAACTGCTTGCGCTTGAGGCCGCCGGCGTACCCGGTCAGCTTGCCGTCCTTCCCGACGACGCGGTGGCACGGGACGACGATCGACAGCGGGTTCTGCCCGACCGCCTTGCCGACCTGTTGCGCGAGGGTCTGGTCACCCAGCCGCTCCGCGAGCTCGCCGTACGTCGTGGTCTCGCCGAAGGGGATCTCGTCGAGCAGCGCCCACACCTGCTGCTGGAAATCATCACCCCGCAATACCAGCGGAAGGTCGAACGAGACCCGCTCGCCGGTCAGGTACTCCTCGAGCTGCCGCGCGGACTCCCGGAGTACAGGATCGGCCGCGAGGTCGACCTCGACGCCCAGTACAGCCGGTGACGGCTTCAGCCAGTGGTGCGGGAAGTAGACCCCGGTCAGGGCGTCGTCCGAGGCGACCAGGGTGAGCTCGCCGAGCCGGGTTGCGGCGGACGCGTGACGGTTCTTGATGGTGCACTCCTTCGTCTCGCCCGTAGAACGCGACGACCACCATCCGTGTGAGTAGCCTTCAATCCGTGCGCAGTCAGCCAGTTCCGGTCGAGATCGTGGCTCTGCTCGTCTCGCCGGCGCATGCCTACGAAGGTCGGCCCCAGGACGGACCGCGGCCCGATCCGGCGCAGACGAACAGCACCGCCATCAGCGTGCTTGCCGGCCTGGGCATCGTGGGCGACCGGTACTTCAACCGGCCGGTCCACCGCAAAGCCTCCGTGACCGTGTTCGACGCTCAGGCGCTGGACGAACTCGCCGAGAACCTCGGTCTGTCGGAGCCGCTCGATCCTCTGCTGACCCGGCGCAACATCACGATCCGCGGGTTCCCCATCGACGAGGTGGCCGCGCGCCGCGCTCCGGATGGTACGCGGATCGGCGGCGCGGTCTTCAGCCTGGACAGCGGCGCCGGCGCCATCCGGTTCCAGGCGCACCGACCGGCCAACCCGTGCGCCTGGATGGACGTCGCACTCGCCCCGGGTGCTTTCCGAGGTCTGCGAGGACGCGGCGGGGTTCGCTGCGAACCACTCGACAGCGGCGAACTCCGCCTCGGCCCCGCGTTGCTCACGGTCTTCCGCTGATCAGAAGGGGCGGCGCCAGGTCTGGACCGCCGTCCGAAATCGGGGTCCGTGGAATGGAACATCGGAGGACCTGATCAGGTTGGCTGAGAGAGTGGATGAAGACGGGCAGGAAAACCAGTTGGGAGCACAGGTGAGTATTCGAGTCGGTTACAAGGCCTCCGCGGAGCAGTTCGGGCCGCGGGATCTCGTGGAGTACGCGGTCCGGGCCGAGGAGCTCGGGCTCGACAGCGTGATGGTTTCGGACCACTTCCTGCCCTGGCGGCACGAAGGCGGACACGCGCCGTTCGCGCTCGCTTGGATGGCGGCGGTCGGCGAGCGGACGAACAGGGTGCTGATCGGTACGTCGGTGCTGACGCCGACCTTCCGGTACAACCCCGCTGTCATCGCGCAGGCGTTCGCCACGCTGGGCGTGCTCTACCCGGAGCGGATCATGCTGGGCGTCGGCACCGGTGAGGCGCTGAACGAGATCGCCGTCTCGGGCCGCGAGTGGCCCGAGTTCAAGGAGCGGTTCGCGCGGCTGCGCGAGGCGGTCGACCTGATCAGGGATCTGTGGACCAAGGAGGGCGTCACGTCGGACGGGCCGTTCTACCCGACCGTGGACGCCTTCATCTACGACCGCCCGGAGAAGCCGGTGAAGATCTACGTGGCCGCCGGCGGACCGGTGGTCGCGCGGTACGCCGGGCGCGTGGCGGACGGGTTCATCGCGACCTCCGGCAAGGGCATGGACCTCTACACGGAGAAGCTGATCCCGGCGGTCAAGGAGGGCGCCGAGAAGGCCGGGCGCGACTTCGACGAGATCGACCGGATGCTCGAGGTCAAGGTGTCCTACGACCGGGACCCGGAACTCGCGCTGGAGAACACCCGGTTCTGGGCGCCGCTGTCGCTCACGCCGGAGCAGAAGCACAGTGTGGACAGCGCGACGGAGATGGAGCGCCTGGCCGACGAACTCCCGATCGAGCAGGTCGCCCAACGCTGGATCGTCGCGTCAGACCCCGAGGAGGTCGTCGCGCAGCTGCAGCCGTACCTGGACGCCGGGTTCAACCACCTTGTGATGCACGGCCCGGGCCACGACCAGGAGCGGTTCCTCACGCAGTTCACCGCTGACGTCCTGCCGTTGCTTCGCAAGCAGGGCTAATTCGGTTGTGGTCGCGCGCCGTACTACGGGTCGTCGCGGCCGGGTTGGCCGTTCGCGAGTTGGGCGAGGAGTTCGCCAAGGCTGGGGAGTTCGCGCGAATAGTCTGAAGCAATGACTCACAACGCTCGTACTCCGCACCCGTACGCGCGCGGTGAACTGGTCGTCGTCATCGACGTGTCCGACCTCGAACGCGCGGGGGAGTTCTGGTCCCAGGTGCTGGGGTATGTACGCGAAGGGGACGCCTCCAGCCGCTACCTCAGCCTGGTTCCAGCTGACGGCAACGGCTGCGAAGTCCTGCTGCAGAAAGTGCTCGACGACAAACATGGTAAGAACCGCCTGCACCTGGACCTGCGGACACCTGACCTGCAAGCCGAGGTCAGCCGAATACTCGACCTCGGCGCAACTGTGCTGACAGCCCACCCGATCGTCGAATTCGGCTGGACCTGGCACGTGCTGGCCGACCCGGACGACAACGAGTTCTGCGTGCTACAGCCTCCGCCGCCGACGCGGCAGCCGTAGTACCGGCCGTTTCAGCAGGCGCCGACGCTGAACTCACAGGCTGATTGTGACCGGGCGTTGAGGGGTTCGGAGAGGGTCGGTGAGGAGGCGGGCGTGGCGTTCGACGTCGTAGCGGGTGCCGTCGTAGCTGAGCCGCTGGCGTTCGATGCCCTCGAGGAGGAAGCCGGCGCCGGCCGCGACGCTGCAGGAGGCCGGGTTGTTGGTTCGATGCCCGAGCTCGAGCCGGTGGAGCCCTGCGTCGTGGTGGGCCCAGTCGACGAGTGCGCGCAGGGCGTCTCGGGCGACTCCGCGGCCGCGGACGTCCGCGATGGTCCAGTACCACGTCCACCCGACCTGGTGCCGGTCGATGTTGGTGACCGCCACGCAGCCGATCGGATGGTCCTCCGCGTCGGCCACGGCGTACACATGTCCGTTGTCCAGGTCCGCGACCCGGCCGATCCAGTCAACCGCGGTCGCCGTGTCCCTGATGCCGCCCTGATTTGCCATGTCGGGGTCCTCGTGAGCCGCCGTCAGGCGCAACGCATCAGCCACGCGCCAGCGGCGCAGATCCAGCTTCGCCAGGTCGTACTCCATCAGTCGAGGCTACCGCCGAGCCGCCTGTCCCAAACTCCCCACGGGGAGTCCGAGCTGGTCGAGCGTCCGGGCCGCCAGGCGCCTCGGCGCTGACCTCACCCGGGAAGGCGCGATCGGCCTCGACCAGCACCGCCGGTACTGCGAGCCGCCCCCGCAGCGCGCGCCCGAGCCTGCTCTTCCCCGCCGAGGAGGCTCCGGATAGCAAGATGACGAGGGTTGGACTGACATCGGCTCAGGCCAGGGTCCGGGAGAGGATGGGGTATGAGTTTTCTTGACTTCACGGATCAGGTTGTTCTCGTCACCGGTGCGAGCAGCGGGATCGGCGCCGCCGCGGCGGTCGGTTTCGCGGAGGCGGGGGCGACGGTCGCGCTGCACTACCACCACAACGAGGAGGGCGCCGAGCACACGAAGAACGCGGTGCTCAGCGCGGGCGGGCGTTCCTCGGTCCACCAGGCCGATCTGGCGAGGCCGGAGTCGGCCGGTGCGCTCGTGGACGCGGTGCTCGAGCGGTACGGCCGGATCGACGTACTGGTGAACAACGCCGGCGACCTGGTCAAACGCGAGGCCGTGGTGGACGTGTCGGACGAAGAGTTCCACCGGATCATCGACGTCAACCTCACCTCGGTGTTCGCGATGAGCCGGCGGGTCGTGCCGGTGTTCCGCGCTCAGGGCGGCGGCGCGATCATCAACGTGACCTCGATCGCCGGCCGGCACGGCGGGGGCGGCGGCTCGGTCGTCTACGCGACCAGCAAGGGCGCCGTCAGCACCTTCACCCGCGGCCTGGCCAAGGAGCTCGCGCCGGAGGGGATCCGCGTGAACGCGATCTCCCCGGGCGTCATCAAGACGCCCTTCCACGACCGGCACACGGGCGACGAGCAGATGCAGGGCATGCTCGCCACCATCCCGATGGGCCGCGCCGGCACCCCACACGAATGCGTCGGCACCATCCTCTACCTGGCCTCGCCCGCGATGACCAGCTACGTGACCGGCCAGATCGTCGAGGTCAACGGCGGCCAACTAATGCCGTAACCACTGACCAGCTGACACTCAGTAGTTGGGCAGTCCGTCAGGGCAGCGCGATCGGCGACCAACGGTGGGCCGGACACCACATCGCAACCTTGGGACAGGACGTCGTGGTTCCAGCCGACAAAACCGCCATGGACCCGAGTAAGCGGCATCCATGGCGGGAGTCCGGTCGATCAGCTGTTGAGCAGGTCCTCGAAGGGAGTCGGGCTCTCGTAGGGGTCTACCGGTGCCGGGCGGGGTTCGCCGGCGATCAGGTCGACCAGTTCGGCGGCGGCTCGGTCTACCCGGGCGCGCAGGCCGACCGCGTGCGGGCCCCAGTCGGACGACGCGGCGTAGACGCCGGTGGGGACCACAACCGCTTGCAGATAAGCGAAAAGCGGCCGCAACGCATAGTCGAGCACGAGCGAGTGCCGCTCGGTTCCGCCGGTCGCGCCGATCAGTACCGGTTTGCCGACCAGGGCCTTGTCGTCGAGCACGTCGAAGAACGTCTTGAAGAGCCCGCTGTACGACGCGCTGAAGGTCGGCGTCACCGCGATCAGAGCGTCAGCCCGTACGACGGTCTCCAACATCTCGCGGAGGGATTCCGACGGGAAGCCGGTCAGCAGGTTGTTCGTCAGATCGTGCGCGTAGTCGCGAAGCTCGACCACCACGACCTTGCGTGGGATGCCCTGGACGTCCAGGGCATCCCGGACCGCAGCGGCGAGCTGGTCGGCGAGCAGGCGGGTGGACGAGGGCGTGGTGAGCCCGGCCGTCACAACCGCGATCGTGCGTTCGTTCATCGGGTGGTCTCCTCAAGACTCTCCAGCGACTGCGCCCGCTCGGCGGCCGCCTTCAGCGAAGTGTGCGTCGGCGCCGCCGGCACATGAGCCGGGCGCAACGCGTCGAATTCCTTGCGTAGTACGGGGACGACCTCGGAGCCGAGGATGTCCAGCTGCTCCAGCACGGTCTTCAGCGGCAGCCCGGCGTGGTCCATCAGGAACAGCTGGCGCTGGTAGTCGCCGAACTTCTCCCGGAAGCCGAGCGTCCGCTCGATCACCTGCTGCGGACTGCCCACGGTCAGCGGGGTCTCGCGGCTGAAGTCCTCCAGCGAGGGCCCGTGTCCGTAGACCGGCGCGTTGTCGAAGTACGGCCGGAACTCGTTCACGGCGTCCTGCGAGTTCTTCCGCATGAAGACCTGACCGCCGAGCCCGACGATCGCCTGGTCCGCGGCGCCGTGGCCGTAGTGCTCGAACCGCCGGCGGTAGAGCTCGATCATCTGCCGGGTGTGTTCGGCCGGCCAGAAGATGTTGTTGTGGAAGAACCCGTCACCGTAGTACGCGGCCTGCTCGGCGATCTCGGGGCTGCGGATCGAGCCGTGCCACACGAACGGCGGTACGCCGTCCAGCGGCCGCGGGGTGGAGGTGAATCCCTGCAGCGGGGTGCGGAAGTTGCCCTCCCAGTCGACCACGTCCTCGCGCCACAACCGGCGCAGCAGCGCGTAGTTCTCGACCGCCAGCTGGATGCCGTTGCGGATATCCTGGCCGAACCACGGGTACACCGGACCGGTGTTGCCGCGACCCATCATCAGGTCGACCCGGCCGTCGGCCAGGTGCTGCAGCATCGCGTAGTCCTCGGCGATCTTCACCGGGTCGTTGGTGGTGATCAACGTGGTCGAGGTGGACAGGATCAGCTTCGAGGTGCGCGCGGCGATATAGCCGAGCATCGTTGTCGGTGACGACGCCACGAACGGCGGGTTATGGTGCTCGCCGGTCGCGAACACGTCCAGCCCGACCTCCTCGGCCTTCAGTGCGATCGTCACCATCGCCTTGATCCGCTCGCCCTCGCTCACGGTCTTGCCGGTGGTCGGGTCCTGTGTCACGTCGCTGACGCTGAACACACCGAACTGCATCTGCTCTCCCAAGTAGTTAATTATTGAACTATCCACTCTAACGCCTCGTGCTGGCAGGTCATTCCAAAGCCAGGCGGCAAGTCATTGGCCAGCGTGCCCAGCGACAGCTGTCGGCAACTCCCGCCCAAGGATCTCTCCGAGCACCTCCTCGAGCAGTGGGCCGAGGCCGGCGGCGCCGATGCCTGATCGCGGGCGACCTCGTAGTACCGGAGAGCGACAACCCCGCCGATGCCGTCGTACTGCGGCATGTGGCCGGGGAAGTCGCCGGGATGCGGGAGTACGGGTGTCCGACGAAGGTGCCACAGTTGACGACCGGTTCGAGTGGCCGATACACGCGAGGTTCCGGTGGCCCGTGCGGATCGAGGCCGTGCTCGGGGATCGTCTGGTGGGGTTGGCGCAGGCGCTTCGTTTCGACCCGCGGCCGAGATCCGCGAGGGCCGACGTTTCATAACGGCGGTGTCCTGACGATCCGCAACGAACTACGGCCGATGACGATCCACAACCGGCACCCAGGGGCGAACGGCCTTTGTTTCCAGGCGGTTCACGAGGGCTGGTCGTCCAGCGGTCCCGCCGCTTGGGCTAGAAGTCTTACAGCCGGACTTTGTGATGTTGCGGGGACAGGCCCGGACTGCCAGCGGTCACGAAGTGGCGACCTTGAACACCAAACAGGGACCGCGGACACGAAATAACATGTTCAAGGCCCCGACTACCTGTCCCAGGGCCCCACGCTTGGTCAGGGCCGCACCCCACCCAGCCCTCCGCGGCTCCTGCCGAAAGGCATCATCACGAACTACGGCTTTCGGGCTAGGCGCCGTGCGGCACCAGGAGGCTGTCGTCGCCCGTCAGGGCAGCTGCTATCCGGCGGTGCTTCGTGGCTTCGTCGCGGCGGGAAAGGCGTTCGAGGGTTCGCGCCATCATCAGGTGAGCGTAGGACTCGGTCGGCTCGCGGTCCAGGATCTCCTGCAGGTGCTGCTCGGCCGGCTTGAGCAGCGCCGCGTGGAAATAGGCGCGGGCCAGCAGCAAACGGGTGCCCACGTCGTCCGGGGTCTCCTCCACGACCGGGAGCAGCGCCCGGACCGCGCCGCGGTAGTCCCGTTCCTCGAAGTACTGCTGGCCGAGGCCGTAGCTCAACGCGCGCATGTCTTCCATCGGGGGACCTCCCGTCTCGGCGAACTCACAACGCCAGCCTCAACGCCTCGTAGTACAGGCGTATTCCAACCGCTTGCGTCCGAAGAAGTGAGGGTTCTGCCCCGCACTTCTTCGGACGCAAGGAGTTAGCAGGCGACGCGTCAGGCGGCGTCCAGGGCGGCGACCTGGTCCGCGGTCAGCTGCAGGTCGATCGCGGCGTAGGAGTCGCGGATCGTCTCGGGGCGGCTGGAGCCGGGGATCGGGATGACGTACGGCGACTTCGCCAGCATCCAGGCCAGGGTGACCTGCTGCGGGCTGACGCCGAGCTCGGTGGCGATCTGCTGGAACGCGGCGTGCTTGTCGCCGAGCTCCGACGCGTTCGAGATGCCGCCCAGCGGCGACCACGGGAGGAAGGCGATGCCGAGCTCGTCGCACAGCTCGAGCTCTGGCTCACTGGACCGGAACGCCGGCGAGAACTGGTTCTGCACGGAGACCAGGCGGCCGCCGAGGATGTCGTTCGACAGCCGGATCTGGTCCGGGTTCGCGTTCGAGATGCCGGCCATCCGGATCTTGCCCGCGTCCAGCAGGTCGCGGATCGCGCCGACCGACTCCTCGTACGGCGTGGCCGGGTCCGGGCGGTGGAACTGGTAGAGCCCGATCGCGTCCACTCCGAGGCGCTTGAGCGAGTCCTCAGCCGCCTGCTTCAGGTGCGCGGGGGAGCCGTTCACGGTCCAGGCGCCGCCGCCCGGGCGCAGGTGGCCGCCCTTGGTCGCGACGAGGACGCCGGACGTGTCGCCGCCGTACGAGGCGAGGGCCTTCGCGATCAGCGACTCGTTGTGACCGATGTCGGTCGAGTCCAGGTGATACGCGTCGGCCGTGTCGATCAGGGTGATGCCGGCGTCGAGCGCGGCGTGGATGGTCGCGATCGAGCGGGCCTCGTCGGGCCGGCCCTCGATCGACATCGGCATGGCGCCGAGTCCGATCGCGCTGACCTCGACGTCGCCGATCCGGCGGGTCTTGTTCGTTTCTGATGCCATGCTTCCAGCCTTCCGTGAGACCACTCAGTATTCCAATAGGAAAAACAACTGACAGCCAGCGCTGCAGGTGCTCAATCAGCGGACGGGTGTGATGACCGCTTCGATATGGGGGAACCCGAGGGCCGATGCGTCGCCCGTCAGGAAGTCGTGTTCGTTGACCTGCACGACCGCTGCCTCACTGGGGTCGTAGAACAGCAGGTCGGTGCCGACCTGACCGACCATCAGCACGTAGTGACGGGGAAGCCAGTCGCCGATCAGCACCGGTACGGGCCGGCCGTTGCCCGCTGCCGTGATCGCCTCACGAAGTGCCGGGTTCTCACCAGCGCTGGTGCCGACAACCGGCCGCCACCCGTACTGCGTGCCTGTGGCAACGGTGTAGCGGTTCAACTCATTGGTGAGTCCCCAGGGTGAGGTCCCGAGGCTCTGCGGCCAGATCTCGTTGCTCGCACTGTGGATGCGTTGTTCCTCGGCGGCAAGTCGGGCCTGGAACTTCGCCGGTGCCGCCTCGGCCGGGGATGTGCTGTCGCCGGTGGTGAGGTAAAGGGCGTAGAGCGGATCGGCCATTGCCCGCGCCATCAGGATCGAGGCGGACCCGCAGGTGGTGTTGTCGACCTGGTCCACCGGTGATCCGTGGTAGCTCAGGTCACCGGGCGACGAGAGATCGATCAGACTGAGGTGGGTGCGGAGCCACCTGGGTTTCTTGCCGTGGATCGTCTGGGCGAACCGGACGACCTCGTCGACGCTGTGCCCGGCCGCGAACGCCTTCAGGGTGTAGTCCCGCGCCTCGGGAGTGGCAGCGGCCGCCAGTGCCGCGTCCATCCGGGCCCGGTCCGCGGAAGGCAGGCCGGCCAGTCTCGTTGCCGCACGGTCGGACTGCCCGCTGGTCAGGATCGAGCCGACGCCGGCTGTACTGGTGCCGGCGGGCGTCGCTGCCGTCGCCCCTGGCGCCGGGCTGCTCAGATCGGCCGATGCCTGAGCTCCGACCTGGCCGGCCGCGTCGATGAGAATCTGGGTCGCCGACACGCCGCCTGTGAAGAGCCACTGGCAAGCTTCGATCACCTTGGCCGGAAGCAGGTCGAGCAGGTCGATCGATGCGGCGCTCGAGGCGACCGTGGAGATCATCGGGATCTCCAGACTGGTCTGCGCATGCTGACCGGGGCCGCACCCTGTGAAAAGGAGGGCCAGCAGCCCGACGCTCATCGCCCGCAGGGCGCCCTTTTTGGGCGCCGGCGTCCGCTGACGTCCGCGGGGCACCGGCTTGCCCACCTTGCTCCTGCTGGCTGGCGTCATGCCTCAACGGTGTCGCTCCGGCGGCCCCGCGGCCTCCCGGCCTGCGGCCATCCTCAGTACCGGCTGGCTGCAATATTCCTGGGTGCCCTGCTAGCAGGAATGTTTGGTGGCCCGCGGATCCGCCATTCTTGAGACATGACGCTGCGTTGTCTGATTGTCGACGACAGCCCTCGGTTCCTGGCCGCCGCACGTGGCCTGCTGGAGCGCGAGGGCATCTCCGTCGTTGGCGTCGCCTCGACCGGCGCCGAGGCCGTGCGGCGGGCGGCGGAACTCCGGCCGGATGTCACCTTGGTGGACATCGACCTGGGCGGGCAGAGCGGCTTCGAGGTAGTCCGCCAGTTGCTAGGCAACGCGGAGGCGGGCCCGGCGATCTTGATCTCGACTCACTCCGAGGAGGACTACGCCGACCTGATCGCGGCGAGTCCGGCGCTCGGCTTCCTGCCCAAGACCACCTTGTCCGCCGGCGCCATCACGAGGCTGCTCGGGCTCCCTGCGTGATCGGTGCCCCAGCCGGCGGTCGCCTGGCCGCCGCCGGTCAGCGGGAATCGAGGAACGTGACCACCGCGAGAACGCGCCGGTGATCGTCGTCGGTCTCCGGCAGGCTCAGCTTGGCGAGGACGTGGCGGACATGCTTTTCGACCGTCCCCTCGGTGACCCACAGCCGACGGGCGATCCCGGCGTTGGAGCGCCCTTCCGCCATCAGTTCCAGCACCTCGCGCTCCCGCGGGCTCAGTTCCCCGAGCGGGTCGTTGCGCCGGCGTGCCGTCACCAGCTCCTGCACCAGGGCAGGGTCCATCACCGAGCCACCCTTCACGATGCGCTCGAGTGTCTCGATGAACTCCTCCACGTCGGTCACCCGGTTCTTCAGCAGGTAACCGATCCGCTGACCGGTGGCCAGCAGATCCATCGCGTGCTCGACCTCGGCATGGGCCGACAGGACCAGGATGCCGATCTCGGGGAACTCCTCGCGGATCTCCCGGGCCGCCACCAATCCCTCGGTGGTGTGCGTCGGCGGCATCCTGATGTCGGTCACGACCAGATCCGGCGTCAGCTCGCGGACCATTGGCAGGATCCACGCTCCGTCCCCGGTCTGGGCGACGATCTCGAACCCCGAGCGCTCGAGCAGACCGGCCATTCCCTCGCGCAGCAGGATGTCGTCCTCGGCAAGCAAAACCCGCAATCTGGCCATGGCCGGGCCGCTACCGTTCCGCCGGGCCGGGCTGTGTCTGCTGCATCGTCATAGCATTCATTATCCGCTACCGTCACAGCTGTGAGCTCGCCAGCCGTCGAGACCCTGCGGCCCCGACAGACCGGAGGCTGAGGTGAGAGGCGGGCTGACCGGGCGCACGATCGTCGCGAGCGGCCTGCTTGCGCTCCTGGTCGGAGCCGCGTTCGCGGTCCTGCTGATCTCCATCATCGACCTGCGCGACGCCGGGTTGCGCGCGGCGCGTTCCGAAGAGGTGCTCGTGCTCGCCAACGGCCTGGAGCGGCAGATCGTCGATGTCGAGACGGGCGAGCGCGGATTCGTGATCAGCGGACAGGAGAGCTTCCTCGAGCCCTGGAGCGCGGCCCAAGCTGCCTTCCCCGGACAGGCCGCGATGCTGCAACAACTCGTGTCCGACAACCCCGAGCAGGTGGCGCGGGCGCAGCGGATCGCTCGGGATGGCATGTCCTACATCCGCGACTACTCGATCCCGCTGGTCGATGAAGCCCGGCGAGACCCCGCCTCGGTCCGGACAGCGTCGGCGATCGAAGAGGGCAAGCAGCGCCTCGATGCGATCCGGATCGAGTTCACCGCATTCGTCGCGACCGAACAAGGCCTTGCGGATTCGCGGCGGAGTCGCGCCGACGCGGACGCCAATCGTGCGATCATCGCGGCAGCCGGCGGCCTGGCCGGATCGCTGCTGCTCATCATCGTGTTCGCGGGCTATCTGAGCCGGGCGATCGTCCAACCCGTTCGCCGCGCGGCTGCCTACGCCCGCCGACTCGCCGGCGGTGACCTCGGCGCTCGGCTGCCCGACCACGGTGCGGCCGAGATCGGCGTGCTCCAGCGCAGCTTCAACTACATGGCCGGATCCCTGCAGAACAGTCGTGAGGAGCTCGCCGCCTCGCGAGCACGGATCGTGGCCGCCGCCGACCATGCGAGGCGGCGGATCGAACGTGATCTGCACGACGGCCTTCAGCAGCGGCTGGTGTCGTTGGTGCTCGACCTGCGCGCGGCCGAGGCGAGCGTGCCACCGGAATCGACCGAGCTCAAGGAGCGTCTGGCCGAGGTCGCCCGCCAGTTGACCGGCGCGACCGATGAACTCCGGGAACTGTCCCGCGGCATCCACCCGGCAATCCTGTCCGAGGGTGGTCTTTCCCCTGCCCTCAAGGCGCTCGCTCGCCGCTCGGGGGTGCCTGTCGAGCTCGACGTGGACGTTCCGACGCGACTGCCCGAACAGGCGGAGGTGGCGGCCTACTACGTCGTCTCCGAGGCGCTGACCAATGCCGCCAAGCACGCTCACGCGTCGGTTGTCGAGGTCAAGGTGTCGGTCGGTGACGGCAGCCTGCGCCTGACGGTCACCGACGACGGTGTCGGCGGTGCGATTCCCAAGCCTGGTTCGGGAATCGTCGGTCTCACCGACCGGATCCAGGCGCTGGGCGGGACGATCTCGATCAGCAGCCCACTCGGTGAAGGCACAGAACTTCAGGTCGAGCTTCCTCTCGACGGCAGCTAGCGAACCGGGCATTCCCTCAGGCCGACCGTGTCGATCGCGGTCGGCCTGCGCCCTGTGCTGTCGCGTGCCGTGACCGGATACCTGCTGGCAGGTACTGGAGTTGGGTGCTGGCGGCGAGGCTATCGGCCCTTCTGAAAGTGATGGTGGAAGAGCAGGCACGAGGCCCGAGAAAGTCGCAGAAGTGAAGGGAATTGAGCGATGGCCGTCATCACCAACGAACAATCAACACAAGTAAATCAGGTAGCTCCGCGAGATCCGGTGGCGCGTAAGTACGCCGTCGAATTCATCGGGGCGTTCTTCCTGGTTTTCACCGTCGGTACCGCGGTGGCCAGCGGCAGTGCGCTCGCCCCCTTGGCAATCGGCACATCCCTCATGGTCATGATCTACGCCGGTGGACACGTCTCCGGTGGCCACTTCAACCCGGCCGTGACGATGGCGGCGCTGGTGCGCGGCCGGATCGCGACCCGTGACGCCGTCGGGTACTGGATCGCCCAGGTCGGTGCCGGTGTGGTCGCGGCGGTCATCGTCCGCGCGATCGTCAACACCGGCAGGGTCGCGACCCTCCACCTGGCCGGCCACGGCCTGGCGGCCGCATTCATCGCGGAGCTGCTGTTCACCTTCGCGCTGTGCTGGGTCGTCCTGAACGTTGCCACTAGCAAGGACCACCCGAACAACTCGTTCTACGGTCTGGCGATCGGCTTCACCGTCGTGGCGGGCGCCTTCGCCGTCGGCGGGATCTCCGGTGGCGTGTTCAACCCGGCTGTCGCCATCGGCGGAGCCGTCATGGGCTACTTCGCCTGGTCGACGATCTGGATCTACCTGGTCGTCGAACTCGCGGCCGGCGCCGCGGCCGGGATCGTCTTCCGCGCCATCAACCCCGCCGACAAGTGATCCGGACGGGCAGACGTCCCGCCAGCCGGCTGCCCGTCAACCCTTGTTCCATCCGCAATAGAGGAGACATGTACAGATGACCGACACACAGCCCAAGCCGACCACGACAGACACCGGTATCCCGGTGGAGAGCGACACTCTGTCCCTCACCGTCGGCCGGCAGGGACCGATCCTGCTGCACGACCACTACCTGATCGAGCAGATGGCGCAGTTCAACCGCGAGCGGGTGCCTGAGCGGCAGCCGCATGCCAAGGGCGGCGGCGCCTTCGGCAGGTTCGAGGTGACGAACGACGTGAGCGCGTTCACCAAGGCCGCGGTGTTCCAGCCGGGCACCAGGACGGACACACTGATCCGGTTCTCCACCGTGGCCGGCGAGCGGGGCACACCCGACACCTGGCGGGACCCGCGCGGCTTCGCGCTGAAGTTCTACACGACCGAGGGCAACTACGACATGGTCGGCAACGACACCCCGGTCTTCTTCATCAAGGACCCGATGAAGTTCCAGCACTTCATCCGCTCGCAGAAGCGTCGCGCCGACACCAACCTGCGCGACAACGACATGCAGTGGGACTTCTGGACGCTCACGCCGGAGTCCGCCCACCAGGTCACCTGGCTGATGGGCGACCGCGGTATCCCGCGCACCTGGCGGCACATGAACGGCTACTCCAGCCACACCTACATGTGGGTCAACGCGCAGGGTGAGAAGTTCTGGGTGAAGTACCACTTCATCAGCGAGCAGGGCATCGAGTTCTTCACCCAGGCCGACGCCGACGCGATGGCCGGGAAGGATCCCGACTACCACACCCGCGACCTGTACGACGCGATCAAGCAGGGTGACTACCCGAGCTGGACGCTGAAGATGCAGATCATGCCGTACGACGACGCCGCGACGTACAGGTTCAACCCGTTCGACATGACGAAGGTGTGGCCGCACGGGGACTACCCGCTCGTCGAGGTCGGCCGGCTGACCCTGGACCAGAACCCGACCGACTACCACAGCGAGATCGAGCAGGCGGCATTCGAGCCCAGCAATCTCGTGCCGGGGATCGGCCCGAGCCCGGACAAGATGCTGCTGGGCCGGATGTTCTCGTACCCGGACGCACACCGCGCCCGCATCGGTGCGAACTACAACCAGCTGCCGGTGAACGCGCCGCAGGCGCCGGTGCACAGCTACAGCAAGGACGGTCCGATGCGGTTCGTCAAGGCGTCCGACCCGGTGTACGCGCCGAACTCCAAGGGCGGTCCGCTGGCCGACGTCGAGCGGTACGGCGAGCCGGCCGGCTGGCACGCCGACGGGGACATGGTGCGCTCCGCGTACGAGGTCCACGCCGAGGACGACGACTGGGGTCAGGCCCGCACGCTCTTCCGTCAGGTGATGGACGACGCGTCGCGTGAGCGCCTGGTCAACAACATCGTGGGCCACCTGCTCAACGGTGTGAGCGAGCCGGTCCTGCAGCGCGCTTTCGAGTACTGGCACAACGTCGACCAGGACCTGGGCGAGGCTGTGGAGAAGGGTGTCCGAGCCGGCCACCACGCCTGATCGGCCCTTCTGAGAGCTGAGGACCCGGCCCACCGGTGGGCCGGGTCCTCCCGCGTTCGGATCCCTGCCGGCGCCGGCAGGGATCCGAACGCATCGGCATCCCCGCCAACGACGGCGGGCGCGCACGTGCGAGGACCCGGCCGCGGTGGCCGGGTCCTCGTGGGGTTTCAGATCGGTTCAGGTGCTCGGCCGTGCTGGCCAGGTCTTCACGCGTTCAGGTCGAAGAGCTGCCGGAGTGCTTCGAGGTACGCCGGGCCGTCCGGGCCTGCGGCGAACTCCTTGGCGCGCACTGTTGGCCGGTGCAGAACCTTGCGGATGATGCGGTTGACCGTCGCCGCCGTCTCGGCCCGCTCTTGCTCGCTGAGATTCGGGAGCCGGTCGTTCAGCCGGGTCAGTTCGGCCTCGGTGAGCTGCTTGATCTGTGAATGCAGAGCTGCGATGACAGGCGTCGCGCTCGCTGCGTGCTGCCGGTCGACGTAAGAGGCGACCTCCGCGGCGACGATCTCGCGGACCCGCGGAATGTCGTCCGGGACATCCCGCTCGGCCAGGTAGCTACCGAGCGCGGGGATGTCGACGAGGTTGACGCCGGCGAGTCGCCCGACGGCCGTTTCGACGTCACGCGGCATCCCCAGGTCGAGCACGAACAGCGGTCGGTCGCCGGCCTGCGCCCGGGCTGCTCGCACCTGCTCGGCGAGCACGACCGGTACTACGGCCCCCGTCGCGGTGACCAGGATGTCCGCGTCCGCGAGTATCGCGGTCAGGTCGGCGGTCTGGAGTGGCATGCCGTCTACTGTCGCGGCCAGCTTGGCAGCTGCCGCCTCGCTGCGGCTCGCGACGCCCAGGCGTTCAACGCCGGCCTCGTGAAGCAGCCGCGCGGCGAGTTTGCCGACCGTGCCGGTCCCGACTACGACTGCGGTGCGGCCCGCCAACCCGCCCAGATACTGGTTGGCCAGGTCGAGACCTGCCCTCGCCAGCGAGATGCCCGCGGTGCTGATTGTGGTCTCCGTGCGCGCCAGTTTGCTGACCCGCAAGGCGGCGTCCATCAAAGCGGTGACGGTGTGACCGGTAGTGCCGGCCTCGGCTGCCGCACGCGCGGCGGTTCTGAGTTGGGCGACGATCTGCTCCTCGCCGACGGCCATCGATTCCAGTCCGCAGGCGACCGAGAACAGGTGCTCGGCGGCAGCGGTATCGACCTGGACCTGGGCCGTGCGCAGGATCTCGCCGACCGGGAGGTCTCCCTGGTCGGCCACCAGTTCGGCGACGGTCCGGGTCAGCTCCTCGACCGGTCCTTTCGCGTCGAGGTACACCTCCAGCCGGTTACAGGTGGACAGGACGACGACTTCGTCGATGCCCGGCTCCGCGTGCAACCGCGCCAACATCTCGCTGCGCTGTGCGGCTGACACCACCAGCTTCTCGAGTACGTCGGGCGGAGTGATCCGGTGCGACAGGCCGACGGTCACAATCGTCATCGTCGTGACCGCTCAGCCCGGGTTTCTACGGCTCGAACAGGTCCGGTCACCATCTTCACCTCCGCTGAGCGCGACTGGTCCGTGTCCAGAATCGCGGTCCGGCAAGCCCACGTCTTCACCGCCAGCGGCCGTTGCCGCCCCCCGCCGACGGGAACCGTTCGCTGCCGGGTAGCGGGAAGAGCCGGGCAGGTTCCAGCCAGCAGGCATGGCGGATGGCCGCTGCCCGTGAGGAGATGCGGCCGCCGCGACGGCACTGTGGAAGAGGACCGGCAGATCGGGGCGTCAACACCCGAGCTGACCTCGTCCAGGAAGGAAGACCGATGATCAACCTGCGTCCAGGACGCTGGAGCGCTATCCATCGAACCGGGCCGGCGCGCTCGGGGCCACCGCCTGACCGGCCAACGGCACCGGTGCCGCCGAGTCCGCCCAAGTGGCGCAACTGGCTCTTGCTGGCGGGCCTGCTGGTCACCCTTGCGCTGTTCGTGCTGCCGACCCCCGGCCAGAGCGCCACCAAACTCGACTACACCCAGCTCGAGAAGGACGTCACCGCCGGGCAGGTCTCGTCGGTCAGCCTCGGCCCGGACGGCAACATCACCGGCAAGCTCAGCAACGGGACCAGCTTCACCTCCAGCTATCCGATCGGCGTACAGGACCCGACCTTCATCCCACTCCTGAACAGCCACAACGTGCAGATCTCCACCCAGGCCGCCCAGACCTCGATCGCCTCGGTGTTGCTGAATCTCCTCCCGCTGGCTCTCATCGTCGGACTGTTCCTCTGGACCGGGCGTGCGGCTCGCCGGCAACTGTCGGGGCTCGGCGCGATCGGTCGTTCTCGCGGCAAGGTGTTCGACGCCGAGCGGCCGAAGACCACCTTTGCCGATGTCGCCGGCTACGAGGGCGCCAAGCGTGAGGTGACCGAGGTGGTCGACTTCCTCAAGAACCCGGACCGGTACCAGCGGGCCGGCGCGGTCGGCCCCAAGGGCGTCCTGATGATCGGCCCACCGGGAACCGGCAAGACGCTGCTGGCCAGGGCGGTCGCCGGCGAGGCCGGGGTGCCGTTCATCTCGGTGACCGGCTCCAGCTTCGTCGAGATGTTCGTCGGCGTCGGTGCGGCCCGGGTCCGGGACCTGTTCGCGGATGCCCGCAAGCGCGCGCCGTCGATCGTCTTCATCGACGAGATCGACGCGATCGGGCAGCGCCGCGGCGGGCAGCTGATGTCCAACGACGAGCGCGACCAGACCCTCAACCAGATGCTGGCCGAGATGGACGGATTCGACCCGTCCACGGGCGTCGTGGTGATAGCCGCCACCAACCGCCCCGAAGTACTGGATCCGGCCCTGCTGCGGCCGGGCCGTTTCGACCGGCAGGTGGTGATCCCGCTGCCCGCCCAGCGGGAACGCCGGGAGATCCTCACGGTGCACACCAAGGGCAAGGCGCTGAGCCCGGACGTCGACCTCGATGTGGTGGCCCGCGCGACGCCCGGCTTCTCCGGGGCCGACCTGGCCAACCTCGTCAACGAGGCCGCGATCTTCGCGGTCCGGGCAGACCGCGCAGTGATCGAGGCGTTCGACTTCAACGAAGCGCGGGACCGGATCCTGCTCGGTCACCGCGACAGCTCCAACGCGTTGCTGCCGGACGAGAAGCACTCGGTCGCGGTCCACGAGAGCGGGCACGCGCTGGTGGCTGCTTTGTCGAAGCACGGCGATCCAGTGGCGAAGGTGACGATCCTGCCGGCCGGGCAGGCGCTCGGGGTCACCGAGCAACTCCCGGTCGACGAGCGCCACCTGCACTCCGAGGGCTATCTGAAGGACTCGCTGGCTATCCGGATGGGTGGGCGCGCCGCCGAGCTCATCGTGCTGGGGGAGACCTCGACCGGGGCAAGCAGCGACCTGGCCGGCGCCACCGAGCTGGCCACCAGGATGGTGCGTGACTACGGGATGAGCGCGACGCTCGGCCCGGTCGGGTTCGGATCGTCCACTCCCATGTACCTGAGCGGCGGCGAGGTCTCCAACCGCCCGTACGCCGAGGCGACGCAGCGGGTGATCGACCAGGAAGTGGCCAAGTTGTTGCGGGCGGCGGAGAAGCAGGCGATCACCACCCTGACAGACCACCGCGACTCGCTCGACCGGCTCACCGACCTGCTGCTGGAACGAGAAACCGTCGACGGGGCGGATGTCGACCGCGTCCTCGGCCGTATCCCGGGCACCATGTCGGTGCTCGGAGCAACCGTCCACCCGGCTCGGAAGGGCCAGGGCCTATGAGCCGCGACCACTCCGCCGCCGATTCGGCGCAGGCCGCCGCTCCGCTCGCTCAACCCGAGGGGGCAGCCTATCCACGCCGGTGGCGGGCGCTCGGCGTCAGCCAGCTCGCCGCGTTCATGGCGCTGCTCGACGTCAGCATCGTCAACGTCGCCCTGCCGTCCATCGAGCGCGGGCTGCAGGTGACGGCGGGGACCGCGCAGTGGGTGGTGTCCGGCTACGCGTTGACGTTCGGGCTGGCCCTCGTGCCGGCCGGACGGCTCGGCGACGCGTTGGGACGACGCCGCATGTTCATGATCGCGTTGTCGGCCTTCGTGGTCACCAGCGCGATCACCGGTGCGGCGCCAACTGCCGGTCTGCTGATAGCCGCACGGCTGCTGCAAGGTGTGGCGGGCGGCATGCTCATCCCGCAGAACTCCGGGTTGATCCAGGACCTGTTCCGCGGCGATGAGCGTGGCCGAGCCTTCGGCATCATGGGTGCCACGGTCGGGCTGGCCACCGCGACCGGTCCGGTGGCCGGCGGACTGATCCTCGGCGCGATCAGCGGACCGGATGCCTGGCGCTATGTGTTCTACGTCAACGTGCCGATCGGGCTGGTCGCGTTGGTGCTCGCAGCCCGGCTGGTCCCGGCCGGTGTTGGTGGCAAGATCCGCGAAACTCATCTGGACCTGGTCGGATCGTTGTTGCTCGGCGGTGGAGTGCTCAGTCTGCTGCTTCCGCTGGTGGATGCCGAGACCAGCGGCTTCGGCAAGGACTGGTGGTTGTTCGCGACGGCTGTAGCGCTGCTGGTCGCCTTCGCGTGGTGGGAGACCCGCACCGTGCTCCGCGGGCGGCAGCCGCTGCTCGACCCTCGGCTGGTGCGCACCCCCGGGTATGCCACCGGATCGCTGATCGGGCTGGTGTATTTCGTCGGCTTCACCGGCATCTGGCTGGTCCTCGCGCTCTACTTCCAGGACGGGCTGGGCTACTCGCCGCTGCGCTCCGGGCTGGCGGTGACGCCGTTCGCGCTGGGGGTCGCTGCCTCCGCGGCGGTAGCCGGCCGCTTCGTCACCAGGCTCGGGCGCAAGCTGACTTGCTGGGGTCTGTCTCTGACCGCCGCGGGGCTGATCACCACCGCGCTGCTGCTCCGCGATGTCGTCGCCGGGAACGGGACGGAGTGGGTGATCGCCGGGCCGCTGCTGATCGGCGGAATCGGCGCCGGCATGGTCACCACCCCGAACATCACGCTGAGCCTGCAGTCCGTCCCCGTACGGATGGCCGGCGCGGCAGGCGGCGCGCTCCAGACGGCTCAACGTGTCGGCGGCGCGATCGGCACCGCAGTACTGGCCACGATCTATTACCAAGCGCTGATCGGCACGGCCCACGACTACTCCGCCGCGGTGTCCGAGGCGCTGCTGTGGGCCTCCGGACTGATGCTCCTGGCCCTGGCCATCGCCGTTGCGGATCTGCTGCGACACCGGCCTCATCTCAACCCGACAGCGGTACGGCCTTCCGGCACGAACCGAACAGCTACGAGAGGAACCTGACCATGGCAAAGCTCGCCTTCCTCGGCCTGGGACAGATGGGTACGCCGATGGCGACCCGGCTGCTCCGCGCCGGTCATGACCTCAGCGTCTGGAACCGGACCAGCGCCAAACTCGGGCCGCTGGTCGACCTGGGCGCCTCGGCCGCAGACACACCCGTCGAGGCAATCGCCGGGGCTGAGGTCGTGATCACGATGCTCGCGACGCCGGCCGCACTGGAGGAGGTGCTGTTCGACGGCGGTGTCGTCGCCGCCCTCACCCCCGGACAGTTGCTCATCGACATGTCGACCGTCGGTCCGGATGAGGTCCGCTCCATCGCCCAGCGCCTGCCGAGCGGCGTCAACGTGGTCGATGCCCCGGTACGGGGCAGCGTCCCCGAGGCGACCGCGGGCACGCTCGCCATCTACGTGGGCGCGACCGACACGGAGTTCGAGCAGGTCGAGCCAATTCTGGCTCCGCTCGGTACTCCCCATCACGTGGGTGGTCCTGGAGCCGGCGCGGCCATGAAGGTGGTCATCAACCTGACGCTCGGCGTGGCTATGACGGCGGTCGGCGAGGCACTCGCGCTCGGCGACGCGCTGGGGCTCGAGCGGTCGACACTGCTCGACATCCTGACCGAGTCACCGATCGGCGGCACCGTGAGGATCAAGCGACCGAACGTCGAGTCCGGCAACTATCCCGCCAACTTCAAGCTGCGGCATGCGCTGAAGGACCTGCGGCTGGTCACCTCCGTTGGAGCTGACCGGGACCTGAGGCTCGCCGCCGCGACTCGCAGCTGGCTCGAGCAGGCAGCAGCCGACGGCGCCGCGGACCTGGACTTCTCCGCGGTGGTCGCGACGATTCTGGCCGCGGCGGACCGGCAGGAGGGACCGAACCCATGAGAATTCCGAGCCGGCGAATGCTCCGCTGGGTGCCCGTCCTGGCTTCTGTCGGGATGCTGACCGCATGCTCGACCGCAGATCCCTTCCAGGACCTCCCAGCCGGCGGGGTCGACGCCACCAGCGGCGCGTTGGTCATCGACGACATCTGGATCGAGGGGCCCCAGGGACTCAACGCGGGAGCCGATGCCCCGGTGCGGTTGGTGATCGTGAACGAGTCGCCGACGACAGGCGACACCTTGGTCGGTGTCTCGAGCCCCGCCGTCCAACGCACCGTCATGTTGAGAGGCGGGCACGCCGTCACCCAGATCGTCCTCGGTCCCAACAGTCAGACCGATCTGGAGTGGAGTACCGGAATCGAGCTGCAGGGGCTTCGGGCAAGCCTCATCCCCGGGCAGCAGATTCCGATCACTCTTACCTTCGCCAATGCCGCTCCCGTCACAGTGCAGGCCGCCGCGGGACCCCTCGCCGCGCCGCCCTCACCGCCGGTTTCGCCGTCCACGCCGGTTCCGTCGGCGACCCCGGCCACGCCGGTTCCGTCCCAGCCGACCCCGGCGACGTGACTGGAGACGTGACCAGGGGTGCCTGGTGGATCCGGGAGAGTGCAGGATTGCCGCATGGAGATTGACGAGCGGATCAGGCGCGCCCGGCCGGACGACGTACCGGCGATCGTGGACCTCGTCTACGGACTGGCCGAGTATGAGCGTGCGCCGGACGAGTGCCGGCTGACCGCGGACCAACTGCAGAAGGCCTTGTTCGGTGAGGCTCCGGCGGTCTTCTGCCATGTCGCGGAACTGAACGGCGAGGTTGTCGGCTGCGCGTTGTGGTTCCTCAACTTCTCCACCTGGCGAGGCGTGCACGGCATCTACCTGGAGGACCTCTTCGTACGCCCGGAGCACCGCGGCTCCGGCCTCGGTAAGGCCCTCCTCGTCGCCCTCGCCCAGGAATGCGTCCGGAACGACTACGAACGCCTCGAGTGGTCCGTCCTCGACTGGAACACCCCCGCCATCGACTTCTACGAATCCCTCGGCGCTCACCCCCAAGACGAATGGACCACCTACCGCTTGACCGACACCGCCCTCACCAAGCTCGGCTCATGACCCCGACGGCCGCCGACTACCTCGGTGGGTCAGCCGAGCTCGAGCGCTGACCGCAGTACTGCGGCGTGGGTGGTCACCCAGTCGCGGGTGGTGCGGATGGCGGAGGGAATGCCGAGATCGCGGAGGTTGACCATCGCCGGGTCGCCGGTGGCTGCGGCGGATTCGATGCCGTCTGCCGTGCGATCCTGCCACCAGAGGATGGTGTCGACCAGGTTCGTGGTGTCGGCCGGGCCGTAGCCCTCGAGGAGGGCGCTCCACTGGTTGAGGACCCGGTCCACCTGACCGAGTTCGGCGTACTGCCAGCAGCTGAACGCCAGGTCGTGGATCCTAGGCCCTGGTGCGGCGATGTCCCAGTCGATGAAGGCGATCGCGCGGCCGCCGTCCTCGGAGTACACGGTGTTCTTCGGGGACAGGTCGTTGTGGCAGGCAACTTCCTGGTCACCCGCCGGCGGAGTCCCCGCGGTGAGGTCGTGGAACTCCCGCACCAGCCGGCCAACAGACCGCAACGTCGCGGGCGAGAAGATCTCGGCCTTGCGCGGTTCACTCCAGGCGACGTACCCGTTGATGAAGCTGAGGATCTCCCGCCCCGCTTCGTCCAGCCCGAGGAATCTCGGCGCGCCCGGCCAGTCCCGCAGTACCTCCAACAGTTGGTGCACGTACGAGGCGCGCTCGCCCGGTTCCCGTCGTACGGTGTCACCGACCCGGACGACCACGTTCACAAATCCGCCCTGAAGTTGCTCCTCATGCATCCGCCAAGCCTGTCAAACAACTGGTCCAGCGTGTGCCAACTCACTGGCCGCCTCAGGACGTCCTCAGGGCGCGTCGGCGATGATGAGCCCTGTGGACCTCAAGCCCCTGCTGATCAGCCGTGTGGCGGGCGTCCTGGGCTGGCTGGGTCCCGGCGCCTTGGCAGTGGGCTACCTGGTGGGCCGGGCCGATCGACCCCCTGTCGTCTTTGTGGCCGTCGGTGCCTGCGTGGCAATCAGCCTGTACCTCGCGGTCCGGGCCTACCGGATGGGCGCGCACTACGGACCTGAAGGCATCGAGGTGCGAGGTTTCGTCCTCAGCCGCCGGATCCCGAAGGCGCGGATCACCGAGGTCACGAGCTTCCCTGCGGTTCGCTGGCAAAGCGATGACGGCAAGGCTCGGTGGAGCCCCATCTTCGCCTTCTTCGACGCCGGCGAGGGGGCGTCGTTCCTGAAGCGCCACAACAAGTGGGCGATCGAACGCCTGCAGGACTGGGACGGCCGGCGCCGTGGCACCGCCCGTCGGAACCCCTCGAAGCGCCGGCGCCGCCCGGTCAGGAGTGATCGTGGATGAGGAGGCGCCGCCGGGTACGCGGACGCCGGTGATCAGCATGCCGCGGGCGACGGGCGCCTAGTACGGCAGCCGTAGTTCGTGATGATGCCTTTCGGCAGGGGGCTGCGGAGGGCTGGGTGGTGTCGCTTTGACCAAGAGTGGGGACCTGGGACAGGTAGTCGGGGCCTTGAACACGTTATTTCGTGTCCGCGGTCCCTGTTTGGTGTTCAAGGTCGCCGCTTCGGGAGCGCTGGCAGTCCGGGCCTGTCTCCGCAACATCACAAACTCCGGCTGTAGCCCTAGGAGCGCTGGCGTTTGCGGCGTTTGGCCTCGTACATGGCGTTGTCGGCGGTGCGGAGGAGTTCGTCCAGGTCGGCGGCGTAGGGGCTGACGATCGCGGTGCCGATGCTGGCGGTGACGGGGACGTCGATGCCTTCAAGGGGGCTGCTGATGGACTCGTCGATGCGGCGCATCAGGACGTCGAGGGCGTCGCCGTCGATGTCTTCCGCAAGGATCGCGAACTCGTCCCCGCCCAGTCTTGCCACAGTGTCGCCGTGCCGGACCTCGGTGAGCAGGCGGTCGGCGATCTCGCGAAGCGCCCTGTCGCCGGCTTCGTGGCCGTACTTGTCGTTGACCTGCTTGAAGTGGTTCAGGTCGCAGAACAGCAGTACGCCGCGGCGCCCGGTCTGCCGGGACCTCTGCAGCGCGGCGTTGAAGCGATGCTGGAGCAGTCGCCGGTTCGGCAGCCCGGTCAGCGGGTCGTGCGCGGCGTGGTGCTGCAGTTCGCGCTCCGCGTCCTTGCGGGCCGTCACGTCGTCGATCTGGATCAGGAGGATCCGCGGCTGATTCTTGCCTTGGTCAACGATCGCGGCAGTACCGCCGAGCCAGATGTCGTTGCCGTCGGTCCGTCGGAAGATCCGCTCGAACCGGTACGGCCCGGTGCCGGTGGTGAGGTGCTCGATCTCCCGCTCGGTCTGGCCGGAGTTCTCGTCTTTCAGGTAGTCGACGAAGGTGGTCCCGATCAGCTGGCTGTGGGTGTAGCCGGTGATCTGGCAGAACGCGTCGTTGACCCGTAGTACCCGGCCGGCCTCCGGACCGTCGAAGGCGATCGTCGCCATCCCGTTGCCGGCGCCCTCGAACACCAGCCGGAAGGTGGTCTCGCTGGCTTCCAGCCGCGCCTTCTCGGCCAGCAGTTGGTCCGTCAGGCGCGCCCTGTCGATCGCGAGACCGGCCTGGGTCGCGAAGATCTCCAGCAGTTCCCGGTGGACCGGCCCGGGGCGCCGCTGGTCTTCGGGCAGGTCGACCGACAACATGCCGACGAGTTCACCTTCGGGCGAGTACAGCGGCGCGAACAGGGCGTCCAGCGGGTGCCAGGCGTTGGGGTCCGTGGAGACCGGGACGTCGGGGACCCAACCGATGATCTCACCCTCGGGCAGCCGCTCGTGCGGGACGAACCGCAGGCCGCCCCACTTGTCCGCGATCTCGAACTCGGCATCGAAGATGTCGGCGGCGCTGACGGTGCCGAGCAGCGCCTCCTTCGCCTCCGGCGAGCCCGCCACCGCGATCACCTCGAACTTGCCGTCGGCCTGGCGGAGGTTCAGTACGGCGATGCCGAAGCCGAGGCCGTCCACTACGCCGTCGACCACGGCCTGCAGGGTTTCGGCCAGGCTCCGCCCGGCGCCCATCCGGGCGCTCACCTCGTAGAGACGGCGTACTGCCGTCATCCGCACAGTGGGCTCGTTCTGCACGTCTGTTCTCTCCGGCGTCACGGCGTCGGCGGCCTCGCGGGAACCCCGCCGTGGTGAGGGCCCCTGTCCAGAGTGACAGATCGGGCCAGTCGGACAACGCTTCCCGACACGCCGGACCCGACTTTTGACGCCGGGCGGGAGCCGGACACCTGCTGTCAGTGACGAGAATGGGCCCAACTCACTGACAGCAACTGCATACGACCCGATCTGCACTCTGTACGGGGTTCGCTCAGTAGCGCATTTCCGCCAGGGAACGGTAGCTCGTCCGGGCCGAGGCCCACGGATCGGTCGGGGCGTCATGCTCGACCAGCCACTGCTCGACGCCGCCCTGATCGGCCCGGGCGAACATCGCCGGGAAGTCGAGCCGCCCCACACCGACATCCTCGAACGACCCGTCCGCGGCCATGTCCTTGACGTGCAACGCCGGGAACCGGCCTGGGTGGTCCTGGAAGTAGTCGATAGGGTCCTTGCCGCCGTTCACCACCCAGTAGAGGTCCAGTTCGAAGCCGAGCAGGTCAGGCTCGACCTCCTCGAGCAGGATGTCGAACAGCACCTGACCGTCGACCTCGTCGAAGTCGTGTCCGTGGTTGTGGAACAGCAACTTCAGCCCGGCCTCGCGCGCCGCCTTCCCCGCCACGTTGAAGGCGGCCGCAGCCTCCCGGAACCCGTCGGGTGTCCGCAACTCGATCGGCAACGAAGGTACGACGACCCACTCGCCGCCGAGCGTCCGGACGTCCGCGAGTGCGCCCTGCCAGTCGTCGGTCAGGCGGCTGTAGCCGACGTGTTCGAGCACGATCCGCAGTCCGGCGTCGTCGGCGAAGGACCGGATCTCCTCGGCGGTGTGGCCGAACCGGCCGCTCACCCCGACGGTCCGGTAGCCGATCTCGCCCAGCCGCCGCAGAGTGCCGGGGTAGTCCTCGGCCAGGGACTCACGCATCGTGTACAGGTGCATCCCGATGCCGTCGGTGGGTATGGTCCGGTCGCTCATGCGGAGTACTCTCCTTGGAGTGAAGGGAATGTTTGCTTCAGGCAACTTTCCGACTGCGTGCCTGGCTGCGGAGAAGAGCGCACTGGTGGCGGGCTCGTCTCAGTCCACGTGTTCGCGGTAGCGGGCCAGGGCGAGATCGAAGACTTCCTGACCCGGCCTGTCCCACAAGTCCTGGTTGAAGATCTCGACCTCGACGGGTCCCGTGTAGCCGGCCGCATCACAGGCTTCGCGCATCCTGCGCAGTTCGATCGAGCCGTCGCCCATCATGCCACGGCCGAGCAGCGTGTCCGCCGGCAGCGGAACGACCCAGTCACTCACCTGGTAGGAGCAGATCCGGTCGCCGGCCCGCTCGATCTGCCGGTACAGATCCGCGTCCCACCACAGGTGATAGGCGTCCACGATGACACCGACCTGGTTGGCCGGGAACTGCTCGGCCAGGTCGAGCGCGCCGCCCAGCGACGAGACCACGCAACGGTCCGAGCAGAACATCGGGTGCAACGCCTCGACGGCCAGCCGCACCCCTCGCTCCTCCGCGCACGGCGCCAGCTCGGCCAGGCCGTCGCGAACCATCGCCCGCGCACCATCGAGATCCCGCGAGCCGGGCGGTAGGCCGCCACTGACCAACACCAGTACGTCGGTCCCGAGCGCGGCGGCCTCGTCGATCGCGTGGCGGTTGTCCTCGATCTTGGCGCGGCGCTCCGCCGGGTCGGTGGAGGTGAAGAATCCGCTTCTGCACAAGGAGGAAATCCGCAGGCCGGCATCGGCGACCAGCTTCGCCGACTTTTCCACGCCGTACTCCTGGATGGGCTCTCGCCAGAGGCCGACCCAGGACAGCCCAGCCTCGGCGCTGGCCGCGACGACGTCCTCGAGCGGCCAGTACTTCGTGGTCGCCTGGTTGAGGCTGTAGCGGTTCACGCGTCGACTCCGCCCACGACGAGCAGTTGGCGGAATCTCGTGACAGCGAGCTCGGGATCGGTCAGTACGCCGGCCGCATCGGCGAGCCGGAACGTCTCCGCCAGGTGCGGGAGGGACCGCCCGGTCTGCAGGCCGCCGACCATGCCGAAGCCGGGCTGGTGCCCGTTCAGCCAAGCCAGGAAGGCGATCCCGGTCTTGTAGTAGTACGTCGGCGCCGAGAAGATCTGCCGCGCCAGCGGAACGGTCGGCGCGAACACCTCCTCGTACTTCGTCAGGTCCCCGTCGTCGAGGGCCTCCAGTGCGGCGGCAGCGGCCGGGGCGATCGCCGCGAAGATCCCGAGCAGCGCGTCGCTGTGACGGGTCTCGTCGCCGCGGATCAATTCCGGGTAGTTGAAGTCGTCACCGGTATAGAGGCGGACGCCTTCCGGAAGACGGTTGCGCAGGGCAACTTCACGGGATGCCTCCAGCAGAGACACCTTGATGCCGTCGACCCGCCCGGCGTTCTCGTTGATCAGGTCGACGACGACGTCCGTCGCGGTGTCGAGCGAGTCGCTGCCCCAATAGCCTTCGAGCGCCGGATCGAACATCGACCCCAGCCAGTGCAGGATCACGGGCCGCGAAGACTGGCCGAGCAGCCGGTCGTACACCTTGCGGTAGTCATCCGGCGCAGCCGCGGCCGCGCACAAAGCCCGACTGGCCATCAAGATGGGCTGAGCGCCAACCTCCTCGGCCAGCGCGAGCTGCTCTTCATACGCCGCGATCACCGCATCCAGCCCCTGCACACCGGTCGGAAGCTGATCGGTGCCGACGCCCACCGCGATCCGCTTCCCCGCCGCACCAACAGTTCTCGGATGGGTCGGCGCCTCGGCGACTGACCGGCGGATCAGTTCCTGGGTGGCGGTCCAGTCGAGGCCCATCCCGCGCTGCGCGGTGTCCATCGCCTCTGCGACGGACAACCCGAGCGACCAGAGGTGGCGCCGGAACTCCAGCGTGTGCTCCCAGTCGATCACCGCCGGCCGGCCCGGCGAGTTGTCGCCGAGCGGATCCGCGACGACATGCGCAGCCGCAAAGGCCAATCGGCTGCGCGCCGGTTCGTAGGTGCCCTGGGCAACCGGTTCGCCGATCAGCCGGTAGTCCTCCACCCTGCCGTCACCCGTCGGCAGCCGCAGCCCCAAACCCCCACCGCCCCTACTCATGCCACTTCGCCTTCGAGGTCCAGCTTCGGCACCTCCAGCTTGCGGCCCTCGCGCCACGACTGGAGTCCGAGCTCGGCGAGCTGGACGCCCTTGGCGCCCTCGACGAAGTCCCAGGTGAAGGGCGCGTCGTCGATCACGTGCCGCAGGAACATCTCCCACTGCACCTTGAACCCGTTGTCGAACACCTCGTTGTCCGGCACATCCGCCCACTGCTCGCGGAACGGCTCGGTCGCCGGCAGGTCGGGGTTCCAGACCGGCTTCGGGGTAGCGGCGCGGTGCTGCACCCGGCAGGTGCGGAGGCCCGCGACCGCACTGCCCTCCGTGCCGTCGACCTGGAACTCGACGAGCTCGTCGCGGAACACCCGGGTCGTCCACGAGGAGTTGAGCTGGGCGATGATCCCGCCCTCCAGCTCGAAGATGCCGTAGGCCGCGTCCTCGGCGGTCGCGTCGTACGCCTTGCCCTGCTCGTCGTACCGGGTCGGGATGTGGGTGGCGCCCTGGCAGTACACGGTCTTGACCGGGGCGAAGATCTGGTCGAGGACATAACGCCAGTGGCAGAACATGTCGACGACGATGCCGCCGCCCTCTTCCTGCTTGTAGTTCCAGGCCGGGCGCTGCGCCTCCTGCCAGTCGCCTTCGAAGACCCAGTAGCCGAACTCGCCGCGGATCGAGAGGATCCGCCCGAAGAAGCCGCCATCGACGAGTCGCTTCAGCTTGCGCAGACCCGGCAGCGAGAGCTTGTCCTGCACGACACCGTTCTTCAGCCCTGAGTCCCTGACCAGGCGCGCCAGGTCGACGGCGGCGTCGAGACCCTCGGCGATCGGCTTCTCGCAGTAGATCGCCTTGCCGGCCTCGACCGCGGCGCGGACGCCCTTCTCACGGAGCTGGGTGAGCTGCGAGTCGAAGTAGATCTCCACGTCCGGCTCGGCCAGCGCCTCGGACAGGTCCGTGGTCCAGCGGCTCAGACCGTAGGTGTCCGCGATGTTCTTCAGCTTGAGCTCGTTGCGGCCGACCAGGATCGGCTCCGGGATGATCATCGTCCCGTCCGCGGCCGGGATCCCGCCCTGCTCACGGATCGCCACGATGGACCGCTCCAGGTGCTGGCGCAGGCCCATCCGGCCGGTGACGCCGTTCATCACGATGCCGACGTGTCGATCGTTCACTGTGCAACCTCTCTTCGGCGCTTCAGCTGCGCTGGTCTACCGGGGTGGTTCGCGAAACAACAGATCAGGTGCGCCGGTACGCCGCACGGGTAGTGCCCGGTGCGGCGCATCAGGCGGGCTCGGTGGTGTCGTAGACGTCGAGGCGGCCGCACATTCCGTGACGGCCGAACTCGGTCGGTGCCGGGAGCCGGTGGAGCTCGGCCGTCTGGAGATGCGGGGCTTTGCCGGCTTCGAGAGCGTCGAGGGCCGCACCAGTCTCGTCGGCCAGGCGGCGGGCGCCCTGCTCCCAGCGGCGTCGCCAGTCCGCGAGCTGTGGCTGGACGATCCCGATCGCGGCTTCGTAGAAGTCCTCGAGCACCGACCGCCCCTCAGCGTCGTACGCGCTGCGCAGTGCGGCGAACCCCTCCAGTGCGAGATCGCGTCGGCGCATCGCGGAGGGCGTCCGGGCCTCACCCTCGCCTGTCAGCGTGGTCGCCTTCAGGTAGGTCTCGCGGTCGGTGAGGTGTTCCCGCGGCAGGGTGAGCACGGCGTCACCGGCTTCGGGAAGGCCGGAGTTCGACATCAGCGTCAGGATCTGCAGGCCGCCGCCGTTGACCAGTCGGTGGATCGTGCCGGGGTCGAACCAGACGACGGTGCCCGCCTGCAGCGGAGTCTCGGCGAACCCCTTCGGGTTCAGCGTCTGGACCGCCCCGGAGCCCGCGATGACGTAGTACCCCTCGGAGCAGGCCAGGTGTACGTGCGGGGTGCCGCCGACCAGTCCGTCGGGCGCCTCGATGTCGTACACCTTCAGCAGCGAGATCCCGATGCCGCCGGGCAGTGCAGCGGCCGTCCCCGGGCTGTACTCGCACATGCGCGCCTCCTGCTGGCCGTTGAGCTTGGAAAGGGCTTTCCATGCCTTGTGAGCGCAACCTTAGGTGGGCTGTCACGGCGAGTCAACCAATCGGGAAAGTCGTCCGGAAAGCGATTGCACCCCGATCCGGCCCGACGCTTCGGGTCAGCCGGATGGGGTACGGCGTACGGACGGGCGTTAGCGTCATTGCTGCAGAGGAAAGGGGCACGGTGGTCAAGGGCGGCAGACCGGCAAACAAACCAACAACAGATCAGCACCCACCGACCCCCATCCCGGATCCCCCGGCAGACGGCCGGCCCACCCCCGCCCCGGCCGGCTCCTTCTCGGACAGCCCGGTGGATGGTCGAGATCCTGGGGACGAGCGGCCTGCGGAGGGTGATGGGGCGGAGGTTGACGGGCGGAGTGCTGATCGGCGGGCCAGGGACGAGCAGCGGGAGCTGTATCGGACGATGGACCTGGCTCTGCGGATCGGGGAAGTGGTCCTGTCGAGCGGCGCCGGAACGGCGGACGCGACCGCGACAATCCTCGCCGTCACGGCCGCCGGCGGGTTGCGGGGTTGTGAGGTCGACATCACCTTCACCTCGATCGCGATCTCGTACCAGGCCGCGCCCGATGTCGCCCCCGAGACCCACATGCGGGTGGTTCGTTACCGCGGCCAGGATTTCTCCCGGCTGACCGACGTCGACCGGCTGGTCCGCCGGCTCGCGAGCGGTGAGGTGACCCCAGAGGACGCGGGCCGCGAACTGGCCCGCCTGGTATCGGCAGGCCCGCCCTTCCCACGCTGGAGTTCGGTGCTCGCGTGGGGCGTGATGGCAGGAGGCGCGACTCTTTTGCTGGGCGGTGGTTGGCTGATCACCCTCGTGGCAGTCCTCACCGCGGTCGTGATCGAGCTGAGCAACCGGTGGTTCAACCGACAGCGGCTGCCGGCCTTCTACCAGCAAGTCGCCGGGGCCTTCGTCGCCACTGCGGTCGCGCTGATCCTGTACGCCATCCACGCACCGGTGAAACCATCGCTGGTAGTTGCCGCTGGCATCATCCTGCTGCTCGCCGGGATTGCCCTGACCGGTGCCGTCCAGGACGCGATCACCGGGTACTACGTGACCGCGGCCGCGCGAAGTCTCGAGGCGATGCTCCTCACCGGCGGCATCATCGCCGGCGTCAGCCTCGGAATCACCCTGGGCATCAAGCTGGGCCTCCCCGTCGCGATCGAGGCTCAGACGATCCAGCTGGCGAATCTGCCCATCATGGTGGGATCGGGCGCGCTGATGGCGGTCGCCTTCGCGTATGCCTCGTACGCGCCGCTGCGTTCGCTGCTGCCGATCGCGCTCGTCGGTGCGGCCGGATCGCTGGTGTTCACGGTGATGGCCAGAGCCGAGTTCGGTCCGGCCTGGTCGACTGCGGCAGCTGCGTTCATTGTCGGCCTCGGTGGATACTCCCTCGGCCGCAGATCCGGCGTACCGCCGCTGGTGGTGGTCGTCTCCGGCACAGTCCCGCTGCTGCCCGGACTCACGATCTACAAGGGCTTGTACGAGTTGATGGGTCTCGGCAACCTGATCGGAATAGTCAGCCTCGCCACAGCGGTCGCGATCGGCGTCGCCCTCGCATCAGGCGTCATCCTCGGCGAATACGTGGCCCAGCCGATCCGCCGCGAGGCCCGCCGCCTGGAAGACCGCCTCGCCGGCCCCCGCCTGGTAGGTCCCCGCCGCCCCATCCGCCGCCGCATCCAACGCCCGTCCCACAACACCCGCCGCCGACGCCGCACCACCTCCTGACCCACGCAGGGCGTCGAGGAGTTAGGCGGACCGCCAGCACTCACCTTCGAGGGGCTGTGGCCCGAAAACGATGCCCTGGCACGCTCAGAGCTGGTCGCAGCCGCAGCCGATCCGCGGCTAGCTGAGTGTTGGCGGTCCGGGTCTCCCGGCGAAGGCAGTCCGGAAACTCAGTGGAGGTCGTGCTGGGCAGCCTGAAGGCGGCCGCATGCGTGGGGTAAACGGGGACTAGTGGGGTTCGAGGCGCCAGGTTTGAGGTTGGAGGTTGTTGCAGGTCCAGACCTGGACGTTGGCGCCGGGGGTGGACGAGCCGCCGGCCACGTCGAGGCAGAGGTTGCTGTTCTGGCCGACTAGTTTGTAGTACGAGCGGCCGACGTTGACCAGGCGCCAGCGTTGCCAGCCCCCGTCCTGGCAGTTCCATTGCTGGACGTTCGCACCGGGGGTCGACGAGTTGCTGGCGACTTCGACGCAGAGCTGGCTGTTCTGGCCTTTGAGGCGGAAGTAGCCGTTGCCTTCCGAACTGAACTGGAAGTTCTGCGGGCCCAGGTTGTTGCAGGTCCACTGCTGGATGTTGCCGCCCGGCACCCGCGAGTCCGCCGACACGTCCAGGCAGTGCCCGCTCTGCGCACTGACCAGCCGGTACGTCGAGTTCGCAACGCCCGACGCATCCTGAGTACCGACGGCCGAGCCTGTCGCGAAGTAGGTCTTGCAGACTCCGCCGTCATAGTCGGTGGCGAGCTGGAGGACCTGATAGCCATCAGCCGACGGCACCATCGGCGAGCTGTAGTTCGGGCAGTAGTTGTTATAGGGGTTGTTCACCGTCACCGGAGACGCGATCTCGTACCAGTACCCGTTCGACCACTCGGTGTTCACCAGGATGGTCCGGCCGTTGTCGGCGGCAACTGATCCGTTCGCGTTCTGCAGGATCTGCCCGATCAGCAGCAGCTTCCCGTTCGGGCTGCCGGCGCTCGGGGCCCAGGCGATCGTCGGCGCGTGCGTGAAGTACTTCCCGTCGACCGTCTGCGCCCGGACGCCGAGCGCGCTGGGTGATCCCCAGTTCCAGCCGTCGCCCGACGTGCGGGTGTGAACCACGCAGTCGTACTGGCCGCCGAGCCCGCAGATCTCGTAGACCATCACGTAGCTCCCGCTCGGCAACTTCCGCACCACCGGCATACCCGGGCGATGGCCGAAGGTCGGGCTGGACACGGTCGGGCTGCGATCCGTCCAGGTGATCCCGTCCGAACTCCGCACCTCCATCAACTTCTGGCTGTGCGCTGCGTCCGTCTCGTCCGAGTAGTGGCAGACCAGGCGGCCGTCGGCGGCGATCGAGAACTCCGGCTCCCACAGGCCCTTCGTGCTCGAGGTCGTCGCGCAGTTCGACAGATACGACCAGGTCCGGCCGACGTCGTTGCTCTTCCAGATCCGCAAGGACATCGGGCGCGCGTCCTGACCGACCGAGGCCGCCCAGAGCAACGTCCCGGCCGGCATCGACCCGACCTGCTGGGGAAGCTCGAACAATGTCGCGCAGCACAACCCCTTGCCGCCCGAGGCGGCCGGATCCGCGACGGTTCCCACCTGCGCGAAGGAGACACCGCCATTGGTGCTCTCGTAGATCGCGCCGACCCCGTCCGCGTTGCCGACGAACGTGACCACGCTCGCCACCACCCGTCCGTTGGCGGCTCCGCTGTGCTCCAGGCGCACCGCCCGCGGATAGAGCCCGGTGTCATTCCGCAGCAACTGGCCGGTCGCGGCCACGCCGGCCGGCGACTGGGTGGAACTCGCCCCGATTGCGACACCGCGGCCATCCACCTGCGCCTGGGCGTTCGTAGTACAGACCAGGGATCCGAGGAGCGGGGCAACTACCAAGGCGAGTCGGCGCATCATCGGATCTCCTCGAGTACCACGTCGTCGACCTGGAGCCAGACATCTTGGCCGTGGCCGAAGAAGCCCGCAGAGAGCTGGATGAGCGATTCAGGGCCGGTGTCCACTTCGACGCTGACCGGGTTCGCGGGCAGGAAGGCCGCGCCGAGCAACAACGGCAGGACCAGGAGCAATCGCTTCTGCATACGTGTCTCCTAGGGGCGGACGGAGGCAACTCACGGGAAATCGATTTCTGAAACCGTAGCCAGCAGCTTGGCGGAGGTCAACGGTTCGGCAGTTACCGCCTTCCCCGCCGCGAAGGACCGCCGCCGGACCTCGTGAACCCGGCACCAGCGGTGACCTGCGCCAGGGTGAGCCGTTAGAGTTACTGACTGGAAACATCGGCCTGCTATCGCTGGGTCACGCCCGGCGGGCTCGGAGGATCGACGTGGCACTGGGTAGGACATCCCCCCTTGACCTGCCGCTGTTCGCGGAGCTGTCCGGACGGGAGATCAAGGACATCTTCCGCGCCGGCGAGGAGGTCTCGGTACCGGCCGGCTGGTCGCTGATCCTGGAACAGACCCCACCGGACGCGGCATACCTGATCCTCAGCGGTACGGCGGCGGTCCGGGTCAAGGGCGAGGAGATCGCCGAGCTCGGCCCGGGTGACATCGCCGGCGAGGTCGCGGTCCGGCAGAACCGGTTGCGGACGGCAACCGTGACGGCGAAGAGCCGGCTGCAGCTGCTGCACTTCACCCGGGAGAGGTTCGACGACCTGACGAACCGGCTGCCGAACTTCCGGGACGCCATCGACGCGACCATCGCCGAGCGGCGCGGTGACAAGTCCGGCGCCTGAACCCGATCTCGCCGCGCTGCAGAAGAATTTCGAGCAGGCGCTCCTCGGCGGCGAGCGGAAGTTCACCCGGATCGAGGTCTCGCAGCGGGCCGGTATCTCGATCGAACGCGCCGAACAGATGTGGCACGCCCTCGGCTTCGCGACCGTTCCGGATGACGAGGTGGCCTTCACCGACGGTGATGTCGAGGCGCTCCGGCTGGTCGCGGCGCTGGAGGACGACGGCTTCATCGACCCGGCGGTCGAGTCGTCGCTGGCCCGCAAGCTCGGCCAGACCCAGTCCCGGCTGGCGTCCTGGCAGTCCGCCATGTTCCTCGAGCTGCTCGGCCGGTCGAACCTGTCCGAGGACGACGCGATCGAGGTCGCCTCGCTGTTGCTGCCGGCAATGGAACGCCTGCAGACCTACGTCTGGCGGCGCCACCTGGCCGCCGCGGCCGGACGGGCCGTGGCCGGATCCGATGAGCTCGCCCGCGGCGTCCGGGTGGTCGGGTTCGCCGACATCGTCAGCTACACCCGGCTGACGCGGCGCCTGTCGGAGCTGGAGCTGGGGCAGCTGATCGAGCGCTTCGAGGGGATGGCCGCGGACGTGGTCGCGCTGAACGGCGGCCGGGTGATCAAGTCGATCGGTGACGAGGTCCTCTTCGTGGCGGACACACCCGCTGAAGGGGCAGCGATCGCGCTCGCCCTGCAGGACAAGGTCGCCGAGGCCGAGGACATGCCCGAGCTGCGGATCGGCCTCGCCTACGGCAGCATCCTGATCCGCCTCGGTGACGTCTACGGCGAAGTGGTGAACCTCGCCTCC
The DNA here is from genome assembly GCF_039529635.1 of Kribbella alba. Classification (NCBI taxonomy): domain Bacteria; kingdom Bacillati; phylum Actinomycetota; class Actinomycetes; order Propionibacteriales; family Kribbellaceae; genus Kribbella; species Kribbella alba. The sequence continues at coordinate 49,639 of NZ_BAAANE010000001.1, read as the reverse complement.
CGGCTCACCTCGGAGGCCAAACCCGGCCGCGTCCTGGCCGACCGGGAACTAGCCGCCGCCCTCGACGGCCACCCCGACTACCGCTTACGCAGACTCCGCCGCGTCTCGGTCCGCGGCTACCACCACCTCAGCCCGTACGCCGTGCAGCGGGCCGAGGACCACCATTGAGAGGCCTGCTGAGCAGCACACGTGTAGCGCTAGCGCGTTGGGGAGACCGTCAGTGTCACGCCTGGCTTCTGCGGGGTCGGCTTCGAGGTAGGTGTGACGGGTGACGGCGTGGTGGCCGGGGTCGTCGCGGGGGCAGGCGGCGGGATGAAGGGCGCCTTGTCGGTGTCCTTGCAATTGGTCTCGTCGACCGTGCCTTCGGGTGCCGGCGACACGACGGCCTGCGGGAACAGGTTGCTCACGGCACCGCTCGACTGGCCGAAGTTGGCCGCGCAGTCCTGCAGCGGCAGGTTGATCGGCTGGCCGTTCTCGTCGTACAGCCGGACCTTCACCTGGCGGCCCTGCTCGTCGAACGGGTAGATGTTGGAGACGTTGCGGCCGTCCAGCACGAGCCCGGCCGGCGGGTTGTAGTTGGAGCTGCTGGTGCCGCGGTAATCGTTGTAGCTGTGGAAGATGCTGGGCGGCGTGGCGCCGACGAAGCTGGCCGCGAGCCAGGCCGGCACCAGCACGGTGGCGACCACGTTCAGTGGGACGACATACCAGAGCCAGCGGGCGTCCTGCTGGGTCCGGCGGCCGATCCAGATCGAGATCGCGGCGCCGGCCAGCGCGCCGACCACGGTCACCGCGCCCGCGCCGAAGACCAGGAAGAAGCCGCCGCCGGCGACCAGGCCCCGGGCCACCCACCAGACGGGCTGACCGATGGTGACCAGCTCGCGCCGGACGTTCGGCGGGATCTGCTCGATCAGGTCGCGGATCAACCCGGCCGCGTTCGCGCCTTGCGGTGTATCGAGCACGACCCTCGGGTCGTTGGTGCCAAGCGCCCGGACACCGAAGTATCCGGCGATGAAGAGCGAGGCCAACCCGAGCACGCCGAAGAACGCGAGCGAGTCGGCGGACCGGCTGAAGATGCCGACCAGGACGAAGAACGGTCCGACCGTGGCGGCGACGACTCCCCAGCGCAACGCGGTCTGGGCCGACCGGCTGTCGACCGGCTGTCGCGTCCTCGGGGGATAACCCGCCGCGTTGCGGAGCTCGTCGGCGTACTGCCGTGGGCTGCCGAGGCGGTCCTGCAAGGCGGCGGCGGTCGGTGCGTCCTCGAACTCCGCCGCGACCTCGGTCAGGTGACCGCCGACGTCTTCGAGCACGTCCTCCAGCTCGCCCGGCGGTAGGTCGCTCAGCTCGGCCCGGACCTGGGCCAGGTACACCGCGACCGGTCCGGTCAGAGTGGTGTTCACGCCGCCTCCTCATGCAGGAGCACCGACATGGTGTCGGCGAAGTGGTTCCAGGTCTTGGTGGACTGGGCGAGCAGATCGCGGCCGGTCTTGTTCAGGCCGTAGTACTTGCGATGGGGGCCTTCCTCGCTGGGCTGCACGTACGACGTCAGCGCACCGGCCGCGAACAACCGCCGCAAGGTGCCATAGACCGAGGCGTCAGCGACATCCTCGAGCCCCGCCGAGCGCAACCGCCGCAGCACGTCGTACCCGTAGCCGTCGGCATCACGCAGCACAGCCAGTACGGCGAGATCCAGTACGCCCTTGAGCAGCTGGCTCGGGTCCATCGCCTTCCCCTCCACCTCGTCCGACGCACCGCAAGGTCCGGACCCCTCAGACCGAACCTCGCGGTGCTCTGCCGAGCACACTACTACACATCACGGAGTACTACGCCATCCAGTTACACCCCCGTACGCCGGTCCGCCCGGGTTGAGCAATTTCGATCAAGCCAGGCGGGGTGGTTGGCGGGCAGAGTGGAGGTATGAGTTCAGACGACGTGTTCGCCGCCTTCGTCAGCGCGGTCGCCGAGAGCCTGGACGAGCCCGCGACCTGTGGGGTCGACCTGGCCAAGCGCGTTCACCTGTCGCGGTTCCATTTCGACCGGGTCGTCGCTGCGGCGGCGGGCGAATCACCGGCTGCGTTCAGGCGGCGGTTGTTGCTCGAGCGGGCGGCGTACCGGCTGCTCGCGGACAGCGCCGGCGTGCTCGAACTAGCGATCGACGCGGGCTACGGGTCGCACGAGGCGTTCACCCGGGCTTTCACCAGGGCGTACGGGATGTCGCCGAGTCAGTGGCGGCGGGAGCCGTCACGGCGGTTCTTCCTGACCGCGCCGAGCGGGGTCCACTTCCAACCACCGGCGGGCTTGCGCCTGCCTGCGAAGAAAGAGGCGAGGGGAATGGATGTGCTGGTCAGGATGGTCGAACATCACGTCTGGCTCACCGGCGAGCTGATCGAGCGAGGGGCTCAGCTGGACGCCGAGGCGCTGGACAAGCCGATCGAGCTGTCGGTCGAGGGCATCGACGATGAAGTGTCGATCCGCTACCTGCTGGATCGGCTGGTCTGGCAGGAGGAGATGTGGCTGGCCTCAGTCGCGGATCAGCCGTTCGAGGTGCCGGAGTGCGGTCGGCAGGTGACGACTCCGATCGCCGAGCTGCGAACCAGGCACGCCTCGGCGGGGTCGAGATTCGTCGCCCTCGTCAACCGGCTGAACGAGGAAGGCCGCTTCGACGAGACCTTCGTCGACACGACCTGTCAGCCGCCACGGGTTTTCACCTATGGCGGCATGGTCGCGCATGTCCTGACGTTCGCGGCGCACCGTCGGTCGCTGCTGGTCGGCGCGTTCCACTCGGCCGGGATCACCGATCTCGGCGCCGGTGATCCGATGCAGTTCGTGGGCGAGGCCTGACTCAGTCCGTGATGGCGACGGTGGAGCCAGGTTCGACTGGCAGGTCGATCACCTCGTCGCCGAGGCGGACCCGGAGTGACGCCGGGCCTTCCGTGGGAGTCGCGATCAGGGCGCGCTCGAGGTGACCGGCGCGCCAGCTGACGTCGACGGTGTAGCCACCGCGGGCGCGGAGGCCGTGGACCGATCCGTCGGGCCAGCTGGTCGGGAGCGCGGGCAGCAGTTCGATCTCGGTGCCGGTCGACTGGACCAGCAGTTCCGCGATGGCTCCCGTACCGCCGGAGTTGCCGTCGAAGGAGTAGACGTTCTCCTCGACGCCGGCGATACCGGCCACCGAATACGACATCAGGTTGTGCTCACTCGCGTCGCCGATCAGGCCGCGCAGGTGCTGGACGGCGCGATCACCTTGCAGCAGACGGGCGTAGTACGCCATCAGGTTGGCCTCGACCCATTCGGTCTGTTCCCAGCCGTCGGCGGCCTGGCGGCGCTCGATGGTGACCTCGGCGGCGCGGGCCAGTTCGGGGGTGTCCCGCGGGGTGATCTGTCGCTCCGGGTAGAGCGCAACCAGGTGGGTCGTGTGCCGGTGGCTCGGCACCGCCTCGTCGAAGTCGATCAGCCACTCCTGCAGTTGGCCGTGCTTGCCGACCCGGAACGGCGAGAGCTTCCCGCGCGCGTCGAACAGCGCACGCCGGAACTCTGCATCGACGCCGAGCAACTCGGATGCCTCGCCGCAGATCCGGAACAGGGCTTCGACGAGCACCCGGTCACAGGTGGCGCCCATTGAGAGCGAGCACTGGTCACCCTCGGGCGAGAGGTACCAGTTCTCGGGCGAGTCGGACGGGCCGCTGAGCAACCAGCCGGTCGCCGGGTCCTCGGTCAGGTAGGCCAGGAAGAACTCGGCCGCCTCGCGGAGGACGGGATAGGCCTGGTCGGCGAGGAAGCCCAGGTCGCGGTTGTACTCGAAGTGCTCCCAGAGCTGCAGGGAGATCCAGATCCCGCTGGTCACGTGCAAGCCCCAGCCGAGCCCCGAGCCCGGAGCGGAGTAGCCCCACGCGTTGGAGACGGTGTGCGAGACCCAGCCGGGCGCGCCGTACATGTCGGCAGCGGTCCGCCTGCCGCTCGCGCGGAGGGTCTCGATCCAGCGGAACAACGGCTGCTGAAGCTCTCCGAGGCCGGTGATCTCGGCAGCCCAGTAGTTCTGCTGCGTGTTGATGTCGAGGTGGAAGTCGTTCGTCCAGGGACCGCCGGAGGCGCGGCCGTCGTTCCAGACTCCCTGCAGGGCAAGGGGAAGCGGTGAATCCTCACGGGTCCCCGCGATGGTCAGATACCGCCCGAACTGGAAGTACAACGCGACCAGCTCGGGGTCCTCACCGCCCTTGGCGAACAACGCCCGCCGCTCGTCAGTAGGCAACGCCTGTACTGCGCTGTCGCTCTGGCCGAGGTGGAGCCCCACCCGCTGCATCAGCGGGGCGTAGTCCTCCAGGTGAGCCTGCCTGAGTGCCTCGAAGCCGGCGGCGGCCGCTTGATCCAGCAGCTGAGCGGGACGGACCGCCGGGTCCTCGCCGAACAGATCGGTGCCTACGGCAATCAAGATGGTGGCTGTCGTCGCGTTCTCGACGAGCAGGTGGTCGGCCTCGCTCCGGACGGTGCCGCTGGTGACCACCCGGGCACGGAGATCGACGGTGGTGCCGACCTGGCCGTTGCTGTGCAGCTCCTCGTAGGTGTGACCACGCAGCAGGATCGTGTCGCCCTCGGTGGAGACCTCGGCCGGGATCACCTCACCGCTGAAGAGCACCCTGAAGGTGGTGGGGGAGCTGCTGGTCAGCTGCGCGACGATCACTCCGTTGGCGTGGGACGCGAAAACCTCGCGGCTGAAGCTGATTCCGCCCTGCTCGTAGCGGCAGCGGACAATGGCGTCGGCGAGATCCAGCGAGCGTTCGTAGGCGCTGGTGGGTCCGTCCTCGCCGTCGTACTGCACCAGCAAGTCCGGGAGAGGAACGTTGGTGCCGAAGGAAGCCTGCGTGCCCAGCAAATGCTTCCCGGCCAGCGCCTGGGCCTCGGCGTACCGGCCGTTCAGCAGGAGTTCGCGGATCTCCGGGAGGAACCGCAGCGCGGTCGGGCTGACATCCGCGGTCGAAGGGGCGCCGGACCACGCGGTCGACTCCGACAGCTGGATCCGCTCCACCCGATCGCCCGAGTAGACCATCCCGCCCAGCCGCCCGTTGCCGATCGGGAGCGCCTCGAACCACCGCTGCGCCGGCTGGGAGTACCACAACCTCCCCGGACCTTCGGAGGACCCGCGGAGCGGCTGAACGACCTCGTGCCTGAGCATGTCTTCTCGGTTCCTCTGCCGTGGGGGTCCTTACTTAACCACGGCAATTATTACCCGAAGGATCGCTCGTCCGGGCCGGAATCCCGCCCAACGGACCACCTGCGTCAGCGGGACGGGTCGTGCAGGTCGGGGCGCTCGGTGGGGTTGGTGATCCTGACCTGGATCGGCTGGACCTTAGTGGGAGCGGGGACCTGGCCGGCCGTGACGGGAAGGTTGAGGCGGCTGTGGGCCAGGTCGATGTCGATGCTCGCCCCCGTGTCGTTCGGGGTGGTCCACTCGGTGTCGCTCAAGGTCACGGCGAGGCCGAGGACGCGGCCCTTCGGGATCACCTCGTCCTGCGCGCGCAGCGGCACGGTCACCGTGGTCCAGCGGCCAGGGGTGAGCGAGGTCGGGTTGCTCAGCGAGTCGCTGTGGGCCGCGTCGATCCAGCCGCGGCTGACGATGCCGTGGTCGCTCTCCTCGGTGAGCTTCTCGACCATGTAGTAGCAACTGTCGTCGAATGCGGAATCCTCGGCCACACAGGTCTGCGCATCGGTGCGGCGGATCCCGGCGTACCGCTCGCCCTGGCCGTATTCGATCAGGCGGGCCGTGACCGGAGTGGTCGCGGAGTCGGAGCGGATCCGTAGGGTCACCGTCGGCGTGCCGCTGATCCGGACCGAGGTCGGCAGGGGCGCGGACAGGAACATCTGCCGCCCCGCGATCACCTCGGAAGGCGTCGCCACGATGGTGTCCTCGGTCAGCGAGGGCTCATCGGTCACGGTCACAGTTCCCTTGCCTGCGGCACCTAGTTTGCCGTCGCCCAGCGGGACCGGCACGGTCTTGGTCACGGCCGGCCAGGTCGGGTAGTCGCGCCACACGTCCGGGGCCGCCTCGACGCTCGCCATCGGCTCCTTCATCACGTTGTTCTGCAGGCCTTGGAGCCAGTAGTCGAACCACTTGTGCAGCTCGTCCACCCACTCCTGGCGCCGGAACTCGAAGGGGTCGACGTGGTCCTCCAGGCCGAGCCAGATCTTCCGCGGCACCTTGTTCTTGGCGAGTGCCGCCCACCACTGCGCGAAGTGGTTCGTCTGCACGTTGTAGTCGCTCAGGCCGTGCGTCATGAAGACGGAGGCCGTCACCTTGCCGGCGTCCTTCAGGTAGTCCCGCTGGGCCCAGAAGCTGGTGTAGTTGCCGGTCTCGTCGTCGTCCTGCTCGCCGAGATCCGCGCGGGCCGCGTCGCACGCCGGGGTGTCGTGGCCGACGTAGCCGCCGAGCCAGGGCATGTAGTCGATCGAGTACGGCACACCGCCGGAGCGGGAGTAGTCGTACCACGAGGAGATCGCGGAGATCGGCACGATCGTCTTCAGGCCGCGCACCCCGGTGGCGGCGACCCCGTTCGCCAGGGTGCCGTCGTACGACTTGCCGATCATGCCGACCGAGCCGTTCGTCCAGCTCGCGGTGACCGGATCGCCGTCGGCGGTGTGGGCGGTGTTCCGGCCGTTGAGCCAGTCGATCACCGCGACCACGGAGTCGATCTCGTCCTTGCCGCCGACGTCACCGCAGCCGGTGGAACGGCTGGTCCCGATCACGTCCACGCCGACCATGGCATACCCGCGCGGGACGAAGTAGTTGTCGTAGTACAACGGCATCTTCTGGATGACGCCGTTCTCGTCGTAGGTCTTCTTCTCGCTCTCGTTGCCGCGTCCGCAGCAGGAGTAGTACGGCGAGGCGTCCATGATGACGGGGATCCGCAGGCCGGCCGCGTCGGTCTCCCGGGGCCGGACGATGTCGACGGCAATCACATCGGTCTGACCGTCGGAGTCGGTGTCCATCGTGGTGTCGACGTAGACGGATTCACGGATCGCGCCCGCGTAGTCGTACACCGGCTGGGTGCTCTGCGTGCGGGGATCGACGTGCGGCGGGATGCCTGCGACACTCGGTGCCGAAGCGGTCTGAGCCGCGGACGAGGTCGGCCCGTCGGGTCCATCCGGGATCCGGGCGGCCGCGGCGGTGCCGGTGACGGCCCCCAGACAGAGCACGGTGGACGATGCCACGATCGCAACCCTGGCACGGACGGTCGTCATGGCTGGGAAGGCTAGTCATTCCGGGCCCGCAAAGCCAGGCTCTGAGGAGATTGACGGGCACTTCCCAGCTACGAAGGGTGATCGGCGGCCCCGGGTCCGATAGTGTGACCGCCACCCAGGGGGAGAGTGGTACGGAAGGTGGGTGACCCAGTGAATCTGCGAGCACCGGTGACATTGCTGGATGTGGCGCAGCGCGCGGGAGTGTCGGTGGCGACTGCTTCGCGCGTGCTCAACGGCGGAGATCGGGTGCCGCGTCCGGAGCTGCAGGAACGCGTCCGGGACGCTGCCGCGGCGCTCGGCTACACGCCGAACGCTCAGGCCCAGGCGCTGGCCAAGTCGTCCACGAACGTGGTCGGGATCCTCGTGCACGACATCGAGGATCCCTATTTCGCTGCGATCGCGAACGGCGTGATGCGGGCGGCCGACGAACGCGGCCTGCTGGTGATGATGGCCAGCACCTTCCGTGATGCCGACCGTGAGATCGCTTACCTGTCTTCTCTGCGGGCGCAACGCGCTCGCGCCGCCGTGATGATCGGAAGCCGCCGCACCGACGCCGAAGGACTCGCCCGTACTGCGCACGAGGTCGAGTCGTTCCTCAACTCCGGCGCCGGCCTGGCCCTGGTCAGCCAGTCGGGCATGCCGGCCCACACGATCGAGCCGGACAACCGCGCGGGCGCAGCCGAGTTGGCTCGTTCGCTGGTTCGCCTCGGCCTGCGCAAGTTCGGCGTACTGGCTGGTCCCGAGGGACTGGCGACCGCGAAGGATCGGCGGGAGGGCTTCGCTGCCGGGCTTGCCGAGTCCGGGTTGGAACCCGTGGCAGTGCAGCCCGGCGAGTTCACCAGGGATGGCGGCTATGCGGCGGCCGGCGAGTTGCTGGACCGGAAGCTGGACCTCGACTGCTTGTTCGCGGTGAACGACGTGATGGCTGTAGGGGCGATGTCGGCCCTGCGAGCCCGCGGCGTCGACGTACCGGGTGAGCTCGGTGTGGCCGGGTTCGACGACATCGCCACGCTGCGGGATGTCTGGCCGGGGCTGACGACCGTGCGGCTGCCGTTGGAGCAGATGGGTCGCCGTGCACTGGAGTTGGCCGTCGAAGGTGGCGAGCCCAAGACCGAGACGTTCCCGGCCGAGGTCGTCCTTCGCGAGAGCACCGGGCGGCGCTGACCCGGGGACGGGCTGAAATATGCTCGCCGGGTGACCGAGCCTGCGCAGATCTCCGAGCTGTTCGACCCGTCGGCCTGGAAGCAGGTGGACGGGTTCGACCTGAGCGACATCACCTATCACCGGGCGGTGGACGCCGGGGTGGTGCGGATCGCCTTCAACCGTCCCGAAGTACGCAACGCCTTCCGGCCGCAAACGGTCGACGAGTTGTACCGCGTGCTCGACCACGCGCGGATGTCCACCGACGTCGGCTGCGTGCTGCTCACCGGCAACGGACCTTCGCCGCGTGACGGCGGCTGGGCCTTCTGCTCAGGTGGCGACCAGCGCATCCGGGGCAAGGACGGCTACAAGTACGCCGAGGGCACCACGGCCGACACGATCGATCCCGCGAAAGCAGGGCGACTCCACATCCTCGAGGTGCAGCGGCTGATCCGCTTCATGTCGAAGGTGGTCATCTGCGTGGTGCCGGGGTGGGCCGCGGGTGGCGGGCACAGCCTGCACGTGGTGGCTGACCTGACGCTGGCCTCCGCGGAGCACGCGCGGTTCAAGCAGACCGACGCGGACGTGGCGTCGTTCGACGGCGGCTTCGGATCCGCGTATCTCGCCCGGCAGGTCGGGCAGAAGTTCGCCCGCGAGATCTTCTTCCTGGGCGAGGAGTACTCCGCCGAGGACGCCTACCGGATGGGCATGGTGAACAGGGTCGTGCCGCACGCCGAGCTCGAGGCGGTCGCGCTCGACTGGGGTAGGAAGATCTGCGCGAAGTCGCCGACGGCCCAGCGGATGCTGAAGTACGCGTTCAACCTGATCGACGACGGGCTGGTCGGCCAGCAGATCTTCGCGGGTGAGGCGACCCGGCTCGCCTACGCCACCGACGAGGCCGCCGAGGGGCGCGACTCCTTCCTGGAGAAGCGGCCCGCCGACTGGTCGCCGTACCCGTATGCCTTTTGACACCGTTCAGGCTCCTTGCGTCCGAAGAACTGCGGGGCGGGCCCCTCGGCTCTTCGGACGCAAGGAGTGACGCGGACGGGTTACTGGGCGACGCCGTAGAGGCGGTCGCCGGCGTCGCCGAGGCCGGGGACGATGTAGCCCTTCTCGTTCAGGTGCGAGTCCATCCCGGCGATGACCAGGTTGACCGGGACGTGCAGGTCGGCCAGTTCGCCCTCGATCCGCTCGACGCCTTCGGGCGCGGCGAGCAGGCAGATCGCGGTGATGTGATCGGCGCCGCGATCCACCAGGAACTGGATCGCCGCGGCCAGCGTTCCACCGGTCGCGAGCATCGGGTCGAGCACGTAGCACTGACGCCCGGACAGATCCTCGGGCAGACGTTCGGCGTACGTCGAGGCGGCCAGGGTCTCCTCGTTGCGGATCATCCCGAGGAATCCCACCTCGGCCGTCGGAAGCAGCCGGGACATCCCCTCGAGCATGCCGAGGCCGGCCCGCAGGATCGGCACCACCAGCGGTTTCGGCGAGGTGAGCTTGACCCCGGGCGCCTCGGCGACCGGCGTCTGCACGGTGATCGGCCCGGTGCGCACGTCCCGGGTGGCCTCGTAGGCGAGCAGCGTGACGAGTTCCTCGGTCAGCCGCCGGAAGGTCGGCGAATCCGTCCGCTCGTCGCGCAGCGCGGTGAGCTTGTGGGCGACGAGCGGGTGGTCCACAACGAGGATCTGCATGCCCGGGAGGCTACCGCCTCGGCGATTCGCGGCCCGGGAACGCGGTCGCTGTTACGGTCGAAAGGCAGTCGATTGAGGTCAGCGCAGGCCCCCGCCCCAGGGCGCCCTTTCCGCCAACCGACGAGGACGTGCGCCCGTGACGGAGAACACCGCTAAGTCGCCAGAACAACTCGACCGACTGCGTCGCCGAGCCGCCTTCCTGCGCGAACTCGAGGAAGCCCGGGCCTTGCGCGACCGGATCGCGCCCCGCCGCGCGCGGGTCCGCCAGCTCCGCGAGGCAATGCGGCGGGCGACCTATCACCACTGACCTCCAAGGCGTGGAATCGCGCGGCCGTCTCGTAGTACGGAGAGTGAGCGGTGGTGTGCGACCGGAAGCGGCGGGTGGTCGAGCGGGAATCGGGGCGGCACCGATACCTCCTCGAAACCGCGAAGATCTCCCACGGGTTGCCGGAGTCTGCGACGATGAGCCCGTGTCTGATCCCACGGCTGGGCCGATGACGACCACCGAGCTCGACTTCGCGGTCGCGGCTTATACCGAGGACGAGGTCTGGCAGGTCACTCCGCTGGTGCTTCGCGGAGAGCCCGACCTGTCCGCCCTGGTATCGGCTTTGCGGCGCTATCCGGGCGAGGCCGGCGTGATCGGAATGGTCTCGGTGGACGAGGACTTCTTCATCCTGCTCCGCGTGATCGGCGGCCGGGCCCGGCTGCTGCTGTCCGACGTCACCGCCGCGACCGAGTGGCCGCTGGCCAAGCAGGTCCTCGATGAGCTGGACATCCCGCTCGCCGATGACGACGACGAGCAGGTCCCGGCCGGCGATCTCGCGATCATCGCGGACCTGGGTATGAGCGCGATGGACCTGGGCGCGCTGATCGACGACGTCGACCTCTACCCGGAGGAGATGCTCGAGGAGATCGCCGAGGCCCTCGGTTTCGGCAACCAGTTCCACGAGGCAGTCGAAGCCATTGGTTAGTCCGGTCGTTCAGCGCCAGTGGGCCTACTTGATGGGGCTCGCGCTGGAGGAGGGCGAGCAGGCCCGCGGCAGCGCCGACGTACCGATCGGCGCTGTGGTGGTGGACGCCGACGGCCAGGTGATCGGGCGCGGCCACAACGAGCGGGAGGCGACCGGCGACCCGACCGCGCACGCCGAGGTGCTCGCGATCCGTGAGGCGGCCAAGCAGGTCGGCGAGTGGCGGCTGACGGGCTGCACCTTGGTGGTCACGCTGGAGCCCTGCACGATGTGCGCGGGCGCGATCGTGCTGGCCCGGCTGGACCGGCTGGTGTTCGCCGCGTACGACGAGAAGGCGGGCGCGGTCGGCTCGCTCTGGGATGTCGTGAGGGACCGCAGACTGAACCATCGGCCCGAGGTCGTAGGCGGCGTGATGGCCGATGAGGCGGGCGCGAGGCTACGCGATTTCTTCACCGGGCACAGGTCTTGATAGCCTCTGCGGCGGTGGCGTGTCCGAGCGGCCGAAGGAGCGCGCCTCGAAAGCGCGTGAAGGGTATCCCCCTTCCGAGGGTTCAAATCCCTCCGCCACCGCCAACCATCTTCGGGTGGTAGTTACGCCGAGGACCCTGATGCTGTGTGATGCGTCAGGGTCCTCGCCCTTTCGGCGGCGCCTTTCCACCGCCTGGATGATTCGTTGGCCCGAGCATGGCTCCACTAAGCTGCAGGTCCCCAACCGTAAGGACAACCGACGGCTGTGGATGTCACCGAACTCGACCGGATCCTGCTTGTCGGCGCCGCAGTACTGCTGGTGGCGATCATCGCCGTGCGGTTGTCCGGCAGGCTCGGGCTCCCGTCGCTGCTGATCTACCTCGGCATGGGTCTGGCGCTGGGCGAGGCCGGCCTGGGGATCCGGTTCGACGACGCGGAGCTCGCGCACGCGCTCGGGTTCGCGGCGCTGGTGATCATCCTGACCGAGGGCGGTCTGACCACCCGGTGGAACGAGGTCCGCCCGGTGATGCCGCTCGGTGTGGTCCTGGCGACTGTGGGTGTCGCGGTCAGCGTGGGCGTCGTCGCCTGTGTCGCGCACTACATCCTCGGCCTCGACTGGCAGATCTCCGTCCTCCTCGGCGCTGTCACGTCTCCCACCGATGCCGCCGCCGTCTTCTCCGTACTGCGCCGCGTGCCGGTCCGGCCGCGGCTCCGCGGGGTCCTCGAGGCCGAGTCAGGTCTGAACGACGCCCCGACCGTGCTCCTGGTGACACTGGTCAGCACGGGCGACATCGGGGAGAGGGGCCTCGCCCATTTCGCCGGCTTGGTGGTCTACGAGCTGGTCGTGGGCGCGCTGTTCGGCCTGCTGGTCGGTTGGGCCAGCGTCGGCCTGCTCCGCCGGGTCGCCCTGGGCTCGGCCGGTCTCTACCCGCTCGCCATCATGTCCCTCGCAGTCATCTCGTACGCCGGGGGCACGGTCCTGCTGCACGTCTCGGGATTCGCCGCGGTCTATGTGACCAGCCTGGTGCTCGGGCGGGCCGAACTGCCGCACCGGATGGCGACCCGGTCCTTCGTCGACGGGTTCGCGTGGCTCGCCCAGATAGGGCTGTTCGTGATGCTCGGCCTGCTCGCCTCGCCCGGCCGGATCCGGCTGAACGACGTACTGCTCGCGCTGGTGATCGGGATCGCGGTGACCGTGGTCGGGCGGTTCGCAGCAGTGGCGATCTCTGCCACACCGTTCCGGGTGCCGTGGAACGAGCAGACGTTCATCGCGTGGGCGGGACTGCGGGGCGCCGTACCGATCGTGCTCGCCACGATCCCGCTGGCCAATCACGTCCCGGAGGCAACCCGGGTGTTCGACGTCGTGTTCGTCCTCGTGCTGCTGTTCACCCTCTTGCAGGGGCCGTCGCTGCCCTGGCTGGCCCGGAGGTTGAAGGTGCTCGACGACAACGCCTCGCACGAGGTGGACATCGACGTGGCGCCGCTGGAGTCACTCGGCGCGGACATGCTGCAGGTTCAGATTCCGAGCGAGTCCAGGTTGGCCGGCGTGGAGATCGGCGAGCTCCGGCTGCCGAACGGTGTCTCGGTGTCGCTGGTGATCCGGGAGAAGAGGGCGTTCGTGCCGCAGCGGCGTACCGTGCTGCGGGCCGGCGACGCGGTGCTGGTGGTCGCACCGAACGCCCTGCGCGAGCAGACCGTGCGACGACTACGAGCCGTCAGCCGGGCAGGACGCCTCGCCGGCTGGTTCGGCGAGCGAGGCCGTGAACAGCACTAGCCGGGATCAGTTCGGGTTCTGTCCCGAGGGGATCGGCTGGCTGGGGCGGATCGACGGGAGGCAGACGACACTGTCGGCGGGCACCCCGATCGAGGGGACCCCCTTGGTGTTCAACCGGTTGAAGCCACGGCCGAGCACGAGGTCGACGGTGTGGTCGGAACGGTTGTCGGCGACGGGGACAGCCTTCTGGTTCAGCTGGCCCGAAACCAGCTTCAGCTCGGGCGCATCGTTCGCCGCCCCGCGAACCGCGACGACGTCGACCTTGTCGCCCTTCGGTTCGTTGGCGATCTTGCCGATGTTGAAGCCACGCTTCTTGAGCTCGTCGGCGGTTTTCGCCGCCGTTCCGGCCTTCGCGCCGCCGTTGTAGACGTTGATCACGACCTGCTTGGGCACCAGCCGGTTGTTCGGCAGTTTCTGCTCGACGCAGTTCTGCTCGGCGCTGCTGTTGGTCAGCGAGTTCCAGCCCCACCAGATGCCGCCGAACAGGATCCCCAGCAGCACCACCATGGTGATGGGCGTCCGCCAGAAAAACCGCGAGTGTGGTCGCGGCTGCGGCTGGAGAGCGCTCATCTGTCAGTCCCCCGACTCATCGGCTAGTCCACGACCAATACCCGGGCGTGAAGAACTAAACGCTGTTGCAACGCGGCACGCAGGGCGCGGTGCAGCCCGTCCTCGAGGAACATCTCGCCCTTGTACTCGACCACGTGTGCGAACAGGTCGCCGTAGAAGGTGGAGTCCTCATCGAGCAGCGCGTTGAGGTCGAGGGTGCCCTTGGTCGTGACCAACTGGTCCAGCCGAACCTGCCTCGGCGGCAGCACGGACCAGTCCTTCGGCTTGTACCCGTGCTCCGGGTATGGCCGTTCCTCCCCCACGCGCTTGAAGATCACCCACCGAAGTCTAGCGACCGAAGAGGTCTCGCGAGAGGTCGGGAATGTCACCGGGAGAAGTCCGGAAGGGTGCTCAACCTTCGGACTTTCTCAGGCGTCTCACAGGGACAGGTCTATCCAGGGGTAAAGCGCAGATGAAAGCACTGGCCAGGTTGGGGGTGGGGGCGGCCGCTCTGGTCGTCATCAGCCAGAGCCAGAACTGGGTCTGGGTCATCGATTCGCGGAGCAAGGTGGTGCGGCAGGGAGGCATCATCGACAACCCGAGCTACCTCAAGCCGGGCACGTACACGTCCGGCTCTGCTGGGCACCAACTCGCGCGCCTCACACGGCTGCATCCGGGTCTCGAAGGCGATGTCCGACACCATCTGGGCCTTTGCCGCCAGCAGCACCAAGGTCATCGTGGTCCGCTGACGAGATCATCGAGGGGAACCACCTGACCGGCGTGGTTCCCCTCTCCCTCGCCCCTAAAGTCACCAGGTCCAACTAGCATGCCGAGCGCAGGGGAAGATCTTCGTCTTTCGAAAGGCATCGCTGATATGGCCGAGACAGCCGACGTCGTGGAGACGGTCAGGCAGGGGTACGCGTTCGAGGGGCCGGCGATCGAGCTGGGCGCGCTGCTGGTGGACGGGGAGCCGAAGCCCGACGCGGCGGTGCGGATCCCGCTGTCCATGGTGAACCGGCACGGGCTGGTCGCGGGTGCCACAGGTACCGGCAAGACGAAGACCCTGCAACTGATGGCCGAGCAGCTGTCCGCCGCCGGGGTCGCGGTTTTCGCCGCTGACATCAAGGGCGACCTGTCGGGCGTGTCCCAGCCTGGTCAGGAGAGCGAGAAGCTGCTCGCGCGGACCAAGACGATCGGCCAGGAGTGGACCGGTTCGGGCTTCCCGACCGAGTTCTACGCGCTCGGCGGCCAGGGCACCGGCATCCCGATCCGCGCCACCATCACCTCCTTCGGCCCGGTGCTGCTGTCGAAGGTGCTCGGCCTGAACGACGTCCAGGAGTCGTCGCTCGGCCTGATCTTCCACTACGCCGACAGCAACGGACTGACGCTGCTCGACCTGAAGGACCTCCGCGCCGTCATCACGCACCTGACCAGCGACGAGGGCAAGGCGGACCTGAAGGACCTGGGCGGCCTGTCCGCGGCGACCGCCGGCGTCATCCTCCGGTCGCTGATCGGGTTCGCGGACCAGGGCGCCGAGGCGTTCTTCGGCGAGCCCGAGTTCGACACCGCCGACCTGATGCAGCAGCGCGACGGCAAGGGGGTCGTGTCACTGCTGGAACTGCCGAACCTGCAGGACCGGCCGGCGCTGTTCTCGACCTTCCTGATGTGGCTGCTCGCGGACCTGTTCCACGACCTGCCCGAGGTCGGCGACGTGGACAAGCCGAAGTTGGTGTTCTTCTTCGACGAGGCGCACCTGCTGTTCGCGGACGCGTCGAAGGCGTTCCTGAACGCGATCGCGCAGACCGTCCGGCTGATCCGCTCCAAGGGCGTCGGCGTCTTCTTCGTCACCCAGACCCCGAAGGACGTGCCGGACGACGTGCTCGCCCAGCTCGGTTCGCGGGTCCAGCACCAACTGCGGGCGCACACCCCGAACGACGCGAAGGCGTTGAAGGCGACGGTGTCCACCTTCCCGACCTCGACGTACGACCTGGCGGAGGTGCTCACCCAGCTCGGCATCGGCGAGGCGATCGTAACGGTGATGAACGAGAAGGGCGCGCCGACCCCGGTCGCGTGGACCCGGCTCCGGGCGCCCCAGTCGTTGATGGCGCCCGCGACCGCGGAACAGCTGAGCGCCTCGGTGCAGGCGTCGCCGAACAACGCGAAGTACTCCGAGGTGGTCGACCGGGAATCGGCGTACGAGAAGCTGGCGGCCAAGGTGCAGGCCGGTGCGGAGCAGGCCGAGGCAGAGGCGAAGGCGGAGCCCGAGCCGAAGGCGGCGCCGCGGCCGCAGAAGCACGAGAAGTCGATGGTCGAGCAGGTCGTTGGTTCGTCGGCCTTCAAGCAGTTCGCCCGCTCGGCCGGCCGCGAGATCGTCCGGGGTCTGTTCGGAGCAGCCCGCCGCAAGCGCTGACCGCACGCCCCCGTACTGCGCTGTCGGTGGTTGCCCGCCGCCCGCAGCCGGGCGGGGCAGGTGGTTTCGATCGTCGATAGTTGATCAAACGGCTGACCCAGCAGCAGGTCTGACTATCGTTTCCAACTCGTCATCGTCGCGGATTGGGACGAAGCGCTCACTCGTCGTACCGTGAGGGGTGATGGTTGCGCAGAGTAGGCAAGCGGTACGGCAATGGGCGCTGTGGACCCTGACGGTCCCGGCGTTCGCTCTTGTCATGCTCGTCGACCTTTTCGCCATCGGCTACGGGATCAAGGCGTTCGCCGACCTGCCGTCCTTGCGTGGTGTCGACGTCGTCTTCGCGCTCACTGTCTCCGCGCTGATCGCGGTCGAGGGCGCCCGCCGGGTCGAGAGCCGTCGCCGCCGCGGTGGCCCGCTGCACAAGGACCTCGCGCCGGCCTGGATGATCGCGGCCGCGATCGTGCTGCACCCGGCGCTGGCCATCCTGGTCGCGGTCCTGCTGCGGATCTGGTGGCGGATCCGGGCCGGCAAGTGCATTCCCTACCGCTGGGCCTTCTCCACCGCCGTGCACGTGCTCGCGGTCGGCGCAGCGCATGCGGTCTTCATCTCCGCCCGCGGCATGACCGGCGACAACTCACTCGGCCTGGTTCTCTCGATGGCGGCCGCCGCGATTGCCTATCTCGCCACCGACACCTTGCTCTGCGGGCTGGCGATCTCGCTGATCGTGCCGGGCAGCGGCCGCCGGGACACCGTCGGCGACAAGGATGACCTGTGTGTCGACGCCACCGCAGCGACGCTCGGCTGCCTGCTGGCGGCGGCCACGCTGATCACGCCGTGGTTCGCCTTCGTGGCCATCCCGATCACCCTGACGGCTCAGCGCGCCCTGCTGCTCGGGCAGCTCGAATCCGAGGCACAGACCGATCCCAAGACGAGTCTGGGCCGGGTCGACTGGTGGCGCCGCCGGACCGAGGAGCTGGTGCGAGCCTCGCGGACCCAACGCGAGCCGATGGCCGTCCTGCTGATCGACATCGACCACTTCAAGCAGGTGAACGACAAGCACGGCCACCTGGTCGGTGACGAGGCGCTGCGCGCGGTCGCGACGATCCTGCGCAGCGCGATCCGGACCAAGGATGTGATCGGCAGGTTCGGTGGCGAGGAGTTCGTCATCGCCCTCCCGGACACCGACCTGCCCGACGCGACCGTCACCGCGGACCGCCTGCGCAGCGCCGTCGCCGCGAGCCCGCTCGCCGCCATGTGCGCCGGCGTACTCGACGATCCTGACCTCGACCCGGACACGTTCCAGCTGACCGTCTCGATCGGTGTCGCGGTCTACCCGTCCGACGGACAGACCGTGGACGACCTGCTGCAGCGCGCCGACCGGGCCATGTACGCCGCCAAGGCCGCCGGTCGCGACCGGGTCCGTCTGGCCGCGGACTGCCCGCCCGCTGTCCCGGCCCACCTGCAGCGGACCCTCTCCGTCGAACCGCCGGCGAACCACCTCCAGCACCGGTAGAACTTTTCCCAGCTTCGTCGCGTCTTTCGGCTCGGGAGACGTGACGACGCACATCCGGGTGCAGTTGCCAGGCGACCACGGATGAACCGAGGCCGGGGCGGAACGCGAAGGTGGTCGCGCGGTTCGACGGTGCGCCGGGGAGTGTGGTGGTCCTTGCTGATGGCAACTACTGGACCGGCTGCGACACGGCGTACGGCAGGCATGACGGGCAGGGGTCGCTGCGGAAGCCGGCGAAGATCCGTCAACCGGCCGCGTTCGATGCCGACACCTTCTTCGTTGCGAACAACCTCATCCCGGTGAACGGCAAGGAGTACGAGTACTACTGGGCCGCGGGGATACTGCCGGCCGGTGTCGCGAAGATCAGCTACACGTTCCCTGACGGCGTCTCCACGAATGCCGTTGTCCAGGGCAACTAGTGGGTGATGCACCACCAGGAGGCGACACCTTGGAAGGAAGGCGCTGACGCCGACCGCCCGCAGATCAAGGTGAAGTTGACCCGGGCGAACGGCTCGGTGCTCGACACCATCCCCCTCATCTGGGGCACCCAGACCTGCGCCCAGATCTGCCACGGCTGCTGATCCCCGACGCTGCGCTGATCCCCCGGTCGTTGCGCTGACCCCCCGGGTCGTTGCGTCCGAAGAAGCGCGGGTCCTGCCCCACGGTCCTTCGGACGCAAGCGATCCGCAAGCGATCAGCGAGCATGCCGGTCAGCCCTCAGCAGGCGGCGAAGCTGCCGGCGCTGATCCAGGCCTTGGAGACGTACATGCCGGGGTGGACGCGGAGCCACACGCTGGTGGTGCCCTGCGAGCCGCTGACGCTCTGGCCGGTGGTCTGGCACTCGACCGTCACCTGCGCCGACTTGCCCGCCATGCCGACGACCGCGCCGCTGGAGCTCGCGGCGTTGCGGAGGTTCAGGTAGCCCGACGTGATGGAGACTGTGCCGCGGCCGCCGGTACCCGTCCACAGGTACGTCGCGTCGACCCAGGCGTTGTTCGTCAGGCCCAGCGCGTCCCAGAAGACCCCGTCGGCGAGGTCGATCCCGGCCGGGTTGGCGACCGTCCGGCCGAACTCGTCCCTACCGCCGTTGTAGCCGTTCTGGTACGCCGCTTGCGCCTCCGGCTTGCCCTGCGGGAGGTCGGTCCACATCTGCCGGGTGGCACTCGGGTTCCAGTAGTCGTCCTTGGTGTTCCACGGACCGACGTCCCACACCGGCTCGAAGGCACACCGGCTGGCGGTGCACACCTTCACCGTGTAGTTGCCCGAGCCGTTGCTGGCCAGGCCTCGACGAGAAGGCAGCGCGACGAAGTGGTCCCGGCTGGCGATCACGTGGCCGTTGGCCGTCGTACCGCCGACCAGGCCTTCGCGCGTGGCGTAGACGGTGGACTTCAGCGGCGCGGCCTGGATCGTCATCCGGTTCGCGTCGACCTTGTTGGTGGGCA
Source organism: Kribbella alba (assembly GCF_039529635.1). Classification (NCBI taxonomy): domain Bacteria; kingdom Bacillati; phylum Actinomycetota; class Actinomycetes; order Propionibacteriales; family Kribbellaceae; genus Kribbella; species Kribbella alba. The sequence goes on along the minus strand of NZ_BAAANE010000001.1, from coordinate 30,454 downwards.
GGACGCTGACGTCGCTGGCCCAGGGGCTACCGCCCTGCGGCGGCGCGAGCAGGATGATCCTCAGCTGGACGAGATCGCCGGCCTCGGGCAGGGCCGTGGTGGAACCGGCCGCAGCCGGGGTCCATTCCGTCCACCTGTCTTTGACCAGGGCCCGGACGTCCACCTCGGCCGTGGAGCTGTCCGGCGTACCGGCCTTGTAATCCACGACGACGGCCGAGGTGGCGGCGTCGAAGCGGACCGGGGCCAGGTTGGCGATGCCGGAGCGCTGCCGGACCTCGACGGACCCCATCGTCGCGGCGGCGTCGCCGAGGATGATGCGGCTGCCGTCGACCTTGACGTTGGTGGAGCCCTCGACGGGCTGTGCCGCGACGTTCGTCACAGTTGGTGTGGCGGCGGAGCTGGGTAGGACCGAGGCCGCGAGTGGTGCGACGGCCAGGGCGGCGGCGACACAGAATGCCGCCTTTGATCTGAGGGTGATGCGCATGGGCGGAACCTCCGGGGCGGTGAAGGGACGCTACCGGGTGCAGCACCCGGCGCACCTAATGTGACAAACATTCGGTGCATCTGTATAGATCGTGAATAAATTTCTTCCAACTGTTTGGTGACGGGACAGAACCAGAGTGGTCACCCAGCGGGTTTGGACCGGTGTGACAGAGGCTGAGGAGATTCGATGACCCGGACCGCGGACGCCGATTTCGAGCGATTCGTGCAGGCCCAGTCGACCCCGTTGCTCCGCTTCGCGGAGATGTTGTGCGGGGATCGGCACACCGCCGAGGATCTCGTGCAACAAGCGTTGATGCGGTCGTACCCGAAGTGGCACCGGCTGGACGGTGATCCACTGCGCTACGTGCGGCGGGTGCTGGTGAACCGGTTCCTCACTTCGGCCCGCAGACGCTGGTCCAACGAGGTACCGAGCGACCCGGTCGACAACGACTGGGACCAGCGGTCCGTGGCGGACTTCGCCGGTGACGTGCAGACGCGGGAGGCCGTGCTCTCGGCGCTCGCCGGTCTGACCGTCCGGGAGCGTGCGGTGGTCGCGTTGCGGTATTCGCAGGATCTCTCCGAAGCCGAGACCGCCGAGCTCCTCGGCATGGCCGCCGGAACGGTGAAGAGCACCGCCTCCCGGGCCCTGGCCAAGCTGCGTCTGGCACCCGACCTGATCGACACCACTGTTGGAGGACATGCATGAGCGACGAGCAGCGGGTGCGCAGCGCGCTCGACTACGACCTGGAGCCCTTCCAGCCCGACCCGGCGTACCTGATGCGTCGCGGCCGTCGGCTGGCCTGGCTCCGCCGAGGACTGGCCGCGGCGGGCGTGACTGCCCTCGCCGGCACCGTCGCGACTGTGTCCGCCGCGGTCGGTGGACCAGCACCGGCCCCTGTCCGGAACCTGCTGGCCGGCAACGGCAAGCCGTCGGTTCCGGTCGCGGTCCCGTCGGTGGACCCGACCTGCCTGCCCAAGGTGCCGGGCAAGCCTGACCTGCCGGGCAAGCCGAAGGTCCCGGGCAAGGCCGAGGTGAGCATCAAGGTCGAGGGCAAGGTCGACGACGGCAAGGCCAGTGGCAAGGGCAAGGTGACGACGACCAAGCCGTCGCTGCCGTCGGCACCCACGACGAAGCCTTCGCTGCCGGGCAAGGCTGCTCTGCCGTCGGTTCCGACGACCAAGCCGTCCCTGCCGGCGAAGCCTTCGCTGCCGACGACGAAGCCGTCACTGCCCAGCAAGCCGAGCCTGCCGACCGCGAAGCCGTCGCTCCCGAGCAAGCCCACGCTGCCCTCGGTTCCGACGACCAAGCCCTCGCTGCCCAGCAAGCCGACGCTGCCGACCGCGAAGCCTTCGCTGCCTGGCAAGCCGAGCCTGCCGAAGCCTTCGGTGCCGGGTAAGCCGTCGCTCCCGGTCGCCGCGCCCAGCCTGCCGGCCAAGCCAGAGCTGCCGCCTTGCGTGAGCGAGAACCTGCCGGCCGTTCCGTCGGTGCCGACCGCCAAGCCGTCACTGCCGGGTAAGCCGGCGCTGCCGTCGGTGCCGACGGCCATGCCGTCGGTGCCGGGCAAGCCGGAGCTCCCGGGCAAGCCCGACGTGCCGACGACGAAGCCGTCACTGCCGACCGTTCCGACCACGAAGCCGAGCTGGCCGACCGCCAAGCCGAGCCTTCCGTCCATGCCCACGCTTCCCTCCCACCGGTAGGAATCCCCTCCTACTCGCCGGTGACGCCGTCGGCCAGCTCGCGGGCGATATCGAGCTGGCCGACGTGCCGGGCGTATTCCTGCAGGACATGAAACAGAATCCAGTTCAGCGTCGGCCCCTCCTCTCCGACGCCGAACCTCCCGCCGGCGGCGGCGCGGTTCCCGAGCTCACCGGTCTCTACGACTTGGCGGGACCGCTCGCCGCCGGCGCGCAACTCCTGGAGCAGGCCCTCGAGGGTATCGCCGTCCTCGAGGCGCCAGGGGCCGTCGTCGATTCCGCCGGAATCGCCCCACGGGTCGGGGAACGGTTCGCCCGCGAATCCCCAACGCAGCCAGCGGCGCTCCATGAAGACGAGGTGCTTCAGCAGCTCCAACGGTGTCCAGCCCGACGGCAGGCGGCTCGTCCGGAGCTCCTCCTCGCTCAGTCCGTCGAGCTTCCGCTCAAGCGTCCGGCGGTAGAAGTCCAGCCAGGCGAGATGCAGTTCGCGGGTGTCTCCGAGTTGGTCGTCGGGCAGCATCACAGTTCCCGCAGGTAGTCGGCCGTCGCCTCGTCGGCGGGAAAGAACTGCTCGATCATCAGCTCGGACACGGTCACGTCCAGCGGCGTGCCGAAGGTCGCGATCGTGGTCAGCAAGGACAGCTCGCGATCCCCCTGCCGGAGTCGCATCGGTACGACGACCTCCGCCGGGCCTGCGTGATCCGCCGCGCCGGCCCGACTCGGCTGGTCGCCTGAGGAGTAACCCAGCAGTTCGTCGTACAGGTCCTGCAGGTCGGGGTCCGCAGTACTGGCGACCTGGCGGTGCAGGCTGGTGAGCACATTCGCACGGACCTCGGCCAGGTTGCTGATCCGGCCGGCCAGGCCGTCGGGATGCAGTGTCAACCTCAGCGCGTTGATCGGTGCCTTGAGCAACTCCCGCGCGACATCCTCGGTGAACAAGGCGATTCCGGCGTTCGCCTCGACGATGTTCCACCAGCGATCTACCACGAGCGCGGGGTACGGCTCATGTGCCTCGAGGAGCCGGCGCAACGCCGCGCGGATGGCGAGCATGGCCGGCGAATGCAGCGAAGCCTCGCTGTAGATCGGTGCGTACCCGCCTGCGAGCAGCAGTTGGTTCCGGTCCCGCAGCGGTACGTCGAGGTGCTCGGCGAGGCGCAGCACCATCTCTCGGCTCGGCTTCGACCGGCCGGTCTCGACGAAGCTCACGTGCCGGGTGGAGACCTCGACCTGGTTGGCGAGGTCGAGCTGACTGAGGCGGCGCCGCTCGCGCCAGCCGCGCAGTAGCTCGCCGACCGGGCGCTGGAAGGTGTCCTCGACTGTCGCGGTCATGCCTCAGACCGTAACCGCTGAGGTGATCACCGCCATGACCTGTGACGTCATGGACCGCCTCCTGGGTGCGACGGCATGGTTCTGGTCATCACCCGATCCCGCTTCTGGAGGACACCATGACCAGCATTCCCGCCGCCCTCGCCGACCGCTACTTCGGGATGTGGAACACCGCCGACGCCGACGCCCGGGCCGCGATCATCGCCGAGACCTGGGTGGACGAGGGCTCCTTCGTCGACCCGAGCTTCGAGGTCAGCGGCCACGACGGCCTGTCCAAGATGGTCGAGACCGCGCACGACCTGTTCCCTGGCTACCGCTTCACCCGGACCGGCGACATCGACGAGCACCACAACCGCCTCCGCTGGACCTGGGAACTCGCGGCCGACGGCCAGCCCCCTGTTGCCGGCGGCACCGACGTGGTCACCCTCCACCCCAACGGCAAGATCATCGAGGTCATCGGCTTCCTGAACTTCGCGCCAGCCCACTGAAATCCCTCTTGCCCCTGCGCCGGCGGACCGCTTTCCGCCGGCGCAGAGCCGCGTTCGGAGGGCTGCTGCGGCCTGGCCCGGCCAAGAACCTCAGCTGGTAAGACAGCGTGTTGACTGACTCCCCTGACGGCCGTGTGCGGTCCATGATGGCTAGCACGAGTTGAGAAGGAGGGTTGGGAATGAGCAATTTGCAGTTCGATCCAGGGATGTCGCGGCAGATCGAGTCGGTCTACATGACACCTGACGTGATCGAGCAGCGCCGGGTGGTCCGGATCGCGCTGGCCTTGCGGCCGGGTGACCGGGTGCTCGATGTGGGCGTCGGGCCGGGGCTGCTGGCGGCCGAGATGGCCGACGAGGTCGGGCCTGAGGGGCGGGTCTGCGGGATCGACATCAGCGACAGCATGCTGGCGATCGCCGCGAGCCGCGCCGAGATCACCAGGGGTCCCACGATCGAGTTGGAGCCTGGTTCCGCCGAGAGGATCCCGCACGGCGCCGAGAGCTTCGACGTGGTGGTCTCGACCCAGGTCTTCGAGTACGTCGACGACGTGGCCGGTGCGCTCGACGAGGTCCGGCGGGTACTGCGCCCGGCCGGGCGGGTGGTGCTGCTGGACACCGACTGGGGTTCGATCGTCTGGCGGTCCAGCGACGACGAGCGGATGGCCCGGGTGCTGACCGCGTTCGAGGAACACCTCGAGGATCCGCATCTGCCGCGCACGCTCGGCGACTCGCTGGACAAGGCGGGCTTCACCGTCACGCACCTGCAAGTGGCCCCGATGCTGAATGCGGGCTTCGATCCCCGCACCTACAGCGCCGGGCTGATCGACATCGTGGCCGGCTTCGTGCCGGGTCGCGGCGGCATCACCGAAGAAGAGGCGCGGGCCTGGGCGGACGATCTCCGCGGCCTCGGCGACAGCTACTTCTTCAGCCTGAACCGCTACCTGTTTGTCGCCTCGGCCCTTTAGCCAACCGCGATGACAGAGGTCTAGTTGCCTGAAGATTCAACAGGCATACGGAGAGGCCAGGGGCGGGCGCACCGTGGGATACGCCCGCCACCGTCGGTCGTCCTCCCGCCCCTCAGTGGGAGAACTCGCGGCTCGGTGAGCGCCACCCATGCCCGAATGGGGCCGACTGAACCGCGGGACACCTAACTCGTACCCCACGTCCACCCGCTCGAACCCGGGTTGGGCAGAAAACTTGACGGTCCTCGTACCTGCGGCCGCGCGAAAGGACGTGGACCGATGACCTCGGGTCCACCTACGCTGGGCTGCGGTTCCGTGGCCGGGGGTGGCCGCGGACGATGGCTGGGGGAGGGGTGGAGTATGTCGGACGTGGTCGATGAGATCCACGAGGACGAACTGACCGAGGATGAGTTGGACGAACTGGAAGCGCTCGGTGCCGCGGAGGACGCGGAGCGGATCCTCGGAGAGATAGATGCCTGAGGCAAGGATTACCTGGCGGGGCTTCCAGCTGAACAAACGGACCGTCGCGATGGTGCAGGTCGCGGAGAAGCTGGCCAAGTTCCAGTTCACGATCATGCAGGGGTCGTACAACAAGGGCGGCGTGGCGGCATCGGCCGGCACCCACGACGGTGGGGGCGCGATCGATGTGGCCGTCGCCGATCTCAGCCCGGCGCAGCGGAAGGCCGTAGTACTGGCGTTGCGGCAGGTGGGGTTCGCGGCCTGGCAGCGGACGCCGTCGCAGGGGCGGTGGCCGTTCCACATCCATGCGATCGCGGTCGGGGACAAGGATCTGTCCCGAGGCGCGGCCCATCAGGCCCTGGAGTACAGGCGGTGCAAGAACGGCTTGGCCAACCGTGGCAAGGATGACGGGCCGCCCGGGTATTACGGGATGACCTGGGAGCTGTGCCAGAAGGTCCACCCGAACCTGACGGCCGGCCCGCAGCCGCCACCGCCGCCGAACGCGACGATCTCGCTGGGGGCGATGGAGTACGCCCGCACCCACGACTCGATGAGCGGCGTCTGGGGAGCCGACCGGGCCCAGGTGCTGGCCTGGGCGGCGCATCCGAAGGTCGCGGCGATCAGCAAGGCCGAGACGAGACCACCCGCCGGCGTGGCGTGGCACGTCCACTTCCAGCAGATGACCAAGAAGATCCAGCTCAAGTTCAAGCTGCCGGCGACGGGCGTCTTCAATGCGAGCACCGCCGCGGTCATGAAGCGCTACGGCTACACGATCATCGCCTGAGCTCTGCCATTGACAAGCGACAAAGCCCCACCGGTAGCAGCCGGTGGGGCTTTGGTTGGTCCACTACCGCCCGGCAGTCCGGTGCAGCTGTGGAGGTGGAGAGCGGAACCGACGCCGATGCAGGGGTCAAGACGTCAGCTCCGCTTGTCTGGGGTTATCTCGAGTCGACCGCCCACACGTGGGCCTGGTGGAACTCGAGGTGCTGCTGCATCGCCACCGGCGTCCCGACCGCACCGAGGTGCTGCATCGTCGGCACTACGACGGCTCGGACGTCCGTCCGCTTCGCCTCGTCCAGCAGTGCGTGGAACGCGGCCGACTCGGCGGCGTCGCGCTCGGTGTAGACGGTGCCGAGCGTGAATCCCTCCGCGCTGGCGAAAAGGGCCAGCGAGTCGGTCGCGGCGGCCAGTTCTTCGGCGCAGCTCAACGCGTCGGCCCGGACGTAGCCGAGCAGCGTCGGGCGGGTGGTCATCGGGATCGTTCCGGGGCGGTCGCGCTCACCAGCACCGGCTCGCTGGTCACCCGCAGGGAAGCGAACCGGCGGCGCATTGCTTCTTCGTACTGCGCGGCCTGGTCGGCGATGGCGGTGTGATCCGCGATCGGGTGGGCGCCGAACCAGACGCGCACACGGCGGTGCGGAGCGGAGGTCTCGAACGACTCGGTCATCAGCGGTCCTTCAACTCTCTCGGGCGCTGTCCAGGGGAGCGAGCACATCGCGATTCCAGCGGTGAGGAAGCCGGTGATCGGGATCCGCGTGCTCGCGGACATAAGGAAAGAACACCGCAAAAAGGCAGGGCCCGGAATAGACTGGCAAGGACCTTTACAGAGGCCTTACGCTCCTCCGGTGACAACGTGAAACCGCTGGTCAGAGCGCCTGGGACCGGTTCCGGGCCTGGCTGTTCTTTAAGCCTGTCAAGAATGTTTGCACGGATTTGCCAATAACGATTCGAGCATCACCTTTCGACCATGATGAAAAGTCGCACTTCCTCGTAACCGTTGGCGTCTAACCGGACACAGAGCGATTCAAGCGGGCCTGTGCAGGGGTTCCGCGGAGCCTCCGCCTGCTGACACTCCGTGGCACCGGCGCGACTTCGCGTTCGAGCTCGCCGACGGCCACCTGCTCACCGTGTCCGGTCCTTCTGGCGGGTGAGCGCCTCCGGATCCCCGGTACTGCGAGCAGCGTGATCCTCCTCGCCCACTGATCACCTGCCCCTCCTCGCGACCGATCTCCTGCGTCCGATGTCCCCCGCCGACTGACCGCCCGCGTGGAAGTCCCTGCTGACCTATTCCCCCGCCCACGGACCGCGCAGTGTGGCGGAATTGGGGGCGGCGCTGGTCGCGGGCGCGGGCTAGGGTCGGAGAGTGGAGATTGCTGCGCGGATCGCGTCCGCTCAATTGCAAGGACTAAGTCGATCTCGGCGGCAGATCGTCGCCGGGCCGTTGGTTGGGCTGCTCAGCGACAGCGACCTCTGGTACTTGTCGGTCGCGGTAGCTGCCGAACCGGGTGCCAAGTTCGATCCCGAAGAGGTGCCGTGGGCGCTGGAGACCATCCGTAAGGCCTTCGCCGCAGAGGGCCGTTGGTTGAGCGCAGAGCTGATCGAGGAGGCGAACCCGGGACTGGCCGACGCGCTGGCCGCCAACGGGATGACCATCGTGTCCCGCCCGCCGCTGCTCGTGGTCGAGCCCAGCGATCTGGTGCTGCCTGAGTTCCCCGCAGGGGTTACCGCCTCGGTGGTGACCTCTGCCGACGAGAAGGCCGAGGCGAACGCCGTCGCGGCCGACGCGTACGAGATGGACGGCATGGGCAGTGCGTTCCAGCCCGAACCATCGAACGGAGCGAGCGTGCTCGTGCGGTTGGACGGCGTACCGGTGGCGACCGCTGCCTGGACCGCTGTCGCCGACGGCGTGACCGAGGTGGCCGGTGTCGGCACGGTGCATTCGCATCGCCGGCGTGGATTCGGTGCGGTCGCGACCGCCTTCGCCACTCAGCAAGCGTTCGAGCTCGGCGGTGCGACGCTTGCCTGGCTGACGCCTGGCGATGATGGTGCAGACCGCGTCTACCGCCGGCTCGGATACGCACCCAAGGCAACCGCCGTGCACCTGGGTGAGCCGGGCGGCAATCTGGCAGACCTGCGCTAGTCCGCTCGTTGTCAGGGGCAACATGCTGGTGCGTGACCAACGTAGTCGTCGAACCCCGCGGCCTGACCTACGCGTGACGACTTGAGCTACCTCTGGCCAGCACGCCGGACCGCCAACACTCACCAACCCACCAAATCCCACCCGCAGCCCCGACTCCCACGCTCAGCGCCCCACCCGCCGGGCTGCTTAGTAAGTGTTGGCGGTCCGGGCTGGACGGCCCCGCAGCGATGCGCCTCCGTCAACGCGCGCAAAACCGGAGGCGAAGAGCCGTCTGCCTGCTGTTCACCGACGGTGGCGTCGGCTCGAAGGTGGAAGTCGTCGAGTGCCAGTCACCCGCGCGCCGCTACCTGGAGGATGCACAGGAGTTGCTCCGGGACGGGGCGGAACGACACAACCGACCGGCAACCTGGAGTGGTTGCCGGCCGGTGATGCCGTGCGGCGTGGTGCCGTGCGTCGCGGTGCGGTGCGGGTGCGGTGCGTGGTGATGCTCAGCGGACGGTGAAGCCTGCTTTGCGGAAAGCCTCGGCCAGGGAACCCTCGTCCATGGGGGTTTCGGTTTTGTTGCCGCCCTGCGAGTTGCCTGCGCCGCGACCGCCGCCGCGGTTCTGACCGCCCTGACCGCCAGGTCCACGCCCTTGACCGGCGGGTCCACGACCCTGGCCCGACCCGCGACCCTGCCCACCACCCTGACCCCCGCCGCCACCGGCACCGCCGGAACCGGAACCGCCACCACGACCTTGGCCGCCGCCGGGCCCGCGACCCTGGCCGCCACCGCCGCCAGGTCCGCGGCCTTCGCCGGCGCGGGCCGATCGGCCTTCGCCGGGGCGGCCGCCGGAGGTCGATGCGCCGATCTCGTCGTCCAGGCGAAGGGTGAGGGAGATGCGCTGGCGGGGGATGTCGACCTCGAGGACCTTGACCTTGACGATGTCGCCTGGCTTGACCACCTCGCGGGGGTCCTTGACGAAGTTCTTCGACAGGGCCGACACGTGCGCGAGTCCATCCTGGTGGACCCCGATGTCGATGAACGCGCCGAACGCCGCGACATTGGTGACCTGACCCTCCAGCCGCATCCCGGGCTTGAGGTCGGCGATCTTGTCGACGCCCTCGGCGAAGGTCGCGGTCTTGAAGGCCGGCCGCGGGTCGCGCCCCGGCTTCTCCAGTTCTGCCAGGATGTCCGTCACCGTTGGCAGACCGAACATGTCGTCCACGAAGTCGGCCGCCTTCAGCGACCTCAATGCCGACGAGCCGATGAGTGACTTCAGGTCCTGACTGGTCGCGTCCAGGATCCGCCGCACCACCGGATACGCCTCCGGGTGCACGCTCGACGAGTCCAGCGGGTCGGCCCCGTCCGGGATCCGCAGGAACCCGGCCGCCTGCTCGAACGCCTTCGGGCCGAGTCGCGGCACCTCCTTCAGAGCAGTGCGCGACTTGAACGGACCGTTCTGGTCGCGGTGCTGCACGATGTTGTCCGCGAGGCCGGGCGTGATGCCGGAGACCCGGGTCAGCAGCGGCGCCGACGCGGTGTTGAGGTCAACGCCGACCGCGTTCACACAGTCCTCGACCACCGCGTCGAGAGAGCGGGACAGCGAGTTCTCCGGCAGGTCGTGTTGGTACTGCCCGACGCCGATCGACTTCGGGTCGATCTTCACCAGCTCGGCCAGCGGGTCCTGCAGCCGCCGCGCGATCGAGACCGCGCCGCGCAGCGAGACGTCCATGCCCGGCAACTCCTGCGACGCGAAGGCAGAAGCCGAGTAGACCGACGCGCCCGCCTCGGACACCACGGCCTTCGTCAACGAAAGCTCAGGGTGCTTCGCGATCAGCTCGGCCGCCAGCTTGTCCGTCTCACGGGAAGCCGTTCCGTTGCCGATAGCAATCAAATCGACCTGGTGGGCAGCAGCCAGTTGAGCCAGCTGAGCGATTGACTTGTCCCACTGGTTCTGCGGCACGTGCGGGTAGATCACACCCGTCGCGACAACCTTGCCGGTCGCATCCACGACCGCGACCTTGACGCCCGTCCGGAAGCCCGGGTCGAGCCCCATCGTGGCGCGCGTGCCCGCGGGCGCCGCGAGCAGCAGGTCGCGGAGGTTGGCCGCGAAGACGCGAACCGCCTCGTCCTCGGCGCTCTGCCGCAACCGCATCCGCAGGTCGATGCCCAGGTGCACCAGGATCTTCGTCCGCCAGGCCCAGCGGACCGTGTCCACCAGCCACTGGTCGGCCGGACGGCCCTTGTTCTCCACGCCGACCTTGCGCGCGATGGTCGCCTCGTACTCCGTCGCTCCCTCGGCAGGCTCCTCGCCGGCCGGTGCAGGCTCGACAGTGAGGGACAGCACGTCCTCCTTCTCACCGCGGAACATCGCCAGGATCCGGTGCGACGGCATCTTCGTGAACGGCTCGTCGAAGTCGAAGTAGTCCGAGAACTTCGCGCCCTCGGTCTCCTTGCCCTCGCGCACCGTCGAGGCCAGCCGGCCCCGGGTCCACAGCCGCTCTCGCAGTTCACCGATGAGGTCGGCGTCCTCGGCGAAGCGCTCCACCAGGATCGCCCGTGCGCCGTCCAGGGCGGCCTGCCCGTCGGCGACGCCGGCCTCGGGGTTCACGAACACCGCCGCCGCGGCCTGCGGTGGGACCGTCGGGTCGGACAGCAGCCCGTCCGCCAGCGGCTCCAGCCCGGCCTCGCGGGCGATCATCGCCTTGGTCCGGCGCTTCGGCTTGAACGGCAGGTAGATGTCCTCGAGCCGGGACTTCGTCTCCGCCTCGAGAATGGCGGCCTTCAGCGCGTCGTCCAGCTTGCCCTGGCTCTCGATCGACTCGAGCACGGTCTGGCGGCGTTCCTCCAGCTCACGCAGGTAGCGGAGCCGCTCCTCGAGCGTGCGCAGCTGCGCATCGTCGAGCTCGCCGGTGACCTCTTTGCGGTACCGCGCGATGAACGGAACCGTCGAGCCCTCGTCCAGCAGGCCGACGGCGGCCCGGACCTGTCCCGCACCGACTTCCAGCTCGTCGGCGATCTTCTGCTCGATCGACTGCAAAACCACTCTCCCGTGTCCCCTCTACGTCCAGCTGACAGACGAGGATTCTGCCGCAGCCCCCGTCACGACCCTCATCCTTCCCTATCCACCGGACAGTTCACGACCACCGCCCCCGATCTGTGGACAACCACCCCCAGACGCACGTACTGCGGGACCCCCCGAGCCCGGGAAGTCCCGCAGTACGAGTGCAGGTCAGGCGGCGTCGGCCACCAGCTCCTCGTCATCCACCAAGGCGACCTCGACCGAACGGGTCGGCCGCATCAGCGTGCAGGCGATCACTACGGAGGCCGCGACGATCACCGCGGCGATCGCGAAGCTGAGGTGGAAACCACCGGTCAGTGCGTCGAGAGCGGGCTTGCCGGCGGCGGCCAGGGTCTCCGTGCGAGTTGCCGACAGCGTGGCCAGGACAGCCAGGCCGAGCGCGGCGCCGACCTCGCCCATCGTCCCGATCAGTCCGGAAGCCAGACCGGCGTCCTCGGGCTTCACGTCGGCCATCGACAGGCCCATCAGCGCCGGGAAGCAGATGCCGCCACCCAGTCCGAGCAGAACCAGCACCGGCAGCACGTGGATGAAGTAGTTGCCATCGACCGGAGCCTGGGTGAACAGCGCCAACCCGACCACGATCAGTGCCAGCCCGCCGATCAGCGGACGACGCGGACCGAACCGCATCACCAGCTTCTCGGAGTACCGCACCGACAGCAGGCCCATCACGACTGTGGTGGGCAGGAACGCCAGCCCGATCTCGAGCGCGTCGTACCCGAGCACCCGCTGCAGGTAGAGCGAACCGAGGAAGAAGACGCCGAACATGCCCGAGGCGGACAGCGCCTGGATCAGGTTCGCGCCGGTCAGGTTGCGGGACTTGAAGATCCGCAGCGGCACCAGCGGGTTCGCGGCGGTCGCCTCGCGGACGATGAAGCAGGCCAGCAGGGTCAGGGTCAGCAGACCGAGGGCGATCGTTCGCGGCGCGGTCCAGCCGAGCTCGGCGGCCGGCTTCACGATGGTGAACACCCCCAGCATCAGCGCGGCGGTGATCAGGACGGCGCCCGGGACGTCGGTACCGCGGCCCATCCCGATGCCCTTGTCCTTCTCGATCAGCCGGACGGCCAGTACTGCGGTGAGCACGCCGATCGGCAGGTTCACGAAGAAGATCCAGTGCCAGTTGATCGCCTGGGTCAGCACGCCACCGGCGAGCAGGCCGATCGACCCACCGGCGGAGGCGACGAAGGCGTAGACGCCGATCGCCTTCGCCTGCTCCCGCGGCTCGGGGAACAGCGTCACGATCATGCCGAGGATCACCGCGGAGGTCAGCGCGCCACCGACACCCTGGATGAAGCGGGCCGCGACCAGCACCTCCTGCGACTCGGCCAGGCCGCAGAGCACGGAGGCGACGGTGAAGACGACGAGTCCGGCGACGAAGATCGTCCGTCGGCCGAGCAGATCGCCGAGCCGGCCGGCCAGCAACAGCAGCCCGCCGAAGGCGATCAGGTACGCGTTCACCACCCACGCGAGGCTGGAGCTGGTGAAGCCGAGATCGTCCTGGATGGCCGGCAGGGCCACGTTCACCACGGTCACGTCGAGAACGATCATCAACATGCCGGCGCAGAGGACGTAGAGGGCCAGCCAGCGCGAGCGGCCGCCCTGCGCGGCCGGCGTCGTCGCCAGGGTTTCGGTCGTCGCGTACATCGGGGTTCTCCTTCTGGTCCGGTAGGGCCTTTCACCTATACGTCGGACCAGGAGTGCTCAGATTGACACGTCGTCCGGATCTTTTTTCGGCCGCCTGTCGGTGGTGCGCGAGATCCAGTACGCCAGCAGCGCGGGAACCAGGCCGGAACCCACCAGGAAGAGCGTCGGCAACTGGGAGAGCAGCGCGAACCAGGTGAGCAGCGCGATCACGCCGCCGGCGATCCCGAGCGAGTGCTGCAGCAGGAAGAGGTTGGCGGCGCGGAACAGGCTGCGCGGCGTGACGTCCTCGCCCGCCCGAGGGAGAACGGCCAGCGCGCTGAGGTAGAGCCCGACGATCATGCCGGTGAGGGGAATCAGGACGGCCAAGGCGGCGATCCGGATCGGCCCGCCCGTCTGGACCCAGAAGAGCAACCCGAACGCGAGGGCGATGCTCCCGGCGTACAGGCAGAGGCCGGCCAGCCAGAAGCGAGGGAAGGCCCACCTGAACTGCCGCCAGAACCGGCGCAGCAGCTGTGGGTGTTCCTGGCCGATCGCATCCGGCAGCACTCGCTGCAGCGCGAAAGCCGCCGGATAAAGCGTGACGACGCCGACGCTGAGCACCACGAACACCAGTTGCAGCATGAGCAGGTCGCCGACCATCGAGAGCTTCGACAGCACGACGTTGCTCCGGCCCATTCCTCCTGCGTCGCTCACCAAGAATCCTTCGCTTCGGCGGTCATGATCGTATGATCACAAACAATCACATCCAGACAACAGGCCCAGGGGACAGCATGCTTGCACCGGAGCGCCACGAGCTGATCCTGCGGAACCTGCGCCGGCACGGCCGGCTCCGGGTGGCCGAGCTGGCCGCAGAGCTCGGCGTCTCCGCGATCACAGTACGCCGGGACCTCGCCGAGCTGGACTCCGCCGGACTGCTCCGCCGGGTGCACGGGGGAGCCGTCGGGACCAGCGGGATCGGCCCGGGCGGCCCGGGCGGCCCGAGCGGCCCGAGCGGCATGGTGCAAAGCGTGATGGCCAAGAACGGGATGGCCGAGAACGGGATGGCCGAGAGCCAGCTCACGATCGGCATTGTCGTGCCGAGTTCCACGTTCTACTACACCGACGTGATCCGTGGCGCCGAGGCGATGGCAGACCGGTACGGCGCCCGCCTGGTGCTGGGGGTGTCCGGCTACGACGTGGCAGTGGAGCAGGAGCGACTCGAGAAGGTGCTCGGGATCGGCGTGACCGGGTTGCTCCTCAGTACCGCGCTGGGCGATGGCCGCGCGGGCGAATTGGGCCGCTGGCTGGATGACATCGACATACCGGTGGTCCTGATGGAGCGCGCGTTCGGGTTCCCGCACGTGGAGCACGAGTACGACCATGTCCGGACCGACCACGCGTACGGCGCGATGCTCGCGCTCAGGCATCTCGTCTCGCTCGGCCATCGCCGCATCGGCATCAACCTGAACGCGAGCGTCACCGCGCACTGGCTCCGGCAGGGCATCGCCGAGGCGGCCGGCAGCCTCGGGGTCGACCTGTTCGTCTCGCCGGTGGAACTGCCCGCGCGAGGTGAGGACGAGACCACCCTGGCCCAGTTGGACGCGTTCCTGGCCGAGTGCAAGGCGCATGGCGCCCGCGCGGTGCTGGTGCACTCCGACGAGCACGCCGCGCGGCTGGTAGAACGGGCGATGGAGCGAGGATTGCGCATCCCCGACGATCTCGCGGTCGTCGCGTACAACGACGAGACCGCCGCGCTGGCCGTAGTACCGCTGACTGCTATGTGCCCGCCCAAGCTGATGCTCGGTGGGACCGCCTGCGAACTCCTCCTCCGCAAACTTCGCGGCGCACCGGGCCGCGCGGCCGCGACGCAACACCTCAGCCTCCTGCCGGAACTCCGCGTCCGAGCCTCCTGCGGGGCTCTGGAGACCGCAGTCAGGCGGTAACTGCGCGTGGAACTCGGCTCCGTAGAGTTCCATCAATGATCGAATTTGATCATTCGAGCGCTGGGGTATTGACGGGGAAAGCCCTTTCCCATACTTTCGCTGCACTCGGTGGTCCGGTCGTCACGATCTGGCGGCCGACCCGCTCGGCAGCGAAGGAGTTCCCTTGTGAGACGTGGCGCCCGGAGTGGACTGGTGGTGCTGGCCGCGATAGTCGGCCTGGCCGCCAGCAGTTGTGGCAACGGGGTGATCGACAAGAGTACGGACGGCGTACCGCCCGCTGAGGCGACCGGTACGCTGCGCGTCCTGATCCCGTCGTTCCCGGCCAGCACCAAGGGCCGGGAGGCGTTCGACAAGGTCGTCCAGGACTTCCACCGGACCTACCCGAAGATGAAGGTCGAGCCCGACTTCGCGACGTACAACAACCTGAACGAGAAGATGTCGACCTCGATCGCGGCCGGCATCCCGTACGACGTGATGGTCACCGGTGTCGGCTGGATCCAGCCGTTCGCCTCCAAGCGGATCTTCACCGACCTGGCGCCGTACGGGGTGACTCCGGACGTGATCCGGGAGAAGAGCGTCGCCGCGATGATCCCGCCGGCCACCTACGACGGCAAGCTCTACGCCTATCCGCTGATCGCGGACGCTCGCGCGGTCGCGCTGCGGATCAGCGCCTTCAAGGAGGCCGGCCTCGATCCGGACAAGCCGCCGACCTCGCTGGCCGAGATCAAGGTGGCGGCCGAGAAGCTGACCAAGCGGGACGCCAGCGGCACCATCACCCGCAGCGGCTTCGACCTGGCCTCCGCGACCGGTTTCCGGCAGTCGTTCACCACCTTCCTGTCCTCCACCGGCACGATGCTCTACGTCAACGGCGAACCGAACTTCAACAACCAGCAGGGGCTGGAGACGTTGCTGTGGATCAAGTCGATGATCAACAACGTCCAGGCGTACGGTCAGCAGAACGCGGCGCAGCAGCCGCTGGTGCTGACCGGTGAAGCAGCGATGGGCATCGTCGGTGGCGCCGTGGACTGCTCGGACAAGGGCATCGGCCAGAAGAACTGCGATGACTTGAAGTACTTCCGCTTCGACAGCGGCAAGGAGATCGAGTACGTCGGGGGCGACCTGGCCTCGATCGGCTCGCGCAGCCGGCACAAGGATGCGGCCTGGGCCTTCATTCAGTCGCTCACCCAGCCGACCACGCTGGACGCGATCGCCAAGCTGAACAAGAAGCTCCCGGCCTACAAGGACGCCGGCAACTCGCCGCAGGCGAAGTCGAACCCGCTCAGCAAGTTCGTCGCCGACGGCCTGGTGCATGCGGTCAACGAGAACAGCCCGCCGGCCAACTGGCTCGAGATGCGCGGCAACTTCGACATCCAGCTCACCCAGGCGGTCCTCGGCCAGAAGGATCCCGCCAAGGTGCTGGCCAACCTGGCAGGACAGTCCCGATGAGCGCCACACTCGAACGCACCACGCCCGCAGTCGCCGCACCCCGCAAGGTCGCTCCGGCCAAGGACAGCCGCAAGCTGATCCGCAGCCAGGTTCGGGCCGGCTGGCTGCTGCTGTCGCCCGCCCTGCTGCACTCCGGGATCTTCATCGTGATCCCGGTGATCGCGGTGCTCGTGCTCAGCCTCACCGACTACAGCTTCGGTGACTCCTGGGCCTGGGTCGGCTTCGGCAACTACTCCGAGCTCATCCGGGACGTCGACTTCCAGGCCTCCCTGGTGAACACCGTCCTGTACGCCGTGATCGTGATCCCGCTGTCGATGGCGATCTCGCTGGCGGTGGCGATCGGGCTGAACCAGAAGATCAAGGCGATCGGGTTCTTCCGGACCGCGTTCTACATCCCGACGGTGACCGCGACGGTCGCGATCGCCACGATCTGGCTCTGGATCTACAACCCGGGCTCCGGTCTGGCGAACGGGTTCCTCAGCCTGTTCGGACTCGCGCCGAACCGCTGGCTGGCGGACCCGGCGACCGCGCTGCCGGCGCTGATGGTGGTCGGGATCTGGCAGGGGCTCGGGACGAAGATCATCATCTACCTGGCGGCGCTGCAGGGTGTCTCCCGCGACCTGCTGGAGTCGGCCGACCTGGACGGCGCGAACCGGTGGCAGCGGTTCGCCAACGTCACCTGGCCCGCCCTCGGCCCGGTCCAGTTCTTCGTCCTGATCACCTCGATCGTCGGCACCTTCCAGGTCTTCGACCTGGTCTACGTGATGACCAGGGGCGGCCCCGGCACCGAGACCCGGGTGCTCGTGCTGGACATCTACCAGAACGCGTTCCAGGACCTGAAGCTCGGCTACGCGTCCGCCGAGACCGTGATCATGATGATCCTGATCGCGCTCTTCATCAGCTTCGGACGCCTGCTCCAGAAGGCGGATACCAATGACTAGCGCAACGCTGCCCGCGGTCGCCGCCGGCAAGTCCTCGTCAGTCCGGCCCGGCCGGATCCTGCTGTACGTCGTCCTGACCGTTGGCGCGATGCTGATGATCACGCCGTTCCTCTGGATGATGCTGACCGCGTTCAAGAGCGACCTGGAGATCATGAAGTTCTCCTGGCTGCCCGGCGAACTGCGCTGGCACAACTTCACCGAGGCGATGCAGACGGCACCGTTCCTGCGGTACTTCCGGAACAGCCTGTTCATCGCCGTCGGCGAGACCGCGTTCACGCTGGCCGTCTGTACTACGGCCGGGTATGCGCTGGCGAAACTGCCGATCCGCGGTTCGAAGGCGCTGCTGAGCTACTTCATCCTGCTGCTGCTGGTCCCGTTCCAGATCATCCTGGTGCCGTTGTTCCTGATCGTGAAGTCGATCCCGCTGTTCGGCGGCAACAACATCCTCGGGCAGGGCGGGATCGGCTGGCTCAACTCGTGGTGGGGACTGATCATCCCGCTGGGCGCCGCGCCTCTGTTCACGTTCCTGGCGCGGCAGTTCTATGTCTCGATCCCGAACGAGCTGGCGCAGGCCGCCCGGGTGGACGGTCTCGGTGAGTTCGGGATCTTCTGGCGGATCATGACGCCGCTGATCAAGCCGGCCCTGATCACCATCTGCGTCTTCCAGATCGAGGCGGCCTGGAACGGATTCCTCTGGCCGCTGATGATCACCACGTCGGACGCGATGCGACCGCTCCAGCTGGGACTGGCGATCTTCGCGCAGAACCCGGCGGAGATCCAGTGGCCTTATCTGATGGCCGGTACGGCGTTGGCGACGTTGCCGATGATCGTGATGTTCGTCTTCGCTCAGAAGCGCTTCGTCGAGGGAATGGCGAACGTGGGAATCAAGGGCTGATGCTGGCTGGTCAGGGTGGCTGATCGGCACCCCTCCGACTGATCGGCCCCCACTGCAGGTGCTCGCCCCGCCCCGGGCGAGCACCTGCTGGGGCCCCCTCCACAACACCGGTGGTCCCGAAGAAACACCGGAGCGTCCACAAAGCCCCCCGGCTTGGTCGCTCACCCCTTTATCGTCACAACCTGGGGACCGTTACAGGTTTCTTCGGTTCTTTTGGCGGATTTCTTCATGCTTTCCCGTCCAGGCAGGCGATCTCGGGCATTTCTGCTACCGATCGAACCCGACTGTTGACTATCCGTAGCGATTCTCTTCCGAAAAGTCGTGCTTTCGGATTGCGCCGCGGTTCGGTCGGTCCACTACAACGATGCCTGGTCCATCCCCCGCGACGGCCCCGGCTACACGTGGACCACCGACAACCCGCTCGCAGCCAAGGAAAACCAACTGATCACCTGATGTAGACCTCGCTGCCGCTCGGCCGCTTGAGTACGAATTCGCGAGTGTCTGGCTGCACCCCGATCGTTTATGCTTCACAGGTGACTGCCGGGTCGGCCTTGGGCCAAGATCATGTTAGGTACCCGGCTGCGCTCTGAGCGCCGGCAGGGCCGCTAGAGGCCCGCCTTCCCCTTTGACTACGCGTGTTTGGCGCATCGCCTTAGCGCCGCTATACCTGCCGTGCACCCTCGGTGGGTCCTCCATCCCGCAGGGCTCTGCGGGCACTTTGTCATGCCAGCTGCGCCGGAAAGAAGAGAATGCTGAACGATTTCACGCAACAGATCATCAAGGAGTTCCGCGCCAATGCCGGCCAGGTCGGCGGCCCCTTCGACGGAGCCCGACTGCTTCTGCTCACCACCACCGGCGCCCGCTCCGGCGCGTTGCACACAACCATCCTCGGCTACTACCCCGACACGGCCGGCCGCGTACTCGTCGTAGGCTCCGCGGGCGGCGGCCCCAAACACCCCGACTGGTACTACAACCTCCTCGCCAATCCCGGAGTCACCGTAGAAACCGGCCTCTTCACCTACGAGGCAACTGCCCTCGTACTGCGGGACGCCGAGCGCGACGAGATCTTCACCCGCCTGGCCGAGGTAGATCCCGGCTGGGCCGAATACCAAGCCAGAACCAACCGAACCCTCCCGGTGGTCGCCTTGACACCCGCAACCATCGGCCCTCCGAGCGCCGGCTCCTTCGCCGAGACCCTCAAACAGATCCACAACGCCTTCCGCCGCGAACTCGCCTTGATCCGCAAGGAGTTCGCCTCCTCGGGCCCTTCCCTGGGCGCCCAACTCCGCATCAACTGCCTGACTCTCTGCCAGGGTCTCCATTTCCACCACACCGGCGAAACCGCAGGCCTGTTCCCCTCCCTACTGACCCGTCACCCCGACCTCGCGCCCACCATCACCCGTCTCCAATCCGAGCACGACCAGATCGCCAATCTCTTGGACGACCTCCAACACCTCGTATCGACGTCCACCCCCTCCGCGTCCCTTCCCAAACTCGACGAACTCGTCGATCGACTGAACGCCCATCTCGACCACGAAGAAGCCCAACTCCTCCCGCTGCTCTGACGCGACGAAGGGAGACGGGCATCACATCGGCTGGGTGTCACGTTCTGGCCGGGCGGTTTTGTCAATCGGGTGTAACCACAAGCACAGCAAGGGAGATCACCGTGGACGCCCGTCTCAACTACCTCGGCAACCCGCTCGCGGCCAAGTTCGTGAAGCACATCGTCTCGGCCAGCAAGGTCGTGACCGAGTCGGCACTGCCGGCTGCGACGCTGGAACTGGTGGCGCTCCGTGTAAGCCAGATCAACGGCTGCGCCTACTGCATCGACATGCACACGAAGGACGCCGCCAAGGCGGGGGAAACCTCGTTCCGACTCAACCTGGTGGCGGCTTGGCGGGAAGCGACGGTCTTCACCGAGGCCGAGCGTGCCGCCCTGGAGCTGGCCGAGCAGGGGACCCGCATCGCCGACGCAACTGGTGGGGTTTCCGACGAGGTCTGGGCCAACGCCGCCAAGCACTACGACGATGACCAGCTCACCGCCTTGGTATCCCACATTGCCCTGATGAACACCTTCAACCGCATGAACGTCATCACTCAGCAGCCCGCCGGGGACTACCAGCCCGGCCAGTGGGACAGCCACAGCTGACCCGCCGCGCAGGAACTGCCCGGGCGGCTCGTTGCGGAGCCGCCCGGGCAGCCGGCGTACCGGCGTACGGGTTTCAGCTGGACCGAACTCTGAGGGCAGGCAGCCACGGGTGGTCCGGATATCCCGGGACGATGTGCTCGATGAGCCATTGCCGGCGTGCGGCGTCGAGCAGGTGGTGGACGTCGGTGAAGTCCGCGTCGTCCTTCGGGCGCAGGTTTCGCGATTTGTAGAGCAAGACAATCTCTGGCGCCAGGTATGGAATCCCTTGTGGGGAACGCAGTGTGATCTCGGTGAGGCTCTTGCGTAGCGTGCCGCGGCCGCGGTGGTAAACCCACTCGTCGCCGTCCGCTGCACCTAGCAGAATCTGCACCGGAGTACCGCACTCGTTGTCTGGAAAGACGAGCGCATGGGGCCCGGGCGTCAGGTTCTCACCGTCTGCCCATCGCCGTTGCTCGCCGGTCTCGGCAAACTGCAGAACCGGCCGTGGCCCGGTGAACGTTTCCGCTACTACCTCGAGATCACGAGCAAGAACCAGTACGTCGACATCGCCATGCGGTCGGCGTACTCGTCGGGCAAACAGGTCGAGCGCCCACCCACCGGCCACCCAATACGGCCGCGGGTAACCCTCGAAGAGACCCTTGGCAGCCAGCAGTTCCACGGCTTGATCGATCGCTTCCATAACAGCTCCTCCGCATCAGACCAATGCGGTGAGCCCCGTCAGGTTCAGGGCCGCTGGATTTCACAGCGAGGCAGCACCACGTGAATGTCACGCATGTGCACCACCTCCTTCAGGCCCTGAACCTTCGGCCATACCTTAGCGATCTCCGCCCCAGCCCGCCGCTGATTTTCACGAAGATGAGCTCCAGACGCTCGTCGGGAAACGCGGTGCTGTTCATCGACACCTCAAGACGATCGCCGGCGGCGAGGAACGGGCCGTCCGTGGTCAGGGTCTTGCCGCCTTCGACCCGTACGGTGGTTCTCGGAGCCGTGTTCAGGCAGGCGGTCTTGACGTTCGTGACGCCTGGACTCCACGTCGGTCGATTGGTCGCGAACGGCGATGAACCTTGGCGAATGAGACGGAAACTGAGACGAAGACTTGGAGGAGTCCGGCCCGCGGCTGCGCGCTCCTAGCCGTTTGCTGCGACACCGACTTTGTGACCGTGGATGTCGGCGAAGACGCCGAAGGTCGTGCCCGGCACCTGTTGCGTCGGCTGAATGATCTTCCCGCCGAGCTCTTCGGCTTTCGTCAATGTTGCTGCCACGTCTTCGACGCCGACAAAGAAGAGAACCTCGTCCTCCGCGCCTTGTCGCGGACCGATCGCCACATACGGACCGCCCTCGGCGCCCGTGTCGATGAAGGTGTAGCCCGGGAACGCGCCTTCGGACGCGACTTTCCAGCCGAAGAGGTCCGCGAAGAACCTGCGGGTGGCGTCGGGGTCCTCGGACCGGATCTCGGTGTGAACAACGGGATGGGACATCGTGACTCCTTGCGATTCTGGTTGCCTGTGGTACCTACCTGACGATCAATGGACCATCGAATCGACAACCTGATGTTCACCCTGAGCGGCGCGAGAGGTCCTCTGGCCACGCTGAGTCGACGAGCGGTCTCTACGCGCGGCCGACCCAGGTGGCCACGCACGCCTCATTGCCCTCGGCATCGGCCAGCACCCACCACATCGGCGCGTGCGCGTCTGAGACCAGCCGGCCGCCCGCGGCCAGGGCGGCGGAGATCCGGGCCTCGGCCTGATCGTGGGGGACGGCGACATCGAGGTGCATGCGGTTGCGCTGTGGGCGCGCCGCATCCATTTGCTGCAACCCGAAACCTGGGGCGCGGCGCAACGGGTCGAACAGGTAGTCGTCGCCGATCTGGCCGTAACCAAGCAGCGCCCGCCAGAACGGCAGCACGTCCGCGCCGACGAGTGCGTCGAGGGTGACGTTGACGACCTGCACGGCGGTCGGGTCGGCGGGGATGTCCAGTTCTTTGGCGGCGGCAGAGATCCGGCGGGCCAGCGCGATGTCGCGCAGCCCCATGGACACCGTGACACCGGCCGACCGCAGATCGACACTGAGGTACTGCTCTTCGACCTCCCCGGTGAGCAGGCCGATCTCATCGACGAACGCGATGCCCCTAGCCAGCGAGCCGGTCCGGAAGTGGGCCGAGACCAAGTGGTAAAGCGAGCGCCAGTCCTCAACCCCATCGGCCGCGTGGAACTCCCGGGCCCCGATCTGCTGGCTCATGCCGGCGAACCTAACATCGGCGGCGCGATGCATGCTCGGGCAGCCACATCAGCAACCGGCCCGGCCGCTGATGCGGCCGGGCCGGTTCAACTTCGTCTCTGCAAGCGACCACATGATGCACTTGAGCAGTGGAAGGCTGATCGGGTGGCCGCTCGGAGAGTGGCGGAGGATACGAGATTCGAACTCGTGAGGAGTTGCCCCCAACAGGCTTTCCAACTCCGCCCGGCCGTGTTCGCCGTAGGTCAAACAGGCTTCGCCAGCGGAACGGCAGGACTCGATCTGGTTCGCGAACGCCAGCGAATGAGACCGCAACTAAGACCACCGCTCACCCTGCCGCTCGCCCACCAGCCACCCGGCAGTTCCAGGCTGCATCGTTGGGCTCCGCGACGCGCGGCGAGCTTCCTAGCCCCGGTCTTTCAGTAGGGCGTTGATCGTGTGGTCGGGCGGTTGTTTCGGCTGCTGGTGTTGTTGTTGGGTTGGTGGGCAGGGCGGTGTTGCCGGCTTGCTCGTGCCGGCTGCTCTGGGTCCTTGGTGGTGGATGGTCGGGGGTTGGTCTTCTCGGGTGCGCAGCGGCTGGGGTAGGGCTGCGAGCCGGGCGGATGCGGCGGCGAGTTCGTGGCGCCAGGGCCAGTGGTCGGTGATCCGGACGAAGAGTTTGCGTTGTCCGCGGGTGATGCGGGCGGCGACGTGCAGAAGCCGGTAGCGCAGGGTTTTCGGTTCGGCCTTGGCCAGGTCGCCGGTGAGCAGGGTGGTCTGTGCCCAGGCGATCAGGTCGGCCGCGACCATCGCGAGTTCGAGCCAGGTGGCGTTGATGTCGAAGTGTCGGGACGGGAACCGGCCCAGGTCGGTGGCCTTGCGCGGCTCGGATCCGGTCCTCGACGCGGGCGTGGGCGCGGTGCCGGGCCTCGAGGTGGGTGAGCTGGCCGAGGGGGTGCGTCGGTGGCGAAGGCCTGGTAGCGCAGTCCGTGGTCTTGGTCGAACAGCGACAACTGCGCGCCGGGGTGTGGGCGTTCACGGCGCACGATCACCCGCATCCCATCCGGCCGCCCGCGGCGGCCAGCCCGGGCAGGAACCCGGTCAGCTCGGCGACCTCGGCGCCGTCGCGCGGGTCCCCGTCGGCCTCGATCGCGGGCAGCCACGCCCAGGTCGGCAGGGCGTCGATGGCGGCCTTGACCGGCTCGGTCATCGTGAACCCGACCGAGAACTCGGCCTGCACACCTCGGTCCCGCAAGGACCGGATGTGGGCCAGGAACTCCTTGGAGCATCCCGCGCCGTCGGCCCGGACCAGGATCGGCACGCCGTGGCGGTGGGCGTCAGGGATCTGGGCCAGCGCGTCGTCCAAGACGGTGATGTGGTCGGCGGCGGTGTTCGCGCCGGCGTTGCCCGGCCGAAGCCGACCGGCCAGCGCCTCGCCGGTGTTGTCCAGCCAGCACAACACCGAGTGGTAGCCAAACCCGCCCTTGAAATTCGCTGCCGCACCCCCCTTGTCCGAGTGCGCCTCCTGCAACGTGGCGTCCAGGTCGACCACCACACCCCGGCAACACACGACCTGCAGCCATCGCGCCCGGCAGACCACGCCCGGAATCGTCGCGCTGCAACCACAACCGCTCCCGGGCAAGCGCCCTGGCCTGACGCAGCGCGGCACGCAGCGAGTCGTCGACAGCGTCGAGAACCCGCCACCCGGTCGGGGTCGAGGCGACCGGGCCGAACAGGTCAGGCTGGCCGCGCAGCACGGCCAGATCGCTGATCGCCTCGCCACCATCGGCCAGCATCACCGCAACATCGACCAGCACCCGGCCCGGATCGTGACCCGAACGACGCTGCCGCAGCGGCGCCACCGCGTCACTGAACTCCGCGGTCAACCCACACACCTCGGCCAGGTCGGCCAGCAACCGTGACCCCGCATCCGAGGCGACACCCCGCCCATCGGACGTCACCACAACCCTCGGGCGCGGTCGCTGTGACAAATGAAATATGGTCAGGCGCTCCGTCCGCCTGGCCGAAGAAACATCGATGCATCAATGCAGGCGTCCTCCTCGTGACGTTGAGCAACTATAGATGACCTAATGTCCCTGAGGGCCGCCGGGTCACGACACGCCGCTATCAAGTTGTGCTGCTTCTCCCGTTTCTGGGTCGATGGGCATATCATCACTTCAAGGAATTGAACCAGCATATTATCCGCGCTACCCGAATGGGAGGAGTGGCATGGTTATCGTACTTCGAGCTGATACGCTCGATGACCTCCTGCGCGAGGCAATTGAAACAATCTTGAACGATGGCGAGCTAACGAACCCCACAAAAGGTCCTGCGTTGGATGTATGTGGCGCTGTGCTAACGCTCGATAATCCGTTGGCGCGGCTTAGTCGGAGCGAAGGCAGGGGGCGTCTGTTCAGTTCCCTTGGGGAACTATGCTGGTATCTGTCCGGGCATAATGATCTAAGTCATATCGCTTATTATATTTCCACCTACTCTAAGTTTGCTGAAGAAGGCGTAATCCATGGAGGGTACGGTCCCCGTCTATTCGCCTTCGATGGGATCAACCAGGTCGAATATGTCGTGAATACCCTGCGAAAAAAGCCGTCCAGTCGCCGGGCCGTGATTCAGTTGTTCGATCACTCGGATGTCGCAGAGCATCATGAAGATGTGCCCTGCACTTGTACGATGCAATTTCTCATTCGGGGAAACAAACTGCAGTTGCTCACATATATGCGCTCAAGTGACACATGGCTCGGACTTCCGCACGACGTGTTCTGCTTTACGATGCTCCAGGAGCTTATAGCGCGGTCGTTGTCGTTGCCTGTCGGCTCCTATACGCACTTCACGGGCAGTCTCCATCTGTATCAAAGGAATATCTCTGCCGCCAAAGCATTTCTTGCCGAGGGGTGGCAGTCGACCCAGTCGCAAATGCCTGAGATGCCCCAAGGGGACCAATGGGCGGCCGTCGAGAAGCTGATCCATACAGAGGAACTGCTCAGATCTGGCGATGGGCTGGTTCCTGAGATGCTAGATGGATCTCCGTACTGGGCTGACGTGGCGCGACTTCTCGCAATATATGCCTTAGTTAAGCAGCGCAAAGTTGGTGATGTTGCTGCTATCGGGGAGACAATGGACAACTCGATCTACGATGTCTTTATTCAAGATAAGCTGGAAAACATAGTGAGGTAGAGAAGATGTATTCGGCTATGTCGACGTTTATCGATCGCTTGGATTCGGGGCGCGTCGGCGGGACAAGCGTCATTCCATGGAGCTGTCCGGTTCCCTTCTTTGGTGATCTTAAAACGGCTAGAATTGCTACAGTTGGCATCAATCCAAGCAATCGAGAGTTCGTTGATTCGCGAGGCTTCGAGCTTGATGATTCAGATAGAAGGTTGCCGACCTTGAAATCGCTCGACTGCGAGCGATGGGCGGAGGTCAACGGCTCGCATCTCCGTGACATGGTCAATGCATGCCGTCGCTACTTCCGCACCAACCCCTATGATCGTTGGTTTAGAATTTTGGAAGAGGTTCTGAAGCCGAGCGGCGCCACCTTCTATGGTGCGCACTCGACGGCTTGCCATCTTGACCTCGTTCCCTATGCCACATCCAACAAATGGGGAAGTCTTCCGCCTGGTGAGCAACGGCTGTTGTTGAGCGAAACGTATGATGCTCTGGGACTACTTCTGCGTAATTCAGATATCGGAGTTCTTGTCTTAAATGGCCGATCCGTTGTCAAGCACTTCGAATTGATGACTGGTTGCAGCCTTGAGGTTGAATGGCGGGATGACTGGTCATTGCCGCGTGGTAAGGCGGCCGCCGTCCCGGGGTACGCCTATACGGGCTCGGTTGAGGTCATCGGCGGTGTCCGATTGCTTGAACCAATACGGGTACTTGGGTACAACCACAACCTGCAGAGCAGCTTTGGGGTTACATCAGATGTCATATCCCGAATTGGTGCATGGGTTGGCAAGTCTGCGCAATTGGATACAGCGTGAGACCCGCCGATAGGGTAGAGGCGGATAGGCTCCTTGCGTGTCTCGATCGCTTTGAAAACGAGAGATATCCACTTCCGGGGATAAAGTCACCCGCGACTCGGGATGTCCTGGTCGAGCAGATAATCGATAGCGAGCGACGCAATAGATACATTCAGCGTCTTCGTCAGATGGAGCTTTCACCTGCCGGGGCGGATCCAGCCAGTGATGCGTTCGACCCGCTCAAGGCGGCAATCCTGAACGATCGCGGCGGCAATTTCGAGGAAGCCTGCTGGATGGTCTTCTTGTATGTGCACTTCGGTAAGCACCTACGGGCAGAGTGGAGGTATGCCCGCGAAGTGTATGGAAAGCTTGGCCAAGGTGGGCGGTGGGATTGGGTGAGCGTGGTGGCCGATACAGGCGAGTTTCGGCGGTGGCTGGATGATAATAGGGCGGAGCTACAGCGGCCGGGAGTCCCCCGTGGATTTGGAAACCATAGAAAGTATGAGAGTCTGGCCGGCTCGACGCGTTCTGGAACTGGGGAAGTGGTGTCCACGTATGTTCAATGGGTAGTGGCCGCGGGTTCCCATGCGGACCTGTTCGGCGCTGTGGAGGAGTTGGAGCCGACGGCGGGATTCGACGCTCTTTACAGATCGATGGCGAGGGTTAGCCGCTTTGGTCGTGTCGCGCGCTTTGACTATCTGTCCTTAGTTAGCAAGCTAGAACTCGCCAACATCGTGCCGGCTCATACCTATCTCGTAGGAGCTACTGGCCCGCTTTACGGGGCGCAGCTGCTACTCGGGCGTTCGAAGGGTCTAAGTAGCCGAGAGTGCCAGGACGGTATTGAGGAGTTGGAGGAATACCTCAAGGTCGGTCCGGATGTCTTGGAGGACTCGCTATGTAATTGGCAGAAGAGCTCGGCGACGTTTAGGCACTTTCGAGGTTAGATCCGTTCCATCGGTATCGTCGCTTTAGGCTATTAAGCTGATCATATCCAAGTATCCCATTGTGCTGAAGTTGCCCGACTATAACCCCTGGCGCGACGCCACCTGCTCTGCCTACTCGGATAACATCTCTTGTGGTTATGCGCCTACTTGGCAGCATTTCAAGCAAAGATCGCGGGCAGAGAATATCTTCCGCGAACTTGTCAGCCTCGCGCTCAGCATCTGATGCGGCCGGACTCTCGGGCGCCAATTCATCGACGAATACCAGACCAGGATCGTGCAGGAGGGCGTGTGCTGCCTCGTGGAAGAAGGTGAACCAGAGGTGATCGTCCGATCGGTGTCGACCGCTTAGGACAAGGAGTGGATTGCCGGACTCCAGGCGTCGTGCCACCCCGCTCGCCGGACAACCTTGAGGGCTGCGGACCAGGACAATCGCAACGCCCGCGCTCGCACACAGCGACGTGAGTGCAGGCAGGAAGACGGCCGGATCCTTCTCCCTGGTCAGACTCTTGGCGTCAGCCAGTGCATCTCGGAACCTAACTGGGTTCCACCGCTCAACGTTGAGGTGCTGGGCTTCGACCTCGCCTTGGCGAAGCCAAACCGCAACTGCTGCTGCGTCCGTTCGGATCTTTGGTGAGGTTCGGAATTTGGCGGTTGCGAGCATCGACCCGTAGGTGTCGTTCCACGTGCGGAGATCGGGGACGCCGAAGAAATGCAAGGAGGCATCGAGGCGCTCATGCCAGTCAGAGGTTTTCGGCAGCCAGCCAAGTTTTCGCATCTCTGCTGTAGGCAAAGATTCCGCCCACCGGTCGGCCTTGACACGATCCAGATCGTCTCTGTACTGCGCATCACGAGACATCCAGAACTGAGTAGTGGCCCCGATGGTGTCGGCAAGTCGTCGGCCAAGTTCGAGCGAGATCGGTTCAGCACCATCAAGGAGTCCGGAGGCGCGTTCCGGTGAGCACGCCATCATGTCTGCAAACTGGGTCAGGGATAGACCGCGCTCGACCAGAGCCTCTCGGATTGTGTCGCCTGGGGGGGAGGCCCAACGCGGGGCGAACGTCGCGTTGCTAGGCATCGCTCTCGCTCCTCTCGATCGTGAGGATCTTCAGGCGGCGAACACGCTGCCAATCTACTGCGCCGGCGGCCTGTAGGGGGCATGTTCGGTGATTCGCCGCACAGGTGAGCACATAGTTGGCTGCGAGCGTCATCCGCACGAGGGGCGCCGTGGAGTCAAAATCGGGTCGGCCAACAACCAGATCAAGCACCGAGTCTGCTGCATGCAGATCTGCCAGACGCCGTTTGAGTGCATCGACAACCTCTCCTGGCAGCTTCTCTGCGGCGACGTCGTCCTCTTCGCAGAGGGTTCTGAGCGCGCGGGTCTCGAATGCAAGCTCCATCGCTAGGCAATGTGCTTAGGGGGAACTGTCCACCGCACCCGGATCATGCGTCCGCACCCGTCCTTTCCAGGGGTCACCAGCTGGCTGCGAGTCAGCGTACCGATTTGGTCTTAGATCCGCCCGTCTGGGGCCACAATTGCCCCTGCGTCAATGCGGGGTCTGGCTATCGCGCCAGGTGGCGTTGCATCGCGGCGACGCGGTCGCAGCGGATATGGTCGTTCAGGTAGAGCAGTCTCATGACATTGGCGTACTGCTTAGCCAGGGCGGCCGGCGCTGTACGGGAGTCGATGTCAAAGCCGTCGCGGATCACGAGCGCTTGGTATTGCCTCTGGTTGCTCATGTCTTGGATCTCAGGTTCTGCCGTTCGAGTTGGCGATATCTGCGGGTCGACATTCGAGGGAGGATCCAGCCTCTGGCTAGGTATGCCTCGACGCACCACGGGAGGATCTGGCTGACGCCGCGAGGGTCGTAGCGGTCTGGGTGTGCGCTGTTGCGCCGATCCAGCGTTTCGATTCGCAGTGCCCAACGGCGTAGTTCGCGGTCTCGGGTGTTCCGTGTCTTCATGTGGCTGGCTCTAGTCTTCGAGCCACTCGGCGCCTGCTGTGTCGCGGTGGTAGCCCTTGTGGTCGCCCAGGAGGCAGACGCGGCCGGTCATCGGGTTGCGGCCGTCGCAAGCCGGCTGTCGTGCTCACTAGCGATCGTGATGCGGGGGAGGAGGGATCACTACACACCCGTCTGTTGGCTGACTGCCGGATCGCGTTCCAGGACGCCGACGCGCTGCCTACGGCAGCACTGCTCGACCGGCTCAAATCCGATCCGGAGGCGCCCTGGGCAACCCACGGACCCAACGGGCTGACTCCGATGAAGATGGGCAACCTGCTGCGCGACTTCGAGATCCGCAGCGCGAACATCCGGTTCACCACCGGACAGGCCAAGGGCTACGCCCGCAGCGATTTCACCGATGCATGGAACCGGTACTGCCCCGAGCCGAAGGCTGCCGATGGGGAAGGCGTCCCAGCCGTCCCAGGCGTCCCTTCGCAGGTCAGCACGGGGACAGCTTCAACCCCTGGGACGGCTCAAGCCGTCCCAACCACTCAAGCCGTCCCGGCTCTGACCAGGGAAGTTACGGCTGGGACGTCTGGGACGGCTTGGGGTCCGAGGGGTGTCCGATCAGTTTCCAGCGATGCCATCGCTGAGCCGCCGGCCATCTGGGAGAGCGCATGACCGAACCCCGCAACGCGACCACCAGCGACAGCACCGCAGAGCAGAGGAGAACGGCAATGACTAGCGCTCTTGAAGCAGTCGATTCCCTGCGGCAGGTGTCCGATAAGCCAGCGCCCTTGCTGCTCACGGTCGAGGCGGCGGCTGCACGTCTTGGGATCGGCCGGACCTTCGCGTACGCGATCGTCAAGTCTGGCGAGCTGGAGTCCGTCCCCGTGGGCCGCCTGCGGCGAATCCCGGCCGAGTGCATGTCGACGGCAGGTGAAAACTGACCCCTAGGCGGCGACTGAAAACTGACCCCTTCGGAAGATGCTG